>JAHZJK010000025.1 GCA_022600955.1 Gammaproteobacteria bacterium
AACTAGGAAGCGCATTCGGAATGCCCTGCATGACCCATGGTGACTTCGAATCATTTTTGGCAAGGATAATCGGTATAGAAATATGGTTCGATAAGCGTCAGAGGGTTATCGATATGTATAATTCGCCCTATGCATAAGCCGATCTATCATTTTGACGGCGTTGAACTAGACACAGCGAAGCGCGAGATTCGTTTCAATGACCACGTCGAGTCACTATCGCCGCTGGTTTTCGGCGTATTCGAACTCTTTGCAACACGCGGCGACGAAGTCGTTACCAAGGACGAATTGTCAGAGGCTCTCTGGCAAGGCCGTGTTGTGACAGACGCGTCTGTCGCCCAAGTGATTCGCAAGGCAAGAACCGTGCTGGAAAACTGCGGCGCGGACCCCAGCATTATCAAGACACAACACGGTCATGGGTATCGACTGGACGTGCACGTGGCCGTCAAAGAGAACCCGATGGCGCCGCCTAAAAGGCAAAATCATCCGCTAAGAAATGGGGTGCTTGCTGCTTTACTGGGTGGCCTGCTGGTTACGGCAGCGAATGTTAGCGACATATTGCAATGGATAATACCGGATGGCTCCATCGACATAATGGAGAAAACCAGGTCGACGGTTGAGTCGACCGACGCCAAGGTCGACGAACTCGTCCAGATGTTACGTGACCAGGCCGCAAGGTCCGGCGTCGCTCTCAAACCAGGCTCCGAAGACACAATCCGCAAAGCGCTTCAGGATATCGTCAACTCGGTTGATGCGCGAAAGAGATCGGCGGTTGATCTATTGATCGCAGGCGATGTTGACGGCGCTGCTGCGTCTATTGCCTCGGTCGCAGAAGATCTGGATATGGCGTCCAAACAATCAGTTGACGCGGCGGCCATCAGTTGGCGAGAGGCCGGTGCCATCTACTACACGAGCAATATTGACGAGGCAGTAAACAGTTACCAGTCGGCTTACAACTTACGACCTGACGACGCCGCGAACCGCCTCGATCTGGGGTACGCACTTATACGCGCGGGTCGTCTTGACGAGGCGATCGATATTTTCGACGTGCTGGCAGAATCTGAGGTGTCGACCGAGATTAGCGCCGACGCGCTTCGTGGCGTCGGAACCGCACGCAAACTCCGGGGCGAGTACGATATTGCAACTGTTTATTTATCGCGCGCAATGGGCTTTGCACAACAAACCGGGCTTCGACGCCAGTCACTTGTATTGCTGCAGCAGGGAGCGATCGCACGCAATCGTGGCGACTACGAACAGGCACGCACGACATTCGAAACAGCATCAGGTTTCGCAGAGGAGATCGGAGACGAACACCTGCTTGCCGAATCGTTGAACAATTTGGGCATAGTCATGGCCAGTATCGGACGTTTCGATCAGGCGATCGACATGCTCTCCAGAGCCTACGACACACACGTCGCGAGGCGCGATATTGCTGGTCAGGCGACGGCGCTGGGTAACCTGGGTGCGACAGCGCTCGTCAGGAAAGACTTCGACAGCGCGGAAGACTATTTGCTCGAGTCCGTAAAGATTGGGGAGCGTCTAGGGTGGCAAAGGTCTATTGCCCTCGACCTCATCAATCTGAGTAACATCGCCGCATCTCGTCAGCAGTACCAAATTGCTTCAGAGCGGTTGTCGAGAGCACTCGATATCGCGAGCACCGCTGAGCTGGATGAAATCTATCCGATCATCCTCGCAAACATGGGAGAACTTGCTCGTGAACGGGGAAGTGACAGCGAAGCATGCCGTCTGTGGGCAGAAGCTCTGCCCGCGTTGCGTTCCATGCAACACAGCGCGACGGACATCGTTGTCCGTCATCAGGGCGACCTGGGTTGTCCAACTCTATAAGTCATTGATTAGTAATCATTTCGGTCGTGTTCACGAAATGATCATCTAATATTCAGGTTTTTTTCAAGCACTCCAACTGCGTGTTGCGCATTGTCGTCAGCGCTTCGGGATCGACAACCCGAAAATACAATCACGCACCAAAGGAGTGTAGAAGAAATGGGTATCTACAGCGAGCACCTGCCACAACTAAACAAACAGCTTTGCATAACCGACGCTGGTCTGGAGACCGAGCTGGTGTTCATTAAGGGCATTGAACTGCCCGAGTTTGCGTCTTACCACCTGCTAAAGAGCGACGCGGGCACCGACCAGTTGCTGGAATACTGGTGCCAGTTCCAGGATCTTGCCTCGACGCGCGGCTTAGGCCTCGTAATCGAGACTGCAACCTGGCGTGCGAATGCCGACTGGGGCGCAAAGATTGGCGATAGTCCCGAGCAGCTTGATGCGTTGAACCGCAAGTCGGTTAGGGTACTCGAGCGAATGCGCGAACGTCACCCTGACACATCGCTGATCATCAGTGGATGTGTCGGCCCGCGTGGTGATGGCTATAGCCCAGCGTCACAGATGACAAGCGATGAAGCCCGCGAGTATCACAGCATGCAAATTGCAACACTTGCTGACACGAACGTCGACCTGATCAGCGGGCTGACGCTTAACTACATTGAAGAGGCAGTGGGCCTGACTCGCGCTGCCCAGGAACATGGCCTTCCGGTTGTCATCTCATTCACCGTAGAGACTGATGGTCGGTTACCGACGGGCGACTCACTTGAGGAAGCGATCAAAACGGTGGACGCGGCGACAGGCCAGGGTCCGGTCTATTACATGATCAATTGTGCTCATCCGACACATTTCGATGCGCTATTCGACGGAAAAGAAGGTTGGAGCAGAAGACTCATGGGTATAAGGGCAAACGCTTCTTGTATGAGTCATGCGGAACTCGACGAATCTGAGGAGCTCGATGATGGCAGCCCTGAGGAGCTGGGGCTGCAGTATCGTCAGTTGTTAGACCGCTTGCCGCATTTAACGGTACTCGGCGGTTGTTGTGGCACCGACTTTCGCCACATTGAGCAGATCTGCGAATCCATTGCCGACGCACCCCGTCTCAGCTCTTGACGGTTAACGAAGGACTGATTGTCCGTTTGTCCTGGTCAGAAAAGGCAAAACACAATGACAAAGTTTCTATTTTTATTCTATTCGGCGATTGGCTATTTGCTTGGATTGGCAAGTCTTGCCTATCTAGCTGGCTTCCTTATTGATTTCGGGGTCCCCAAGGGAATAAACGACGGTAATGTCCAGCCATTCTGGATATCTGTATTGATCGATACCTCTCTTGTATTGGGGTTTGGGTTACATCACTCCCTGACAGCCCGAAGTTCATTCAAGCGATGGTGGACGCAGTGGATTCCAGAGCCGATTGAACGAGCGACCTACGTCTACATGACCGCAGTTGTTACTTTCATTGTTGTTTTTTTCTGGCAACCAATTCCCGTCACGATCTGGCAGGTCGAGAATCAGGCAGGTTCGATTCTGGTTCTCACTGTATATGTAGCGATTTGGCTGATGATGTCTGCAGCAACATTCCACTTTGGTCATTTTGGATTTTTTGGCTTACGGCAGGCGTGGGACAGGTATCTTGATCGCTCAGCGGCTTCAGTGCCGTTTACTGCACGCTATCTCTATTCACTGGTTCGACACCCGATCAGTCTTGGTTGGATGTTGATGCCGTGGTTTGCACCGCACATGACAGTAGGCCAGCTGGTTTGGGCGTTGACGGTGACATGCTACGTCCTGATTGCCACTAAGTATGAGGAGGCCGATCTTGTTCGGGAAATTGGCGATGACTATCTCAAGTACCGAGCCGAGGTACCCACTTTTGTGCCCGGAACGAGGGATTAATATGATGATTATCCGCTACATCTTTTGTCGCCGTTGGATAGTGATATATGCAGTTTTGGCGGCAACACTAATTGCTAGTCAAGCACGCTCCGACAATATTCGTGAATGCGACGTCAGTGCAGCGCAAATGAATTCCAATGCCAGATTCAGTTTTGACCCTATACCCTCGTTGTCATTGAACCTGAAGGCGAAACGAGGCGCTGGTTTTCAGCTTGACTGTACAATCGGCGTCGCTGACAAAGGCTGGTTCCTGCGGGGGTCATACCAACAAACTACGGGTCATATCGTGGTAGACCTGCGTTTTGATCCCGAAATCGAGACTGGCCGGTTCGACTTGCATCAACGAAATTGGATATTTGACATAGGCCATCATGCAGAATTGAGTTCAGACATTTCACTACTCTTTTATGCGGGCTACTCAAAGAGTCGGTTTGAGCCTGACGATTTTCTTCTTGTGCTCCCGTCAGGTGGCGCACAGTTTGATCATCGAGGGGCGCTACGACAAGGCGACGGTGGTTTTACAGTCGCCGCAGGTGTGCGGTGGAAAGCGACAGAAGCCATAGGTATAGAGGGACAATTGCGCTACCTCGATAAGTCGATGTACGAGCTTACGGACGCCGGAATACGGAGCGAGGTATTGGGACGAGTTGGTGCAACGGTGAAACTGAGTGACACGATGAGGATAGTGTTGGAAGACGCGATCGGTGAACAATCGCGAGTTTCGAATCTGGGCCTGAGGTGGTCTTTTTGATCGTCCCAAGTACGTAATGAAATCAACCGCCAGGCACCGTTAGCTCAGAATTGTCATCTCAATCCTGCTCGTCACCTGCAGAGCTACCGCCGACCTGAGCCTGGTCTTTGGTCCGCCCTATACGTTCTATCGTCATGATGAAGCTGCGAGTTGCATCCAGTGTAGAGAGCGTATCGTCGTTGTCTGCCGGAAATACATATCTGGCATCGTTGAGCTGCACGGTTAGTTCGCTGTCGTCCAATCGCCAAAAGAATGTCGACGGCAGCGCAACCAGGGCATTCGGGTCAACCCAGTTGAATGCGATTACGCCGTCTTGCTGAAATTCCAGATATCCCCCGTTCGCAAACAGCTCCTCGGTTTCCTCGGGTAACGGGATGTTCTTGTTGTCCAGGACTATTGTTGTGCGCCATTGCGTCCCAACAATTGTTTCTGACTGCAGCGGGCTCTTTTTGAGCGGTAATGTGTCGGGCCACAGCGCATAGAATAAGCTGGCGGCGATCACGATGATCGCAGCGCCAAACAACCAACGGCCCGCGCCAGTTGAGTCGTTTTCGGCTGATTCAATCGTCAATTCCCCGGATTGGCTGATGGGTTCTGCAACAGCGCAATCTGTCGGTTCCGAAATATGTGGTTCGTCGAGGTCGAGTGGGCTGAACAACTCGGCAACTGTCGAGTTCATCGCGGCAGCAACGCACGCCGCGGTACTTTGTGCGACATCGGGCCAGTTGCCCGACTCAATTGCCTCAAGGAGTACCGGTGGAATGCCGCTGCTCGCAGCGACCTCGTTGATGGTCAACCCGCGGACTTCTCGAAGCCGCTGGAGTGCTGTGGTATTTACAGAGAGCCGTTCAACAGTTGACAACGGCTTGTTGCCTGTCCGCGATGAGATGCCCTCTTTGCCGTCGTAACGCATGTGGTGTTCGACCAATTCCTGCCAGGGAAGCAGGCTTTCTATACCGCGGCTCTCGGTGTATTCGCAGTACTGGGCAATAACCATCTGCTGGTGTCGACCCCATTGTCCGACCTCTTTCCCTGCCTTGATCGCCACGGCTCGGCTGTGAAGCCGTTTCGCGCCCCGTTCGAGAATGCTGGATGAGACACCGAACAACTGTGCCGCGCGAAGTACCAATTCCGGTCGGACCGCATAGAAATCCCGATCATTTATTGAATCGTTTTCAACCATCCCTCAGCCCGTCCTCGCTGTCATCTAGATTTCAGTATCGATTGGTTTGTATTAAGAGGCGACTGCTAACGCCCGGAATACTTATTAAACGGTACTGCAAGTTGCTTGGCCGATCCCGCGACATAGCGCAACAATCGCCACATTAGCCGACGATACCGTCCGGCGACAATAGCATTGCACAGGAGACCGTTATGATCGACAGAAAGCAGGCACGACAGTGGCCCGTCCTGGTACTGGCAGTTTGTGGCAGCGGGTGCGGTGGATCCGGTGGAGAGGGTCCGATAGTTCCTCCGGCGGCCCAGCCACCCGTTGTCACGACGGAAAGTGGCCGCCTGATTGATGGACCGGTTTCGAGTATTGAATTTCGCTCCGGCGAGGCAAGCGGAACCACGGATAGCGGCGGTGTTTTTCGGTATGAGTCGGTGGACGGGGTCTCCCAGGTTACCGATTTTTCCTTCGGCGGTATCGAAATCGGGAGTACAGTGGGGAGGCCGATAATAACGCCACTCGATTTCGTTCCGCGTAGCAACATCAATTCTCTGGCAGTCCTGAATATCTCACGCTTCCTGCAAATGCTCGATTCCGATGACGACCTGAGTAACGGGATAGCGCCTTCAGTCGACCTCACTGCGGCTGTAAACGGAATGACGTGGGGCCCGATCGATTTTGCTGATAATGACTTTGCCAATCAGCCAGCTGTGGCCGACCTGGTTAGCTTCATCAATTCGGTTGACAGCGTACTCCATAGTTTGCCAACGCCCGAAGCGGCACGGGACCATCTGCGAGAGTCATTGGCTTGTTTGAGTTCCGGAATTTATCACGGCCGCTTTTCGGGTGATGATAGCGGGCAATTTGTTATGTTGCTGCAACACCTCAGGGCCGATCCTTCGCAGTTTGGCAATGAGATTCCACGCCCGGGAGTTGCCAGTGCGTTGGTGTACAGCGAAATCCAGAATCGGCTCATCGGAGTTCTGCCGCGACAATCGCTTGGGTTCGATGCGAATCAGTCCTTTATTGTGGGTGAAACGACCAACGGCGCGCAGTTCTCCGGATCATTGGCGAATTACGATCGGCTAACAGGCGGTGAGTGGCGTAATGATGTCGAGGGTGGCGTGGGTACTTTCGATGGCGAGCGCGTCGCCGGCGACTTTAGTGCCGTGTTTCGCCTGGCCGGTGCATTTGGCGATGACACACCCTTCGATGTTGGCGACGACACCGCCGACAACCGAGGTGGATTAGCATTGGACGTGTTTGCAGACAATCGGGTATCCGGCGTGATGGTCAGCGCACGCGGCGACGTTGTGTCTTTGTCTGGAACGTTGGAGGGCGAGACCATCTTGGCGACATCCACCGATAGCGGGTCAATTGAGATTACGCTCGACACTGACGGGACTAATCCGCTAAACACCGTGGCAGGCCTGTTCGGCGTACCCGGCTTTTGGGGTTCCTGGCAACATGCCGGACTCTCCGGTGTGCTGGGTGGGACCAGTTGCAAGTTGCAATAGTGCTCATTTGAGCCGATATATCGTCGGTAGGGACGATGCGCTATGATCCGGGGGCGCTAATTATCCGGTCGGTTGTCAGGAGGGAACGTATGTCGTTCATAAAAAAAATAGGACTTGGTGTCGGGCGTCTCATAATTCTCATCGTCTTTGTTCTTGCCGTTGTATTGATGAAGATGACATTGACAAACGGGAGCGGTCCGGATAGCGGTTCCTATTTTCTAGCCGGCATTGCACTGCTTACTGCGATTATTGGTTTGAAGTATTTCGCCCAGCCACGCTTGCGTGAGGGCCCGGCTTGGGTCCGGAGGACGAACCTGCTGGCGTCCCTGTTCGTATTGACCGGACTGCTGGCATTGATCCTTGGGCATTCGACTATCGGACAGATTATTCTGTATCCATCGTTGATCGCACTGGCGATGTCCTTTTTCAGAGTCGATATGATGCTCCACAACATGCGCACCGAAGCTGTAGTCGACATCTCGCGGCGGCTGGCATTCGGAGGTGGTGGTTTTGCAGCAGTTTACGTGTTCGCCCTGTTTTCCAATGACAGGTTTTTTAGCCTGAAGGTGTTTCTATTCGCCTTTTGCGTGATGGCGATGATCATCGGCTTCATGACGATTCGCTCGCGGATCGCGGACCACGAGAGGTACTTCCTTATGTGGGCCGGCAAAGAGCCGCCACCTATAAAGGAACTGCCAGGTGAAATGATTTATCAAAGCGCGGTCTACGATCACCAATCAGTCAAAGGGTTTCTTCGAATCCTCTTTTATCTGTACTTTCTGATTGTGGTATTTATCGCGGGCATCATTGCTATTCCCTTTTACGCGTATTTGCTCGCGCGTGGCGTCGCAGCAACGGCAACGTCGGGTTCTGAGAGTTCGGACACCTGAAAAGACACCGGCATCCGTCCGCAGCTGGTGACTAAGCAGACACGGCTTGCCTGCGGTACGTTGCCGGCGCAACGTGATGATGTTTTTTGAAGACACGTCCAAACGCCGCCTCGGATTGGTAACCAACACTCTCTGCAATGTCCAGAATCGGGTTGTCAGTTTGTACTAACAGCTGCCTGGCAATTTGCATTCGCCAGAACGTTACGTATTTCAGTGGCGTCATCGACATGCATGCGGAAAATCTTGCGACGAAAGAGGTTCGCGAAAGGCATGCGATATCTGAAAGAGCCTCCAAAGTAAGTGGTTTCGACGGATCTTTATGAATAGCCGTAAGCACCGGCGCAATGTTGGAGTCCTGAAAGGCGGCAAAAACCGGTTTGTCCGCTCCGTCTGTTGCGAAAAATGTACGCAACGCCTGCGCCAGGATAATTTCTGACATTCGAATCGCGATAAAATCACCGCCGATACCATCACGACCGACCTCAGTACCGATTAGTCGCAATGTACTTTCCATCCAGCGGCCCGCGACTTCGCCATAGTTCTTGATGTGAATATAGTCCGGTAGCGACTCAAGCACCGGGTGGCTCGCGTGTTCGTCGAACGCAAAATGACCGCATACGAGTTGGGTTTCCTGGTTGCTCCCTAGATCCCCGACTACGAGGGCACCATGGCCGGTGAAGCCCGATTCTTCGACTATCTTGTCAAGGTGGACGGATTCGCCTTCCGTCGCTGGGTCACAGAACAAGGTGTGAGTTGCTCCTCGAGGAATAATGACGAGATCCCCCTGCTCAAGCAGCACTGGATCCGCAGTTTTGACGACGCGTACGAAACAACTGCCTTTATGGGCGAAATGAAATCGCGCCACATTTTCGAACGCCGGAACCTGCACGCTCCAGGGCGATGTGAAGGACGTCCGAAAGTAGAGCGTTCCTTTGACCTGGTGGCGAGAAAGAATGTCGCTGAGTATATCCATGCGTAACTCAATATCTTGGCTGCACTGGAAAGTCAACTACGTGGTTCTAGTCCGGACGTTTGATCAAAAAATATGGCGAATTGGTCATTAATAACTCCGCCAGTTTGTAGTTCAATCCTCTCACGCTGTCTCACGGACGGCTACGCGCAACCAAAATATCGTCAGGAATCGAGGAATGTTCAAATGATCAGAATCACATCCACGCTAGTAGCAATGGCCTTCGTTTTTTCAGCGAGCCCAGCCCAGGCTGAATCGCCAGCCGAACTGAATGATCTGCAAATTGCCCATGTCGCTTATATCGCGGACAACATAGACATTCGTTACGCGCATCTCGCACTCGCGATCAGTCAGAATCCGGCGATTCACAAGTTCGCCGAAACCATGATTCGCGATCATACAGCGGTGAATCAGCAAGCATTGGCCCTGTTGGACAAGCTCGGTGCCAGTCCACAAGACAATTTTCTCAGCAAGGCATTAAACGCGGACGCCGAAAGGATCATTGACGAAATGAGCCAGCTCCGTGGAGTTGAGTTTGACAAGTACTACGCCAATAACGAACTCCAGTATCACCGCGCCGTTAACGACCTGGTTGCCAACTCGTTCCTTCCGAACATTGAGAATGAAGAGGTAAGAGCACTATTCAAGGCTGGGCTTGAGATCTTTCGGGCGCATGAAGGCCACGCGGAATCGATGGTTGCGAGTCTTTAGGTATGTCCATGAAATCTTCTGTTCGAGTGCTCATGTTGTGCGTGCTGGCATCAACCAGTTTCGCCTCACCGGAACATGTGGTGCAGCCTGCGGGCGTGACTCATGTCATTGAAATTACAGGCTTCAAATTCTTGCCGAAAAATGTTGATGCACAACCGGGCGATACGATTACCTGGGTGAATCGGGATATCGCGCCGCACACGGCCTCCAGCAAGGATGGCAGTTGGGATACCGGGACTCTCGCGCAGAATGAGTCGAAAAGTATTGTCGTCGCAGTCGGGATGGCCTCTGCATATTTTTGCAAGTTTCACCCAGGCATGACAGCGACGATTACTACCAAGAACGAATAACGTAAGGAAAAGACAATGAAATTCTTATCTCCAAAATTGCATGGACTAGGCGACTACGCCGCTGCTGTAGCGCTCATACTCGGGCCCTTCCTGTTCGACGTAGCTGCACAATCCGTCATTGCGCACTGGTTTTCGATAATCGGTGGCATCGGTCTCATCGTCTACAGTCTGTTTACGGACTATACCTTCAGTTTGGTGGGTCGTATTCCATTCAAGGTTCACTTGCTGTTAGACATTGCTGCAGGAATCGGATTTCTCGCAGTACCTGCGGTGATTTCTCGCAGTACCTGCGGTGCTCGGTCTGAGTGGAATGGCGAGCGCCTACTTTTACGTTATGGGCGCGGGTGTGCTGCTCGTTGTCGCAGTTACCGATTCAGAGTTGGCAACATCGCCCGCAGGCTAGCCGGGTATCGATACCTCGAGGCGCCATAATTCGCCATTTTTGCAACACCGGCCTTGCACAACGTATCGGGATAATCAGACCGTCAAACCAAGGAGACGGTCATGAAAACTCTGTTCTTATTCGTGCTGTGCAGTCTGTCGTTGCCCGCTTTCGCGGAGACGGCGTTCTCAACGGACGATTTCGTCGGAAGCTGGCGCATCGAGCATTATGACGAGGACAATCGGACCACGAGTCTGACCGAAGTCTATTTCCACGAATCGGGTGCGTTCTACTCTCAGTCCATGGTCAGCAACGGCTCGACGAAGCGTTATTACGATAGTGGCGGTAACTGGGCGTACGAGGGCGACAGGGTTCGACTGGATTACAGCGAATGGTCTGATAGCGCCGTCGAGACCATGTTTCTGCAATTCGAAAACTTCAGCAGTACCTACCTGTCGTTCCGCCGGCTCAATGTGGACGGGGAGCAAGACCCGGCACTATACGAAGCACACCGCTTTGAGGGCTCATCGTTCGAACACGGCTGCTAGATAAACAGTCGACTACGACTAGTTTATCTGTTCGACTTCAAAGGTCACGGTGACCGAAACTCGGTATTCAACCTCATCAAAGCTCGAAGGAGCGGCCACTGATACGTCACCGAATGAATCCAGCTTGCTGGCTGTAACGACGACCTCTTCAATTCCGCTATAGCGATTGAGCTCAGATGTACGCACATCTGAGAAGGTAAAAGACACTGGCTGAAGCTTCAGCCCAAGCTTGGACTCAAAATAGGCCTGATCGCTCAATACCTCATCAACAGCCTTATCGCGAACCTTGTTCTCATACTCTTCTTTCTTGCTATGTTCAAATTCAACGCCACCGAAGATGACCGTATCGCTCTGATCCGAAATTTCTGCGACTTGGCGAAATGCCGCATCCCCGCTTACGGTCACAACGAGGCTGTTAACAACTTCGAAGCTACTGGGTGATTTACCGAACCAGCCGAATTGGGGAGATGCAGAATACTTGGAGCTCTGAATGTCGTCAGATGAAATGCCAGACTTAGAAAGCTGTGCGGCAACGGAGCCGCGAAGATCGTTGTTCTGTTTCATCGCGGAGGCGAGAGTCTTTGCCTTTGTCGTTACGATGAGGGTGATCTTCGCCAAGTCGGAGTAGGCCACCTCAGACGCATTATCGCTGATAGTTACTGTTCGCGTCTCGGAACGAAGATAGCCGCGCAGCTCCTCCGGAGTGCCGCTGAGCTCAGCGGCCAACGAACTGGTGGCCCAGAATATCATCGGAAAGCAGAAGGCCATCAAGACGTGAAGTTTTTTGGAAGCAGTATTCATGGTGAAGTCCTCGATGAGAAACTAACGATTATGTGCAAGGGAAGAGTATGACATCCCGAAAAATTACACCTTGTCCGCCGGCAACGATGTGTATTGTAGAATCGGCATCTGAGGGCTTTGGCTGCCCATAAGCGATCGAAGTGATTTATTTCATTATCTCTCGCTCAACAGCATGCCATGTCGCTCAGATTTGGTTGAAATAGATCACTTGTGGCGATCTTACATCAAAGCGCACTGGCGAGTTCGGCGGCGAACCTGGGCGATTCTCGAACTTCGTCAAATCGAGGGTCAGATTGAATAGTCCATAGCCCCGACCATCCTTTCGAGCTGCATATCAACAGCTCGTTGATCGCCTCATCAACGTCGCCTTTTTGCGCATACCACGCGGCGCGGACGTAATGTGTGGCTGGTGTTGCCAGGCCGCGTTGTTCCTGTTGCTGCATGAATGCTTCGATTGCATCAAGTAGTGTGGACTGTTCTTCAGTATTGCCTGTCTGTTGATGAATGTAGGCAAGATCAAGCGCGGCAAGTGATCCGCCGGCGTAGTCCCAAAACGAATACAGGTAGGTCTCGCCCGATCGCTCAATGCCAATTTCGAACAATCTGAGCGCATCTTCAATATCTCCGCTCCTGACTTTGAGCGATGCCGTTTTGAACAGAAGCTCCTTGCGCGCAGGTAGTTGTTCTAATGTTGAGACCAGGTAATCGCCCAACTCGGCATATCGCTCTTGTGCGAGCATTAACCAATGGCGCGCTTCTATTGCCCAATACGATTCGGCATTAATACGCTCGGCGATGCGAAGGAAATGTTCGCCCGCCTCAAAGTCACCGCTGTCAACGTTTATAGTCGAAAGCACAGCGTGAATCTGCACCTCTTTAGTCAATCCGAGATCTATAGCTTTGCTCAGTGACCGAACCGCGGCGTCCAGATTACCGCGAAGGTATTCATTGTGACCCCTTGCCCAGTGCAGGTTGGCGAACTCAGCGGCATACTTGAGTCCCGTATCGAAATACCGGTCAGCTTCCTTCGCGCGACCGCCAAACATCAGCATTCGGCCCACATTCATATTGACTATGGGTGACAAAGGGTCCAGTTGATGTGCTCGACGGTACGCTGCGAGAGCGAGACTGAATTCGGCTTGCAAATCGAGAGCACGGCCTAACCACAGGTGCGCGGGTACGTAGCTTGGGTCAAGGGACGCGGCCAATCGTAATACCTCGGCGGCCTCATCATAACGACTGTTGTGAAGCAGCATGAGTCCTCTCGACGCATGTGCCTCGCCGAGGTTGGGTGAGATCGTAAGGGCTTTGTTGATAGAGGCGTCGGCGAGCTGAGTGGCGTCACTCAGCGAAACTTCGCCGTACTGCGACAGCAGCATATTGGCATCAGCCAAACTGCTGTAGGCGAGGGCAAATCGTGGGTCGGCGGCGATTGCCTGTTCAAAGAATTCGATGGACTGCTGTAGTGACCCGGAGTCTCGTTTGTCGAGATAGTAGTGGCCTTCGGCATACAGTTGATACGCGTGGTTGTTTTCTGTGACGCGCCTTACTTGTAGCTTGGAAATGTCATCTATTAATTTGATTTCCAGTTGTGTCACTACAGTGCGGGTAATACGGTCCTCCATATCAAAGACATCTTCGGTCGCGCCTTCAAGACTTTCTGACCAGATTTGCTCGCCGGTCGCCGTATTTATCAGTCGATTACTGACGCGCAACGTGTTGCCATCAACCTGAACGCTACCGGTCAGTATTGCATCGACATTGAGGATTCGTCCTATTTCGGCTGGGGTAGCGGCACTCTCGAGCAGCTTTTCCGCCGACTCTCGGCCGAAGACTCGCAGCCCACGGATCTGGCCGAGGCCAATGAGTAACTCTTCGGTTATGCCATCAGTGAAGTAGTGCTTGTCACTATTCTTGCTTAAGTCCGAATAGGGCACAACGACGATACCGGGTGCGGTGAACGCTTCTTCGACAGCGGGCGGCTGATTGTTTGTGTTGGACTTCTGGGGCAGTTCCGGCCGGTATGACAGATAAATTGCGATTGCCGCTCCGAGCCCGAGCATACCGACGGCGACCGGCCAGCGCGCCCGTTTCCTGGTGCCGGAATCGATTGTCGAATCATCAGGGTTTTGTTCGGATACCGACGGCACCAGCAACAGCTTGTAGCCATGCTTTGGTACCGTCAAGATGACTCGCTGTGCGCGGCTACTATCGCCAAAGTGGGACCGTAACTGATAAATACATCTCGACAACACTTCGTCGCCAATATCTGCGTTCGGCCAAACTCGATCGTAAAACTCCTGGCGCGAGACCACATGACCTGCTCGATCAGCGAGCACGAGCAGCACGTTCATCACTTTGGGTTCCAGGTGAATGGTTGATTCGCCATCGCCAAGCGTGCGCAGTTCTGGCTGAACCAGAAACTGGCCCAGCTGGAACGGCCCAAGTTCACTTGCCGCGTTCATAACCCGCTCGTCACGGAGATTTTCCTCAAGTCTTTATCAGGGATCAGTCAGGCGTTCTTGTCTTACCGAAGATAAGACTAAGGTTATACGCAATTGTTTTGGATTTCATGTGCATGTGGTGGACGAGGACTGCTAAGGAACAGTGGGTCGTTTCGTGGGTTTTGCTGGGCCTCCTGGCCCCTGTGGGGACATGGATATGGCTGAATTCGAGCTCGGAGTCAGTCTCCGACGAATCTACGACTATGACCACGGTGCGCTGGCTGTGTGTCCCGGTACCTGAGCGCGAAGTGCCGCCGTACGAATACGAATCGCCTCAAGTGGTCGGACGCCGTGAGGATCTCATTACAGCATTGCCCTACGGTGAGCTGTATCCCGCGTTGGTTGAAACCGACGTTTCCAGCGAATCGAAAAGCCCTAGAAACCAGTGATTTACGGGCGCCAACAAACAATTCTCAAGCTTTCCTAAGAAAAGCATCATGCGACCATCTTCGTCACATTGGATGATTGTCCGTGTTCGGCAGAATCGCCCAAGCAACTGTCCTAAGACAACCGAGAGGCAATATGAATCACGCATTCAAATCAACTTCACTCATCGTCACGGTACTGGTCGCCAGCATGCTCATATCCGGCTGTGGTGTCACGTTGCAAAACATGACCGCAAAAACGTACCCATACGAATCGCTAGACCTTGTCACGAAAGGACCTTACCTGTTCACGCCAACGACACCCAATGCGATTATTCCGCGGCTGGGTATTGCCGAGCGTGGCTTCTACCTTGAGGCGAAACCCAAGCAATTTACTTCAATGCGAGGTGTTGACGTTTTCGTTGATGGCACACGGTATTCAATGTCAAAGCTTGCCGGCCCATCCAAAGGCGGTTTGTACCACGTCGATGTGCCGATGACATGCCAGGAAGAGATGACCTATTACTACAATGTGCGGGTACGTAACTTCTTATCGAATGACTCCAAACGACTTGGCGATCCGCAAGAACCACTCAGGGTGAAAACCAGCGGCTGGGGCCACATGTACTGGTACAACCCAGGCGTTGCGCCGCACCTGGATGATACTGTCGAACCTCCGTTCGTTATCAAGCTGGATAAACAAACGAACGTCGATTCGGCAACGGTTGTCGTGGAGAACCTGCGGCCAGGCCGGGTGGCGATTTACGGTTTCAATTTAGTCGATGCAGCCGGAACAACGCACAACGATGAGTTCTTGCTCAGTGGCGTGCCGAACAATGCCAGCGGGCCGCTTGGACCACCAGCATCACGTGTATACCTTGATTGCGGCGACTCGGTTGTCTTGAACATTAGACATGTTGGCAATACTGAAGGTGCGGTCGGTGCATTCACGCTATTGGCAGCGAATGACAATTTAGACATCGTGTTCAATAAGCTGATCTTTGTGCAGGAATCGGATTTGACGGCACCTTAGACGTTTCTTCTGCGGCATTTTTTCTCTCAGGAGGAGCAGCCATGAAAAGAATCACAAGAAAATCCATTTTTTCAGGTGCGATTTTTTCAACTCTTTTCTTATGCTTCACGGCAAGTACCGTACTTGCAGAATCATGGGTTAATGGGTACATGGGCGCCAATCTAACCGATTCTGGCGAAACATCAGTGGGAGTCGATCTTGATAACAACCCTGTTGTCAGTTTCTTTGATAGTAATGACAACGCCCTGAAACTGTACCGTTCTGCAGACCGTAGCATCGATACTGTTGATAGCGGCGGCATTGTAGGAACGTACAATTCCCTTGCCATGCATGGCAACAATCCGAGGATTGCCTACTTGGATAGTACTGATAGTTCCAATTCGACGCTGAAGTATGCTTCATGGAACGGCTCGGCCTGGGAAATTGAAGTGGTTGATAGTGGCAATGTCGGATGGCATGCCTCATTAAAGCTAAACTTCAGAGCCGGTGGCGCGCCTGTCATCAGCTACTACGACGGTGCTAATCAAAATCTCAAACTGGCGTCCAAGAACCTGTTCACGGGGTCATGGCATATTGAAACAGTGGACGATACCGATAACGTGGGCTGGTTTTCATCACTGGATCTGGACAAGTATTACTTTTTCCCAAGAATTGCGTACACAAAAATTACTATTGTAGGTGGTTCAGCTGAATACGAGCTCAAGTATGCTGAAAAGGATAGTGGTCCTGGCTCAGGCTCATGGACGATTCAAACTGTTGATACCGCGGGAAACGTCGGCGAGTACGCCTCACTTGCTATGGGCGCTGCGCACTATGATTTACCGGGCATAAGCTACTATGACCGTACACTGACCAATCTTAAGTACGCAGCATGGAATGGTACTTCGTGGGATATTGAAACTGTTGACGGCGCATTTAATCCCGGTGAATTCAGTTCATTGGAAATCGACCGCAATGGCAATCCTATGATTAGTTACGCTGAACATTACGTTTCGAGCGGTGATGAAACGTATCCATACAACACCGTGTTGAAGTTTGCCCACAAAAAAGACGGTATTAATTGGATTCGCCAGCGTGTCAATTCCAATCCAGGAACCGGCCATCATACTGACCTGGCCATTGACTATTATGGTTACCCCGTAATTAGTCATCGTAACACCACAAGTACACCAGGTGCTTCTACCGTTGCTTATGCTTGGTGGGATCCTGCGAACACTGCGGCAGGTAATGACGTCGTTGTTTCATCTGGCAATGTTACTGTCACATTTGAACAAGTAACTGCTTCAGGCATTACTGACGTGACTCAGGGCCGCACTGGCTCTCTGGCAGACTTTCAAGCTTCCTGCAATCCACCGGTATCTTATGACATCACAACCACAGCGGAATATAGTGGAAACATAGAGGTATGCGTTACTTATGATGATGCCGTATGTGATGAGAGCAATTTGATGCTGTTGCATAACGATGGAGACCTATGGGTAGACGTTACATCGTCACTTGATTCAACCAACGACGTTATCTGTGGGGTAGTTCCGCATCTTTCGGGATTTACACTGGCCAGGAACAAGGCTTGTTTCACAACGCCATGGGGGCGTGTCTACTGCCTGTCGAAGTATTACTCCAGGTTTTTCTACTTTGCAGCATTTGTGACGATGGCAATGGTTGGCTGGGCCTTTTGGCGGAGGCGCCGAAGTCATGCTTAACCATCCAAGCGGGTACGGCGCAATCACGATCTGTGTTTAGTTCGACAACTGCGTCCGAGGGCTTCGCCGCACTGGAGCCTGACTATTCTCCTGTATCTGCCAGGTGCTCAACGAGCATTTATGTGCGCTAGATTCGATAATTCTCGACCAATTATTGCCATTATGTCGTATCGGGCGGGTCGCTGAGCGATCCGTCGACCTATTGAACGCAGAAGAGGCAATAAGGCGATGACGATTAGCGACGCCTACAGAGTGATTACTACTGGGCGAATCCTCAGCGGATTCGATCAGGACGAAGTTCGGAAGAACCTGGTCTCGGTTCTGCGCTTGCAGCCTGCGCAGGCGGAGCAATTTTTCGAGAAACCTCGTGTTGTGAAGAAAGATGTGAGTTGGGCCAGCGCCGACAAGCTCTGCAACCAGCTCGCACAACTCGGTGTGTCCGCAGAAATACAAAACCCCGCTCCGACGGCTGCGCACCAGGCCGACGAGTCGAAACCCGCGCGCCGGGAGGAACCGGCCCTGGAACTGGTTCAGGACGAGGGCGACGCATCGTCAAAGCAGGGAACTGTCGAATGCCCGAATTGCCAGCACATGCAAGCCAAGTCCGAGCAATGTGTGAGTTGCGGGATCTGGTTTCACAAATTTGAATCGTCAGCCCCGGTGTCGCCGCCCGCAAGCGCGCCGAAAGCGATACCCGTCGCCGCAATGCAGGCTGATAACAGCACGGTCGCGTCATCCGATGTCACATCGGAGCCGGGCGCTCTAAATCCCGCAGCGATCGCCGCCGCGGTGGTTGCGGCGCTGATAGGTGCCTGGATATGGCGGTTTGTTGCAGTCACATTTGAATACGAGTTCGCTCTTATTGCATGGGGTATTGGTGGCGGTGTCGGATTCGCCGCGGCGAGCGCAGGCTCACGGGGCATGCAGGCCGGTATCTTGTGCGCAATACTGGTATTCGGCTCGATCGTTCTCGGAAAGTACTGGGCGTATAGCGCGTTCGTCGACCAGTTTCAGGAGGTGCTCTCTGAAACCATGGAGTTCGATGACGAAATGAGCGGCTACTTCGAAGCAGAAATGGAGGACGCGCGCGTGCTCGTTAACGGTTCCGGCGGTGAGATCTTTATCCGTCGTTTCATGGTGGACCGAGGCTATACATTCGAATCCGATCCGGCCAGCATCAGCGACGCCGAACTCGCTGAGTTTCGCGAATACGTCGAACCCGCGCTACGCGAAATGGCACAGAGTCCACCGAACTTCGAAGAGTGGCAAGCGAACAGCGTCGACAGTCTCGATGAGATCTCGCTCTGGGCAATGATGCGCGAGGATTTCGGGATTCTGGATATCCTGTTCATGTTCCTCGGCATCGGAACCGCGTTCCGCATTGGCAGCCAATGGGACTGAAATACGGATCGCGTTGATTCCAATCAGGGAATTGTCACAACCCTCATTTTATCGTCATCGACAAAGAAAAGCGTCGTCAGATCCGGGTGGATTGCATACAGGAACATGCCGCTTTCAATTTCCGAAACCCCCGTCACGTCGCGGCGAGGGAAGAAATCGGCATAGCCACCGTTGCCGTCCGGGGACCTCAGGTCCTTGGCCGTAAACCAGTAAATAGGCGTAGACATACCTGTGGTATCGAAATACAACACAAGCTCGCCATTTGGACTCATGCTGGGGACGATTACATCACCGATAGTGCCCGCAAGTTGGAAACTGTCGTCATAAACTTGTTCCTGGATGACTATCGCTGTCCCGTCAAGGTTCGTTCGCAGGAAACCGCGTTGACCGGCAGTGATCCCGGAGTCCGTTATTGTATTGCTCGCCGTGTCGTAGGAAAAGAAAGTGTCCTCGCTGGCTATGCCGGCCTTTCCATAAGCATACATTCGAGATCCGTCCCGTGATGCTGCAACAGGATCAGAGTACAAACTGAGACGGTCGACCAGTTCGCCGCCAATAATTCGCGTTTCGCCGGTTCGCGGGTTCCAGATGTTATTGTTGAAACCGACGCTCAATAGCACGAAGCCGTTATTGAGGACCTCCATCTGATCTGCGCGAACTCTGAAGTCGTCCGGGGATGCATCGATGTAGTCGAGCGTGTCCGCGTTGAATCGAGCAATTCGAAAATCCGGTACGGTCGAAATTTGTGCGTAAAGCTCTTTACCGTCGACTGATAACGCAATTTTACCGATAGTCTGGCCAGGGCCGTAAAGGACCGGTGGTAGCAGATTTTCAACTGTCCAGTTTCCAGCGTTTTCGCAGTAGCGTTCGATAGCCCTGGCATCATGATCGATCGCCAGCACGCAGTTTCGTTCGACGTCGAAGATCGGACCGAACCTGCTTCCCTGGGGCAGCGGCACATCAACTGCCTGGAACGCGACAGGGTCGACAAGAACGAGTTCAGCGTCGTCAAGAGCGAGCCCGTTCGTATGCGTTAGTTGCACTGCATGCCGGCCTGCAACAGCAGGGAAGGGCCCACGTACGACGATCTCATTTTCATGTCGAATCTCAAAATCGGTAACGGTCGTGTTGCCGATTGTGATGTCGCCCGGGCCCAGCGTATCCAGTCTCTCGCCGCTGATCGCTACATTGACGACGTTCCCGACCGTTTGTGCGTAAGGCGCGACAAAGCGAGCCGAGCGCGTGTCCTTCGTCAGATTGATTGGAAGATCGATTGGGGTGACGGCCCCATCGCTCGATGTGAGCGAAAGCGTTGCCATGTGCTGGCCATTCGTCAAAAGGGCAACGTCTTGGTCAATTTCAACCTGCAATGCAGTGGAGGCGCCGGTACTCCCTGACGTCGGTGTTAATGTAATCCAGTCAACGTCGACGGCAGCATCCCACGGATAATCAGCACCCGTGCCGCTTTCGATTGTGATGCTTTGCGCGAGTTGTGACGGCGTTGATTGCGTATCGAGCACGAAATCCAGTGACGCTTCGTCGAAGTCCAACTCAGCAGCAGCGACCGTGTACGTCACGGGAACCGTAAGCGCCGCCGTGCCTGCCGTCGTGGTGAACTCGACCGAGGCGCCATAAGTACCGGGCAGATTGCCGGATCCTGTGAACATCACGTCGATAGGCATCGTTGTGGAATTAGACGGCGTCACAGTGAGCCATCCGTTGCCGTCGGTGTAAGTTGTGGTAGCTGTCCACGCGCGCGGGCCGCCGGATACGGACAGTCGAGTGTTTGCAGAAATGTCCTGCCGGTGCTCAGCGTCCAGATTGACTGTTGCCGATGTGAGCGTGATCTCAGTTGCCGTAACTTCGTAGGACGCCTGTATATCGATCGGGCTGCCGGATATCTGTGAGGTACAGGCCTGGTCGTTGCAGGCTTGAACGCGGACACTGCCCTGATGCGTTCCGAGCCCCAGGACATTGGGTTGTTCCGGAATGAGGTTTAGCGTTCCCGTCGTACCATTGATCGTCACGTCTGCATTGACGAACATCCCATTTGGCGGAAGCGTGACTACCAAGACGACTGAATCTGTCGCACCGCTAATACTGCCAACCACCTGTACGGCATTCGGTGCACTGTTGTTAAAGTCAGCCGAGAAATCTACGGTCCGGTTCGCTATCGAGAAGCGTGCGTTCGCATTCGGTCCTGGAATGGAACCGCCATCACCACCGCCGCCGCCGCCGCCCCCACAAGCAGCGAGCATCAGCCCGGAAACAACTACTCCTGTTCGCAGAGTCCTTTTCATTATTTCCCCCTCCCGGTTTGACCTTAACTGGCGCCTGGCACCGATTAGAGTATCGCGTGCTGTGCCCCGGAGAACAATTTAAACCTTGGTGCATTATGGTAAGAAAGCGACCGTCGCCGGGCGACCAGGAAGAATCGAACCTCGGTCAGACGAGAAACCTGCGATTCTACTTGCAACGAATAGACCAGATATGGCATGTTGGGCGGAAGCACGGGCAGAAATCCGAGCCCGGTTTCCAACCAGCAACTGGTGCCCCGGCGCCAGCGCTATCAGGGGAGATTCATCATGTTTGGTCGTCGTTCGATGCACGTCCGTTCCGCTCTTTCCGCCTTTTCACTGACCTGCCTGCTGTTCGCCGCCACGGTGAGCGCCCAGATAGAACCACCGCCGATTCCAAATCACGGTCAGCAACCGCCCGTCTCGCCGTATGGCGTCTGCCTGACATCCAGCGTTCAAAATCCAAACTATGACGCGTGGGATCCGTGCCTGAATCCGCCGCTCGCAGGAAGACCCGACTATTGCCCCGCGTCAGCTGGCAATCCGTTGGACCCGTTTGAATCCGGCATAGAGAATTATTTCCGGAATTTCATCGTTAACCAGGGGCTCGACGATCTGCTGAACGGGCTTCCTCTCATTGACGTCAATGACGTAGCGGGTTACCTCGCCGGGCAGGTCATTTCAGCCGCCGGGAGTGCCCTTGTGGGCTTCCTGAATGGCGACAGCGGCAATGCGGATGCCGCCGCACTGACGGTTGGGCTTTTCAATGATCGACTCTCCTGGGCTGGTGACCGGCTGACTTCGCTCATGCTCACGACCGTTGCAGCAATCTCTACCGACCCGCTGTACGAGCTGCAGACCAGCGAATCGTACTGTCTGCCGTTCGTTGCTTCCCCGGCAATCAAGAATGAGTGCCAGGATCTCGGTGGCGTCCACCAGGACCGCGGCTTCGACCTCGGCGTCATGAATGGTACTGCGAGTAACGGGCTGTACACGTTTACTGCGCAGGCCGGCGTGCCGACCGAGATCAAGGCGAATCGTCCCAGCTCTATTAGTCGTTTCTTCTATGATTATCGCTGGATGTGGTGGTTCGGCGACGCTGTTATGGTGCCCCAGTCCGCAAACGAAGACGCCTACACGGTCCATACTTATCCGCTGCTCGGAGACTACGATCTTTCCTTCGTCATGTTGCGAGACGATCTTGAGATCTGGTTCCTCAATTTCAGTGTTGGGGACAACGGTTTCAAATTGAAGGCGCCACGTATTAGTAATTCCGAAGCCATGTTCCCCGACGCCTGCAACTACGGAACGATGCAGGTAGTGGAGAACCAGCGCCCCTACGCTCAGTTCAGTGTGGGGCCGACCAATATCGCGTACCAGCTTCGCTTCACAGCAGCGCCGTCCTTCGACCCCGATGGCAACCCGCTTGCTTATCTCTGGGTTTTAGAGGACGGCGGAACGACGCGTGCTCGGACCTTCACAAAGATGTACCCGCCAGGTCAGTCAACGGTCGTCGAAACGGTACAACTGACCGTCTCGGACGGCGCAAAAATGCACACGACAACGCGGACGATCTATGCGACGCCGTCCAACTGTGTTCCGGTCGGTCCTCTCGACCCGATCGCCGGCGGCCTCTGTGGTGATGACTCTCGCGACGGGCCCGGGCTCCCGTTCCCGTGACATCGAGGTCGGCGCGCGTCGCCGTGACGACGGCGATCGTGGCTGCCAGTGCCGTCGTCATTGTTGCTCTGATCTGGCGCGACAAGCCGGTTGATTTGCCTGAATCACCACCTGCCCAGGTCGCGGAATCTGACAGCCCCGCACTCGCTAGGTTATCGCAGGAAGCTGCCCCGACCAGCCATGCCGCTGAGGTCGTCGAGTCGGGTACTGTCGTTACGCAGGTCGATTCGCTTACGAAAGCCGATGCGTTCGATGCGCTCATGAAAGAGGGCATGGCCTCGGGCGGCGAGGCGCTCGTTCGCGCATTCGACATTCATGATAGCTGTCTTGCCGTGCCCCGATCTCAGAACGCTCTGGATGCGTGGTACGCCGACAACGCCTCCCAGCCCGATACAAACTACGACCGCATGAAGCAACGCACGCGGGAGTGCATTGGCGTCCCCTTACTGACGTTCGAGACGCGGCGAGATATTCTTCGACCGCTCGCCGAGTCAGGCGATGTCGCCACGCAATTCCTGCTCGGCACGACGTATCCCTACACGTTTGAAGCACACCGACGCTGGCTCAGGAAATCGGCGGAGGGTGGCTATGCCCGCGCCATGGTGTTGCTCGCGCAAAGCCTGGCTGAGCAGGCGCAATCCGAGACCGCACGGCCCGAGGCCTACCGCTGGCTAACGCTCGCAAGCGATATGGGACACTCGTTTGCCGCGTCCGAGCGGGATGTGCTGGAATCGCAAATGACGCTCGGCGAGCTTCGGCTTGCACGCAGCGATCAAACCCTTTCCACGGACGAGCTGCTGGATCTGGACTGGTCGCCTCCCTGAGCGACAATTGAAGTGCGTGATGTTCTGGCTGAATCTGAAGCGATTCAGCCGAAGATGAACCCAGCTTCGACACGCGTACATCAATCAGCCCGTCGAGGTGCCTGAAGTGCGTCAGCAATTTGCCGACTTCCTCGGCATCGGCACGCAGCGACCCGATCTTCTGATTCGATTTGGTCGTGGTCCCACGTTGCCTCAGTCCTTAAGGCGTCCAGTCCAGGACGTACTCGTCGGGACTTAACCCGTGTCGAGCGTTCTACTTGCTTATGCCACCAGCGGTAGAGCGAGCTCGTGACGCTCAGTGAATCGATCAACCGAAATTGCGGTCATCGGCGATTACTTATTGTATTGGATTAGGTGTTCCGCCAACATATTGATTTGTGAAGAAGAACAACAATAAAGTTTCGAGGAGCCAATGAGTCAACCTACCAAACGTTTTGCCTACTCGCCATTGATCCTGGCCTTCTTTTTAGCGACTGGTTGCGGTTCGTCTGCGACGAAATCTTCGGAATTGCCGACGGCGGTGGTTTTCCCCAAGGGATGGGCGGAGATACACCCAGGCATGAGCCCAGATGAACTTTTCAGCGTAATTGGCCACCCTGAGAAACTGGAATACGCCGAGCCAATCAACGGACCGGCAACGATAACCGCAACCTATTATCCATTGACGGAGTTCGTTTTTTCGAACCCGCTGAAAGGTTCGCTTCAGACAGGCGAATTGATTCTGAGTAACCGACTGCAACGTTGCTCCTATTCCCGAGATGAAAACGGTGCGTTCGAGGCATCTTTTCCGCTAACCAAAGAAAGAACAAAAGAGTTGTTTATAAACAGTGCTACACCGCTGGGCTTTATTGCAAAACAGCTGCCAGATGACTATTCGACAATGTCCATGCAGCGAGATCGCTATTTTCCGAATCTGAAAATGGAGGCACTGTTGAGCGTGCGGTTTTCAGAGAATTCAGAAGGAACAAATGTCTACCTGAATACGGAGTCGACAGAGCTAGTCTGGAAATCCAGAGACCACTCCTATGCTCAGTCGATTCTCATGCACATGCATTGCACTCATACACTCTTCGAGAAAAACTACGGGCCAGCAGCTCGCAGCACGGAGTCGACGACGAGTGATAGCGGGGCAATCGAGCTTGTGAACTACCGTATGGTGTCTTCGCGAGGCGCATCCGTAGGTGAATTAGTTGAATTCAAGATTGCGCACAGTGCGCCTAACGGGAGCCATACCTTTAGCAAAGGCGGGTCAGCCTGGGGCGTTGTCGCAAGTATTGAGCCCTATACGCCTGCAGGCGATGTTATTACCATTCGCTTAGATCGAATTCAGGCCGACGACGGAAAATGGTATGCAATCAGGCAAGAGAACGGATCTGAAAACATCTCCTGGAGCAGTCACGATATTATCGATGTGCCAAAAGGATTGACGGTCGTTTATTCGCGGACTCACTCAATTTACCGCATTGGTGAAACGGTCAATGTTGTGGTTGGCGAGCCACTGAGCGTAGATTAGCAACGCCGTGCTAGTCTCCTTTGGATTGCGAATTGATGGCTAGGGTCGTTGGGGCACTTACCCCAGAACTTCCTTAGTTCCAGAAGATATACGATTTACTCTCCGGCACTGCTGCGGAACGTGACGCCAATCGCTTCAGGTGGTCCTCAACCAACAACGGAAATGCGCCGAATTCGACCGGTTCGCCGAACGCAGTGTCAGTCTGTCGGACACGATCTAACTCGGAATCGTGATGTTGCCGCAGGCCTGGGTGGCAATACAGCGCAAACGCGTAGTCACGCACCATGGCGTCCGGGTTGCTTGTCCCCAGACGAGAGGAGCGACTCCAATTCATTACGAACCAGGCTTCGACGGCTGTCGCGAGCGCGCCAAACTCTATCTGTTCGCCAGCCGATAACTCGGCGCCGTCCAAGCCTCTTCGCCATAACTCTCCTCTGCCTTGGAGAATTTCGGCTATATGCAATGACGAGCCCGCAACATCACCGTAAGTTTCGGTTGCCGCAATTCTCTGATCTTGTTGAAGTTGTAAGCCTACAAAGACCAGAGACGCGACAATGGCGGTCATTCCAATAATCTCCAACCAATCCTTCAGACGTCCGCGATGCATTTGAAAGTTCCTTAGATGTGTTACCGGGGAGTCCAATCCTATCAACTCACGAGCCAATAGGCGCAGAGTGGCCCCGACTACCCGACGTTCAGTTCTGGCCAAAATTTGCCGCCTGGGCGGAGTAGGGCGCCAGGAAATACGGAAAAGTTAAGGTTGGAGCCACAGGGTAGAGCAAGCGGAAAGTCCTGCCCCGTTCGTCGCGCTGAAATCGAAGGTCAGCGTCACCCACTACTTGCCGCTTTGTCGTCTACATTTCGTAATGCTTGCGTGCAGATTGGACGTCACTCAATATGAATTTCAAACCACTGACTATCGCTTCGGTAATAGTGCTTTGCATTTCCCGCTTCGTAGGAAATCACCGCATCAAAGGGTACCGGGACTTCCTGCTTGCTTGGATTCACGAAAAGCCCAAGCAACTCTGACTCACCAGACGCTCCCATCATTGCGCTGTACGTGCCATCGACACGGAAGACCTGGCAAACGCTTCCGTCGGCCGAAATCTGGCTACGCAGTACCATTGTCACGTCTGGATCCGCCGATTCGATTTTGATCGCCGTTCGAACATTCAGGTCGGGAAGCTGCAAGACTGAAGTGTTGTCAAAAAACCCGGAAGTTGCCTGGGATGTGGCTGCGTTGCCACCATTGAAGACCATCATCGAGTTTGCGCCTCCCTCAATCGCCTGATACGGGGTGCCACATTCAGTGAGTAGGGCGTTCATACTAATGGGGTCTATTGTTGAGTGAATATCTCCAGATAGTGAATCCAGATCCCGCAATTCGTTCCTCCGGAGGTCTGGACTCATCGCGATCATTGCATCGACAAGTTCCGCATTTCCTTTCTGAAGCTGCATCTGCAGTGGCGATGATCTCTCCTCGCCTTGGAGCATCGGGTCTGCGCCACGCTGAATGAAGACTTGCGCAAGCCCATCGTGACCATTGTTGAGCGCAACCCACAACGCGCTAACCCCTTTCTCGCCTTGCGAACCTGCACCAACTTGCAGGTCGATATCAGCTCCCGCGTCCAGAATCGCGTTAATACTATCTGTCAGTCCCAGCCGCGCCAGATGATGGATTTGATCGTAGCCAAAATCGTCGGACTGAAACAGGTCTGGCCGATATACCTCCAGGTCTGGTAAAAGTCGATCAAGCAGCTCTAGCGATCCGTTATTGCTCGCAACCCGAATAGCGGCATCGAGGGACTCTGTGCTGAGAGTCTGATTGGTACTATTGAGAATTGCGATCGCGACTTCGGAGGAATCTCTCCTGATAGCCGTCAGCCACGGCGTCACTCCGTTGGCATCTTGTGCCTCAATATTTGCGCCCGCTGCCACGAGAGATCTAACAGCGTCGGTGCTCCCACCGCTAACAGCGCCGTGTAGAGCTGTGAACTTCGATGGCCCAATAGGGGTGTCCAGAGCAGCGCCTTTTTCGATCAGCGCTGCGTAGACCGCGTACTGGCTTCTGTTGACAGCGAGCATCAACGGCGTGAAGCCATCGTCGGTCAGTTCCTCGATGCCCTTATCTTTTCTAATAAGCCGGAGTGCTTTCGACTCTTTTCCCTTTTCGATCGCCTTATGAAGAGCGTTGTTGGCAAATGCGATTTCTGCGCTTGATACGGTAAGAACAAGCATTAGCGTGCACAGCGCGCGTCGAAAAGCCCGGCCAGAATGCCCGTACTCGTTTCCTGGTTTGTTCAATCGGTACTCCTTGCCGGTCCGGTTCAGATTACTGTTTGCTCCAAGAGTCATTTAACTCATTCAGGAGCGTGGTCATGTTTGCGTTTACCGTCCGCTCTCGCGATTCAGTTGTTCTTTTTATGCCGGACAAAGCACTTGAACTCCCGCTGGACTCAATCGTTGATGTCCAGATCACTTCGCCTTCAGAATCCATAAATCGATACGTTGCAGTCATGCTCCCGGTGTAATTCATTAGTGTGCTG
The DNA here is from genome assembly GCA_022600955.1 of Gammaproteobacteria bacterium. Taxonomy (GTDB): domain Bacteria; phylum Pseudomonadota; class Gammaproteobacteria; order Steroidobacterales; family Woeseiaceae; genus UBA1847. Next base: position 27,693 of record JAHZJK010000025.1, read on the forward strand.
GCGTTATGGCGCTGTGACAGAAGCTCAACCTCCAGATTAAGGTCACCCGCGCCAGCACCTACTGAAGAAAAGAATCCACTTCCAGCCAGTGTTTCAACAACAACATCGTAGATTTGTTCTCTCGTTGCAGAGGCATCGGCCCAGTGGGATTTGGCTACACCACGAACCGTAACAGCCCGGATACTCTTACCAGTTTGCAGAGACCATTGTGGGTCTGTATCCGGGACCATTCTTGTAGTATTTGGTGCAGCACAGCCGCCGATAGCGGCGATACAAACCAGGCTGAGAGTCAGTCTGAGAAGCCCACACAGTCGAATGTTGCTATGAAACATCAAATCTCCCTGTAATCTCATACTCGGATCCCCTGTTAATCGCTGCCGTAGTATCTACTCTACTTGGTGCCAGCGGCAAGTACAGGCGATTGTCCGTGTTCTCAGGCGGGCAAACCAGATATGTCGAAAACTCGCAGAACGTGAATTCACCTCCATGCTCACCACTACTGCGCGGAAAATGGTCCAGTGCATCTTGAAGGCGAGCGATGATATCTACGCTATTAGAGAAGGTGAATTTTGGCATGAAAGTCCAAATTAGGGAGCGCGCAACGAAAAATAGTAGATTGTGTCTAGGTTCTCGACAGCTGCAAAACAACCTAAGCACCGGCTCGTAATCTGCGTCAATGCCTCTAGAAATAGCAGCCGAGTGAACGGCAAGTAGTGGGGATACAGATATTCAACCTGAGCGCAGATATGGGTCAGTTCTTACCGCAGAGCAGTCTAGGAATCGCCCTTAAAGTAGTTTTAGTATTGCATAGCTAGATTGAGGCCAGCTAATCGGCAAAAGTTAAGAAAAAATGCGGGACGCGTCATCAGTACTACTGAAAATTCTCATCCTGGTGATACCAGAGTTTGTTTATGGGCAAGGCAATCCTGCGGCCCTGTTTTGTCCCAAAGCTGCATTTTCTTTCAAAACTTCGCATAAGACCGCATGATTAGGAGTCATGTTTATATCAATTAGGGTAGCTAACTCGTTCAATGGTAGATGACGAGGGGAAAAAATTGATGCAAGCGTTTCAAGCGACCGGCGATAGCGAGACCGGTCGTCGCCTGTTTGCGTTGTATCGTGATCCACTCTGGCGTTTCCTGCGTCGCCTGTGCTCCTCGGACGCCGATGCAGATGATTTGTCGCAGCGTGCCTGGATGCGGCTGATCGAGGTTGCGGAAAAGAATAGCTATCGTCCGCACGCAAACGCCACATTCAAAACCTATCTCTTTACGATCGCGCGCAACCTGGTCATCGACGATGGTCGACTCCTGAGCGCGCGGTCGGTGCATGTTGATGTTTCCTCTGTCGCGGGATCATTGCAAGCAGGGGGTCTGGCTCCGGATGTCGAAGCCGATGCAGCGAAGGCGAATATCGAGATCGCACGGGCGTTGGCGGAGCTGCCCTATGAGCAACGCGAGGTGTTGGCGATGTGGGCAGAGGGCTTTGGCTTCGATGAAATAGCCGACATCGTTGACGCGCCGCGAAACACGGTCATTGGCAGAAAACGCTATGGACTGGAGAAGTTACGGGCGGCGTTGTCTGAGGACGTCGCAGAAGGTGTCAAGAATGGGTAATCAGATGAATGAAGATTCGAACGACCAGGACATACTGGGTACCGTTGACGGATCGCCTTCAGCGCAACATGACGATACGGTTATCGACGCGATTGAACGAGCGAGTAACCGAATTCAAATTCGGCGACGGCGACGGCGCTTTTTGCCATTGTCCGCAGCGGCCGGTGTCTTGCTCGCCGTCGTACTCGGTATCCTGCTGTTCCCCATGAGCGAGGATAGCATTCCAGTGTTGCGTCAAACTGGTGGCGAAGGTGTCCCCGGGAACTACGTCGAACTCGCCGAGCCCCCACAAGAGCTGCTCTGGTCGGCGGCCGGACGTGCGCCTTATCGCGTTGCCATGTATGAAGACAACGGCGATCTACTTTGGCAAATAGACGGAGTGAATGAACCCGCACTTGCAGTGTCGCTCAGCCAGCGTGCTTCGCTCGCTACCAGCGGCACGTACTACTGGGTGGTGACGGCCGAGAGTGGTGTTGAGTCGGGCCCATACTGGTTTCGTGTTGAGTAGGAAGTACATAGTTGTCCTTGCGCGACTTGGTGGCTTGTTCGCAGTTCTTGCCGCTACTATCACTTTCGCGCAACCAGCGGGCCTTGTCGTAACGGCGGTCGATCCGGGGGGCGTCGCATGGGCGACACCAATTTCAACAGGTGACATCCTTATCGCCTGGCGTTTCAGCGACGAGCAGGTTGCTGTCGAAGGAGAGTTTAACGCCCCATTGTCGTTAGACGCTGTGCAGTCGCAATGGGGCTGGCGGGGCAAGACAGTCTTGGTTTTGCAAAAGGGAGCCAGTACTCGGGCAGTTGAAGTACCAGTTGGGGATTGGGGCATTTCGGTTCGGCCGCAGTTGCCGAATGATGACGTTGTAAAACTGCAATCCATAACTCAGGCAATAGCAAATGGCGACGGTGAAGAAGCTATTGGTGATGGGCTGCGATGGCGGGACGCGCTGATTGAGAATGGAGACTATCAGAACGCCGCCTGGCTATCGGCAGAGATCGGCGCGGCACTTTTGTCATCGCGAGATTTCGAGCGGGCGAAGCCATTCTTTTTCGAGCCACTGGGCATATTGACGACGCGTTTGCCGGTGGCGGATCGAGTGTCGGTCCTTGAGCGTCATACGCTGCAGTCGGTCGATGGACGTAGTACTGCTGATCGGCGCGCCTCGATTGAAGAGGCCGTCACGCTACAGCGAACGCTCGCTCGCAATGGTCGACTTGCGAAACTCCTGGTGCACGTAACAGCAGCGCGTGGGCGGAACGGTGACATTAGCGGTGCCGTGCAGGCAGCCGACGAAGCATTTCAATTGGCGGAGGCGCTCATTCCACGCAGCCTGACCATGGCGAAAGCTCTTGAGAACCAGGGGACTATCGCTATCGGCAACGGGCGCAATGACGATGCGCGTACGTTCACCGAACGGGCGATTCGCCTGTACCGCAAAATCGGCGCGCATCCAGATGTCATCGCGGGTGCGCTGACGAATCGTGGCATTGTGAGTTTTCGTCGTGGCGAGCTTAGCGCAGCACAGCAATTTTATGAGGAGTCTCTCAGTCTCGCCAGCGACCAACCCAGTGGTGTGTCGGTGCAAGCACTGTCTCTCAACAATCTCAGCCTGGTGCTACGCCAGCGCGGTGATCTAAAGAGTGCGCGAGCGCGTCTGGACGAGGCCCTGACGATCAACACACGTCTCGATCCGACATCGCTCTCGGTCGTGCGAAACGTCGGCAATCTGGCAGAAATTGAGGTCTTGTTAGGCGATCTGGCATCGGCTGCAGCACGGCGAGAATTCGTAACAACCTTCTGGCGCAACAGGTTACCCGACGGGACAGAGCTTGGTTACAGTTTGTTAGCTCAGGCGGTCATCGCTGATCTACGAAACCAAAACGATGTCGCCGAAGGTCTGTATACAGAGGCGATAGCACACATGGTTCGTGTTGCACCTCGGTCTGATCCGTATGCAGACGCAGTCGGACGTTATGCGGGTTTTCTTGGACACCAGGGACGCACGGAAGAAGCGCTGAGCGCGATTGAACGTGTTGCGGCGATTCGTGAAAGTACCGCCCCCGATAGCGTCGATCTCGCTTGGGCCAAGGTGATCGAAGCAGATCTCGCAATCGCCACTAACGATCTTGATCGTGCCCAAGAAGCAATCGCGATAGCACTACGTATTCAATTGCGCGACGCGCCAGATACGAGTGATCTCGCGGAGGCGTATTTCGTTGAGTCGAAGTTGCTGCGCCGCACGAGTGACGCACAGTCGGTTAGAGCCTCTCTGGGTGCTGCGGTTGGTGTTCTAGAACGACAACGGCAGTGGTTGCCGGACGGCGATCAGTTGCAGCAGTATTTTTCTGATCGCTATCGGCGCATCTATTCTGCGTACGCACGTAGCCTGCTTGATCATGGTGATAACGACGCGGCGCTTGACGCGATCGAGACCTATCGTGCACGCAGCCTGCTGACATTGCTCGCCGATCGGAATATTGAATTGGCAGCAGAACGACCGCCGGATTTCGCAAACGCCAGAATGAATTTGCCGCAGGGCACGCTGTGCGTCAGCTACTTCGCGCTCGCAGATGAGCTTGTTATCTTCGTAGCACAAGCAGGAAGCGACCTGAGCGTTCTACGCGTCCCGGTCGGCAAGGCCGATCTGCAGGCCGAGGTGCGCCGGTTTCGCCATTTGATATCAGAAGGGCAATTCGCGGCGGAGTTAAAGCCCGCGTTACTGGATAGCGGTTATACCTTGTATCAGTGGTTGATCGCACCCTTAAAGGATCGCATCGCAACGACGGAAAGACTGCTCATTATTCCCGACGATGAACTGTATGCCTTACCTTTTGCCGCGTTGGTTGCTTCGAGAACTTCCGAGCCCCGTTTTCTCATCGAGGATCTGCCGATACACGTTGTTCAGTCGCTGGCGATCCACGCGGAATTGAGTCGTCGCGCGGAGCAGGACTATAGTGTTCAATTCCGGGCATACGCGGACCCAGTGGGCGCGACGTCACTCGAAACGCACCGTGGCTCAGACGGTAAGATGTTGCCGGGAACTCGAAGAGAAGCCAAAACAGTTGCGGCTTTGTTTGCAGCGAATGAGGCGGAGCTGTTTCTTTCAGAGAATGCAACGGAAACAGCGTTATTGAACCAGGAGGGGAGCCCGCGCTATCTGCACCTCGCGACGCACGCAAATTTTGACAGACACAGGCCGCTGGACTCGTACCTCCAACTAGCGCCACCGTTGCTCTCGTCCCCAGGCGGTGACGATCGCCTGCAGGCATGGGAAGTGTTCGAAAAATTTCAGACGAATGCGGACCTGGTGACGCTATCTGCTTGCGAAACTGGCGCCGGACAGTTGCTCGGAAGCGAAGGGTTGTTAAGTCTTGCGCGTGCATTTCAAGTCGCCGGCGCGCGAAACGTTGTCGCCACATTGTGGGCCGTGCCGGATGAATCGACAACCGAACTTATGGTTCGTTTCTATGCGGCGTTGCGGGCGGGCGAGGGTGCCCCTGCTGCACTGCGCGACGCGCAGCTCGCACTGATTCGCGGTCCGCTGGAAATAGGCGTCACGGAGTCGCCATCATTGTGGGTCAGAGTTCGCCGAATCTTGTCCGGACCGGCTCGTCTTGATGCGCGCCATCCGTACAACTGGGCGGCTGTGCAGATGATTGGCCCGGGGTCGCTTGCGCTGCACTGATCAAAATTCAATATTCCTATATCACTTTTCCCTGCCGCACCGTTTAACACTTGAACGGGTATTTGCGGTGAGGTTTCTATGGATTCTGTATGCGATGCGGCTAGACCGTCTTTTTCACGATTGGCAGTCGCTTTTTGCCTGATTGCGGTGGTGGGTTGCAACTCCAACACTGGGGCAAGCATCGACGAGGAAGGGAATCCAGTTGCGGCGACATTTTCAAAATCCTACGGTGGACCGGGATTTGACAGTGCGGCTGACGGCGATGCGCATCCGGACGGAGGTTATGCATTCGCCGGCAACATGGAGCAATTCGCCCAATTCTCTATATCCGCCGATGGCTACCTTGCTCGAATGGACGCAAATGGCAATCTTATCTGGCAAATGGGATTTGGCAATCGGGGCGTTTCGGCCGATCTTTTGAGCGGCCCGTACGTCGCCGGATACGGAGGTAATGACGAATTCTGCATCGTCTCCGGAGCTGACATTCAGGATGCGACAGCAACAACGACAACACGAGTCGCGCGGGACGCCTACGCCGCCCGGGTGACGGCCGGTGGACAGGTGGTTTGGGAGACGACTTTCGACAGCGGCGGTTGGGCCGGCTACGACTACACGGTTGTAACGACAGGGTTTCTTGAAGCGGCTGAAACGGGGATTAAGGCCGTAGGCGACGGCGAAAACGGTTGCTATGCTGTTTACGAAAGTAAAGCAACGCTGCTGGACGCAAGTGGAAATGGATTTGACGGGTTTGACGGAAGCTTCAATACAGATGTGAACGGCAATGCAGTAGAAGGCGACACGTTTGTTGGCGCCAGTTCAATGGTGCTTGCACGGCTGGACGCCAACGGCAATCTACTGTGGCAACGTAGAATAACCAACGGCGCCTTTACACGCAGCCAAGGTGTCGTCCGGACGATACCGCCAGTACTGATTGTGACGGCGCAAGGCGTGTTGTTGCAGTACAGTTGGGACTCTACGAACAGCCGTGAATTGTCACGATCCGTCGTCGCACACTACTCGCGCGACGGTCGGATGCAGTTCATTCGAGAGTATGACACCGATGATCTCGTCCACCGCTCAGTTGGCCCGAGGTCGTCGATTAAGTTTGCACAGACCGACGATCTGGAAAACGGTGCACGCGACGGCCAGAACAACGACGGTTTCGCCTTCGCTTACAATGGCCAACTACGACAGTTGATGCAAGGTGGCGGCGTTGTTTGGCGCCAGGATATTTCGGACTTCGCGGTCGCCGGCGTCACGCAGCAGTGTTTTGTATCCGCCTGTTTTGTTTTTGTGATCGGCACGCTGGACCGGCAAGGCACGCCGAACAGTGGTGCCGTTCGCGCATTCGACGCGACGACAGGGAATCCGGTAACCGGCGGCGGTGGCGTAATTCCGGACATGGAAGAAGTTTTCAGTATCGAGCGAATCGATGCGGACAGCATAAGGTTGCTTGGAATCAATACTGACGGTGTTGCTCTCGCACGCGACCTGTCGTTCCTCCCGCCCGTAAACGGGACGCCGCAGTATCGGGCTGATGCGGACCGGCTATATCCGCAGTACTTGCGGCCAGTTGAAAAACTTCGTCGTGGCGCGATTCAGCAGTACCCGGACGGAGTCGTGGAATATGCCGGCAAAGTCATCGAAGTCGCATCGTTGACCAACGGCTTATCGCAATTCGAATTGGGCGGTGAACCCGAATACGTAACGGCAATGGTGACGACCGCATCGGGTAATCACGTCGTTGTTGGCAATAAAAGTACTGACGGTGGCCGCGGATTCGTTATTGCGTTTGACGATCAGGGTGCTATTCGATGGCAATATCAGACACGCGAGCGCTCAAAATTCGAAAACGTTGTAGCGCGCGCCAACGGCGGCGTCGTCGTCACGGCAAAAGAATCCTTCCACAGTGTGCAGTTGCTGGCATTTGACGAAGAGGGCACATTACTTTGGACGACGCCGCAAATCGGCTCTGCGGCGAGCGGTTCGAGTCTTCCGCCCATTGAGAATCGAAGTCGCGGAGCAGTTTCGTTTGATCGGGGCATAGCTTCAGCGTCCGGTCGAATATTGGCCAAGACATCGTCAGGGTATCTGGTTGGGACCGCAACAAGCGATAATTCGAACGATGGAACGGACGACGGTTGGCTCTTCGAGGTTGATGAAAACGGTCAGATTGCCTGGTTGCGCAGTTACAATATTTTTCCTCAGTCCGCCACAGTTCTCGAAGACGGGACGATTAAGCTCGCAGCCGAGGCCGTGCATGGCTTCATCGTTGCAACGCTCGATGCGACCGGACAAGTTGTATCGTCGGACCGCTATTCTTTGCTGCGTGCGGAGACTATATGGCCACAAATAACCGACGGTGGTAGTGGTGCCGTTAATGTAACGGTGTCAACAAAGTACCTTGCAGGCGGATTCAGTAATGGCAGTCAGACCCCAATCGGAGAGCGGAACTCAACGGTGGTTCGCATTGATGCAGTTGGCAATCCGCTTTGGGCACGAATTCACGGCGGACTGGAGAACGAATTCAGCGAAGCCGCGACCGGCATGGCGGATGGCGGTCTATTCATGTCCGGGCGCTCGGGATCGTTGGGTGATTTTACTGAAATGTGGTTGTTACGCCTCGGTTCGGATGGACTAGTCGACCAGTCATGCAATGCGTTTATAGCGGAAATTGCCGGGGACCTCATCTCGAGAACACCGAGTAGCGTCGCAGACGTCAGCAGAGCAATTCCGACAGATACCCCTACTTACACGTTGGAATCCCCCGGTTTCATGACTTTCGGCGTTGAATTGATTGAAGCAAGGCAATGTCTGGGACAATCGACATCCGGTAACCCGGTGCCACCGACGGGTGGTTTGATCGAGCTTACGGTGAACCAGGCGGGCAGCACCGTCGGGCTGGTGAGCAGCACCCCCGGCGGTTTGTTCTGCGGCGGCAATACGACACAGGTCTGTAGCAGTGAGTTCGCGCCGGACTCTCTTGTCACTCTGACCGTAGACGATGCCAGCGCGTCGAGGTTTCGAGGTTGGGGAGCAGGGTGCGTCGACACACGGTCCAATCCGCAACGCTGCATCGTCGAGATGGACGTTGCGAAGACCATCGACGTTTTCTTTGAACCGTTCGATGGGACGACGAGTTTACTAACCACTAATTTAATTGGTCTTGGCCGTGTTTACACGGCTGATGCACCCGGGATTGATTGCGCAAGCGATAATAGTGCCAACGACTGCAGTCAGGTTTATCAACAAGGCGCACGCGTCCGACTCGCCATCGACAGCAGCTACGGTGGAGACTTTCAAGGCTGGCAGGGTGATTGCGCTGAATGGGCCCGTGCACAAACCATTCGAGTATCAGTCGATACAGATAAAATCTGTACAGCGCAATTCTCAGGTACGGCGCCGCAGCAACGCAATTTGCAGGTGTCTGTATCGCTGGATGGGGTGCCTACAATCGCATCGCAGCAGGTCGGAAATGTCCAGAGTTCGCCGAGCGGCATCGCGTGTGCAAACGCGGGTGGTGCGAACTGCTCGGCGGACTTTCTGGACGGTACCAACGTGACCTTGTTGGCACGACCCGAAACCAATTTTGTCTTCGTTCGATGGACGAGTACGGATCCACTTTCACCGTGCGCCACGACAGCGGACTTTACCGTTTCGATGCTCATGGACCAGGTAAGAAATTGCACCGCGGAATTCACACGCATAACAACTCAAACGATCCCTCTGAGCGCAAGTGTGATTTTCGACGGTATGGCGCCGCAGCCCAATGGGCCATTTGGTGGCCGGGTGATCAGCAATCCGCCCGGAATTGATTGCGGCCCAGCGGGCTCCGATTGCGTCGAGCGCTTTGCAGTCGGGGAGTTCGTGGAACTCACCGCGACGCCGGAGCCTGGATTTCGGTTTCTCAACTGGAACAATGGTAGCGGCACGGCCGATTGCGCGCCGGGCATTGGCGCCGTTGCGTCAGTACGAGTGACGGGCATTTTCGAGTGCCAGGCACTGTTCCAAACGATACCACCGTCGAGAGATGTCACCGTGCAATTTGACGCTCCAGCAACTGGCGCACGCGTCGTCGACGTGAATACTGGAACATTGGATTGCACTACGGCGTGCACCGTCTCATTCTCGATTGCCGATTCGCCAGTTCAGCTGCGCCCGATCAACGGGACAGCTACGTGGACGAACTGGTTCAATTGCGACAGTGTGATCGACGACCCGGCGAATCCAACCGGCCCGAGGCTTTGCTCAATTGATATCACTGCTGGCGCACGGACTGTAACGGCGGAATTTCTATAACACACGGAGTCGTAACTATGTCACTACATAAGGGCCTGATAGCACTTATTGGTCTATTTGCTGTGGCGACGTGTCTATCGGCCCAATCGCTTGCAGATCAATGGCGCCAAGGGTTGAGTGGCGCGAAACTTACGGCATACGCGGGTTCTGTGCACAGCTCGAATAGCAGTCTGACCGTTCTCAATATCTGTGCCAACGGCCGTTACAACTACTACCGGGAAGCCAGTTGGTCGGCTGAAGGTAGCGCAGGCGGCGGCTCAACAAATCGAATTACCGGGCGCTGGGATGTTCGCCAAGACGGTGCAAAAATCATGATCACCTACGTGACGGACAAAGGTGAGCAAGGCGCTTTCCCAGTATTCTTGCAGAACAACGGCAGGGTCAATATCGGCGGTGTTGCCTACGCAGTCCAGCAGGGTGCAGCAGATTGTTGAACCTGCGCTGGCAAGATTCTGAATTTGGTGTTTTCCAGAGTTTCCTTGTTGGGACAGCTTTGTCGTTGAAGGCCCTTTGAGAGTTAAACTGGCTACCGTAGGTGCGGCGCTATCGCTAGTTAAGGCGCAGTTCAGTCGAAACATTCTCGCCCAACTAATCGGTATTGATTAAGATTTCTGGCGAGAAGCGGCATTATCGTTCGTATTCTCGGAAGAGCAGGGGAGTTGTAGCGACCCGACAATTCCGCAGAAGTTAGGATCGTTGATTGCCCCGCCCAAGAATGTGTCAAAAGTTGGGAATCGGCCAGTGACAACACGTATCGAGGTGACATCCGCGTCCCTTCGGCGCATAGTTGAATGTCGGATGCCAAAATACAGAGACCGTAGGAAATGAGCGTTGTTACTTGCCTTAAGTGCCACCACAAGACGGATGTCCGTGGATTACTACAAGCCTGCCCCAGATGTGGATCCACCAGCGGAATTCTCAACGCAATAAGCGTTGCGGGTCTGGAGATCTTTCCGAGCGTGCAGATTAAGGTAGAAAACCCGAGCTATCAGGGAAGGCACAAATTCATCCGCGAGACGAAATCAAGCGTCGAGTTTTCAGATGATGGTCAACTAGTACGTGTAGATCAGTCAATTGATCGAGAGAACGACAGATACACGAAAACGGTCACGGCCGTCGATACTGACGAAGTGATTCGGAAAGCCGATCACCCTTTATCTCGGCACACTGGCCACGGCTCCGACAAGCCTGGTCGAAAGCAGAAGAGCTAGAGAGCGGCGTCTCCGACTACCGAAGGTAAATCTGACACCAATACTCCGGTTCTTCGTCCGCATGACCGCATCCCAAGAATTCGGCAAAAGTTAAGACGGTGCCGCTTTGATGGGCTCGGTTGGTGGTATCACGTGCTTGTCTCTATCTACATACAAGCCTTTTGAAGGGTGCTGGTCGCAACTGGGAAACGAGGACACGGGGACACAGGTACACTGCGACACCGGGACACGTGGAAACGGCAAAAAGCGATGACCGGCCTTAAATGGTCTATAATTTTCAATAGGTTAAGATCATTCTCATCATCTAAATCGCGATTATTCGCGTTAATAGATCGCCATGTCGCAAAAAGTCGCCTCAAAACCCTAAATTTTCGGTGGTTCAGAGTAGTATGTGTCTTCGATTCTCAGCATTGTTAGTCGTTGATGATATTGCGCCCAAAAATCACAATGGCTATATCGTAAGAAGCACCGCCCCTCGTATAGGCGAGCTCTAGGGAAGGATTCGCCGGCCATTGCGCGTGGCCGGCGAACCCGTCCTTTGAACACTAAATGGAGATTCCCTGTGCCAAAAACTGCAGCCCAAGAACGGCGAGAGCAAATTAGGGAAGAGTATTGGTCCGGAGAAATAGCATGGACGGGAGAAAAGCCTGAAAAGGGTTGGTTTAGAGCCCCTCGTACTCTTCCGTTGCTGTTGTTGCTGCTCAAGTCCAAAAAATTCGTCGGTAACAGCGATGCTGGTGGGGTGTATCTTGAATTGTTTTCCCGGCATCGTGACACGGGCATTGTCGATATGGTTAGTTCTGGTGAACATTCTTACGCTGCGGGCTATGTAGGTACTCGAGGTGTAAGAACGTGGCAGGAACGAATGAAACTCCTCGAGAATCTTGGATTTATCAAGTCCAAACTTGGCTCCTAGGCAATATAGGGGTTAGAATTCGGGTGCTTTCAAGCTAACTTATTGAACCAACGTTAATTATTACATCCAATTTAGTTGCTAATGATTGCGAGGTTGTCTCAACACCCACCTTAATTCTCTTCGAAAAATCTTGCTGGTTTATCACGACCAGAGGCGTGACGTTCTCGCTCATCACTTTCAATGTAGCGGCTAGTCGTAACCATCGAACCGTGACCGGCGTCGTCCCGAACGTGCTGCTGAGGTCGGGACCGGACGTCCTCAGAAATACCTGTGTGTCGCAACCAGTGAACCGTAGATTCCTTCAAATCGAGGGCATCATCCTCGAGCCCGTCAGATCGCATGCGTTCATATGCCTGATCAAAGCAGCTTTGAACTATGTGACGTATCTGTCGGGTACTTTTTAGTGGCCCATTGCCACGAGTCTTGGAGACCAGAGGCTCCGATTCGTTTGGAGTCGGAAGTGAACTTAGACCACGAAACTCACGGTAGCGCTTCAATGACTTCAACATGGCATTCGAAACTGTGACAGTTCGTAACTTGTTACCTTTGCCTACGACGTGCAGCCACCAACTACCATCACGATCGCGCTTGAAATCTCCCATGACTGGCTCTGAGCGTTCGTTCGAAACTAATTCGGAGACACGAAGGTACATTGTAAATAGGGTGGTCATAACGAATAGAGTTCGCTCATGCTCGTTTGGCTCAGCATTCGCCATCATTTCGGCAGTTTCGAGCACGTAGTCCCATTGCAGTTCACTTAAGCGGCGAACGGGGGCCTGATTCTGATCGCGCCGGAGAAATTTGCTCTTTTGTCGTATCAATGCGACGGGGTTAACCGCAACATAGGATTCCTGCACGAGATAGTCGAAAAACGAAGACAATACTGCGAATGTCGCTTTGGTCGACGCTGCTGAAGGACGATATTTGGATATGTCCGGATCTACACCGCGGCGTCGTTCAGCCTTAGACACAGATTGAACAAAAGGTCTCCAGGCAGCGTTAGGTTGCCGCTGGCTTTCATGCTTAACAAAGCGTGCGACATTCTTAGTACCAATCCACGCGATCGGCGGTTTTTGCAAAAACTCGACAAATTCGACGATATCGTCACGATTCAGCGATTGAACCGGTTTCTCTAGAACATGCCAGGTCCACTGCAGCAATCGTTCAATTTCGCGACGGTATGCGTTGAACGTCGCTTTAGAACCGTCGTAGCTCTTAAGGAAGCGAATGGACACAAGATAGTCGTCAATGGAACCCTTGAGCGGATCGCCGGAGAAGAACATAGGCACGTTTTTCTCCAATGTTTGGCTGCGACGTTGGTCGCTAATTACTTCGAGATTGTCGAATATCGGATTAGGGGGAGGTAGCGTCTTGGCTTTCATGACAGCAGATGGTACAGATATAGGGCCCTAAACACTATTTCCGATAATCAAAATTATCGGAAATAGTAAAACAATGCCGGTAGTTAGACGCGAATTTTGGCAGCGCGGTTGTCTTCTCAGAGACGACCAGCACCTCGACAAGTGAGCTGTACTCGATCCATCGAGTCAGTGCTGCCTTAAAGCCTATGTGGAGGTCGCGGATAGCCTTTTGGTGGTCAATTGCGACGACTATCGCGGCAAAGAACACCGTAACTCGCCAGACAGCGACGACTACTCTCCTCTGCCAACCGCGCTTCATCTGGCTGCGCAACAAGTCGCAAAGAAAGTTCAGATGTGCATGTTCGTCTTCAATAATCTCGCGCAAGTGCGATCGCAACCGACAATGGGGCAGATGCGCGGCAACGAGCTGGTAGTAGCCAACACCAATGACATCCGCAGCGAGCAACATGATGACATTGAACCGCAGCCCAAATAACCGGCGAGCGAATACGAACAGCTTCGCTGTCCAGTTGCTAGTTGTCAGTTGTCCGCCGAGCAGGCGCACACACATTGCCAGGATATTCGAGTGTCGGTGTTCTTCCTTAACGAACAAAGCCATCGCCGCGGCGAAGTGTTCGTCGACATCGGTCAAATTGCTGTGCGACACCTGTTGGACAATGGTGCCACCGCATGACTCGCCGAGTTGAAATATCGCCAATGAACGTGCGAGTGACGTCGGTAGACCTGAGTAGTCAAGATCTTGTTCAAGCGCTGGTAGCGCCTGTTGGCTTCTCGCTTGAAAAAACGTCGACCAGTTCGCCCAGTGGCTTGTGATTCGTCCCATTTCCTTCCCCGTGGAATCTCAGCCGCCCGTCCTTATCGGACGGCTCAAGTTCCAATCTAGAACGTCCCGATTATGGCGCCGACGATTGCCGATACGGCGATCGCGGTATACGCGACCGCGCCAACACCGCCCACTAAAGCGGCCGTCTTGCCGGCACTGAAGCGGCGCGTCCGGACGCCCTCAATCGTGTCCAAATCTATCGCTGTTCCGTCCACGCTGAGCGTCTTGTCCGAAATCGCGGTTACCTTGCCCTTGTGAATCTCGCCGTCAAAGGTCACCGCCTGAACTTTGTCGCCCACTCGGATTGCCTGGCTGCTCCGTATGGCCTCAGCAGTGGACTGTGACGGATCAGCCTCGAGTGGTTTCATAGAGCTGCATCCCGCCAGAAGCACAAAAATGCAGGTAATAATCGTTAGTCGCGAAGTATTCATTAGGAACTCCAATTTGTGAGTTGACTGGTTGCTGGCACCCAGTACGTCAGGGGCCCGGAAAGTAAATTCTAGGGGTGGGCACTAAAGGCAATTGCGGGCATCTGATTAGACTCACGTAAGGTTTGAATGAAGAAAAGATAAACACTCCTATATAAGGGTGTCCTTTTCCGCATTACGCCAGCACGCACTATTCCCTCATGGCGTGTGCGAGCTGGTCGGTGAGGGGTTGCAGGAAATAGCTTGCGGCCGTACGCAGGCCGGTGGCGATGAAGACTTCTGCCGGCAAGCCGGGACGGAGCTGCCGGTTCCCGAGCTTGGCCATCTGGTCGCCCGCGATACCAACGCGGACCTCGAAGAAGGGTTGGTTCGTCGTCGGATCCGCACTCAGATCGGCACCGACACGCAGAACTTCACCAATCAGCTCAGGCGTCGTGCGGCCTTCGAAGGCGGTAAAGCGCACCGTTGCCTCCTGGCCGACTTGGATCTGATCGATGTCTTGCGGACGGATTTGGGCTCGTAGGACCAAGGCATCATCCTCCGGAACGATCATCATCAGCGCCAGGCCGGGCGCGACCACGCCGCCGACAGTGTGAACGACCGATGCATGCACAGTGCCTGCACGGGGCGCGAGAACGGACAGACGTCCCTGGCGCGCCGCGGCGCTTGTATACTGCTCGCGCAACGTTGACAGGCGGTCACGGACCTCGCGGTGCTGAGCCAAAACCGCGGAGCGGCGTTCCTCATCAATTTGGGTGATCTGCAGCCGCGTCTCGACGATCGAACCTTGCAGCCGTGCGATTTCGGCACGCAGCTGACCCTGCGCGCCTTTCAGTTCGGCGATCTCGCGGTCTAGGGCACTCATCCGGATTCGCGTCACGAGGCCCTTGGCCCATAAAGGCGCGAAGTCCTCGCGCTCGCCAGTCGCTACGGCCAGCTGATCCCCCTTGGCCTTGAGCTGGAACTTCGTCCCGGCGATCTGCTCACCAACCTGCTCAATGCGCGCTTCCAGCTGGGCTTTTTGCCAGGCCATCGCCTCGCGCCGCGACACAAACAGCCGGCGTTGGCCATCAAGTACGTTCTGGACGGCTGGCAGATCGGCCTCGGCGGAAAGATCGTCCGGAAGATCCACGGCATCGCGCTCGTCGCGCTCGGCCTCCAGCCGTGCCTTCTCGATGCTCAACTCGCGGATCTGGCCGGCGAGCGTGTTGATCGTCGCCACCGTCTCAGTATCTTGCAGTCGAAGAAGCACGTCGCCTGTCTCTACCCGCATACCGTCGCGCACATTCAGCTCGGCGACGATACCGCCTTCCAGGTGTTGCACTGTCTTAGCATTCGTGTCGACCACAATAGTTGCCGGCGCGATCACGGCCCCGCCGATCTCGGCTATCGACGCCCAGACAATTGCCCCGCCGCCCAGAAGGCAGAGAACGGTGGCACCGAACAGGAGATAGCGGCGCAGGCTTCGGTCAATCGCACCGATCTCGGGAAGGGCAACACTATCGGGTGTTTGAGAAGAAGTGAGAAGTTTCATTACGTTTGTCCTTTCGCCGCTGTGGCTCGCCTTTGCGGCAGCCTCGACGTTTTCTTGGATGCGTCGACAATCGACCGCAAGACATCCTCTTTTGGGCCGAACGCGACCTGTTGCCCATCGCGCATCATTAAGACGAGGTCGACGGCGACGATCGCACTCGGCCTGTGAGCAATCACGATGACCACCCCGCCCCGCCCCCTGACCGAAGCGATCGCTCGCGTGAGTGCCGCGTCGCCCTCGGCATCGAGATTGGCATTTGGCTCGTCCATGACAATCAGGCATGGGTCCCGATAAAGCGCGCGGGCTAGCGCGACCCTCTGCCGCTGACCACCTGACAGGCCTTGGCCATCCTGGCCGAGCTGCGTCTCGTAGCCATTGGCCAGGTTCAGAATCAAATCGTGCGCACCAGCGTTCACGGCCGCGGCGATAATGGCTTCAGCGGGTGCTTCAAGCTCAAACCGAGCGATATTTTCGGCGACGGTGCCGTGGAAGAGCGCGCCGTCCTGCGGCAGGTAGCCGATATGCTGGCCCAATGCCGTCGAATCCCACTGGTCGAAGGTTGCCCCATCGAGCCGCACCTGCCCCGCGCTCAGTGGCCACAGCCCGAGCAGCGCTTTCGCTAACGTTGTCTTGCCGGCCCCGGATGGCCCGATGATCCCCAAACCGTCGCCGGGCCGAAGGGAGAACCGCACACCTGAGATGATTGGGGTCCCTGATGGCCTGCCGTCGGCACCAATGGCCCACGCTGCCAGCCCTTCAACGTCCAGCGCGCCCTGTGGCTTGGGAAGCTGAGTGCACTCAGGAGTGGCTGCCTGCGGGTGCAACCGTTCGGAAATTCTCTGACAGGCTTGCCTCGCCGACTGGAAGCCTCGCCAATGGGCGATTGCCTGATCGACTGGTGCCAGAGCCCGCCCCATCAGGATCGAACCGGCAATCATCATGCCGGGTGTGATCTGCTGCTCGATTGCCAGCCAGGCACCCAGAGCCAGCATCCCGGACTGGAAGAGCAGGCGCAGTGTTTTGGAGATGCTGGCGAGGAGACCGGCGCGATCACTGGCATGACCCTGTGTTGCCAGGGCCTGATTCTTGACCGACAGCCACCGGCGCTTCAGGGCACTGCCCATGCCCATCGCTTTCACCGTCTCTGCTGCGCGCCTTCCCTCCTCCGCTAGTGCGTGGCCTTTTTCGGATGCTTGTGCGGCTTGCGCCAGAGGTTCGGCGGTCAGTGTTTCGTTCAGAATTGCGAGAGCAAAGAGAATGCCAGCGGCCAATAACGCAAACCAGCCGAGCGAGTTATGGAAAATAAATATGACGGCCAGATAGACCGGGACCCAGGGCATGTCGAAAAAGGCAAACGGTCCGGGCCCGGAGGTGAATTGGCGCACTGCATCTAGATCGCGCAATGCTTGCCCGCGATTCGATCCGACTCGTGTCGGGCCCAGCCCTTCTGACATCATGGACTCGAAGATTGGATCACGAAGACTTTCGTCAAGTTTGGCGCCGACACGAACCAATACGCGTGAGCGCACCAGCTCGAGTAAACCCATCAAGGCATAGAGCGCTATCAGGAGAATCACTAGCGCGGTGAGCGTTGGCAAAGAGCCCGACGCTAGAACGCGGTCGTACACCTGCAACATAAAAAGGGGTCCAGTCAGCATCAAAATGTTGACTGCGCACGAAAAAATACCGACTCCTGTCAGTGCACCGCGGCATTGTGCCAGCGCGGTTCTCGGAGCTAAAGATTGGAGTAATGCCATGACTACGGCCACCGTCTATGGTGCGTTGGGGCCCCAAAATGGGGCCCCAAGCGTTTTCATACTCAGTTAGATGAAGTCGATGTAGAAAGGCACATCGACGTAGGCAGGCTGATACAGAGATGCATCCGCCGAGTGGTTCCCAATACCGAAGCAGAAGGAATCCGAGCCAGACAGACCCGAGAACACGGAACCGAAGGCACTTGGCAGCGTGATCTGAGGCATGGGTCCGCCCGCAAAGCCAAATGCAGGTATCGCGGCTCCGTCATCCGCTGCGGGGCTGAACACGAACGGATTGGCATTTGCATCCTCTTTGACCTGGGTGACGCTATCGAAAATCTGCTGAATTTCGGCGTCTGTGATCGAAGCGGACCAAGGATTGAGCACCGGTGAGGCGTCTGCGGCAGCTGGCGTGTTAGCCGAACTGGTGGGCGTACCATTCGGAGTGCTTTCTACACTTGTCTCAGTCTGAGCAACGATTGTCGTCGCCGGTCCGCCAGCGGTTGACGTTGTCGCCGTCGCAGAGCCACCAACCGAGACTGACGCAGAGCCACCCGGTCCGGCTGTAGCCGTCGAAGTGGACTCGGAGGAAACGTTTGCGTTTGGCGTGCTGTCAGAGGCTGACGCGTTAACGGTTACCGGAGTGCCAGTCGTTGCGCTATCGATTGCAGCGGGTGTTGCGTCTGGCGCAGCTGCTGGCGCAGCGATAACGGTAGCTGTAGGTGCAGGCTCGGAAGGTGTCGGCACAACAGGAGGTGCGACAACATCGACTGTAGATGCTGGCTCAGAGGGTGTCGGCACTGTGACGGGCGTGCCGTTCGACGTACTAATTGTCGATGCGCTCTGCT
Organism: Gammaproteobacteria bacterium; assembly: GCA_022600955.1. Lineage (GTDB taxonomy): Bacteria > Pseudomonadota > Gammaproteobacteria > Steroidobacterales > Woeseiaceae > UBA1847. The sequence continues at coordinate 46,190 of JAHZJK010000025.1, forward strand.
CTGTGGTCGTCGTCTCTGTCTGATCGTTGGTTGACGAGTTTGCGGTTTCAGTGGTCGGATTCCCGCTCGAATCGAGGGTCGTGATCGATCTCTGAGTGTTGGTCGTCTCGTCAACCTGCTCGGTGCTGGTCGACCGGGTCTCAGCGGTGGTTGTCCGTTCGGAACGAACATCTTCGTTCGACGCGTCGGGCACTTGTGAGGTCAGTTCGGCCTGGCGAGCCGCGAACTGAGCGCGCAAATCCGGTTGGCTGCCGATATTCAGGCTAGTGGCGATATTGGATAAGGGCGCACGATCGAGCGCAGTGAGCAGCGAATCAGCGGTGGGTATCGCGGTCGAGATCGTCGGCGCGACGCCTGGGCTGCTTTCCACTGTCGTCTCAGTCTGAGCGGCGGTCGTCGTGGCAGGTGCACCTGCGTTCGGCGTTGTCACCGTGGCAGAGCCACCTACGGATATTGATGCAGAGCCGTTTTGGCCAGATGCTGCCGTCGCAGTTGACGCTGAAGTGGCGTCCGCGTTCGGCGTGCTGTCGGATGTCGACGCGGTAATAGACGTCGGTGTGGAAGAAACGCCGGTCTGGGCGCTGCTGGGATTTGCTGCTGGTTGTACGATCATCTGAAACTCCTCGTTTCGTTTGGTTCGGTTTGTGGGGCCCTTGTCGCTCGATTGCTTGCCCCTACATTGTCTGGCCTCTGCGCTGCAAAGGACTCGGGAAATGATTCTAGGTATCACCGCTAAAGGACATCACGGCAATCGGATTAGATCGGGCTATGAGTTGTGTGAAGAAAAGATAAACACTCTCTATGGGTTTCTTAAACGGGAAATCGGCGTGCGCCATAAAAAAAGCCCCCGCTGGGTAGACCAGTGGGGGCTCGTTCTTCAATAGTCTGGAAGTGACCTTACGACCCAAACTGGTACCCAATCGAGATCATTGATGCAGCGTCCAGATCGCCAAGAAATTGGGTGTACGAGAGACTGAATCTCTTGTAGGCACCGCCGACCGAAAGACCAAAACCACGTTCATCGGTTCTGCCCGGCGCGCCGATACCACTTGCCTTGGCCTCGAGATTGGCGTAAATCGCCCGTCCGTAGATGCTGAAGTCGTTCTGAAGTTCACGGCTATAGCGGTAGGCGATGCCGTAGGATGGCTCAAGGTCAATCTTGACGGGACCGACGTTGTCGTCGCTAATTCCAGATGCCAGGAATAGCTCCATCACTCCTTTGGTACCTGCACTGTAACCCCGACCGTAGCCGACAAATGCGTAAAGCGCACCGGGATCGACATCAATCCCGTTGTCGTCTAGATTGACTCTCGTGTAGCCAAATTCAGCCTCTAAACCATCCGCATTTGCGATCGCACTAAAAAATGTTGCGGCAGTCAATGCCAAGATAAATCGTTTCATTCGTTTCTCCTAAGACTCAGGTTGACGGGACACTTATCGATGAACTGTTTGCCCCGTCAGTAACTGGCCTCTGCACGCCAGAGCGCCTGAGAAATGATTCTAGAGAGCGCCACTAAAGGCTATTGTGGGAGTCTGATTAGACCCGGCTAAGGATCGGATGAAGAAAAGATAAACACTCTTTATGGGTTCTCTAAACGGGAAAGCGACGCAAGAGTGGTACGGGAACACCACTATGAACAACCGCAGTGCGTATCCGCTACTCGTTGTCAGACGTAGCGAGACGATACCCCAGACCACGCACCGTTTCGATCACTGACGTCGACTTGCAGACAGTCAGTTTTTTTCGCAGCTTGCTGATGTGTACGTCGACAACATTCGTGAGCGGATCCATCGACAAGCCCCAGACATTGTTTAGTACCCGCTCCCGGCTATACACCTTGCCAGGCTTTGTCATCAGCAACTCGAGGATCGCGAGTTCTTTCGCCGTTAAATCGATCGGCTCCGATGCGGCCGATACACGCATAGTTTCGCGATCGAACGTGATATCACCAAATGTGAGCACATCTTTTCCCAATGTGGGGTGCTTGCCACGACGGTGGAGCGCTTCAATCCTTGCCAACAGTTCATCGACATCAAATGGTTTCGTCATGTAGTCATCCGCACCCATGCGAAGCCCAAGAACGATATCGTTGATACCGCCGAGTGCCGTCAACATGAGAACGGGTGTCAGGACACCTCGCGCCCGCAGTTCTTGGCACACATCGCGGCCATGCATATCCGGCAACAACAAGTCGAGAATGATGAGGTCGACATCCGCGTCAGTGCCAAGCGCCAGCCCCTCCTGTCCACAAGACACACGCACACATGCATGTCCTTCCGCCTGTAAACCACGCACCAAAAAGTCGGAAATGCGATCATCGTCTTCAACAATCAGGATTCTCATGCGACCGACCTTAGACTAGAATCTTTAATGGGCAGCTGAACCGTAGCCTGCGCACCGCCGCAATGTCTGCCAACGAGCGTGATTTGCCCACTGTGGGATTCTACTATTGCCTTGGCAACCGGCAAGCCGAGGCCAGTGCCATCGGAGTGACGTTCGGCATTGCTGCCGCGGTAGAATCGAGTGAATACGCTTTCCGCCTCCTCTTTCGTGAGACCGATGCCGTTGTCAGTCACGGTAACTTGAATGAAGTCACCGTTTACGCAAAGCCGGACGTCAATGTGACCTTCAGATTTGCTATAGCGCAAAGCATTGTCCAACAGGATGGCAAACACTTGATGAAGTCGGCCGCGATCGCCGATCATTAACGCCTGCTCGTCAGTTTGCTCGACTGCAATGGTGACATGTTTTCGGTGCGCGGCGGGACGAAAAAAATCGCAAATGTCTGCGACGAGCGAGCCGATGTCGACGGGGTTTAACTTGAAGCGTGGCGCGCCTGCCTCGGCCCTTGCCATAAACAATAGATCTTCTACCAATCGAGTTGTGTGATCGACTTGATGCAAGATGAGCTCAAGCACCTCTCTATACTCGGTGACATCACGACCCGAGCCACGAAGCGCAATTTGCGTCTCACCACGGATCACCGTGAGCGGCGTTCTCAATTCGTGGCTGATATCTGCCAACAGTTGCCGCCGATTATGGTCCGCCTGTTCGAGCAAGACATTGGAATCTTCGAAGTCTTTGGTACGTTCCGCAACAGCCGCTTCAAGTGCGTCTCGCGAACCCTCTAGTGCGGAACGGTGTGTCGCAAGTTCTTTGGCCATCTCGTTGAAAGCGCTCGCAAGGTGGCTGAATTCCGTCTCAGCCAATGGCTCAATACGATGATCGAGATAGCCGGCCCTCAATGCTTTTGCGCCGCGATGTAGTGCCGACAAGGATGATGTTAGCCGGCTCGACAAGATCAGGCTCCCAACGACCGTGACCGCAACAACAAGCAAGGTAACGCCGGGCAAGATCGACGAGACTCGCCGTCCGAGGGCACGCGCAGCGTTGTCGGCTTCAAGCGCATCCGCGGAATGCCGGGCGATCGCAGTTTCGATGAGCTCCTCAAGCCGTCCTGCCATAGCAGCGCTCTGAAGATGACTCAGTTGCTGTTTCGCTACCTCGGCGTCGCCGCGGGCAAGCGCAGACGTGACCGCATCGACCCCATCGGCAATGTCATCGAGCAAGACTTCAATCTCAACCAAATGCCCGATGTCGTTCAAATGCTCCGGATCATTCTCACCTCGTTCGGCAGACTGTACCGACTCTAGTACAGCGGTGACCCGATCACGCACTTTCGCTATCTGCTGCCGAATTGACTGCGAGAAGGCGGACCTTGTCGCGGTACTCTCAATCTGCTCCTCCATCGATAAACTGCTCAGGGTGTTTAGCGTGTGATACGTCAGGTTCTCGAGCTCAAGGTAGTTGTCCAGAACGCCATGAGCCAGTTCCGTACGAGTGATGTGGTGTGTGTATTGCTGTGTAGTCTCGTAGAAGAACCAGGCGAGAAGCACCACCACTGCTAGCGGCCCAATGGTGGCTAACTGGAGTTTCTGGGCGAACGCGAATCGAGGTAGATGCATAGAGATGACCGACTAGATGAATTCCGAGCAGCACTGCATGCCAAGGCCGCAGTGCTGCATCGCTATAACGACTGGCGTAGTGTCACACAACTCACTTGGAGATTTCATGAAGGAATCCTATGATTTTCATGAAGTATTCCTATTCTCCAGACAGAGAAATGTGTGTCCGATTGGGGGCGGATCTGCGATCCCAATACGGCGGAGAGCCGAAACGATCAACGAAGAAGTCAATGAACACACGGACTTTTGGCGTGACCAGGCGTCCCAATGGGTAGACCGCGGAAATCGTCGCCTCGGCAAGCTTAAAGCCGCTGAGCACGGGTACTAGTGCGCCACTGCGAAGGTGCTCACTGACACTCCATGTCGCATTGATCGAAGGACCAAGACCGGCAAGCGTGGCATCGCGCATGGCCTCACCATTGTCGACAATTAGTTGTCCGCTCACACGGATTGAACGTAGCTTATCGCCGTCGATGAAATCCCACTTTTCGATACCGCGAAAGATGACGCAGCGGTGTGACACAAGTTCGTCAAGTGACTCTGGAGCGCCGTGACGTTCAATGTAGTCGGGCGATGCGCAAATGATTCGTTGATCGGGTGCCAGTTTCCGAGAGACGAGCGTTGAACTGGGCAATCGCATATCGCGTATCGCTACATCGAAACCGCCTTCGACCAGGTCCTCAATTTGATCACTCAAATGCAGATCGAGAGTCAAGTCCGGGTATCGCTCAAAGAAGTCCGGGAGCGCTGGAACCATGTGCATGCGACCAAACGAAGCCGGTGCTGTGACTCGGAGCCTACCCGATGGCGAGGCAACTTCACTGCCAACCGCGGCATGTGCTGCACTGACAGAATCCAGAACCTGATCGGCGTGGGGTAATAGGGCCTCTCCATCCTCTGTCAGTGACACACTGCGAGTGGTTCTCTGTAGCAGCCGAACGCCGAGTTCCTGCTCCAACTTGGCTATGCGAGCACTGGCAGTTGCGGGTGAGACGCCGAGTTCTCGCCCGGCCGCGCGGATGTTTCTCAATCGAGCCGCTCTGACGAAAAGTGCTAAGGAGTCAATGTCCATCGGTCGATTATATCGCATTTCCGATCACTGTATTGCGATTTGGTATAGTTATCAAACTTTCGCAGATAGTGGATACTGCAGTTCATCGCCCTATCCTATCAATAGGTGATCAAAGACAATGACCAAGACGTTTCTAGTCACAGGCGCCACCGACGGAGTCGGCAGGATCACCGCAAGACTCATTGCAGAGCTTGGCCACGAAGTTCTCGTTCACGGTCGAACTGCATCCAAAGCGACTGACGCCGCTAAGAAAATTCAGCAGGAAACCGCAAATAACTCGGTCCACGGGTATCACGCAGATTTGGGCGACCTCGACGAGGTTCGGACGATCGCCGGTCAAGTGCTAACAAATCATCCGCGCATCGATGGCCTCATCAACAATGCCGGTATTGGTCCGGCTGCCGCACGCGGCGAGCGCGTTTTATCAACCGACGGCCACGAGCTTCGCTTTCAGGTGAATTACCTCTCTCTGGTTTTACTAACGGAATTGTTACTGCCGGCCCTCAAAGCGGCCAACGGACGAGTCGTCAATTTGGCATCTGTCGCTCAGGAAGAGATCGATCTCAATGATCTAATGACTGAGAAACGATTCTCTGGAATGAAAACCTACGCACGCAGCAAACTTGCTGTGGTGATGTACAGTTTCACGCTAGCTGAGCGCATGAAAAATATTGGCGTCATGGTCAACGCGATGGACCCTGGTTCCCTATTGGCTACAAAGATGGTCAGTGCGATGGGTGTTGGCGCTTCGGGATCTGCCGAAGACGGCGCCAGGCGCGAAGTGCAACTTGCCCTATCTCCGGAATTCGACGGCACGACCGGGAAATATTTCAGCGAGGGCTACATCGACCGAGCGCACGCACAAGCCTATGACAACAATGTACGCATTGCATTGTGGGCACAAACCAAGAATCTACTTAACTTACAAGAAGCGAATTAGGAACTGATATGAGCTATGAAAACTTCACGACGTTCAACGTAACAATTAAAAAAGGCGTAGCTTGGGTGACGTTCGATTTTCCACCGGCCAACATTCAAGGCATTCCGATGCTGGATGATCTCGATCGTTTAGCGGAGACCCTGGAAGGCGATCGCTGCGTCAAGACAGTAGTTTTTCAGTCGGCACATCCCGAAATCTTCGTCGCGCACGCAGACACAAACCTCTTGAAAGACCTCTCGACCAAAGCCGTCTCACGAGAAAACGTTGAGATACTCGACCTGCAGAGAAAACTGCAGCGGATCAGCAAACTGCCGCAGGCGACGATCGCGAAAGTGGAAGGATTTGCTCGCGGGGGCGGCCACGAGTTTATGCTGGCGTGCGACATGCGATTCGCGGCGCGCGGCAAAGCGAAGTTCATGCAGATGGAAGTCGGCATGGGCATTCTGCCCTGCGGAGGCGGCGCCTCTCGCATGGCACGGCAGGTGGGATTAGGACGCGCACTCGAAATCATCCTGAGCGCTCGTGACTTTGACGCCGATCGGGCGCAGGAATACGGCACGATTAATCTCGCTCTTGACGCTGACGAGATTGGCCCGTATGTCGAGGAACTCGCCAACCGCATTGCTCATTTCCCAGCCGAGTCCATCGAAGCGTGCAAGCGCACAGTTTATGCCTCAATCGATTTGACCATTGATGAAGCGCTCAAGGAAGAAGCCTATTGGCTATATCAATCGATGAGTAAGACGCCGGCGCAAAAGCGCTTTCAATACGCTGATGACAACGGCGCTCAAAATGACCTGGATAATCAGCGCAACTGGGATCAACTCGTGATCGGTATTCAGGAAGTCCAATGAGCGTTGAAGAAAACAAGGACACGGTTGTAACGTTCCTCGATCAATTCAGGTGACCGGCCGGGTACGCCCAGTTTAATGATCGCAGTCGAGGGCACTTTCTTAGTACATCTACTACCACGTTGATTCCTGCGGACGAAGCAATGGCCAGTCCAACTCAAACATGGCACCGCCTAGCTCGCTGTCTGTGACCCGTATAGTACCTTTGTGTTTTTCCGTAATACTTTTGACCACCGCGAGTCCAAGGCCTACTCCGCCGGAATCGCGGCTGCGGCTCTGATCCAATCGTGTAAATGGCTCGAAAAGACGTTCGCGCTTACCCGGCGGGATCCCTTGACCGTCGTCTTCAACTCTGACGGTAAAATGGAGCGGATAGATATTCCAGACAACATTTACGTATCGATGTGCAAATCGAGCCGCATTTCGAATCAGGTTCATCATGACCCGTCGAAACATTCGCTCGTCAACGAGCACCGTCTCATAATCAAACGCCGATCCGCTAACTTCTATAACGATGCCCGGATAGAGTGTTTTGACGTTTAGTGAAACTTCATTCAGCACATCTGGCAAATTTACATCGATCCGTTTCAGTTCGTAGTGGCCGTCGCGAAGGCGCGAATAATTCAGGACCTCCTTCACCAGTTCGTCCAAATCCGACACGGCGGTTGCCATTTCTTCAAACAACTCTTTCTGCTCCTCCTCCGATTCAGTTCCAGCTGCCATGTCTGACGCAAACTGGATGCGTGCGAGCGGATTTCGAAATTCGTGTGCTACGCCGTGCAGCAAGTCCCTTTGATCTTCAATGCCTCGATCGCGCGCAATAATCGAATCTCTAAGGGCGTGGGCCGCGGTATCAACGGCTGTCGCAGCACGGCCGATTAAGTCATTCCTCGTGTCGGCAATGCGAACAGTCTCGCCACGTATGGTCAGATGTTCTGCGCCAACTCTGATCGCGTCTATTCTCCGTCCGAGGGAGGCACAAAGAAGCCACAATGCCAGTGCGACAACAAAAACCGTAACGACGAATCGTATAATTGTGTCCAGATGTACGATCCAAAACGAAACCGGAAATGGACCTAGTTCCAGTACCGTTTCGCCATCAGCGAGAAAAATGGAACCGTACACACCATCCGATGCTAACCATGAGTAGTATCTCTCGTCGATGTCGACTACCGTCGTCACCACGTCGTCGTACTGGATGAGCTCGATGATCACATCCAAACGGTTTTGGTTAGCAGATACCTCATCCGGCCATCGCTCTTCGGGAATCGCATCGAAGCGTTCGATCAAGTCCTTCGCAACCGGGGCAAATAGTCCCTCAGCAGTTTGTTCCTGAAATTGCAGCGTAAAGGAATAGTTGATCCAATCACCGATGTATCCACCGAGAATGAGTGCGGCAACAACAGTCAGGAGATGTTTGAGGTAGATAAACCTCATGCAGTTCTCGCAAACAGATAGCCGGATCCTGTGACGGTCTTTATGATCGTTGGAGATTTCGGGTCGTCGCCCAGCTTCTTGCGAATTCTTGATATACGTAAGTCGACCGTTCTGTCAAGACCGTCATATTCCACTCGAAACAACGCCTCGTGTATTTTCTCTCTTTCAAGAACGTCTCCAGCGTTGCTCGCCAGCAACCACAGCAGATCAAACTCTGACGTTGTAAAATCGATTCTGGTACCAGCTTGAATCACTTCGCGAGCGCCGGCATCCACGACAATACATCCAACTTCAATACAGTTTCGTGGTTTCTCAGTGATGTTGCCCAACATCGACCGACCTTCATCGCAACGGCGCAGTAGTGCGCGAATATGAGCTAGCAACACCCGCGGACGTACAGGTTTGCCAAGATAGTCATCGGCGCCGACTTCCAAGCCGGTGACCTCATCAATGTCATCATTGAGTGCCGTCAGCATGATAATCGGGCCCGCGTAATGCGAGCGTACCGCCCGACAAACCGCTAGCCCATCCATTCCGGGCATCATGAGATCGAGCACGATCAAACGTGGCGGCACAGCAAATACGCGTCGTACAGCATCCTCGCCGTTATGCTCGACTTCGACCGCATAGCCGTTCTTGCTAAGGAACGAGCCGATCAAGTCGGTAAGTTTTTTGTCGTCATCCACGACGAGAATGTAGTCACTATTCTTCATGTCTCATTATTAATCGATCGAACTCGCTCTTGCAATACAAGCGTATCAGTCGAATAACCGTCGTGTTCAGTGGGCGGACGACATGAGAGACTTGTAAATCGACTGGTTATATTCTCGCACATACTTGTAGAGGCGAACCAACAACCGGCGATGGTTCTCGCCGAAAATAACGTCACCACTACCCGGCGCTGTACGATCGTCAGCAAGGCTCCGTATCCGTTTCAGCTGATCGTCGTTCAATCCGGGGTATGACGGGCTGCGAGTTGCAAGTGCCAATAATTTTGGACGTCGCAATTCCGCTCTCGCGGCTGCGAGCTCCGCCGTGGCGTCCTCGGTCGCGTTTGCCGCTTCAACCCAGCGCAACCGCTCGATGGCGTTAGCTTCGCGATCCACCGCGACAGCGTCGCTCGAACTGGCGTGACGGCATCCCGTTACAAGCGCCGCCACGCAGAATGCAAAGCAGATGGTGATCCGAATCACAGTCGTCGGCATATCAAACTTCCCTTAGTCGGCCCAAACGATGTCGAGCCACGGCGAAGAGCAGCATAAACAGGATAGTCAGATAGTCAGCACTGCCGCCACCGCCACCGCTGCTCCCATTGCCACCGCTTCCACTACCGCTTCCACCGCCGCCAGGCTTTGAAGTAACTATCACGGTCACAGACGCGTTAGCCGTGCCCCCTTTGCCGTCGTCTATTGTGTACGAAAACACATCGGACCCGCTGAAGCCAGATGCCGGCTTGTAGCTCAGCGCAGTGCCATTTATCGAGACCGTTCCGCCGCCGCTCGGCGTGCCCGTTGCTGAAATACGGAGTATGTCGTTGTCGGGATCGCTGTCGTTATCGAGAACCGGGAGTGCAGTCGCCGCACTGTCCTGTCCGACCGTGTAACTGTCGTCGTTCGCTACGGGTACCTGATTTGCGGCACCGACACCAGACTGGCTGATCGCGAAATTTGCGGTATTGAAGGCGAGGAATGGTTGCGTCGTACAACTCACACGAATACGCGCAGCCGTAGTCTCGGTGCGTGGCACTGTAACCGATTCGTTGCCATCGTTAGGGGTCGAGGCAGCCAATACCGTATCGAAGGTGACCCCTGCGTTGGTCGATAATGCCAACTCAACGGCCGCACAACTGACAGGTGCATTATTCGTGTTGGCAACATTCCAGCTTACCGTCTGTTGCGACCCGAATGCCCAGCCAGTGCCGCCCGTGGGCGCGGTAACTGAAAATGGACCCGAATTGGCATCGACTGTTAGCTTGACACTGCCTGAGCCGACTCCGCCGTTGCCATCACGCACGGTCAGACGAAAATTCAGGTCGCGAGCAGTCGTCGGTAGTACTTCGCCGAATTCGACGGCGCCTGCCAGTGCTTTTTCAAGACGCGGAAAGATACGCGTGGGCGAGCTGCCCGGCATAAACGATCGAAACAACGGGCCACTACCTGTATCGATGGCGCTGCCCTGACCGTCCGATGCGGGACCAAGGTCCATTTGCTCCCAGGTATACGTCAGTGCGTCTCCGGCGTTCGAATCTGTCGCCGTGCCCGTCAGCGAAAACGGTGTCGATTTAGGGATCACGGTATCTGTGCCGGCGTTTACGGACGGGGCTTCATTGTTCAGCTGGGCGACCGCGCCACAGGCGCTCCCGCCAGTGGTTACGAACGATCGAATCTGTTCGATGCTGCTCGTGTGAAAAAAGGCGTCTGCGCGTTGTTGCACATCGTCGGCGCCGCAGATTCCCGCATAGCTCATGATCGTCGTGCCGCTGCCGGGTTCGAACGCGAATTGTTCGGCCCGGTTTTCGCCGCACGAGCTATCTCCCGAATTGAAACTGTGATTTGCACCGAGCTGATGTCCCATCTCATGAGCGACGATATCGACAAAGAAGCCATCGCTCGCTGGGCCACTATTGCCGCTCACGCCGTCGCCCTTATATGCCGAACAGGCAACGCCCAGTCCGGCAACGCCACCAGCGCCACTTTCAAATACATGGCCCAAATCGTAGTTACTGCTGCCGATGGCAGAGTCAAAAACACCGGTGGCCACATCGATTGTCGTGTCGGGATTGTCGAACGGATCGGTAGCGGGATCCGTGTAGATCACTTTGTCATTGTCGGCGACGAGCTGCAGCCGAGTACCGAAATCGCGTTCGAATATTAGGCTTATACGGTTGACGCCGGTTACGATCGCCGACATGGCGGTGGCTTTGGTGCCGCCGTTTGCCTGCGTGAATTCGCCCGTGGACGCCACGGCTAGCCGATAGGTTCTGAGCTCCGTTCCAAAAGACAACTCGCGTAGAGCCATTTTTTCCGCGACGAGTCTGCCCGAGCCGGTGTGCGATTGCGCTTCGCCACGATGCCGGAGCGAACACGAAAACCCTCGATCCCGGCCGGTACCCGAATGTCCGGAGCGGGCCCTATTGAAGCTTTGATACTGATTGTCCGCGCCTGTCGGGTTGATGAACACCCATTCACCGTCTTCGAGGAACATCGCATGAACACCGTCCGGCGTAATATCAAGACTGCCAACTGTTGATGAATCAGCCGCATTAATCACCCGGTAAGTTTTGATGTCAGGGTACCGCGCAGCGAGTTGAGGTGCCATTACCTGAACCTCTTTGATTCGATAGTCACTATATCCGCCTTTAGGCAACGGGAGTTTCAGTTGAACGTCGAAATGGTCGACAAATTCATTAGGTGCCTGACTCAGCTTGTGCTGCAGGGCATCCAGGTTGAGTCTTAGCAGACGACCACCAGCAACGTACGTATCTGGTTTCGACGCCTGCATCACACTGGACGCGGTCGTTTGTTCGTCTTGCCAAATTTCCGCCGACGCATGAAATGCCGGCAACAAAGCTAGTAGAGCCAAAGCGAGGCTTTTCATCACTATCCCACCCTTAGTTAAACACCGGTTCAGTCTGGCAATCCAGGGCGCTGTTGTATGTGAATAACTTGTAGCCTTGTTGTATCGCTTTGTATCGAATGCCCGTTTGAGTGTCGGGGATATGCGACAACAAGCACGCGCCTGCCGCATATTCGGGACACCGGGTAACGAGTGTTTATCTTTTCTTCATCCAATCCTTAGCTCGGTATAATCAGATCCCCGCAAATGCCTTAAGTGTTGACCTCTAGAATCTGTCCTTATGGAGTTCCGATGAATTCTTCCCGATTGCCCATTATTAACGCGACGGTCAACCGTCGTCGAACGTAAGGATTCGATTGTATGATTTTTCCAATACCCGCCGATCACGAACCGCCGAAACGTGATCAATTGCCTGGAACCGGCGTCATCTGTTTCCTACTTGGTTCGCTGTCCGGTTTTGTGAGTGGTGTTCTCATCACGTTGCTAGTTCAGGTGTTGACATGAGTCTCGCACCTGTGAAGCGCAGTTATTCGTTGTTAGGAGAATCGAAATGAATTGCAAAGTCCCTCGCTACCTGATGGGCGGACTGGCGATTGCCCTCGCGCTGACCGGTTGTGGCGGCGGAAGCAGTACGCCGACGCCAACGCCGGTACCGCCACCAACCTCACCAACGTTACCGACCTTGTCAATTTCCGACGCCAGCGCGATTGAAGGCAATAGTGGTTCGGCGACGATGAGTTTCACCGTAACGTTGTCCGCTAGCAGTCAGTCCAGCGTAACAGCGCAGTGGACAACATCGAACGGGACAGCGACGGCGGGCACGGATTATCAGTCGGCCAGTGGAACAGTGAGGATCGCCGCCGGCCAGACCAGCACGACCGCTACTGTTACTGTAACCAGCGATACGGATGCAGAGCCGGATGAAACATTCAATGTTGTATTGAGCAATCCAAGTAATGCAACCATTGCGGATAGCTCAGCGATCGGCACGATTACAAATGACGACGCAACGGCGGTGTTCGGTCTGGACAGTCGGCTGGACAATCAGACCTGTGTAGCGCCGGCGCGCCCCAATCTTCCATCGGGGATCAACACCGTTGATGCGTTCCCGAATTTACCTACGATCAATCAGCCGACCAAAATGCTGCTGGAACCGGGTAGCAACCCGCGCTGGTTTGTGCTGCAAAAAGGTGGCCAGCTTGTGGTCTTCGATCCTGACAACGCCACGGCGGTGACCCCGTATGTGAACGTATCTGTTCGTACGGACGTGGAAGGCGGCCTGTTGGACATGGCGTTCCATCCGAACTATCCGAGTACACCGGAAATATTCCTGTCGTACACTATTAACCACACGGGTCCAGCGATGCGTTCTGTCGTTTCGCGCGTGATATTGGACAATGTGGCGGCGCCGTCGGCGATCGGTTCCGGATCCGTTGAACAACGTATTTTGCTGGTCGACCAAGACTTTGATAATCATAACGGGGGCGACATCGCGTTCGGGCCGGACGGCAATCTTTACATCGGATTCGGCGATGGCGGCGACGGCGGCGATCCGCTGAATAGTGGCCAGGATACAACGCGCTTGCTGGGTTCGTTTCTGCGTATCGACGTAACAGGGTCGAGCGTCAGTTTTCCCGCCAATCCATACGCTATTCCCTCTGACAATCCGTTTGCCGGCCAGCCCAAGTGCGGGCCCGGCACCAACGCGAACAATTGCCCGGAAATCTACGCCTGGGGCATGCGCAATCCCTGGCGTTGGAGTTTCGATGCCCCGACCAACACGCTGTGGGCGGCCGACGTAGGTCAGGACGCCTTTGAAGAGGTCGATATTATCGAGCGTGGCAAAAACTATGGCTGGCGCTGCCGCGAAGGCGCGCACGATTTCAATACCGCGAATTGTGCCGGAACCTACGAGGACCCGGTGGCTGAGTACGGCCGCTCCGAGGGAAACTCGATTACTGGAGGTTTCGTCTACCGCGGCTCGGCCGTACCCGGCCTCATCGGCGCTTACATATTTGCCGACTATGGTTCGGGCCGTATCTGGTCACTTGCGGCGGATGGACAAGGTGGCTATACACGAACGCTGCTGGAGGATACGTCGCGTGGACCGAGCTCGTTCGGCGTCGATCAGGCGGGTGAACATTACTTCACCGACATCAATAGCGGGCGATTGATCAAGCTGGTACCGGACGGCAGCGCCGGGTCAAATACGATTCCTGATCTGCTCTCAAACAGTGGCTGTGTCAACCCGACAAATATTACGCAGCCCTACTCGGGTCTGCTGCCCTATGACATTAACGCGCCTTTCTGGTCGGACGGCGCGGCCAAGGAACGGTTCATTGGTCTACCGAACAGTTCCTCGATCGCGATCGACGGTAGCAATGATTGGACGTTTCCACAGGGTACGGTGATCGTCAAAAACTTTCGCCTGAACGGCAACCTGATCGAGACGCGGCACCTGATGCGCCACCCCGACGGTGTCTGGGCGGGCTATACCTACGAATGGAATGCGGCGCAGACTGAAGCGACCCGTGTTGTCGGTGGCAAGACGGTGAACGTCGCAGGCCAGGACTGGATATTCCCCAGCGCCGCGCAATGCGATCAGTGCCATACCAGCGCCGCCAAATTTGCGCTGGGGCCAGAAACCGCACAGCTGAATCGGGATTTCACTTATTCGCAAACGGGTCGGAGCGACAATCAGCTGGAAACGATGGATCACGTCATGATGTTTTCGTCGCCACTGGCTGGCGCACCGGCGACGCTGCCGGCGCTTGCCGATCCGCTGGACACAAGCAAGAGTCTCGACAGTAGAGCGCGGGCCTACCTGCACAGCAACTGTGCGCAATGCCACCAACCCGGTGGCGGGTCGCCGGTCGGTATCGATCTTCGTTATCAAACCGCCCTTCCTCAAACCGGTGCCTGCGATATCGCACCGCAGGCCGGTGACCTCGGAATCGCCAACGCACGCATAATTGCACCGGGCTCATCAGCAACGTCGGTTCTCACAGAACGCATGAACCGGCGTGGCACCGGCGCTATGCCACCGGTGGGATCAACCATCGTCGACAACGCGGGCGTAAGACTGGTGCGCGACTGGATCGACAGCCTGGCGAACTGCAATTGACACTAAACGCATCGCACACATTGAGCTGCGTAATTGGCTATTTACGAACCGGATTAAACCGCGTCCGATTGTGGACGCGGTTCCGACGGTGGATCATGATTATTAAGCAAGCCGAACCCAATTCTACCGAAACCGGTTGGCCGAACACACCGCGCCGTCGCGTCAGCGACTTCGGGACGCGCCTTGAGGTAATCTCCGTGCGTTGCGACAACTCGCACAACCTTCACCTGGTCGCTCGGGGGCTACCCGACGGCGACGAATCGCAGCTACTGGTCCGTGGTTTGACCGAGCGGGAGTGCCGTGACGCAATGGTACGGTGCCAGGATGTCATCGCGGAATTTTTCAGCCGATGAGTTCACCCAGTTGGTCCACTCAATCCTATGACGTTTCGGTCCGTTGCCCGGCTACCAAGCCAATCAGCCTTATCGGATGACGGCAGGACCGGATGTTTTTCTGGGACATTCTCTTTGGCAATCGAATAATTCCGGGACTTCATAGACTCAAGCTTTCCAGGCGCATGATTTGCTACTGACGCTCGACATTACGGCAATGGCATCGATACAAGAACGAAGGGTTCTAAAAACAGATGCTACGCACGATGTCTCTTTTGCTTCGACAGACTTGGTTTTGACGCTTGCATCGCAAACGTGGACTCAGAGGTCACGAACATTAATTCTTCGGTATCTAACTAGCAGCCAAACAACAACATTGAACGCGGCGAGTCTGGGCGCCCTCAATCGCCTCCGGTTCAATCGTTTCTCCGTTTACACTGAGTGTCCCGTCGGAAATCGCCGCTACCTTGCCCTTATGAGTCTTGCCGTCGAATGTCGCCGCCTGAACTATGCCGCCAACACGGATCGCTTGGCTGGTCGGTATGACCTTCGCAGCGAACTGTGACGGGTCGACCTCGCGTGGTTTCGCGGTACTGCATCCCACTAAATATACGAGAATGCAGATGATGCTGGGTACTCGGGAAGCATTCACTGGAACTCTGTTTAGTGAATTGACAGAGTGCTGGCACCCACTAGGGTGCCAGCACCAGATTAGACATTAGGTTTGTCTACCCCTAGAAGTCATAACGCATACCTAGTCGCAAAGAACGCCCCGGCAACGGCACAGTATCCTTCAGTGGCGACGCATGTTGTCGCGCATCTTCGTCGGTCAGATTGGTGCCTTGTATGAACGCGAACAGATTCGGGTTCTCAAGTGCATACGACAACTCCGCCTTCAGCATTGTATAGTCATTGGTCGGCAATTCTCTGGGTGCCGTTTTTTTCTGCCGACTGTGAAACGTGGCTTCGACCATCGCGCCGATTCTATCCAATGTGTAGTGCAAACCAATTCCGTAGCGCAATGGCGGAATTCTTGGTAGGTAGTTACCCGAATTCCTTTCCTCAGCGCGAACCAGGTCGACAAACACACGGGAATGCAAATGCCCGGCGGTTGATTCCATCAACTCAACACGTGCTTCCGCCTCAAGACCAACTAGTCGTGCGTCAGCCTGCCGGTATTCGAACACCGGCAACGTATCTGCAGTCTGACCCGTGGCAGCGAGCAAGACGTAGTCATCAACTTCATTAATGAATCCCGTCAGTAAAAACTCAACGCTTTCATACGCACCGCGAAGTGTCAGGTCGAGATTCGTTGACAATTCCTTGTCGAGGAAGCCGTTGCCAAGCGTCACCGAACCCCGCTCGAAACGCCCTACCGCCAGATGGGGTCCATCGGCGTACAGTTCAGTCGAGTTGGGGTGTCTTTCGCTGTGCACCAGATTGGCAGCTAAGCTGAGGCTGTCTGAGAATGACCAGATGGCGCCCGCAGAGAGGCCCAAAGCCGAATCATCGTACTTCGCCCTGGATGGCGACTCGATCGTTTGCCACTCTACACGGGCACTGCCCTGTAACACCCAACTGTCGCTCAGCACCAGTTCCTCAAACACGAACAGGCTCGATTGTTCAGTCTTTGATGGCGGTACGAACGCCTCGTCACCAGTCGCCGAGAAATCGATAATCTTGTACTGTCCGCCAAAGGTCCCGTCCAGCCTATCGGTACCGCCGTGCTGCAATTCAAGACGTGCATCCGTACCCTTGGTGTCGAACACCGTGCCGATCTCCGAACCTTCAAGTTCGACATGGTTGTAGTCGTTCCTGGCCAGGCGCAACCGGGCACTCCTGATCGGGCCTGAAAAGTTGTACCCGCCCCTCAAATCAACGCGCGATTGCTCAAGGACGATACGGACCGTTTCTTCCTCCTCTGTTGCGTCGCCCTCACCTTCTTCGTGTTCGTGACCGGGAATGCCATAGTTGCTGTCGTGCACGCTGTAGGACAGCCCAAGGAATCCGTTCTCACCCGTAAAACTCACGGCTGCCGCGCCACCTTCCGTCTTGCTGTCGGTGTTCTCGATGCGACCAAAGGCTTCTTCGTGTCCTTCCTCTTCGCCATCCTCTTCCATCGCACGAAGTATGGCCGACTCGGCGAACCCCGGAATGTGGACGTTGTCGGTGTCACTCCGGTAGTAGTCAAAATGGGTGCCAAGCATCGAGTTTCCGAACGCTACTTTCACCGCACCGGTTTCCCGCCCCGTAGCCGAATCAGAACCCAACGATGCGGCACCAATAATTGGACGTTCGAGACTTTCTTCCAGAATGCGGTCGTCAACCACGTTTACTAAACCACCGGCCGCACCACTGCCGTACAATCAAGTGGCGGGGCCTCGCACAATTTCAATCTGCTCGGCTAGCAGACTATCGACAGCCACGGCGTGATCCTCACTGAGCGCGGAGGCATCCATCGCATCCAGCGAATTGGCCAGCACCCTCACGCGTTCGCCGAACTGACCTCTAATCACAGGTCGGGAGGCGACCGGCCCGAAATAGCTAGAGCTAACGCCCAATTCACCGGAAAGTGATTCTCCGATGCTGGCCGACTGTTTCTTTGTCAATTCATCACCGCCGAGTACGGTAGTGGGTTGCGCCAGTTGTTTTATATTTCTCTTCAACGCCGCGGCTGTGACCGTGATACGGCAATTCTCGTTTTGCTTTCCAGTTGACGTCTAATAGACGCGTTTCTCTCTTCCTATAATCGAGCAGCGTTCTGTCAGGAAATACCGTCGCGACATCTTCGCAGTCGCGCATGATCAACTCTGCGATGGAAGAGGATCGCAAATACTGCCAGCGGTTTTTTTCGTCAATTTCATTCATGCAATTTATCTGGCCGCGAGATTTGGAATTCAAACCCCGCGGTACTGAATTCAACTTTTCTGATATAGATAGATGGTTGCGGGTTCAATTGAACCGTCGCGCTACGCCAGTCAAACCCGACTGCGCCGTCTACGAACAAACGGAGGTTGAATAGATGAGATAACCATTCCAATTAACCAAAAAAAACCCGCTCGAGGCGGGCTTTCATCGGTCTGCTAGTTCGAACTGTCTAATTCCCGAACAAGACCTACCTCGATAGTACTCCGGCCAATCTGAATGTCAATTGGTCCGGGTGCGTTCGCCTCGATTTTCGCCACCGTGTTTCCTGCGCCACAACGACCGACCTCAATTCGGGATCCGACCAAACCGTAGATGCTCGGCGGCCCTGGCTTTTTGCGCTCAAAAAAAAGAGCGTGCCAAACAAAACCGAGGCAATGATGACTATTCTCAACATCCTAACTTCAACTGAACAAAACGAGCTGAGACGCCCGCCGAAACTTACAAAGGCGGAGCGTGCCGCAGCGTTTATTATCACTAACGAAATCCGACAAGCTTTACGCGGAACTTCCAACCCAATATCAAAAGCTGGATTCCTACTGCAGCTTGGCTACTTTAAGGCCGCCGGCCAATTCTATTCTGCTGAGGATTTTCACAAAAGAGACATTCAATATGTTTGCACGGTACTCGAGCAGGGATCCATCAACATTGGCCAATACTCCGAAAACATGGCCGCAGACCATCGAAAGAAGATCTTGGGGGCCTTGGAATGGCAAAAGACTACCCAAGAGAATCTCGCAGAACTAAAGCGGAATGCCATTCGATTCATTGAAAATCAGGAATTGCCAAAGAATGTCTTGGCGGGCCTACGGGATGAATGTTGGAAGCGGCGCTGGGTGGTGCCCTCCTACGCAATACTGGCTGAGCTAATATCGGATGCCTATAACCGATTCGATTCTGATTGCATTGCACAACTAAAAAGCAATCTAACGGATGAAAACGTCGCCGACTTGGAATCGTTGGTCTACTCGGAAAAGGATCCGTCGAGAAGGAACAACACCGCCCCGATCGCGGCACTGAAGCGCATCGATCATTCGCTAAGAGTGGGTGCAATTCGAGAGTCAGTGAAAGCGTTGGCGACATTCGCCGACTATTTTCAAAAGTTCGAGCATGTACTAACGAATTTGGCGCTTACAGACAAGGCAACTGACTTCTTCGCGACCTGGCTGAGTAAAGCCGATCACCAACAGCTGACTCAGTTCAAGGATCGTCACAAGACCTACTTGCATCTTCTCGCCTTTATTAAGCACCAGTTTTTTCAAAGGCAAGATACGGCGATCGATATTCTTTTGAAGTCAGTCACCGCTACTAGATATGCTGTCAACAATCGACTTCGAGAGTTGAAGCTTTCCCGTCATGATTCAATGGCGGAGGCATTAGACACGCTGAGGGACGCACATATGTCAGCATCCACCTTCGCCGATGCTGTGGTTGCCATTACGCGTTCGAAAGAAGCATCAGCAAATGAAAAGTACTTCAAGATCGAGTCACTTGTAACGGATTATTTGGAGATGAACTCACCGTCGCATCCAGAAATAACAAGCGCATTCGATCCTCTCCTTTGGAAGTCGCGCCGTGACGCTGAATTTTTCACAATTCTCGAAGGCTTGTCCAGGCGCCTTCAGAACCGCGTCTCAGCAATCGTTAAAACCGTTACGTTTGACGAGTCATCGTCGGATCAGCAGCTCCTATCAGCAATTCTGCATTTCAAAGCAACGGACGGTGAGATAGATGATCGCGCTCCAGCTGAGTTCTTAGATGATAAAGAGTACGCCGCCGTCTGTAGTGAGGATGGCTTCCGCGTCAGCCTTTACAAGGCGCTATTATTTTTTCACATGGCTCGCGAAATCAAAGCGGGGAAGCTCAACCTAAAGTATTCCTACCGTTATCGTGCGATTCACGACTACCTTATCGGTGTAGAGGAATGGCGGAACAATCGAGATTCCATTCTGGAGGAATGCGGATTAGTGGACTTCGCGAATCCCGAAACAGTACTACAAGGTCTTCGCGGGTCCCTTGACAAGCAATTCCGTGAGTTTAACGAACGGTTGCTAAAAGGTAAAAACGAGTATTTTACAGTCCGCGCAGACGGAAGACCGCAAGTTACAACTCCACCAACCGACTACGCAAATGAATCCACAATCGCGGCTGTACTCGCAGGTCAAGGGATAGTCCCTATCTTGAAGCTCCTAAAGGCCATTGATCCAATCTGTCATTTCTCGGGTGCGTTCAAGCATCACAGCCCCAAACGCGTAAAACTACAACCGTCTCCGGAACTTCTAATGGGCGGTCTTTTGGCTAACGGGTGCAACATTGGTCTCGGCAAACTATCGAAGATTTCGACTGGTCTGAATGTCGACGCGCTCCGAAATACCGTGAATTGGTTTTTTAGCGAGGCGAATCTCCAAGAGGCGAACCGACGGATAATCGCTGCAATTGATGAGCTTGCCCTACCGGACCTTTTCAGAAGCAATTTGGATGCCTTGCACTCGAGTAGCGATGGCAGGAAACTGAGTGTCAGTGTTGATTGTTTGCATGCCAATTTTTCGTTCAAGTATTTTGGCAAGGACAAAGGTGTAACTGACTATACGTTTATTGATGAGCGACAGGTGCTATTCCACTCTCTGGTATTCAGTGCGTCTGACCGGGAAGCAGCCTATGTGATTGACGGATTACTTCAGAATGATGTTGCGAAAGGACACATACATTCAACCGATACCCATGGCTTCACGGAGCAAGTATTCGGTGCCACGCACCTACTTGGAATTGCATTCGCGCCTCGTTTGGCAAAACCTCACAAACAGACCCTCTATGGATTCACAAGTCGTCAAACTCTCGCGAAACGCGGCTACCCAATTCTGCCTAGCCGCAGTATCAATCGGAAGATAATTCTCGACAACTGGGAGGATATTCTCCGTTTCATGGCTACGATCAAGACTCGACGAGCGACAGCATCACAACTATTCAAGCGATTGAGCTCCTATGAAATCGATCATCCGTTGTATCGGGCGATTAAGGAGTTCGGTCGAATCATAAAAACACAGTTTCTCCTGACGTACTTCGACGACGTCGAGCTTCGCCAGCAAATTCAAAAGCAACTGAATAGGGTAGAATTGGCGAATCGTTTCTCAGGGGCAGTTTTCTTTGACAATGACCAAGCTTTTCAAGTTAGTTCCGTTCACGACCAACAAACGGCCATGGCATGTAAGCAGGTACTTCAAAACTCCATCATCTTGTGGAATTATCTTTCCCTAACCGAGCGAGTCTTGGCGACGACGGACGATAGTGAACGAGCAAACCTGATTATTGCCATTCAGCGAGGAAGCGTAATAACCTGGGCGCATGTCAATTTGAGGGGTGAGTACTCGTTCACGCCGCCCTCAGGTCAAGACGGAATATTTGATTTTCGGCGCCTTAAGGCCTTAGACATAGAATAATTTTACCAATGGTACAGGGCAGCGCACGCAGTCCTGTACCATCTCTCGATAGCCCCGTGACCCTCCAAATTGATAAGCGACCATGCCCTACCCTTAGAATACCAAAGCTAGATACGGGCGGAATTTCGGCGAAAAAGTCAGTTCGCTTTTCTATTCTGATCAATCAGTTACAACGGTTTCGGGCGGAAATCAGCCCCTATATTGCCGAGTAGCCTAAGGAGCAGTCAGTCGCTAGTTTAACAGCCCAGGGGCTGCTATCGGCCAGAAGCAGGCTGTCAAAACTCGCCCCGACACTTGTGCCGAAACGCATAAAAGACGCCGATACAGAGGACAAAAATCAGAGCGCCGACGACCCGCCACAACATCTGCTCGTCCCAAAAGATCAGATAAATTGAGTACCCAAGACAGACCACTCCGCCTATAGCCAGCTGCAGGCATGAAAACGCTCTCAAATCTTTCCCTCGCTATTGGAGCCGCATTAGATCAAACGCAGTCGTCCAAAAGTCTAACACTCGACAGGCTGCTTTCGGCCAGAAGCAGCCGGTCAGAAGATGTGATTCGTGGACAAAACTATAAGTAGGCAACCAACCCCAAACGAAACAAGTGCCGCGATGCCAAATGGCCGTAGAACCGCATGAAGCGAGCGTCCGAAAAATAGTTCGTCAACTACTGCAATCGCGATCAACGCCAGTATTATTAATATCGAAAGCGCCGTCCAAATTCCGGCAAGCCTTACCGAACGGGTGTGAGCCGAGTGCAAGAGGCCCCTGCCAATCAACCAATTCTCGAACAACTTGAGAGCGTTCACTTTGCGAGCATATCCCTTGAGCCTGAATCAATTGCGACCGTCCGCTTTGGGTCAATAGCGGACAATGGCTAGTTTAACAGCCCAGGGACTGCTTTCGGCCAGAAGCAGCCATTGAACCTCAGAAAGTTGAGACGTGCCAGACGCCAATCTCGGTCGCACTGTCGTCAACGATTCTGCACCAAATGCCGAGCCCTACATAAATGCCATCCGGCATATCTTCGCCAAAACCCTGTTTTCGGAGACGCTCTTGTTCGATGTTGGTCAGCGGCCGCTTGTATTCCAAATCAAGGTCAAAGTACCCGTCATCTAGACGTCTGACGTCATCGACCGACAACGACTGAAACCCTTCAGCGGTCAACCCAAGTCGCAACTCACCAACCACCAATTCGGACGACTCTAGTGTGGAGGTCGCGCAGGGAAGCGACTCTGAATTCGTGTCATGAATTGCTACTCCAAGCAATAGCTTATCTGGTCCGCCGAACTCCGCGTTCGACAAGAACATGACGATGGCTGGAGAGTCCACGACCCAATAACAAATGCCAAATTCGTGGTGGCCTTCAGAAACCTCAAATTGGTCCGCGTCGCCAAACTCCCGCTGAACGTCTGCTAGAGTGGATTCCTCAAACTGAAAGCCAAGCGCATTCTCGAACTCAGGAAATTCCGTGCTTTCGGCAACCGCGAGACTGGCGAAAATGCCGCAGAAGAAGACAAGACGAAGGAATATCATCTAAGCCTTGGTGATCGAATTAAATACGCTGGCGGGTTCATTTTGCACTTGAAATGCCTTTCTTTGTGGGGCCGCTTTGGGTCAGAAGCAGACGGTCAGTATGAATCAAAAATGGCGTATTTTTCAGTCTACTTTCGAACATGACTCTGCAATCCGATACAAATAGCGCGCCCCCTATCCTAAAGAATTATGAGGAATCGGGTAACGGCTATTATGTTAAGTAACGGATAAATATAGAATACTGCTTGGCAGGTTCTATCAGCCTCTCCCCCTGAATACCTGAATTCCAGGCAAATCAATAACAAAAACAACGACAAGGCCTTGCTATGGCCTACAAGAACATTTGGCTATCCGCGGGACTCGCTGAAGAAATCGCAACGGTTACAAAGTGTGACTGTAAGACGGTGCTGCATTGGATGCGTGAAGAATATGTACCCGCGACTGCATACGTGCTAATCGATCTGGTCCAGAACGGTCGACTTGGAGACATTCAACCAGATTGGTTCGGTTGGCTTATCTGTCACCGTTCGGGCAGATTTGGACGCCCAATGGAGACAAAGTGCATCCAAACGACATAATGGCAGTCCGATATCGTACAACTCAAATTCCAGTATTACAGACTGCCCTATTGGGGAATACCCGTCATTCGGACAAAGAATCGAAATAAGAATGGCGACTCCTAATCAGAGTATGTTGTCCCGGATGCGATTTGCCGCGCATGAAAAAGGCCGCTGAACCGAGTCGGCTCAGCGGCTTTGTGTTGTGCGCGCAAGATTCAGTCTAGCGCCCTCTTTCGCTCATATCCGAATTACGGGCAAATTGGGTTGCATTGATCACCGGGACCACCGGGACCACCGGGACCACCGCCACCGCCACCGCTACTTGTGTCATCAAACCTGTGGAAGTAGATCGAGTTGCCGGACGCCGTCGCAATTTCATCTTTGCCGGTGACGCCCCGTACTACCCATGTAAGCGCGAAGCTACCCCAGGTCCCTCCGACTACCTGGCTCCCGCCATAGGTAAAACCGGTTCCGTTGCTGTACTTCAGATAGACTCGATTATTAATTGCGGTGGCTATGTCATCCAGACCATCGCCGTTGAAGTCGCCAGCAAACGTGTATCCGGAGGCTCCCCAGGTACCTTGAATCGGCCACGCCGCGCTCGTGAATCCGGAACCTGTACTCAGCTTCATGTAAGCGGTGGATCCAGACATGGATGCAATGTCGGCGCGCCCGTCACCATTAAAGTCGCCGGCAAACGTGTAGTAGCCCGATCCCCACTGATTCGTTGCTCCGCTCCAAGTCGTTGAGGTGAAGCGGTCGCAACCAGTTTGACTTGGAGACGTACAGATCGTACCCGGACTACCTAATTTCATGTAGACAGACGAACCGGCCGCCGAAGCAATATCATCTATTCCGTCGCCGTTGAAGTCGCCGGCAAAAGTGTAATTGCCCGCTCCCCAGTCGTTAGCAACCGGGAAAGATACGACACTTGAGTTTTGGAGTGGCTGCGGCATGAAAAGAGCCAATCCGCTGATGAAGGTCACAATCTCTTCCGTTCCATCGCCGTTGAAATCCCCTGCGAATGTGTAATTGGTGGCCCCCCACGGATCCTCCCTCGCCTCGACCAGTGCGTTCGGTGGTGTGATCCCAGGCATGAAGAATCCGTAAAAGTAATACGCGCGATTGTCGCCGGCGGTGCTCATAAAGAAGTTAGGCCATGGATTAAAGATATCGTCGGCCCCGTCGCCGTTGAAGTCTCCTATCTGGATGTAATTCGGGTTAGCGCCATACGGCAATGCTTGAGGCACTGAATAGGTTTCGGCGCGAGTGGCGGCAGAACCAATCAATAGCAATCCTGTTGATACGATAAGTGCACTAATGCGTAGATTTCTCATGATCAAAATCCTCTCGTCTTGTTGGATGCTCCGAAAAAGCGTTCGCTTTCTCCCATATAACGAATCGACGTTACCGGACAGGTCATATATGTGGCAATTATAGCACATACGGCTGATACGGCAGAGGCTCGTGGCGGAGGAGAGAAGAGGAGGTGCGGCCACGCCGTCTCAGCGTTTCAGGACAAGATGGGGGGTTGTAACTAAGTCGACCACGGCGAGTCCGACTTCGGCGATATAGTCTTGCATCGCCCGGGGAAAGAAGGTGGTGGGGTTAATACCGACAAACAATCAGGCCAACATTTCGGATTGTTTTGAGCGATCTATCGTTCTGCTTGTAGCCACACTTGCAGCATTCATTGTTTGCGATCAGGACCTGGTCTGAATGGGTGCAGGCCAAGTTGTAGTTCTCGAAAACAAAGTTACGAATAGAAAACCCAAGAATCTTTAGCTAACCTATCTTCCTGACGAGCTGCTCGCATCGTAAAGTTTCGAATAGACCACACGATCGGGCAGTTATCCAAACGTCGCTTCGAACAAAGTTGCGAATGGAAAGTTTGGGTCAAAAGCAGTCTGTCGTCACCATAACACCTGGGCGCCCGCTTTCGGCCAAGAGCGGACGTTCAGATTACGAGAAATCTTCGTAGTACTTGGTGTGGTTTCGGCCCAATTCAGCGACACGTGATAAGTACTCCGACAACGAATCGGAGATTTTTCCAAGTCGGCCAAAAGGGACTCGCTGATCTGACCAGATCTCTCCTTCATGAGGGCCGGAGAAAACGTAGATGTGATAACCCTCGCAGCCAGTGTTGCAGATTCGATACGCCCCGCAAAGCAAGCCTTGAGACGTGCAACTCTCGCCGTCGAATGGTTGCGCGAACTCATTGTAGTCGAATTCTTCGAGACTGTATGGCTGGGTAATATCTGCTGAATTGCTAAGCAGATAGTCGCCCGTCAATGCGGGATTAGGCCAAGCATCCAGAAGCTCTTGAGGAATCGAAAGTTTGGGCAAGGTTCTTGCGTCCTTTTGGAGATTCTCGAATGGCGGCTTTGGGTCAATAGAAGCTGTAGAGTATATCTCGATTGGTGACATTCGAGCGGCTGGTATTGTGGGTATGGCAGCTATTCCCTACCAAAAAAATGGGCATCGCGTGAGCGGTATTATCTTAAATACGATACGTATCTAGAATACTGAGTCGCTGCGTCCGTCGGCCTCTTCCCATGAAAACGTAGATTCCAGGCCAATCAGCAAAAAAAACAAAGACAAGGTTTTGCTTCGAAGAATGTGCTCACCAAAATGCCACATTCACCCAAAGTGCACGCCCACGACCATGTTCGCCAGGCACCTACCCTTCAACGAGCTTTTCAAATCCGCCAAATATCATCCGTTTTCCGTCGAAAGGCATGTCGGCCGGATTCACCCCGGCGACCTCTGCCTCCTGCATCGCACTTTGGGTTCCACTGTCGCGGGTATTCTTGTCTGGCCAGGTGATCCACGAAAAAACCACCGTTTCATCTTTGGCGCACTTTACGGCCATTGGAAACGAGGTCACCTCACCATTCGGCACGTCGTCACCCCAGCATTCGACCGTAGAGATGGCACCATGTTTCTTAAAGATAGGCACCATGATTTCAGCGAAGCGGCGATACTCTTCTTTTTTTGCTGTCGGCACTGCCAGCACGAATCCGTCTATGTAGGTCATTATGTATCTCCCGTATCAGCGGCCTTCAACCAAAAACGTCGATCTCACGTGCGTTCCTTCATGACTGATCGCCAGCATCGATAGCTGACAGTTCAATCGATCTTACAACAACAACTATCCAGCCGCTTTTGGTCAATGCTTTTCCGAGGGTTAACACTACTGCAAATGCGCGCCCAGAAAGCCCTCGATAAGATTGTAGACTGTAATCGCAGTTCCTCGATCGTCGAATGGATAGTGTCCAACGTCCTTGAGTGAGAGAAATCTGTGGTCAACATCAGCCTTCTTCATTGCTTTGACCATGAGCTTCGCCTGTCCATGTGGAACGATGCTGTCCTCCGTGCCCGCAATAATCATCACCGGTATGCCGATCTGGTCTGCGTTTCGCGTTGGAGAGTTGGCCGCAAGCATTTCCTTGTCCAGGACTGGATGTCCGATTCGATCGAAAAGCAACTCTTCCCGGTCTTTTTCGTCATCAATGTCCTCCGAGGTAAACTCGATCTGTTTTGCAAGATGAGTTACGCCGTTAATGCTGATCGCACACCGGAACAAATCCGGCGTCTTTATGGCGCCCATTAACGCTGCGTATCCGCCATACGAGATGCCCACAATGCAGACTCTGTCCGGGTCCGCGTAACCCTTGGAAATCATGAATTTCGCTGCGTCTGTCACATCATCCTGCATTACCCCGCCCCACTCCTTGTATCCAGCAGTTTCGAACTCCCGCCCGTAGCCGACTGAGCCGCGGAAGTTTGGCATGACAACGATGTAGCCCCGGGTTGAGAGGAACTGGGCGAAGTGGTTGTAGTCCTGCCGGTGCCGACCCTGAGGTCCGCCGTGCGGCAAAATAATGGTTGGCAGAGCTTTACCTTGCTCAAATGATTTCGGCAACAATATGTAGGCCCGCAACGAAGTCCCATCCCTGGCCAAGTAACTTGTCATCGCGGGTGTCGATAAGGTCTCCGCTGTCAGGCGTTGGTCTTCGTGAGCCAAAAACGTAAGTTTCTGAGAAGCGAAGTTCCACAAATAGTACGTATAAGGCGTATCCGCACCATGTGCACCGATCAATGCAGTAGTGGCGTCAGATGCAAGGTGCGATACGTCAAAATTCTGATTTTTAAAATTGGCCGCGATCTGGTCGTAACGTTCCTGCACAGCAGCGTCAAAAAACACGTCGCGTACGTAGTCCTTCTCGATACGATATCCGAGAAGCTGCTCCGATCTGTTGTGAAACAACGCACTATAAATATCTTGACCATCGACAGCGGCGATCACACTCCTCTCTCCTGTCGTGCGGTCGAGACGCACCAGTTCGTAATAACCCGTCTTATCGTTTCGTTTTCGATAGACAATGCTGTTTACGTCAAGAGCGATCAACTCTCGGGAATTGAAATTGTCCTCGTCGTCGTTGCTCAGGCGAATCTCGTCGACGAGTTCCCACTTGCCATCGGTTTCGAATTTGTGTATCTCAATCGTCTTCGCTCGTCTTCGATAATCGAAACGATACAAGGGCTTTCCCTCGTCGTCATTGAGGAACCTGAACGTTCGAGAAGAGCCCTTGCTTACGAATGCTACTTCGCCCGAATGTATGTTGACTTTGTACAGGTTTCGCTTTTCGTCTCGGTATGCGGCCATAAGCACATGATCGGCATCGTTCGGAAGATAGTTGGCAATCCGCGAGAGCGAGAAATTGTTTCTTAGTTGCCGTTCATCCTCCATCAATACGGTCATATCTGATAAATCCTTGTTGACTGAGATTGTACGAAAAAACTCGATGTCTCTGTCAGCCTCAAAATAGACGCTCCTCTGCAACTTCTTGAGAAACATATCCCAGGGGACCGCTAGGGATATCAGCAGGCGGTCATTGTTCGCCCAGGTGAGCCATTCAGGTTTGACACGTTCTTCTGCAATTGCGCCAACGATCGGCATGTCCGGCATCTCAATGTTTCGAACGACAATCATCCTGCGGCCCGGTTCATTGATGATCATTGCCAGATGCTTTCCGTCCGGAGAAAGCTTGACATCGAGTATGTCGGGCTCTTTTACGAAATCCTCAATAGTTGGGGCTGCGAAGGCGGGCTGTACTGACACAGCAAGCACAAAGAGCAATATTCTCGGCAAGATCACGACGAGAAATCGTTGATGAAAAAGTCGCATAGAAATACCTGACGTGCCTGCATGGTGGCAGTCTACCAGCCAAACGGCTCAGGTATGCGTACGATCGTTAGTGTCCGGACGATGCTCTATGCGAGTTCTGACACGGCCCTGTACGCCTGATCGACAGCGGCATCAAAGGTTGCTTGTGCCTGCGAGTCTGAATTCGCAATTGCGATACGCCCGAATGGCTGGCGCCCTCCAATATGGGGATACCGTTTGTCCAGTCGGTCCTCATAATAGTCATCTTCCAGCCAGTCACGTGTAGCGTATCCATGTGGCCAGCGATTTACTGTTATCGCTTCGATATCTCTGGCCGGATCAAAATCGTGGCCTTGCAACAATGACGCGAGTTGTTCTCGCGCATGCCGTTCTATCGTCTCAAATGACGTGGTCAGGAGTTCAGCACGCCCGATTGGCGCCTGTTCACGCATGCTAAGACCCTGGTTGGGCATATGCGGGAAGCGCTCCATGTGCACAATCATTGGGTCGTCAGGACTATCTGCAAACTCGTAACCGCCCATATTGATTGGAAAATCGAGCATGGCATTAACGTGGTAACCCGTTGGCATCGACACCGCACCAATTCCTGCGCTTTGCCAGGCGCGCCAGTTGTTCACGACAACGTTGGTGTACATGATCGGTGTCTTGAGGATGCCCGACAGTGCTTCTTTTTGATTCGTCGGCAATTCCTTGCAGACGGATGGAATGATCGCGTTGTAGCACGCCATGATGCAATGTTTTGCCTTGACCTGTGCGTGTTTGCCGTCCCTGACATAATTGACCTGCAATATTTTGGCGGAACCCGCCTCGCCTTCGTGACGTACATCCACAACAGTGCTGTTCAGTCGTATTCTTGCCGGCGCATCGCTCACGTCTAGTTTGCTGTAGTCAAACCTGGCGCGGACGATGTCATGCATCGTGCTGCCCGGCGCAACATCGGGAATCAGGTTTCTGACAATCATCCTGGCGATCGACGCGTTGCCATCAAGGAAGTGATGGATATACGGTTCAGCGTCCTCCAGATTGAACAGACCGGCCGAATTGGCGCCCGGCAGTCCAATGTATTCAAGTGCATCGATAGCACTCACGGACTCAATACCCGCGCTCAGGTCCGTCGTGAGTGCCTGCAATGCGGCAAACACCTCCGGTTCACTGACATCGAGCTGCTCACTGAGGTAGTCACGGTAGCTGAGGTCTTCAATCGCCTCCCAACGTTCGGCTTCGTTCATGCCTGGAAACGCGTCAGCCGATGTTGTCAGTAAACGCAGCATTTCAGCTTGTCCTGCTGCCGACATCGGCATCATTTTTACAGCCTCCCCGACCGATACAGGCGACTCTTCCAGTGGCAGGGTGTAGCGCAGGCTGCCGAGGTCATAGTGGACAAGACGGTCGGCACCCCAGTTTGCTTTGTCAAAAAAGACCGCACCAGCGAGACCATTGCGGCGGAAAAACTCGCCGTCATAAGCATCATTAAAAAAATCCAGGTCGACGCCGAGGTCTTTCAGCAGAGTCTTCGATGGTATTCCATAGCTTGAGGGTTCCTCCAGTGTCTGGGAGCCTCCATAGCCGATAATATTTCGCCCGCCGACTTCAAACTCATTGCGCTTGGCATGCCCGCCAAAATCATCGTGATTATCGAGTATCAGAATTCGGGCGTCGGGGTGTGACTTCCGATAAAAATGTGCAGCAGACAGGCCACTGAGGCCGGCACCGACGATGACAAGGTCGTAAATGTCGGACTCTGATTCATCAACAGGCCCCCAATCGGTGCGGCCGTCTCGAGCTAACTCATGCGCGACCTCAAACGAACCGACGTGGCTGCCCCGCAAACCCGTAAGACCCGGCGGGTAAATGCCCGATGCGCCACGCGGTGCTGATGGAGCCTGCTTTGAAAACGCACTCGCTGGTATCAAACCGGCGGCAGCCAGGGCACCTGCGCCATGCAAAATATCACGGCGCGTGATGCCACGGTTCATGCCCAGCTCGCGGTCACGTGATTTCTTCATCAGGTAATTCTCAAGACTTGTAACGCTTTAATTCTACCGCGCCTATACGCCCCAGAACGGTTTACGCATTGTGTTGATAGCGTTCGCTAAGGCTTCGAGTTCCATGTACCGTTGCAGGAACGTTCACTCCTCTGAGACGATGCCAACTAACATGACCAGGAAAATACTCGCATTCGCGGCCAGCAACAGCCGGCAGTCAATCAACAAAAAGTTGGTCACTCATGCAGCCGCAGTACTCAAAGCCGAAATCAATAGCGACGTTAATGTAGAGATACTTGATCTCAATGATTTCGAAATGCCGATCTACAGTATAGACCGGGAAACAGAAAATGGTATTCCCGGTCTGGCTCAGGACTTTCTCAATAAGATTGCGGCTGCCGATGCGATGTTGATTTCGTATGCCGAGCACAATGGCAACTACGCTGCGGCATACAAAAACATCTTTGACTGGGCATCGCGAATTGAGACGAAGGTCTTCCAGGATAAGCCAATGGTCATCATGTCCGCGTCGCCAGGCAAGGGTGGCGGCGCTAATTCACTCAGGCTGGCAAATGACTCTGCGCCGCATTTTCGGGCGGATGTCAGGGCAAGCTTTTCAGTTGGATCATTTGCGAGCGTGTTCGACGCGGAGACTGGTGCCCTCACCGACCGCGACTTGTCCGCAACTCTCAGGCGCTCGCTAAAAGCCCTGTTCTAGCAACCCGAGAACGTCCTGACAGTCTGTTCAGCACAATGGTTTGGTGAGTCCGAGACAACGAGCGTCTCTGCGAGCCGGCTAAACGACATCCAGCGATCGAAAACATTTCGACGGCCGATATCAAGATCACGTATTGCCGCCCTGTGATCAATCATGACAACGACCGCTGCCGCGAGCATCAACGAACGCCATACGGCAACAAATACGCGTCGGTGCCATTTTGTGGTGATCTGGCTGCGCAGAAAATCGCAATGAAAATACAAATGCGTACGCTCGTCCTCAACGATGTCAGCCAGTGTTTCGCGCAAGCGGCACGGTGGCATTCTGGAACCCAGTAGATGGTAGTAACAAAGTCCGACGACTTCGGCAGCGAGTAACACCATGACTTTCAGGCGCAGCCCGATGAGCCGCCGGCCGAATACGAACAAGCGCGCGGTCCAGTTGTCGCGGATCAGTTTGCCGTTCAGAAGGCGCACGCAAAGCCCGAGCAGGTTCGCGTGTCTGTTTTCCTCAGCGACAAACAACGACATCGCATTGCCGTAGTGCTCGTCGATATGCGGTAACGTCGACATACGAGTTTGTTCGACAATGGTACCGCCGCCGGACTCTCCCAACTGGAAGATGGCTAACGACTTCGCAAGCGATGCCGGAAACTGCGAATAGTCGATATCGACTTCGAGCTTCGGCAGCTTACGTCCGCTACGTGCCCTGAATACGTCTTCCCATTCTTGCCAACTGTTGCGTTGCAGTGTCATGTCCATCCCCTGTAATTGCCTTACAACACGTTATAAGCGTGTGATCTGGCAATGCAGGGGTGAAACTGTGGCGAGAATGTGGCGCTTTATCTCAGGCTAGCCAGCCAAAGGCACCGCCCGTTAGCAACGCATAGATCAGCGCGTCCAGGAAGTTCTTGGCGGTTGCCGACCACGGTCGTGCAAACCAGATGCTCTCCTGTACGTAAGCCATGCCATAGCTGACAAAGGCCACTGTGCCGCTAATGCGGAAAATAGTCAGGTAGTCTGCGTCCGCGCCCGGTATTGCTGTGCGGCTGATGAAATAGGCGCACACAACTGCTACCGCAATGTTGTAGACAAACATCTGTACCAGGTTCGGCCCCATGTTGGGCATGCCGGACGCCTTCACGGTGATGAAAGCGACGGGTCCTTCCCTGAACTTGTCATGCATCGCCGGATCTTTAAATGCCGCCTGGTCCGGGCAGTGGGGAATGCTGTACTGGCCCGGGGCAACGCCCTTCAATGCGGCACGGGCACCCTCCTCGTCGCTGAGTTTTTGCCAGTCTGTTTTGTGCCAGGGCATCACCATCCAGATGACTGCACCTGCAAAAAAGACCAGAACGGAAGAAGCCAGGATGGGCTGCCACAAATCCATGATGCTCATAGTTATCCCCAGTGACGATTGACAACCTAGGGTATAGCAGAAATATCAGCGTTTTGCTGCAGCTGCCGCAATGTCACTGCGACGGATCGGACCATCGTGAATCGGTAAGCACGGTCTGGTCGGTCAGTGATTGCAGGAACGCAATCAAGTCCGCTTTCTCAGAAACGGTCAGTTCAAAACCACCGACAAACTCCGATTTGAAGGGACTCAGTCGGCCGTCTCCAGCATCGCCGCCCGCTTCTATCAGGCGTCCACCGCGTTGGTAGTGCGCTATGACGGCGTCCAGTGTCGCCAGGCTGCCATCGTGCATATAGGGTGCTGTCACCGCGATATTGCGTAATGTCGGCGCCTTGAAGCGGCCCATGTCCCGAGGCTCGCCGGTCATGTCGTATAGCCCGGTGTTCGCCTCCGGGTAAGCGCCGTTCTCGTCAACGTTGTAGAGCCCGGTGTTGTGGAAACCGATCGTGTCCACCCGGCTGTTCGCATGCGTGGTGCTGTCAGTGAAGTTAAACCCGCCATGACAATGAAAGCATTCAAGCCGTTCAGAGAAGAACAAATCCATGCCGCGGACTGCCGCTGACGTCATTGCCGTCGTATCACCAGACAGGTAACGATCGTAAGCAGAGTCGTAGCTCACGATGCTCCTGACGAAAGCCGCAATGGCACGGACCGCGTTAATGATTGAGTGTGGATCGGCGTCATTCGGAAAAGCCTTCCCCACAAGTTGACTGTATGAGCTTTCACTTCTTAGTAGCTCCGCTGCTCGCTGTTCGTGCCCACCCAGTCCCATTTCAACCGGGTTGTCGCCGAACAACGGTGTCAGCGCCTGGTCTTCAAGTTTATCGAGCAGAGGATTGGCCCACGTGAGGCGGCTCGCATAGGCAGTATTGACGAGACTCATCGATCCACGAGGATGCGTAGCACCGGTCGAGCCCAGTGAACGTGGCTTGCCATCCGTAAACGCCAGTGCCTGTATATGGCAAGTGGCACAGGACATCGTCTCATTGCCGGACAGCCGCGTGTCGTAGAAAAGCATTCTGCCGAGCTGAACTTTTGCGGCGCTCATAGGATTGTCGGCGGGTATCAAAGGTAAGGGATAGTCTTCCGGTAACGACCAGTCGAATTCGGCGGGCGTTTGCAGCAACAACATAATTGCGAGAATCAGTGCGGCGCCCAGAGCCGCTCCCAGCCACTTAATCATGGCAATAACGCGAATACAGTCTGGACATCAGAAACCGAATCCTGATGTGTGAGTCCGAGCGCCTTGAACGGTTGTGCACAAGCGGACTCTGCCGGTCCCGATGAGCAGTCGCTGCCGTCCGCGGTGGCAAACAGGCGCGCGAGATCAATGCCTATTTCCAGGTTTTTCAGGCTTTCCAGCGGCACTTCAACGACAACTCGATTGGCTGCATTGCACATCGAGATATTCTGCACGGTGCCCTCGCAACCGGTGCTGCCTAAATGCATCCAGAAAGATCTGTCCGCATTCCTGAAACCAGCGTGCAGGAACTTGTAACCTGATCGCCAATGCCAGTGCATCGCGGCATCGTCGAGCGGCGCTGCGGCACTCATTGGGTTCGCATGATTTTGTTCGAAAGGCACCCCGACAGTAAATGCGAGCCTGAGGTACTCACCATTTGCCGCCGTTGCCTGCACGAATGCCCGGGTAGCAGTACTGCCGTTGACGCAAGCTCCTCGCCCGTCTTCGAGATCGATCAGGGCCACATCGCTGTTCTGCCACTCGCCATCGTTCTCAAGCTCTGCATCGATAACGGACCCGTCGCTATCAATCAGCTGCAATGCAGACACGTAGAACCGCAGGTCGGTCAGCTGTGTGCTGTCACCAGTACATTCAATGGCGTTCCCGTCCCAGTGTGGGGCGAACGTCAGGGTAAACGGCGTTTTGGCTGGAGCGCACGACACCAGCAGAATCAATAACAGGGGGATGAAATACGGCGTCCGCATATCAGCAGCGCTCGACCACGTCAGGTAACGGCTGAGCTAACCTCGCCGGGCTCATCATCGATGCTTTCCTCTACGCCTTCTTTCTCAGGGGCCAGAGAATAGTCTAAAACGCCGGTCGCGATCATATCGGTTGATGCCTGGGCCACGGAAAGCTCAGTTTCGACTTCACGAATCTTGGCCTCCGCGTGCACGTTCTCCGTTGCACGTTCTGCCAGTTCGGCTCGCAGCTCACGGGTCTTGAGTACGGAATCACGCAGGTCGCGTTTAGTCTCTTCGATCTTGGCTTGCTGGTCGGTAATGACGAAGTCACGACGCTCAAGGCCGACCGTGGTTTCCTTGAGTTTTTCTTCGAGGCTTTTTGAGTCTGCGCTGCTTTTCTCGGATTCACTTTTGGCGATGCGAAGCTCGGCCTCAAGTTCACGAATTCGGTCGTCTCGCGCATCGCGCTTTTTGGCGCGGTGTTTTGCGCCCATTGCGGAACTGATTGACGACAAAAGCCAGCCGATAAGAAAAGCACCGGCAGTCATAAGAATCAGATTTTGATCGAATTCTACAAACATCGCGTTATGATTAATTGATTCTGATGTTCAATAAAGGACCGGGTTCTCAGTCCTGCAAGAACCGCTTGCATCGATGAGAGCATAAATGGTCTCCGCTTACAAGACAGACGACACAATAAGTCTTTACAAAACAATATATTATTGCTTTTGTTTAATGTTATTTATTAGGTATTTATCGGACTATCCAGGATTGCTCGTCCTGTTGTTGCAGGAAAGACTCCGCCCCGTCGCCTCGCAGTACTGCCAATATACTGATTATTCCTGCCTGCGTGCAGGTATCTGCAGCAACAGTGACAGATCTCGGCGCTTCCTCAACAGGCCAGCCGGTTTGTGGATTCAAGACATGCCCATAGCGAACACCATCACGTAGCAGGAATCGCCGCGTATCACCGCTCGTTGCTATGGCCCCG
Organism: Gammaproteobacteria bacterium; assembly: GCA_022600955.1. Classification (GTDB taxonomy): domain Bacteria; phylum Pseudomonadota; class Gammaproteobacteria; order Steroidobacterales; family Woeseiaceae; genus UBA1847. The sequence goes on from JAHZJK010000025.1 coordinate 82,172, forward strand.
CTCTGCAGATCGATCTGTCTTTCGGCTGCGCCTGAAGGGCTTTCGATGCCCACTCGCCAGGACTCCCGCAACTTCGGTGCTGCGGTCACGGCGAGGTCGCCGCCAAAATTGATCAGGCAAGGTGTGGCATCCAGATTGCGCAACAGCTCTGCCGCCCTGTCGACAGCGTATTCTTTGCCGATGCCTCCCAAATCAATCTCCATCCCCGCCGGCATGTGTATTTTCGAGTTTGCCCATTCAACCTTGTTCCAGCCGACATTCTCGAGTAACACATCGATCTCTGATTGCTGCGGCACTTTGTCGCTGCCATCGAAACGCCAGGCCTTGCGCAGAATACCGCTGGTAATATCGAACAAACCATCGCTGAGCTCGTACAGAGTGTTGGCAAAATCGAGCAATTGCGCTGTCTCGGCATCGACCGAGACTGGCTTGCCATCTGCCTCGTTGATTCGTGCTGTAACGTTGTCGCCGAGGTAGCGGCTGAATTTGTCTTCAATCCGCCAAGCTTCACGCGTTGCGATCTCAAGCAGCGGTCTGGACTGCGCCTTATCAAGACCCTCACACAGAACCTCGCACGGGCTACCCATGGCCTGGAATACACCGCTGGTACAGTGCGGCCTTGCTTCGTACCGGATCTCGCGTGCTATGACTTAGAACCGGTAGCCAAACTGCACGATGACGGCATTCAGGTCCGGATAGTTGTCCCGACTGGCCTGGTTCCCGATCAGCTGGGCTGCGGGTACCGATCCAGACTGGGCATACCATTCGAGCCTCACACTCATGTCGTTGTCATTGCGCGTCTTCCAGCCATACTTCAGCCCAGCCGTAATTGCATCGAAATTGCCCAACCGGAAATCGGCAGATGCGTGCGTGGGTAACGTCGCGCCATCTGCCAGGCTGACTGTGTAGAACTCGGCTTCGGTCTGCGTGTAGAACCGCAGATGAGGCTCAAGGTAGCTGGACGCACCCACCGGCCAGCGGTAGCGCAGATCCACTGTGTGCGAGTCAATGTCCCAGTCATCGGTCATATAGCGGTAGGAGGCGTCGAGAACCTTGCCTTCCATGAAGTACTTCGTCTGGACGTAGAAGCTGTGCTTGGTCCGTTCGTCGGGCCGATGCTCGAAAAGGTAAACATGCGACGGACCGTCTATCCCGGGCAGCGCCGTTCGCGCAATAGTGTCCCCGCTAACCGGGTCGACGACACTCAGGATCTTGTATGGGTCGGTCAGATAGCCATCCGCATAGCTGTACGAGTAGTTGGCCTGCATCACTATATTTCGCGAAACGACTTGCGATACGCCAACAACAAGATCAATTATTTGCTTGTCCTGCTTACCCGTGCGGTTACTGATATCGCCGACATCCAGCATGGGAGAAAAGCCCGTCGGAGCCCCACCAACCGGATCAAGTTCGTCGTGCGCGAATGCCAATCCTGCAGACACTGTCGTGTTGCGCTTATTGAAATCCCTGGCGAGCTTTGCGTTCACGCCGAGGTGCAGGTAGTCGTATTCTTTCGACAGGCTGCCGCCAACGTTGAACTGACTGGTTTCGCCGAATGGTTGCTGCCAGTTAGCCGTTAGCGCAACTCTCGTGTCCTTAAAAGTATCGTCAAGCGGCAAGGTGCCCGCAGCAACGTCGTAGGGACTGCTGCCAGACGGGCGCGTGAAAGTCTGCACAACGTCCTGGCGTATAGCCCCACTTGGCGTTGCGCCGGTCAGACTGTCCAGCGTAATGCCCAGCGACAAGATCCTGTCGTCGACAAAAGTGCGCAGTCCGATTGCTGATATGCTCAGGTCTTGTACGCGGTTTTCGTCTTCACCGTAGTACAGCACGGAAGTATTGAAGTCCCACCCCTCGCCTTCGTCGGCTTGCACTGCCGCCGGTATGCTGGTGCCGAGCAAGGCGCACGTCGCCGTTGCCAATGCCGTTGAAATGGCCTGTTCGTCGCGCTTATCGAGTTTGCGCATACTAATTACAGCCGCATCCGCCGCCGCCGAATCCTCTGCCGCCGCTGGATGCTTCCTTGCTGAAGTAAATATGGTCGTCAGTTGCGGCTTCGATAGCATCGGTGGTTAGCTGCATCTCGTCCTTTGCAAGGACATCGCGCTCCCAGGGCTCAACGCCCATTGATGAACAGCCGCTACATATCAGTAAGACGAAAATTCCTGCTAAAGTTTTCAAGACACTTACTCCTGTTTGAGCGCCGCAACGAATGCAGCTTCATACTCATCCTGTTTTTTGACCTTGAATCCCGCATGCGACGAAATCAGTTCTCCGTCGCGACCGAAAATGTACGAACTGGGCATGCCGATAACACCGTATTCCTTCGCAAGGCTAGCTGCAGGGTCGTACGCGATTTTGAAAACCGCTGGATGATCCGCCAGAAATGCCGCCGCATCGGCTGCATCCGGGTCAAGATTCACGGCAACAATGACGAGCCCCTGCTCTGAATACTTTTCATGCATTGTATTCATCCAAGGAAACGAACGCCGACACGGCACACACCAGGAAGCCCAGAAATCCACGACCACGACTTTGCCGCGATACTCCTGAAGGTTCACAATTTCATCAGACGCCAGGGTCAGTGTATTGCTCAGGATCAGGATGAGTATTAGTAGTAGCCGCATTAGTTTGATACCAGGTCAGGAAAGTCGGTGAAGACACCGTCGACCATTAGTTCGTCGAATAAGAACCGCAAAAGTTCATCAAAAGTACCAAAACCGGGAGGCAGGTCGTCCCTGCGCATCGTGTAAGGATGAACAGCCAGCCCCATTTCATGCGCCAGGTCTACGAGACCAGAGTCGGAATATGCACCTGTTTCTTCATTCAATACATACAGTTGATTGACCCACGGCCCGATGCCATCGACGAGACTCGCGATCTCGGTAAGCCCCTTCCTGGAGCGTAAGTGGTCGTAGTCTGAGGACGACTCCTGCCAGTCGTTTTGGCCGATTAGCTGGATCAGTTTGAGGTCGCTCTTGAGCGTTTCCTTGATACGAACCAGTTCTGCCGTATCGAAGCATTGCAAGTAGACCCGATCGCCGTGCTCGCTGTAACCGGCATGCGCAAGTTCAGAAAGCACCTGCAGCGTAATGTCGACGCCCTCTTCCTGATGCCATGCCGGACGTTTAATCTCGGGATAAATGCCAACTGGTCGACCGACGGATTCCTGCAACGCCTCAATAAAGCGCAGCTCCTCGGTCAAGGTATGCACACGAAATGTCTCATGGTCGGACTGAAAGCGTCCCGGGTATACCGGCGTGCCGTCACTGTTGCGGCGTTCATGGATACGCAGCGTTTTCAATTCAGCCAGGGTGAAATCGCGGACATAGTAACGACCGTCGTCTCGGTGCTGCCCCGGAAAGACGGCCGCGACGTCCGTAACGCGATCCAGGTGGATGTCATGCAGAACGACCAGCTCATTATCCTTGCTGGCAACGATGTCTTGTTCCAGGTAGTCGGCGCCCATTGTGTAGGCGAGCGCCTTTGCGGGCAGCGTGTGCTCGGGCAAATGGCCCGAAGCGCCACGGTGAGCGATTACGACTGGTCTAATCGGTTGGCCCGTCCGCGTCGAAACCTGGAAAGTCGAGCACCTCCCATCGCGCCGTATCCTCACCGCGTGCCTGCCGGCGCAAAGCATCGGCCATCTCGCGATCATTCCACTCGATGTGCTCCTGGCAACGTTCAACGATTTCTTCGGGCGTCTCTGCCATACCACCAAATGGACGTACGGCGACCATGCCCATGCTGTTGGCTTCTGCGACATCCATCATGAAACGCACGAGGTCGCTTTTTTGCTCATACAGCGCGGGCAAGACAAAAATTGCCTCGGCTTGCTTCATTTGCTCAATGAGTTCGTCTTTAATCGCCTGCAGGCCACCAGCTTCTGGAATATTCTCGGGCTTGCTGACATTGACGTAATAGAAGCGGTCTACACTCTCGAGAAACTCGAAAACACGTAGATAATCGTCGCTTTCCTCAAAGGCATGTGTGGCGAATACCCGGATTGGATTACTTTCTGACAACTGGAGCCTCCTGCTTAGTCCGTCTGTCGCATTTTAACCAAATATTGGCCAACAATCTCTTGCTAGCCGTCGCGATAGCGATTCGGTATTGTATGCCCCGCATGCGCCTCCTCCTATACAACATACGATATGCCGTCGGCGGCGGCGCGAGCATGCATATGCCGCTCCCAGGTGCGGGCTATGTACTTGGAAATCAGTCGGTACTCCCTGATATTACGACGTTTATCAAGTCTGTCGATCCTGATGTGGTCGGTCTGATTGAGGTTGATACAGGTTCGATACGCAGCCGCATGGTCAATCAGGCAGAGAAGATCGCGTCTGATTTGGGCATGAACACGTCCTACGAAACCAAGTATGGCGAAAAGTCCATTAACCAGATTCTGCCAATTGTGCGCAAGCAGGGAAATGCGTTCATGGCGGCACCCCGTGTTCATGGCGAAAAATTTCACTATTTCGATACAGGCATCAAGCGACTGATCATTGAGCTCGAGATGCAGGACTATGCGATTTTCCTCGTGCATCTGTCGCTAAAATACCGCCATCGCCACCTGCAATTGCGACACTTGTACGATCTGATCGAGCAGACCGACAAACCCGTTATGGTGGCCGGCGACTTCAATACGTTTTGGGGCGAAAACGAGATTTACCTGTTCATGAAGGCGGCAGGACTAACGTCGGCCAACGTTGACAGTACGCCTACCTATCCAAGTCGTGCACCACGCAAGGAGCTCGACTTCATTCTTTACCAGGACGGAATCAACGTGACGGGATTTGAAGTTCCGAGCGTGAAACTGTCAGACCATTTACCACTTATTTGTGACTTTGAACTGAAATGACTTTAATACACTGGAAAACCGAAACTGATGACCAGGGACTACTCTGGTTGTGTCTGGACCGCGCAGAGGCAAGTGCCAATACGCTATCAACCGAGGTGCTCTCCGAGCTCAATGAGCTCGTTTCCGAGCTCGCTGAGAATCCACCCAAGGGCGTGGTGCTCTGGTCTGGCAAGAACAACAGCTTTGTCATGGGCGCAGACATCAATGAGTTCACGAAGATCGACAGCCCGGAACGCGCGCTCGAGCTGGTGCGTCTCGGACAGGAACTGATGAACAAGGTTGAGCGACTGCCGTGCCCGACCGTGGCTGTCATCAACGGTGTTTGCATGGGCGGTGGTCTCGAACTGGCAATGGCCTGCGACTATCGCATCGTGTATGCCGGCAGCAAGAAAATACTCGGCCTGCCGGAAGTCAAACTCGGGCTCCATCCGGGATTTGGTGGAACCGTCCGTGCCGTACAGATCTGCGGTGTCCGCGAAGGTATGCCACTGATGTTGACCGGCAACCCGGTGCGTCCGTCCAAGGCAAAAGCGACCGGGCTGGTCGACAAGATCACCGATGCGGATAGCTGGCGTGATGACGCTCGCAAAATTCTGCGGCAGGCACCGCCGAAACAACGCGCACCGTTCGTCGACAGGCTGCTGAATACCGCACTTGCGAGGCCACTTGTGCGCAAGATGCTCCTGAAGCAGGTACAGGGCAAAGCTCGCAAAGATCACTACCCTGCTCCGTACGCGATGATTGACATCTGGACCGCCGAGGGCGCGTCATCGGCAACCGGTTACGAAGCAGAGGCCAGGAGTTTTGCCGAACTTCTATGTACCAGCACTTCTCGTAACCTGGTGCGGGTGTTTTTCCTGCAGAGCAAGCTCAAGAGCCAGGGCAACAAGACCGATGCACGAGTGGAACATGTTCATGTTGTCGGCGCAGGTGTCATGGGCGGCGATATTGCGGCCTGGTGTGCGCTCCGCGGGCACACGGTTACGCTGCAGGACCGAGAACAAAAATACATCGATCCAGCATTAGCCCGGGCCGAAAAACTGTTTTCGAAACGTGTTCGAGATGATGCCAGGCGTTCCAGCACGGCGGCACGCCTGGTCGCTGATGTGGCTGGCGATGGTGTTGCCAGGGCTGATCTGGTCATAGAAGCGATCTATGAGAATCTTGAGGCGAAGCAGGAACTCTACAAAGCACTGCAGGCAAAAATGAAACCTGGCGCGTTACTGGCAACCAACACGTCCAGTATTCGACTGGAGGAGCTGCGTACTGTGCTCGACGAACCACAACGGTTCATCGGCCTGCATTTTTTCAACCCGGTGGCGATGCTACCGCTGGTTGAAGTCATTCGCTGCGAAGACACCGAGCAGGACGCCCTCGATATCGGGTTTGCATTCACCAAGGGTATCGGCAAGTTCCCGCTTGAGTGCGCAAGTTCACCCGGGTTCGTCGTCAATCGTATCCTGGCACCCTATATGGGTGAGGCCATGCATCTGGCAGAAGAAGGTGTGCCGCTGGCCGAAATTGACAAGGCTGCGGAGGCTTTCGGAATGCCGATGGGACCTGTCGAGCTTGCGGACAGCGTTGGGCTTGATGTTGCGATGCACGTTTCAAAGGTGCTCGGCGCATCGATGGACCGGCCTGTCCCTGAGGCACTCAAGGCCAAGGTCGATGCGGGTCTGCTCGGCCGCAAGTCTGGCGAGGGTTACTACCGCTGGGAGAATGGCAAGGCGGTCAAGCCGGATGCCGGCAGCGCCAGTGTGCCCGCCGATATTGAGGACCGCCTGATTCTCCCAATGCTCAACGAGGCCGTTGCCTGCCTGTCCGAGAACGTCGTTTCAGACCGTGATCTGCTCGATGCGGGCGTGATCTTCGGTACGGGATTCGCACCGTTTCGCGGCGGACCGCTTAACTATGCCAGCGACCGCGGTACTACCAGCGTCGTTATGCGGCTAAACGAGTTAGCGAAGGCGCATGGCGCTCGCTTTGAGCCGCACAATGGGTGGTCCGACCTGTGATCGCGGTCACAGATGCTTGCCGGGTGGAAAGCAAACTGTGCGCCGCTTCACGCTGCGCGCAATAGAAGGTTCCAGAAGTTATTGAATTAACGGTAGAATACGGGACTGTTGGGGCAGCAACGCCCAGAGCGAAAATCGAGTGAAGCAGGATGACTAATGGCAATTGAGCAGGTAAGCACAGAGCTGCTCTCAGCATTCTCCCCGCTGGACGGCTTAAAACGGGACAACCTTGCGGCCCTGGCTCGCAAAGTACAGATCCGTGAGATGTCGCCCGGCCAGGTGTTGTTCAAAGAAGGCGACACCGAGAAACGCACGATCTATGTCATCGAAGGCACTCTCGATCTCGTCGACGGCGCCAAACTGGTTGCAACAGTAAAAGGCGGCTCTGACCTGGCACGCAACCCCGTCGCGCCGGTTTACCCGCGCCGCGTCTCTGCCAAGGCTCGTGATCGGGTGCAGTTCATCTCCATAGACAGTGATCTGCTCGATGTGATGCTCACGTGGGACCAAACCGGCACCTACGAAGTATCGGACCTGCAAGGCAAGTCAGACCAGACCAACGAAGACTGGATGACAATGCTGCTGCAGACGAAGGCATTCCACAAAATTCCGCCTGCAAATATCCAGGCGATCTTCATGCGCATGCAGCAGATCAACTATCGCTCTGGCGATGTGATCCTCAAGCAAGGTGCTGAGGGTGACTACTTTTATGTATTGATCGGGGGATCTGCCCTCGTGACGCGCGAAACGCCGCTTAGCAAGGAAGGAATCAAGCTGGCTGAGCTCAAGGTCGGCGATACGTTCGGCGAAGAGGCTTTGATCTCTGATGCGAAGCGCAACGCGACGGTAACAATGCAAAGCGACGGTGCGGTCATGCGTCTCGGCAAGGATGATTTCAAGACTCTGCTGAACGAGCCTATGCTTGACTGGCTGAGCATGTCCGACGCTGAGGAGATTATTCGCTCAGGTGGCCAATGGCTGGATGTTCGTCTACCCAGCGAATTCGAGAACCAACACCTCGATGGCGCGCTAAATATCCCGCTGTACTTTATTCGCCTGAAGCTGAATACGCTGGACGCAACGAAGAAGTATGTAGTTTGTTGCGACACAGGTCGTCGCAGCTCTGCTGGTGCCTACATTCTGAATGAGCGTGGCTACCAGGCGTATGTCTTGCAGGGCGGCATCAACCGCGAACAATCCTGACAAGTGTGTTGTGCCGCATCGACGGCACGCAGCAGTTACATCGTATGGGTAGGCTTCTCGCCGCCAAGTGCGCCAGCCAGGTAGTTCTCAATCTTCTTTTGCGTATTACCTTGGTCCTGATCTGAGAATTGCACACCAATACCGGCCGTGCGCTTACCTTGCGCACCTTTTGGCGTCATCCAGATGACCGTACCTGCAACCGGAATCTTCTCCTCCTCACCCATCAGGTTGAGTAGCATGAACACCTCATCGCCGAGCCGGTAAGAGCTGTTGGTGGGGATAAACAGGCCACCGTTGATCACATAGGGCATGTACGCGAGGTACAAGGCGCTCTTGTCTTTGATCGTCAGTGTAAGTAATCCGGGTTTGCTCATGTCGCTCTTGTCTCTTGTTGTCGTGCCTTAGCAGCGCTTCAGCATCAGTTCCATGCCATCTGTTGGCGGCGCGAGGCCGCAGTCTTTGAGGCCAGCGGTCCAGTCGATCAACAGCCCTTCAAGTGTTAGTTGAACGTTGTACGAGCCGCCTGGCTGCCCACGCAGTCTATTGATTATGTCTAAATAGCAGAACAAATTTCGCCTGTCCATGCGGCGCAGCACAGATTCGTCAATTGCCAGGCCAGGCGCAGCCTCCCGACCCACAGAACCCGCCATAATGGTCAGTTTGACCTGTTGTGCGAGCCAGGTCAGTACAAACTGGGGGTCCTGTTTTGCCCAGCGGGCAGCGACCTCGACGGCAGAGCCGCTGCCATTACCCAGCACCTGCAGGTCGCGCCCCATTGATGAGCTCGTTTCAAGGTCGTCTGCACTCAAGAGTGCGGCCAGCGGCGCACCCCCGGCCATTCGCAAGGCCTCCGCCCAGTTGTTTCCGGGATGGCTGCGGTCGAGCCACTTCAGCCCTTCTGTCGCGCCCGGAACGCCAAAATCGATTCTCTGGCAACGACTGAAAATAGTGGCAGGCAATTTGCCAACGCGATCGGCTATCAATACCAGTAGTGCGTCACCGGGAGGTTCTTCCAGTGTCTTTAACAAGCTGTTTGCGGCATTTGCAGTCATGTCATTGGCCGGTTCAATGACAGCCACTTTGCCACGCCCTTCATAACTGGTCAGATTGAGTTCACTCACGAGATCGCGAATCTGCTCGATACCAATGGTTTTTTTGTCTTCGGCTGTCGTAATCCAACGCATATCAGGGTGTTCAAGGACTTCGTAGGGTGACACGGGCAGCATCGACAATGGATCCGGACGCAGCTTTTGACTGGCAATCCAGGACGCCGCAGCGCGTTTGCCAACGCCCTTCGGTCCAGTCAGCATCACCGCGTGCGGCAGTCGATCCTGCTGGATTCTGTCCGACCAGGATCTTGCAAAGCTTTCGTGCCAGGTTAATTCCATAAAACAGTAGCTTATAGCTCTTTCTTAATGTCTTTACTTAGTTAAAAGCAGGTCAGCCAGCGCGATCACATCCTGGCGCACATCAGCCAGTGGTCGTGTCGTGTCGACGATCGCAAAACGTTCCGGCTCCATAGCCGCAATCTGCAGATAGCATTCTCGGACGCGCTCAAAGAACTCGTGCTGCTCCTGTTCAAACCGGTCTCGTGCACCGCGCTTGCTCACACGTCCAAGACCAATCTCCACGGGCGCATCCAGCAAGATTGTCAGGTCCGGCCATGTGTCGCGATGCACCAGGTCCGCAAGACCATCGATGGTTGCGAGCGGAATACCCCTGCCGCCGCCCTGGTAGGCGCGGCTGGAATCAGTAAAGCGGTCGCTGACGACCCATTTGCCATTTTCGAGCGCCGGAATAATAACGTTGTTTACGTTTAGCGAGCGTGCTGCAAACATCAGCAGCAACTCGGCGACTTCGGGAATAGGCTCATCGCCACGATCCTTCAGTATGTCGCGTATATCCTCCGCAAGCGGCGTGCCGCCCGGTTCACGTGTTTGCAGCACTTCGAAACCCGCCGATTCGATGTGGCCTACAAGCGCCGCGATATTGCTCGACTTGCCAACACCTTCAATGCCTTCTACAGAAATAAACCGACCGCGCATCTTCAGCTTCCGTTGCGGCGCTGGCGCAGCCGGCGTAAATACTCAGCAACCGCGGCATCATGTTCGGCTTTGGTCGCAGAGAACTTATGACTGCCGTCATCAAGCCCGGTCGCAACAAAGTACAACTCCTCACCACTTGCAGGATTCAGCGCAGCACGGATTGCATCTCTGCCTGGCATGGCAATGGGCGTCGGCGGCAATCCATGGCGGGTGTATGTGTTGTATGGCGTATCGGTGCGCAAGTGCTTGCGTGTGATATTGCCGTCAAAAGCCGGGCCTATGCCGTATATCACTGTCGGGTCTGTTTGTAGCCGCATGCGTTTTTGTAAGCGCCGGGCGAATACGCCAGCAATTCGCGGTCTCTCATCTGTTCGAGCCGTTTCCTTTTCAACAATGCTGGCGAGAATCAGAGCCTCGTAAGGCGTCTTGACGGGGGCATCTTCGGCGCGGTTGGGCCATTCCTCGGCAAGGACCTTCTGCATCAGTTGATATGCCTGCCCTAGCAACGCCTTGTCTGTCGTTTCACTGGGAAAGTTGTAAGTCTCTGGCAGAAACATGCCTTCGGGATGAGTGTGATTTGCGCCCAGGGACTCAAGCAATGCAGGCCAGTCTTCATCGGTCATCGTCACTTCGATCGCCGCATTTCTGTGCAGCGCTGCAAGCACTTCACGGTAACTCCAGCCTTCAATGATAGTGAACGAATAGAGCCGTACATCGCCGGTTGTAAACTGTTGCAACAGGGATTCTGGCGTAGCGCCCTTTTCGATCAGGTAGTCACCCGCCTGGATCGCACCGGTGAGTTTGTGCCAACGCGCATACAGTCGTAGCCAGCGGTCTCCGGAGACTATCTCCTGCTCGACCAGTCGGCGAGAGACGCTCGCAAAAGAACTACCTGCCGGAATTTCGAATGCAACGCCGGTTTCCGGCACATCCAGTTCCGTGTTCATGAAACGGTTGACTTGCAGTGCAAGCAGTCCGACCGCAACGCAAGCTGCGACAAAGATGGCAAGACCAGACAGTAACCAGCGATTCAAAGCCTGCACTCCCGTATTCCCTGCTCCGCCAGGCTACGCATGACCTCTTGCGTTACCGGGCCCACATCCCAGCACCAGTCTGCGCAGCTTTTCACAGGCAAGAGACCAAACTGACTGTTACTAAGAAACACCTCATCGGCACTAGCCAATTGCTCCCTGTTGATATCGATTTCCTGCACCTTGCAGTCGGTGTCTGCAAGAACGTCAACAACAAGTCGACGCATGACGCCCGCAACACCACAGCGGTTTAACTGTGGTGTTGAAATCTTGTTTTCTGCAACGAGAAACACGTTGCTCATGGTACCGCAGATAAGTCTGTCGTCCGCGTCCATCGTCAACCCTTCAAACAATCGCGCCTCCAGAACCTCAGATCTTGCGAGCACCTGTTCCAGCCGATTGAGTGTTTTCAGTCCGGCAAACGGTGAACCGCATGCCAGCCGGGTCTCGCACAGTAATGTATCGAGGCCTTTGTGATATTTGTCGAGTGCAACCGGTTGCGTCAGGAAGGCACCAACATAGGTTTCAGTTTCGATCGGTCTCGGTCGTCCGTAGCCTCGGAGTCCCGGGGCCGCTACGACGATGATTTTCGCGATGCAATACGCCTCGGGTACATCACTTTGTCTGATCGCGTCTGTTACCTGCTGCAGTAACTGGTCGGTGTGAGGTGCTTTTAGCCCAAGTCGCTCGCAGCCCTGCGTCAGGCGCTCCGCATGATACTCCCAGAGCCGCGCGCTACCCGCCCGTATCGCGATGGTCTCAAACAGGCCATCACCGTAGTGCAGACCGCGACTGGCGATCGAGATTTCGCCGACCGGTTCACCATTCCGATACCACTCACCCATCTGTTAGCGCTCTCAACATGCCTTTGGCCTTTGCCCTGGTTTCTTCCAGCTCCGCTTGCGGCTCGGAATCCGCAACAATGCCAGACCCAGCCCTAAAGGTAACGTGATTCCCGCTCTTGACCATCGTCCGGATCAGAATATTCAAATCCAGGCTGCCGTCGCGATTCAGGTAGCCGAACGAACCCGTATATGCGCCGCGCGCGCTCTTCTCAAGTTCGCTGATAATTTCCATGCAACGAACTTTTGGACAACCGGTAATCGTACCGCCCGGGAAAACCGCGGCGATAGCCTTACCGGGCGTAACACCGGGGTCAAGACGTCCACGAACGTTGGAAACAATGTGATGCACATGCGCGTAGGACTCGAGGACCATCATTTCATTGACTTCTACACTGCCCGCCTCGCAAACACGTCCAAGATCGTTTCGCTCAAGGTCAATCAGCATGACGTGTTCGGCACGTTCTTTTGGGTGCGCAAACAATTCTTCTGATAACTCGTCGTCCGCCGCCGAGTCGCTGCTGCGAGGTCGCGTTCCTGCGATCGGTCGTGTAGATATCATGCCGTCCCTGATGCTCACGAGCCGTTCCGGTGATGATGATATGACAGAGACACCCTGCCAATGCGCGATTCCGGCGAAAGGAGCCGGGTTTTCCCCACATAGAGATGCGTAAATCATTTCGGAACTCAGCGCGGGCGAAACCTCGGTATTCCATTCGCGCGAGAGATTCGCCTGGTAGACATCGCCCGAGGCAATGTACTCCTTGGCACGTTCGACAGCATGCATGAACTTTTCGCCGGGTTCCTCAATCACTTCCGCCGTCGTTGTTACGACGCGATCGGAGGTGCCAGCCACTGCTTTGAGATCCGCCTCAAGTTGCGCGCGATCGACACATTCGTGTGTTTCACAAACAATCCGGCAGCTATCGTCCTCGTGATCGAAGATCAAGGCGACCGGGCAACGGACCGCAAAAGCAACTGGCAATTGTGGGTCCTGCGAGAGCTTGAGGCCAGGCTCCACTTCGCCTGCCAGTTCGTAACCCAGATACACGAACCAGCCACCGTGGAAAGGCAGCTCAGCATGCCCGCTCGCGCTGCTTTCCTGCCGCCACCACTTGTCCAGCTCATCCAGGAAACTTGTCGCATCCGGGTCGTGTCGACCGGACAGCTGACCATCAGCCTCTAGCTGAAGTGACTCACCCGGAAACGCAAACAAAATATCAAAGCGACCCAAACTCCCACCGGGAGCAGTGCTCTGTAACAAAAACGGATAACGAGTCGGAAACGCCTGGTTGAGTTTTCTCAACACGTCCGGCGTAGCGACTGAAATCGGAAAGTCAGTCAACCGCGCGAAGAATTATGCTGCCATTGGTACCGCCAAATCCGAACGAGTTCGAGATTGCGGTTTTGACCTTTGCATCACGCGCAACGTTCGCCGTGTAGTCGAGATCGCACTCAGGGTCCTGGTTTTGCAGGTTGATCGTTGGCGGGATGACCTGGTGCTTGATTGCCAGCGCGCAGAAAATTGCCTCAGCGGCTCCGGCCGCACCCAGCAAGTGTCCGGTTGTCGATTTCGTTGAACTGACAACGAGGTCCTTCGCATGGTCACCGAATGCCCGCTTGATGCCTGTGGTCTCACCAATATCACCGGCCGGTGTAGAAGTACCGTGCGCATTTAGATAGTCAACGTCGCGCGCGTCTATCCCGGCATCTTTGAGAGCGGCCGTCATGCATTTGCGGGCGCCTTCCCCGTCAGCAGGCGGCAACGTGATATGGAAAGCGTCGCCACTCATGCCGAAGCCGATCAGTTCAGCATATATTTTTGCGCCGCGTGCCCTGGCGTGCTCGAGCTCCTCGAGTACTACGCAACCAGCGCCGTTGCTCAAAACAAAACCATCACGATCTATGTCATAGGGTCGACTGGCGCCGGCCGGATCATCGTTGCGTGTCGTCATTGCGCGAGCTGAGCAGAAGCCAGCCATCGCCAGAGGTGTTGTTGCGTACTCCGAACCTCCGGCAAGCATTACCTCGGCGTCTCCGTGTTCGATACTCCGTGCACTAAGCCCGATACAATGCGTTGACGTCGCACATGCGGTGACAACGGAAAGATTCGGCCCGGTAATATGCTGCAGGATGCTCACCTGACCGGACGTCATATTGATGATGCTGCCTGGAATAAAAAACGGCGAGACTTTACGCACACCGCCTTCCAGCATCTTGTTGTGATTGTCTTCGATGGTCTTGATGCCACCGATTCCCGCGCCCATCGCAACACCGATCGAGTGTCCGTTTTCTGCTGTGATTTCGAGGCCTGAATCGGCGATCGCATCCATCGTGGCGGCGACGCCGTAATGAATGAAAGGATCATTCTTGCGCTGATCTTTTTTCGTCAGATAAGTGTCTACGTCGAAGTCTTTTACCAGGCCGGCTATGCGGGTCGGAAAACTCGATGTATCGAAATCTTCAATGAGTTGAGTGCCCGATACACCTTCGCAAACATTGCTCCAGGCGGTATCGAGTGAACTGCCAACCGGTGAGACGATGCCCATACCAGTTATTACAACGCGTCGTTTGCTCAAGTTCGATCGTCAGTTATTGTCTGGCGGAGTCGCCAAAAGAAAAATAAGATTGGCGCGACGACAAGAAATGTCGCCGCGCCGATAACGTTAGTCCGCGCTTTGGCGTGCGGTTACGAAATCAATAGCTTGTTGTACGGTTGTGATCTTCTCAGCGTCCTCGTCAGGAATTTCGGTTTCGAATTCCTCTTCGAGAGCCATCACCAACTCGACGGTGTCGAGCGAGTCGGCACCTAGATCATCAACAAAAGATGCATCGTTTGTTACCTCGTCTTCTTTAACTCCGAGTTGCTCGGCAACGATGCCCTTAACCTGTTCTTCGATACTGCTCATAGTCTTTATTACTCCTGAAAAAGACTGAAATTGTCATTCTGGGGATCAGTTAGAGCCGCTCAAAATGGCCGTTCTTTGTGCCCTTTTTACCGCTAAGTCCTTGATATTTCAAGGTGCTTCCCGGGCGTGGGTGGCTATTGTAAGTGAATCATCCGTGGCAATCTATAGCCGATCAGTCCATCACCATGCCGCCGTTCACATGCAGGGTCTCACCGGTGATGTAGGCGCCGCCTCCAGAGGCCAGAAACACGACCGCATTGGCGATATCGGCACTGTCACCGAGGCGTCCGAGTGGAACCTGTCCAAGCATGGCCGCACGCTGTTCATCGGGCAGGACTTTGGTCATGTCTGTATCGATAAATCCAGGCGCAACGACGTTCACGGTGATGCCACGCGAGCCAATTTCTCGTGCAAGAGACTTGGAGAATCCGATCATGCCCGCCTTTGTTGCGGCGTAGTTGGCCTGACCGGCATTGCCCATCACGGCGATGACAGAGGCGATGTTAATGATTCGCCCCTGCCTGGCTTTCATCATTCCACGCAAACAAGCCTTGCTGACGCGATACATGCCTGTGAGATTGGTTGCGATAACGTCGTCCCATTCATCCTGTTTCATGCGCATCAGCAGATTGTCTTTCGTGATACCAGCGTTGTTGACGAGAATCTGCGGACTGCCCTCGTTGCTCTGAATATCCTTGATTGCCGCCTGCACGGAATCACCGTCTGATACGTTCAAGACAATGCCGCGGCCGCGGCTACCGAGAGCCTCGGTAATACCGTCGGCGCCGGCCTGGCTCGTTGCAGTACCAACGACCCTGGCGCCCGCGTTTGCGAGCACCTCTGCAATTGATGCGCCAATGCCGCGGGATGCACCCGTGACCAACGCGACCTGACCGTCCAGTACGTCTGAACTAAAAAGAGAGCTCATATTGAATCCTTAGCGGTTCGTTAGATTTGTAGCGCTTTTTGCAAACTGTCGTTGTTGTCGATAAAAGCGACCGGCGTTTTCTTGTTGATGCGTCGGCAGAGGCCGGCGAGCACTTTGCCGGGTCCGCATTCAATGAAAGAAGACGCACCCATTTCAACCATGCCGTTGACGGTATTTACCCACTGCACAGGCCCAAACACCTGGCGTGCAAGTCGGTCCCGGGTATCGTCAGGGTCCGAGTACGGCACGCCGTCCGTTGCGGCGACCACAGTAATAGATGGTGCCTTGAAATCGGCCTCGGCGAGAGTTTCTCTGAGGGACTCACCTGCACCGATCATCAACGAAGAATGCGATGGCACGCTGACGGGCAGAATAATCGCGCGCCTTGCGCCAGCTTCTTTAGCTTGTGCTACCGCACGGTCAAGAGCTTCGCGATGTCCGGCGATAACGACCTGGCCAGGGGAATTGAAGTTGACCGGCTCAGCGATGCCGATCAGTGAGGCTTCCTCGCAGACATTGATAATGGTTTCATCGTCGAGGCCGAGCACAGCGGCCATTCCGCCTATGCCACCTGGAACCGCATTCTGCATCAGCTTTGAACGTTTTATGACCACTTTCATGGCGTCAGCGAAGCTCACCGCGCCACCGGCGACGAGCGCGCTGTATTCCCCGAGGCTATGGCCGGCGAGCAGACGTGGCTGCGCACCGCCAGCCGCATTCCAGACCCGGAATGCCGCTACGCCAGCCGCCAGCATGGCAGGTTGTGTGACCGTGGTCTGGCCGATTTCTTCAGCCGGGCCGGCCTGCACCAGCGCCCACAGATCGTAGCCCAGCACAGCGCTGGCTTCAGCGTAGGTTTCTTCAACAACCGGATACGTGGCGGCCAGGTCGGCCTGCATGCCGACGGACTGTGACCCCTGCCCGGGAAATACCATTGCTATGCTCAATATCGTCTCCGCTACCTGTGGCTCTGAGGCCGCGCATTATATAGACGGGCGCGGCTGGACTCTAATAATTGTCAGAAACGCGCCCACAGCCCCTCCTACGGCGCCATAAAGATGTGCATCAACCACCACTGGGCCACCGGATGACACCTCCGAGCCGGGCAAGGGGCCACCAAACTGCTCCCAGCCGA
>JAHZJK010000026.1 GCA_022600955.1 Gammaproteobacteria bacterium
GACCCTTTCACGTAGCCGGAGAACTCTTCACCAGGGCGGCGTGTATTGATCTTGATGATACCGGCCGTCGTGTTGCGTCCGAAAAGCGTACCCTGCGGACCACGGATGACTTCGATGTTCTCGATGTCAAATAGTGGAAAGCCCTTCAGGACCACGTTTTCCATGACCACTTCGTCCATGATCAACGATACGGGCTGCGATGCCGCCAGATCGAAATCGATATTGCCGAGGCCACGAAGATAGAAGCGCGGCGCCGAGCGTCCGTTGGATGATTCGGCGTACAGGCCAGGCACGCGTCCGGAGACGGCGAGGATATCCTCGCTGCCGGAAAACAGGGAATTCATGCTTTCGCCCTGCATCGTCGCAACCGAGATCGGCACGTCCTGCAGTGATTCTTCGCGCTTCTGCGCCGTTACGACAATCTCCTCGAGCACGATGCCGCCAGACTGGGCGAATGCCGGGAGTGAAATCGCGCCGCTTACCGCCAGGGCGCTGATCGCGCCCAGAGCCAGTCGTAGAGCGGAGCGCTTGTTATTTGTTGCTTCTAAGCCACACATCTGAGTATCTCCTAATTCAGTGTCTGCGGAGTATAACGCTGTTATTCCAGTGAGGTGTAGCAATCCTGCAAAAATCTTGGGGTACACACGCACAGGAATATGAGGTCATTAACGCCACAGTTTTCGATTCGCTGCGATGCGTGTTTCGGTATGGCTACAACACTGCCCTGCGTGACCCGTTCAGGTGCTCCGTCGGCGACGCTCATCATCCCTTCGCCAGCCTCGATCACGTACCACTCGTTGACGGAGAGCGAGTGCAGCTGGGTGGTAACCCCGGGCTCCACCCGCGTCCTTGCGATTGATACTTCAGGTTGGGCCGCGGAGTTCATGAGTTCCGTGATATAGCAGCGCTCCGTCGTCCACTGCTCCTCACCCGGTTTCGCTTTGTCGCTCATAGGGGGACAATACCTGATTGCTAACGATGGAGAACAGCATGGGCGAGCAGGTGGCTGTGGACGACCTGTTGAACCTGGCGGGCGAGCGGGTTCTGGTCACAGGTGCGAGCGGCAATATCGGGCACGCCATCGCGTTGCGACTCGCTGCAGCGGGCGCCGAGGTCATTGCTCACTGCCACCACAATATGGCTGCGGCGGAGGCTTTGATTAACGAGCTTGGCGCCGGACAGGCGTTGCAGGCTGATCTGAGCGACAAAGCTGAGGTTGCGCGACTGCTAGCTGACAGCGCCCCGACACAGCTGGTGCACAATGCGGCGGCGCAGTCCTTGCAGAAGCTCTCCGATATGTCGCTGTCTGAATGGCAGTCAATGCAGGCGACTAATCTCGACAGTGCATTTCTGCTGGCGCAGCTTGCGGCTCACGCATGGCAGGCTGCGGAGCGTGGCGGTGCGATAGTCAATATCGCGTCTATCGAAGCGCTGGATCCGGCGGTTGGTCACGCACATTATGCGACCAGTAAAGCTGGTCTCCTGATGTTGAGCCGCGCCGCTGCACTGGAGTTTGGCGACGCAAAAATCCGCGTCAACTGCGTATCGCCAGGCTTGATTGATCGCGATGGGCTCGCAACTGACTGGCCGGATGGCGTAAGCCGCTGGCAGGAGCGCGCGCCGCTTGGACGCCTGGGGACTCCCAATGATGTCGCCGACGCGGTATTGTTTCTGCTTAGCCCGGCGGCGCGCTGGATTAGCGGTACGAATCTCGTCGTTGACGGCGGCATGATGGCGCAGGGCAAGTGGTAATAAACACACCGACAAAAGAATAACGATATGGCTACCAAACACATGAATGCGGCACCTGGCGATTTCGCCGAGACGGTGCTGATGCCTGGTGATCCGCTACGCGCGAAGTACATCGCCGACACTTACCTCGATAGCGTGCGTCGCGTCACTGACGTGCGCAACATGTGGGGATTCACGGGCGAGTATAAAGGACAGCCGGTGTCGGTTATGGCGCACGGCATGGGCATTCCGTCCGTCTCGATTTATGTTTCCGAGCTGATAACCGAGTATGACGTAAAGCGCGTCATTCGCGTCGGCAGTTGCGGAACGTCGCACCCCGACGTCAAGCTGCGCGACGTCATCATTGCGATGGGCGCTTCGACCGACTCGAACTGCAACCGCATGCGGTTCGGTGGCTACGACCTCGCATCGCTGGCGAGTTTCGACCTGGTTGAAAAAGCAGTTGCGGCTGCAAAACGGCAGAAAGTGCGCTATCACGTCGGCAATGTGTTTTCCGCGGATCTTTTTTACACGCCGGACCCGGACATGTTTGCAACCATGGCCAGGTACAATATTTTCGGCATCGAAATGGAGGCAGCGGGAATATTTCCGATCGCTGCCGAAAACAACGTTGAGGCGCTCGCAATTTGCACCGTCAGCGATGACATTCCTACGGGTGCGGAGCTGAGCTCAGACGAGCGTGCGACGACTTTCGATGAGATGATTCTCGTCGCACTCGAGGCCGCGACGGCCGGGGACTAGGGTATGGGACTTACAGCTGTCAACAGGAAAGCACGCCTGCCGGATCTTAGCCGTGTGCCAGCCGTCGACGAAGTCGGCGTCAATGAACGTGTTGCGCGTTTTCAGAGTCGCAGCATCAAAAAGGCTGCGAAAGTCGACGCTCTGAAGTTGATCTTGAGCATGATCGACCTGACCACGCTTGAAGGTCAGGACACACCGGGAAAAGTTCAGCAACTGTGCCAGAAGGCAATTCACCTGCATGATGCGATGCCGGGTCTGCCGCACGTTGCTGCAGTCTGTGTTTACCCCACCATGGTGGCGACTGCCAAAGAGGCACTGAGCGGTCACGACATTAATATTGCCTCTGTTGCAACGGCGTTCCCGAGCGGTATGTCGACACTGAGCGTGAAGCTTGACGACACCCGCATGGCCGTTAAAGCAGGCGCCACTGAGATCGACATGGTGATATCCCGCGGCGCATTTCTCTCGGGAGACTATCGATTTGTGTTCGATGAGATAGTGGCGGTAAAGGAGGCCTGCGGTGATGCGCATTTGAAGGTTATTCTTGAGACCGGCGAACTCGGTACACTTGATCGTGTGCGCAAGGCCAGCATGTTAGCGATGTACGCCGGCGCTGACTTCATCAAGACCTCAACGGGTAAGATTCAGCCTGCCGCAACAATGCAGGTGACGCTTGTCATGTTGCAGGCGATTCGCGACTACTACTATGAGACCGGCAGGATGGTCGGGATGAAACCGGCGGGCGGGATCTCTACATCAAAACTGGCGATTCACTACCTTGTGATGTTGCATGAAACACTCGGCAATGCGTGGATGACGCCGGAGTGGTTTCGGTTTGGCGCGAGTTCGCTCGCAAATGACGTTCTCATGCAGCTCATGAAACAGTCGACGGGTGTATACCAGTCGCCTGATTACTTCTCGAAGGACTAGCAATGGCGACTCCAGAAAACAAACTCGCGTTCGATGGCGGTTGGGGCTATGCACCGGCCCCGGAAAGCACTGACCATATCCAGGTCAAGAAACGTTACGGACTTTTTATTAATGGCGAATTCGTCGCGCCTGAAAAAGGCAGTTATTTCGATACCGTAAATCCTGCGACTGAGGAAAAGCTCAGTCGCATTGCTGACGCCGGTGATGCCGATGTGGATAAAGCGGTTGCGGCGGCACGCGAGGCTTACCGTACAACCTGGGGGCGCATGAAGCCCGCTGAGCGTGGCAAATACATCTATCGGATTGCGCGCATTATTCAAGAACGTGCACGTGAATTCTCGGTCATCGAATCGCTGGACGGCGGCAAGCCCATTCGCGAATCCAGGGATGTCGATGTACCTCTCGCAGCGGCGCATTTCTTCTACTACGCAGGCTGGGCCGACAAACTGCAATTTGCCTTCCCGGGCCGGACGGCGAAGCCTCTGGGCGTTGCCGGACAGGTGATTCCCTGGAACTTCCCGTTGCTCATGGCGGCCTGGAAGATTGCGCCAGCGCTCGCATGTGGCAATACGGTTGTGTTGAAGCCAGCCGAAACCACACCGCTAACGGCATTGAAACTTGCGGAAGTTTGCAGAGACGCAGGTTTGCCACCCGGCGTTGTGAACATCGTAACGGGCGCCGGCGCGACCGGTGCCGCAATCATTAACCACCCAGGTGTGGACAAGGTGGCGTTTACGGGTTCGACGAATGTGGGCCGCATTATTCAGAAAGCGCTCGCGGGAACCAATAAAAAATACACGCTGGAATTGGGTGGCAAGGCCGCCAACATCGTTTTTGCCGACGCCGCAATCGATCAGGCGGTCGAGGGTATCGTCAACGGTATCTTCTTCAATCAGGGACACGTGTGTTGTGCCGGGTCGCGGCTTTTTGTGCAGGAGTCTGTTGCCGACGAAGTAGTATCGAAACTCAAAGATCGCATGGAAACATTGATCGTCGGTGACCCGCTCGACAAGAACACAGATATCGGGGCGATTAATTCGCGCATGCAGCTGGAGAAGATTGAGTCCTACCTGAAGATTGGCAAGTCAGAGGGCGGCGAGATGCATCAAAGCGCCTGCCGCGTACCAAAGAAAGGTTATTGGTGTCGCCCGACAATCTTCACCGGTGTGTCGCAATCCAATCGCGTCGTGCAGGAGGAGATCTTCGGTCCTGTACTCGCGATCCAGACGTTCCGCCGATTCGACGAGGCGATTACAAAGGCGAACAATACACCGTACGGCCTGTCCGGTGGTATCTGGACTGACAAGGGCTCAAAAATATTCAAGATGACGCAGAGTGTGCGTGCCGGCGTAATCTGGGCGAATACCTTCAACAAGTTTGATCCAACCTCTCCGTTTGGTGGATACAAAGAAAGCGGCGTAGGTCGCGAGGGTGGATTGCACGGCCTTGATGCCTACGTGAAGTTGGGGGTTTAGTTATGGCGGCGAAACGAATTGCAGTTGCGAAAACCTACAAGATTTACATTGGCGGGAAGTTCCCGCGCACTGAGTCAGGTCGCTACTTTCCACTTGAGGACAAGGACGGCAAGGTCATAGCGAATATGTGTCGGGGCAGCCGCAAGGATTTTCGCAATGCCGTAGTTGCCGCGCGCAAGGCGCAATCGGGCTGGGCAAAAGCAAGCGCGTATCTGCGTGGCCAGATTCTCTATCGTATTGCTGAGATGCTGGAAGGTCGCCGCGAACAGTTTATTGCCGAACTTCAGCAGCAGGGCTCGAGCAAGCGGGCCGCAGAAAAGGAAGTCGATACGTCGATAGACCGGCTTATATATTTTGCAGGTTGGGCTGACAAATTTCAGCAGGTCTTCAGTTCTGTAAACCCCGTTAGTTCGTCGCACTTCAATTTCTCAGTGTTTGAACCAACCGGCGTGGTCGCAATGCTTGCGCCCGACGATTCGAGTCTGCTTGGTCTGGTCTCTAACATTGCCCCTGCAATCGTTGGCGGCAATAGTTGTGTGATTCTGGGTTCTGAGCGGAAACCTCTGTGCGCTGTCAGCTTTGCCGAGGTGCTACACGCCTCGGACGTGCCAGGCGGTGTCGTCAACGTGCTGACGGGCTTTCGCTCGGAGTTGACCGAATACTTCGCCTCCCATATGGACGTCAATGCCATTGTATATTGCGATGGTGGCAAGGCCGTCGCGAGAACGGTCCAGGAACTGGCTGCAGACAACATCAAGCGGGTCATTGAGCGTACGCGAGTCGACTGGACGGGAACTGAAGCCGAGAATCCGTATCTAATTCGTGACACACAGGAAGTGAAGACGACGTGGCATCCTATTGGTACCTGATCGACGACTAAGAATTTGCCTGGCAGTTTCGACCTGCATTGTCGGAGCAGCAATCCTTTTGATCACTTTTCCTGAGCGGCTCGCGGAGCAGCCGCCGCTGCTGACCGTCTTACTTGAGCCGTCTCACGCGCCAGCGACACCGCCGTCGAAACCTGATGCAGTGGATGAGACACAGCCTGTGACCGAGCAGGCGCCAACTGCAACAGAGTTTCCTGAGAACATTGAGGAACTGCTAGTCGTCCCGGAACCCTCCGTTGACTGGTATGCCGCGATACCGGCAGCTATCGACGATGTGCGGGTGGCTCCGGAGGAAGTCGCGGTCTTCAACCGGGCGCTGGCTGAAAAGCGCCGCGCCGCGGCGCAGCAGTTCGCCCCCATACCCAGGCATGAGCCCGTACCAGTCTGGGAGAATGTCGAAAAAGACATGACCGGGCGAAGCATTCTGCGTCATGGCGACTGCCAGCGAGTTATCAATGATCCCAACGTTGGTAGCCGTGAAGCCTTTGAAACCTTCGGCCAGTACATCGTGACTTGTGCGCACTACAAGAAACCACCGCAAAAACTCGCGTGGGTAGATGAGGTTAACGCCCGTCGAGCAGGCCTCTCTCGATACGGGCACCCACCTGCTGAATAACCTTGGTAGCGCAATACGTGCCGTATTCAGCGCATTCGGAAAGCCTGCGATCGTTTGCCCAGCCATACAGGAACCCGGCGCAGTAAGCGTCGCCGGCACCGGTTGTATCGACGAGTGTCTCGACCGGCGTTGCGGCCTGATGGACCTGTTCGTCGCCCTGCAGAATGACAGAGCCTTTTTCGGAGCGGGTAACAGCGAACAGCTTGCCATAGCCGGATAGCGCTGCAAGCGTTGCATCTATGCCCTCAGCCTGTACCAGCGCGCTGGCCTCATCCTCGTCTGCAACGACAATGTCGGCGTCATTGCGCACGAAATCCTCGAAAGAATCGCGATGACGCTCTACACACAAAGAATCGGATAGAGACAGCGCGACCGCGGTGCCGTTCTCCCGGGCGATTTTGGCAGCTTTCTTCGCGAGTTGCGGTCCTTCCGCTATATCCCAGACATAGCCTTCCAACAGGATGGCTTTCGGCTCACCGACCGTTTGCTCTGTTATATCCGCAAGCGCGAGCTCAAGGCAGGCACCGAGGTAGGTCTGCATTGTGCGCTGTCCGTCTGCGGTGATCAGTACATGGCTGCGTGCCGTTGGTGCACCATGCGTTGATGGTTGCAACCGGATATTGACGCCGAGCGACATCATGTCGTGATTGAAGATATCGCCGAGTTGATCATCTCTGACTTTGCCGATATAGGCGGCAGAGCCCCCCAGGTTGGCGAATCCTGCAACTGTGTTGGCAACAGACCCGCCTGACATTTCCGTTGCTGGCCCCATTCTGGAGTACAGGTCGCGTGCCTGTTGTTCGTCGATCAGGACCATCGATCCTGGCGGTGCACCGATTTCTTCAAGAAACGCGGGCTCAACGTGAGCGAGTACGTCAACGATTGCATTGCTGATGCCGAGTAATTGTACTGTGTCTGTCATGGAGCTTGCCGGTGGCTGAAATCGGCGCATAGCCTACCAGCCCCATCTGGGATATGGCGAATTTCTTGTCGTAAAGGTATCGTCAACGGAAACCGAAGTTTTGTTTGCAACTGAACATTATTGGTGGTGATGTTGTCGAAATAGCACCACAATACGATGCAACAACAAATACAGTGCAGGTTGGTGATCGGACGCTGTTCACACTATTCGCCCTGATAGGGTTGAATATAGTCAGCTAACAACCGGCCCTGCGACAGGGGAGACTCAATGAGACGATCGGCCAGTTTGCTGATCCCGCTTTCGCTAATCCTGATGTACTACGCATTTTGGGTTGCGGCGGTAACATTCCTGGTCAGCCGTTATCCGGGCATCAGCGAATATCTGCCTGTCGGCGGACTGGACAGTCTTCCAGGCGGAGAAATTACCAGTTTCGAGCCGGTGTATACGAGTGTCGAGAGAAACCTGTTGTCCGGTACCGCGCCGATCAGGCTGTTCCTTGCCAGTATTGGTGCGTTACTCATGGCCATACCCGTTTCCTGGGCCTATTTCATTACCAGCAGGGCACGACGCATTGATCAGTCGTTTCTACAGACCATCATGATCTTGCCAATTCTTGTTACCGGCATAGCCATGATCGTCCTGAATAGCATCGCGCTCGCGTTTAGCCTGGCTGGCATTGTCGCCGCCGTGCGTTTCCGCTTTTCGCTCAATCAGCCATCGGATGCAATGTACATTTTCGTTGCTATCGGTATCGGACTCGCCGCGGGTATCGGCGCTCTTGGAATCGCCTACGTAATATCGTTCGTATTCGTGCTCGCAACCTTGTGTATCTGGAAGCTGGAGTATGGCAAAACACTCGCTGGCCCTTTTCTTACGATGCTGACGCGTCGTGACGGCGGCGAAGACGACTACGACTAGGAGTCTTTAATTAAGTGATGACTCTCGATGAACTTAGTGGCCGAGGCAATCGCAGTCTGTTGCTCGTTCACGGCCGTGACTTCAAGCCCGCAGAACATGACTTCATGGATCTGTCGATGGCTGCGTTGCGTGCAGGCATTGAGAGGGACTATCCGGAATTGCTGGACTGCTTTACGGCCGTAAACAAGAGTGTGGGCTGGTACGGTGATCTGAACGCTGAGGTCTTGATGCGGCACGGCAAAAGCTACGACGAGAGCCTGGATCTTGGCGATCGGCGCAATGCGTTGGCCAACCTGCGGACTGTCAGCGCACGCAAGAAATTTGGCATTCGGCAATACGATTGCCTGCCTGGCAAAACGGCCCTGCCGGAAGCCGTTGCCGATGTCGTCGCACCTATTGTCGGATCGATCGGACTTGTCAGGCCGCTCGTCAGTACCGTTTCGAAGGATTTTGCACGCTACCTTGATCATAAAGCCGACTTTGCGATGCAGGCGCGAGAGCGAGTAAGAACCAAACTATGCGGACTGCTTGATCGCGGTGACCGAGTTGCGCTCCTTGCTCATGGCACTGGTGGTGCAGTTGCATGGGATGTGTTGTGGCAGCTGTCGCATGATCCGGACCTGAAGGAGCAATACGCTGACAAGAAAATAGAGCTTCTCGTCACCCTGGGCACGCCATTGGGTGACGGCAATATTCGCAAACGCCTGTTGGGCGCAAAGCAAGGTCCGGAGGCGCGGTACCCCGCAAATGTGATTTCCTGGCACAACGTGTCGGCCGAAGACGACTATACCTGCCACGACAATACTCTGGCCGACGATCTCAAGGCGATGATGAAGCGGAAGCTGATCAGCGTGGTACACGACCACCACATCTTCAACCTGGCGGTGCGTTACGGCAAGTCAAACCCTCACAGTTCGATTGGCTACCTGATTCATCCTCGAGTCAGCAAGATCCTGGCGGACTGGCTGCAAGCACTGAACGCAGACTCCTCCCCTAAATACACTTTGTAGCGATCTCTTTGTCCGCACGTTTCTCGGATTCAATGATCCTGTAAAACCGATTAACGTAGTCACGCATAGCGTTCCTGGCTACGCGACTAAGCAGCTCCGCGGTTTCGATTTCTGCCAGGATCGCGTCGCGCTTGTCGACGAACACCGCGTAGGTTGATGGCAGTTGTGCATTGAACTGGCAGCGGCCACGGTAAAGTCGGTGTTTGGCATTGCGGAGTTTGAATCGAGGATTCGGTGACGCATAGGGGGCATCGACCATACCGCTTTGGTCGAAATCGTACGGGATTGGCAAGAATGCCGTGTTCTCTCTACCGAATAGAACGGCATTGTGACAACAATAGTCGTCAGCGGCGCCAACCACGGGTGAGTAGTCGGTATTGCCGATCATGTAGTGAAAAACTGATGCCAGATTGGTATACGCGGGATCAAGTTCGCTCACCTTTGCTCGCTGAATTTCGACCCGGGACCGGTCGATGCGATGCGAAAGACGCGTACGATGCTCGATCACGAAGCCGAGGCGCGTTTCTTCTCTGCGTTCCTCATCCGAATCGACATAATTGATTCGCAGCAATCGCACCCGGTAACTGTTGTCGGTGACGACATTAAGCATCTTGTACACGAGGTACTCGCGCAAAACAGACTGCTCGTACTTTGCTGAAGACCTGCAATGGGTGACCAGCTTCATCTTGTCCTGTTTATGAAACAGGGTGTCCTTTGTTTGTGAAACCTTGAAGTTGAGTCGCAATGGCGGAACGACGCAGGTTTCTTCCTTGAGGCGGGAGTGTCCACGTGCGCGAATCTGCACGTCGAAATGAATGCTGTCACCGTTATCTGACGTGAACTGGAATGTACCGGGGTACTCTTCAACCGCCGGCCGCTGATCAATTAGTTTGCGCATCGGCGCCGTGATCCGGACTTCAAGAAGCTCGTCGCTGAGAAACAGCGGGTCATGGGCCTCGGACACCTGTGCCAGTGAGCTTGTCATTGTCAGAATCAACGTAGAAGCAAAGAGCATCAAGCGATACAGTGACATTGTTTTTTTGCTCCGGAACGGCGCGATTTTTAAATAAGTCTAGCATATTGATGCTCTATCATCGCGACGCTGATTGTCGCGTATCATGCGAGGCTCGAAACGTTTTGCGAACTAAACTGGACCCAACACCCGTGCGCACAGGCTCCGTAAAATTTATCTTTCTCATGCTGCTCTGCAGTGCGTCCGCAACGCCCGGTTGTGCTGCTGATGCGCCGATCGAAAGCGTTTCGCGGGTAGTTGCGATTTCCGATGTTCACGGTGCTTTTGGCGCGATGGTCAATACATTGCAGCAGGCTGCGGTTGTTGACAAAGAGCTGGCCTGGAATGGAGGCAGCACGCAACTCGTAGTTGTTGGCGATATTCTGGATCGTGGTCCGAATTCTCGTGCGGCGATGGACCTTCTGATGCGCCTCGAAACAGAAGCGTCGGCGGCTGGTGGGGAGGTGAGGGTACTGATCGGAAATCACGAATCGATGCTGCTCATCGGCGATATGCGCTACGTCAGCGCACCTGAATTCAAGGCGTTTGCGGCCGAAGAAGATGCGTCGGAAAGGTCGCGCTGGTTAGCGTTGTACGCCGAGCGCAAGAATTCGAGCGTCGAAGCCGTAACCGAGCAGTTCGATACAGCGTATCCACGCGGATATTTCGCGATGCGGCGGGCGTTTCGGTCGTCTGGTACATACGGTAGCTGGCTGCTGCAGAAGGACGTAATTACCGTTATCGATGGTACCGCATTCGTACATGGTGGCTTGTCACCCAGAGTCGCAAAAGCAGGTTTGCAGGGCATCAATCGTGAGGCTCGCGTAGAGCTGAAGCGGCTGGTAGATGCACTCGCAGTACTCATCGACGCTGAAGTATTGTTGCCAACCGACAGTCACTATGACTATGGCGACATAGTGAACGCCTACATGCCGCATCTGGACGACTCGGCAGCAGTCCTTGCCGCTATCGATACTGTGCGCGAGTCGGAACACATGTTGTTGCTCGATACGGACGGACCGCTGTGGTATCGCGGTAACGCGCGCTGTCCCGAGCTTATCGAAGAATACAGACTGGAAGCAGCGTTGGCCGCCATAGGTGCGCAACGCGTTGTAGTAGGCCATACGCCGACTCCAAACCGGCAGGTGTTGCAGCGATTCGAGGGCCAGCTTATCGAGATCGACACCGGCATGCTCGGTGCTTATTACAAAGGAAGCGGCAATGCGCTGGTATTCGAGAACGGTGCGTTCTCCGTTGTCAATGAGAGTGGTGTAATCACAAAGGTGGCGGCACAGCACCCACGCAATGTAGGAAAGCGTTCCGCTGGACTTGACGCGACGGCCCTCAAAAAGCTGCTTTTGACTGGCAGCGTCGCTAAGGTCGAGCGGCCGAATTCTGCCGGGGAACAAACCCGTGTCTCAGTATCTGACGGTAGCCATGAGGTCGATGCGCTATTTACCGCGAGCAAACGCAACCAGGCCGGTGTTGCTGCCTATCGGCTTGACCGCTTATTGGAGCTCGACATGGTGCCAGTCACCGTGATGCGCACAATTGATGGCAAGACCGGGTCGTTGCAGTTCCTGCCGAAAAACACGGTCGACGAGGTGCATCGTGCCGAGAGTGGGCGCGGGACCAGCGCGTCCTGTGGGTTGCTCGAACAATGGCCGGAGATGACGGTGTTTGATGCGTTGATCTACAACGAAGGGCGAACCCGGGAACGAATCCTCTATGACAGCTCCAGCTGGCGGCTGATCCTGAGCGAAAACAATCTCGCGTTTGGCACCAAAAAAGGGCGCCCGGCGCATCTCAAGTCGACCAGGCTGGCAGTGCATCCCGGCTGGATTGAAAAACTGCAGATGTTGACAGATGCTGTCCTGCAGGCCGAGCTCGGTGATGTGCTCGAAAAGAAAAACCTGCACGCGCTGGCGGCGCGGCGTGACCGCTTGTTGTCTGAGGTTCGGGCTAATTAGCCAGTGACGGCTATGCACTCAATTTCAACGCGTGCTCCCAGCGCGAGACCATTCGCGCCGAGGGCGCTGCGTGCTGGCGGATTGCTAAAATAGCCGCGGTAAACCTCGTTCATGGCTCCCCATTCGTCCATATCGGCCATGAAAACAGTGCATTTTACGACCTCGTCCAGGGATGAGCCGAATTGTTCCAGGACAGCCTTTATGTTGTCCATGGTTTGCCGGGTTTCAGCTTCGATACCACCCTCGGCAAGATGCAATGTGCCGGGAACGTTGCCGATATTGCCCGATAAGTACAGTGTTTTGCCGGCGCGCACAGCAGCAGAAAACGGCAGGTCCAGTTGCTCGCTGCCCGGCATTTGCAGGTAGCTGATCTCCTTTCCATGGCTCACATCGACGTTGCAGCCACAAAGCGCAATGACGGGGAGCAGAAAAAACAATCGATTCATGGCTGTCACCTGTTGTTACTGAGAGTGGGTTGGCACAGTATAATCACATGACAGCCTGAATCCCGGGCTGGTGAGCACCCGAGGGGCTGATGGGACGACTAACGACACATATTCTGGATACGATGCACGGCAGACCTGCCGCGGGCGTTGCGGTGCGCTTGTTTTCAAGTGGCGAGCAAAGGAGTCTGCTGGCCTACGCGAATACTAACGCTGACGGACGTACGGAGGAGGCGCTGGTCTCTGGCGAGTTGATGCAAACAGGCACCTACGAACTGGAGTTCGATATCGGCGATTACTTTCGAGAGCTCGGAGTAGAGCTCGGCGCGCCGGCCTTTCTTGATACGGTCGTTTTGCGTTTCGCAGTCAAAAGTGATGAAAACTATCATGTCCCATTGCTGACAACGCCGTGGTCCTATTCGACCTACCGGGGTAGCTAGCCAGGATGTCGGGTAAAACCTCAATACGTTTCATACTCGACGGCAATGTCGTTGAGATTACAGATGTTGACCCAACACGCACGGTTCTGCAGTTTCTGCGCGAGGATCTGCGCCGCAAAGGCAGCAAGGAAGGATGCGCGGAGGGTGACTGCGGCGCGTGTACTGTCGTGATTGCGGAGCTGCGGCGTGACGGCGAGACTACGGAAACGAAAGCAATCAATTCCTGCATACAGTTTCTGGCCACACTGGATGGCAAGGAACTCATCACTGTAGAGAGCTTGAGCGACGGCAAGAAGTTGCACCCTGCACAACAAGCGATGGTTGAACAACACGGCTCGCAATGCGGGTTCTGCACACCCGGCTTCGTCATGTCTTTGTACGCATTGTACGAGGAGACGCCAGATCCAACGCGGCGACAGATAGACGATGCGTTGTCTGGCAACCTGTGCCGGTGCACCGGGTATCGGCCAATCATCGAGGCGGCGTCCAGGATGCATGCGTTGCAGGCGCCGGCTGCCAAAGACAGGGCAGCGGCGCTGCGCTCGATACAGCGGCAGGATTCGCTGGCGATTGAACACAATGGCCGCCGTTTCTTCGCGCCGCGTTCCATGGACGAGTTTGCGAAACTGTACTGTCGTTATCAGGATGCAACTGTACTTGCCGGTGGTACCGACGTCGGGTTGTGGGTTACGAAGCAACACCGTGAACTCAATACGGTGATCTACACAGGTCAGGTCGTGGATATGCAGGACGTCAGCACGAGTGCATCGCATCTCGAGCTTGGGGCAGCGGCAACGCTGACCGACGTTGCACCGCTACTTATCGAGCATTACCCGGGTTTTGAAGAAATGCTGCGCCGTTTCGCGTCGCCGCCGATACGAAATGCCGGCACGCTGGGTGGCAACATCGCAAACGGCTCACCGATCGGTGATTCAATGGCGGCGCTCATGGTTGTGGATACATCGCTGGTGTTGCGCTGCGGAGAAGTCGAGCGGGAAGTTTCGCTGTCAGACTTTTATCACGACTACATGGTGAATGACTTGCGAGCGGGTGAGTTCGTTGCACGAGTGCGCGTGCCATTACCCAGGAGTGACCAGCAGGTGCTTAGCCAGAAGTGGTCGAAGCGCTTCGATCAGGATATTTCTGCGGTCTGTACAGCTTATCGGCTGCAACTCGAAGGCAACATGGTGAAGTCGATTCGCCTGGCTTATGGAGGGCTTGCGGCAACTGTGCAGCGAGCCCCCAGGGCGGAGGCTGCGTTGCTGGAGCAACCGTGGAGTGAAGCGACTGTCGAGGCGGCGTGCGAAGCGCTTGCCGAAGATTTTAAGCCGATCGGCGATATGCGGGCGTCGGCGGAGATTCGCATGCTTGCCTGCCAGAACCTGTTGCGGCGCTTTTACGCCCAGACGCAGGACAGTGAGTTGCAAACGGTGTACTCCTATGGGCGCTAAGGCAAACGTGACGTCACCAGGCGCAGCTGTTGGCGCGTCATTGCCGCACGACAGCGCGCATTTGCACGTTACCGGACAAGCTGCGTACACGGACGATTTGCCGGAGCCGAGAGACCTTCTGCACGTGGCGGTGGGCATGAGTCCGCTAGCGCACGGCGAGCTTCGTTCTACGGACCTTTCCAAAGTGCGGTCTGCTGCAGGCGTAGTCGATGTTTGTCTCGCTGCCGACATACCTGGCGAAAACAATTTTGGCCCGATTGTTCATGACGATCCAATTTTCGCGGTCGATACTGTTGAGTTCGCAGGTCAGCCGGTTTTCGCGGTTATCGCAACGACAGTCGACGCCGCGCGCAAGGCGGCGAGGTTCGCACAGCTCGATATAGCAGCGCGGCCTGCGATTTTAGAGATTGAAGCTGCTGTCGAGGCCGGGTCATTTGTGTTGCCAAGTGAGACGCTCGTGCGAGGCGACCCCGATACAGCATTGCAGGGCGCGCCACACCGCGCACAGCGAAAGGTTTCGCTCGGGGGGCAGGACCAATTCTACCTCGAAGGTCATATCGCGATGGCCGTTCCGACCGAAGACCGTGGTATGACCGTCTATAGTTCCACGCAGCATCCGGACGAAGTACAGACCCTGGTCGCCAAAGCGACGCAACGTTCGGCGAAAGATATCACCGTAATCTGTCGCCGCATGGGTGGCGCGTTCGGCGGTAAGGAAAGCCAGGCTGCGTTGATAGCGTGCATCGCAGCACTGTCAGCCGACAAGACCGGCAAACCCTGCAAGCTGCGCCTTGATCGTGATGACGACATGATCATGACCGGGAAACGACACGATTTCGTTATTCAATATGACGTCGGCTTTGATGACACCGGACTGATACTGGGAATTGATTTTGAGTTCGCTTCGCGTTGTGGCATGTCAGCAGATCTCAGCGGGCCTGTGAATGATCGCGCGATGTTTAGTTGTGATAACGCTTACTTTCTCGAGAACGTGCGCATTGTTTCGCATCGTTGCAAGACAAATACAGTTTCCAATACGGCGTTTCGCGGTTTCGGCGGCCCGCAGGGCATGTTTGCGATCGAGTACGCCGTCGATGATATCGCTCGACGACTGGACAAGGATCCGCTGGAAATCAGGCGCCGCAATTTTTACGGCAAGGATGAGCGCAACATCACTCAGTATCAGCAGACCGTTGAAGACAGCATTACAGATGAAGTGTTCGAGCAGCTGCTTGCGAGTAGTGACTACACAGTGCGTCGCGAGGAGATTCGTGCGTTCAACGCAAACAGCGCTGTGTTAAGGCGCGGCATCGCGATAACGCCGGTCAAGTTCGGAATTTCGTTTACCAATACTCTTCTGAATCAGGCTGGAGCACTTGTTCACGTATACAAAGACGGAACGGTGCAGTTGAACCACGGTGGCACGGAGATGGGGCAGGGCTTGTACATCAAGGTGGCGCAGGTCGTTGCCGATGAGTTCCAGATAGACGTTGAACGTATTCGCATCATGGCTGCTGATACCAGCAAAGTACCTAACGCGTCTGCGACGGCCGCATCCAGCGGCGCCGACATGAATGGTATGGCGGCCAAGAAAGCAGCGGCGAAGATTCGTGCTCGCTTGAGCGGTTTTGCGGCGCGCCACTACAACGTGTCCGAGGGCGAGGTTGAATTTCGCAACAACAGCGTGTTCGTCGCGGACCAGCAGCTGAGTTTTGAGGAGCTCGTGCAGGCCGCGTGGGCGGAGCGAGTCTCGCTGTCCGCCACAGGTTTCTACAAGACGCCAAAGATCAACTACGATCGCACAACGTTCAGTGGCCGACCGTTCCTGTACTTCGCCTACGGCGCAGCCGTCACCGAAGTTATCGTTGACAGGTTGACGGGCGAAAACAGAACCTTGCGTGTTGATATCCTGCACGACTGCGGTGATTCCCTGAATCCGGCCATTGACATCGGTCAGGTCGAGGGCGGCTATGTGCAGGGGGTTGGCTGGTTGACCTCCGAAGAATTGTGGTGGAACGACCACGGATCGCTTGGCACGCATGCTCCGTCAACCTACAAAATTCCGACCTGCTCTGATCTGGCTGCAGACTTTCGTGTTGCGCTGATGCAAAGCGTGCCGAATCGGGAAGAGACCATCTATCGCTCGAAAGCTGTCGGTGAACCGCCACTGATGCTGGCCTTGTCTGCATTTTTTGCACTGCGTGACGCGATCGTCAGCGACGATGATCCGTTGCCGGATCTGCATGCGCCAGCGACACCAGAGTCCATTCTCCGCGCAGTAAGCGGAAGCACGTAATGAACGAATGGATTGATGAACTACAGGATCTTGCGGCAGCACGAGAGCCCGCCGTACTGGTCACTGTTGCCGGTATTCGCGGTTCTGCGCCTCGCGAGTTGGGCGCAAAAATGATTGTCTCGGCGACGCAAACTATTGGCACGATTGGTGGTGGTCAGCTTGAATATCAAAGCGCGAGGGTCGCAGTGAGCATGTTAGGCAGTTCACAGATGGCGCTTCGCAGCTTTCCGCTTGGTTCAACGATGGGACAATGCTGCGGTGGCGTCGTCGAGATTCTGTTTGAGCCAGTCAGCGATGGAATGCCGGCCTGGTTGCGAGATGTCGGCGCGTTGCATGGTCAGCGTGAAGCGGCCGTAATCGCAACACGCATTTCGACAACAGCGCCCGCAAAATTCCTGGTTACGGCTGACACGGTGTTTGGCGACAGCGATGCAGATGCCGAAATGGTTGCGACGTCCCGTGCGCTGTTAAGTAGCCAACCGAAAGTAACCCGCAATGTTCAGGAGTTCTACGAGCCCGTTGTTGTCTCCGATCTGAATATCGCAGTGTTCGGCGCAGGGCATGTCGGCTCGGCTGTCGTCAACACACTGTCAGACCTCGACTGCAATATCCGCTGGATCGACAGCCGACGCAATTTGTTTCGTGAGGTGCCAGCAAATGTACGTGCTGTCGAGGCGCCGGAGCCGGCCCTGGAGGTGGCGGCGATGCCGCCAGGTAGTTTCTATCTTGTGATGACACACAGTCACGCAATCGATTTCGAAGTGTGTGACCGGATATTGCGTCGCAACGATGCTCGTTACTGTGGGCTGATCGGGTCGCTGTCGAAGCGCCGCCGTTTTGAAAAGCGCTATCGGCAACAGGACATGCCGCAGCCATTACTGGATGCGCTTATCTGCCCTATTGGCGTTGACGGCATTAGCGGCAAGAAGCCGGCTGAAATAGCAGTCTCCACCGCGGCAGAGGTGCTGCGCGTGTATGAGCAGGCGGCGGCTGATGACATCGTCGATCTTCCAGACAACGTACACCCCTTGCGAGGTTGAGATGGCAGTTTACGGACTGGAGTGGCTAAACCTGCTGGTGCGCTGGCTGCATTTCATCACCGGTGTGGCATGGATCGGATCATCACTGTATTTCATCTGGCTTGATAATCATTTGCTTGTACCGCGAGACCCGGACGACACAGAAAAAGGCGTGGGCGGCGAAGTATGGTCCGTTCACGGCGGTGGTTTCTATCATGCGCAGAAGTACAAGGTTGGACCGTTGCCATTGCCGGAACCCTTGCATTGGTTCAAATGGGAGGCGTATTCCACATGGCTGTCCGGAATGTTCCTGCTGGGGCTCACTTACTTCGTGGGTGCCGAGGTCTATCTCATCGACCGAAGTGTCGCCGATCTTTCGACCGCTAGTGCGATCGGAATTTCTGTAGCGATCATCATCGGCAGCTGGGTCGTCTACGACCTGTTGTGCAAATCGCCGTTGGCGCGCGATGAACGGGTTTTCGCAGCATTGCTGTTGATCATGTGCAGCGTGCTTGCGTGGGGGCTGTGCAGTCTCTTCAGTGGTCGTGCGGCATACATTCTGTTTGGTGCAGCGCTTGGCACTATCATGGTTGCGAACGTGTTCTTCGTCATCATCCCCGGTCAGCGGCAAATGGTGTCGGAGGTTGCGCGCGGCGAGTTGCCCGACACTGCTCCGGGCCTGCGTGCCAAGTTGCGTTCGGTCCACAACACGTATTTCACGCTTCCCGTCCTGTTCGTAATGACGAGCAACCACTACGCCATGACGTATGCGCATGAGTACAACTGGCTGGTGCTGATAGCCATCTCGGTTGCCGGCGCATTGGTCAGAGTCTATTTTGTCGCTCGGCACAAGGGAACGGCTTCACCACTGACGGTGATAGCCGCTGTGTTGATTCTTGCCGGGCTTGCCGCTGCGCTCGCGCCGCGCGGTCAGGACAGCGCCACAACAGAAGTCGATTTCGCTGCAGTTCGGGACGTAATCAAAGCGCGGTGTAGCAACTGTCATTCGTCTGCGCCGATACATCCTGCGTTTCCCAACGCACCACTCGGTGTCATGTTCGATACTGATGAGCAAATTGTCGGTGATGCTGCGCGTATTCACCAGCAGACCGTAGTGACGCGCGTCATGCCGATAGGTAATCTGACCGCAATGACCGACGAAGAGCGAAATATTATCGACCAGTGGTATCTGTCGATAGAGGCAGCGCAATGAGCGAGTATCCGCGCGACATGCGAGGTTACGGCGCCGAGGTGCCTGTGGCTAATTGGCCCGGTGGCGCGCGGATCGCGGTGCAATTCGTCGTTAACTATGAGGAAGGTGGCGAAAACTGTGTTCTGCATGGTGACGCTGCATCCGAAGCGTTTCTCTCCGAGATTGTTGGTGCTGCCGCGATCGACGGTCAACGCCACATGAATATGGAGTCGATCTACGAGTATGGATCACGAGCCGGATTCTGGCGATTGCACCGCATCTTCAGCGGACGCAATCTTCCGCTAACGGTATTTGGCGTCGCCATGGCCCTGCAGCGGAACCCGGAAGCGGTTGCCGCCATGCAAGCTGCAGGTTGGGAAATTGCCAGTCACGGCTACCGCTGGGTCGACTATCAATGCGTGGATGAAGCGACTGAGCGCAAACACTTCGACACGGCTATTCGCCTGCACGAGGAAGTGACAGGTTCGAGGCCACAGGGCTGGTACCTGGGTCGCTGCAGTCCGAATTCGCATCGCATCGCAGCGGACTATGGCGAGTTCACATACAACGCGGATTGCTATTCGGATGATCTGCCGTACTGGGACTTCCAGTTTGATCGTCCGCAACTCATGCTGCCGTACACGCTTGACGCAAATGATATGCGCTTTGCGACACCGCAGGGCTTTAACTCCGGCGATCAGTTTTACAATTATCTGAAAGACAGTTTCGATGTTCTGCGTGCCGAAGGCGGGCGCATGATGTCGGTGGGGCTGCATTGTCGTCTTGCCGGGCGACCTGGCCGCGCCGCCGCATTGCAGAAATTCCTCGACCACATCGCATCCTGTGACGATGTCTGGGTCGCAACTCGACTGGAAATCGCAGAACACTGGCGTACTGAACATCCGCCCGAGGACAGCCATTCATGAAAGATGCATTTGTCGCTCGCTATGGGGGTATTTACGAGCACTCTCCGTGGGTAGCGGAAAAAATTTACGATGTGCTCGGAGAACAGCAGGTTGATGTTGGTCGACTGGCTGAAATGATGGCAGATTGTGTCGACAATGCTTCCAGAGAGGATCAGCTGGCATTGATTTGTGCGCATCCGGATCTCGCCGGCAAGGCTCAGGTCGCCGGCGAACTCACAGCGGAGTCGACGACGGAGCAGGCCAGCGCCGGACTGGACCAATGTACCAGCCAGGAGTTTGAGCGTTTTCAATCACTCAATGCCGCTTACAAGCAGAAGTTCGGTTTCCCGTTTGTGATGGCTGTGCGTGACAGCGATCGCAGCCAGATACTGCAGGCATTCGGCGTGCGCCTTCTCAATGACTACGACGCAGAGTTCGAGGCCGCGCTGCAGGAAATACACAGAATCGCCAGCTTGCGACTAACAGCTTTGCAGGATCAGCCATGAAACACCCGTTCTATCATTGGGTTCAGCTTGAACAACCGCGGCTTGGGACCCGAGTTGTGTTCGCGACTGACGATTTCTTTGCCGCGAAAGAGCGCGTAATCGATCCCGCGCCACCCGTATTTATTGACGACAAGTATGACGATCACGGCAAGTGGATGGATGGCTGGGAAAGTCGCCGCAAGCGAATACCTGGGCACGACTATTGTGTCATTCGACTTGGTGTGCCCGGTGTGATTCACGGTTTTGATATCGATACAAGCCACTTTACCGGTAACTATCCGCCACAGGCCTCAATCGAGGTTTGCCAGAGTGAACTCGACTTGCCGGAGGACGGCTGGACGGAGCTGTTGCCCAGGTCCGACTTGCGCGGCGATGCACATCATTACTGCGAAATAGAGAGCGACACCATCTGGACGCATGTGCGCCTGCATATCTACCCGGATGGCGGCGTTGCGAGATTGCGAATTTATGGCGAAGTCCGGGCCGATTTTTCAGATGTCGATGGTTATGTGGATTTGTTGGCGATCGAGAATGGTGGTCGGGCGATCAGTTGCAGCGATGAACACTACGGCAGCATGCACAATCTCAATGTACCCGGCCGTGGAATAAACATGGGCGATGGGTGGGAGACAGCACGTCGTCGTGGCCCCGGCAATGACTGGGTGATAGTAGCGCTTGCACAGCCCGGTGAAATCGAACGGGCGGAAATCGACACCGCACATTTCAAGGGCAACTACCCCGACAGAGCGTCGCTCGAAGCAGGTTCGTTTGAATCTGACGCCGAAGCAACGCACGAGGCTGATGGCTGGCAAACACTGATGCCAGAGTCGAAACTGAAAATGGACCAGCAACACTACTTCGAAGAGCTGACGTCGACCGGCCCGGTGACGCATGTGCGAATGTCCATCTACCCCGATGGTGGCGTCAGTCGCCTGCGCCTGTTTGGCAAGGTTGGAGATAACAGCGCATGACGATTACGCTCAGGCCTGAGCCGCTGACGAAAGAACGATTCGCCCTGTATGGTGATGTGATCGAATCGTCGCGCAGCAGTGATGCAATGAACGATGCGCGTTTCGAGCGCTTCGATGATCTATGCGGCGTGGATATCCGAGAACAGGGGCATGTCGCTGTGAGCATCGCGAAATGTCGTGCGGCAACCTCGCTGCCGCTGATGCTCGACATGGTCGAGCGTCACCCGCTTGGCAGCCAGGCCTTTGTGCCATTAAGCCCTTGCAAGATGGTCGTGGTGGTTGCGCCACCACAAGAGTCGGTCGATACCGCGGAGTTACGGGCATTTGTAACTAACGGTCGGCAGGGCATTAACTACAAGTGCGGAACCTGGCACATGCCATTGATCGCTTTCGAAAGTGGTCAGGAATTTCTGATCATTGACCGCGGCGGTAATGAGGCCAATTGCGATATTCACATGCTGGGCGACGCGGTGTTGCTGGAGTCAGACTGATCGGCTCAAGGCAAGCAATCCGCGGCTCGCTACTGCACTGTCTGGCCGATCCCGGCGAGCACAGCGAGGCGTCCACCGTTGAGTTTTTCGAAGACGGGCTGCTGCTGTTTGAGAATGGCTTGATAATTGACGCCGGCCCTGCGGCATCTTTGTTGCAACGTATCGGTGACACGCCTGTTGAGGATTATACGGGCAAGTTAGTCGTGCCAGGTTTCATAGACTGTCATGTGCACTTCCCGCAACTGGATATTATCGCCGGGTACGGCGAGCAGTTGCTCGATTGGCTCAATCGCTACGCCTATCCGGCCGAAATGCGTTTCGAAAACAAGGATTACGCAGCAGAGGTCGCCGGTGTATTTCTCGACGAGTTGCTCGCCAATGGAACAACCACAGCACTCGTATTCGGTACGGTGCATCCACACTCGGCCGATGCGATATTCGACGCTGCACAAGCGCGGGGAATGCGCTTGATCGCGGGCAAGGTTCTTATGGATCGGCACTGCCCCGAGGCGTTGCGTGATACACCTGCGAGTGCTTATGAGGACAGCCTGGCGCTGATTGAGCGCTGGCATGGTCGCGCGCGGCTTGGATATGCGATTACGCCACGATTCGCCCTGACCTCGAGTCCAGAACAGCTTGCCGCGGCCGGTAGACTCGCGAGCGAGTATCCGGATGTGTGGATGCATACCCACCTGGCAGAAAACACCGAGGAAGTTGATGAGATCGCCCGGCTGTTCCCGGAGAACCGTAGTTACCTGGATGTCTACGATCACTATGGGCTTGTTCGCGAGCGTTCAGTATTTGCGCACTGTCTGCATATGGACGACACAGATCGTCAGTACATGGCGGCGAAGGGCAGTGCGGCAGCATTTTGTCCAACGTCTAACCTGTTTCTGGGGAGCGGTTTATTCGATCTCAGGGCGATGCGTGATGCCAATGTTCGTTGTGGGCTAGGCACGGATGTTGGCGGTGGGACGAGCTTGTCGATGCTACGCACCGCGAGCGAAGCCTATAAAGTGCTGCACCTTCAGGATCAGGCCTTGCCTGCTTTCAGGTCGCTTTATCTTGCGACGCTTGGCGCCGCGGAGGCGCTGTACCTCGAAGACAAGCTGGGAAATTTCAAGTGTGGCAAGGAGGCAGACTTTGTCGCCCTCGACCCGGCCGCCACACCGCTGAGCGCGCGGCGTTTGTCACACGCAACGACACTCGATGAAGAGCTTTTCGCGTTACTCATGCTTGGTGACGATCGCCACATTGCAGCGACCTGGGTTGGCGGCGAGCTCGTCGTCAGCTAGATCGAGTCGATTATTTCGTTCAATGTCGCGCTTGGACGCATGGCGCTTGCTGCCAGTTCAGTGTTCGGCTGGTAGTAGCCACCGATATCGACAGCGCTACCCTGTGCTGCCAGCAGTTCTGCATTGATCTTTGCTTCGTTATCCGCCAGCGACCTTGCAATACCCGCAAACTTTGCAGCAAGTCCCGCATCACTGCTATTGCTTGCCATCGCCTCTGCCCAGTACATGGCGAGGTAAAAGTGACTGCCGCGATTGTCATGTTCATTGACCTTGCGCGAGGGACTCTTGTTGCTGGTCAGATACTTGCCGTTTGCCTCATTGAGCGCAGCAGCGACAATCCGGGCTTGTTCGTTATTGGTTTTCTCGGCTATGTCTTCGATCGACACGGCCAGTGCCAGAAATTCGCCCAGAGAGTCCCAGCGCAGGTGCCCCTCGGCATTGAATTGCTGCACGTGTTTCGGTGCAGATCCACCCGCGCCGGTTTCGTACAATCCGCCACCAGCGAGTAACGGTACAATTGACAGCATCTTGGCGCTGGTGCCAAGTTCAAGGATCGGGAACAGGTCGGTCAGGTAGTCGCGCAATACATTGCCCGTAACCGAGATGGTGTCTTCACCGTTTCTGACCCGATCGAGCGTGACGCGCATTGCTTCAACAGGCGACAGGATTCGGATGTCCAGTCCGCCGATGTCGTGGTCCTTCAGGTACTCATTGGTCTTGGCGATCAGGTTGGCATCGTGCGCTCGATTCTCGTCCAGCCAGAAAATGGCCGGAGTACCCGTCTGCCGCGCGCGATTCACGGCAAGTTTTACCCAGTCACGAATCGGCAGATCCTTGGTCTGGCACATGCGCCAAATGTCACCCGTCCGGACCGCGTGCTCCATGATTACGTTACCGTCGGCATCGCTCACTCGAACTGTGCCAGCTTCGGCAATCTCGAAGGTCTTGTCATGCGACCCGTACTCTTCGGCTTTTTGTGCCATGAGTCCAACGTTGCAAACGTTGCCCATGGTCGTGACATCGAACGCCCCATGCTGTCTGCAAAACGTGAACACTTCATCATAGATTCCCGCATAACAACGATCGGGGATCATTGCCTTGGTGTCGGCCAGCTCGCCATCGGGTCCCCACATCTGCCCGGAGGTTCGCAGCGCCGCTGGCATCGATGCGTCGATAATTACGTCGCTCGGTACATGCAGGTTGGTAATACCCCTGTCAGAATTAACCATAGCAAGAGGCGGCCGCGACTCGTACACGGCCGCCAAATCGGCCTCGATAGCGGCGCGCTGCTGCTCCGGTAGTGCCGATATCTTCGCGTACACATCGCCAACGCCATTGTTGGCATCGACACCGATTTCCTCGAACGTATCGGCGTATTTTTCGAATACGTCTCTGTAGTAGACCGTGACAGCATGACCGAACATGATCGGATCCGAGACCTTCATCATCGTTGCTTTGAGATGCAGTGACAGGAGCACACCATCGGCCTTCGCCGCGTCGATCTCGGACGTGAAAAAAGCGCGCAATGCTTCGCAATCCATGCGCGATGCGTCAACAACCTCGCCCGCCAGAACCGGCACCTGTTGGCGCAGAACCCGCTCGCTGCCATCGGCGGCAACAAAGGTGATCGTCAGATCACCGGCCGAATCAACAACCGAGGATTGTTCGCTCGAGTAAAAGTCACCTTCCTGCATGTGCGCAACGTGCGACCGCGAGTCGGAACTCCAGGCGCCCATAGAATGCGGATGTTGCTTGGCGAACGCCTTCACGGCAGCGGCAACCCGGCGATCGGAATTGCCCTCACGCAGTACCGGGTTTACAGCGCTGCCCAGGACCCTGGCGTAGCGCGCCTGCACATCTTTCTCGGCATCCGTCTGCGGCTCTTCGGGATAATCCGGTACCGCGAATCCATGTTCCTGCAATTCAGCAATCGCCTCGTTGAGCTGCGGGATCGAAGCACTGATGTTCGGCAATTTGATGATATTGGCTACCGGGGTCTTTGCCAGCTCACCCAGCTCCGCGAGTGCGTCGCTCTGCTGCTGGTCGGCGTTGAGCGCGTCAGAAAAGTTCGCGAGGATGCGAGCTGCCAGCGAGATATCGCGCGTTTCTACAGCGACACCGGCGGCGCGGGTAAATGCTTGCACAATCGGCAGGAAAGAATACGTCGCCAGTGCAGGGGCTTCGTCGGTCTGTGTGTAGATAATCTTCGAATCGCTCATTATTGTCCTTTACTATCAATTAGTTACGCACAGGGCTTTGCGCCGCAAGCGGGGCATTATAAAGCCCCCGGCGGGAAATCTCTCGCTTGATTTATGCGGCGCTCAGCTATCGCTGACGACGACCGTTGACTCAAGATGTGAATCGGCCTTCAGCGAATTGGTGATCAGGCAAACCTGTTCAGCTTTCTGCAACAGTCGTTCAGCTTTTGCCACATCGGTGCCCGCCGGCACGCTTAAGGTCGCGTGCACGGAGAAAGCGGTGAACTGCGTGACACGCTCGACGCGGTCGAGGGTGCCATCGGTTTCGCACTCAAGTGATGTCCATTCGAGTCTCGATGCGCGGGCGATCGCGCGGAACGACAATACGAAGCAATCAGCAACAGCGGCGACCAGGAGTGACTCAGGGGACCATTGGTCGCCTGGGCCGCCGAATTCTGCCGGTGGCGCTGACTGGAGATCTGCGACGCCCGAACTGGTGAGCGTGACATTGCCGCTATTGTTTGCTGTTGCGGCAACGAGATACTGATGAGGGAGGTCCTGCATAACGATGATTGCCTTTATTAAGTAGGTATTGTCCCGAGTAGATTGGTTCTGTCGCTTGATTTACAAGTCAGGGTTTACCGAAACAGATGTAAGCCATGCGTGATATTCAGGTGTCTCGGATCATGACCGAGAATCCGGCGACAGTCAGTCCCGGCGCGTCGGCTGACATGGTGCGCCAGCAACTTGAGAGTGGCGGCCTGCACCATTTGCCCGTGGTCGATGCAGGTCGTGTAGTCGGTATTGTCTCTTCCGCCGATCTCATGAAGCTGTATTTACTCAGCGGCGCAGCCGCACTGCGCGCTGCGACGGTGGCGCAAATCATGGTGAAAGATCCTGTTGTCATTGAAGCAGGCTCTACGATGCGGCAAGCGGCTGAGATGCTTGCTGCCGGCGGCTTTCACGCGCTGCCAGTAGTCGATTCGGGAATACTGCTTGTGGGGATTATTACGTCGAGCGATCTCATTACCGCGTTGCTAAGAAATATTCCGGTAGGCGATGGCAGCATCGTGCAGAGGCCCGCAGATAGTCTCGCGGCAGTTATCGAGAAGAACCGCAGGCTTGAGGACGTCGTCGACGCCGCGAAACGCTACATCAACGGCGGCCAGGCTGAGCGCGAGCACAGTGTTTTGGTGCGTGCACTGGCGGCACTTGAGGGCGCGGAGCGAAAGCTCAGTCTGTAATCAGTATTGCGCGGAAGTCGTTCACATTGGTTCGCGTCGGTCCGGTCGTTACGAGGTCGCCGAGATCGGCGAAGAACGTGTAGCTGTCATTGTTAAGAAGGCGATCTCTGGCAGATATACCCAGCGCATTGCTTCGCGCAAGCGTGTCCGGTGCAACTGTGCAGCCTGCGTTGTCGCCGGTGCCATCGATACCATCCGTGTCGCAGGCGATTGCCGAGATCCGCGGATGCGCGTCGAGCGCCAGGGCTAATGCCAGCGCGTATTCGCCGTTACGTCCGCCGCGCCCGGTACCGCGGACCTCAATAGTCGTTTCGCCGCCTGACAGCAGCACACACGGTGGTTCGATCGGCCCTTTGCCTGCTGCGATTTGCAGCGCGAGCTCGGCGTGCTGATGAGCCAGTTCGATCGCATCGCCATCGAGGTCGCCGAGAGAGTACGGCGTAATTTCGAGCTCCACAGCAGCGGCCGAAGCGGCGAGCAAAGCGTCGTCAGCTGTCGCGAGTATGCGTACGTCCGGCGCGTCGATAATCACTGGATCCGCAGAGGCGACTGCGTTTTTTGCCTCTGCTGAAATTGATATGTGGTAGCGGTCAATGATGTTGATCGCTTCGGATGCGCTAGCCGCGTCCGTGAGTGTCGGGCCGGAGGCGACCATTGAAGCGTTGTTGCCCGGTACATCCGAGATCAGAAGCGTAACGACATCTGCGGGCGCGGCCGCGAGTGCAAGCTTGCCACCTTTGATGGCAGACAATTTCTTGCGCACACAGTTGATCTCATGTATCGCGGCGCCCGACTTCAGTAGCTGGCTGGTAATCGATTGTTTTTCGTCAAGGCTGACACCTATAGCCGGTGCTGCCAACAGTGATGAGCCGCCGCCGGATAGCAAACAGACAACGGTGTCAGAGTGACTGAGTCCTGAAACTCTCGCGATGATTCGTTCAGTGGCGAGAATTCCGCTGCGGTCGGGTATCGGGTGGGCTGCTTCCACGACTTCGATCCCGAGCGTGTCACAGCTGTGCCCGTAGGGGACGATCACGAGTCCTTCGAGAGCACCACCCCACAAGGTTTCAAGTTCCGCCGCCATAGAGGCAGCGGCTTTGCCGGCACCTACGATCACCACCCGGCCACCGGGTTTGGGAGGGGTCCAG
Source organism: Gammaproteobacteria bacterium (assembly GCA_022600955.1). Taxonomy (GTDB): domain Bacteria; phylum Pseudomonadota; class Gammaproteobacteria; order Steroidobacterales; family Woeseiaceae; genus UBA1847. Next base: position 27,833 of record JAHZJK010000026.1, read on the forward strand.
CGCGGCATGCACGCTGTAGCAATGGCTGCGCCAAGTGCTGCATCGAACAACGCGCGGAGGATACCGCTGGAATCACGCATCAGCCGCGTGATTCGCCTTCGGCTTTGGCGAAAGGTTGCAGTCGATCAATCAATCCGGCCATTTCCGGGCGATTCTGACGTAACTCGCCAATCGAGAATCCGGACAGTTCGTACGGCAAGACGAGCCAGTCAGAGGTCTCGTGGACAAAGTAGTCAGGTGTGCGCAGCGTTTTCTCGGTCGGCCGGTACCACACAGTCGCGACGCGAATGTCACCCGGCAAGTTGCGACGGGTTTTCTGAGCCAGCTGGTCTATGACGGCGTTGACGCTTGAACCAGTGCTGTAGACGTCATCGACAATCAGCATCGAATGATGTGAGCAGAGGTTTTCGAGCAGGTATTGGAGGCCATGGACGCGGATACCGCCGGCCTTGTCGACCATCTGTGAGTAGCGCGGAGCTCCCGTATAGGAGGTGCGGATAGCGATGTGGTCGGTTTTTGTCCCAAAATAATCGAGGCCTTCCTGAACGGCTATGCCCACTGCGCTGCCACCTCGCCACAGGCCCACAAGAAAGTCGGGCTTGAAGCCGGCATTGAATATATTGGCGGCGAGCTGGAACGAATCCCGTAGTAAATCGTCCGCGGCGATAAATCGCTCATTCATTATTGTTATTCCCGGCCTGTGCTGCGCTAGAATCGGAGTTCGGCATTATAGCGCCTCACGTCCTGACGTAAGAGAATAATAATGGACAAAACAGTACTCTCGGCACAAGACCTGCTTCTGGATTCGATCGAACTTGGCATTCAGGTACTTGAAAGCGGATTCGAACCTACATTGATCATCGCCATATGGCGGGGGGGGACCCCGGTCGGCATGGCAGTGCAGGAGGCGTTGTCCTACTGCGGAATTGAGTCCGACCATATCGCGATACGCACCTCGTCATATCTTGGCGTGGACGAGCGAGGCAAAGTTGCGGTGCATGGTCTGAACTACATCATCAAGAAAATCCGCCATGATGATCGTGTCCTGATCGTCGATGACGTGTTTGATACAGGTAATACAATTGTCGCGGTCGTCGAGGAGTTGACGCGGCGCGCACGTGGCAATACGCCGGAGGACATTCGAGTGGCTGTGCCGTGGTTCAAGCCAAGTCGCAATGAAACCGACATGACCCCTGACTACTATCTGCACGAGACAGCGGAATGGCTGGTGTTTCCACACGAGCTCGATGCCTTGACACCCGAGGAGCTCGTTATGACCCGGCCTGAAATTGCAGCGATCGTGCATTCAGTCAAGCCGCCGGCAAAATCAGCCTGAATTGCCGTCATGCGCCGGATCTGTGTTTATTGCGGTTCTAATCCTGGTAACAGCGAACGTTATCGCGAAGCCGCAGAAGACCTAGCGGATGTGCTTGTTCGCCACGACCTCGAACTCGTCTACGGCGGTGCCGACAAAGGCATCATGGGCATAATCGCTGATGCCGTACTTGAACGCGGCGGCAGCGTTCACGGAGTGATCCCACAATTGCTGTGCGAAAAAGAGATCGCGCATACCGGACTCACTGAACTGCACGTAGTCTCGTCAATGCATCAGCGCAAGAGCATGATGGCGGCATTGTCGGACGGCTTTATCGCAATGCCGGGTGGTTTCGGCACGCTGGAAGAGATCATCGAAATCGTCACGTGGGGCCAGCTAAAGTTTCACGATAAGCCTTGCGGACTGCTTAATACGGATGGCTATTACGACCACCTTCTCAGCTACCTGGACCACGCCGTCGCAGAAGGCTTCCTGCGGACAGAGAATCGCGAAATGCTGCTCTCCGATGCGACTCCGACGGGGCTCGTGCAACGCTTTGAAGAATATACTGCACCCCATGTCGAAAAATGGTCGGACTAATTACCTGGCGCAGGTAAGCGCAGCTCATTGATGTGGCAGCAGTCTAGTCGCTGTTATAGGGGTCGAAGCCAGCATCGTCGGCCAGCGGTTCGATCGTATCATCCGCAATTTCATCGCCACGCAGCATGCGCTGCAGCATTTGCGTGCTAACCAGCGAGAACTCATCATTGCCCTCGGCATCGACGAGCTCGTAGCTGTCGTTTTCGACGTCGTGCGCAAGGACGCCGTCTTCGGGATTGTTGGCCGCCACTGCCTCGATCTTCTGCCGCGTTTCGGTGTCACCCGACTGCAGTACTTTTTGCAGACGCATGGTGGACATGAGTTCGAGCTCGACTGTCTCGACAGGGCCCTTCCAGACGTTGCGTCCGTCATCAGTATCGACCCGTGATTTACGGGCTTTCCGCAGAGTTTTCTTCAGCGTTTCCGACATGTGGGCCTGGCCATTTGCGGTCGACCCTGCCAATTTTAGACGCGTTCGCAGACGGCGGGCCGCCAAATCGCTCACAAAAAAGACATATTAGACTTAGAAACAATGACTTAACGCGAGAATTTAGCCCGTCAGTGGGCCCGGATTTACACGTTATGCGCGAATCCGACCATAATCGACCTGCGGAGGCTGCTGCTTGAATCGCTCGCGACCGGAGCGATTGAAATAAATCTCCGCTTGCAGCGGTCTGTTCGGCAAATAACGGAGATTTATCAATGCGCCCTCGCTCGTTCATCAGTACTTCACTCGTTTTCCTGCTCGGCTTGAGCCTCGCGTACAGTCTTGCTATTCGCACAGGCCATGCTGATGTGCCGATCGCGGAATCTGCGGATCTTGTACAGCCGCTGACCGTTGGCGAAGATGCGCCGCGTTTCGTTGTAGAAACAGTCGAGGGTGAGAATTTTGTTTTTGACCCGCAGAACCTGGAACGGCCAGCTGTGCTGCTAACGTTCCGGGGTGGCTGGTGTCCATACTGCAATATGCACCTGTCCGAAGTGCGCCACGTTATTCCCGAAATTGCAGATCTCGGTGTTGACGTGTTGTTCCTGAGTGGCGACCGACCGGATCGACTGTACAGCAGCTTGAGTCACGAAACGCAGGAGGATATCGCCAATCTCGATTACACGATTCTCTCCGATGCGAATGCACAGGCCGCGATCGCACTCGGCATTGCGTTCAAGGCGAACGATCGCACGATCAACTACGTCAAGAAGAAGGGTGATGGTTACGAGCGCTCTTCGATGGCAAACCACGGGGTTTTGCCAGTGCCGGCAGTCTACGCGGTTGATGGCAACGGTGAGATCAGGTTTTCGTACGTTAATGCTGACTACAAAGTGCGCCTGTCCGCCGATGATTTGCTCGCCGTTGCGCGGAAGATTGCTGCAGACTGACGCCCCCTAGTGATAACCTTCGTGCACGCTACCTCTGCACGGAGATTTAAACGGTGGGACTAAAAAACACAACAGCCGAATACGGCACTCTCGCGAAAGCGCTGCATTGGCTCGTCGCGATCGGCATTATCGCGATCATCTTTCTCGGCATTCAGCAATCCGATATGCCGCGCGGCGATGAGAAGAGCTACATTCGCTACATCCACGCGTCTATCGCCACTATCGTGCTGCTTCTAATGACCGTACGTATTGTCTGGCGTTTCATGAACGAGACACCCGCACATCCTGACGGCATGGCTGCGTGGCAGAAAACCATTTCGAGTATCGTGCACTGGGGGCTCTACGCTGCAGTTTTCGTGCAGCTCACTGCCGGGGCGTTTATTGCCGGCACCGGTGGCAAGGGGCTGCCAATCTTCAGTTTTCTGACAATTCCTTTACCCATTGCCGAGGACCGCGAGAGTCACGAATGGTGGGAAGGTATCCACGAGTTTGTCTGGAAACCACTATTAGTGTTGCTCGTGATCCATGTTCTTGGCGCTCTGTACAATCACTTCATTAAAAAGAACGATGTCGTTCGGCGCATGACGGTTGGTATCAAGTAGGCGATGTCGGACGCGTTTATTTGCGACGCTGTGCGTACGCCAATCGGCCGCTATGGCGGCGCATTGTCCGCGGTCCGCACTGATGACCTGGGTGCCCTGCCAATCGCGGCATTGCTAAAGCGAAACCCGTCGCTGCAAGCGTCACATGTTGAAGACCTCGTCTACGGTTGTGCCAATCAGGCCGGCGAAGACAATCGCAATGTTGGACGCATGTCCGGCTTGCTGGCCGGTCTCCCTGTTGAGGTGCCGGGCGTAACCGTCAACCGATTGTGTGGTTCCGGCATGAATGCGCTCGGCAATGTCGCCGACAGTATCAGGGCGGGCAGTACCGGGCTCGCGATAGCAGGTGGGGTTGAGTCCATGTCGCGGGCGCCGTTCGTCATGGGCAAACAGTCCACGGCGTTTGGCCGCAACTCCGAAATGTACGACACGACGCTGGGCTGGCGATTTATCAATCGACAACTCGAAGAGCAGTACGGTGTCGATTCCATGGCAGAGACCGCCGAAAACGTTGCGGAGGATTTCGGAGTTTCGCGCGAGGACCAGGACGCTTTTGCGCTGCGCAGTCAGCTTAAGGCAGAGCAGGCGATCAAAGACGGTCGCTTCGATAACGAAATTGTTGCGGTTCACGTAGCGCAGCGTCGCGGTGACGACATCGTCGTGAAGACGGATGAACACCCGCGCGCAGGCTCGACGATAGAAGGCCTGGTAAAGCTGCGGCCAATCGTTCGGGTCGACGGCACAGTAACGGCTGGCAATGCGTCCGGAATCAATGATGGTGCGTGTGCGATGCTTGTTGCCAGTGAGTCGGTGGCAAATGAGCATGGGCTGACGCCTGTGGCGCGAGTCGTCGGTTGGGCTGTTGCCGGAGTTGAACCCCGTGTCATGGGCATCGGCCCGGCGCCTGCCTCACAAAAAGTACTCGCAAAGTGCGGTTTGGAAATTGAGCAGATGGATGTCATCGAACTCAACGAAGCATTCGCTGCACAGGGTCTGGCGACGTTGCGGCAACTGGGTGTTGCTGACGATGCCGCGCACGTGAATCCTAACGGCGGGGCTATCGCACTGGGGCATCCTCTTGGCATGTCGGGCGCGAGGCTGGTGACTACGGCAGCCTATGAACTGGCTCGGACGAGTGGTCGTTTCGCGCTGTGCACCATGTGTATTGGAGTTGGGCAGGGCATTGCAATGATTATCGAGCGGGCTTAATGCGCAAGGCGCCCAGCTACGAGACGCAGGAGTTGCGTGAGTTTGCGGAAACACTTCGCGGGCGGCGCACCATCAATCTGTATCTGCAGATGCCGGTACCCGAGGGCCTGGTGCATGAGGCTATCGAGGCTGCGACATGGGCACCAAACCATCATGTTACAGAGCCGTGGCATTTTTTTTTGCTGGGCGAGCAGGCGATCGAAAAGAGTCTCGATCTCTGCCACGATATCGTGCGCGCAAGAAAGGGCGAAAATGCAGCCGATTTCAAACGCGAAAACTGGTCCGAGAAACCTGGCTGGCTGGTTGTAAGCTGTGCTAAATCAGAGGACGAAATCCTGCAGCGGGAAGACTATGCTTCTTGCGCAACTGCTATTCAAAACTTTACGCTGTATCTTTGGAAGGCTGGAGTTGGCAGCAAGTGGACAACGGGTCCGATAACGCGTGACCCGCGCTTTCTGGAAATCGTCGGTATTGATGAATCGGAAGCTTTCGTTGTGGGACTGGTCTGGTATGGCTATCCCAAGGTGACGCCTGCACAGAGCCGCAAGGGGCTGGAGGAGGTGTTGAGTGAGCTTCCATAAAATTATTTGTGAGGAACGCAAGATGCTGAGATTAATTTGGGTAGTTTTGCTTCTGGGTATGGGAGCATGTGTTATGGCGGAAGATGAGATGAGAACCGTTACCGTATCGGGTGTTGGCGCTGCGAGCGTCGAACCGGATAGAGCGACTGTTCATATGTCTATTGTGGCGCGGGAAAAAACACTCGACGCGGCACAGCGGCGTTCCGCGGATGTCAGTGCCGCGGTATTATCATTGTTGGATGACCTGGATATCGAGCGTGAACGTGTGGATACAACGGGCGCGTCGATTTCTCCCGACTATCGTTGGGACCGCGAGCGAGAAGAGCAAGTGCTGCGAGGCTACATCGCGCAACGGCAGCTGATCGTCGATGTTCGTGATCTCGAACAGCTGGGCGCTGTCGTTGAAGGTGCGGTCAAGGCTGGCGTAAACCAGGTAACGCCGCCGCAGCTGGATAGCGGCGAACGTCGCGAGGCGTACCGTGAGGCACTGGAGATGGCGGCCAAGGATGCGAAAGCGAATGCCGAACGCCTGGCGGAGTCACTCGGCGCTCGCCTGGGTGATGTCATTCAGATCAGTGATGGAAGCTACACACCTGCGCCTGTGCCACAACCCAGGATGGCCAAGGCTATGTCGATGGAGGCTGATGCCGGACAAACTTACAACGCGGCAGATCTCAGTTTTAACGCGTCTATTACGGTTGTATTCAGTCTGAAAGACTGACGTCGTACAGAGAATGCCCGAGAAAAGCCTGCATCCTGAGAAGATCGCCAAGACAGCAAATCTGCTGTCACGACGGGTGTTCGAGCGGTTTCCCAACTTCGGCCTTTATCGAATATCAAAAGAGTTGCAGGAGCTCGGTTACGCCGCTCAGGAAAATGCCCCGAAAATTGCGCGACCGATATACTCCGTACGAATCGCTGTTGTGTTATTGATCCTCGTAATCCTGGTGATTGTGGGCTCAATGGTGTGGGCGGTCATCCCACACCTTGGGCAGGTTGGTGATGCCAGCGTGATCGAGATTGTGGCAGCGCTCGAGGCGGGAACGAACGAGCTGGTTCTTATCGGCCTGTCGATATTCTTCCTGGTCAATCTTGAGACACGAATAAAAAGGGGACAGGCAGTTCGAGCCATTCACGAGTTACGTTGCATAGCACATGTGATCGACATGCATCAGTTGCTCAAGGATCCTGCCCGTTTTCGTCATGCATCAGTAGCGACCGAATCATCACCGGAACGAGAGCTGGCTCTCCCCGATATGATGCGTTACCTCGACTATTGCAGCGAGATGCTGTCCCTGACCAGCAAGATTGCGGCGTTGTATATCCAGCGTTTCAATGACAGGGCTGTTATGGAGGCCGTCAGCGATGTCGAAGTCCTGTGTACGGGTCTGTCCAGTAAAATCTGGCAGAAGTTGCAGATAGCAGAATCCGCGCTGGGATCGAAAAAAGTCGCTACAGAATTATCCTAGCTGTCGAGCCATGACCAGATCCGTCTGCAACTCGGTTCCCATGTGAAATCCGCGCGTACCGACGGCTTTGAAGTACCAGCGCTCATAAAAGCGGATGGCGCGCTTGTTCTCTTCCCAGACACCTAGCCAGATTGTGTCGCAATCCTGCCCCGTCGCCTTGTCGATACTGGCTTGCATCAACGCGGCTCCGATGCCGCGCCCGATTACGTGTTTGTCTGCGTAGATTCGCTCGATCTCGAGAGCGGCCGTGCTGGTTACGCTCGGGTCGCTGCTGGCTGTTGAGAGCTTTACGTACCCCACGGGGGTATCTTCATTACCGCTAAAAGCAAGCATAAAAATATTGGTCGCAATTGCAAAGTCGTCACGCAACTGTTCGACCGTTAGCGAGGTGCGCAAATAGTCTTCAATATTGCGAGGATCGTTGTCCGCCTCAAAGGTGTCACGGAACGACTGCGCAGCGAGTTTAGCGAGGCCAGGCATATCATCGTCGCCTGCTTCACGGATAGTGACGTTTTCGCTCATATCCATCGCCTGACTTGCTGGCAATACGTTTCGTAAGACTCGCCAAACAGCGCTCTAAGCGCTTTTTCTTCCGGTTTGATCTGCAGCTCAGTAATCGCCAGTACGAAAACCACGATTACGACGACAGCCATCAGGCTGCCCAGCCACAAGGCCCATCCGGCCAGAATAAAAAGCAGGCCTGCATACATAGGGTTTCTGCTTCGCTTGTAGATTCCTGTGCTGACAAGTGTTGTCGCACTTTCGGGGGCGAGTGGATTGACTGTTGTGTCGACTGCATTGAACTGGCGCATAGCGAGTAAGGCGATAGAAAAACCAATGGCGGCAGATAAAAGTGCGAGTGCGAGCGGATATGGTACGGCGACCGGGTAGGCAACGTCACTGCGAGCGACCAGCCACATGATCGTGCCGGTTATCAGGAGCAAGATCGGCGGCGGTATTTTGTTCTTCATCCGGTTCACCTTTGGATATCAGTTGCTGGCAATTCTACTATAATGCGGCGATCCAGATTTGAATCGCATGCCAGGGAATAAAGATGAAAAAAATAATTGCGCTGCTCGTATCCATGACCTTGTCGACGGGCCTTCTTGCACAAGACGACATGCCGAAAGACGCGCCTGAAGCGAAGACATCGGTTACGCAGCAGACGGCCCGGGTTGGGGGCAAGAATATTCGGTACACGGTGACTGCCGGTACGATGCTCATGAAAAATGACAAGGATGAGCCTACCGCTTTGTTCGGCTATACGGCGTACGTTGCTGATGGCGGCAACAGAAGTGATCGCCCGATAATGTTTGCGTATAACGGTGGACCGGGGTCTGCGTCAATCTGGTTACACATGGGGATTCTCGGACCGCAGCGGGCCGTTGTTACGGACGCGGGCTGGTCAGACAACGGGCCATACAGGCGCGTGAACAACGAGTACAGCATCATCGATGAAGTAGACCTCGTGATGATCGACCCGGTCGGCACTGGCTTCTCAAAGCCGGTCGGTGTGGGCAAAGGAGAGGATTTCTGGGGTGTTGACCAGGACATCAAATCAGTTTCCGAGTTCATTGTGCAGTACCTCACGGAGAACAAGCGCTGGGCTTCACCAAAGTACATCCTGGGCGAGAGCTATGGCGGAATTCGCTCAGGTGGCGTTGCATACTACCTCCTGAACAACCATATGGTTGCGCTCAACGGCGTTGTGCTGGTTTCGCCGTTTATGGAATTCGCAACAGGTTTCGCCGGCATGGGTATCGATCTGCCGCATGTCATGTTCCTGCCGACCTTCGCGTCGACCGCGAACTACCATGGCGCGCTGGCCAACAAGCACGATGACCTGCCGGCTTTCATGGCCGAGGTGGCTGATTTTGCACTGAACGAATACGCACCTGCGTTGTTGATGGGCAGCAGGTTAAGTGCCGAAAAACGTCGCGAAGTGATTGCCGGGCTGTCGCGCTATACGGGATTGTCCGAGGAGTATTGGGATCGGGCAGACATGCGCATTAGCGAAGGACAGTTTAGCAAGGAGCTCTCAAGAGAAACCGGCGTCACTATCGGCCGTGTTGACTCGAGATTCTCGGGAAACATGATCAATCGACTCGGTGAATCCATGAATTACGATCCGATGACGACGTCCATCGGGCCAGGCTACCTGGCGGCGTTCATGGACTACTACCAGAACGACCTGGGAGTTGCGGACGTTGGCAACTATACGGTCTTCGGCAATGTATTCGGAGCCTGGGACTGGAGCCACGCCCAGCCGGATCTGCAGGGTTTCAAGCTGCCAATCCCCAACACGGCAATCGACCTTGAACACACGATGCAGCAAAACCCATCAATGCGTGTGCTGGTTCAGCAGGGCTACTACGATCTAGCGACACCACACCTGGCAACGGAGTACTTCATTGATCATCTCGAGATCTCTGATGAGTTGCGAGACAACATCGAAGTGGCTTACTACGAAGCAGGCCACATGATGTATATCCACGAACCCTCAATGAAGAAATTCAAGGATGACCTTGCACGATTCGTTCGGGGGGGCGATCAGGACTGACGAACGGCGAGTGATTCGATTCGCAATGAATCCAGAACGGGGGCGCTGCCAATGCACGTCTTAGTTGGGTAGCTCCCTGGTCAGGCCGTCCAGGTAGCTCCTGAAGTTATGAATATCATTGTGGCCTGCGCCGCGTATGACGAGCAACTTTGATTTCGAGGTGGCCAGCTCTTTTAGCTGCAAGCTGTGCGTTAGTGGAATTAGTCGATCTTCATCGCCGTGCACCAACACAGTAGGGGTGCGGATATTGGCTATCAGGTTGTCCGTTCGCAATGGGTAGCGCACTAGCCACTCGGGCAGCAATGGGTACTGCATACGAGCCATTGCCACCATGCTGCTGAACGGCGAAACGAGAATAAGGAGTGTGGAGTCGACGTCCGATGCGAGTCTTGCGGCCAACGCGGCACCCAGCGAACGACCGTAAATAACAATCGGTTTCTCTTGGTATTGCTCCGCGACTGTGTTCCACGCAGCGCGGACATCATTGTGCAACTGTTCTTCGCTCTGGATCTGGCCGGTGCTTTTTCCGTAGCCACGATAGTCGAAAATGAATAGGTCGTAGTTTACGCGCCGGTAGTAGTCGACGTTGGCAGTCCAGGAATCAAGGTTGCCGCCGTTTCCATGCAGAAAAAAAATCAGGCCACGTGGATTTGCCTGCTCAAAATGCAACGCATTGATCTCGGCATCACCGACCGGAATCGTGACCTCCTTAAACGGAATTTCAAAATCGAACTTGTGATCGCGCGGTAAAGTCGTGCCCGCGAAAATAATCGATTCCTGGGAGTTGTACAGGTATCCGAAAAATACGACTACCAGGAGTATCGGTACGCCGAGCACAGCGGCAAACGTTCGAAACAGTGCATTTTTAGACATAAACGTGTCTTTCTGTTTGCGTTCGGCTCAGAACGCCATCGGGTGGTCTGGAGAATACTGGATCAGATCCCAGAGGTTTCCGTACAAATCTTCGAAGACCGCAACTGTACCGTACTCTTCAGATTTCGGATCTCGAACAAACTTTATCCCGCGCTCCAGCATGCAGTTGTAGTCCCGCCAAAAATCGTCTGTGCTGAGGAACAGGAATACTCTCCCGCCGGACTGACTACCTACAAATTTCAATTGTTCGTCTGTCGATGCTCGCGCAAGTAACAGGGTTGATCCTTTCGGCCCTGGCGGGGCTACAACGACCCAACGCTTGTCCTGGGCGGGCTGGTAGATGTCTTCGACGACGCTAAAGCTCAGTTTGTCGGTAAAGAACGCAATTGCCTCGTCGTAATCGCGGATAACCAATGCTATGTGTGCAATGGACTGTTTCATTAGTCATCACCTCCCTGTGCCGCATTGAAATCGCGGTGTAGTGCGTACCGCTTCTCGAGATGGTTCGCTGAGCTAGAATAGTGCGTGTAACTCGACGAAGAACAGCTTTCGGTTCTGTGCGTCAACCTGTGGGACGCCGTCATACAGCCGGAACCCCGCGCGAAACTGCAAAAACTGGAACGGTGAATGTTCCCAGATAGCGCTATAACGTACCTGGTGATCTTCAGTGATGTCGTCGTCAGGATCAAGGTAGTCATAACTTATTTTGAGATTGTGCGATTTCCTGAACGTCCAGTTTGCTTCAAGCAGCCCCGCATACGCCTGAGCTGTAGAGCGCCCTGGCACTTCGTCGCTGATGCTGTCGAACTCTGCCAGCCATGCGACTGATCCGGTTTTCAGTCCACCAAAAACGCCGAAAAGAGAGCGGTCACCGGCATCGTCATCGTTGGTATTTGCACTCGCACCAACCCGCCACGTTGGCTGAACATAGGTCGAAACGAGACTGAGTTCTTTTCCAGATCCGCTGTTGCCGCCATCGGGCTCAGTGACGGAGGCGATGACCGACCACGGACCGGAGTTGTATCCGCCTTGTATGCCCCTGTCCGAGTTGGCAAAATTTGCCCCGGTTGCGAGACGGACAAAAGCACTGTCGTCCTGTAATCGGAGTCCGTACGGCAAATAGAAGCGGCCGACACTGGCAAACCATTTGGTGTTCTTGCTGTTCACTCGCAGATACGCTTCCCGATTGATGCTCTCATCGGGAACCACTTGTTGGTCAACGTATATGGACAGCCTGTTCGGGATGATCTTCGCTTCCAGATAGATGGTGCCGCGATCAAACCGAGTGTCGGATGTCTCGGGACGATTGGGCGCATCGACGCTGGAGAAACTGCCACGCAGGTCTGCGCCGACGGAGAGCCACTTGTTTACTTCGCCAGTCCAGATGTTGCCATCGCCCAGACGACGTGCGGTGAGCTCGGACTGTGCGTAAACATTGCCATAAACTGTGCGCATACCGCCGCCGGCAGGTCCGCTGTGGCATGCCGAACATTGCATGCCTTTCTGTACGGCGATGTAGGGCTCAGCTTGTGCGACATTTGTGCACGCAACAATCATGGTGAGAATGGCGAGGATCGAACCGTATTTGCGTTCTGGAAATTTCATTTATCGATTCGCTCCGTCTGTGATCCATTGGCGAATGTCCTCTATTACAGCTTGATCCAGTGCCGCCGCGCCCAGTGGCATTCTCAAACCGGTCGCAGCTGTTCCTTCCAGTTTCTGTATCAGGTAACTGTTATCCGGGTCACCGGCCGCGACGCGTAGCAGAGCAGCCTGTTGCTGGCTGGAAACGCCGACGAGGTTTGCGAAGCTGGCATCCGCATTGGTGAGGTCCATTCCAGCTGGAAGGTTGTTGCCAGACGGCCCGCTGTGACAGCCCGAAGACGCGCAGCTGACGGAAAACACGCTCGCTTGTATGTCGTCCAGTGTTGCGCCGCTTACGGGCACAGAAAGAGTGAAGCTGGCTTCAAAATCTCCGCCGGCCGAACCATCGCCCGATGGGAATGTTCCTGAAAACTCACCGTCCAGCGCGTTGGCGTCAAGGTCCATGATGTTTGTCGCGCCACTACCGAGTAAGCGTACCCGATACGTGTCATCTGCAAGCGTGACGCCGGACAGATCGAATGTCGCGGATGCTGGTGCCATTGCAGGCAGAGAAATATTCGCTGCGGTGATCAGCGTTTCATTGCCATCAACGAACGTCGCGTCGCCTCCACTGGCTTCAAGCAGGAAGGTCATCGAATTCACGGATGACGGTGTTATCTCGCGATCGAACATTGCAACGATATTGGGCGGCGCTGCTACCAGAGCGCTGTCGGGTATCGGTGATAGTGAGGTGACTCTGACAGGATTTGAAGATTGCACTCGGTCATCAATAGCGCCATCCGATACCCACTGGCGAATGACGTCGATGTCCGATTGCGCCATTGGCGGAGCGTTCAACGGCATCTGAGCGCCTACCGATGCGCTCCCTTCGAGCTTTTGAATAAGGTAGCTGTTGTCCGGGTCACCGGGTGCGACACGCAATAGTGAGGATACTTCCAGGCTACTGACGCCAACCAGTGAGCCATAGCTGTTGGCATCGTCCAATCGCAAGCCTTGTGGTGCCCCAGCCCCAAAGTGACAACCCGTTGTCGTACAGTTTGGCACGATCAGGTTGGCCTGAATCTCAGAAAAATTTGGCCCGATGGCACCCGGTGGTAGCCTCGGCGGCAAGCCGCTGCCATCGCCACCGTCACAGGCGGCAACGCCAAGGAAAGCGAGAGAGAACCCCATTAGCCAGGCCGTTTTGCGTTGTCTCATTTCGTTCATGTTCAACCACTAGTAGTAAGGACTTTGGACAGTATTGGCCGTATCGTCAGCCAGTTCAGTAGTCTCGACTCCTGACAATAACAAAACGCTGCGCCGATTCACGGTTTTACATATTCAAGAACCAGAACGGCAGTCTCGGGTCGGGAGCGGACGTTGTACTTCGCAGAAATCACCACGAGCAGAAATCTTGGTACTCTGTCGAAATGAAGTTCCCTAAAAACATACTTCTGCTCCTCACCATTGCCACGGCTTTAGCGACGGCGGCGCAATCGGCGGAGAAGGACAATCAAGTTGTACTGATCGCGAACTATCAAGCAACGTTGCGTGCCGGATTAGAGTATCGAGAAATGAAGGGGCAGGCAAAGGTACGAAATACTCATCAGTTTCCAATCCAGTTTGATGATTTTCGGATATTCGTCCTGCTCATTCGTATCGCAGAAAAAGAGTATCGAGCCGATGTGGTTATCGAGCACCTTGAGGATTCCACGTGATTGCCAGTTAATACCGATGCGCTTACTTTTCGATCGACTTTCGCTGTACCAACGGAATTTGAATGGTCGCATGACGAATACTCGTTAGACCTCGTCATAGCTGCCTCTGTAGTTGGCGAGTAGTCGATCCTGCCAATCGCGAGCGAATGAGTTCTTCGGTTTAGCTCAGTCCCGAGCAAGCTCGTCCGGGTGGTGCACGATAGGGTTAGGGCAAATGACCGGGCGCAGCAGGAAAATCAGCGTCGTCAGGAGACCCACACTCGCCATCAGTATTACAGCATTCCGAACGGAACCGTCATAGATCATCGCACCGAGCAAAGCGCCGGCCGCGCCGCAGATATTTGATGTAGTGCCAATGATTGATGAGGCAACGCCGGCGATTCTGGGCAATGGATCCAGTGCAAGCACGGTCGCATTCGCCATCAGAATCGCGATAGTGAACATAAACAAACAGACGTTCGACCACACCCACCAAAACGGTGCCGCGTCCAGCCATGCGATTACGGCCAGTTGCGCGCTGGATGCGAAGATCAACAAGACGCCGAGCTTGATGAGTTGCATACCTTCGAATCGCGTAACCAGCCAGCGGTTCACGGCGGACCCTGCGAGAATCGACAAGCCAGCACACGCGAAAATCAGACCGTATTGTGTGATCGAATAACCGTAGATCTCAACGGTTAATGCAGCAGAAACCGCGATCACTGACAAAAAACCGGCTGGCGGAAGAATCAAAAGAAGCAAACCGAAAATACTTTGTCGATGACTGAAGAATTCTTCGAAACTGGAGGCCAGCTGTCGCAACGGACGCTGCGAGGCGTTCGGCGTATGCGTTTCTACCAGGTTGGTTCTGATGCCAATCACCAGCGCCATTCCAGCTATCGCTATTCCAATAAACGGAGCGCGCCACCCCCACTGCGCGACCAGCAACGCGCCGAAACTTGGTGCGATTACGGGTGCGGCCGTAAATATCATCGTCATCAGGGACATTAGTTTGGCAGCCTCTTTGCCGGACGCAATGTCGCGCACAACGGCACGAGATATTACGATCGCGCTCGCTGCGCCCAGGCCCTGCACGAATCGACTCGCAAGCAATACGTCAATCTGATTTGCTGCAGATACGACAATAGCGGCGATAGAAAATATGCCCATGCCGAAATACAGAGCCGGCATGCGCCCAAAGCGATCTGCGGCCAGTCCTGCCGGAATCTGCCCCAATGCCATGCCAAGCATGAACACGCCGACAATCTGCTGGCCACGAGACAATGACGAATGCAGCGCTTCAACCATTGACGGAATTGCGGGCAGGCTCAGATCGATCGTCAGGGCCGCGACGGCCGTGAGCATGCCGAGCGTGATGATAAAGCTTCTGGAGTTGGTGAGGTGTGCGTTCAAGCGCGCAGGTTAACGGTGTGACCTGCTGTAAGCAATTCGGAAAGTTGTGGCGTACCGCTCCAGTAGGCGAGCTCGCGTGGATGGCTGATGTCCCAGATTGCGAGGTCCGCGCGCTTGCCAGTCTCAATACTGCCACGGTCGGGCAAGCCAAGTGCCCTGGCCGCATTTCGCGTAACGCCAGCCATGCACTCCTCTGGTGTTAACCGAAACAAGCGACTTGCCAACATCATATTGCTACGCAATGAACACATTGGCGCGGTACCGGGATTGCAATCGCTGGCTATCGCAACAGGCACGTTCTGCTCCCTCAATGCGTCAACAGGCGGAAGTTGAGTTTCACCGAGAGTCAGAAACGCCGCGGGCAACAGAACGGCTGTCGTGTTGGCTTCTGCCATCGCCGCAACACCCACAGTCGAGGTGTACTCGAGATGATCTGCGGAGAGGGCAGAAAAATGTGCTGCGAGTTCCGCGCCGCCGCCGTCCGTTAGCTGGTCGGCATGCAGTTTGACAGGTATTCCCAAAGACTCGCTCTCGCGAAACAAGCGAGCTACCTGAGGCCCGCTGAAAGCGATGTCTTCGCAATAGGCATCCACGGCATCAGCCAGCCCCTCTGACAAAACGCGTGGCAATATCTCTGCACAGATGTGGTCGATGTAGCGATCGGCATCGTTCTTGAACTCGGGTGGCAGGGCGTGTGCCGCGAGAAGTGTCGTGCGAACCTCAATCGGGGTAGATTCGCCAAGTCGTCGCGCGACCCGCAACATCTTGATCTCATTGTCGATATCCAGGCCGTAACCCGACTTGATTTCGATGGTTGCCACGCCTTCTCGCATCAGGGCCATGAGTCGCGGTAGCGCGAGTCGCAGCAATTCGTCCTCTGAGGCTTCGCGCGTGGCCCGGACAGTTGACATGATGCCGCCACCCGCACGGGCAATTTCCTCGTAGCTCGCCCCGCGCAGCCGTTGTTCGAACTCGGCAGCGCGATTTCCGGCGAAGACAATGTGGGTGTGGCAGTCGATCAATGCAGGCGTGACCCAGCGGCCGTCCAGGGAACGAGTGTCGCCCGCGCTCCCTTCCGCATGCTCGCCCAGCCACTCGATGACACCATCCCGGATACCGATAGCGCCCTCGAAGACGCCGTAGTCAGCGGCACCGTCTTGCAGCGTTGCAACACGCGCATCAGTCAGTAGCAGATCCCAGTCCGGCATACATTGGTCCTTTAGAGTTGCAACCCAAATTAGCATGGTCTAGCCTGTATATACAACTTGACTGGAGGCCGCATGAAGACGGTATTTGCCAAAAAAGCGCTACTCACAGACGGCTGGACCGACAACGTCCGGCTGAGCGTTGCTGGCGGCCGGATTCAGGCTATTGAAGCAGGCGCAACGGCGACTTCCGGTGACGCAGTCGCGGGCTATGTGATACCGGGTCTGTGCAATGCTCACAGCCACGCTTTCCAGCGCGCACTCGCAGGCCACACCGAGCAGCGGTCGCCGGCACAACACGACAATTTCTGGACGTGGCGGGAACGCATGTATGAACTGGCCAATGTCGTTGACGCCGATGCGTTAACCGCTATCGCGACCCAGGTCTATACTGAAATGCTTGCAAGCGGCTATACCACTGTCGCGGAATTTCACTACCTGCATCGTGACCCGCAGAATCCGGACGCAACAGACACGATGTTCGATGCGATCACTGCTGCCGCGGCCACCAGCGGTATCCGCCTGACGTATGTGCCGGTGCACTACGAACGCGCGGGCTTTAACGATCCGGACCCAGCGCCTCATCAGCAAAGTTTTGCGATGACGCTTGATGAGTTTCTGGCACATCAGCAACGCGCCGCAAGTCAGACGAGTGCAGCGTTCAGTGTCGGCATCGGCGCCCATAGCCTGCGTGCGGTCAGCCAGGAGTCACTGCAGGCGATCGCAGCGCTGGCCAACGACAGTTTCGTACCGATGCACATCCACGTTGCTGAACAGCAGCGCGAAGTCGACCAGTGCATGTCCGCATATGGTCGCCGCCCGGTGCGCTGGCTATTGGAAAATTTTGAAGTCGGTGGCAACTGGACGTTGGTACATGCTACTCATATGGATCAGGAGGAAGTTGCAGCGCTCGCGAAAAGCGATGCTGTCGTCGCGCTTTGTCCGAGTACCGAGGCGAATCTCGGTGATGGGCTGTTCCCACTGCATGATTACCTGAGTCACGATGGCCGAATTGCTATCGGATCAGACAGTCATGTGTCGATAAACCCTTTCGAGGAGTTGCGCTGGCTTGAGTACGGTCAGCGACTTGCCACTCAAACGCGCAATGTCGCGTCACTGCAAGACACTCATGTCGGTCGTGAGCTTTTCATGCGTGCGCTCGAGGGTGGTGCCGCTGCATCAGGGCGGCAAACGCGAGGCCTGCAGCAAGGTGCGGTCGCTGACCTTGTCGTTCTGGGTGATGACGATCCGATGCTTGCAGGCCATAGCGACGACTCACGTCTTGATGCTCTCGTTTTCTCGGGTTACCCGTTGCCGCTTGAGCAAGTCATGGTAAATGGGGAGTGGGTCGTTGTTGCTGGTCAGCATGTGCATCGTGACGAGTCGCGCGCGGCGTATATCAAAACAATCAAACGACTGGGAGAGACGCATGCGTAACCCGAAGCCGCGCTACCAGCAGCTCAAGGACTCGATCATTGCGCGCATCTCAAGTGGCGAGCTATTGCCGACGGATCGCGTGCCCTCAGAGAATGAACTGGTTGAGGAAATGCAGGTTTCCCGGATGACGGCGAACCGGGCATTGCGCGAACTTAACGACGAAGGCTATGTCGAGCGAGTTGCCGGGCGCGGCACGTTCGTGTCGGACTACCGTTCTCGCTCGCACCTGCTTGAGGTTCATAACATCGCCGACGAGATCGAGCGCCGCGGCAATACGCACTCCAGCCTTGTCTTGCGACAATCGAAGCAAAAAGCGCGCGGCGAAGTAGCGAAGGCGCTGCACGTCGAACAGGGTACCGCGGTGTTTCATCTTCTACTTGTGCACTACGAAAACGAATCGCCTATCCAGCTCGAAGACCGTCACGTTGTGGCGAGTTTCGCGCCGGGTTGCATTGACCAGGATTTCACGGCCGTGACACCAAGTGCGTACCTGACCGGTGTGGCGCCATTGCAAGAGGCGGAGCAGGCCGTGCGTGCGAGCATCGCCAATAAAGGGATTCGCGCGCGTCTCGAGATGAATGATGACGAGGCCGCGCTCGTTGTTATTCGTCGAACCTGGTCGCGAGGGCGGCCAGTAACCTTTGCGCGACTGCACCATCCGGGTAGTCGCTACGAACTCACCGGGCACTACGCCCCACCAGGCACTTTGAAATCGACGTCGGCTGACGTCGTGCAATTGGAGAACATAGGCCAATGAGTAGAATAATTAAGGCGCCGACAGGTACCAAGCTGTCTGCAAAAAGCTGGCTGACTGAAGCACCACTTCGGATGCTGATGAACAATCTCGATCCACAGGTCGCCGAGCGACCAGAGGATCTGGTTGTCTACGGCGGCATCGGCAAGGCGGCACGCAATTGGGAATGTTTCGATGCAATTGTCGCGGCCCTTAAAGAGCTAAATGACGATGAAACCTTGCTTGTGCAATCCGGAAAGCCGGTCGGGGTTTTTCAGACACATGCCGATGCACCACGTGTGCTGATCGCCAACTCAAACCTGGTACCCGCCTGGGCGAACTGGGAGCACTTTCGGGAGCTCGATCGCAAGGGCCTCATGATGTACGGGCAGATGACGGCGGGATCCTGGATATACATCGGTAGTCAGGGCATCGTGCAGGGCACTTACGAAACATTTGTCGAAATGGGTCGCCAACACTATGACGGTGACCTGGCCGGGCGGTGGATACTGACAGCAGGTCTTGGCGGCATGGGTGGCGCGCAGCCGCTGGCGGCGACGATGGCAGGCGCATCGATGCTCGCGATCGAGTGCCAGCAAGACCGTATAGACATGCGTTTGGAAACCGGCTATCTCGATAAGAGCGCGAAGACTCTCGATGAGGCGCTGGCGATGATCGACGAGGCTGTAGCAAGTAAGGCAGCGGTATCGGTCGGGCTGCTGGGTAACGCAGCGGAGATTCTCCCTGAGATGATCAAGCGTGGCATTCGCCCAGATGCCGTTACTGACCAGACTTCGGCGCACGACCCCGCGAACGGTTATCTGCCTGCTGGCTGGAGCGTCGAGGAGTGGCTGCAAAAACGTGAGTCTGATCCGGCATCGGTAGCCGCTGCGTCGGTCAGGTCGATGGCGGTACACGTCAAAGCCATGCTCGAGTTTCAGGATCTGGGAATTCCAACATTCGACTACGGCAACAACATTCGTCAGGTCGCATTTGATGAGGGCGTCGAAAACGCGTTCGATTTCCCGGGATTCGTCCCTGCCTACGTTCGGCCGCTGTTTTGCCGCGGTATTGGACCGTTTCGCTGGGCAGCGTTGTCCGGTGACCCCGAAGACATATACAAAACCGACGCAAAGGTGAAAGAACTGATCCCTGATGATGCGCATTTGCACAACTGGCTCGACGCCGCTCGCGAGCGCATTCAGTTTCAGGGGCTACCTGCCCGAATCTGCTGGGTCGGCCTCGGGCAGCGGCACCGCCTCGGTCTGGCTTTCAATGAGATGGTGCGCAACGGCGAGCTGAAGGCGCCGGTCGTTATCGGTCGCGACCATCTTGATAGTGGTTCGGTGGCGAGCCCCAATCGTGAAACCGAAAGCATGAAAGATGGAAGTGACGCTGTGTCTGACTGGGCGTTGCTGAATGCGCTGCTGAGCACAGCCGGCGGCGCAACGTGGGTGTCACTTCACCATGGCGGTGGCGTCGGTATGGGTTACTCGCAGCACGCCGGCCTGGTTATTGTCTGTGATGGCAGCGAGGCGGCTGACAAGCGGATCGAGCGGGTGCTCTGGAATGACCCGGCGAGCGGCGTGATGCGTCATGCTGATGCGGGTTACGAAATCGCGATAGACAGTGCGCGCGAGCACGGTCTCAATTTGCCAATGTTGGGAGGTGCTAAATGAAGCTCGTAATCGACAATCAGCTAATCACACTTGAGGTGTTGCGTGCGGCCTGGCAGGAGCCCGTGACTGTATCACTGGGCGATAGTGCGAAACGCCGTGTCGCCGAATCGAACGAGCTAATCGACGATGTGGTTGCTGGCGGTGAACAGGTCTACGGCGTCAACACGGGTTTCGGGCAGTTGGCGTCCGTCCGTATCAGCGATGACGAACTGGCGCACTTGCAGGAAAACCTTGTGCGATCCCATGCTGTCGGAGTTGGAGAGGACCTCGACGACGAAATCGTGCGCCTGACGATGTTGATGAAAGTCATCGCGTTGGCGGAGGGTTTTTCGGGCGTGCGCGTCGAGTTGGTTGAAGCGCTTTGCGCGCTGATAAACAACAATATCTATCCGCGCATTCCGTCCCGTGGTTCGGTAGGTGCGTCCGGAGACCTTGCACCGCTCGCGCACATGGCGGGAGCTCTGATCGGTGTCGGTGAGGTTCGAGTCAACGGAGGGCTCATGCCAGCAGCTGCCGCCTTGCGCGAAGCCGGTATCCAGCCGGTCAAGCTTGCGCCGAAAGAGGGCTTGGCGTTGCTCAATGGCACGCAGGTTTCGACGGCCCTGACGCTGGCGGGTGTATTTCGAACGGAGAATCTGCTTGCCGCCGCACTCATGGCCGGGGCGATGGCGTCGGATGCGGTGCAGGGAAGTGACACCCCATTCGATAAACGCATCCAGAATGTACGTGGACACGGTGGCCAGATTGCCGTTGCCGGAGTATTGCGTGAGCTCATGCACGGTAGTGATATTCGTGCGTCGCACGTAGAGTGCGGTCGTGTTCAGGACCCTTACTCAATTCGCTGCCAGCCGCAGGTAATCGGTGCGTGTCTCGATGTCATCCGGCATGTGTGCACCGTTCTCGAAACAGAAGCCAATGCGGTGACTGACAACCCGCTCGTGTTTACGGATTCGAAGTCAGTTCTGTCGGGCGGAAACTTTCATGCCGAGCCTGTCGCGCTTGCTGCCGACTACCTGGCGCTTGCGATCTCTGAAATAGGCGCCCTGTCAGAACGTCGCATCGCGCTACTCATTGATTCACACCTGAGCGGCCTGCCAGCATTTCTTGTCAAGGATGGTGGGCTGAACAGCGGCTTCATGATGGCGCAGGTCACCGCTGCCGCCCTGGCGTCGGAGAACAAGTCGCATGCTCACCCGGCAAGTGTCGACAGCCTACCGACATCAGCAAATCAGGAAGACCATGTCAGCATGGCGACTTTTGCGGGACGACGACTGCACACGATGCTTGATAATGTTGCTGATATTCTCGCAATCGAACTCTTGGCTGCTGCACAGGGAGTCGAATTTCACCACCCGAAGAAAAGCTCGCCGTTAATTGAGGAGGCGCTTGCTGGCGTGCGGGTCATTTCGCCGCCCTACAACGAAGATCGCTCCTTGTCTTCCGATATTCGCCGTGTCGCCGCCACTATCGACGATGGCGACTATTGCCAATACGCTGCCTCCGTTCTGCCCAGTCTGAGTACATGAGTGAAGTATTCGACTTTGTTGCGGGCGACTTGCCGCTGTTAATAAGCGTTCCGCACGACGGACGTGATCTGCCATCGAAAATTCGCGACCGTATGACACCTGCTGGGCAGGCGATTCCGGATACAGACTGGGATGTCGCACGCCTCTACGAGTTTGTAGAAGACATGGGCGCATGCATGTTGGTCGCAAAAAATTCCCGTTACGTTGTCGACCTGAATCGCTCCGCCGACGATGAGGTGCTGTACCCGGGACAGCTCGTTACAGGCCTCTGTCCGGAGCACACTTTTGGCGGCGACGCCATATACCGGAGCGGTGTTGTCAGTGAAGGTGAGCAACGTGGTCGCGTCGAAACTTACTGGCGTCCGTACCATGAAAAATTGCAACAGACGCTGGACGCAATGTGCACTACGCATGGCGTTGCGCTGCTGTGGGACGCGCACTCTATTCCGAGCAAAGTACCGCGCCTGTTTGACGGCGAGTTGCCGGTTTTGAATATCGGCAGCAATAGTGGCAAAAGTTGTGGTGCCGACATCGAGAGCGCAGTCGCCGCGGTCGCAACGGCGAGTGACTACAACGCAGTGCTGAACGGGCGCTTCAAAGGCGGCTTCATTACGCGCAACTATGGCAAGCCTTCAAAAGGCGTACACGCGCTGCAACTTGAGATTGCGCAGCGGGCATATTGGAATGAGGGCCTGGGCAGATTCGACGACGCTAGCGCCGAGCCGCTTCGTGATACTCTCAAAAACATGCTGATAGCTTTTCTGGATGCCGCCAAAAAATGACCGAGAGAAAGAAGGGTCTGCACGAACTCTACTCGGAGAGTCCGTCGCAGGCTGACGAGGAACTGTGGGGTCGCACGGCAGATCCTGTTTCACGCAGAGGATTCGTGCGTGGGTCCGGTCTCGCCGCAATGAGCGTCGCACTGGGCGCAAGCATCCCGTTCGCTCAGTATATGCCGGGTGGTCTGATTCCTGCGGCACTCGCGCAGTCGGACGAGGAGTTTACGCTACCGGGCAAGTCAGGCCTGGTTGTGCTCAATGACCGCCCGATCAATGCGGAAGTACCCGCACACCTGCTCGACGATCCCGTGACACCTGCATCCCGAATGTTCGTGCGCAACAACGGTATTCCACCGTCCACATTTGATGTTGACCCGCAAGCCTGGGAAATCCGCGTGGAGGGAGAAGCCTGTGAGCGGCCGCAGGTTTTCACGCTGCGCGATTTACAGGCTCGATTTAAGCACCACACGCTGCAGTTGCAGCTTGAGTGCGGCGGCAATGGCCGCTCGGAGTTCTACCCGGGTGCCAAAGGTAATCAATGGACGACCGGGGCAATCGGCTGTCCGGAATGGACAGGGGTGCGGCTTGGCGATGTCCTGAAAGAATGCGGTGTTGGTGAAAATGCGGTCTACGTCGCTTACGAGGGCGCGGATTCACATTTGTCAGGAGATCCGACCAAAGTACCCATTTCCCGCGGCGTGCCTGTGCAGAAAGCGCTCGAAGAGGAGTCGCTGTTAGTTTGGGCGATGAACGGCAAACCCTTACCTGAGCTGCATGGCTATCCTGTGCGCATGCTGTGTTCGGGTTGGCCCGCTTCGGTCAGCGGCAAGTGGGTCACAAGGGTGCTTGTAAGGGACCGGATTCACGACGGTGCCAAGATGACAGGGCAGTCGTATCGGGTGCCATGCAAGCCGGTCGCGCCCGGCTCCAAGGTGAGCGACGACGAGATGTGCATCATTGAGTCAATGCCCGTGAAGTCGCTGATCACTTTTCCGAAGTCGGGCGTTAGTCACTCGCTTGGCAGCAAGCTGACCTTGCGCGGTCACGCCTGGGCTGGCGATACTCGCGTGAAGTCGCTGTTTACATCAATCGACTTTGGTGCAACCTGGCAAAAAGCGCAGCTGAGTAAGCCGAAAAACCGGCTTGCCTGGCAGCATTGGTCAGCTAGCGTTGAATTTCCTGTCGACGGCTACTACGAGGTATGGGCTCGCGCTGTCGACAAGCATGGGCGCTCGCAACCAATGGTGTTGCCAGGTTGGAACCCGCGCGGATATCTCAACAACGCCTGCCATCGCGTAGCGGTGAAGGTAACGGCGTGAGAGCGGTGCTGCTGCTCTTGGCCGTGCTGCCGTTTTCAACGGCTGCAGCGGAATCGGATCCTGCGACCGGCCTGATCAAGAAACCGGGCTGGGAGCATGTTCGAGTGCATTGCGGTGGTTGTCATTCGCATGCGCTGGTCACCAGCCAGCGCGCCGATCGGCAAACCTGGCTCGATATTATTCGCTGGATGCAGGCAACGCAGAATCTGTGGCAGTTTCAGCCTGAGGTCGAGACGCAAATCCTTGATTATCTTGCCGCAAACTACCCGCCGCAACCGAATCGTCGGCGCGCGCCTATACCGCAGGGGCTAATGCCTGGAACAGATCCGGGCGTTCAGTAAGCGTTCAGCCGGCGAGCACTAATGTTCGCCGCTCAATCTGGGCTATCATTGCTTCTATACTCGGTTGGCCGTAGGGTCGGACCGGCAATTCACAGGAATCAGATCATGAAATCGCACCTCAAATCATTTCGTTCTATCGGCGCGCTTGTCGCCTTGCTGTTAGCCAGCACAGTATTCGCGTCGTCTGCGTCGAAAATAGATCGCGAATCAGACAAAGCGCTGATTGTTTTTAATGAAGAAATCAGTGGCTCCGAGATTTTCCTGAACCAGGCGGCTGGGTACCTGGTCTTCCCGCGTGTGATCAAGGTCGGAATCGGTGTGGGTGCTGAAACCGGTGAGGGTGTCTTGCGAGTGGGCGGCCAGACGGTTGCGTACTACCGGACGACAGCCGGTTCGATCGGTTTGCAGCTTGGTGCGCAGGCGAAGTCGATCGTCATTGCTTTTCTGACGAAAGAGGCGTTACAGAAATTTCAGAATTCGAATGGCTGGAAAGTGGGTGTTGACGGTTCAGTTGCGTTGATTGATCTCGGTGCGGGCAAGACCATCGACACCGACAACGTCAGGGATCCGGTCGTCGGGTTCATCTTTGGTTCGAAAGGCCTGATGTACAACCTGACGCTGGAAGGTTCGAAATTCACCAAGCTCGACAAGTCCTGAACAAGCAATCGTTTTCAAACCGGCTTTCTCAGGGCGCGCGTGCGCTGCCTGAGAGGGGTCACGGTTGGTTTCGGACCTGGTTTCGAAAAGTATGGGACCTGCGCGGTGGTGGGCTTTACGCGTGCGGATTTGCGGCAACCTTTCTCTGGCTCGAAGCCGGCTCGATTATCGATGACTTCAAGCAGATCCACCTCTTGTTTGACGGGCAGGTCGTCAAATTTGTGCTTAACTTCATTATCGATTCATTCAAGAACACTGTTGCTGCATTCATGTGGCCCGTGAACATCGTGACTTCTTATCAGCCTTACGGCGCAATAAGTTTGGGGTTGGCATTCTGGCTGTTTCCAATCTTCGTCAAGCCACATATTGAGAAGTGGATGTTTGATGGCGAGCCCGCGGCCGTCGACTCAGAACAGGAAGAAAAATGAAACTACGTTACAAAATTCTGATTGGCTTTCTTGGTGTTGTTGCGATCGGCATCACGACGCTAGCTGTGGTTATCGGCAAGACAGATGAGTGTGTGCCGATGCAGGCTGTGGCGGAAGGCCCCGAGTCAATGACGGCAGTACTCTACAATTGCTACGGTGGCCCCGAGGTATTGCAGACCACCACGGTCGCAAAGCCAGTGCCGGCGGACAATGAAGTCCTGGTCAAGGTTCGCGCAGCTGCGGTCAACCCGCTCGACTGGCATTTTATGCGTGGCTCGCCGTACCTGATGCGGCTGATGTCGGGTCTGGGTAAACCAGAAGACGAAAGAATGGGTGTTGATTTTGCCGGCGTAGTTGAGTCCGTCGGCAAGGATGTGACGCGCTATGCACCGGGCGACGAAGTATTTGGCGGGCGCAGTGGTGCATTTGCCGAGTACCTGCTGATTCCCGAAGATCGCGGTATGGCACATAAGCCTGCCAATGTGACCTTCGAACAGGCAGCAACGGTCGCCATCGCCGGCGTTACGGCTATTGAGGCGCTACGCGACAAGGGACAGGTGAAGCCGGGCGACAAGGTGCTCATCAACGGTGCGTCGGGTGGCGTCGGGACATTCGCTGTGCAACTCGCAAAAGCAATGGGGGCCGAAGTAAGTGGCGTCTGTAGTACACGCAATGTAGAGCTGGTCACATCACTCGGTGCTGACCGTGTGTATGACTACACCAGGGAAAACTATACTGAAGGCGACGAGAAGTTTGACGTGATCGTCGACATGGTCGGCAACCACCCGCATCTCGACAATTTGGGCGTCCTGGAGTCCGACGGAATTCTGGTGATGGTTGGCGGCGCAAAAGGAGACTGGGTGGCACCTCTTAAGGGACCGCTAAAGGCCATGATGTTGGGACCTTTCGTCGATCAGGAAATGATCACGCTGCTGGCCGGCATGGATGCAGAAGAACTGGCCGAACTTGGTGAGTATATGGCAGCCGGCGATATGACACCGGTGATTGACCAGCGTTTTTCGTTTGCCGAGATCGAAGACGCTATTCGCTACTCCGAGACCGGGCGCGCGCGCGGCAAGATTGTTGTAACTATGGAATAGGTGTTGTTACGTGCGACTGATAGTTTTCGCTTCGATGCTGCTGCTGGCTGCGTGTTTGCCGGCATCGAAGTTGTCTGACTACAGGTGCCTCGAATCCCCGCGGCACACGTATGCGAAAGTAGAGGGTATGGCACACGGGTACCAATGCCGTCGCGCCATTGGCGAATGCGAAATCGGTTTCGTTCAGCTGGACGACACGGCAGAAGAGTGCGAGTCCAACGCGCGGTGTGAATATCTGACCGGCTCATGTTTTTGCCCGCCCGGAATGCAGTGTATTTGTGGTGGCGGCTCGCCCGGGCAATGCCAGTCCAGAGAATAGACAGGGAGGCGATCATGCTGGAAATAGCAATCATTGCGTACGTTCTGCTTTCTTTGGTCGCGACGATAGTTGTTGTTCGTTCGGGGCATCTGGAGCGCGGCCAGTTGATTTATCAAAGCCTTGGGATCTGGCTGATCCCATTCCTGGGGGCTCTTGTCGTGGTCGTGTTTCATTCTGTCGTCCATACAAACATGACGACCAAGGCCAAGCCCTGGCGTGGATCAGTCAACAGCGACGATCCGCTCGCAAGCGACCTTCACACAGACCTTGATTGACAGAAGGGCTGGCAATGACGCAACCCAACACCACGCAATCTCTGACCGGGGATTTAAGTCACCTGGGTCTTCGCCAGGGCATGACCGTGATGGTTCATTCATCGCTCCGAAAGATCGGCTGGACCGTCGGCGGGCCCGTCGCCGTGGTTCGTGCGCTACTCGACGCGCTTGGTCCGGAAGGGACCCTTGTCATGCCGGCAGAGTCGCCCTATGTATCAGACCCGAGCGATTGGGACGACCAGCGCGTAAAGGCTGAATGGCATGACGCAATACGCGAGTACCTGCCCGTATTTGACCCGCAGACCACACCGACAACCATGGGCGCTATCGCGGAGTCGTTCAGGACGTACCCGGGAACTTCGCGCAGCGATCACCCGATGGTCTCCGTTTGCGCCAATGGGCATCTTGCACAGGATATAACAGCGCAGCATTCGCTGGCCTTTTGTGAGGGTCGCGGTACGCCGTTTGAGAAGCTTTACGATGTCGATGCACAAATTCTGCTGCTGGGCGTCGGATTCAACCGATGTACGTCCCTGCATTATGCCGAATCGCTGGTGCCGAATCGGCGAACGACTGTGCATCGCTACCCGATGATGATCAATGGGGAACGAAGGTGGGTTGAGAATGAGGATATGGCGAATGACAATGGAGTCCATTTCCCAGTCGTTGGCGAACAATTCGTCGCAAGCAATAGCATTCGCGTTGCTACTGTTGGTGAAGCAGACGCCATGCTTGTTTCAACGCGGCAGCTGGTGGACTTTGCCGAGTCGTACTTCGCTCGTGAGCTTTGATATCTTATACGTCGGTCCGACAGGATAAACAGGAGAGATAAGGATGAATAACAAAATTCTCGTGGTTCTGGTAACTGCAATTCTTGTGACGGCCTTTACCCCTGCAAACGCCAGCGCTGCGGACGACGGCGACAAGCAGGCCGTACTGATAACCGGAGCGAGTAGCGGAATCGGGCGTGCAACCGCCGAAAAACTGGCGGCGGAGGGATATTTCGTTTATGCGGGCGTGCGCAAGGCCGCAGATATCGATGCGCTGAACAAGATCGATGGAGTCATGGCCATTCGCCTTGATGTAACGGTGCAGAAAGAAATTGACGAAGCGGTCGCGCTCATAAAGTCAGAAGGACGTGGGCTGTGGGGCGTCGTCAATAATGCAGGCATCAATATTATCGATCCGCTGATAGAGGCAAACGAATCGGATCTCGATTTTCTTTTTGATGTGAATGTTTACGGCGTGTTTCGAGTCACCAAGGCATTTGCGCCACTGGTCATCGAGTCAAAGGGCCGTATCGTTAACATCAGTTCAATTGCGGGTGTGCTGTCCGGCGGTCTTCCTGCCTACGGCATGTACATGATGAGCAAGCACGCGGTCGAGGCATATACCGACCAGCTGTCATTCGAAATGGCAGCCTTCGGCGTCAAGGTCAGTGCCGTTGAGCCTGGAAACTACCGCTCGGACATTGGCGCGTCACGCTGCAAGCGAATGATTGCCGCAAGTGTCGACAGACAATACGTGTATTTTGCCGATGTCATGCAGAACTACCTGGATGGCTGCAAAGAGTATATCGCTGAGGGTGGTGTTTCAGATGACACGCCGCCGGACCGGGTCGTCGACGCAATTCAGCATGCGTTATTTAGTGAAACCCCAAAGGAACACTACCTTGTTGTTCCGGAACAATTCCAGGCGATGATTACGATCGGCAAGACGATCGAGGAACTGTTGCACCTGAATCAGGAGCATGAGCACAGTTACTCGCGCGCGCAGCTGATCGAGATGCTGGACGAGGAATGGGCAATTCTGCGCGGAGAAAAGACTCGCAATTGGGGCGGAGATGACTAGTTTGCCACTGCGCTCAAACGTGCATTTTGGAGTCTTGCCATGTTTTTCGATTTGAGAGCGCTCGCTCCATGCATTGTTTTGTTTCTGTCGGCGATGACTCTGGCGGATTCAACCGAGCCTGTTGATGCAACAGTCGCGTTTGACCAAGGCGAGGACCTGGCATTTGTTGACGAGATTATCGTCGTTGAAAAAAAGAGTATCGGCCAGCTTCGGATTGCACTGAACAGGGCAGATGACCGGGTGTTTGCTCTTTACAATGAGCGCAACACGAATGATTCGCTCGATATGATCTGCAAAAAGGAAACGAGAATTGGCAGCCAGATCAAGTACCGGGTGTGCAAATCATCGCTGCACCGGCAAACAGAAAGTGAAATAGCGTCCGATGCTCTGGAGGGTGCTGAAGTATCAACAGCGGGAGTGCCGGCCGGACATTACGGCAAAGTTCGGGCCAACATGGCGAAGCTGATGTCCGAACACCCGGAGCTGGCCAAAGCTGTCTTGCGACGGGCTGAATTACGGCTCGCTATTGCCGAGCAGAAAAGCAAAAAATAACCGCGCCGCATCGACGGCTAGTTTGTTTCAGCAATCCGCCCTTGCTTGCCCGCTCGTTCAGCAAATTCGTCCTGCCAGCTGGAACGATGTTGGGCGGGAGCAATCTGCACTGCCGTAACCTTGTACTCCGGACAGTTGGTCGCCCAGTCACTGTACTCGGTAGTCACGACATTCGCCCCGGTCTCCGGGTTGTGGAACGTGGTGTAAACAACGCCCGGCTTGACTCGAGTCGTAATCATCGCGCGTAGCGTGATGTCACCTTTGCGGCTCGCCAACGACACAAGCTCACCGTCACGCACACCACGAGTCTCAGCATCGTGAGGATGTACCTCAAGCACATCCTCGTCATGCCAGACATTGTTGTCAGTACGGCGTGTTTGTGCACCGACGTTGTACTGCGACAGGATCCGCCCGGTCGTCAGCAACAGCGGAAACTTGCGGTTGGTCTTTTCTTCTGTCGGCACATAGTCAGTCTCGACAAACAAGCCCTTACCGCGCACGAATTGCTCAATGTGCATTATCGGCGTTCCCAGTGGCGCGTCGGCATTGCACGGCCATTGCACGCTGCCAATCTCGTCCAGCATCTTGAAGCTGACATTGCGGAAGGTCGGCGTGAGTTCGGCTATTTCATCCATAATCGCGGCCGACGATTCATAGTGCATGTCATAGCCCATGGCAATAGCGAGTTCCTGAGTAATCTGCCACTCGTCCTTGCCTTGCCGCGCGGGCATAACGGGCCGCACGCGATTGATGCGTCGCTCAGCGTTAGTAAAGGTGCCATCCTTCTCAAGGAACGACGTGCCCGGAAGGAACACATGGGCGAACTTGGCTGTCTCGTTGAGGAACAGGTCCTGAACGACAATGCACTCCATGTTGCTTAGCGCGGCTTCGACGTGGTGGGTATTCGGGTCTGACTGTGCGAGGTCTTCGCCCTGGATGTACATTCCCATGAATTCACCCGCGCAAGCAGCATCGAACATGTTAGGAATACGAAAGCCGGGCTCAGGATCGATAGTGATGCCCCAGTGCTGCTCGAATTGTGTCCGCACATCATCACCCGATACGTGCCGGTAGCCTGGCAACTCGTGCGGGAACGAGCCCATATCGCAGGAGCCCTGCACGTTATTCTGGCCGCGCAGCGGATTTACACCGACGCCAGATCGTCCAATGTTGCCGGTCGCCATCGCCAGGTTGGCCATACCCATAACCATGGTCGATCCCTGGCTGTGCTCGGTGACGCCGAGTCCGTAATAGATTGATCCATTGCGGGCGCCACCGTACAGTCGCGCGGCTGCACGGATTGTCTCGGCATCGACGCCAGCGACTTTCGCCACTGCCTCAGGCGAGTTTTCGGGTTTGAGAATCATCGCCTTCCAGGCTTCGAATGATTCCATGTCGCAGCGTTCTTCAACGTAGGCCTTATCGACAAGACCTTCGCTGACTATCACATGTGCGAGCGCATTGACGACCGGGACATTGGTGCCCGGTGACAGGGCTATGTGATGTTCCGCACTAATGTGTGCGGAGCGCACCAACCCGATTTCGCGCGGGTCAATGACAATCAGTTTTGCACCTTCCCGCAGGCGACGTTTCATCTGTGAAGCAAAAACCGGGTGCGCAGCCGTCGGGTTGGCGCCGATCACCACCATCACGTCGGTATCCATGACGCTGTCGAAGGGTTGCGTGCCAGCAGATGTACCCAGCGTCGTTTTGAGTCCATATCCCGTCGGGGAGTGGCATACGCGCGCGCAGGTATCCACGTTGTTGTTGCCCATGGCGGCACGTACAAATTTCTGCACGACATAGACTTCTTCGTTGGTGCAGCGAGATGACGTGATACCACCAACAGACTTGCGACCGTACTTGTCCTGTATTTCCTTAAAACGCCTGGCACTGTATTGAATCGCTTCGTCCCAGCTTACTTCTCGCCACGGGTCTGAAGTGTTTTCGCGGATCATTGGATTCATGACACGTTCTTTATGCGATGCATAGCCCCAGGCGAAACGGCCTTTAACACAACTGTGGCCATGATTTGCTTCGCCATCCTTGTAGGGTGTCATGCGCACGACCTGGTCGCCTTTCATTTCGGCCTGGAACGAGCAGCCGACACCACAGTACGCACAGGTGGTCACAACAGAGTGATCGGGCTGGCCATGCTCGACGATGCTTTTTTCCATGAGCGTGGCTGTCGGGCATGCCTGTACGCAGGCGCCACAAGAGACGCATTCAGAGTCCAGAAAGTCTTCGCTGATGCCGGATGAGACCTTGGAGTTGAAGCCGCGCCCTTCAATCGTCAATGCAAAGGTACCTTGCACTTCATCACAGGCGCGTACGCAGCGTGAGCAGACGATGCATTTGGACGCGTCGAACTGGAAGTAGGGATTACTGGCGTCTACAGGGGCGTCGAGATGATTCTCGCCGTCAAAGCCATAACGAACGTCACGGAGACCGACGGCGCCGGCCATATCCTGAAGTTCGCAGTCGCCGTTTGCGGAGCAAGTCAGGCAATCCAGCGGGTGGTCAGAGATATACAGTTCCATGACATTGCGGCGCAACTTCGACAGCGCATTGGTCTGCGTACGGATCTTCATGCCAGGCTCGACCGGCGTAGTGCAGGAAGCCGGGTAACCTTTTCGGCCTTCGACCTCGACGAGACACATGCGGCAGCTGCCAAACGGCTTCAGGCTATCGGTTGCGCAGAGTTTCGGAATGTCGACACCGGACTCACGTGCCGCGCGCAGGATGCTGCTTCCGGCGTTGACCGTGGCGGGCAGGCCGTCAATCTCAACTTGAACCGTTTCAGCACTGCTGCTTGCCGGTGTACCCAGGTCTTTCTGTCGGACTTTGTTCATTGCCTAACCCTCAGCTGAGGACGCAAAGTCCTCTGCAAAGTATTTTAGAACACTTCTAACCGGATAGGGGGTCATTCCACCCATTGCACATAAGGACGCACCTTCCATTGTGTCGCACAGATCGACCAGCAGGTCGTAGTTTTCGTCGCGTTTTTCGCCAGCGATGAGCTTGTCAATGACTTCTGCGCCACGCGTTGAGCCAATGCGGCAGGGTGTGCATTTTCCGCAGGACTCAATCGCACAGAACTCCATCGCAAACCGCGCCAGTTCCGCCATATTCGCTGTGTCATCGAAAACTACGATGCCGCCGTGGCCGATCATCGCGCCAATCTCCATGAATGCCTCGTAGTCCATGACAACGTCCAGTTGTTGCGTGGGAATGTAGGCGCCTAGCGGACCACCGACCTGCACAGCCTTAACGGGTCGCCCGCTGGCTGTGCCGCCCCCATATTCTTCGATCAATTCGCGCAGCGTGACGCCGAAGGCTTTCTCGACCATGCCACCGCGCTTGATATTGCCTGCGAGTTGAAACGCGAGTGTACCCTTGGAACGGTTCACGCCCATTCCGGCGTAGCGCTCGGCGCCCAGCTTGATGATGTTGGGAACTGAAGCGAGTGATACCACGTTGTTCACAATCGTCGGCTTGCCAAACAAGCCCTCCAATGCGGGCAACGGTGGCTTGTAGCGGACGATGCCCTTTTTTCCTTCAAGACTCTCCAGCATCGCTGTTTCTTCGCCGCAGACATATGAGCCCGCACCGAGGTGCAGCTCAATGTCGAAGTCAAAACCGCTGTCCTGAATGTTGCCGCCCAGCCAGCCGGCACCGCGTGCTGTATCAATTGCGCGCGTCAATACTGAGTGCGCCAATGGATACTCGGAGCGCAGATATATGTAGCCCTTCGACGCGCCCACTGCAAAACCGGCAATCGTCATCGACTCGATCAGGCCGAGTGGGTCACCCTCCATGAGCAGGCGATCGGAGAATGTGCCACTGTCGCCTTCGTCAGCGTTGCAGGCGATGTACTTCTGCTCGCCGGGAGCATCCGCAACAGTGCGCCACTTGATGCCGGTTGGAAAGCCGGCGCCACCGCGGCCGCGGAGTCCCGAGTCGGCAACTGCCGTCAACACCGATTCCTGCCCGTCCGCGAAAGCTTGCAAAAGGGCTTTGAATCCGTTGTGTGCGAGGAAGTCATCAAGCGACAGGGGGTTAACGAGCCCGCAGCGCCAAAACGTCCAGCGATCCTGAGAAATCAGGTAGTCGATCTCCGTGGTCGGGCCGAGTCGCCGCGGGTGCTCTCCGCCATTGACCAGATCCGCGCGGAACAGACCCTCAACATCACTCGCCTCAACATTGCCATAAGCGATGCGCGTGCCGTCTACCTCGACTTCGAGTAGTGGCTCAAGCCAACTGGCGCCCCAGGACCCATTACGTATCAGCTCAACGTCGATACTGTTTTTCTTGGCAAGACGTGCGACCTCAAGTGCCACTTCGTCGGCACCCATGGAAACGGCGGCCGTTTCCCGTGGCACGTAAATGCGTGTGCGCGCCATCAGTCAGCACCTCGCAGGTTTTCCAGAAGAGCATTGAAGCGTTGCTCGTCGACTCGGCCGATCGTCTTGCCATCCACCATAACCGCAGGCGCGCAGGCGCAATTGCCAAGGCAATACACAGGCTCCAGCGTGATGTCGTTCTCGGTATCATGAAAACTCATCGCGAGCGTTTTCTTGGCGTACTCGGTTAGTGCATTGCTGCCCATAGCCTGGCAAGCCTCGGCCTGGCAAATCTTTATGATGTGCCTGCCGGGCTCTTCCGTCCTGAAATCGTGGTAGTACTGCACAACGCCATGCACGTCAGCACGCGACAGGTTGAGCTCATCAGCAAGTTGCCGAATCGTCTCTTCGGGGAGCCAGCCAAAGCGGCCAATAATCGTCTGCAGAATC
Organism: Gammaproteobacteria bacterium; assembly: GCA_022600955.1. GTDB lineage: Bacteria > Pseudomonadota > Gammaproteobacteria > Steroidobacterales > Woeseiaceae > UBA1847. The sequence continues at coordinate 62,107 of JAHZJK010000026.1, forward strand.
TGCACCAGTAACTCCGGACGCGCATTGTGCTCTGCAACGATCTCACTCGTGGTTTGTTTGTCGATTGTTGCCATTAGCTAATTCGTTCCCCGGCTGAATAAATATTAAACGCGTCGCCACGCAGGAAGCCGACCAGCGTGACATCGAATTCTTGCGCGAGCCGCACGGCGAGACTCGATGGTGCACTGACGGCGGCTAGCAGTGGAATACCGGCGACGAGGGTTTTCTGCAGCAGTTCAAAGCTGGCCCGGCCCGACACAATAAGGCCGCAGTCAGCTGCCGGAAGACGCTCTTCCTGCAACAGTGCACCGACAACCTTGTCTACGGCATTGTGGCGACCGACATCCTCTCGTACAACCTCTATATCGCCATGTGAATTGAAGGCGGCTGCGGCGTGCAGCCCCCCCGTTTCCTTAAACGTCGCTTGCTGATCACGCAGGGCGTCCGGAAGTCCGATGAGTGCCGTCCTCGAGAATTGTCGCTTGATCATAGTCAGGCGCGTCGCGCCAATGACACGCAGTGCATCCAGTGAAGATTTGCCGCACACGCCGCAACTGGAGGTGGTGTAAAAGTTGCGCTGCAATCTTTCCAGGTCCGGTATGACGCCGTCCGCCAGATCGATGCGAATGATATTGCGGTTGCCGCTGTCCGGCGCCGCAGGACCGCTGTGGTCTATCGCGACGACATCGCTGTTGCTGCAAATAATCGATTCTGAATACAGAAAGCCAAGCGCCAGTTCTGCATCGTTGCCCGGTGTTCTCATGGTAACGGACACGCTTGTGGCCGTGCGACCAGCAGGCACGGAATAGCCAACGCGTATTTCGAGCGGCTCTTCAACAGCAACACGATCCGTCACGGATTGCGCAGAATCGCCGCGAACTTTGCGGATATCGATGGCCAGACTGAGATCGGTCATAAGGCTCTGAAACCGGAAACGGGCGAGCAGTATATCCCAGTGGTGCGGCCTCTGGCCCGTAATGAGAATCGTTCTCAAAAGTTGAACAATTTTCTATGTGAAACCGTTGTGCTGACGTTCAGGAAACTGCATTAGAATGCCCGCCGGACTGAATTAGAATAATGTCACCAGCCTGGCTGGTGCAGATCGAATTTCATTTGTTTTTTTGAGGAGATTCCCTTGAGCAAGATTGCACGCCGCAAATTTATTCAACTGTCAGCTGTTGCAGCTGCCGGTGCGTTCGCTACAACCGGTCGCGAGGCTCTCGCGGCGGATATGCCGCAATTGTCTGAAGACGATCCGATGGCAAAAGCCATGAAGTACACCCATGACGCATCCAGTGTTGATCCGGCTTCGCGTAATAATCCGGCAGCCGAGCAGAATTGCGCAAATTGCGCTCTGATTCAGGGTGCTGATGGCGAAGCATGGCGCCCTTGCCAGATCTTTCCTGGCAAAGCTGTTGCAGCCGCTGGCTGGTGTTCAGTGTGGGCACCGAAAGCCTGACAGGCAGTTCACAAGCAGAACAAAACGCCGGCCTTTGAGCCGGCGTTTTTGTGTGTACAATGCGCGCGTAATGACCCGTCGTAAAAGGCCCTAACGGAGAGATCCCGTGTTTGAAACACTGCAACCCGCACCCGCAGACGCCATCCTGAAACTCATCGCCGAGAGCAAGGCGGACGATCGCCCGGAAAAGGTCGATCTTGGGATTGGTGTGTACTTCACCGAAGATGGCAGAACCCCGGTTCTTGATGTCGTCAAAAGAGCGGAGCAGCGGCTTTTTGATATGCAGCAAACGAAAGCCTATCTGGGTACAGCGGGGTCTCCGGACTTTAACGCGGCTATGCAGCAACAGACGTTTGCGACCTCTGCTTTTGACGACCGCCTCGTTACGGTCCAGGCACCCGGTGGCTCCGGTTCGCTGCGAGTCGCAGCCGGTCTTATCGCACGAGCATGGCCGGATGCTGTTGTGTGGGCTTCAGAGCCGACCTGGGCAAACCACATTCCGCTGCTTGGCGGCGCGGGTCTCGAACTCAAACCGTACCCTTACTACGACACCGACAAACACGTCATTGATGTCGCGGCGATGGTTGCTGCACTGAAGACGGCCAGTGAGGGCGACATCGTGCTGTTACACGCCTGCTGTCATAACCCGTCTGGTATCGATCCCTCAGAGGACGAGTGGCGAGCGATTGCTGACGTTATCGTTGAGCGGAAACTGATCCCATTCATCGATATGGCATACCAGGGCTTCGCTAATGATCTCGATACGGATGCCTTCGCAATCCGGCATATGGCCGAGCGCGTAGATGAGATGATCGTCTGCAACTCTTGCTCAAAGAATTTCGGGCTTTACCGGGATCGCGTGGGTTCGATGTCCGTGTTGTGTAGAGATACGGCGTCCAGGGATATCGTTGCCAGCCAGTTAAGCAGTATTGCACGCACTCTCTATTCGATGCCGCCGGATCACGGTGCCGCGGTGGTCAGTATTATCCTGACTGATGCCGCGTTGCGGGCTGACTGGATACTCGAGCTCAACGAGATGCGCGACCGGTTGAAAAACATGCGTGCGTTGCTCAACGACGCGTTAAAAGAAAAGGCGCCGGAGCACGATTTTTCACACCTGGTCCGCGCGACCGGCATGTTCTGTTTTCTGGGTATTTCAGCAGCGCAGATTGAGCGCCTGAAAAAGGACTACAGTGTCTACATGGTTGGATCGAGCAGAATCAATGTTGCTGGCATCACGCCGGCGAACGTGAACTATCTCGCTGAATCGATCGCCGCCACGCTATAAACCTGATCACTATCGCTAGCAGAAACGGGATACCGAGCTTCAAATAATCCGGGTCTGAGAGGTCGGCTACGGAACGTGGTAGTCCGAAAATGATGCCTCCCCAGATCAGGCCGGTGTTGTGCAGGATTTTCCAGCGGCGGCGACCCAGAGCCTTGGTGGGTCCATCAAACGACGTAATCAGCATCAGGTAGAAAATGCCGTATGCGCCAGCCCCGACCAACAGGTTGCCCAATGGGTATGTGAGCTCCGGTTGTGAGCCGAAGCGCATCGCGATAAGCAGTAGATGCGTCGTCATGACCGCGGCAAAAGCGACCCCCAGCAAGCGGCGGTTCCGCAGCAGCTTCGCGGTCCAGGGTTTTCTCAGCAATTGTTGTAATGGTCTTGCCACGAGGATGAGTATGTAAATGGCGAACGCGAGTTGTGCCGTGTGCCGTATTGGCACGAGCATATTGGCATCGATGAAATCAACGCGACTCAACCAGGCCACAGATAGAATGCCTGTGATGAACAGGGCACCAAAAAAGACCTGCCAGTTCCTGCGACTACTCGCGGACATCATGATTTCCGTCCCAAATCATTCGGCTTGCTTTGCCGATGCCCAGTCGGCGCGCTGCGCCGCCCTTGAGTTCGAGCACATATCGCACAGGTTCAACCGACCCACGTGATTCAAGCGACAACGGTTGCGTGTCACGAATAACCGAAGATACGGTTCCGTCACTTCGAATGAAGAGCATATCCAGCGGTATAAACGTGTTCTTCATCCACATTGAATGCATCGCGTCGTCGTCGTAGACAAACAACATGCCCGTATTGTCGGCGAGCGAGCGTACAAACATAAGACCGCGCCGCTGCTGGTCAAACTCTGTGGCCAGGTAAACATCAAACCGATGCTGTTTTCCATCATCAGCTTCAATGATGAGTTCACTCTTGCCGAAAAACTCGTCGAGGTTTGAGTCCGCACCCGGCTTCACGGCGACAGGTTCTTTGCAGCCGGCCAACAGGGCTGCGGCGATCAGGGTGCTATAGAGGAGATGTCTCATGACTCGCTCCAGTCGACGGTGCCTGTAAAGGTGAGCTCCGGAACAGAAACGGCCGAATCGCCGTTCAGCTCGCCAAGCGGTGCGATGCAATTCAGTGTCGCGGAAATCTGATACGCCTGCTCATCGAGTGGCTTCTGATCGTGCACGTCCGCCCAGCAGGAATCCAGGTTGGGTGAACTGAAAAAGCGGCCGCTGTCCTCAACCGTAATCGTCACGATACTGGGTAGTTCACCGCGGGCAGACGGAGACGTGAGGCCGGGTATCGCAACAATAAAAGCCAGCCGCTCATTGCCGACATCGCCGGTGAACCTGAGCCGGACTCCCGCGCCATCAGGACGCCGCATGCTCTCACACGCCATCTCTGCGGCAGACCAATCGAGAGCCGTCTTGATGCTGCCAAACAATTCAGTGTGCAGCGCGCCTGATTCGCCGCAGCTCGAGGGCCTGTCGTCTTCCCGCGAGACAACCTCCGGGGTATCCGCAACAGGATCTGGGTCCGGGCTTGCTGGACCGCATGCTGCCAATGCCGCGACAAAACACAGCAGAATTGCGGAAAAACCGCCGAAGAAGGTATTTTTCAGGTCAGGTCGTTGCAATGTATGGCCGCCAGAGTGGTCCTATTGGAGGCCAATTCTACTGAAGTCGGCCCAAAATTGACTAAAAAATGGTGCGACCGGTTTGACACTCAATGCATCACATCTAGAATGGCACGCCGCCTCATCCTACGGAGCAATAAATGAGCGTTAGAGAACAAGTCCAGCAGCTCGAAGCACACGCCAGCGGGCTGATTATCGGTCAGGCTCACCTGATCAATCGAATGCTGATCGCGTTGCTGTGCGATGGACACCTGCTCGTGGAGGGTGCCCCGGGCCTCGCGAAGACACGCGCTATCAAGGTCTTGTCCGAAAGTGTGGAGGGTGATTTCCACCGTCTGCAGTTCACGCCCGACTTGTTGCCAGCCGACCTTACCGGCACCGATATCTACCGACCGCAGGAAGGAACATTCGAGTTTCGCAAGGGGCCGCTGTTTCACAATCTGATCCTGGCTGACGAGATCAACCGCGCGCCGGCGAAAGTTCAGTCCGCATTGCTTGAGGCGATGGAAGAACGACAGATATCGGTGGGTGAGAAGAGCTATCCGCTCGAAGACCTGTTCATGGTCATGGCGACCCAGAATCCAATCGAGCAGGAAGGCACCTACCCGCTGCCAGAGGCGCAACTCGATCGATTCCTGCTGCACGTGCAGGTGGGCTATCCGACTATCGAGGACGAGCGCCGCATCCTGGTGCTGAATCGCGAGGAGGCCAAACAGGCTGAGCGCGACGCATTTCAACCACCTGAGTTACTGGCGCGCGAATCGATCATGCAGGCACGTCAGGACATTCTGAACATGCATCTTGCACCGGAGCTTGAGGAGTACATCGTCAACGTCGTCGTTGCCACACGTAACCCGGGCGCAGTCCGCGCCGATCTGGAAGGACAGGTGCAATACGGCGCGAGCCCGCGCGCAAGCATGGGAATCGATCGCGCCGCCCGCGCGCATGCCTGGCTGGCAGGAAGGGATTTCGTCGGTCCTGAAGATATCCAGGCGATTGCGCCGGACGTGTTGCGTCACAGGCTTGTGCTGAGCTTTGAGGCAGAGGCTGACGGCGTCGACGCCGGCTCGGTGATTAGCGGTATTCTGGATGGCGTCGGAGTGCCTTAGTGGTTCATCTGGATCACATTCCAGAAGACGCTTCGCCGGTAAGCGTCAGCCAGGCAGGTCTGATCAGGCTCAACGGCCCCGCGCGCGCCATCGCGCTCGACGTGCTGCGCGTAAATTCACTGCAAACCGGTGCCTACGTATCGCATTTCCGCGGGCGTGGAATGGAATTTGACGAATCGCGCCCCTACCAGCCGGGCGATGACCCCCGCAGTATCGATTGGCGAGTAACTGCACGTAGTACGACCGCTTACACCAAACTGTTTCGCGAAGAGCGCGAGCGACCCGTTCTCGTGGTCACGGACTTGCGTGCCAATATGCATTTTGCGACGCGCGGTTGTTTCAAGTCGGTAAACGCGAGTCGCGCTGCAGCATTGATCGCGTGGGCCGCCCATCATCGCGGTGATCGACTGGGAGGCATTATCTTTGGCGATACTGTACACCGCGAATTGAAGCCACGACTGGGTCGTCGATCAGCGCTTCGCTTCGTCCATCAACTTGTAGATCATCCGGACTGGCAAACACGGACCGATGCTGACGATTCGGACGCGCTCACGCAGGCAATGTCGGCATTGCGGCGCGTCGCACGACCGGGAAGCCTCGTCGTGATTATCAGCGACTTCACAGATTTCTCGCGTGCGGCGCAGGCCTACCTGTCGAGTGTTGCCCGACACAATGAAGTTCTTGCCGTGCATGTCAGTGATCCGCTCGAACGCGAGCTACCGCCGCCGGGCCGCTACCGACTGGTAGCCGCCGACGATGAAATGGCCATCGATACTTTTGCCGCAGCGGCGCGCCGTGACTACGAAAACGACTATGCCGAGCGTGCACATGAGCTGGAGCGATTCTGCCAGCGTTATGGGGTGCATCTTATGGAGCTGTCGACCAATGACGACCCTGTGTCCACCCTGCAGACCGCGCTCGGCCGGCGGAATCCCTGAGGTGCTGAATGGATCCGACTGAGCTGCCATTGCGCGACCTGCATTTGCCGGAAGCCGTGAGCTGGTGGCCACTTGCACCGGGCTGGTGGTTTATCATTGCGGTACTCGCAGGATTGTTAGTCTGGTTGTTGCGACGGGCTTTCGATAATTGGCGTGCGAACGCTCCGCGACGTTTCGCGATTCGCGAGCTCGGCAGTATTGAAAGCGACTTTCGTCAGCACGGCAATGCGGTTTTGATGGCGCAGAAAGTATCCGAACTGCTGCGCCGCAGCATGCTTGCCTATGCTCCGCGCAATGAGGTAGCCGGCCTGACGGGTGAGAGCTGGCTGCAGTGGCTAGACAACGGACTGTCCGTTCCCTATTTTCATACCGAAGGTGGCAAGAGTCTTCTGCAGCTGCCGTACCGCGATCCCGAGAGCGATGTCAGCGACGTTGATACCAACGCGCTACTTGCCGCTGCGAAGATGCGTCTCGCTACACCTGTCAGAGGTCGTCGCTGATGTGGTCTCTGGCCTGGCCCTGGGCGTTACTGGCGCTGCCACTGCCGTTTTTGTTTCGGTATCTGTTACCCGAAGCGAAGGGTCTGGAAGAGGCTGGCTTGCGCGTGCCCAGCATGGCCGGTTTTTCGACGCTGCGCGATCGCAGCGGCGCAGAGAAGATGCTGAACTGGCGTTTCTGGGTGGCGGTGCTCGCATGGTTGCTGCTGGTGGTTGCCGCTGCAAGGCCAGAGCGTATAGGCGATGAGCTGGATGTGCCGGTTGCCGGCCGTAACCTGATGCTGGCAGTGGACCTGTCTGGCAGCATGGATCAAAAGGACTTCGAACTCGGTGGCCGCCGAGTGGATCGCCTGACGGCAACCAAGGCTGTTGCCAGTGACTTCATTGTGCGCCGCGAGGGTGATCGAATCGGGCTCATCCTGTTTGGTGAGCGCGCGTACCTGCAGGTTCCGCTGACGCTTGATCGAGAGACGGTCAAAGTCTTGTTGCTCGAGGCATTTATCAATCTCGCCGGTGAGAAGACAGCAATTGGTGACGCAATCACGCTGGCGGTGCGTCGTATTCACGAGCAAGAAGAATCGCAAGGCGAGCAGGTACTTGTTTTGCTGACCGACGGTGCCAATACCGCGGGCGAAGTCGAGCCGCTAAAGGCGGCTGAGTTAGCGCAACAGATCGGACTGCGAATCTATACGATAGGTATTGGGGCGGAGCAACTTGACGTTTCATCGCTCGCGGGCGGACGGCGGCGTATCAATCCCTCGGCCGACCTCGACGAAGACGCCCTGACCGCAATCGCGCAGTTGACGGGTGGTCGTTACTTCCGAGCGACCGATACCGCCAGCTTGCAGGACATTTACAAGTTACTGGATGAGCTTGAGCCGGTGGAAGAGCCTGAATCAGGTTTTCGTCCGGTCAAGTCGTACTACGCGTGGCCGCTCGGCCTGGCCGTAGGGCTGGTCGCGTTGTTGTGTGTCGTAGCATTGTTGCAGCGGTTTCTGCTGCAACGCCGAGCGGAGGCATTGACCGGTGTGGGCTGAGTTTCACTGGATTCGACCCGAGTGGTTGTTCGCGATGCCTGCTGTCGTGGCGCTGGCGTTTTTGCTCGCGCGCGGCAAACTGGGCGCAGGCAACTGGCAAACAGTCGTTGATCCGCAACTGATGCCGTACGTGCTTTCCCGGACGCCGGGGCGCGGGACAGACTGGCGCTGGTTGCTGCTTGGCCTGAGCGGCATCGTTGCCGTTGTGGCGTTGGCCGGCCCGGCATGGCAGCGAATTGAGCAGCCGGTATTCCGTGCTGAGCAGGCACTGGTGGTCGCGCTGGATTTGTCGCGCTCCATGGACGCGCAGGATCTTGCACCGAGCCGCCTGGCGCGCGCGAAACTGAAGATCCTGGACATGCTTGAACGGCGCAAGAGCGGGCAGACAGCACTGGTCGTGTACTCGGCCAACGCGTTCACAGTGACGCCTTTAACGACCGATACTGACACCATCGCTTCGCTCGTCGGTAGTGTGACGACGGACATCATGCCAAGCCGCGGTAGCTATCCCGAGGTCGCGATTGCGAAAGGCTTGCAGCTACTCGAGCAGGCAAAAGCCGGATTCGGCGAAGTGTTGCTGATTACCGATGGCGGTTCCTCGCCCGCAGCAGTTGAGGCTGCGCGCAAGCTCAAGGAGGCCGGTTATTCGCTATCCATTCTTGGTGTCGGCACGACAGAAGGCGCGCCTATTCCTCGTACCTCGGGCGGCTTCGTTACCGATAACCGCGGCAAGATAGCCGTGCCACGGCTGGAAGCGAGCGGCCTGCGTTCACTCGCGGGTTCAGGGGGCGGTCGCTACGCCGAAGTACGCGCCGATGATGCGGATCTTGATTTGCTGTTGTCTGGCGAAGTTATTCGCTCCGCAACTGCGAGCGACGATTCACTGGCTACGGATCGCTGGCGCGAAGAGGGTCCGTGGTTGTTGTTGCTGCTACTACCGTTAGCGGCGCTGGCTTTTCGACGCGGCTGGGTTCTGGTTGCGCTCGTGTTTGTCGCGCCGTGGCCGCAATCGGCATACGCGGCTTCCTGGTCGGATCTCTGGCTCAACAAGAATCAACAGGCAGAACAGCAATTGCAATCGGGCAACGCGGGATCAGCGGTCGAACTGTTTACAGATCCGGATTGGCAAGCTGTTGCCAGGTATCGTGCCGGCGAATATTCGGCAAGTGCGGAACGTTTCGCGGAATCTGGCGATACTCGCAATCTCTACAACCTCGGCAACGCACTGGCGCTGCAGGGCGAGCTCGATTCCGCTATAGATGCCTACGAGCAAGTGCTGGAGATTGAGCCTGAAAATGAAGACGCCGGTTACAATCTCGAACTGGTTAAGAGTCTGAAAAGCCAGCAAGAGCAAGAACAAGAGAGCGAGGGTGACGATCAGCAGTCGAGCGAGAATCAGGGCGGCGAGGGTGAGCAGTCGGATTCGGACGAGCAATCGGACCAAGACGGTAGCGAGGGCGAATCGCAGAATCAGGATTCCTCACAGCAAGGCGAGGCCGGCGAAGACGGCGAAGAGATGAGTGAGGAGGACCTGCAGGCACTCCAGGAAGAACTGCAGCGCGCCGCTGAGGCTGCCGAAGCGGGCGAAAAACCGCAGCAGTTGTCGGATGCGGAACTGGCAGAGCTGCGACAGCAGCAAGAGCAGGAACAGGCAATGGAGCAATGGTTACGGCGGATTCCGGATGACCCCGGTGCCTTGCTGAGGCGCAAATTTCGCTACCAGTACCAACGCTCAGGCAAGGATCAGGACGGCAACGATGTGTGGCCCGACAACGAGGTACAACCGTGGTAAAGCTCACTAGCTCTCACTGGCGCAAGGCTTGTGCCGCCATTTTGTTTTCTGTTGTGCTGGTCGCGAATGCGTTCGGCGAAGTAAAAGTCAGGGTAGATCGTCCGGCAGTCGATCTAAATGAATCGTTCATGCTGGAAATCATTGTCGATACCAACATCGACATGGAGCCTGACCTTAGCGCTCTGGATGAGAACTTCTATCGCGGCCAGATTAGTCAGTTAAGCAATACGTCCATTATCAACGGCCAGATTCGCCGCAGCAGAACCTGGTCCGTTGCGCTAATGGCGAAAGCGACCGGCACGCAGGAAATTCCGGCGCTCAAGGTCGGCAATGAAAAAAGCAGCCCTCTCAGTATTGTCGTAAATGAACCGCAGGCCGCGCCGCCCGGTGAAGCAGATGTATTTGTCGCTAGCGAACTCGACCAGACCGAGGCGTATGTGCAGGCGCAAATCCTTTACAGCATCAAGGTGTATCGTGCTGTTGCTACGCGTCAGCCGGCATTGCGGGACCCGATTATTACGGGTGCTGAATCGCTGGTTGAGCTGGTGGGCGATGAACGCAGCTACGAAGCGATACTCAATGGCAAAGCGTACAATGTGGTCGAACGGATTATCGCAATCTATCCACAAGAAAGTGGTGAGATCACCATTTCCCCGGCGCGCTTTGAGGCGCGCGTGTTGCGCGACGGGCGAATTACGGGACGCAAGGTGTTCGAGTCAGAGGCACACTCGATTGTAGTGAACCCGATTCCACCGCCGCCGGCAGATTTTCCCGACGCAGACTGGTTGCCTGCACGTGACGTACAGCTTTCTGAAGAGTGGTCGCGGGAGCCCCGCAAACTGCAGGCGGGTGAGCCAATTACGCGGCGCGTCACGATCAGCGCGCTTGGTCAGATCGAAACGCAGCTGCCGGCACTTGAGCCGCCTGATGTTGACGGCATGAACGTGTATGCCGACAAACCCGAGCTGAGTCGTGCGATTGAGGCGGAAGGCATTCGCGGCATTCGCAAAGACCAGTACGCGATGATTGGGGTGCGCGGCGGCGTGGCAGAGATACCCGAGCTGCAGGTGCCGTGGTGGGACATCGAGGCAGGCGAATGGCAGGTCGCGACATTACCCGCACGGCCTCTCGAGGTTGAGGCTTTGCCCGAGGTCGCCGATCCGGCACTAACAGCGGCGCAAGCTGCGCCCCCGGCAGCGACCGAAGAACAACCCCAGTCGATGTTTGATGACGGCGTCTGGAAACTCGCAACGCAACTGTTAGGCGCGGTCTGGCTACTGACCGTATTCGCCTGGTGGTGGTCTGCGCGTGAGCGGCGACTAGAACCCCGCGAGCCCGCACCCCAGCCCGTCTACAAACAACAGGCAAAATTTGTGAAAACGGCGCGTAAAGCGGCCGCTGACGGCGATATGGCTGCTGTCAGGACCGCAGTGATTGAATGGGGTCGCCTGCAATGGCCCGATGAACCGCCGCGCAGTATCGGCGAATTGGCGCAGCGCCTGGCGGAACCACTGGCTGGCCAGTTGCGGCAGTTGTCTGCAGCAAGTTATGGCAACGCGGCGGCCGAAATTGATGGCAGGGAGCTCTCCAAAGCACTTCGGTCCATCGACGTGCTAAAGGAAGACCAGGTGGACGCTTCTGAAGAGCTGCTACCGCCCCTGTTGCCGCCCGGCGCCTGACGTTACCAACTGCCTGAGTTTTTCATTGACGCCCACGGCTCCTGCGGCGCTAGCGAGTCACCTTCCTGCAGCAGCTCGATTGAAATGTTGTCCGGGGAACGCACGAATGCCATGTGGCCGTCACGGGGCGGCCGATTGATTGTTACACCGCCATCCATCAGTTGCTGGCAAGTCGCGTATATGTTTTCAACCCGATAGGCGAGGTGGCCGAAATTGCGACCCTCGCCATATTCCTCAGAGTCCCAGTTGTGCGTTAACTCGACCTGCGCCTCGTCGTCACCTGGCGCCGCCAGAAAAACCAGCGTAAAACGTCCGGCTTCGTTGTCGTGGCGTCTGAGCTCGCGCAGTCCAAGCTTGGCACAGTAAAAATCGAGTGAGGCGTCGAGATCAGTGACGCGTACCATAGTGTGTAAATATTTCATTACCCGGCTCCGTGTTGGACTCGATACTGAATTGAATTCACAATGGTGGTCGATACCTGGGCAGACGGCAAGCTGTGAAAGACATTCGCGCGATAACACTCGATCTGGATGACACCTTGTGGGAAATCCACCCGGTCATCCGCCGCGCCGAACGCCGGCTTTACGACTGGCTTGGTGAAAATTACCCGCGGATTACGGAAAAGTTCGAGCCCACGGACATGCGCGCCGTCCGCAACCAGGTTGTCGCGGAGTTTTCCGAGCAGAGTCACGATCTGACTTTCCTGCGACGCACGGTACTAACTCGCGTCGGCGCAGCGGCGGGCTACAACGATGACTTTGTCGATGATGCGTTTGCCGTGTTCGACAAGGTTCGCAACAACGTCGATATTTTTCCAGAAGTCATTCCCGCGCTTGAAGCATTGCGAGAACAGTATGTTGTCGTCGCGGTAACTAACGGTAACGCGAAGCTGGACGTCGTGGGCATCGATCACCTGTTTCACGACTTCATCACGGCAGCGGATGCTGGTGCGGCCAAGCCCGCACGACAGATCTTCGATGTCGCAGTGGCCGCAGGCGGCGTGAGCGCGTCTGAAACGCTGCATGTCGGCGACCATCCCGAGTATGACGTAGCCGGCGCTGCTGATGCCGGCCTGCGCACCGCGTGGGTTAATCGTGATGGTGCCAGCTGGCCTGAAGGCCTTGCTGTACCGGATGTCGAGGTCGCGCACATCGGCGAACTCGCGCGCTTGCTCGGCAAGTACAAATGAAGCCTGGCCATCCGGTCATTCTGTATGTGCCGGGTCTCTTGCCAAAGCCCGAGCCCGAAGTGCACTGCGAAGCCTTGAAACGTTGTCTGCTGACAGGGCTGCGTCGCGTTGATTCAGCTGTAGCGGAATCAATCGAGGCGACGGCCGGCAGTTTTGACATTGTCTCATGGACTTTCGATTTCTATGGGGAGCATCGCGACTTCGAACTGGACCGTGCCTCCATTGAAGCTGTCATCGCGCAGCCCGTCGCCAGCAAGAACGACATCGCAGAAGCCATGTCATGGATGCGCCGGCTAACGCGCTGGGTCTATCGCCTGGGTGATCTGTTGCCGTTTATTATCCCGGCGCTTGCTACGGAGCGCATGGAGGTGCATCTGCGGGACCTGCGTCGCTATGAGCGCAATCGAAACGGTATCGGCGACCATGTGCGCCGCATGCTCAAGGTTGCATTACATGCAGCAGCGAATGGGCGCCATCCGGTGTTGTTGATCGGTCACAGCATGGGATCGATTATTTCCTACGACGCACTGTGGGAGCTCAGTCATGAAGGCAGCCGCGCGGTTGACATCGATACGTTCCTGACGATGGGCAGCCCGCTTGGCCAGAATTTGATGCAGCGCCAGATCAACGGCCACGACCAACGCGGCGTTGAACGTTATCCGACCAATGTCCGGCGCTGGAAGAATCTCTCCGCGGTCGGCGACCTGACGGCGATCGACGCGTGTCTGGCAAGTGATTTTGGCGAGATGATCGAACTGGGACTCGTTGAGTCAATTGATGACGACGAGGTATTTAACTACTTTCGCCTCGACGGCGAACTCAACGTGCATTCGGAATACGGTTACCTGGTCAACGAAAAAACCGCGCTCACCATAGCTGCATGGTGGCGCAGTCACACTTAGTTGTTTTCGTTGCTCGGCTTGATAACGATGTCGATACGGCGATTGCGCGCGCGTCCGGATTCAGTTTCGTTACTGGCAACCGGTCGGGTCTCGCCAAAACCGGTACCAATCAGCCGATAGGTTGGGATGCGCATCGCGTTGATCATGTATTGCTGTACTGATTCAGCGCGTTCCTGCGACAGCTTCTGATTCGAATCGTCACCACCGTGAGAATCCGTATGCCCCTCGATTGTGATTTCACTACGTGGGAATACGTCGATAGCTTTCTCGACCTTGCCGAGCAGGTCGAAGTTTTCGGGTTTGATTTGCGACGCACCGCTGTCAAAACTCAAACCGACCAGGCGTAGAATTATGCTATTGCCCTGGCGGAATACACGCGCCTCGCTTGCCGCAAACATTTTCTCGACCTGCTCAAACTGTTGCTTGACGCGGGCCTGGGCTTCGAGGCGTTGAACCAGCGCTGCACGTTCGGCAGTGGCGCCGCCGAGTCGTTCGTCAAGTGCGCGAAGCTCTTCTTCCATATCAGCGATACGTACCTCGTTGTCGCTTTTTTCCTGCTGTAATGCCTGCAGTTCATTCGCTTGTGCCTGGAAGTAAGCAACCAGTTCTGCTGCAAGCCTGTCCGGGCCGTCTTGCATATCCGGAACCACATCAGCGACGCCTGAAACTGCGCGCAACGGCTGCTCCCAGTTAAGCACCAACTGCTCAGTCGACAATTTCTTGTCGCGCACAAGACGCACGATCTCAGACAGATAGATCGCGTGTTTGGCTTCGTAGTTGGCTTGCTTCGCAAGACTGCGGGGCAGGTCAGTGTCGTAGCGGTTTTCGCTCAGTTCGCGTTCGGCATCGGCAAGTAGTTGCTTCGCTTTGCCAAGCGTCAGCGGAGCATAGCGACCGACGCGGGCCCGATCTGCGTCGTCCAGCAGCTGCCGGGTCTCACTGAGGTACTGTTTCTTGATTGCGTCGAGCTCTGCCTCGCGGTACAGCGTGGTGGCTTCGATATCACGGCGCTTCGCGCCTTTTAGATCACCGCGCTCCAGCAAGCGAATCGCCTCGCCAAATTTGCGCTGCGCCTGTGTCCATATCTCTGCCGAGAGCTCTGGTGCCCGCGCGTTGGCGGCGTCCTGGCGACTCTTCATAACCTGAGCCAGCGCGGTATCTGCCAGTGCGGCCGCTTTTGCTGCAGTTTTGAAATAATTCGCAGCATCAGCGGCGTTAGAGCGTACGGTTTCAATATTGCGACCGCGCTCCAGTGCGGTTTCCGCGTCACGGTATTCCTTCATGCCGCGTTCGTAGCTGCGCGGAGCGAGCAGTTTCGCGTCCACCGCGTCGGCTGCGACCTTGGCCGCATCCGCCTCCTTGAAAAAGGTGGCACGTAGTTCATTTTCGGCATTTGCGCTAGCGGCAGCGAGAAGCGCCAGGCTAAGCAAGAGAAATTTTGCGAGTCCGGGTTTTGCAACCATTGTGTGTCTTTTCCTGTGGTGTCTGGCCTGAGTCTGCCGATTAATGGCAGGATGATCAGGATGTTACATATGCGTAGCAGCAAAATCTGTGGAACAGGTCAGCTTAGCCGCAAATTTTACGCCAAATCGGCGATGAGTGTGACTTATGTCAAGTTTTTATCGCTAAAGCGTCTAAGTCCGGGAATTTGTGCTCTGGCTCACAGATACTGACGGCTGCCACGCGTAAATTAGTCACATGTCCGCGAAGTACTACACGCAGTTCATTCTGACCGACACGAAATATCGTGATGGCAATGAGTTCTGCGGTGTCGTTGAGCTGAACTACCCGATGGAGCAGAACTCCGACACGCGTGACATCGAAGCCATTCTGGCCCGCAACTTTGACCTGCAGCAAGCTGCTGTGAAACTGGTCAGCTGGTCGAGACTGCACTGATTTAACTGGCGTCTAAACCGATTTCCCCCTGATTCTCCCGGCCTCGGCCGGGATTTTTTTGTCTCGGTTTTGTGCGACAATGCGTCCGCCCATGAGCACCGACAAACAAAAATTTCGCGGAATTCCTATCGTGCAGAGCGGCGAGAAGTACCAGACAGATGCTGGTTTTTCCGCGGTTAAGAACGGTCAGAAACAGCGCCGCGACAACGCGCCCATGACGCGAGGCGACAAGCCCAAATGGTTGCGCGCTAAAATGCCGTCTGGTTCCGGCTATTCGGGTACTCGCAAGATAGTGCACGAGCATCGTCTGAGTACGGTCTGCGAAGAGTCAATGTGCCCGAATATTGGTGAGTGCTGGAATGCCGGTACAGCGACAATCATGGTGATGGGTTCAGTCTGTACCCGCGCCTGTCGCTTTTGTGCCGTCGATACTGGCAATCCAAAAGGCTGGCTCGATGCAGAGGAGCCGTTGAATTCTGCCAAGGCCGTAAAACTCATGGGTCTGGAGTATGTCGTGATTACTTCTGTTGACCGCGATGACCTGGCTGATGGCGGTGCCGCGCACTACGCAGAGTGTGTGCGAGAGATTAAGCGCCTGAATCCCAATACGGCAGTTGAAGCGCTGACACCGGATTTCAATGGTGTCTTGCAGCACGTAGAACAGGTGATTGACTCGGGTCTTGAGGTATTTGCCCAGAATGTCGAGACAGTAAAACGACTTACGCATCCGGTCCGTGACCCGCGCGCGAGTTATGAGCAGACCATAGCCGTATTGCGCCACGCGAAAGCGCACCGGCCTGACGTACTCACGAAGACCAGCCTGATGCTGGGCCTTGGTGAACGCGATAACGAGATAATGCAGGCGATGCACGACCTGCGTGCCGCCAACGTTGACATCCTGACACTGGGACAGTATCTGCGTCCGACGCCGAACCACCTGCCCGTTGAGCGTTACGTTACGCCGCAGGAGTTTGAGGCATATCGCCAGGAAGGGCTGGAACAGGGCTTTCTGGAGGTCGTCGCGGGCCCAATGGTGCGTTCCAGCTATCGGGCGGAGCAGGTTTTGCAAAAGAACAATGTTGGCATCGCGGTATGATTGAATTCCTGGCCGGATACGGCCTGTTCCTTCTAAAAGTGGTCACAATCGTCGCCGGCATCATCGTCGTGATCGTCGTTGCTGCGTCAGTCGGGCGTAAAAGCGGTGACGAAGGTCTCGAGGTTGAGAATCTCAACAAGAAGCACGAGGCATTGACGGAGTCGTTGCGCGGTGCAATTTCCACCAAGGATGCGCGTAAGAAAGCAGCGAAGGAAAAGAAAAAGCAGGACAAGGCCGAGGCAAAAATCGAGTCAGACCGGCCGCGCAGTTTTGTCATCGATTTCAAAGGCGATCTAAAGGCCAGCGCGGTGCCTTCGCTGCGCGAGGAAGTCAGCGCGATCCTCGATGTCGCCGGTGCGGATGACGAGGTTATCGTCAGGCTCGAGAATCATGGCGGTGTGGTGCATGAGCATGGACTGGCTGCATCGCAACTGGCACGAATTCGCGACCGTAATATTCCGCTCATCGTGTGTGTCGACAAGGTTGCAGCCAGCGGCGGTTACCTGATGGCCTGCGTCGCAAATGAGATTCACGCTGCTCCGTTCGCTATCCTGGGTTCGATCGGTGTATTGGCACAGATTCCCAATTTTCATCGCGCGCTGGATAGTCATGGCGTCGAGTTCGAACAGGTCACTGCAGGGAAATACAAACGCACTGTGACGATGTTTGGTGAAAACACTGAAGCAGATCGCGCCAAGCTCAAAGAGGAGCTTGAAGACGTGCACGCGCTTTTCAAAGGCGCCGTGGCGAGATACCGGCCGAATCTTGACCTCGAAAAGATAGCGACCGGCGAACACTGGTACGGTACGCGTGCCCTTGAGCTCGGCTTGGCGGATTCCATAAAAACCAGTGATGAACTCCTGAGCGAGCGCGCTATTGAGCGGGACCTGTATTCACTCAGCTACAAGATCAAGCAGCCGCTGCAGAAACGCCTCATGGCGAACATTGATGGCGTGCTTGAGAAGGCGGACGCAGCCGGGTGGCGACGCACGTTTGAGTCCCGTCTGCCGCGCTAGCCGTGCGGAACCGGACCGCCTGGTCGTGGTCGAATCATTTCACAGGCTTGCGCGGCTGTTCGGCGCTATAATTGCCTGACCAAAGCGGAGTATCCTGATGCGAAGTTCCAAACTACTGATTTCACTGGTTTTTGCGGCCGTCGTGGTCGCTGCGTGTTCGACGTCACCGACCGGGCGCAAGCAGATGATCTGGAAATCGGACGCCGAACTCGAAGCACAATCAGCACAGGCTTTTGGACAGATGCGCGCCTCGGTGCCACTGACGACAAATCGCAGGACGATCGACTTCGTTGCCTGTGTGGCGCAATCGGTCGTTGAGACACTCGATCCGCCGTACAGCGATTTCGAGTGGGAGCTGGCGATTTTCGAGCAAAAGGACATCAACGCTTTCGCAATGCCGGGCGGCAAGATCGGTGTGTTCACTGGAATTCTTGACGTGACCGAAAACCAGCATCAGCTGGCCGCCGTCATCGGCCACGAAATCGCCCATGTCACGGCGCGCCATTCAAACGAACGCGCGTCGCGCGCTTCACTGACGGGCATCGGCATTGAGGCCCTGGCGGTGATTCTCGGTGGTGGTTACACCGGAGGTGCCTACACAGCGCAACAAGCACTGAGTGCAGGTGCGGCGTTTGGTATCAGCCTGCCGCACACGCGCGGACAGGAAAGTGAGGCCGATATTGTCGGGCTCGAGTACATGGCAAGAGCAGGCTTTGATCCGCGCGAAGCCGTCAAACTCTGGCAGAACATGGACGCCGCGTCTGACAAGAAACCACCTGAATTCATGTCAACGCATCCAAGCAGCTCGACTCGAATCGAGAAACTCGTTGCCGAATGGCAAAAGACCTTGCCGCTTTACAATGAAGCCAAGGAAAACGGGCACGACCCGCAGTGCGTTAAGTAAGTTCAGCCATCGCTGATTTCAAAGATCACTTCTCCAGTCGGTCAGGCGACTACGCTCGCTATCGGCCGGCGTATCCGGCTGAGCTGTATCGTTTTCTCGCTTCGACGGTTGTGGCCAACGACCGTGCCTGGGATTGTGCAACCGGCAACGGCCAGGCAGCCATCGCGCTGGCAGATTACTTTGCAGAGGTCATCGCAACAGATGCCAGTGCCGCGCAGATAGCGGCCGCAATTCCAAATAAGGCAGTGATATACAAAACGGCTGCGGCGGAGCGGTCGGGACTGGCCGACCACTCGGTTGACCTTGTAACGGTTGCGCAGGCGTTTCACTGGTTTGATCACGACGCTTTTTATCGAGAGGCTTCTCGAGTGCTCACTGCCAAAGGTGTGCTCGCGGTCTGGGCATACGAGATTTGTGAAGTGAATACGGAATGCGACGTGGTTGTCGATCGCCTGTATTCCGAAATCGTCGGCGAATTCTGGCCACCGGAGCGAGACATGGTCACCAGTGGCTATTCGGGTTTCACGTTTCCCGGCGAGATAATAGATGCGCCGGATCTGCAGATGACGTGTCGCTGGAGTGTCGAGGACATGCTCGGCTACTTTGGTACCTGGTCGGCCTGTAAGAGATACGAAGCACAGCACGGTAACGATCCGGTGGCGCTGATTGCTCACGATCTGCGTGAGGTATGGAGTACACAGCAGCGCACGGTCACGTGGCCGGTGAGACTAAAAGTGTGTCGTCCAAATAGGCTGCTAGAATAGCGTCTGTTAATACAGGTCCAGATAATTGTCCAAAAGAACCCGAATGCTCCAGAAGCTGACCATTCTTGCCGCAAGTGTAGTATTGACGGGCTGCGCGACGTTCGACGAAATCGTTTCGAACATGAAGAAGTCCGGTCCGGAGGCAGTGATATTCGAGGATCGCCCGGTGCAGGAGCCGATCGACCCGAATAGTTTCATGCTCGGTAACATGGAGCAGGGCGTTATCGGGGAGCCGCAAGTCGTTTTTACGACAGACCAGGACACCTTTTCTGATTTAGCGCGTACCTACGGGCTGGGCTACGACGAACTTGTCGCTGCGAACCCCGATGTTGATCCGTGGTTGCCTGGTGCGGGCACACCAATATTGCTGCCGACCCAGTTCGTCTTGCCCGACGTCGAAAAGCGCGGTGTCGTCCTGAATATTGCGACGAAGCGCCTGTTCTATTTTCCGCAGTCTGCCGACGGCGAGCAACAGAAAGTGTTGACGTACCCGATTGGCATTGGCCGGGTTGGCTGGGAGACGCCGCTCGGTGAAACAACTGTTATCGCAAAGGCAAAAGATCCATCCTGGTGGGTGCCTGCGTCAGTGCGCAAGGAGCACGCCGAGCTAGGCGATCCACTGCCTTCTATCGTGCCGCCGGGACCGGATAATCCGCTGGGGCATCGCGTCTTGAAACTCAACATGCCGGGCTACCTGATTCATGGCACCAATCAGCCCTATGGCGTCGGCATGCGCGTTAGCCACGGTTGCGTGCGCTTGTACCCGGAGAACATTGAGTTCCTTTACACGCTGGTAGACATCGGTGAGCGTGTGGAAATCGTTAATGAGCCCTACCTTGCTGGTATCCGTGACGGTGTCTTGTATTTTGAAGGGCACGCACCGCTTGAGGACGACACGGTGTTACCAGCGGATCGTCTGCACGCAGTACTGGAGAAGCAACTCGACGTCGCAGGCCAACCGTTAAATGATCACATGCGTGAACATGTCGTAGCGCTTGCGGAATCTGCCTCGGGAGTCCCGGTTAACGTCGCAATGTACGATGCAGCGGAGCCACTGCGGCGTGCACGGCTGGTGCACAACATTGTCGTGCCGGACCCTGATGAGCCGACAATAGAAGAGGTGCGCGAAATGATGAGTGAGGTAGCTGAGGAAGGCGATGCCTCGTAGTAATGGTGGTGTTGCGCTGATCACAGGCGGGAGTCGCGGGATAGGGGCGGAAACCGCCAGGCTGCTTGCAGCGAATGGGTATCGCGTCTGCATTAACTACCGTGTCGACAAAGCTGCAGCTCTTGCCATCGTCGATCAGCTGGAAGCGGGCAGTGCTATTTGTGTACAGGCCGATATCTCGCAGGAAGACGAGGTAGTGCGCCTGTTTGCAGAACTGGACGCGCAACTCGGACCTGTAACAGCGCTCGTAAACAATGCCGGCATCCTGCGGCCGCAATGCCGAGTGGAAAATATGACCGCTGAGCGAATCAACGCGATCCTGACGACGAACGTAACCGGCACCGTGCTTTGCTGCCGAGAAGCAGTGAAACGGATGTCCACACGGAATGGTGGCAGTGGTGGGGCAATTGTTAACGTGTCCTCTGCGGCGGCGCGCTTGGGGGCAGCCGGAGAATACGTTGACTACGCGGCATCGAAAGGTGCAGTTGATACTCTGACGCGTGGACTTGCTGTCGAAGTTGCCGGGGAGGGCATTCGCGTAAACTGTGTGCGGCCGGGATTTATCTATACGGACATGCATGCGGCGGGCGGTGAACCGGAGCGGGTGGATCGTCTCGCTGGTGCATTGCCGATGAAACGCGGCGGCCAGCCGAGCGAAGTTGCGCACGCAATCTTGTGGCTGTTATCCGACGATGCGTCCTATACAACGGGTACCTTTGTCGAGGTAGCGGGCGGTCGCTAGCGGTTGGCCTTTAGCGATAGTAACTGTGGAACGACTCGGGAATGGCTGACAGGTCGGTCGGCATACTCGAGCCAACACTGAGTGGCCGCGAATTGTAGGTATTCCAGAACAGCACGGGGCCGACATCGTCGCCAGTCTGAATATCGTGGAGCAGCGCTGTCATCGCCTTACCCGTGTAGGTTGTTTCCAGCGTGAGTCCCATTTCTTTTTTCGCCCGGTCGACAGCGCGGCACGTGGCATCGTCAAACACCGCATACCCACCCGCATAGAAATCGTCGCGCCAGCGAATGTTCTTGTGTGGATCGGTTGAGTCAGGAATCGACGGATCCATTCGACGTAGTAAGCGCAAAGTTTTCGCGATCAGCTTATGCAACACTTTGGGGTGGTTCATCGAGCTATCCGCAACACGAACCGCGTGTATCTCGGTATCGTGGCCTGCAAGCGCGAGGCCGATTGCCAGCCCTGCCACACTCCCCATGGTGCCATTTGCGAGGTAGATCCGGTGGGGCGTCTCGAGTACGCCCGCGGCAATCTGAGCCGCAAGTTCAAGTCCCGCATTGACGAAGCCGACGGCGCCCAGCCAGCAGGTGCCACCAAGTGGTATTACCCAGGTTTTTCTATTCTGAATGTAACGCCGGAACAGTTGTAAGTGATCGATGCCACGACCGTAGCGCACCAGCTCCGTGCCCAGCTGCAAATGCTGGTTTAAGGTTGGAACAATATTCGGGGTAGCTTTCTGGCCCGCCAGGAAACACGTGCAGTCAAGACCAAGTTCGTGCGCAAACATGGACGTGGCGAGCGCATGATTGGAGCCTGCCGCGCCAAAAGTCGCTACCCGGGTTGCGCCGCGATCCATCGCGCGCCGCAACAGGTACTCGAGTTTGCGCACTTTGTTGCCGCCATACAGTGGGCTCGTCAGGTCATCCTGTTTGACGAAAACGTCGTGGTTTACAGTGCTTGTCCCGATCACGTGATGCGAAACAGGCGTTGGCAGGCTGGCGATATCGAGCTTCGGCAGTTTCGCAGCGATGGCCGGGTAGTCTGTGTCGATATAATCCGTCATGACATAACAGATTAACGAAGTGCACTGTCTTGCGCGAATGTTTAGAATGCAAGCACGCTTATCTGACCGGGTACGGAGACAGGTTTGTCAGATGCAGTTGACCGCGGTATCACGGTCACCGAAATCGCAGCGATGGGTCAGCCCATCGATGTGTGTCCAGAAACCACGGCTGCTTTCGTCGGCCGTGCGCTTCGTGGTCCCCTGAATTCGCCGATTCTGGTACAGAACTTTGGCGAATTTCGCCGCCGCTTCGGCGACGTTTGGGCGCGCTCCAGCCTGGGACCAGCAGCCAGACAATTTTTCGAACATGGTGGCAAGCGCCTGTACGTCGTGCGTGTTGCGAATAATGCACGCGGTGCTCTGTTGTGTTTGCCGGCCAGCGGCTCAGCGCTGGTGCTGCGGGCTATCGAACCTGGCTCAACGGAGCGAATTCGAGCCGCGGTTGACTACGACGGTATCGATGACGATGACGACGAGTTCTTCAATCTCACGGTGCAGCGTATCAACCCGGCCACAGGACTTGTCCTGGATCAGGAGTTTTTTCACAAGCTTTCATGGAGCGAAGAATCAAAAGCGTTCGTCGGCGACGAGTTGCTTTCATCGGGAATGGTTCGTGTTGAACATCCGTATCCTACGCATCGCCCCGAGCGAACGCTGTCCCTGGGCAGTAACTACGATACCGCGTACGTGGAGCACAACCAGGCGGGCACCGATGGCAGCGAACTGAGCGACTATGACCTCATAGGGTCACGGCAGAAGCGCAGTGGGCTGTTCGCACTGGAGCAGATCGAGCATTTCGATGTTTTGTATCTGCCACCACCCGGAAAAGGTCGCGATGTCGGTCCTACGGCAGTTCTGGCGGCAGAACTTTATAGCCGCGAAAGCGGCGCGATGCTGATTGTTGATCCACGCGCCGAGTGGTCGAACTCTGATGAGGCGATTGCCGGCGTACGCAAGCTTGGCTATGCAAGTCCGAACATGCTCGGTTATTTTCCGAGGGTGCGCGAGCGAGCGGGAGACGACGATGTCTTGCGGCCCATTGGCGGAGCGATCACAGGACTCTTGTGCAAGCACGATCGCACTTATGGCGCTTGGGAAGCACTGGATCAGTCCGGAATGGGTTTGCAGCGGCGATTCGTGCCCGCCGAGGAACTTAACACCAAGGACGAACACACTCTCACCCGGGCCGGGCTCAATGCTCTTGCGGCTGGTCCGGCGGGCCGGGTGCGGGTGCTGGGCTCTGTGACGATGGGTCGGGGAAGCGAAGCGCATGGCAAATTCGCTCGACTTACGGTGCGCCGTTTTTGTCTGCAGGTCATCAATACAATCTCGCGGGCGACGCGCTGGGCCGTGTTCGAACCTGAAGACAGGGATCTTGCGGTGCGCATTCGTGCCCAGGTACTGACCTATCTGCATTGTCTGAACGATCTGGGTGCGTTCCTGAATGACGAGTTCATCGTGCAATGCGATGCTGGCGTCAGCCATCGGTCTGACAGCGAAGAGCATGGCGTTACGCTGTTGCTTGTGTTTCATCCTGTGGGCTGTGAAGAGCCCATTTCCATGACATTGCACCAGACCGCATCCGGTTGTCGCGTTGGCAGTACGGCGTTTGGGTTAGTCAATACGCGAATTCGCGGCTGATTTTGCAACCGTAAGCTGTCACACGAGCATCTGCCTTATGCCACCAAACTGTTGGGAGGGGGTATGAGAGACGATGATGTTCTTGCAAAAAACCCGCTTGTATCTCAGTCGGCATTGGAAGCCATACACGACCAGGTATTCGGATGGGCCCTCTCCCGTTGCGACTACGATCGAAATGTAGCGGAGGATCTTGTGCAGCAGACTTATGTTGAATTGTTGACGGGCAAGGCAAAGTTCGAGCAGCGCTCGACCCTCAAGACATTTGTATTCTCTGTTGTGCAGAACCTGGCGAAAAGCCGCTATCGCCGACAAGCATCTCGGCTGCGGCTCATCAGCAATGTCAAGAGTCGCGATATTGTGGAGCATGCTGAGGTGGCTGTTGCAGCGGAATACGACGCGTTGTGGGGCGCGGTTAAAGCGCTGCCGCAGCGGCAACGTGACATCTTGGAGCTCGTGTTTTGCCGTGAGCTGACTATCGACGAGGCGTCCGCGGTGATGGGTGTCACCACGGGTACGGGTCGAGTGCACTACGACCGGGCGAAGAAGGCGCTACGTGCGCGCTTGCAAGACCAGCAGGACGTTCTCAATGAATGATCAGGACCAACAACTACAGAAGATGTTGAGCCGTGCGCAAAAGCAGGTCGATGCGGTTACGCCGCCATTCGTATCAAGCTTTGCGGCGGCTGAGCAATCACTACAATCGGCCTCAAGGCGCCGCTATTTTGGTCTGGGTGCCACCGCGGCGATAATGGCGGTTTCGGTTGGACTGATCTTCAAGGCACCCAATGAAATGGCATACGTTGATGTTGATGCCTTTATGAACACGACCCACTGGGTTGCACCCAGTGACGCGCTGTTACCCGCGCGCCAATTTGACATATATCACGAGGTTCCAAGGCTTATCGAGTCAACGGAACCACTCGACGGAGCGTTACTATGAGCAAAGGACTACTTTCAGTGCTGGCAGTGATCTGCCTTTGCAGCACCGCATCGCATGCAGAGGACCAGAACAGTGACCCATTCAGGGGAAAGCTTTTTGCGCCAAACGTGATAATTGAGCACAAGGAAGAATTAAACCTTACAAAACAACAGTTTACAAAAGTAAGAGCAGCCGTGGTTGAGGTACAATCCGGGGTTGCGGAGTACGAATGGGATATGCAGGCAGCGTATCAGGAACTCATGCGGGAGCTGGATGAGGCTCCTATTGATGAAGCAGCTGTTATCGAGCACGCGAGCAAGGCATTGCTGGCCGAGAACGAGGTCAAGAAAATGCAGGTGTCGATGCTGGTCAGGCTGCGAAATCTGCTAAATGACGAGCAGATCCGTTACCTGGAGTCGGTGACGACCCGGTAGGAAATAGAACTGGTTCCTCGTCTGAACGGCAGGGTGGGACAATACTATGAAAATGAACAGACTTTTCTCCTTACTGGCAAGCGTTTCGCTCGGCCTTGCAGGCTGTGGCGGAAGCTCTGGCGACACTCCGCCACCACCGCCACCTCCACCGCCTCCGCCTGTCACCAAGATTGAGGCCGTGCAGCTCTTGCAGCAGGCAAGCTTCGGTTTCGAGGCTGGCGATATCAGTGCCGTAATCGCACAACGACAGGAGGGCTGGATCGATAGCCAGATAGCGCTGCCACCGTCACTGCACCTGCCATTTGTTCAGGCGGTTCCACCACCGCAGTTTCAATTTCAGCTGCAAGCGGATCGCGCGGACATCTGGTTTCGTCATGCGCTAAATGCGGACGACCAGCTGCGCCAGCGGGTCGCATTTGCTCTGTCTGAGATATTAGTGACATCGCAACTTGGTGCACTCAACAATGCCCCGTTTGCGTTGGCCGACTACTACGACATTCTGGTGCGCAACGCGTTTGGCAATTATCGCGATCTGCTGGAGGAGGTAACTCTGAGCCCGGCGATGGGCGTGTACCTGAGCATGCTCGGCAATCGTAAACCCGAGCCAACGCTTAATATCCGGCCAGACGAAAACTATGCCCGTGAGCTCATGCAGTTGTTCTCTATCGGCCTCGTCGAACTCAATATCGACGGCAGCGAAGTGCTGGAGAACGGACAACCCGTTCCGACTTATGATCAGGCAATCATCGAAGGATTCGCGCACGTCTTCACCGGCTGGACCTGGGCGGGTTCGCCGAGTTTCGAACAGGCGCGAGCGACGCAGCAAAACCAGGTGGTGCCAATGGAGCTTTATGAAGCGTTCCACGATACCGGCGCTAAACTGTTGCTGAATGGCACGACTTTGCCGCCCGGGCAGGGTGGTATGCAGGACCTGGACGCGGCACTCGACAACATTTTCGAACACCCGAACGTTGGCCCGTTCATCTCAATTCGGCTGATTCAACGGCTTGTGACAAGTAATCCGTCGCCTGGCTACGTGCAGCGCGTTGCACAATCGTTCAACGACAATGGCTCGGGCGTACGTGGCGATCTGGCGGCAGTCATCAAAGCAATTCTTCTGGACGACGAAGCGCATCCCGACATGCCGATGGAGATTGACGGCAAATTGAAAGAGCCACTGTTACGTGTCACGCAAGTGTGGAAAGCCTACAACGCGACCTCCGAAAGTGGCCGCTTTCCGCTTAGTTTCGCCTATATTCTCTACGGGCAAGGTCCGCTGCAATCAGCCTCGGTGTTCAATTTTTTCAGTCCCTTTTACGCGCCCCCTGGAGAGATTCGCGATGCAAGTCTGGTCTCTCCAGAGTTGCAGATCGCGACAGAGTATCAAAACACGTTGTTTACGAACCTGATGTTCTACCAGGTTTTCGGTCAGAACCACTTGAGCGAAAACCTGCAGCCGGATGACATTTATATCGATTTCTCTGAAGAGATGCTGATCGCCGATGACATCGACGCGTTGATCGACATGGTTGCGGAGAAACTTCTGGCCGGCGAAATTTCCGATATGTTGCGTGCGGAAATTACCGGCATGTTAACGCTCATTCCGGAAACAGACACTGCAGTCCGTGCGGCAGAAACAATCTATTTCATCGCAACGTCCCCTGAATACGCTTACCAGCGCTAGTTGTGAGGAGAGAATAATGAAAGCACTTAACAGACGTGATTTTCTTCGCACCAGCGGTGCTGCAGCCTTGTTCGCAGCGACGCCCGGGCTCGCCTATTCGCAGGTTGTTGGCGGCGGTGGCGCATTTACCGACTATCGGGCTCTGGTGTGCATATTCCTGTTCGGCGGTAACGACTCATTCAACATGCTGGTACCTGCCAGTGGTCCGGAATACGACGCTTATGCACTGTCGCGGCAGAATCTCGCGATTCCGCAGGGTGACTTGTTGCCGCTTGCAACACAGGGGCAGGGTAGCTTCGGTGTTCACCCATCCATGAGCGGTATCCAGTCATTGTTTGACTCCGGCGATGCCGCCTTTGTTGCGAACACCGGTCCATTGATTCAAACGACAAGCAAAGACGATTTCAACAACGGTTCGGTGGCGCTGCCGCCACAGTTGTTTTCGCATAATGACCAGCAGGACCAGTGGACATCACTCAAGGGCAATACGGTTAGCAATACGGGTTGGGCAGGTCGTATGGCCGATTTGATTCGGACGGGTGTGACGGAGCAACAAATGGCAACGAATGCTTCGCTGTTTGGCGCCAACACTTTTCAGTCTGCTGATGAAACCGTTGCCTACGTAATGGGCGCTGGCGGACCGCTGCAGTTCGAAGGGTTTTCGATGGACCCTGACGATATTCTGTTTCAACAACGTGAGACCTTCCGGCGTATTGTCGAGGCGGAATATGGCACAGTGTATGAGCGCGGATTTGCCGACGTGCAACAGCGTGCAATCGCTGCGGCCGACACGGTGACAGCGGCGATCGATTCGGCGCCTCCTTTGAACACGACTTTTCCTGCATCGCAACTGGGCACCCAGCTGCAGACGGTGGCGCGCCTGATTGCCGTTCGTGACCAGTTGCAAATGAAGCGGCAGATATTTTTTGTCGCGACAGGTGGCTTCGACTCGCATGACGACCAGAACCAGAATCAGCCCGGTTTGCTAGGCGGCATTAGTGATGCGATTAGCGCATTTCAAACCGCGATTGGACCAGGTGCTGGCGGACTTGATGTTGCCGACAGCGTTACGACCTTTACACAGTCCGATTTCGGCCGCACGCTGACCTCGAATGGCGATGGTACGGATCACGCCTGGGGAGGTAATCAGCTCGTCGTCGGCGGTGCCGTGGCAGGGCAGCAAATCTATGGTAATTATCCGTTGCTGGAAATAGGCGGGCCCGAAGATGTCACTGGCGGGCGCATGATCCCGTCTACATCAGCTGACCAGTATGCGGCGACGCTCGCAAAATGGTTTGGAATTCCGGATGTTGACCTCGATGTCGTCGCGCCGAATCTCGCAAACTTTGCACAGCGTGACCTTGGGTTTATGATCCCCTGATTCCAATTCAGGGGTTTCCCAATGAAAAACTCTATTGCTGCGACGATCGTGGCTCTCTTTCTTGTTTCTGCATGTGGATCTGAGCAGCAGGCGACCGATGAAGTCGACACCGGCGCCAATGCTACAACCGCACTGAACGAGCTGTTTGCCGATCACTTCGAGCGGAATCTTGTCATGAATCCGCTGAGTGCGACGTTTATCGGCGACAATCGCTTCAACGATCGTATGGCTAACTCCAATAGTCCGGAATATCGCGCGAAAGACCAGGCGATGGACGAGGAGTTTTTGCAACGCCTGTTAGCCATTGATCGTGAGGCTCTTGGCTATCAGGATCAGCTTAGCTACGACATCTTCAAGATCAATCGCGAGCAGTCTCTTGAAGGTAATCAGTTTCCGTTTCATTTGCAGCCGATCAATCAGTTCTATTCCATTACCAACTTTTTTATTCAGCTTGGAAGTGGAACCAGTGCGCATCCGTTCAAGACGGTGAAGGATTATGAAGACTTCATGAGCCGTGCAGATGATTTTTCGATCATCATTGACCAGATTATCAGCAATATGCAGGAAGGCATGCGAGAGGGCGTGACGCAACCGCGCATCCTGATGGCGAAATTGTTGCCGCAGATTGATTCGCAGATTGTCGATGATCCCCGGGAAAGCGGCTTCTATGCACCCGTGACCAATATGCCTGAGGACTTTAGTGCTGAAGACCGCGAACGTCTGACCGCCGCCTATGAAACGAAAATCGCTGACACGATTATTCCTGCGTATCAGCGCATCAGCAATTTCCTCGGCGATGACTACCTGAGCAACGCTCGTGAAACCGTCGGCCTGTACGCGCAGCCGAATGGCGAAGCCTGGTACGCGTATATGGTACGAATTCGTACAACCACGGACATGACGCCAGAGCAGATTCACCAGATTGGCCTCGATGAGGTCGCCCGAATCCATGGCGAGATGCGTGGCGTGATGGAAGAGGTTGGTTTCGAAGGCGATCTTCAGGATTTCTTCGATTTTGTAAACACGGATGATCAGTTCTTCTTCGACGAGGCCGAAGAGCTTATCCAGGGATACCGGGATATGTCTGATCACATCACGGAGCTCTCGCAAGACCTGTTCGACGTCATGCCGAAGACGGCATTTGAAGTACGCAGAGTCGAGCCGTTCCGGGAGGCATCCGCGGCGGGCGGTTCATACCAGGCGGGTACACCGGACGGTTCGCGTCCCGGCATTTTTTACGCCAACGCCTATGACATCAAAGCGCGCGGCAAGTGGGCAATGGAGTCGCTGTTCCTGCATGAAGCCATCCCGGGACACCATTTTCAGATCATGATTCAGCGTGAAAATGAAGATTTGCCCGAGTTCCGCCGTTTCGGCGGCTTCACGGCCTACTCGGAAGGCTGGGGTCTTTACGCGGAATCACTCGGCAAGGAGCTCGGTGTTTACACCGATCCGTACCAGTACTTCGGTGGTTTGAATGCTGAGCTGTGGCGCGCAATTCGGCTCGTTGTCGATACTGGCATTCATGCCAAGGGCTGGACCCGCCAGGAAGTGCTCGACTACATGTCGGCCAATTCAGCGGTTGCCGACGTACGTGCTATCGCTGAGGCGGAGCGCTTTATGGCTATCCCGGGACAAGCGCTGGCGTACAAGGTTGGGCAGTTGAAGATCCGCGAGATTCGCAACGATGCTGAAGCCGCGCTCGGAGACAAATTCAACATAAAAGACTTTCATACCGAGGTGCTGAAGGACGGTGCAATGCCGTTGTCAATGTTGGAGGCCAAGGTCGATCGCTGGGTGCAGGCCCAGCTATAGCCCGCGACGCCGATGAAGGCGCCTTGCGCGCCTTTGTCGGTGCTATCCTGCAGCTATGAAAGTTGATCGATTCATTCGCGTTGCGATCGCGTTCATTATTATTCTCGCGTTCGTGGTCGCGATGGGTGCGCTGCTGTTTATTACTGAGTCCGCTCTCAACGTCTGGGATCGCCTTCGAGAAGGTTCCGCGATCGTCTTATACGGCTACGTGGCGCTCATGGCGTTACTCGCCCTGGCAACCGTGTGGCTGATCTGGCGTCTCGTTGTCAAGAAAAAGCCTGCACCTTCGGAAGCGAACAAGCCACTGTCCAACGCGGACATCAAGGGCCGTTTAACGGACGCAGAGCGCGCTGGCGTGGATGTTGAGGGCGCGCGCGCTGAGCTGCGACAGCTCGCCGAACGGCAGGCGCGTGGTGCGATCCACCTGTGTTTCTTCGGTGAGATCAGCAGCGGCAAAAGCTCACTGATTAAGGCGCTTGTACCGGACGCCGATGTTGTCGTTGACGTCGTCGGCGGATCGACGGATGACGTTCGACATTTCCGTTGGCGCAGTGAGCAGGGTGCTGAGTTGTTATTGACTGACGTGCCCGGAACCGGCGGCCATGAGGATGGCCTTGACGAGGTTGCGATCCGGGAGGCGCAGCGATCCCACCTGGTCCTGTTCGTCTGCGACGGTGATCTGACACGCGCCGAGAACAACGCGATCAGGTTGCTACTGGAGTTTGGCAAACCCATCATCATCGTATTGAACAAGTCGGATCGCTACACCAACGCAGAACAGGCCACTCTAATGCAGAGCTTGCTACATCGCGTCGAGGACCTCGGCGGCGAGTTGCAGCGTGATCATGTCGTCGCGGTTTCTGCGGGTGGAGAATCGGAAGTTATCGAGCGTCGCGCGGATGGCAGCGAGCATACGGTGCATCGCAGCCGATCAGCAGACATCGGTGTTCTGGTTGTAGCGATCAATCGTCTGTTGGGTGATCAATCGCAGCAGCTCGATATACGACGCGAACGCGCGGTCTTTCAGTTGGCGGCCGAGCAACTCGAAGCAGCAGAAGCGGAGTATCGCGTGCAGCGTTCGGAGCAGATTATTCGTAGTTCCACACGCAAAGCAGTGTTGGGTGCATTGGCCGCAGTTAGTCCTGGTACCGACATTCTGATTCAGGGCTATATCGGCACGACAATGACACAGGAGCTGTGTGCTGTTTTCGGTGCGGCGCCGCGCGATCTCGATGTAGAGGAGTTCCTGACCCTGAGCCAGAGCCGCGCGGGCAGGGCGTTGCCGTTGTCACTCGCCGTATCGGGCAATGGTCTGAAAGCTTTTCCCGGCATCGGCACGGTTGCCGGCGGGCTGGTACACGCTGTGGCGTACGGTTTGATATTTGATGCGTTGGGACGCAGCCTGGTGCTTACGCTTAGCCGCCACGGTAAATTGGTGCCGGATACTGCGGCACGAGAATTCGAGGATGGAATCAGTGGGCATTTGGAAGCGGGTGTTCGCCGCGTTGCCAAAATGGCGCTCGACGCAAAGAGCGACTGAGCCGACGTCTGACGAAGGTAGCGGTCACCTTGATCTCGCTCGCGAAAGCCTTCGTGAGCTCATCAATGACAGCCGGCTTCCGGAGGGCGTCCGCGAGTCGCTGGTGCACGACTACGAAGCAGTTGCCGGAATGCTCGAGAAACTCGAACACGGCCATTTGCACTTGTCTGTTTTTGGCCGCGTCAGCACGGGCAAATCTTCGCTATTGAATGCGTTGATCGGTGAGTCGGTGTTTTCTGTCAGTCCATTGCACGGAGAAACACGCTTCTCATCGATGCAGCCATGGAACAAGGTCGACGCAGGTGGCGTCTACCTGATCGACACGCCGGGTCTTGATGAGGCCGGCGGCGAGGATCGCGAATCACTCGCCAAGGAAGTTGCCGGTCGCTCCGACCTGGTCATATTTGTGCTTGACGGCGATATTACAGATACAGAACTGGACGCACTGCGAGCGGCAATTTCGCAAGGGCGGCCGATCCTGCTTGTGATCAACAAGAGCGATCTCTATACAGCAGCAGAGCGCGAGGCTCTGCTGCAGTCGGTACGTGACAAGACCGACGGTGTAATCGATCCTACACATGTCATTTTTTCTGCGGCAGAGCCTCGCCCGCAGGAGTTGCTGGAGATCGACGCAGACGGTAATGAACACCGCAGCGAACGTGCTCGTTCCCCCGATGTTGCGGAATTGCGTCTCAAGCTATGGGAAATACTGGAGGCCGAAGGAAAAACGCTTGCGGCCCTGAATGCCAGTCTGTTTGCGGCGGATCTTTCGGACCAGGTCGGGCGCAGGATTCTCGCGGCTCGCCGCGAGATAGGCGAGAAGCTGGTACGAACATACTGTGTGGCCAAGGGGATCGCTGTCGCGTTTAATCCTGTGCCTGTCGCGGACCTGTTCGCCGCCGCCTTTATTGATGTCGGCATGGTAGTGCATCTTTCGAAAGTCTACGGCTTGCCGCTGAACAAGAAAGAGGCCGGGTCGATAGTCAAAGTGATCGTCGCGGAGTCGGCAGCGCTCATGGGGACGGTCTGGGCGCTGCATTTTGTTTCCAGCGCACTGAAAGTAGGAACGATCGGGCTGTCGACAGTTTTGACGGCAGGCGCACAGGGCGCAATCGCTTACTACAGTACCTACCTCGTCGGCCAGGCAGCCGCGGAGTATCTGTCTAAAGGTAAGTCATGGGGCGAGGGCGGTCCAAAGCATGTGGTTAAGGAAATTCTCGAGTCACTTGATCGGGACACCGTGTTGCGGGATGCGAAACGCGAGATTCAAGCGCGCCTTGGCATGGGAAAGTAGCCTGTGGACCGGGCGACTCGTATGCGGTGCATCTGGGAGACCATTCAGGACATTCCGCAGGGCAATGTTGCGAACTATGGACAGATTGCGGAAGTTGCGGGTATACCGCGTGGCGCTCGACAGGTTGGATATGCGCTGCGGCACGCGCCCCCGGACATGCAGCTGCCCTGGCATCGCGTAATCACGTCATCAGGCAAGATAGCATTTGATCCTGATTCACAAGCATTTCGGACGCAATGTAACCGACTACTTGAAGAAGGCGTCACGGTCCTGAACGGTAAGGTGGATATGCAGAAGTATCGCTGGGCGCCGGATCTCGATGAGCTGTTATGGAAGCCAAGCTCGATGTGGGACGAAGAGTGAAGCTGCAAAGAAAACTGCGTTCTCTCGTGCTAAAGATGCTTCTCGCGTCGAGCACCTTACAGGCGACGCGCTGGTGGTTTGAGGTGCGTCGCAAGTTTGCGGGCCGTCGACACACCGTGTCAGTCTTTTTGCAACTCGACGATCCATATTCATACGTGTTGTCATGTTATTTGCCAGAGTTCGCGGAACACTACGACATTCAACTGAACGTCTATTTGTCAGAGGCGAAAGCGGGAGCATTTCAGCCGTCGTCAGAAATGCTTGCGGAGTATGCGGTCACAGATGGTCGTCGCCTGGCACAGGAGCTTGGCATTCCGTTTCTCGACAAAGGGAAATTTCCACCAAGCGATCTACGCAAGCCACTGCTCGAGGCGATAGCCAGAAGCGCGCAGACTGATAGTTACCTGGACGAGGTGCTTGCGGCACTCGCAGCGTACTGGCGTGGCGACAGCGCTGCGGCACAACGTATGTGTTCGAGCCCGGACGGAAGCGACGGAGCAAGCGAGTTTATCGCGTTGTCGCTGCAGAAGCTGGATAAGCTGGGTCACTACAATAGTGCAATGTTGCACTACGCTGGTGAGTGGTACTGGGGCGTTGATCGGTTGCACTACCTGATGCAGCGTCTTGACGAAGTCGGTGCGGCTCGCGAGATTCCTCGGAGCGCCCGGCTAACGTCAATCCGGCAAGCCATGCATGTGACTCTTCCGGTCAAGCCACCGACGTCAGCACGGGATTTGCCAGCCGTGGAGTTATTCTACTCGCCGCGCAGTCCGTACTCCTATCTGTTGCTCGCACGCCTGTACGCAATCGTTGATGCGTTTGGGTTGGACCTGCAGCTACGACCTGTTTTGCCGATGGTCATGCGTGGCATGCAGGTACCGCGACAGAAGCTTTTGTACATTGCGCGTGACGCGATGCGCGAAGCGCGTCGAATGAACATCCCGTTTGGCGACCTCGCGGATCCGGTCGGGATCGGTGTTGAACGTTTCCTCGCTGTGTTTGACTATGCCAACAGCGAACGCCGCGGGCGTGACTTTTTACTGAATGGAGGCGTCGCTACCTGGGCAGAGGCAATTGACATGGCAACTGACAAAGGCATGCGTAAAGTAACAGGTCGGACAGGATTGTTTTGGCCAGAGGCGAAAGCAGCCATGCAAAACGATGACTGGCGCGAGGCGGCTGATACCAATCGCGCGGCCATGATGGAGGCCGGTTGTTGGGGCGTGCCGACCGTTCGTATGGGTGATTATGTTGCCTGGGGACAGGATCGAGACTGGATGCTGGTTCGCCATATCGAAGAATTGTGTGACGCCGGGGAAGGAATACTCGTATGACGACCGTGATATTTTCGCACGGGCAGGAAAGTGGCCCGTGGGGCTCCAAAATTCGTGCAATGGCCGAGATCGCAAAGGGTCTGGGCTGTGGTGTGGACAGCATCGACTACCAGGGTATTGCTGACCCCACTGAGCGCGTTCAGAAGCTGCTGCGAGAATGCCAGGACATCGACGATCGACTAATCCTGGTGGGTTCGAGCATGGGCGGGCATGTGGCCACAGCTGCGGCAGAAGGCCTCGCAGCGGTGGGATTGTTCGTTTTGGCACCGGCTTATTTCATGCAGGGCTATGAGCACCTGACGCCCGCCGCGCCAGCGATTCCGACTTTTATCGTCCATGGATGGCACGATGATGTGGTCCCGGTCGAGAACAGTATTCGATATGCGCGTGAATCTAGTGCTACATTGCACATTGTGGACGGTGACCATCGACTGACATCGAGAATTACCGAGATCAATACACAACTGACACAATTCATAAAAAGTTTATCCGTGTAGAAAGACCCTGAAGGGAGGGGAGAAAAATGAAATACCTGATTTTGCTAATGAGCATGTTTATCCTGGGATGTAGCAGTGAGTCTGGTTCTGACATGGCTGATGACGCGGCTGCTGCCGCTGATGACGCTGTAGAAGCAGCAGGCGAAATGGCTAACGATGCGGCTGACATGGCCAGTGACGCTGCCGATGCGGCTGGCGATATGGCCAACGACGCGATGGATGCAGCAGGCGACATGGCAGACGACGCAGTGGATGCGGCCGGCGATATGGCAGACGATGCTGCCAACATGGTGGATGACGCGGCTGATAAAGCTGAAGACGCTATGGAAGAAGGCAAGAAAAAAGTCGAAGAAGCGCTTAAAGACTGATTTTGAGTACTTGGCCGGCGGAGCGGGAGCGAATCGTGC
>JAHZJK010000003.1 GCA_022600955.1 Gammaproteobacteria bacterium
AAATAGTTCTAAGTCCCCATCGTCTAGAGGCCTAGGACACTGCCCTTTCACGGCGGCAACAGGGGTTCGAATCCCCTTGGGGACGCCATACAAATGAAAAGACCCGCCTTGTGCGGGTCTTTTTGTTTGTTGGCCGAAAGGTTAGCCCGGCTCGGAAAAACGCGGCAGCGTTTTAGACGCGCGTAGCTCGCCCCAGACGGGTGAGGATCGGTCCAGGCCGATCCGAATCAATCCCCCTGGGGATGTACATCCGATCAACTTAACTTGTCAATACCCACGAGCGGATTGGCTAGGCTGCGAATTTCGTGATGCCGGACTCCCTTGTGGACCGGCCGGAGCTGGTCAGGCTGGATACGATCGGCAGGGTGTCAAATAAGAGCCGACAAATACGGTCACATCGACTGGAACGCCACAGCGAAGGTCTCCGCATCCCACTCGTCGAAGTTCGTAAGCACAGGACGACCATCAGCCGTCTTGATGTCATCAAATGACAAGGACTTCTCTCTTTCGAGATCAATCCACAAACGGCCATTCTGGAAATGAATGCTGTTGACAGCCGAAATCGGATACCGGATCTCGTGTCTGGAGCGTTTTTCACGTTGCCTGTCCGCTGCCTCTTCGAGTTCCGAGATAGCCACTTCAGTGATGCTTGCCAAAATCGCGGATTTGAGGTCATCTTTCAGATCTCGACTATTAACCTGCGAGCGCAAGCGGCCAATCGCGTCGGCCGATAACTTCATTGTCAGGTTTGACGGCGTCAAGACAAGACGTACCTGCTGATCCAGGTCAGATACCGAAATGACGATGTCATTCGGCCCGTATTCCGGCGGTTCGATTTCCGGCGTATCACCGTAGTCTGCAACATACTCACCCGTTGGTTCTGGCATTGACTCATCCATTGATGACTCGTCCATGTTGCCCATCTCTTCCTGCATTTCGGATTCTTTGTCACCGCATGCCAACAGGCTCATGGAAACTGCACATAAAATAAAGCTTCTGAAAATTTGCATCTGTCTCTCCTCTGGTAAAAAAGAGCGCCAGCGTTAGCTGTCCATGCCAAACGCCGACGCCCTAGTCGGGGGACTAATCGCCACTGACACCTCTAACCATCAAGGTGACGAGCGGTGAGATAACCATCGTGTAAGTCAACAAGATGATCGAGCCGATGAAAGGAGCGAAACCATCGATCGACTGAAACGCACCGCCAGCAAGTGACATATCCCAGACGCTAACTGCACCAGTCGCCAGAATAATTTGTGTAACGCTGTTGTTTACTTTTTCATGAAATATCATCCACAGCGGCGTAGCGACTGTGCTGACTCCGAGCGCGATCCACAGGAGCCAATCTGGCGCGCCTGCGCCAGAGATAACTCCGATTACCGCAATATGGAAGGCAACGACTTCAGACGGAATGCTCTTTAGCAGTCGCTTCGTCCAACCGTCTCCGCTGTCACCCGGGCTGTAGTCAATTTGTCTTGGCATGACAATTCTCCTTGAGTTAACCAAGTTTCTCCGGCGTCGACACGTATTGCGCCAACGGCCTGTTCGTAATTATCAAGTGAGACCAGATGGCCAAAGGTCTCACCTATATAGGTAGTAATCGGTGATTGAGCACGAGAGGATCTTCCAATGTTCAAAAAAACAAAGCAGATGTATGCGCTTAAAGGCGGCTACGAGCGGTGGGCAGGAATTCGAGGCGTCATGATGCGAGTCGCTACGGGCATTGTTCTGTTCGCAGCACTGCCAGGGGCACAAGCTCAGGATGACGAATTTGACGTGGCTTCGTACGCCATCGATGAGCTTCTCGTTGTTGAATGCAAACTACCGGGGAGAATTCGCAAAATCGGTCGCTACGCCACGACGATCGGCCCGGGAAAGACGGTCCGGTCGACGGCTCTCGATTGCGGCATACGCGGCGGCCGCTACGATATCTACGATCCTGCAAACTACGAGACAGCCCGTTTGATCTGGGAGGGTAAAGCAGAAGGTGGCGACCGGACTGCGCAGAACTACCTGGGTGAGATGTATGAGCGTGGCCTTGGCACCGACGTCGACTACACGATTGCAGCGAAATGGTACCGGTTGGCGGCAGAGCAGGACTATGCCGCTGCACAGGTGAATCTCGGCAACCTATACGAGCGCGGGCTGGGCGTACCCACAGACGAGCAGAAAGCCGTTGAGTGGTTTCGGAAAGCCTCAGGGCAAACGAATGTCGTACTCGCACCGGAGCTGGTGCTCGACACAGAAAGTACAACAGGCCTGGCGCCACGTATTCATTTGATCGACCCACTGCTTGCCAGGACGCGAGGTGTATCTGTGGTACCGGTCAACGAAAACGCGGAAAGGCGGCAGATAATCGGTCGCGTCGAAACGCCTGCGGGTCTACTGTCGCTAACGATTAATGACAGCGAAACTGATGTCGGCGATAACGGCATTTTCCGCTCTGTCATTGACGTACGGCCGTCCGGGACGCCGGTCTCGATAGTTGCACTTGACGTCGACGGCAGGCGCGCTGAGCGCCAGCTGACGATCACACCGGAAGCCGTCAAGCAGGACCCAGTGATTGACGCCGATTTTGGCAACTATCACGCATTGGTCATTGGCAATGACAAGTATTCATCTCTGCCAGCGTTGAAGACGGCGCGCTCAGACGCCCGAGCGGTTGCGGAAATTCTCGAGCAGAGCTACGGCTTCGAAGTCACCTTGTTGGAAGATGCAGACAGAATCGAGACGATGGATGCTCTAAACGCCTACAACAAGCGTCTGACGTCAGATGATAATTTCCTGATCTACTATGCTGGCCACGGCAACCTCGACACGGTCAACAACCGCGGTCACTGGCTGCCCGTGGACTCGGAGCCCGACAGCAATACTAACTGGATTCCCGAAGTCGTTATCACCGATATGCTGCGCATCATGACAGCCAAGCATGTCATGGTTGTAGCGGACTCCTGCTATTCGGGGTCGCTGACACGCTCAGCACAAACCACTCTGCGGCCGGGTCGCACCGACGACGAACGTGAGGTCTACTACCGCTCGGTGCTTAAGAGTCGCTCCAGAACGGCGCTCACGTCAGGGGGTCTGGCGCCGGTACTGGATGACGGTGCTGATGGACATTCGGTGTTTGCCGGAGCGTTTATCGAAGTGCTGCAGTCAAACCGGGATATCCTGGAAGGCCAACGGCTGTTTCTGCAGTTAGTCGCACGCGTTACAGCTGCCGCGAACCGGAGTGAATTCGATCAAGTGCCCCAATACGCGCCGATCAAGTTCTCCGGACACGAATCGGGTGATTTCTTGCTGGTACCGGGCAGCGCCCGAATCGCAAAAGGGCCTGAGGACGGCGTTACACCTGTTGCGGATCTGGCGGTTAACTACTAGAGGAAACGCGAGAGCGTGGACAAGCAAAGCAAAAAAAAAGAGGTTGGCAGAGATCTTCCGCCAACCTCTTTTGACGTGCACCGTGTTACAAATTCATTATTGCGTCAATCAGGAAAATAGTCGCGACGGCTGCAACGACTATCCCGGTGATACCCAGGCTAATGCCAATTGACGGGATGGCAAAGCCCGCGACTGCCATACCGACGCCAGTCGCCAGGAACAGTATCGCGCCAAGCAAATACCACCACTTATTATTACTTTCGATTTTGATCATGAAACCAGCCATTACTTACTCCTTTTTGATTAGAATCCCTTGCGAAATCCGAGGTTGAACATGTGAGCCGACAGGAAGTCGTGTGAACTTGTCCGCTCATAGGCAACAAATGCGTCAAAGTCATTACCAAAAATGAACGTCAGGCTTATGCCGTAGGTGAAATAGTCTTCGTCGGCCGCATCAGTCTGATAGTTAAAGCGCTGATTGCGAGTGTCGCCGGCAAAGCTCACTTCCACGTCGCGTTGCTTGTCATCGAACTCGTGCTTCCAGTTGAAATACTCGCTTACCAGCACAACACCGAAGCCAGTGCTGATGGCAACTGAGCCATCGATACCGATAGTCGAAATCAGCGAAGTCTGGTCGTCACCGTAAAAAGTGAGAGCGAGGCCCGAGTCCACTGCTTCTGTTTCGGTGTGCGTATAGAACTGTGTGTCACTCCAATCCAGTCCGAATCTCGGTCCGAACGTGACGTTGTCAAACGTCATGCCGTACGTGAACTGCACGCCGGCCAGTGTCTGGCTTGCGTTGAAGTCGGAGATCGGTACGCCGTTGGCTTCGAAGAACGGGCTGCCGTCCGGTTCTACATGCGCGAAACTGGCGACACGCGTCCGGTCTTTACCGTGGTCGTTATAGCCGGCATAGAAGTCGAAATTGCCCTTTTGGCCCAAAGCACGACTGCCGAAAACGATGAGTCCGAGAGACTGTGTCTCGAAGTTCCCTCCGCCGATGAAATCACCATTGTGCTCGAAGTAGTCAATGGCAAATCCGCCGAGCCACTCGTTGAACTCGCGGTCAAAGCCTGCGACGGCACCGGCGATATCGGATCCGTAGCCGTCCTGAAGATCAGTCACCCTGCGGTCGGAAACCCCAGAATACAGCGTCATGAAGAAACCGCGTTGCACGTCTTCTGAGGACGACGAATCGCCGTCGAGACGTGTACGGACAGCATCAGGCATGTTCGTGGCGGTTCCGGCGCCGCCGCCTGATGCCCCGGAGGACCCAGATCCGCCGGAGGGTTGGCCGCGCTGGCATATCTGCGCCAGTTCGCCCGTGAGTGCATTAACGTTGGTTGGGTCGCCGTTAAGCAGGACCTCGCATTCGAAGCTTACGAATTCAAGTTGTGCATTTACGGCATCGTCTAAAGATTGTTGGGCACGCGCAGGCGCTGCGAATACGGTGCACAAACCAAGAAGCAGGAACAGCGAGTACGCAAAAGGTAACTGGCTCCTCGTGTGCGAGTGGCGTTGAAATTCCATGTCTGAACTCCTCTAAGTTTCATAGCTACACTTAGAAGAGCGTTGTGACATGTGAAGAACTCTCAGCTGATATTCAGGCACTCGCTATCAACAGCAACATCAGCAATATAATCCACCAGCCGCGAAAGCGTTGGTCGCGAAAGTCAGCGCGGCCTTCATAAACGGATTCACCGAGAATACTGAATATGAGCGTCGACTCCGGATCGGCGGACATCACCAGCGTGTACAGCCCGTCCTGGTGGTCGGTGATGTCGACGATTTTCGCATCGGGGCCAGCGACGCTGAATACGGCGGCCTGGCCCGGGCCGACGAGACGGCCGGTGGCCGTAACCGGCTTTAGTGTCAACGTTATTGTGTTGCCCTGGACCGTTCGCGATATGAGGGAGTTATCCATATCGATCTCGCCGAATCGAACATAGGCACTTTGCGCCGCTTCGCGTTCAATAACGCCAAATTCAGCTGATTCGGCGGTGACGTCGTAGGCGACTTGATAAGTGCCGGAGACGTCACCCGGGTCGAACGATGCGGTGTACCAACCGGCACCCTGGTGCGTCAACTCCACGGTGTTCTCGTTCGCTGCCAAGCGTGCTCGAAACGCTGCATCGGTACGCCACAGGCGATCGAATTTCTGCTGCCCCGGCGTTGGCGCGTCAACGCCGGTTACAACATCGACAACGGCAGGGTGCGAAGCGAGTACATGGCCCATGTCGTCGCCGGGCCTGAATATCCTCGCTACCACTCGCGCGTTGTCAATCGGCCGCCCCGCCCAGATCAGCCGTACTCGTGGCGTAAGCATTTGACCGACGCGCGGCGTGTCCGGGGACAATTCCCAACGAAAATCAAGCCGATGATCGTCGGCGAACGCGACAATTCGAACCGTGTGTGTCGGTTCGTTTGTTGATGATCCGCCATCGACAGGCGAAAACGCGACGACGTAATCACCATGAGGTGGCAAGTCCGGCAACGTGGCGTTCGCCTCAGTGTGCATGAAGTCGGTGTCAAGCAGCACCGATGTCGGTGTCGCTCCTACAGTCACCGCAAAATAGTTACTGACATCAACGCCATCTTTAAACATGCGGATGCGATCGGGTAGCCTGCGAAAATCGGGCCCGCTCGAGTCGACACCGTTGATCTTGATGACGAGGCGCGCAACGTCTCTATTCACCGAGAACCGCAGCAGGTCGTCATCCGGTGAAAGCACCGTCACGGCGCTGGCAATCATTTGCAGGCTGGAGCCGTAAAGTGCCGGCGCGATAGCACAGTCGAATGCGGCTTCAATACTGCCTGCACACGGGTTGCGGTCGTCCGGCACCGGGACGAAACCCGCTGGATCAGCGATGAGTAGCTTGCCGCGATGTTGGTTCGCCAGTGCCTGAAGTGTCGTGAGATAGGTACTGCTCGGGCCGGTAATGCCCACGGGAATAATCTTGACGGAGCCACTTGAAGTGCCTGCCGGGCAGCCTGTGTCTACGTTGCTCGCATCGCTGTAGGTACAGCCGGTTGACTCGACTGTGGGCAGGGGACGGTTCTGGTCACCATCCGTGAACAACACGACGACACGGGGTCGGCCTGCTGCGCCAACCTTGGCGATGGCGTTTTTGAGGCCGGCTCCCATACCGGTTGAT
This sequence comes from Gammaproteobacteria bacterium, assembly GCA_022600955.1. Classification (GTDB taxonomy): domain Bacteria; phylum Pseudomonadota; class Gammaproteobacteria; order Steroidobacterales; family Woeseiaceae; genus UBA1847. Next base: position 6,534 of record JAHZJK010000003.1, read on the forward strand.
CCGCTGGGCGGCGGGATCAGATGTCCGTTCACTGTTGTCTGCAGGCTCGAGTCGATGTCCACCAGGCTAGTCCCCATTGGCTCCGAGATTCCGCTTGAAAACAGTGTTAAGCCAAAGCGGCTGCCGGCTGGCGCGGAGGTTTCCAGTACGCCCGTGAACCCATCGACCGCGTTCTTCAGTGCATCCCAGCGTGTGGATGTGCCCAATGTCCGATTCATACTCCCGGACCGATCGAGCAGGAAGACTATATTGTAAGGGTCCCGTATGGCCGCGCTGCAGTCGAGCAATCCGCCACCGCTCAGGCCTGCAAAGGAACTGGCCGTATCCCTGAGGCGAAATTCCGTATCACTCGCGTCCCAGGCTGAAGCACCACCGCCCCAAACATCGACCGCGCCGCGCACTGCGGCACAACCGGATACCACCGGTGCTGCCCAACTGGTTCCATTGACGCCCGGTAGTCCGGGAACACCCCAGCCGGGCGCATATATATCGCCTGTGTGGCTCTTCATATTTGTGGCGGCGCAACTGTCACCCAGACTATCCGCGTCAGTGGTCGCTCCAACCCGCAACACGAAATCGCCAATGGTCGGCGAACCGGTACATGCACACGTATCGGTCGACTCGCCGAACCTTCCCGGAAATGGCAGGGTCGGGATACTGCACGCGAAGTTGCCTGCCGCTGCAACCATCAACGTATTGTTGCATGCGGTGCTGCATATCGCGGTCCTGAGGTCTGCTTCCGGTGCACTACCAAGATTCGACTCGAGGCTCATGTTGACCACATGGATCCTGTCTGTTCCAGGCGCATTGTTGTGCGCCACGATGCAGTTCAATACTGACGCGGTATCTGCTCCTGACGATGCGCGAAGCGGCAGCACCCTGATGTCAGGCGCGACACCGCCTTCGTCCAAAACGACCGGTGGTGCAGCATCTTCTGCGAGCAAACTGGCGACTTTCGTGCCGTGCGCATTGGAAGATGAAGGGTACAAGCCAGAACACTGTGGGATCGATGCGAGCGACGCTGCCGGCATGCAGGGCAGTCCGGCAGACGCCGAGCAATCGACCCCGCCACTCAGGCCGAGTTCTACGACCGCAACGCCAATGTCCGACGAGCCGAGAACGGGTATCGAACCAGGACCCGTTGGCGCCGGCACTGAGTTGCGCAGCGCAACAACATTCGTACTTTCCAGCCACCAGTCCGTAGACGGTCTGCCTACATGGGTCGGCGTTGCGTCTGCAATCTCATTTCGGCGTTCGAGCGCTTGCGTAATACGGCCGATGGCCTCGTACGTAGCGTCGCCGACAAACCGCACTCTGTAGGCATTGAGCCCTGGCAGGTATCCGACGATCTCGATCGGGTTGCCCAGATCGGCACTTACCCCGGCTACCACTTGTCGAACCTGTCGCGGGGCGACACCCGGCTCAGTCGTGAACACAGCCTGGTTGATGAAAGCCCGATCGAGACCGTTGGGGATGGCCACCGTGTTGGCGGGATCAGACGGCGGAAATCCGATTGGCAGGTCGGTCACCGCGAAGGTTGTCAGATTCTTGGCCAGGTTCGTATGGTGGGCACCGGCCCTTATACGAAAGAAGCGCTCAGATTCGGATGTGCTACCGAGCTGCAAGGTTTTCGACAGGTAGCGACCGTCGCCAGCTTGCTTGTCGAAACCGATGCCATCGTCGGTCAGCTCTGCGACAACACCGAGTAACAATCCTGTGCTTGATACCTCTTCGAGGTACAGCAGCGGGGGCAGATCGCCGGTGCCGGCAACAGTGGCGCCAACTGTAACGTCGGTTGGTGTGGCCGATGGCGCAATGGCAGGCGGTATAAATACCGGTCCACCGATGCGCAGGGCTGGCGAATGGGGGGTCACGACGGGAGGTGGCTCTCCGGGAGGAGCGACCTGACCGTAAGCGGGCGCGATCAACTGGAGGATAGACAGAAACGATACGGCCGCAAACGCGACAACACCGCACGCTCGTAGTGGAAGAAAGGCCATGGTCAGGTTACCTCTTCATATACTGGTAAAAATAGACCAAATCTGACCAAAAGTCGATTGATAGAGACTGCCGGGCAGTGCTTGCGATGGTCGCTTTTTACCTAGAAACTTTTATTAATCCCGACGTTAATGACCCAACTGCTGAGTAGGCTATTTCCAGTAAACGTCGTTGCATCTAAAAACAGTTGCCAGTCACCGGTCAGTACAGCCGACGCGCCCAGACTAGCCGCGAAGAAGTTCTTATCGGCGGCATCGGTGGTGACAATGAATGAAACCGCTTCTTTGTCGCTATCGGTTAGAACCGCGAACGAGCTCTTCACTTCCCGGGCTTCGTTCTCTGTTTCTCGCATATAAGCCAGCCGCAGTCGTGGAACCAAGACGCCCCAGGACATTGACGCGTTGTAGGCGACCTCGATGCCTGTTGAAAGAGTCAGCGATTCTATGTCTTGGTCGGGGTAACTCAGCAGGTAGGTAGTGTTGCCAAGCGTTGACGTCTCGTCGAAGCCGTCAATCTTGGCATCAACGTAGTCTATGCTCAGATCCGCACCTACCACCCACGCATCCAGTGGCCAGTGGAAATAGACGTTAATGCCGGCGACGTTTTGGGATCCTTCAGTGTTGCTGGATGCCTGCTTTGTGCCAGAGACTACGTTGATGTTGCGCACGTTTTCGAGATCAATGCTGTCGCGCCCAAAATAGAGACTGGCCGTTGACGTATCGCTGTGGTTGTAGGTGAGAAACAGTGCCGCAGAACGCGTTTCAGTTTCCATGCTGCCCACCCCCAGGTCGAAGTCTGCATCAAACTGAAACTGACCCAGGACGATGCCGGCGACAAGCTTGTCCGAGATAGACTTATCGACGCCCATAGCTGCACCAATAACATCGCCCTCGTAGCCGTCCTCAAGCCGCGTGGTGCTGCGCTGACGGTTGCCGATGTTAACGGAGCCAAAGACGCTCCACGTGGGTGCCTGAAAAATAGGCCCAGATTTATCAGCCCTGCCCGCAGTCTGGTTTTGACCTCCCAGTGTGCCCAGGTTGTTCTGACCGCCTACGTCAGCGCCCGCGTCGGGTCTACCGTCGTCGCTTGCGTACTCTACGCATAGCGGTACCAACGATGGTAAAACGTTCGCCTGGGTACACTGTGAATTTAGAATCTCATTAAACGCTTCGCCAGGTGTAGCGGGTGGTGTCTGACCATAGGCACTCATGGCAACACAGCACAGCCCGATGACTGTCGTCCACTGTGCCAGAGTCGCCGTTGTTCGAATAATCGTCTTGTCATGTGTTTGTACGTCCATGTTGCTATTTCTCCTGGTTCGTCGACTAGCGAGTCGATTCGTCGATCGGCAAGCCTTTGTCTATCCAGCTGTCTGTTGGTGCGTCGACGACGCGCCCGTATCCGGAAAGCTGTGCTTGCGATGCGTCAATCGCGATGATGAGGTAGTTCGCATCGATGATTTTCTCGTTGCGCACCAATCCGACACTGCCGCCGAGATCACGCAACTGAACACCGCGTAAGTCGACTTCGCGAGATTCGTCGATGATGACCCAAAGGCCGGGGGACAACGCGAGTCGGCTGCCACCTTCTGCGAGTGCGTAGGTCGTAAAACCGCTGCGCCAGATCGGTAGCTCCTTGGTGAGTCCGCCGAGTAGTGCTTGCGAAAATGCCACGCCTTCACGCAACAAACGCGGCACACGAATAACAGGTAGCGCCTGGGCCAGCGTCGCTGTTGCACCGGTAATCCCTCCGGCAGGCAATCCGACGACAAACGAGAACAATTGCAGAATCTTGCGCAGCAATTTGGCACCTTTGCGGTGGCGTAATAGCTGTATACGCAGGTCGATATTCGAGTCATCGGTCACTATCGGGTCACGCGCGCCGCCTCGTTGGCCGACGTATTCAAGGCTCAGCGTTGACTGTCCTTCTGCGCCGATGTCGAATTGTTGGGCAAACAACCAGGTCATGGGTTCGGTGTCCAGGCGCGTTCGAAACTCGATGGACAATGTGCCACGAGCGTTGCCTCTGCCCCAGTCATCGCGAGCGCCATGGAAGCCAAGAATCTGCGCGTTGAATTGATAGGCCGATGCGAGCGGTAAACTCGGTGACAGGCTGAGTGGACCCTGAAACGTGCCCTGGCCATTCAGCTCACCCTTCCAATTCAAGAGTCGATAGGTTGGTGCCAGCCTGGGTCGACCGCGCGGCTGGACGGCAGGTTCACCAGCGATAGTACGCTCTTGAAATCCGACCAGGTCTTCGATACCCGCCTGGCTGGCGCTATCGAGATCGCCACTCTCAAGAAAGTACGGATCGACATCCGCGATGGCCAGGTCGGCGTCATCGCTACTCTGCAAGGCGGCTGTCGCAGCCGTTGGCGCACTGACGCCTGCGGCGGCAAAAAGACCCATAAAACTTCGTCGATTCATGATGACCTCTCGAACGGATGTTGCGTTACGCGTATGCGTATTGAGCTAGTCACCTACCTCAATACGAGCTGCACTAACTGTCCAGTCTGTGTTTGTTTCCGCAGCAATCGGTGTGTCGACTGTGTCCGCGCCGGATTCCACTAAGCCGATACCACGCGTGCCGAGTCGATCGCGCAGTTGTTGCGTATCTGCGGCGGAAGTAACGCTGTCGGGGTAGGCTGTACCTCGAGTACGGCGCGCCTTCGTTTCTTCAGCGAGCTCTGCTATGTAGCGGCGGATTTGCAACGCGGTTTCAAGATCTGTGGCGGCAAAGACCTGGACGACGTCCTGGCCAGCCGGCGGCACGATATCCCAGTGGAACCCAGCGCTGTTGTTCTCGTTGTGGCTGTCGGGAATTCGGACGCTTCGGTTAGCCGGGATGCGACCTTCGGGCATAAATGTCTTGTCCTGGTAGGTGTTCGGAAACAGCACACTGACGGATCCCTCAGCGTCGACAGATGCGATTGTGATATAGGCCTCATGTGAGGATTGAACCTCCAGCATGAGACTGTTGCCATGAGATCGCGCCTCGCCTGGCTGACGCATCTTATAGCGAGCCTTGCGCACAGAGCTGACGACGCCAACGCCACGCACTGCATCGGCAGCAACAACGTCGACGCTTAGTTCAATTTGCGAGGAGTGATTACTCAGGTCGGTGATTTTTGCTCCGGCGTGCGACTTCGTGAACGTTGCCGCGAGGCGAGACGCCGCCGATGCCGGGTCTGTCCAGTCGAAGCGATCGTGCGCATCGAGCCCGGCAGCGCCGTACACAGTCACCTGGTTCGCGACGATATCCACTACGAATTGTGCGAACGAGTTTCGCGGCACAAAATCGACACCCTCGAGCAAGTCCTGAACCTCGCGGATCAACGGCTCGCGAACGGCCGTACTCGCGCGCAGGTCGATGCTGATAGGGCCCGTTAAGGAGCCAGGAATTACTTTGACGGCTCTGGCGTGCGCCGGGACGTCCACGCGCCGGTCCAGTAGTGCTACGGCATCGTCGCCTTGTGCTCTGGTCACCCGCGCCGCCGCAAGTGCGCCGCGGGAGAAATCGGTAGTCTGGGCCGCGTAAATCCCCCAGATCGAACCGACTATTGCGCCGAGGCGGGCGCCGTCAGTGAGGACGACCTCGCCCCGATCGCCGGGCGCAGCTTCGAGAAAGGATTTGTCGGCTGGCGCTGACCCCGCGGAAGTCTCCAGCAGCGACGGATAGAGTGCGGCCGACAGTCGTTCAGGTTTACCCTCGAGCTGTGGATTCGGCAGGCGCGTTCCGCCCCAGAGCTGTTCTATCCTCAGGAATTCTTCGCCGACACCGGCCATCACGGTGGCGGGAGATGCGTCAGGCCCTGCATCGAGACTACTGGCGAGCGCGTACGAGAAGACGCCGTAGAACTTGTTGTCGATCGGTCCATCGAGCGCGTTTTGATCGGCGGCCGCACCGGTCATAAGCACATAGTCAAACCCGCTGACATCTGCAGTCTCTGGTTCCCCACGAAACCCTGCGGACCGGTAGAGCGCTTCGCGTTCATCGGCTGGAATAGACCTGGCCTGTAGACGCACACTGCGTGTACCGGTTCCGGAATGACAGGAATCCAGAACGATAAGTGCGTTGTCGGTTTTGAGATCGGCGAAGATGGTACTGAGCTCGTCGTCGGTTATGTCGGGGATGCCTTCGGCCCGCCCGTCATGAGGCACGATCGTTTCATCCATTCGATCATCCGGTTCGTCGCCATTCTTGTCAGGCGCTTGCGAGCCATGCCCGGAAAAGTGAATGTAGACAACATCGCCCGGCCCCGTAGCGGCGACGAAATCACGCAGTGCCGACAGAATGTTATCGCGAGTCGCCTGCTTGTCAGTCAACGTGCTGATACCGGTGGCCGGGAAGCCAAACCGCGTTTTGAGAACATGTGACAATATTTCGACATCGTTGACGGCGCCATTGAGATCGCTGACTTTGTCTTCCTGGTAGTCATTGATCCCGATCAGCAGCGCGCGGCGTGCAGGCTCCGATGTCGCGGGAGTTTCAGCGCACGCAGCGAAACTGCAGAATAGCCACGCGGTGGCGATCCAGGTGCGCTTCGAAATTGGGTTCATGATAGATCCTCCGGTAGGAACGAACGTGACGCATTGCGCTCTCAGGCCCACATCGGAATGACAGGCCGCCCGGTTCCGGGGCAATTACTCTCCGCGAGGCGTTCTGCGAATGCACGCTCGCCACGTGGCGTCGCGTTCTCATCCAACGCGCCAATCAGGTGGAAGAGAAAACCGAATGCCGACAAGTTGAGCGTGTGGCCTGCCTCGTGGTCTGTGTACCAACTGGGTGATTTGTAATCGACGAAGGAGAAGTTGCCCATGTTAAAAGCGGTATCGGCATAGTTCAGGTTCGCGATCAGTCCGCCTTTGATAAACAAGGTCCCGGTTTTCCAGTCCATACGCATCGCTTGCACCTTCAGATAGGCCACCTTGCCGAAAGTGATGCCATGCAGCAGATAGGAGATCAGCGTGAACAAGAGTCCAACTGCAACGATTGGCCAGCTCATGGGCATGAACCAATTGAGATAGCCGACGATGCCTTGAAAAAACTCTCCGCGAGATAGCGGGCCGATGACGGACAGGATATTCAGGGCGCCGAGCGTTGCTCCGACGATGATCCCGCCAACGGCTCCGGCAAAGGTCTGCACGATGGCGAACGTGATGATGAAGTTTGCAGCAGCATTCAGACCGATCAGGAAACCGCGCATTATTTCGCCGAACGCAGTTGTCTTGGTTAGCGGGTTGGCGGCAATAGCCGCGACGACATAACCGACGATCGCCAGGCCACCAACGACAACGAAAGTAATCCAGCTGAGCTGCAAAAACGCGTAAACACCGCCGACCAGCGCAACGGATATTACGGCCCCAAGTAATGCGAGGAAAGTCTTCAATTTCATGCGATCTACTCCATCAGACGAGTCATTGACACGCCGAACGGGCGTATCGCTTGTTTTGACGCACGGTGATCTACCGTGGGTCCTGACAGTAGAAGTGAATCGCTGAGCGGATTTCTCTCACCGCGTCGCTTAACAGGAGAAGACTATTTTTGTTGAACCGGATATAGGGGAATTGGCTTGGATCGTCTACGCACACCGTTTCTTGTTGTTGCATTAGTTGCATTCTTTCTGGTGGTATTGATCGAGATTGGTTCGATGGCATTCCTGGACGCTGAGAATCGAACAGACCTGGCCTCACCAGGGCTCGGCATCGTGATGCTGTCGTTCATGGATGGAATAGTCTTTTTCACACTATTGATGATGACGCTTGCGGTGGTTGTACCGGCGCGCGTGTTCGGCGCCATTCAGGGCATCATTACTTTCATCATCATGCTCTTGACCCTGATCGGCGGAATCGTATCTATCTTTATTGCTGTCGGACTACTGGTGTTGATGGTTACTTTGCTGGCGGCAGTGCCATTCGGGACGGCTTTTTATATGGCGACCTACGGCACGTTTGCGCTGACCGAGGCCCGAGCCGCGCTCGCAGCGATATTCTTCTTCAAAACCGCAGGGATTGTTTGCATTTTTCTGGCACAACAGAAGTTTCTTGCTGTAAAGGGGCTGGTCTTTCTGCTGCTTTCATCGTTCCTGGTTGGTTTCATCGTAAGTTTGCTGCACGCTTTTCCGCCTGGTGTTCTTGTCAGTATTGCTGATGCCATTGCCGCGATCATTGTTGGCATTATCGCGGCGATCTGGGCAATGCTTAAACTCATTGGTTCGATCCCTGGCGTCATAAAAGGGCTGCGTCTTGACCGTCATGTGACCTGAGTTTGCGGGTCTTCCACTAGCGCATCTGCATACCGACGGACCGCGATGAAGAATCGCAACCAACACAAGTCAGGTCAAGTCTGCCGCCTTTCTCGAGAACCACAATGGCGATAGCTCCACCGCGCTCCTGCTTCAGCCAACAATGCCAGCTGGATTTCGGCGCTTTCTTTGGAGTGTATTTCACCTCGAGTCGGAACGGATTGAGGGGACCACCGTCCAATATGCACTTCTCGCGATCGCGCTTGCGCTCGGGGAAATCCATTTCGTCAAATTCTGCAAACACGTAGACGTCCAAACCGCTGGCTTTGGCACTCAGTTCGGCAGTACGCACGTCTGTGTCTTTCTTGCGCGGTATGTCAATGGCGCATTCTCGCCGCGATGCGTTCAGAGTGAAAACTCTGTCGACTCGCTGTTGCTCACAGCGAAGCCCCGTTAGTTTGAGTTTTGGTGCGAGTGCCTGGACGGCTTGCGAGAATGCCCCGTCAAACATCGCTGTCAACGAGTCGGGATCACCAGGATCTTTCTGTGATTGTTTGACCAATACATCGGCAAACAGCACAGCGATGAAGAGCAGTGTAATGATCACCAGCAACAGGATTAGCTTGGTCCGCGAACTCATCGGGATATCCTCGACAATACTATGATGTTAGTGACCGCGAGCCAACGCTCCAGGTGGAGCGCTGGTCCGTGGTCATAGCAGTGGCACTCGACTGAGTGCGTGACGCACGCGTCCGGTCAGTCGTTCGGCAGGTTACGGGAATAGACAATTCCGGCTTTGTACAACGTACGATTGCACTGCGGAATTGCATTCTGCCAGGTTTGTCTGGCAGCGATTTTCGACTTGAAGCACTGCACGGTCTTGTTCGCGTTCTTGGTGCCGGAGCACAGGTTGATCGCATTTGCCGCCGCCCACTTTGTACCGGTGCCGTAGTTGACGCCACCGTGCATTACGGTCCTAAAGCACTGCGCCGGAGCTGTCATGGTTTCAGCACTCTTACAAAGCTTGGCAATGTTCGAATTGCTCCAGTTCTTTGAGCCCTTGTAATCCAGGGCAACGTTTTTGACGGCCTTGGCGCAGGTTTGCTTGTTTGCTGCGACCGCAATTCCTGTAATTCCGGCCGAGGCCGCCACCGTTGCAGGATGGTAGGTGTATTGAGGGAGCTGCACGTTCAGCGTGCGCCAGACTTTTAGTTGTATGTCAGTACCGACGTACGCCTCGGCTCCCGGTCCGGGTGTATGACCGGAGATCTTGCCGGCAATACTCTTGTTTCTCGTCGTACTGTAACCAACGCTGCTGACCCTGAGGCCCAGACGCGTTAGTTGTGCGACGGCCGTTTGCACCGTTTTACCCTTGAGGTTGTTTGGCATCCTGATGGTCTGTTCTTTGACCCTCATCGACACGGCTGAGCCGCTCTCAACCTGGGTACCTTCCGCCGGGTTTTGGCTAATCACCGAACCCGGCGCTCCATTGCCCTGGACTTTCTCGGTTTCTCCTATCACCAGGCCAAGGCTCACCAAAAGCCTTTCGGCATCGACGAAAGCCATGCCCTCAACACCGGGAACCTGGGTCATCTGTTCTTCGATGGTCAGGTTGACGCTCTGGCCAGGCAGGGCAGGCTCGCCGGCTGAAAGACTCTGAGCGATGATCGCACCGCCCGGATGCTGACCGCCGCGTTCGAACGACTTTTCGCCAAGCGTCAAACCCGCTGCCGTGAGTTTTTCAACAGCGGCTGGAACTGTCAGCCCGATAAGCTGGGGTGCTTTGATGGAGGCCTGCACCATAACCAGTGCGATTTCGCCGTTGTCGGGAGCGTCCTCTCCGGCCTCCGGATCCTGGCTGATGATGGTTCCTGGGTCGGCGTCCTCATCCAGGCTGGCCGATTCGCTCACAATAGCCACGAGGTCGTCTTCCTCGAGCGCCTCGATGGCTTCTTCAACCGTCATGTTGACGACGTCAGGGACGCCGCTGCTTCCGGAGACGAGAAAGTAGATGCCAATACCGCCGCCAATCAACAGCACTAATCCACCGACGATGCCGCCAATGATCAGGCCCCAATTGGTCTTCTTCGTCGTAGCTGTCGTATCTACAGGTTTTACGACGGCTTCTTCGACCTCAACAGCAACCGTATTGCTCTCTACGGTCTGCTCTGTATCACGTACGTTGTAAACACGCAGCGAAAAGTTGCTCGGCTTGTCGCCATCGGCTGCCTCGGCAGGCACTGTGATCGACACCAGTACTTTTTCCTGGCCGTTCGCCTGCAACTCGATTTCGGTTGCGCCTTTGAGTGAAACCTGGCCGGCTGCGGCCATGTCGCCCATCGGCTCGATCCCTAGCGTCGCAGTTTGGGCCGTTGTGTTGAATATGTCGAAAGCGCATTCAACCGTCTCCCCGGCCTTGCATGTTAGCTTGTCAGTAATCGGTTGTATCCTTGCAAATGACATTGTGCTTCTCCTTGCCCTGACATGGGCGTACTAGTTAATGCGTTGATCGCGCGTGTCCCTCGAACTCGAGTTCCCACGTCACGTAGGCAGGTTTTTCCAGCTGAACGATGCGTTCGATCAGCTCCTGCTGATGTCGGGTTGCTTTCGGTGCAACGATCCGTAGATGAAACGGCACCGCGTTGCCGAGACTGTCCGTTGTGTTTTCATCGATTTGGAAGTCGGTAGTACCGGTAGCGATTCCAAGAAATTCTCTAAGCCCATGCGTTGTTCCACGCCACCGAGCGAGCCTGGCGGCGGCGGCAATCAGCACGCGCAATCGGCCAGCGGGTATCGGTGAGCGGCGCGGTAACCACGGCGATATTTCATCACCGGGTGGGTGCGGCGGAAAAATGCCGTCAAGATTGACCCAATGCGCGAGCATCGGCAGGTAGTGTTCCGGCGCGCTATAGGGATTGACCAGCGCCGGTAGCTGTTCGAACAGCGTCTCAGATGGCGTGTGAAGGTCCTCCATAACCTGCAGCAGTGCAGCCAGCGGCTGACCATCGCGCAACGTGCGGCGAAACACCGCCGGTAGCAAATTTTCAATCTGTGACCGCAACATCTTCGATAACCTCGATCTCGTGCTCCTGAGAGCAAAACAGCCACGTCGCCGGCAAGGTGACGTGATCAGAAAATTCGTCCTGCGAGCAGGCTTCAAATTGGGTGTCCCCCTGCTGTCGGTGAATACCGGCAGGGCTGGCGGTCATGATCATTGGCGTTGCATCGCCGCCAGCTGCGACGTAATCAACCGGCTCCATGCGTTGCAGCGATTTCATCGGTAAGCCGCACTGAACATCGGGTTTGGACCAGCTTGGTTTATTGTCCGCAGGCCGCAGTTTGACTACGCCGTGCCGGCGCGTCCCTGCGAGTACTTCACCACCGCGAAACGCCAACGCCAGGCAGCCGCCGGCTTTCCATCCATCAGAAAATGGTGTCCAGCCCTGTGGCGACTCCGGCAGTTGCCAGCGTGTGCAACCTGTACCGTGATCGTCGCCGACCGCCTCCATACCGGCCCACAAATAGCGATTAGGACCGTCATGCTGGATGGCGAGTTCTCGTACTTTTTCGTCGGCAAGACCGATGTGCTTGAACGTGCCGGGCTTGCCACCATCGGTCGACAGGTAGACGCCGCGTCGCTCACGAGCGGCGACGGCAACACAAGTCTGCCCCCACATATCGGTGGAGACAGCGACGCCCCAGAAACCAAGCTTCATTTGTTTTTCGTCGACCAGGATCGCTACCGGCTCCGCACCCGGTTCGATCGCAAGTTCATACAGGCCTTTTTCGGTAGCCAGCAACAGGGCAGGTTCACCGTCGGCATTGTCTTTCCAGGCCATCCCGTCGATCGGAAATTGCGGACGGGCACCGATTTCTTGCCAGCTCTCGCCGCAGTCGCGTGACAGATGTACCCGGGACTTGCCCTTGCCAAATTCCGTGATAGCCGCGATTAGACCGGCGCGACTGATCGCACCTGCAGCTTCGCGCGGGTAGGCCATAAGTTGCCGTACCTTGCCACCTTCGATCCTCGCGATTTGCTCCCAGCCTTCTCCGTCATTCAACGACCGAAAGACAGCGTCGGCCGATGCTGCATACCACGTATGCGGTTGGAATGAATCGACGTGCAATGCGGTAACGTCTTTAGCAGGCACCTCGTCGAGGCACAGGCGCACCGGGTCGACATATTTGACGCCGGGCTCGGAACTGAGAATGCGATAGACATCGTAGGTACTAAGCGGCTGGCCAAAGCGCCACCCCGTGTCATCCGCAGCACGATTCAGTGGATTGATCATGGAGTACAGCCGCTGCGTAACGCGTTGCTGGACGGCTTCCTTGTCCTCTTCGCGAAACACAACAACGCGAGCTTTGACCTTCACTTTTTTGCAGCGCCCCCAGCGGGCGATGCTGTGTGTCCCCAGCGGCCGGCGGTCTTCAAGTTGGGCGTCGACCTGGGCGAGGACCTCGTCGGACTGATGCAACTGGAGTATCTCCGGTGTCAGAGGCCCGCCCTGGTAGCGACTCTCCGGCACATGCGGAATGCATATGACCTCGACGGTGCCGCGTGTCGCGTACCGCCAATGCTCGTATTTGTTGTAGGCAAATGCGCGATTCACGCCACCCGAGCTTTTCAACGCCAGCAGGCGAAAGTCATCGGCCGTCACTGCGCGTTTGAGTGAGTGCAGCTCCTGCGGACCGCGCTGATAGGCGTGTTCAATGCTTTCTGCTTCGCGCCCGCCGATAGATGGCAGGGGGTTGCTGACATCGAGCGCAACACTCGGCTGCGGGTCCATAAGGTTGGTCAGACTGTTGCCGGAAACATTGCCGGACAGACCGCCACCGGTGCGATACCAGACCCGTATTTCACGGCCGTCCAGCGGCACGTCCGTCAGCGTTTGCACTTCGTTCGAATCGGCATTATCGAGCAGATGGCCGCGTGTTTCTGGTGCGAACAGAATACAACCGTCGTAACGATCAACCGTGTACTCGCGCAAATTCGATCCGCCAGCGGAAAAGCTCTCGACAGCATTCCAAATGACGTAGGCTTTACCGTCGTGTTCGCGTGTCGGCACGTTGGACTCGAGCTCCTTGCCTGCTGCTTCGACACCAACCACCAGGTCAAGACCGTCGCCGGTTGGCATGATGATGGGTGCACGAGAGACATTGAACTTCTGGCCACCGCCTCCGTTACCTTTGCCGAGCAACTCAGCTTCGACCCAGTCACAGTGATACGCGTGAATTTCTGCGCTGGTTTCTCCGGCCGCGATCACGATGGCCTGTGCTGTTGCAAATACGGGTGGTTCGTCGTCTGCATCACCGTGCGTTGCGGCCACGCGGACGCCTTTCGGAATTTCAATGTCGCGATCGAGTGCCTTTTTCAGAGTGAACTGAAGTTTGGCGACTGCGGATGCCGGTGGCCGCCGTTGTACGCCCAGCATCAGGCGCAGACACTCGACGTAGACCTTCAGCGGCAGACGGTTGAGGCGATAGATCATCACTTCGGTCAAATGCGAGAACAGTTCCAGCATGACAGTGCCGGGGTCTCCGGCTGACAAATCGGTCCACTGCGGTGCATGTTGGCGCACCGTGGCTGTGGCTGTATCGACCAGCTCCTGAAAACTACGGTCATCCAGATTGATGGGATTTAAAGGCATTAGTTCTCCGGATTCGCAAGGTCGATGGTCACGCGCGTTTGCTGACGTGCCAGGTGAGGCCGGACGCGGTACTCGAGGACAATGTCCAGCCTGGAGGGGCTGGCCTCATCACGGTTCGCGTCGAGATCAATAATGTCGACTCTGGGTTCCCATCGACGAATGGCTTGTTGTACGTAGTAAATCGCGAGGCCAGCTGTCGTATCGTCGTTCGGCGCGAAAGCAAGTTCGTGCAATTGGCAGCCGTAACCCGGTCGCATAACGCGCTCCCCGGGTATGGTCGTCAGCAATAGCTGCACCGATTGCCTTACGGACGCAATGTCCTCGGACATTGCAATGCCACCGCTGATATCCGTGCTTAGCCCGGTTTCCTGATCGCCGGTATTGAAGTCAGGATGTGTGAATCGCCAGGCGCGATATCGGCTACGTCGCATCTCAGAGCTCCTCAACAAGGTCCTGACCGGGACTACGAACCGCGTAGTTGAATGTACCTGGTGGTGTTCCGTCGGTGAGACCGGTAACGGTATCCAGACAAACCTGGCGTCCGTCGATACGGATATAGCCGGAGTAGCCGTCCTGAACTTTCAGAGTTAGCGTGCAGGGTTTCATTCCCGGGCCAACCCATGGGCAACCCGCGATTGGCTTCGCTTCCGGATCGGCCGCCACGAGTACTCGTCGGGCGTTGATCGTCACCAGGTTCTGGCTAGGTGCAATCCCGACAAAACCGGATTCGTGCGGACAGGTCAGCAGGGCGTCTTGTGTCAACCATTTCATCATGCGGTCTCAAAATCGATACGTGCTCCGCGGATCAGTACGGTATTGCCCGGTGCCTCAAGTTCGAGGTCGGCCGAGGAATGTACGCGCACATGCTCGCGATTCATTTCGACGTAGTTACCGCGCTTGTCTGACAACCGCGAATAACCGGGTCTTAGTACTAGAGCGTCACCAGCGCGGGTTTCAACGCACACGGATTTCTGCTCATCATCCAAGCACAGCCGCTGGCCGCCGGGTGTCATGAACGTAAAGCGCTGCACACGACCATCTTCGACGCCGCTATCGGGCGGGCTCTCGGTCCCATACAAACCACCGAGTACGATGCCTTGCGCCGGGTCACTCCTTGGCATAAGGACAAGTACTCTGTCGCCTTTGTCGGGTATGCAGATCAGGCCTTTGCCGTTACCGGCGCCCGGCGTCAACACACCTAGCCAATCTGATTCGATGCCCGCGAAGGTCGGTAACGACACTTTCACGCGGCCAAGACCGGATGGGTCATCTGCGTCGAGTACGTGACCGAGCGTGCAGATCGAGCCTTGTTCACGTTTTGCTGTCGTCGCCGGTGGGCGGGTGTCGAAGGCAGAGCGAAAACCGCTTTCCCTGTCGATACTGTGGGTTACGGCGGTTACGACGTAATTGCCGCGGAAGGTCTCACCGACGCCAGCAAGATTGACGCGCGAACCCGGGCGCAATTCAGCATTGCCAGTGGCGACGCCTTTGCAAACCACTTCCGAGCCAACTCTACGGTCAAGTTCCGCCTGGGCTAAGCACGATGCTTGCGCGCCACTTTGAAAGGCCTCATCGGCGAATGTGCACAGTGCGTCGGAGCCAACACTCGCGTGATCCACGTCGAGCTGAATGTCGCGGCCGCTGCGGGCTTGCGTCGCACTTCCGTCACAGGGTTCTGCATGCCACGGGTCCCAGGCATGAATGTCCAGTTGCCGGCACGCTGATTCCGTATTGGCATCGATCTCAATTTCGAGCAGCGACTCGCCGAGGACCAGTGGTGTCACCGCTTCGCTACCTTCAAGGCTTACGAACTTGACGACGCCATCGGACAAGGTGAAATACTGCCCACAACGATTGCTGATCTCTGTTAGCAGCTCGAGATCAGACTGGTGCCACTGCACAATCCTGGGCCACACCGGGCCGGCATCATCGATTGCGATCTCCAGGCTCAAGTCGGCCAGCAACTCTCGCGCGAGCTCAGGCAGGCGCTTGTCCGAAAACGCACGAACCTGCTGGTGCTTGCGAAGTCGATGCAACTTGTCGTAACCGCGAACACGAACTTCATGTCCGCAGGCGGGAGAGTGAGCATGATGAAGCGCCGTGACTTCGCCGTCGAATAGCACTTCGCCGGCATTCACGACAACACGTATCGGTGTCCCGATAGACATTATTTCGACGTTGGCGATTGCAGTACCTGGCACCTGAAAAACGAGTTCGCAAAGACTGGGCAAGGAAAGTCGCTGCAGAATGCGAACCTCGGTCAGCGACAATGCGCTGGTGTCATCCAGCGTTACGCCCGCAACCTCAATGTTCAGTTGCGGTAAGGTTTCCGACGCGCTCACTGGGTGGACTCCATATCCCATTGGGCGGGAACCTGCATAGCGGCGCCTGTGGACAGGTGAAACGGGTCGTTGATGTCGTTCAACCAGGCAAGTAGTCGCCAGAGGGAGGCGTCGCCGTAGTAACGATGTGCAAGCTGATCGAGCCTGTCACTCTCGCCCGCGCCAACCACTGATGCCGCGCCGTCGCCCTGTACGTCATGAACAATGCTCGGTCCGTGGGGAAGTTCCGGTGGTGATTCGAGCATTTGTTCTGCATCTACAATGGGCGGTGGAATCGCGCCACCTGCAAGGTCTTCGACGTTGTCGGCGACTCGCAGCATGCGCAGTCGCAACCACGCGCGCTGTGGAATTCCATCCCGGGTGAAATAGTCGAGACGCTCAGCGACGGCTGTAATGACGCCACGAATCGCCCAGGCCTTTCCCCAGAAAAACAGTGCGAACGCAGGTCGCCAGTCACTGCCGGTGCGGCGCGCGTTCTCCGCAAGGCGCCACAGCGGGCCGGTGAGTTCGCGAACATCGTTGGCGTCAACGGTCGAACCGTCGAGATTGATATCGAACAGCAGGTCCAGCGTCAGCTCGGTACTGCCGCCGCCCGTAAAGAAGATCGGATCATCGGCAAGTTCGGCACCCGTGACCAGCCCGCCGGCTGATTGTCGCGTGCTGACACCGGCTCGCCGGCGCAGGACAAGACTCTCGGGATTCAGCATGCAGCCGATTCGCGCGTTCGAATCTTCCAGTAAAAAAGTTACCCGTTCCATGTTTCGCCCCGTTGTTCCTGCTCAAGCGCCCGCTGTCGAATGGCTCGTGTGGTTGCACGGGTTTCGGCTGGCGCGCTCCGCTCGAGAATCGGATCCTCGGGTAGCGCAGGCCAAAGGTTCGCGGTATTCGCGGCATGACGGGTTGCGGGTTGTGTCCCTTCGAGTGGGAGTTCCGGCCACTGCCGGGCAGAGTACGCGGCGCTTTCAGTCCCGCGCTCCTTCGCTTGGGCAACAGCTGTGACGTCAGTCGAATGAAACGGTGCTCTGCGCAGTTGATCTGGCAGTGTAGCGATCGGTTCATCGACGACATCGCCTGTAGCGGCGGATATCTCGGCGACGCTTGGGGGTAATTGGTTCGTGGCTGGATCGGCGCCAGCGGGTTTGGATCGGGGCCTGCGTTCAGTTACGCTTCGGGCTCTCGACGACCGTGCCACTGGTGAGTCCGCCAATTCCTCATGATGCGATACGGGTGCATCTGAGTTTGGTTCGGAACGCTGGATTCGCGAACGTGGTTCATCGATCGCACGCGTGTCCCCGGGTTGCACAGCGCTTTCCGCTGACGGTGTTTCACTGTTTGTTGATTGGGGTTCCGTTGTGGCCTGTGCCGCCATAGCAACACGGCTACGTGCACGTACGTCATCGGCCCATGAAGGTGTGGATGAAGCGTGTGCCGTTGGCGTCGTGTCGCGCCGGGGACGCTGGCGTTCGCTCAGCACAACGCGATCTTGCAGCTCCTGCCAACTCTTGTCGACCTCGCCAAGTACGGTCTGTAGTTTGGATTCGGCGCGCTCTGTACTTGCCTGGTGCGCCGTACGAACCCGCGACACCGTGTTTTTGCAGTACGACTTTGCCTGTGTGTAACGGCGTCGAGCGAATCTCGCCATCTTGATCGCGGCCGAGTCTTCGTTTGCTGTCGCTGCATCACCCTCCGGATTGTCCGCATCGGGTCCGGCGCTCCGAAGCGGAGCGCCGTTCAGGATTTGACCGATGCATACCAACAGTAAGCGGGCGAGGATGAGCGCCAGTCGCGTCTTAAGCGGGGCTGGCACCATTTTGCTGCTCCAGATTTTCCGTGGTAAGCGTTACTGTCGCGAGCAGCACTTCATTGCCGCGCGCATCAAAGTCAGAGATTTCGCTGCGTGATGGCCAGCAATTCGTCAGGTTCCAGCGGGCCACCTCTTCCTGGCCGTCGGTTCCGAGTAGAATTATGCAAACGTTGCGACGTTCGATCTGCCCTTTAGAGCACGCGTCCAGCCAGTTCCATAATGATGCAGAATTGGCGACACCGTGTTCCAGCGTAATGTCGTTAACATCGGTACGGCCCGGAAGTTTGCGAACGTTACCGGGCATTCCGCCTTCGCGGTATTCGATAATTTCGGTCGACATACCCAAGCCCGTTACCTTCAGGAAAAATCCGACGGGTTCGGCGCCGATCATTAATTTGAAACCGAAGTTTCTGAAAACTGCTTGTTGTTCAGCCATGTCCGTTGCTCCCTTGCTCAGGATTCAGATGGGTTGTTGCCGACCGACAGGCCGAGGTGGATTACGATGAATTCGGCAGGTCGCGATGGGCAAAAGCCGATCTTGACGTTGAGAATGCCGGCCTCAACCGATTCAGGTGGATTGATCGCGTCATTGCACTCGACAAAGAAGGCGTCCTCTTCGGTTTTGCCAACCAATGCGCCGTTCATCCACTGGAGTTTCAAAAAGGCGCGACAGCTGAATTCCACGGTCTTTCGCGTCGTCGCATCGTTGGGGCAAAACACCGCCCAGACCATCTGCTCTTCGAGGGTCTCTCGCAGCATCATGTACAGGCGGCGTACGTTAACGTAGCGCCATTGCGGATCGTCACTCAGCGTGCGCGCGCCCCAGACTTTGATGCCGCCATCGCGAAAATGGCGTATGCAATTGACACCTTTTTCGTTCAGCAGACCCTGCTGATCGTGATCCACGCGTTGTGACAGGTTGATCGCCTGCGGCACGGTGTAACCGGCTGGTGACCAATGCACGCCGCGCATCGCGTCGTTCATCGCGTAGAGACCTGCGATGTGACCCGACGGCGGTACAATGACATTTTCTTTCTCGCCGAATTGCGGAGCGACGACGAGATGTGGGAAATAGCAGGCTGCGAAACTCGACCGCGGTGCGCCCCTGGCTTTGCTCTTGGCAGGCCTTGATCGTGTGCCTCCAGCGTCGCCGGACTGTCCGCTGGGCTTCTCACCGACAGCTACCTCGGTGAGGCGAGCGACGTTGTCAATTTCCGGCACGCAATCCAGAATAGCAATGCGATCCTGGTGTTTTTCGGCATGATCGACCAATGCACGGTACGACGCGGCGTCGGTATAGCCAGGCGCTGCGACCATTGAGATTTCATCGTAAGTGTCGAACGAACGGACTCCGTCACCTTTTTTGGCGTCGCCCGCAACAGTGCCGTCCTTGCCGATATTGGATACGTAGCAACGGTTTCCGCCGCAGGCGAAAAAGCCGTAAATCGCGTAGGCGGTATCGGTGGGTTTGCTTCCTTCCGGGAAGTAGTTTTTGACGAATTGCGGCCAGTCGTTGATCGGCCTCGCGATACCAACGTCTTTCGTTGCGTCAGGCATCTCGCCGACGAACGCAGCAACTCGGGTTCCGACTGCTTGCAGCGGTCGTGATAGTGAATCTACTTGTTTACAGTAGACGCCGGGGGTTCTTAATTCAGCCATGTCTTTTCTCCTGGGGCTGGAAGCGAATTACTATGGGTTTGTCGGTGTTAAAGGGTTCCGTGACGACCTGTTCGATCCCGCGGGCAACCACTCTCAGCTTATTCTTCGCCAAGAATGTCGGCGTTGAGTGAAACCGGAATTCGCCGCGCCCATCGGTATATGCGACGTTCGAGGTGCCGGGAATTTCAACGCGCGCCTGCGGTATTGGAGCCCCGCCGGGGCTCAACACGACACCAGTCATACTCTTTATGGGTGAAATCTGGACCTCTACCGGCTTGCTGATCAGCGGAGCCTGGTTCACCCGCTCTTTTATCAGCGGCATACCGATTTTGAAGGTGGGCTGCGGTGCAATGCCGAAAGCGAGCCAGGTTTCGGTCGGTATCGGTCGAACGTCCACATCGAAGTCAGGGCTTTCAAGTGCGGCAATCAATAGTTCGCCAAGCAGGCTATGCGCTTCAAGCATCGTTTTCGCCCGCGTCGTGACGAGGTAAAAGAGTGTTAGTTCTATGGGTCTGGCGCCGTCGCGCCTGGATGGCACGGCGCTGTCCATTTCGTAAAGATTCAGCGAAACGGTGGGCCTGTCGACCTTAGCGGGTGGAATGCTCAATAGAACATCTGTGCCCGCTACGGTCGAATTAACCCAGTCCTTAAGTTGTTGATCGATTGCATCGATCATCTGGCACTCCTTAGCCTTCAGGTTCGTGGTAATGCGCCACACCCTAAGAGCGGCACGAGTTGCGTCCTTCTCTCACTTGGGAAAGGACCATGGCTGAAAAAACCCGGCAGGCTCGCCCTCAATGCCGATTCCTCTCTCGCCGGTGGAAAATGCCTCGACGCCAGCTGCGTTCAAACCAAACGCCATCGAGAATATGACCAGCGAATTCAGAACGTAGAAAATGATTCGCTCTGGTATCTTTATCGATTCGTCGGTCATCACGACCAGGCCGAGTAACAGGCTGATTCCAAGCGCAACAAAACTGCCCGGCAGTCGAAACGCCGCTACGAGGCTGCTTGTAATCATCATCGCGGTTGCGCCGGCAATACCCGGCGTAAGCATGGAGCGCGCGTTAAAGAACTCATTCACGTATCGTTTCCTCATTTGAGTTGTCCTCTGTACCCATTCTTAAAGGCATAGCGTCTCGCGACACTCTGCACATTGCTGAATCACAACTTGATGCGAGAGCATCCGTACCGGGCAGGCCGATACCGGATTCGTTTTCAGCGGCGAACCTGCGATAACGCCAACAGGCCCGCAATGTCATATCGCCGCGATCCCAGCGTTCCCAGTCGGGTTTGTACTTGATGCGTTGATACTCGACGCCAACGTCAGGAGAGACTGCGTAGTCGGAGTCTTTCGCATTGCCGTCCCAACCCATTGAGCCCCAGGCAATCTTCTTGTCGGCGTCGACGATCATCACCGTGTGCCCGTCGCCGCGAGTCGTACTGCGATAAACCAGGACATCTCCAAGCTGATAGGGCTGGTCGGCAGGGCATACGTCGAACTCATCGTGCATCGGGCTGTTTTCACCGGTCATCAGGCCGGTATACAGATAGCGGTCATCGCGGTTGAACGGCAGCCCCGCACGCGTGAACGCGTACCAAATACTGCGTGAGCAATCGATTCCGCGTGCCAGGTTCTCGGCGTCAGAACCAAGCGACCAGTCGTGTTGCTTGTACGGAATACCGTCGCTTCCCGACGCGTTTGCCAGCTCATTCGCTATGCGGAGCAAGCGTCGCAATGCGGAATTCGCATTGTCAGGTAAATAGGGTCGGATATCGAAATCCGCGATCGTGTATTCGCGCGGCCGCACCGGTCCATCCGGCGATGCACTCAGAAAGCGGCTGTTTGCTTCCACGCGTACGCCGATTGATGACACCGTCCATGTCGACGTGTCCAGTTCGTCTGCCGAGCGCAGCGTTCGCAGCTGTGGCTGCAGGTAGCGTTGTACGTCACGCGCAACACCGCCTGTCGACGCATCGTCCTCGACAATCGATTGCGTGAGCAAATGCCATGCAACCGGATTGCGCTCTTGTGTGCCAAACGCGACGACGCGATCACGGCTTTCCAGCGGTGGAGTGCCGCGAAAGGTCTCGCCTTCTGCAAAGACATAACTTTCGCCGGGTGAGAGTCGAACGGTTCTGCCGTCACGTGGCAATCCAAACATTGCGCCGTCGGCAGACAGTACTGCCGCACCGACGAGTAACGGCATTGGCGCATCGGCCGACACGCTGACCTTGAGGTTCCAGGCGTGACACAACGGTACGACCTGATCACTGTTCGGTGGTGCCTGGCGCCAGCGGCCATCGGCACAGGTGGATTGCTCAGCGGCCGGGACGAGTTGTACCTGTAATGTTTCGTTGTCACGAAAATCAGCTCCTCCGTCACCCTGCATTTGTAGCAATGCGCGTTGCCGCGCGTGCCGCCACAACGACGGAGCGACCTGATCGTCTCTTTCGAAGGTATTGCGCACACCGTTTTGCGGCCCGCGCAGCACGAGTCGATCGGCCTCGAGTTTGCTGAGCTCGAAATCTTCATTCGACTGAACCAGGGACACCAGAGCACCGATGTCCGCATCGCCAAGAATGCTCTCAGCGAGATTTTCGCTGCGTCGTTTATCCTCGGCACTATCGCCGAGACGCAGTCGCACGCGCAGTTTGAGAAAGTCATCGGCAGGACGCGCGATTACGGCGAGGTCGCCAACGGAAACCGGGTCTGTATCGGTGCGCTTTGCGTGAACTTGCGCTTTAAGTGTTGTGCCGCGAACGTCAGTGACGGCCGCCATCGCTTTTGCTTTTCCGGGATCGCGAACGTCGTCGCCGCTCACACCTCCGTCGTAAATGCGAAGTTCTGCGCCAACGCCGATCCCGGGGAGTACCGGCCCGGACAGCTCGAGCACCGGCCCGATGCCAACGACATCGAGGCCCTGCGGCCGCGTTCTGCCGCGTCCGCCGAATACGGCGCGTTGCAGCATGCCCTGGAAGTATGGAATCTGATCGCTCTGCGCCGATACGAGTGGGGGAACCTGCCGCGAAAGCTGTGCATATGTCAGCGGTTCTTCGCTCGCCTGACTGAGTACCTGCAGCAGAGCGTCGGTGAATATGCCGTTGCCGTCCCGCTCCAGCGCCGACGTCCCATCGCTTGCCGCTGTCAGTGCGATCAAGCCTGGCAAGCCGGAGGTCGTTGCCCCGGCGCCACCGTCCCCTTCCACTGCGCGGTTTTCCGTGCCGCCAGTATCCGGTGGAACGAAGCGCGCCGCATACCGAGCGCCAGAGCGGGCCGCGGTTCCCGAATTGCAGGAGTCGAAGATGACAGTGATGTTGCGAGTCTGCTGATGCAGTTCCCGCAGCAGTACATTGAATTCGTCATCGCGAAAGTCGTTGACGTCTCCGCTGCGGGCATCGTGGAAAAGAAATGTCTCATCCCAGCCGTCTGGCTCATCGCCACCCGAGTCACGTACCTGAGAGCCGTGACCTGCGAAGAACACCACCGCAATGTCATTCGGCTTGGCGCGTGCGGTCAACGTTGTGCGAAATGCGTTGCTAAAGTTCTCGGTTGTTGCCTGCTCGTCGAGCAACAAACAAACGTTTTGCCTGGGAAAGTTATAGCCGGATTGATCGGTTAGCAGCTCGTACATTCGCTGTGCATCGTTTACCGTTCCGTGCAAGTTCGGTACGCCGACGCTCTGGTAGCGGCCGACGCCAACGATCAGGGCCAGGCGGCGTTGCCCATCAATCTCCAGAGCCTCTCCGGGAGGGCACAGCGATGCACTGCTGGTCGCAGCGTCGGGCGAGCCAGCTCCACATGCGCCCAGGAAGAGGGCGCAGCAAATAGCAATCCAAGAAGTACCAAGTGACTTCATTCAGGTGTCCTTTTCCCGGTCCTGTGTGGCCGCGAATCATGTTGCTGTTCCCCTAGATAGCGGCGCCGGGTTGCGAGTTCTCTCAGTTGGAGTTGTCATCTAGGTTTACGGGTGTCAGGATTCCTGCAGGCGTGCGGGCGCCCTGAGAAGATGGATGAGCCAACGTGTCATTGCGGTTACAAGTACACGTCAAACCATTGGCAGCGGTGGGTGTCGTCGCGGCTCTCGCATTGCTCTGTGTGCAATTTGCCAGTGCTGCTGACAATCTTCATCAGGATATAGGCTGGAATGAACCTGTAAGTGCAACGCTCCTGCCCGGCGAAAGCCGGCGCTATCGAGTTTCGCTGCGCAGCGGACGCAATCACGTTGAGCTGCTTGAGATCGGCATCGACCTGGCTTTGGCGGTGCAGGTGGACGGCAGAGAATACAGCGCTGATTCACCGACGGCGCGGTTTGCGCTTGAGCAGGTCTGGTTCGACCTTGCCCGTGACAGTGAGGCGACTATCATCGTATCGGCGCTGCGTTCGACCGGCGTTCCAGCGGGAGAGTATTCGCTTGAAATTCAGAGCGGCTACGAAGCCTCGAGCGAACAAATCGAAGCTGAGACGCTGACTGCGGAGGCGGTCAATCTATTCAATGCATCCTATGCCGCCGGCCTGGAGCCAGCGGCACGAACTCAGCGCCGCCGAAAGTCACTCGATACTTATGCCAATGCAGCGATGGCGTGGGAGGGACTGAACAGGCCGCGCAACGCCGCGTATTGCTGGCATGCGGCCGGATTTATCAGCAGTTTGCAGCTGTCCGAGCATGCCAAGGCGCAAATGTTTCTTGAGCGTGCCTCGCGAAACTACGGCTTGGCGGAGTTACCAGAGCACAAGCAAGTCGCGCGCAAAGATGTCGGCCAGGCAATATACCGAGAGGAGCGATACAGCACAGCCGCGGCCTATTTGTCAGAGACCGCCACGTTGACCGATGATCCGTCGGAGCGATCGGCGTTTGTCGGTGCGGTAGCCAGCAATGAGCTGTGTCTGTTGTATAAGGAACTCGGCAGGTTCGAGCTCGCGGTGTCCTACTGTCAGCGTGCAATGGCTGCGTTTCAACGCATCGGCGACGTTATCGAATACAACAACGTGTTGCACAACCTGGCCATCGCCAAACGATTGAGCGGTGACCAGGGCGGAGCGATCGAGCTCTTATATGACCTTCTCGAGAGGCACGAGGCTGTCGATGAACCGGTTCGACATGCAAAAACACTCTCAGTCCTGGCGGGCAGCCTTATCGATTCCGGCAACATTGACGCTGCGCTAGAAGCGTACGACGACTCGATTGAGGTTTTTGAACGGGAGGGCCTGGTGACGTGGCAAACCGACCTGCTGATCACCTACGCTCGAATCGAACAGATGCTCGGCCGTGACAATCAAGCTCGAGCGAATCTCGACAAAGCACTGCAGCTCGTAAAATCCAAGAACACACCTCGCATGGAGGGCGTGATCACTGCCGCTCTCGCCAATATCGACCTGAGGGCAGGGCGGCCGCATGCCGCGATTCCCGCTTTGCAGCGCGCCGTGGGCATATTTCGGCAAATCGGGAGTGTTGATTTGCTGGTTTCCGCCAGTGTTTCGCTGGCCAAGGCACAGCTGGAGGTCGGCTGGCATGAACAGGCGAATGCGACGATCTCCGCGCTCGGAGATGAGAGTGAATTGCACGCTGATGCCCGGCCCAAGGTCAAACTAACGCGGGCGCGTGTTCTCGCGCAGCAAGGGAATGTAGACGAGGCCATTGCGGTCGCGCGTGGCGCTATAGAGGGATTCAAGCAAATCGGTAGTTTGACGGGGCAGTTGCAGGCAACGAGTTTTGAGGCACAAATGCTATCTCGACAGGAGCGCTGGGATGAATCGCTTGCGCGCCTTGAATCGCTGAGAGTACTGGTACGTCGAGTCGGCGGCACGTTGATTCTGCCGCAGCTAAAGGCACGTTTCTACTCGCAGCAGCAGGTTTTCTATGAAGCACTGATCAGAGCCTACAACAACACGTCTGTTACCACTGACGATGCGATTCTAAAATCGCTCAATGTGATCGAAGAAGCTCGGGCAACAGCACTGCGCGCCTACCTTGAAGCGCCGGGTAGCTGGCTAGAGAATGCACCGCCGGAGATGCGTGCGCAGTATGACGAAGCCAGGCGGATTGTTGCGGACCTGGTTCAGGACAGCTATTTCAGCGGAGAGTCGGAAAGTCCGGAACTGATTCAGGCGCTGCATCACCTTGAGCGCATTCAGAACTCAATTTGGCGCGAACATGAGCGTTTTGCGGACATCAGTGACGAAACGCCAATAACCTGGACGCACGTGGATGGCGTGCTGGATGAGCGAACAGCCATACTCTACGTTTACATAGGCATCCGTGAGCAATTCGCAGTACTGCTGGAAAGGGACCGTCGTACGCGCTATGAAATCGACACGAGCGAGCCCTTTGATGACCTCACGACCGCGTTTCAAGAAGAGCTCCGTACACCCAACTCTGCGTTTGGTGTGCGTGCTCCGTCAGCACGGTCGCTCAGTGCGGCGTTGCTTGAACCTATAGCCGCACGGCTCGAGACGATAGATCGATTGATTATTGTCCCTGACGCCGGGTTGCACAATGTACCTGTTGCAGCGTTACCGCATCCCGGAACATCAAGGCCGATGTTAGAGACGCACGAGATCAGCAACGTGGCCTCGTTGCGGGCGGCCTTGCGATATGGCGCCCGCGACTCTACTCAACCGCCGGACTTTCATGTTGCCGCAGTCGGCGATCCCGTGACCAGCGAACGTGATCCGCGTCTGCGTGACAGACCCGAGAGTGCGGTGGTGGGTCTGGACAGGTTGTGGGGGGCCAGGAATGAGATTGTACGACTGCAGCGAATTTTCAGTCCTGGCGACGTAACGGTTTACACGGGCTTTGATGCACAAAAGTCATTGTTCCTGGGTGCCGACTTCGCCGAGACTGACATCCTGCATATTTCGGCGCATGGCGTGAGCAACGAAACGCTTTCAGCAAGGTCTGGCATCTTCCTGACGACCATGGAACCGAACGGCCAGCCGATCGATGGTCATCTGGGTATCGAGGATCTATTCGGCCTCGAACTTGATACGCCCCTGGTCGTGTTGAGTGGTTGCGAAACTTCACTTGGCGAGAATACATGGTCGGAAGGTCCTGTCGGTATCGCCCGGGCCTTTCAATATTCGGGCGTTCCGAGCGTCGTTGCGACACTTTGGCGCATAGACGACAAATCAAGCGCTATACTGATAGAAACGTTCTACGAGTTGCTGGTTTCTGGTGAAACAGTACCGTCGGCTTTGCGGGCGGCACAATTGTCGCTGATGCGGAGTACCGACTATCGGCACCCTTATTACTGGGCAGCCTTCCAGTCGCTCGGCGATTGGGCGCTGCGATGGGAGAATTCCGGCGAACAGAACGCGGGTATCGTGAAACTTGATTAGCTATTGGGGGAGTCTGTCATGATCGAAGCACCAGAAATAGACCTGAGTCAGTTAAAACGCTTTACAGAAAAACCCTTCTGGGTGGTTGAGCAAATCTGGGGAGCGCCTCTTCTTGTCGGATTGAACTATCAATTGCACTTCGAAGAAGTCACGCCCGGTGCTGTGAAGTTGACCGTGCGGGATGCTGAGCGCGATATCGTCCATGAAATCAGTATGGACTATACGGCAGAACTACTGTGTGCAACGCATAACGAAATCGACCTCATTTTTCGTTTTGACGAGAATGACAAACTTGCTTTCGATCAGGATCACGAAGACAACGGTGCGCCTAGCAACGGCGGCAGCACCGGTACTGGCAACGTCGCATAGGATAAACAGTCATGGCAACCCAACAACTCGAAAAATATGCCCGGAACTGTCTGCAAAAGGTGCCCACATTTTCAAAATTGCTGACAGGTGACCTTCTGACGCTTGCGCAACTCAAGCAGCGCATTGACGAAAACACACTATTCGCAAATCGTGAACATCGGGAGCGGCTCATCGATCAGATGATTGCGGTCTTGCATGGAAACTACGTTTTTGCCAATTCGCATGAGCTGCAATTCAGGTTCGACCCGATCACCACGCTTCTGCAATTGCGTCGCGAACTGGTCGTGCCGGCCGATAAAAACGGAGGAACCAGCAACTGGGAGTTCTACCGTATCCTGACACGCTTGTTCAACGCTGTTGGTGATTCCCACACGGTGGTCGAGTTACCCAGCGCCATTTCGAACTATACGGGCTTTGTGCCACTGCTGATCGAGTCCTACCTCGACAAAAACGAGGGCCGAGAACGCTATTTCGTTTCGCACGTACTGGCGAACTGTCTGGGCGAGCAGGTATTGCCCGGCGATGAAGTCGTTCGACTAAATGGGCGGGATGTCGACAAAGTCATGCGATTTGAAAAAACCTCGAAGGATGCCGTGTTTTCGCCGTCGATGCGTTTTGACCGCCGCAATCTTGATCGACTGACAATTATTCCGTTGGCATACTCTCTGGTCGACGCAGAGCGTGCGTCAACACTCAAGATTGGGCTGGAACGTGACGGTGAACCGTTTTCGTTCGAGCATATGTTTCTGTTCGGTGAGCTGGGGCTGCGGACGAAGGCGCAACAGTCGAGTGAGAAAGGAGCTACTGAACTCGAAAACTTGAACAGTGCGCGTGCGTTGCTGTTCGCGGAGGGTTCGAGCGGGGTCGAGATTCGATCTACCACCAATGGCCCGTTGATACGCAAGGACGTCAGAGTAGAAAGAAACAGGCGCGTGGAGTCTTTGTCGATCAACGGCTCCAAACCCGTGTGTTACGTGCGCTTGTTTTCACTTGAGACGCCTGACCGTCACAGGCTTGTTGACGAGCTCATGGCCGCCTACAACGATGCGTCAGCCGAATACGCAGGACTTATCATCGATATCCGGTCATCGCTAGGGGGCAGCATTCGACTTGCCGAATTGTTGTTGGCGAGGATTTCGGGGAAAACGATTGAACCCGTGACCGCACAAATGCGAAACACCTGGTTGAATGAAGAGTTCTGTCGCAATCGGGCGGCGAAAGACCCTGCCTATCAGGTGTGGGCGGACTCCATTCGAACGCGGATTTCAGAAGGATTGCTGTATTCGGCGGCCCTGCCTTTTAGCAGGCCCGATGAGCTTACGCCGCCAGCGGACAGTGGTCGACGCCTGCCGGTGGTCCTGATTGTGGATCAAAATACCGCTAGTGCCGCAGAGGTATTTGCCGCCGGTTTCGTTGACAACAATGTTGGTGAACTGATCGGTACTCACAGCGCAACAGCAGGCGCGTGCGCACATGGCATCCGACTGAACAAACTGTGTATGGAACGAGTCAACAAGGTTGCCTATCCTTTTGACAAGGTATCGTGTGCCGGTCGAGTCAGGCTGTCAATTTGCCGACTGCTTCGAGCTGGCGCGAGCTCGGGCGAAATTATTGAAGGCAATGGTGTTAAACCCGACGTGATCGTGCCGCTAACACGTGACGACGTACTGCACGGCAACCGCGATCTATTGACGACGGCCGTTTCCAGGCTGCTGAGCGCTGAAGCTGAAGTGGAAGTTCCGCGCAGATTGGAGATGGCGACCTGAGAGGCGCCTATGGGTCCCGTGAAACCTTAAGGCTCAGAGGTGTGATTTCGTCGCCGTCATCCACGGCAATCGAATAGTTGCCTGCCTTCAGGTCAGCCGCGTCTAAAGCGACAGTGAGTACACCGCCACCGTCCGGGCGTACGCGTGTGACAGTGCCAACGGGGCCTGCGTCACTAGAAACCGACAAAGCGTATAGTCGTGATTCGGGGTCAGGCAGGGGTACTCGCAAAACGACAACGTCGATATCGTCGCTTACGACCACATTTATTTCTCGTGGAGACTCGCTCCGTGTAATCGAAAGGTTGATGATTTGAGACGTCAGCAATCCATTGGCAGAACCTGACTGCCCGCTTGGGTCGCCGCCGACCGAATAACCGAGCATTGAGCCAACACCGAGCGATACAATCGCCGCGGCAGCAGCCAGGCGCCAGCGCGGCTCCGCATGGGATTTCGGAGCGACCGACGAAGTTTCGTTCACTTTAAAACCCTCTTGCATCAACAATCCTAACTCGGCCTGTTCGAGCAAATCGGGCTTGTCCATAATGTACGTTTCGAATTGGGCCTGTTGCTCAGGGGGCAATTTGCCCTGAACATAGGCGTCCAACAAGTCAGCGGACATCTCCGCCGACTCATCAGCGAACAGCTCTGTTTCTTTACTAGTCACGCTGTGACTTCCTTTTGCACCGGACTGTGCAGTGGGTAGACGAACCCCAATGCGCATCCAGTATAGTGAGGTCGTGCGGCGGATTCTCTCACCATGCTGGCAAGCGTACCGTCCTGGTAAGGCAGAGTGCAGTCCGCGACACTCTCAACAGTCGGCACCACCCATTCGCCCGACACCAGCGTGACAATGAATATGATACTCAAGAGATCTGCTCGCGCTGCCCCGTGAGACTTCAGGTGGCCAAGCACGAGCTTTCTCATTCTCAACAAAGCTCGCGATTTAACACGATCAAAATGCGCCGGCGT
Organism: Gammaproteobacteria bacterium; assembly: GCA_022600955.1. Classification (GTDB taxonomy): domain Bacteria; phylum Pseudomonadota; class Gammaproteobacteria; order Steroidobacterales; family Woeseiaceae; genus UBA1847. The sequence goes on from JAHZJK010000003.1 coordinate 36,675, forward strand.
GACGCCAAGTTCATTAGCAATCACCGACTTGTCCTGACCAACCAGGTAAAAGCGCCGCAGCATTTCACGGTCCCTTGCCATTGGCAGTTCTGTAATCAACTCGCGCAGGAGCTCGCCAGCCTGGTCGCTGTCGACAGCATCGATGAGGCTGGTGTTGTCCGCTGCAATGTACTCTGAAATGTCGGCAGACGGCTTCGTCTTGCGGCGTTTTTCCTTACGCCGCAAATCGATGAGCTGATAAATACCAAGTTGCCGTATGTATCCGGCGAGTGCGCGAGGTTTGCGAATCTTGCCGTCGCGCGCATTCATGATGACTTTTTCGAGCGTATCCTGTGTGAGATCTTCGGCGAGGTCCGGGTCGCCACATTCCTTTCGCAGAATCAGATACAAGCCGCGACGATAGTGCATGACGAGCTGTTCTTCAGCGCTGCGATCACCGGAACTGATGCGCTCGACCAGCGATTCCGCCAATTGCTGCGGTTTGACGCTGTCGCTCGCGGTCTCATTGCTCATTGGCTGCAGTCCTGCCGAAAGAAGTGGGCAAATGATACCAGAAACGTTGGCGGCAATCTGTGGGCCGCACGCACCCGTACTGACATAAGTGAGAGAACTTTCATCACGTCATCACTCATGTAACGAAGTCAATGCGATTAGCTGGCGATCGGCTGTGAGCGCAAACAGGGAGATGCGATAATGGTATTCGATATGCAATTGATCAGCTTTTGGCCATGGGCGCTTGTCGGCGCGGCGGTCATTGGATTAATAACCGGACTTGTAGTTCGTTTGGTGAACAAAGAAAGTGCCGGCGCGGTGGTTGGCGGGGTTATCGAATCATGCCTTTATACAGCGTTAGGTTGCGCCGGCGGTTTGGCCGCGGGGCTATTTTTTTCGTGGCTGCTGCCCGCCGAATTTTTTGCGCTCGTCGCATTTACGCTGGGAGCGTTGTGCATCATCGGTACTGTGCTGGGTTTCATACATGGCACGGCCGGGATTGGCGGAAAGATTCTAGGGCTTTTTGCCTACCTGGTTTTCGCTGCTGTGATGGTCGTTGCCGGTATTCTGATTTGGGATGCTGAACGTGGCGATGGCTACGTCGCCTGGTTCGCCGGTTTTCTTGCGTTGACGGGTGGCACCATGGGTTTGATGTTCGCTTTGTATCGGTCTGCACATTGGAGCATCGGTTGGTTACTCTCGTTTCTAAACGGCTCCTGGGGCGCACTGGGCAATCTGCTGGGACTCTTTTTGCATATGGGGTCATGGACGTTTTTTTCAGCGACCGCCGCTTCGCCGCGAAAGGTGTTGCTTGACAGCGATCGGCTGTTTTTTCACTGCTGGCAGAATGGAATGCGCATCTTGCCAAACTATTTCTTCAGCCAGGGACCCGTAATGACCGCGTGGACTAAGAAGGGCATGTGGCACGAAGCTGTACACGTAATGCAGCATTACATCTTCGGCCCGCTAATGCCGATCAGCTACTTTGCATGGACCATCGTCATGGGTTTTTTTGGTGCAATTGTCGGGCTGATCAAGCGCGATGGCCTGATGCACGGCGCATTCGCGTGGGGCTACCTCAACAATCCGTGGGAGGTATGGGAGTATCAGAGCAGCTGGGGGACCTCTACCTCGACGCCGCGACGCGTCAGCTCATCCATTACGCCCGATGTTAATGCTCGCACCGCAATGGTTTTTCCTGGTGGTCTTGCCTGGACGCTGACCGTCATATACCTGCTGGCCTGGGTGAGCTTGTTTGTGCTGGCAATAGTCTTCAGCGTTGGATAGTAGCCGTGACGATTCTTGTGTTTGGGCGCTGGCCCGCGCCGATAATTTTCCAAACAGGCGGCCAGAGTGCCAGATGAGATTTGGAGCTCCCATTCGGAAGCGTCGAATGGGACGTCGTACTCGCCGAAGGGTCTCATGTAAGATCGTGAGCACCTTTATTTTCTGAGTCTCGTATTAGACTACTGATTCTGAATCCGCTGATTGGCACGGACCCTGGGGTTCGTGATCAATCCCCTTGGGGACGCCATTGTACTTGCATAACTATTGGTAATGTAAGGGAAATTCGGCTTCGATGAATCACGGTTACACACTATTCAACTCACGCGATGCTGCCAATTTGTAGTGTCCGAAATGGCGCCGTAGAGACAATCCACATAGTTACCAAGGCAGCACCTCGCGGTTGGCCGTTCCAGCCTGATCCGCGCACGATAGTCACTTCTCGCCTGATACACTTTCGATAACTTGGACACTACACGGGTCGATAGCTCGCCGCCCTTTGTAACAATCCAATGCGTGAACTGGGATAAGGGAGTTGGCCGTTGAAGAATGCTGTCGTCATTGGGACTCTCGTAGCGATTATTTATGCCGCACCTGTCGTTCGTGCTTGCGAAACATTGGAATCGTGTATTGACCTGTATCCGGCGATAGCGGCAGAAGGTCGAGGTATCGGGAAGACGGAAGGCGATCTGGCTCGAAAAGTTCAGAGCTATGGCCCCGATGCCATTCCATACCTGATAGGTCTCCTTGAGCACGAGAGTCCAGATGTACGGCAGCTAGCCGGGTACACGATACGAAGCGTCGATGGCCTTGGTCCTGAGCACCTTGATCCGTTGATAAAGGCGAGGGAAAACGGGGACGGATGGATACCGCTAGCGATTGCCCGGATCGGTACGCAGGAGGCGATCGAGTTCCTGGCGAATGACCTCCGAGAGCGACCTCAAACACATACACAGGTAACTAATGCTTTCGACATTCTTGGCGAAAAGGGCGCGCCGTTAATTGCAGAACTGTTTGCTTGCATAGAGGACTGCAACGAGAGAGTTTTCGATGTGGCGTCTTTCGTGCTGGCCGAATTAGGTGAGGATGCAGTTGGCGTAATCCCAAGGTTGTTGGCCATAGCCGAAGACGATCAGTTCATGCCCGCCAGCAGGCAGCACGCCATAGTTGGCATCGGTCAAATAGGACCCAGCGGCGAGCCGTATGTTCCGGAGTTGCTGGCTCTGCGGGAGAGGGTGTCATTCCTTGCATCAGCAGTTGACTACGCTTTGCTTCAGGTTGGCTCTTCCGAAGCTGTGTCTTCATTGTTGCAGGCACTTCCAAACGATGCGGAATATGTGTTGGCGGACATCGGCAGGCTTGGAAGAAACGGCTACGAGGCAGGTCCGGCCGTGCTCGCCTATCTCAATGACCCAAATTGGGATATTCGGATGGCTGCGGCTGTTACGTTAGGGCACATCGGATACACACCCGCATCATCCGCCCTCGCAAACGCTTTGACTGACGTGGACGACTGGAAACTTGTTTATGCCGCGAGCCTTTCCCTGGCCCGGTTGGATGCGGATGAATTCCTTGAATCCTTGGAACTCGCCAAAGCCACGCATTGGTATCCGCCAGTACGCGATATTGCTGCTTCCGCGATTAGGCACATCGAATCCGGTAAGGCGATTGATGAAGAGGGGTGGTGGCAGATCAGTACAGTTGCAAATGCTCCAGAGACCTGCGAAGCGGTGAGCTATGAGGCCGTCGACGAGCCGAAAGGCACGAAGTTGTATGCAACAAGTGATAGAGAGGAACTGGAAAATCTGTCATACCAGACCGCGATCTACTCGTATGATGCGCCAGAAGGGACGGAGCCGAATGAAAACGGGAAAATTGAAGTCACGAATGAAAACATGGTTGAGCATGTAGAGTATGTTCAGCAGGTCCCCGAACTTGCTTTACGAGTCCCTAGTGGGTGGTTCGTCGGCGCAGACAGAGGTGAGTGGGGTGGTGAACTTGTTTACATCCCGACAAGAGGCGAAAACGTTGTCCTGTCCGAGGGAAACATTGAAGATATATTTCCACTCGGTGATCAACTTGTTGCGACTTCCGGGCTGGCCCATTTGTTCAGTAATCAGGGAGTATTGTTGCGCATCAATGAAGCTGGTCGCAGTAAGTATTTGGTAACCCCGTGGAAACGCCTTCCCGCTGCCCCGATTTCATCATGGCTCATTGAGGGAGGTGAGCTACTGGTTAACACAAACAGCGGTGGAAGCATCATAGTCAATGGCGACGGTATTATTCGCATGGCGGAATGTGTCGCGGAGTAGTCATTCACGTTCGGTTACACAGATATCAACATTGCCATGGTTCCGAAGCTCTAATGAAAAGACCCGCCTCGTGCGGGTCTTTTTTTGGTTGCTGCCGGACGCTTAGTCGTCTGACTTGTCGATTGAATGGAATCCGGCTCCACGCCAGTAAAACGTCGCGAACTGGTTTGGGTCTTTGCTACGGGTCGAGACGATATTTATCGCCGGGCGCTCAAGTACGAGGTCTCCCATAGGGATTTTCATCAGCCCTGGACGTTGTAACGCAAGTCCTGCAACGGTCTGCGATTTCTGATCGAGCTGACCGACGTGGGTGTAGACGGCGTGTGTCATATTGGATGAGTCTGCTTGAGAATAGACAATGACCAGGTCGATATTCCAGTGATTTCGGCGTGATGTAGGCCCGACATATTCGTACAGAGCGGCATAGTCATCGACGCCGTCGTCGTTGAAATCGGCGCTAATAGCGCAAGGTGCCGCGTCGCTACAACCGCGCGCTTCCACGTACGGCAAATCGAGTTTTTTGAAGTAGGATTGGAAGTGCTCGAGTTTGTCGTCGTCAGCGGCGACCGCAACACCAGCAGCCCCTAAAAGCCCAAGAAACAATGGGATGCGTAACATGTTTCCTCCTCGACGTGCATCAATGAGACGTGCTCCAATAGACTTATCATACTCCAATTTCAAACCTCGATACCAATCCCAGCACTTGCCACGGTGTCGGATGCGGAGTTACTCTGTTCGACTGCATAGTGACCGATTTCGCAAGTTGCTGATATTACGAGGAGCCTGTCGCATGGATTCCTGTCGTACCTTGAATGCCCGATTCGCTAATCCGTTGGCTGTCCTGCCTTTCTTGCTGTTTTCGCATACCGCTGATGCCGAAACGTTTTCCATTGTTGTACTGCCCGACACACAGTTCTACACGCAGGACAATCCGGATATTTTTGATACGCAGACAGCGTGGATTCGTACTAACCAGGCGGCGGAGAACATCATTTACGTCGCCCACCTCGGCGACATAGTCGATTCGGCGGGTTGTAACTCTACTGCTACAGAGTGGGCTAATGCCGACGGTTCCATGGATGTTCTTGATGGCGCAGCCACAACGGCCGACGATATTCCCTACGGCGTGCTACCCGGTAACCACGACTTCGACCCGTTACCGGCAAGCACTCTCTGCTCTACGGCGCGTGATCAATACGACGCGACGTTTGGCCCTTCACGTTATCCACCGGCTGGTACTCTTTGGTACGGTGGGTCGCAGGATAGCGCCAATACTCACAACAACTACACGATGTTCAGTTCGCCGGAAGGGGTCGATTTCATAGCGATTAATCTTGCGTATTCGGATCAGGTCGGCGCCACTGAGGTCGACATTCTGGATTGGGCCGATGACCTATTGAAGACCAACCCGAATCGTATTGGCATCGTTACCTCCCATTTTATCATGTCGGATGCGAGAACCGGTGGCCCCGGCTGCGAGTTAGACGACGACCTGGGAACCTATGGCAGCGCGATATGGGATGAACTTAAAGATAACCCCAACCTGTCTTTGCTTCTGAGCGGCCATTGCCGAGGCGAGAAGTGGGTTACCTTTGAAGGTGGCGGTGTCGAACGACCGGGTTGTCTTGGCGACGTTCACGGGCTGATGTCTAACTATCAGGCCTATGAAAGCAGCGAAAGCGGCTACATGCGCATCATGCGATTCGACACCGATACTCGTGAGATTTCGGTTGATACGTTTACCAACGAGGCTGGCCTTCCGGCGTCGTCGCCGGGCACCGCCGCGTCCATGGATACAACGTCCGTATCCAGCTTTACATTCGATTACGACACAACGGTCTCAAGCTGCAGTGACGTAGCGCTTGCAATGGATCGCAGCGGCTCGATGAATGGCGCGTCCGCGGTTGCCGGAACCAAACTTGATGCACTCAAGAATGCGGCTGACCTGTTCGTCGATCAGATTTCGTTTGACGAACGGCATCGTCTGGCGATGGTTCAATTTAATGGTGCACTGGTGCCGTTCGCCGTGCCGGAAGTACCGTTTGTGACGCTTGATGGCTCGAACGTCGGTGACGCGCATACAGTGATCAGTAGCATTGACGGCGGTGGCAGCACCAATATTCTGGATGGCCTTCAGGGTGGTGTTGACAAACTGGACGTCGTGTCTCCGAATGAACGCAGCGTCGTGGTTTTGTTTACTGATGGCAAGCACAACACGCCTTCGGTACTCAGTGACGCGGCGCTGGAAACCGAGTTGAACACGAGGATCAATTCAGTTGATCCGGATATGGAGCTCTACAGCCTCGGATTCGGTACGAGTATTAGTGACGTTGCGCTTAGCGGTGCCGCGAATAGCAACAGCGGATGGCACGTGAATGAAGTCGATCCGATCGTCGTTGCCAAATCGTTTTCATTGGTGGCGGCAAGGGTGATGGAAGACGCGGTATTATCTGACCCGCTGTACTTGATCAAGCCCGGCGACACGCAGACGCACCGATTCGGTGTTTCGAAAGCTGACAAGAATCTCACCATCGTGACGCATTGGGACGACCCCTCATCGAACCGCGTCAGTGTGAAGGTTGAGCCGCCGGCAGGCGCCGCGTGCGCAATTGACGCCACCACGTCGGTTTCTGGAGTAAAGCAGGCGAGCGGCAAGACCTATCGGTTGCTAAGAGTGGATCTTCCCTACGACTGCGACGGCTCGTACGTGCGTGAGGGTGAGTGGCAGGTGCACATGACGGCCAATAATGAACCGCGCAAACCTGAGCGTGTTGACGTGCTGGCCTACGCGGCGTCGGATATCGGACTGCAGGCGAAAGTTGAGCTTTCAGGCGATCAGATCAATATCGTCGCGTTGCTAGACGGTGCTGTGATCAAAGATGCCACTTTCACGGCCTACGTTATGCCGCCATTTGCCGAGCGCGGCGACAGCACGCGGCTCGATGAGCTGGGATCCAGCTCCGATGGTGCGACATCGATCCCACGACTTGAGTTGATCAACCGCGAAGCTGTGGCTATTCCTTTGGAAGTCGGTGCACGGTCCGTAGATTCTATTGCAGCAAAGGGACAGTTCGACCCTGATAAGAAGGGGGTCTACCAGGTGCGCGTAGTGGCGGAGCTGGTTGACGCCTCTGGTCAGGTGGTGACCCGGGAAGCGATCGCCTCACTCCATAACCCAACGGCGAAATCTTCGTTTGCAGACAAGTGGATTTGGCTCGTCGCATTACTGGCGTTGCTCTTGATCGTGATCTGGGTCTGGCGCAGCGGCAAGTCGAGATACACTTCTTAGAGAAGTTGTGGACGAGCAGCCCTGGGCAACGTCATTAGCCTTCTGTCTGCGTCACTCCAGTGACGCAATGAAATCAATTGCATAATCGATGTCGCTGTAGCGAAGTTCATAGCAGCGAATACCTTTTATCCAGCTGATTAACCGGTAAAGCAATTCCCTGTCTAGTTGCGACGCAACGTCGTAGCCTGACTGCGTCAGGCCAACCAGTGCTTCGGCTGACGTTAAAGGTCGTATCTCTCCTGGACAGTCCGGGTCATACGTTGGCATGACCAGGTAGCGCGCACTCAATCGCTCGTGCTGGCTGGCGAAATCTGATCGCGGTGTTGGCTGAATATATCGAATAGATTTGCCGTCCGCGCGCTCATGCGTGACGAGATCTGCGACTGCAGGCGTTCGTTTAGCCGCGATGTCCCATGATCCGGATTTAAGACCAATGCAAAAACTGGCAGGCACGACTTTCAGGTCCGGACCTGCCAGCATGACCAGATCGTCGCTGCAAAACCCAAAGCCCTCGGCCAGCAATGCTGCGGATAATGTCGATTTGCCCGAGCCGGATTTCGCCGGAAGAATGATGCAATGGTCTTGCTGCGTTACAGCTGCCGCGTGGATAGCAATGTCCATTTTGGAATGTTGATAAACCAAAAGTAGTGTTTGCGCGTGTAGCATTGGTGCCAATTGAGTTTCGCGCTGGCAATATGCCAGGTATTCGCCGTCACAGAAAAGTACCCACTGACCTGTGTGGTGTTCAACCGATAGTGCAAAATCTGGTTGGTTTCGACTGTCAACTTTGAGGTGACCAAATACTCTATCCGCTGCCAGCCGCGCTTCTCCGGATGATACTGAAACGTCAAATTGAACGTCACCGACGCGAAAGCGCCCGGCGAGCGCCAGGTGGTCCATTGTCGTTGCGGTCACGGTAATTGGACTTAATCCCGCTGGTTGTTCAGCAGAATAGATTTCTTCAGGCTCGGTGGTAGTAAAGGCCTTCGTTTCTTGGTCAGGCATGGACACTATCCCCATGCAATTCCATTGCATGAGCGTTTCGTCAATATCGGCCTCAATCGCCGACGCCGAGGCGCCACTCTGGCGTGCAATCATTGCCGCGATATCAGAGGGTGTCGCCCCGGAGGAAATACCGTACCAAAGTGCGGTTGCGACCGGGTTGAGCAATATCAATTGTCCGCTGTCTTCGTTCAGCAGGACGGTCTCATCGTCAATATCTACGTCAAAAACGGATGGATTCTTAAGCACTTGTCGAAATGTCCGGTTTGCGGCGTGATGGAGTCGAGAGACAGCTCAGGTTGTTACTGGTAAAAAGACCGCATCAGTTCAGTTGCGCCGATAATACCGCTTAACTTAATGATTGTCGCAAACGGAAAGTGTATAAAAAACCGGCAGTTGAATCCGCCGACAGAAGATGTTGAAATTCAGCTACTCACTCAGCAACTTCAGCTATGATCAGGAGATCAGAAATTGGACAGTGATACGAAAATCGTCGAGTCTGTTACCGAGGAAGACGAATTAGTCGTCGAGTCTCGTCGAAAGTTTATTAAGGCGGCGGGTAAGCTCGCGATCTACACGCCACCCGCAATGATGGTATTGATGAATCCCAGCGCGGAAGCATTTGCCAAGTCGGCTGGTGGCGGTGATGGAAGCCAGGACGTCGGCCGCGAACGTGACCGCGAACGTGAGAGACGTAAGCGCCGCAAGAAAAGACGCCGCCGTAAAGACGGTTAAGATCAGGCAGCTCAATTCGAGTTGTGGAGCGCGGTAGATGCCGCCACTCTGCTAGCCTGTTTCCGCTATTGCGGCAAATATGAGCACTGCTGACATTCAGGCCGTACATTGGCGGCTCTGCCATTTATTGGCGAACTCAGCAGTTGCTCTTGTCCCCGACAGTACAACTCCGGACACGTCATTCTGGACGTGTTTCGCGGAGCTCGCTGACGCGAATCTGGTCACACCGGCCGTTTGTTCCCGGTTGCAACGAGAAGATTCGTATGGCGCGATTTCCGACGATTTTCGAGATTATTTCCAGGCCGCACTTGCGTGGAATACCGCACGCAATCAGGAAATCCAAAAAGAACTGGCACGAGCAATCCAGACCCTGAACGATAGAGAGATCGTGCCAGTCCTGCTGAAAGGCGCGGCGTATATCAACGATCAGGTCTATCCCGATGCCGGCGACCGCATTTTGGGAGACCTCGACATCCTGGTACCAGAGCATCAGGCGGGTCTTGCGCAAAGTGTGCTTTCATCGCTCGGTTACGTACCGGACGGCCCGCCGCACATGGACTATGAGCAGCATCATCACAGGGAACCATTACGGAATCCGGCTTGTCAGGCGTACATTGAAATCCACCAAGAGGCAATTTCTCCTCCGCTGACGCAACTATTGTCTGCAACAGATCTCATTCGCGATGCGCGGGTCCTGGAGAAGGACGGCATGTCCTACGCTTTGCCTTCGCCGACACATGCTGCGCTGATATCGTTCGTACACAGTCAGCTGATCGACCGCTGTGACGCAAATGCGAGAATCAACATTCGTAGCATGATGGACGTCGCACACCTCAATGCTCGGTACGGCGCGGCTATTGACTGGAACGGCATCCTGGGTTTGATGGAATCAAACGGACTGGCGCAGTCATTGCGAAACTACTTCTGTGATTTACAAGAGTTTGCAGGTCTCGGATTGTCCCCGGAATCATCACACAATTTACGGGCACGAATGCATTGCTACATGATCGGAGCGACGCTCAAGTATGGCTTCCTGCAGCGCTTCGTGAGTTTCCTCGACAATATGTCCGCGTGGCGTATTGATGAGCGATATGGGACTGGACCAAGTTTCGTCGAAATACAGCTTGCACGTGCCCGCCACCTGATTTCTATGGTCAGGAGTGCTTTGAGGAAGGAAGGATCGGGCTAGCTCTACGTCCGATGTCGGTTACAAGCGCGATTCGCGCGTCACTTGATTCTGCAATTTTGTTGCTGCTATTCAAGGCTTTTCGAACGGATTCGTGTCGCTGTTCAGAGACATAAAATGTCGCGCAGTCTACTGAATATAGAATGGGCACTTCGAAAAATGTTACCGATTTATTGCGGCGGTTCATGTCATACGTAAGCTCATGTCGTCGTTCATTTTGTCGCGAAACTGTCGCATTTAAGGGACGGTCGTTCTCCGCAATTTCGTAGTTGGATAGTGGTTGGAAATTTGGTCAAAACCGGGTTTTCCGATATGAAGATGTTCCTGCGATCCGCAATTTGGTGATTGGACGCGATATGACGAGGGTGATTACAGGGAGTAGTCATTCAGCCGTGGTCCGACAGTTTTATTAACAGCGCCGAAAGCTGGCGCCTGTCGCTAACTCCAATCACGAATAGTTCTTGTGACGGTGCGTACAAAAGGAATTGACTATGCTTTTTGGAAAAACCTCTTATCGGCCGTATGCAATTCTGCTCATGCCTTTGATGGGAGGTTGCCTACAGAAGGAAGTTGCTCCGATTCCGCCAGATCCGCCGTCCCTCGAATTCGGGGAACAGACGGTAACGACCGAAATTGTCACGCCGGGTACAGCGTCTTTTCAGTTGACACTGAATAACACGGGCAAAGTCGATACCGAATACCAAATCGACACACGGGGTGTTGACTCGATCAAGTTCAGCCCTTCACAAGGCACCCTGAATTCTGGATTATCTTCGACGCTTAACGTCACACTCACTTGCAGTACCACGGGCACGTCTACCGAAAACATAGAGGTGCTTGGGCCGGATGGTATGACACTGGATACAGTTGCAATCGAATTAGTTTGCGTGCCTGAGCCGGTGCCGGAAATTAGTGAGCTGAGTCCATCAACATTTCAGCTCAACGCGTTTGTCAATGCGACAGCAAACGAAGAATTTTCGTTTTCAAACGATGGTGATGCAGACCTAATCTATACGGTGGCGAGCCAAGCGAGCTGGATTGGCGTGGAACCGTCACAGGGAACGCTCACCCCAGGCAGCACGGCTGAAGTATCAATAGACGCACAATGTCCGGCCGAACCTGCGCAAGCAGTCGGGACGATCGTGGTTCGCAGCAACGATGAGGATGAGGCCGAAAAATCGGTCAATGTCACCCTGGATTGTGAATCGTTGCCAACCGCATCGATTACCGGCCCGGTACCAGACCGCTTCGACACGGAAATCTTGGTCGATACGACAGGCCGCTCTGCATTTTCGTTCGGCAACGACGGCCCCGGGCAGCTAACTTACCTGCTTGGTGCTGACCAATCGTGGTTGACGGTCGATTCAGCGCTGACTGGAAGCGTGAATCCCGGCAACATGGTTGACGTTTCATTTGCCGTTCGTTGTGGTGCGACGGAAACAACGCGACAAGGCGAGATTGAAATCGAAAGCAACGATCCTGATGATCCTGTGACAAGGTTTCCCGTAAGAGTGCAGTGCAATCGGCCCGATGAACCGGAGATAAGTGAATTCGAACCAACATCGCTTAGCTTGAGCGCGCCGCTCAATGATTCCTCTGCCGGGTCGTTCAGCTTTTCGAACCAGGGTGCCGCTGATCTGACGTATTCTGCCGCAGTTTCAGACGCCTGGATCAGTCTGGTGTCAACGGCATCTGGGACGCTCGCCCAGGGCCAAGGCATATCAATAAATCTTGAAGCAGTGTGCGAAGGTCGTGTTGAGACCCGTAATGGCCGAATCACGGTGTCGACGAATGACTCGGATGAACCGACAAAGGTGCTCGACGTCGTACTGAGTTGCGGCGGACTCGCCAACATGACGTTGGAGCGCGTCTATTTTACACAATCTGTACCCGCTGCTGACAGTGACCAATCGCCGTCTGAGAGGATAGCAATTGTAGCCAACCGAGCAGCATTGCTGCGGGCATTCGTGTCTAGTACTGACAGTGGATTGACAACTGAAGTTTCGCTCGTGCTGCGATCGGGGTCTGGCAATGAGACCGTTATCCCTCTTAACTCACCTACAAGCCTGTCGAACAACCCACGAGAGTCGGAAATTTCTGACACCTTCAACGCACTGCTTGACGCTGGCGAACTGACAGTTGGAACAGAGTTCTACGTCGAAGTCGATCCGGAAAACAAGGTCAACGAGTCCGATGAGAGCGACAACCGATACCCGAATAGCGGGTATGAGGCGTTGGATGTTGCGCAGCTTGCGACGCTCAAGGTGCACTTCGTTCCGATCGATACAAATGGCCGGGTACCCGACCCAATCGATGCGATGAGCTACCTGAAAGACACGCTCGAAACATTGCCCGTCGGTAACATTGAAGCGGATGTTCGTAGTGCGCCGCTCGTTGTAACGGATGGGGTTGGCAATCCATGTGATGTGTTGGATGACGTTGATATCCTGCGCGAAGCTGATGGCAACAACGGGTCCGGAATTTTTTATTACGCGATTATTCAAAGAGGGCCGGGCGGCGGCATCGTCGGCTGTGCATACACTCCTGGCTATGTCGGCGCCGGCCTGTCGGCTTCTGACAGAGGTATTGACGACACACGAGAAACTACTGCCCATGAGCTGGGCCATAATTTCTCTCTGCCGCATGCGCCTTGTGGGGGTCCGCGAGGGCCGGACCCGAACTTTCCATATAGCGATGGCAGTATCGGCGTGTGGGGCCACAACGTATTCACAGGTGATTCATTCAGTCCGGCAGGTCGAGTCAAAGATTTGATGACCTATTGCAACCCGGTATGGATTAGCGACTACAACTTCGACAAAATCATTAGGCGTCGTTTGTCGACGGATGCGCGCGTGCAAAGGCCAAGTGCGGCATCGCGCAGTTTGATGGTGCGTGGCTCAATTGAAAACGGACAAGTCCGAATCGAAACGGTAATTGAAATCGAACAGCCGCCGAGCGTGCCGCAGCCTGGTCAATACGAATTGGTCGTTTACGACCAGTCGGGCGGAGAGCCGATGCGGGTTTCGTTTGACGCGAAAGAGCTCGACCATTCGACAGTACAGCATTTTCTGGTGAGGGTTCCCGTAGCCGATAATCTACTTACTATGTTGCAGGTAGAGAAGCGAGGACAGCTAATGGCGGAACGGCGTGCTTCGTCCAGAGGTTCTGCCTCCGCGAAGCCTGGCGTGACAGAAGCCACTCTGGAGTCTGATGGCCGGGTCAGGCTAGTTTGGGATAAGACTGCGTATCAAACTGCGATAATCCGTGCCGGCGTTGGCGGCGATGTCGTTGCCATTGATCGATCAGGAACTGTCGTATTTCGCTCTGCAAGCGATGTGATCTCGGTAACTCTGTCAGATGGACTGAACTCCTTCAAGAAAGTGGTCCAGATACGATGACCAAACTGACATCGATGCATGATATTTACGCATAAATTGCGCTGAGAACGTGTCAGAACAACGCCAATACTTATTGTCTCATTTCTTTTGCGCGGGTGCGCCATTTCGTCTTTGTGGTCAGTCAGGCTTGAGGAAGGAAGAGTCGGACTAGCGACCAACAAAATCCGGCAATGCACCCCGAATAGAATGTTCGAATATGAGTCCGGTCTCGATGTGAGCAACTTCTTCGCGCGTCGTAAATGATGTCATTGCCAAATCTCTCAGGTGTTCCGTGTCTTTCACCCAGACATGCACCAGAAAATCGATGTGCCCGGCGACATGATAGATCTGTACTACTTCAGAGAGGCTCATTACATGGCTTCGAAACGCTTCAACGTGGTCGAGTGAGTGACGGCTCAGCCGAATCGAAATCATGGCCTGCAATCCGACACCAAGTGCTTTGGGATTCAGGTCGGCGTGGAACCCGTGGATCGCGCCGATATCGACCAGTCGTCGTACGCGCCCGAGACAGGTTGATTGCGCGATATCGAGAAGCTTTGCCAAGGCCTTGTTTGTAATTCGTGCATTGTTTCGCAAACAACCCAGAATTCTGATATCTGTTCGGTCAAGTTGCATTTATTCACCTAATAATGAACAAAATTCAAGTCGTGACTATATCAAAAGAATATATCGTAGGATATGGCTCGAAATACGAAATAACCCAGCGATTCTTCGCTTGCCCACAGTTGCCGCTTTAGAAGCGACCATTTGCAAGGAGCCAGCCCTCATGATCAAAGACCCGATCGAATCACTTGCCAGCATAGACCGTGAATTCGGTGAGCACGGCGGTGTAAATATGTCTATCGAGGCTAGTACCACCTTTACCGTGATGGAGCCCGATACCATGCCCGCATTGTTCGAAGGGGACACGGAAGGGCGCGAAGGTTGTTACTTGTACGGGCGGCATTTCAACCCAACCGTTTTCGCTCTCGGACGTGAACTTGCCGCCCTTGAGGGCACAGAGGCGGCTTACTGTACAGCGAGCGGCATGGCCGCGATCTCTGCAGTTTTGCTGCAGCTTTGTAGTGTCGGTGATCATATTGTCGCATCGGATACTTTGTACGGTGGCACGTACGCTTTCTTGAATGACTACTTACCTCTCAAATCTGGTGTGACGACAACGTTTGTTGATTTGGCGGACGCAGATGCCGTAGCTGCTGCCATCACCGCACGCACGAAACTTGTATATGCCGAAAGCATGTCCAATCCCACACTGCGAGTGGCCGATATTCCCGGCTTGGCCAATATCGCACACGGCAAGAGTATCCCGCTGGTCATTGACAATACGTTCAGCCCATTGCTGATTCGCCCCAGTGCGATGGGTGCAGATATCGTTGTGCATTCGCTGACCAAATTCATCAATGGTGCATCTGACGTCATCGCAGGCGCAGTCTGCGCGAGCCGCGACTTTATCCGTGAGTTAATGGATTTGCGCACTGGCTCACTGATGATCCTTGGCCCCACTATGGACCCGGTGACGGCTTCGAAGATCAGCCTGCGGATTCCACACCTCGCTTTGCGAGTCGCTGAACATTCCAGGCGCGCCGAGGTTTTCGCAAGTCGGCTTGCGGATCGTGGCTACAAAGTTGTCTATCCCGGTTTAGCTCAGCACCCTGATCATGAACTGATGGCGAAAATTCGTAGCAATCGATACGGTTATGGAGGCTTGTTCTGCCTGGACATGGGTAGCACCAATCGCGCCAATCATTTGATGGATCTGCTGCAAAACAAGTATGGATTTGGCTACATGGCTGTGAGCCTGGGTTACTCTGAAACCCTGATGTCATGTTCCGCGTCCAGCACCTCCAGCGAGTTGAATCAACAAGCACTTGAAACGGCGGGAATTACGCCTGGTTTGCTGCGCATTTCAATCGGATACACGGGCTCGCTTGAACAACGCTGGCGTCAGTTCGAATCAGCATTAAATGAGCTTGAGGTTAGCAAGGTCGCGTAACTTTAACGCTCAATCTGCCGGAGAACGTGTCAGAATGACGGCAATGACAGTTGTCTCGTTCCCGGCGTAGAGCATGTTGGTGGCGAGGCGCCCACGCTCCGCCAGGCGGCGGGCACAGAATATGATTGCTTATGAGACGATACTATATTCTCTTGCTGGTCTTTATAGTCGGTCTGACTCTGACTGTAGGTTGCGTGCAAGTGTCCGCAACGGAAGAAAGCGTAGTCATCGAAGGGGCCGCGCAGGTGGCCAGTTCCCGTAATGCAGCCAAGCACAGGCCAGTCGTCGATTTATCGCGGCTAGCCAGGTACACCGATGCTGATGTTGCTGCCGAGGATCCTGTGGCTTATTCGCAGATCGATTTTCCGGCAATGTCGGCTGGCGAAAGCTATCGCGATCCAGCGACCGGCGTAACCGTGTGGAAAACGACCGATCGTGAGTTACCTTCCGGAGCGCCGACGACCGGGCTTGTCAATTCATATCCGACAATGGGATTGCAGATTTCTCCTTGCTGGGGAGACCCTTGTCGAAACTATACGCTCTGGATAATCGCTCCGGCCGGTGGCGAGAGTTACTTCTACGATTTTGAACTAGGTGTTGGTCCCTCAAACTATCGCGCGGCTCCAACAGGTGAGTCACGTGGTGCTTTTTCACGTACTGAGCCGGGTATTTTTTATTACTCGACGGGGACGAGGCTGAATCGATACGACACCGCTACCGATTCACTTGCGAATACAGGCG
Organism: Gammaproteobacteria bacterium; assembly: GCA_022600955.1. Taxonomy (GTDB): domain Bacteria; phylum Pseudomonadota; class Gammaproteobacteria; order Steroidobacterales; family Woeseiaceae; genus UBA1847. Next base: position 53,107 of record JAHZJK010000003.1, read on the forward strand.
ACTTTCCGTATTCATGGGAAACTGACAGCCTGCCCTGGTTTCATTGCAATGCGGCGGACTCCCACTGCATCGGGATGACGGATGGTTCTGCAAGCATAACGGTTATAGATATGTCAGACGGCACCGTGTATGTCCAGGGATTTACACGGATGAATGAACCGTACATTGCTGGCAGTAGTGCGAAAGCATTTGCGGGCGCAGCAAGCCCTTTGGAATGTTGGGATCCGATTGATAGCACAGTGTTGCCATTTGTAGCGCCATTTAGCAGCAGGCCGTTTCATACTCACGGCTACGACGACTTTATTCTGCAAGTTGATGTCGATACGGGTGGCGGTAGAACAGGACTTGCAAAGATCAATTTCGATACATGTGAGGCCGAGTATCCTTCGAGTGGAATGAGATTGCAGTCGGCGACATCGTCAACAGCGGTTCTGGATGCGGGTGAGCCATGGGTGGATGACGAGATCAATCTGCTGGAGATCTGTATAACTGCCGGTCTCGGTGCCGGGCAGTGCGAGAACCTGGCCGACTACGATGCATTGAGCCAGACTGCGTCGCTCAAGGGATCATGGTCGACGACGCCGGACAAGACGTCAACATATGAGTTGCGCTCGTTTGTCCGTGGATACCCGAATGACATCCATATGTCGATGCATTGGACGGACGCCAGTAATACAGCACCGTACTCGTTGTGGACGAACAATCGAGGCGGAGCATTTACGCCAGACAGCTGGAATACGGCGATATTCTTCGTCAATACGTTCGATGGTTCAAAGCTGCATGTCGGTCATACCTATAACCGATACAACAGTCAGATATTCAAAGGTTCCGGAGCATACTGGGACGAGGGTCACTGTACGATCAGCCCGGACGGAATTCTGATTCAGTGCGGTGTTAACGGGAATGGCAATGAGCGTTATGACGTGGCGCTGTGGGAGCTTCCCTGGCTCTAAACCGGTTTGATCGCGATTACGGCCAGGGTGCTTGTGCTGTGAGCCTCGAATCGATGTCATCGCTTTCCAGCCAGGCAACTACTGTGCGAATCAGGTTTCGGCGGTCTTCGTAGATCTTGAATGTATGAGTGGCGTTTTCCAGGAATGCCAGGCTAATATTTTTGCCGAAATCCACTGCAGGAAAGGCATCAGCGAGTTGCCGCTCATAGCTATAAGGCCACCCGGCTGTGAAGATGCAGAGCATGCGCGCATCCTTTGTAATGATCTTCTGAAAATCAGCTTCTGTTTGTGCTTTGGGTGGTAATTTCCAATGGTATTTTAGCAAATCGTTGTTGCTATCTGTCTTGTTGCGTGCGCTGCGCAGCTTGAGTTTCTCAAGCGTGAGCCGCAACAGAGTTTTCCACGAAGACGGGCGAAATAGTTTTCCCCAGTAAAGAGAAATCAAGTAGCGCGCGGTCGGGTATGCATAGCCATCGATGCAAACCGCGCCAACAATTCGCTCATCGTCGACAATCGCCTTGTGCGCATAATCTGCTCCTGTGCAGATGCCCATGACCAGGAATCGGCTAACGTCATAGTTCGCCTGCAAGTACTCAACGCATGTCGTGATATCGCCGAGATGCTGAGAGCTGCGATTTCGTGCATCACGGTGCCGTCCGCTGTCACCAATTCCTGACAGGTCGAGGCGTAGGGTTCTGAACCCCATCTCCGCAAAGCGCCGAGCCAGGGTGACATGCAGACGGAACGGCCCAATTCGCCCAAGCAGGCCAGAATTCAAAAGAAGTATCACTGGCGAATGTGGTTTTAGATCGGCGGCGTCCGGTTCTGTGAGTATGCCGAGTAATTGTGTTTCCCGACCGATGTTCAGGGCTGTTTCTCTCATCGGTCGTCTTCCATAACTTCGTCACGTACGGCGCGGAGGATCGGGCTAGGAAGAAAAGCCGAAAGTTCGCCGCGATCATCGGGGGCACAGGACGCATCTTCTACCACCTTTACCGCGACGTCCGCGCCAGCGCTACCCAGATCGCGAGTGACCGCGTCAACAGGTCGGAGCGCAGCGCTTGAGACGATGATTGAAACGCGTTGACTGTTTGGCGGATTCTGTCCGTCAATCCGAATATCAGAGATCGATTCACGCAGCGCCGGCGGAAACCTGAAGCCGAGCAACTCATAGTCTTCCTCCACGATATTCTTGTGACGATTGGTGTTTGCATCAGCAAGCATCAGTTGGTGCTTGCTGTCGAGTTCCGCAATGAATTCCGTCGGATCAAATACTGGGTCCCACAGCAACAAGGCCTCGCAGTCAATATCGTTGCAGGTCGTTGCGAGAGTCGCGCCGAAACGTAGCCCGACGATCGACAGGTGGCTCGTCTTTGCCCGCGATCGGATTTCAACAGCAGCAGCACGAATGTCGTCCTGCCAGAGGCCGGCCGTCGCATCCTCTCCGTCACCAAGGGAGTCGCCGGTTCCAAAGTAGTCAAATCGCATGACGTCGTATCCCGCCTGCGCCAGTTGATCGGCCAGCCGTTTTAGAGCCCATTGCGCTCTGATGCCTTCAATAAAAACCGGTGGGCAGACAAGTACTGCGTGGTTCTTCCGATTCGTTTCTGCAGGTACGTGATAAAGGCCAAAGAGCTGCTGATCTTTGCGGCCAAAATAGAACGGCTCGATTCTTATGCCGGTAGGTTGGATGTTCTCGCCGGGTTTATGCGCAATTTGTTCGCCGCTGAATTCCAGGGCGATTTGCTCCAGCGACCCCATGATCATCGACACTGGCGAAATCGACTTCCCGGTTTCTTGTCTGACGCGCGAGATAACTTGTAGCGCGAGCAGAGAGTGCCCCCCTAATTCCACGAAATTGTCGTGAACACCAATTTGATCTACGTCAAGAATTTCTTGCCAGATGTGCGCAAGCAGTGTTTCAGAGGCATTTCTTGGGGCAACGAAAACCACACCAGAATCAACGTCTTCCACTTTCGGAATGGGCAGCGCCTTGCGATTGATCTTTCCGTTCGGTGTGACAGGCATTGACTCCATGGGGATAAGAAACTGTGGAATCATGTAGCTGGGCAATGCACTGCGCAGCCTCTCGCGCAGAGCGGCCTGCGACGTTTCCATGCCAGCCTTAAGCTCGAAGTAAGCAACTATCCGGGGATCGCCTTTAACGTCTTCCCGGACTATTACCGCGGTCTGCCTGATCGCTGTGTCGCCAGCGATAGTGGCTTCAATTTCTCCCAGCTCAATTCGGTTGCCTCTGACCTTTACCTGGTTGTCCAGCCTGTTCTGATACTCGATGCTGCCGTCCTGGCGATAACGAGCGCCGTCTCCGGTGCGATACAACCGCTCGCCGTCGCACTGCGCGAATGGATTCGTCACGAAGCGCTCTGCATTGAGGCCAGGCCGGTTTAGATAGCCGCGCGCGACACCGTCACCTCCAATATAGAGTTCGCCGACCATGCCAATTGGCGCTGGACGCATGGCCTGATCGAGAATAAAAATCGATGTATTGCCGATCGGCTTGCCAATCAGTATCGGATCTGCAGCGTTTTCGATTCTGTGACAGGTTGACCAGACAGTTGTTTCCGTAGGCCCGTACATATTCCAGAGTTCGCCGCTGCAGCTGAGCAACTTCGCCGCAAGGTCCTTGGGCATTGCCTCGCCACCGCACAGTATCTTGAATGTGTTCGAGCCACTCCAGTTGGCAGCCAGCAAAAGCCGCCAGCTAACTGGGGTCGCTTGCATGATCGTGACGCCAAATCGGTCTATCTGCTGACGCAACTGGTCTCCGTCAACGACAGCATCGTGACTGGCGACTACGGTTTGTGCGCCAACCATTAGCGGCAGGTAGAGCTCGAGCACCGCAATATCGAAGGACAACGTTGTAACTGCAAGCAGAACATCGTCCTCAGTTATGCCTGGGCGTTCTTTCATCGACGCGAGGAAATTGACGACGTTTCGGTGTTCGATCTGAACGCCTTTAGGCTTTCCCGTCGACCCCGATGTATAGATCAGATACGCGACGTTTTCTGGCGTTACTGTGCTGTGCGGCTTCGCGAGACTCTGCGCCGCGATTGCTTCACTATGAGTGTCCAGCAAGACCTCGCGCGCATTGTGCTGCGGCAGCTCGCTAAGAAGTTTGCTCGTTGTGACGAGGACCGTAGCGTCAGAATCTTCCAGCATATGCGCCAGGCGTTCTGCAGGGTAGGAATGATCGAGCGGAATGTACGCGCCGCCGGCTTTCATAATGGCGAGGAGCCCGGTGACCATCTCAATGGAGCGTTCAACACAAATCGCGACAAACGTCTCGGTGCCTACTCCCTGGTCGGCCAGATGACGAGCCAGTCGATTTGAATTTTCGTCAAGCTCACGGTACGTAATACTCTGGTCCTGACAACGTAATGCAATACGCTCGGCCGAACGCTCTGCCTGACGCTCGAACAATTCATGCAGGCAAAGTGAATCGGGATAGTCCAGTCTGGTCTGGTTCCAGTCGATGAGTAATTTCTGCAACTCATCAGGAGTCGTCAAGTTTATGTTCGACAGAGGTCGTGTTGGGTCTTTGACAATCTCTGCCAGCAACTGACCGATCCGGTGCAGAACGCGACGAATGGTCTCAGCGTCAAACAAATCCGTACGATACTCAATACGCAGATCGTGGCCATTTGGGCGTTCGCGAACTGTTATCGTCATATCGTATTGCGATGTTCCTTTCGACGCGGTCAGAACTTCGACTCCCACACCCGCCATTTCCATTGGCTCCCCGTGTGCGGGCTGGTAGGCAAACTCTACGTCATAGAGCGGATTCCGGTTTAGTTCGCGACTGGGCTGAAGTACTTCAACGATACGTTCGAACGAAGGTGCGCTGTTGCGATAAGCGCCGAAGCACACTTTTCGGGTGCGAGATAGCAGCTGCAAAAATGACGGATCATCGGATACGTCTGTTCTGAGGACCAGATGATTCACAAAGAACCCAAGCAAGTGCTTCGTACCTGGCATTCGCCGGTCGGCGAACGGCGTGCCGAACGCAATATCCTCTTCCCCGGTCCACAAATGCAGAAAGGATTGCACAACCGCGGCGAGCGCCATGAATAGTGTTGCGCCCTTGCTGCTCGCCAGCTTCGCAAGCGACTCGATGTCTTCACTGTTGAGCTGCAAGTACTGGCGGTTTCCGTTCGAACTCAGCGACGCGGATCGCGGTGAGTCCGTTGGCAATTCCAATGGCTGCAGGTCGCCCAGTTTTTCTTTCCAGTAGGCTAGCGATCTCCTGTCTGAATCGGATTGTGCAGTTTCCTCTCGCCACAGAGCGTAGTCCGAATACTCGTTGCTTACTTCCTCTATGATCGATTTCGATTCACTGCTGCTTTGTGTGAATCGGGCATAGAACGCCGAAAACTCTCGAAGCAACAAGCCCTCGGAAGTCCGGTCAAAAATGATGTGATGTTCGATAAATAACAACAGGTGGTCGTCGTCGTGAAGCCGAATCAGCGCTGTTCGAAACAAGGGGCCACTTTCGAGATTGAAAGACTGACGAACTTCCGCATCGATAATTTGCTGCAGTTCGACTGCACCTGCCTCAGTCCTATTGGATGAGAGGTCGACAAATCGGATTTGCGTATCGATCGATTCGGCGACGTTTTGGACCGGTTTGTGATCGGCAGTCTGGAACGTCGTTCTCAATGGCGCGTGGCGAGAAACAACCTCGTCCACGCTACGTTGTATTGCGACAATGTCGATGCTTCCAGACAATCGAAACGCCTGCGACATATTGTAGGCAGGGCTACCTGGATTCAATTGGTCGAGATACCACAATCGTCGCTGCGGCGCGGATGCGGGAAATTGCCCCGCGTTACTGCCTACGCGTTCCTTGCCCGGCTTTTCGCTTTCGTCTGTCATTAGGTGACGGTAGTAAGGTGATATCTCAAAATCCCGCGTAGCCCCATAGTCTATCAGGCCTTTTTGTAAGCAGCGATAGCCGGCAATGTCAGTTCGCGGAGGAACACGAGCGCATTGTCAATGTGGTCAATTTTTGAGTGTGACGCCAGGCAGAGTGCGACTTGATAATTTTCACCCGACAGGAAGCTCTCCAATCGCCATTTGTGTGCATCTGAAACAGAGGCATCAAGCACTGGTACTCCGCCTGCAGTTGCAATGCCGACGGTATTTGGCGGCGTCGACAAACCGCCTCCTTGCGCCTTAAGGTACGCTTCTTTCAGCGTCCACAGTCTTGCGAGTAAATTACTTCGTTGCGTGGCTGGAATCGTTGCCATATGACTTTTTTCGTCCTGCGTAAGGAGATTGTGTCGCAGATGGTCAGAGTCTCGCACGTTGGAGATCGCTTCTATGTCGATTCCGCAATCCTGGCCAGCACCAATAGCAACACCAATACAACCACGCGTATGCGTGATGTTGAAACCGAGGGCCGGAACGGGGCAGGGCATCGCCAAGTGCGGTTTGCCCATGTCGTCCAAAGCGAATTGCAATTGCGCTGGCTCGCACTTCAAGAGTTGGGAGAGCCGTGCTCGCAAGGTGGCGTGCGCTGCAATGTAGTCGCGCTTGTCTTCAAAGAATCGGAAGCGATTGGCTCGCGCTCGTTCCTGCTGGCTAAGTATGCGCGAATAATTGGCCGCCTCTTGTTCCAGAATGGAACACGTTTCTCCGACAAATACCTCGATAGAAGACAGTTAGAATGCCCCGGTTCTGTTTCCGTCGCCCTAGGCTACTCCAGCTGCGATCAATAGCAACCTTCCAGACGATCATGGCAGGCCGTCGGCTGATGCCCGACACCGGGTGCGCAGCACCTCGTCAATAGAGCAATCGAATCGACCTGATTGTCGAAAAAATTGACAAAAAAGACGAAAGTTTTGGCGATGCTGATGCCTTGCTTACATTCGTAATCCGACGCCAGGCAATTGTTGACGTTATGTCAAAGATTACGCGTTAGATAGTCGTTATACAGGCCGGAATTAGCTCGTAATTTCCCGAACTGAAAGGCGTATTTCACCGCACCTCGAACAGCTGTTCGAGTCTCTGTAGATGCCTTGTTTCTAAGCGTCTGACAGCAAAAACAGCTGTGTAATGTCGTCGTTTTGAGACATTGACAGGGCGTATTTGTAGCGAATAATGGCGTCCGTGTTTCGCGATCTTATGCGCGGAAACTTTGTCGCAAATTTGCGACGTAGGTAGTGGTCTGCGGTGTGAATTGCGTCACAGAAGCGAATGAGACTCCACGCCAAGATGTACGCAACTTTGACGAAGCCAGTATTAAGAGAAACGAACATCATTCGTTAATTTAGAAAAATTACTTCGCTAATAAGAAGGTGGGAAAACAAACAACCCCCGAGAGCATTTGTAGTCGCCGAGCCGAACGAGCGTTGGGTTTATTAGAGATGGATATGATGAAACAAATTTTGACATTGATAGTTGCAGGTACTTTGAGCACAGCATGCCTGCAAAGCGTAGCGCCGACGGGTGACGTGGTGGTTGATCCTGACCCAGGCGACACCGGCGGTACAGGTGGCACTGGCGGAACAGGTGGCGGTACAGGTGGCACTGGCGGAACAGGTGGTGGCACTGGCGGAACAGGTGGTGGCACTGGTGGTACAGGCGGTACAGGTGGTACAGGTGGTACAGGCGGCACTGGCGGCACTGGCGGCACTGGCGGTACGGGCGGGGGCAACTCAGGTCCTGTTGGCAGCACTGACATTACGCAGTTGACCGAATACAACTCACCCGACGGTGAAATGGCACCACGTAACTCAGCGGCCTATGCTGCACTCAATGTTTTGGCGATTCCGGCGGGAGGATCCTACGTTGATCCCGTAACCGGAATCACTGTCTGCAAACTTACAGACCAGTCGATTCCCGCGGGCGGAAATAGTTGGGGCCATTCGTACAGCACGTTGGGCGCACAGGTATCGCAGTTGTGGGGCGGAAACAAATACACGGTTTCGTTCATCGACCCTGCCGGTCAAGGTGGTTCATGGCTTGTCGATGTGGACCTGGATTGCAACACCAGCAACTATCGACTTGCGCCTGCGCCCGAAGGACGAGCAGCTTTTGCGCGCACGCCTGGTAACGAGCAGATCATGTACTACTTCAGTGGCGACGGCACTACCTTGCATCGCTATGACACGTCAGTAAATGCAAACGCAAATACCGGGGCGTTCCCGATTTCGGGCTTGTCTGTTTCAGGTGGGTCTGATGCTTGGTTGCACTGTACGGAATTCGATTCTTTCTGTGCGGCCAAGACGAATCCGCAAGGAACAATACGAATTGATCTGGCGACTGGGGCGACTGTGAGCAATGGTACGTCACTAAATGAGCCTTACATGACGGCTGATGGCTCCGCCATTGTTCTCCAAAGTAGTTCTTCTATCTTGTGGGACGTTGCGGCAAATACGGAAACCCCGTTCAACAATGGCCCCGGATTTTCGCCAATTTTTCATACTAACAGCCACAATGACTTCTTCATGAACGTCAATGTAAACACTAATACGGTCAATGGTGAGTCGCCGAGAACCAACACCACACAGGTGAGGTTTGATAACACAACGACTAACACAGTCGCGATCACAGGATTCTGGGGCGACTATCATATGTCTGCCTATGCGCGGCAGATGCCCGGAAACGCGCAGATTTTGTTCGGTTGCAACGGCAATTCGACGTCTAGCGTGTATTCGAATAGCTGGCAAGATTCCATTTTCTGGGTTGATGTTTTTTCCGGCACTAAACGTCTGGTTGCCCATGCGTACCAGCTGAGCGGCAGCGGGATTTATTCAAATGCCGGTGATTACTGGGATCAGATTCAACCGCATCCTGCGCCAGATGGCGGTGGCATCCTGTTCCGTTCGAACATGAATTCGAATGTTCGCTATGACGTTTTCTTTGCCATTATGCCGAGATCCTGAGCTGCCCAGACGCCAGGATCGCGGTAGCGATCGGAGTTTTCCGTCAACACCGAAGTTTGTCGCGGGTGTTGGCGGAGACTGAGTGTTGAGATTCTAGCCCGTCTACGGCGTATTGATAATTTCCCACGTCGTGTCCGAGACAGGCGTGACACTGAGGCTGCTGACCAACGTCGACCCATTCATCAGGAACATATGGTTCTGGCCGGTGGATACATTTCGCCACAGAATATCGGCGTTTCCATCGCCATTGTAATCCGCGTTTCCTGCTACCTTCCATTCGTCCGGGTCCGGAACGGTCGTTACGCTCTCGCTCGCTAATACTGTCGCGCCGTTCATCAGATACAGGTGGTTTTGCCCTGTAACATTTTGTCGCCAAAGAATATCGGTATTACCGTCTCCGTTGAAGTCACCGGTTCCGGCAACCATCCAGATATCCGGACTCGGTACAGTTGTAACATTTGCGGCGCTCGCAACCGTTGCACCGTTCATCAGGTACATGTAGTTCTGCCCATTGACCGTATTGCGCCACAAGATGTCCGAGTTTCCATCGCCGTCGAAATCTCCACCGCCGGCAACAATCCAATCAGTCGATACCGTCGTTACGCTAGAAGCGTTTGCAACTACTGCACCGTTCATCAGATACATGAAATTCTGGCCGGTCGAAATGTTCCGCCACAAGATGTCCGAGTTGCCGTCCCCGTCATAGTCTCCGCCGCCGGCAACTTTCCAGTCTTCGGGTGCCGGCACTGTAGTGACGCTAATACTGCTGGACACTGCAGATCCATTCATGAGGTACATGTGGTTCTGTCCGCTGACTACATTTCGCCAAAGAATATCGGCACTGCCGTCACCGTTGTAATCGTTATTGCCAGCAACCTGCCAGACATCGGGGGCTGGTACTGTCGTCACGCTGGCGCCGCTTGAGATGGCGGCACCATTCATGAGGTACAAGAAATTTGCCCCGGACACATTGTTGCGCCACAGAATGTCACCTTTACCGTCACCATCAAAATCACTGCTACTCGCAAACGGTACAACGGTGATTTCAACAATATCGACGTCGGTGAGACCATCGTTGTCGGTGACCGTCAGATTGAACGTCAGGGAGTCACCGACTGGTGGCGCCGTGAACGAGGGCGATGCGAATTGGGGGTCACTCAGGTTGACAGATACGCCACTGGTCTGTCCCCAGACGTACTCTGCAATGCTGCCGTCAGGGTCGAAACTCTGAGAGCCATCAAGTGAAACAATGTCATTGGCAACGACGGTGCGATCGGCGCCGGCATTAGCAGTCGGAGGAACAGGCGGTGGCGTTACCACGACTTGAACAGTGTCACTATCTGTCAGCCCCTGGTTGTCGGTCACCGTCAATTCAAAAGTCAGTGTGCCGCCGGAAGACGGTGAGGTGAAGGTCGGCGATGCAGATTGGGTGCTGCTCAGTGTGACATTTATGCCGCCTGTCTGAGCCCAGGCATACGCTGCAATTACACCGTCCGAATCGGAGCTGCCTGTGCCATCCAGAGCGACGAAACTGCTCGCGTCTATGGTCTGATCGGGGCCCGCATCGGCAGCTGGCGGTTGCGGGGGAGGTCCGCCAGTCACGGTGACGACGATGCTGTCGGCATCTGAAAACGCCAGGTCATCGGCGACGGTGACTACAAACGTGAGGAGACCCGCGTTCGAGGGCGCGGTGAAACTTGGCCGGGCGACCTGCGTATCCGAAAGCGTTACTGCAGTACCAGAAGATTGTACCCAGGAGTAAGCCGAAACGACGCCGTCGCTATCGCTGCTGGAGGATGCATCCAGCGTAACTATGGTACTGGTTTCCGCGCTCTGATCCGGCCCGGCGTCGGCAACGGGTGGCTGTGCTTCAATCGCACCCATATCGAGTTCCGCAAGCAAATCGCCGTCGCCGTCCACTGTGCGCGTATTTCCAGCGAAATCCAGAGAGATTGTCGCGTCCGCCTCGGCAGAATCTATCGCAGAAGAACTTGGCTGCAATCTAAAATCTGCGCCAGCGGCGTTGGCGAAAGTTGCCGGCCCTGTCAGGTTCCCGAACATCCCCGATTGGCCATCGCAGTCGCCGAAAAAGTCGAGATTGCCGTCGCTATAAACAAGGTTGTTACGAAAATCCGGAATATCCATTGCCGTTCCGCCCGAGACCAGGCAATCGATAGCGGATTGGCCCGGCGTTGCGATCACGATGTTGTTCCGGACGACGACCAGTGGTGGAAATCCATGTGCGAGGATCCCCGAACCGAAAGTAATATTGCTTATTGGATTGTTAACAATTGTATTCGATGCAATCGTCGGTGCGGTGCCGCCCATGGGCACATTGAATACGATTCCACCCCCTTCGCCTGCTGAGTTGTCGTACATCAGGTTTTGTTGAATCAATGCATCGCCGCCATTAAACACGGCTATTGCGCCGCCTTGAGCTGCTGCGTCGTTGTTAAAGAATTCATTCTCTGTAATTGGTACTACACCAGCATTTTCGAGATGAATACCGGCGCCGTAAGAGTTCGAGTTCAGCGAGAACGTGTTGCTCCTGATTTCCGCATTCGCATTTTGTGTCACATTGATCCCGCCACCGTAACCGGTTGCACAAGCATTTTTGCTATTGGACGTCAGCGTGTTTCTTCGAATCAACGCAGACGATGTGCTGCCGGTCACCCTGATGCCAGCGCCCTCACAGGCAACATTTCCAGAAATGATGTTGTCTTCAATTGTTGGCGAGGAAGCGCCGATCAGTATGCCTGCTCCGTTGGTCGCCAGCCCGTTCGTGATGGTAAAGCCGCGCAGGACAGCGGTGCGTGGCTCTCCGGAACTAAACGTTACTACCGTTCCCAATGCGCTGCCGTTGATCGTTGTAGCAGCCGCCCCAGATTCACTTTCGACAATGATGTCTTTGCCAGAGAAATCTATTCGTTCAAAATAGGTGCCAGAGGAGACCAGCACGTTGTCGCCGCTAACTGCCGTATCAATACCGAGTTGAATCGTCGGCTGATCTGCGGGTACGCGAATCGTGTCGGCGGGCGCATCTGGTGCCACGAACAGGCAGACAACGGGCGCGGCAATGCCACAGAGTATCTTATTGAACCTCATATCTTCCTTGGCTGAAATCCCTGCAGGTAAGCTGCTAATCGTGACAATAATGCCGGTATCGTGCAATGTTACATATCTTGGCAACAACGCCCGCAGAACCAGCCCGGTATGGCGAGGCCCCTGATCGCTGAATTGTGCCAGACATGTGTTGGATTTCTGATGTGGGCTTACCGTTTCATGATGCACTCCTCAATGGGCTCTGTGACATGGTGCATGCTATATGTATCAAGGTAATGGTAGGATCGCGTCCACAAACAGAATCAGAATCAAAACGACTTAGGTTTTTCGTATGGCGACACACATCCTCGGGATTTCTGCGTACTACCACGATAGCGCAGCCGCGTTAATTCGCGACGGCGAAATCGTCGCTGCTGCGCAGGAAGAGCGGTTCACTCGCAAGAAACACGATCCCGGATTTCCGGCTGCTGCAATCCAGTTCTGCCTGGACGAGGCGGGTATTGGCCTGATGGATGTGGACCACATCGTCTTTTACGATAAACCGTTGGTAAAATTTGAGCGCTTGCTCGAAACCTATCTGAGCTACGCGCCACTCGGGATTCGCTCGTTCATTGCTGCAATGCCCGTATGGCTCAAGGAGAAGCTCTATCTCAAGAGCACTCTGAAACGCGAGCTCGCGGAGTTGGCGGACTGCAAGCCGGCAGAGATCACACAGCTGAAGTTTGCTGAGCACCATCAGTCGCACGCTGCGTCTGCCTACTATTTCAGTCCATTCGACGATGCGGCCGTTTTGTGCCTCGATGGCGTCGGTGAGTGGGCAACTTCATCGGTCTGGCGTGGACAGGGCAATTCGCTCAAACCATTGTGGCAGATCGATTTCCCGCACTCTCTTGGATTGCTGTACTCCGCATTTACCTACTACGCTGGGTTCAAGGTCAACTCAGGCGAATACAAGCTGATGGGCCTGGCACCGTATGGCGAGCCGAAATACGCTGACAAAATTCTGAATGATCTAATCGACCTTAAGGAAGATGGCACTTTCAGACTGAATATGAAGTACTTCAACTACTGCACCGGCCTGACTATGACCAATAGCAAGTTCGATGAGCTATTTGGCGGGCCACCCAGGAAGCCGGAGACCGAGATATCGCAGCGGGAAATGGACATGGCTGCGTCGATCCAGAAAGTCACCGAGGAGGTCGTTCTCAAGCTTGCACGGACGATCCAGAAAGAAACCGGAGCCACGAAACTGTGCCTTGCCGGCGGTGTGGCCCTGAATTGTGTTGCGAACGGCAAACTGCAACGCCATGGTCCATTCGAAGAAATCTGGATCCAGCCGGCTGCAGGTGACGCAGGCGGGGCGCTGGGCGCGGCGGCCGTCGTTTGGTATGAGTATCTTGAAAACGCACGTCCGCCGACAGGTGGCCAGGATTCGATGCGTGGGGGTTATCTTGGGCCGGGATTCAAGCCGTCCGAGATTCGGTCTGCGCTGGAAGAGAGCGGCGCAAAATTTGAGGAACTGTCCGATGACGAATTGATGCCACGGTTGGCGAAGATTCTGCAGGACGAAAATGTCGTAGGCTGGGCCTGTGGCAAGATGGAGTTCGGCCCTCGGGCGCTCGGTGCTCGTTCAATTATCGGCGACCCGAGAAGCTCGAAGATGCAGTCGGTAATGAATCTGAAAATCAAGTACCGCGAATCATTCCGGCCATTTGCTCCTTCAGTTCTGGCTGAGCGTGTCAAAGACTACTTTAAGCAGGATGCCGTGAGCCCATACATGCTCATTGTTACGAAAGTTCAGGAAGCCATACGCACCCTGAAGTCGGAAGAAGAAGACAGCTTGTTTGGCATCGAGAAGTTGAATAAGGTCCGTTCGAGTATTCCGGCTGTGACGCACGTCGATTATTCGGCAAGAATTCACACAGTCGAAGAGCGAACCAATCCTCGCTACTATAAGCTGCTAAAAGCGTTTGACGATTTGACTGGCTGTGCGGTTTTGGTCAACACATCGTTCAACGTGCGTGGTGAGCCGATTGTTCGTGATACGGCAGATGCGTATCGTTGTTTTATGCGTACAGACATGGACTATCTGGTTGTTGACAATTTCTTGCTGGACAAGCGTGAGCAGCCTGAAATCGAAAAAGATGATTCGTGGAAAGACGAATTCGAACTGGACTAGATTATGAGTAACTTGCAAAGCGCGCATGCGGCAATTCCCGAACTGGACAGGAAAGGACTTCGAGAGTTCGGTCTGGTAACGGGTGCAATACTGGTTGTCCTGTTCGGACTGCTTATCCCCTGGGTGTTTGATTTTGGTTATCCACGCTGGCCGTGGTACATCGCTGGCGCTCTTGCAGCTCTGGCGATAATCGTACCGACCTGGCTGGGACCGGTTTACTACGTATGGATGCGGTTTGGTCTTTTGATGAGCAAGATCATGACCCCGCTTGTACTGGGCATTGTGTTTTTTCTTGTTATCACGCCGGTGGCGTTATTCATGAAGCTGATTTCCCGCGATGCGATGGCCAGAAGCCTCAAAAAAGAGGACACAACTTACCGAGTCGAGCGAGAAGAGATCGCACGCGAACAAATTGAGAGACCGTACTAATGATGGAATTTCTGAAAGATATGTGGGGCTTCATGCGCGACCGGAAAAAATTCTGGATGGCGCCGATCATTATTATCATGTTGCTGTTGGGCGCTTTGATCGTACTGTCGCAAGGCTCTGCGATAGCACCATTTATCTACACCTTGTTCTAAGCTGAAACGCATTTGCTGGCGGAGAGCTAGTCTCGGTTATGGGACTCGTTCTCAACAGCATTGTTTGCGAACAGCCATATTGCCAGCAGATGCACGTAGGTCATGGATAAAGTGCTGTAAGTTCCGACAGCGGCCGCGACCATGAATCCGACATAGCCCGCCCCCAGAATTCGAAGCTGCTCCGCCGTCGGTGGGTCAGAGTTCGCAAATTTGACCCGGGCGAGCTTCATCTTGTTGAGCACAGTGCGCACCATGACGACAAATAGTAGCAGGCCTATTGCGCCCGTTTCGGCGAGCAGGCTCATGAAGGTGCTGTGGGCATCGATCTCCTTGTTCGCGGTCGCGCTGATATCGTCCATATCCTGGGCGTACAACTTATTGTTGATATTGTAGGTGCCCATTCCAACGCCAAACACCGGGTTGTCCTTGCTGATTTCCCACGCAATTCGATAAACATCGGATCGGCCTTCAGCAGAACCTTCCGGGTCGGATTCGCTTATGCTGGTTTCACCCTTGATGGCGGACGTAAATCGGGTGAAGCGTTCAAACGTCGATGCTGGTACCAGAGATGCCGTGATTACCAAAGCGATCAGAACGCCTGCAAACGCCCGCATTCGATTCTGGCCGGTGACAATAACGAGCCCAAGGAAAGCCAGCGCACCCAGAAAAACGCCTCGGGATTGCGTGAGGAGTATGGTGATCGCCATCAATGCCGCGGCGAGCAGCGCTGCGTTCTTTAACCAACGCTGCCGAGCTGACACGTATATAGACACTGCCACAGACAACTGCAGAAGTGTCAGTGCGGCCAGATCGTTCGAGTTTTCATAAATGCCAGCCGCGATCGCGCGGCCAAAGACCGTGTAGTTGAATACGAAATAATTCAACAACGCGCCGCGCACGGGATAAAGGAGAAAACACAGAAAGGCAAATGCGAGAAAGAACCTGGCTTGTTTTCGTGTTCGAACCGCACTAACCGCCAGGACTCCGACCAGTATCAATTTCGAAAACTCTATCAATCGGTCGTAAACGATGTCCGGAAAATCGCTAAACAACCAGCCGACGGCGCCCCAGAACAGCATGCCCGTCATCCAATACAATGGCTTCGCGAAACGAAATCCGGGATTACCGAGCACCAGGCCAGCTAAACCTAATATGACAGCGTAGGTTCCGATCGGAATTCGACCTGTGACCATGACGAACGTGTAGACCAGCAGAGCTACATACGCCACGCCCCATCGATCAGGCAGCCACTCCTGGAAAATGCTTTCGTTTCTGGAGCCTGGTCCCGGCGGCGCGGACTCGCCTTCGGGTTGCATCGATAACTCCGCTTGTGTCACCTGGAGATTCAATTCAGTCCGTTTCGTAGCCAATGCGATAGACGTTGTCTGCGATGACGCTGGCTTCGGTGCTCCCAATAATCTTGCTGGCGGTCCGATTCACATGGTAGTCATAATTATTGTAAAGACGACCATCACCGGAATAGGACCTTAATGGCGTTAGCAGGTCGACAAAGACCCACTCATGGACATTTGATAATCGTCTTAGCTCGTTGTAAAGACGCTCTTCCAACTCGCGGCTTGTTCCATTATCGATCGGCAGTCGCTGCATAGTTTGCATTAACGCTTCATCTACATCGCCAGTCGTGACAAGTTGATACGACGGAATCGGACTCATGACGAGAAGCATGTCCGGGTATTCGGATCGAATCATGTCCATTAACGCCGATATCTGACGGACAGCCTCTGCTTCGCTAGCGGGAAAATGATGGAAGTAGAGCTGCTGATTCAGAAACTGTGCCGAATACGCGCCGCTGTAGCCCACGCTCGGCTCAACAGATCGCCGGATGTCGCTTATGTAGTCGAATCGCGAGACGAGACTGGTATTCTCCTGCCCCGTTGTCTTGCCCAATAGCTTCAGGCGAATCCATTTGTCTCTTACTCCAATCATATCCAGGATTTTGCGGCCAATGAAGGCTACCCGGCTGCGGTAGTTTTTTGACGGATCTGCATATCGAAACCAGATTGGATCCGACACCTCATAGCCATCAGCAGTTGAGACAAAGTGTGGCCTGTCGTCGACCCGCAGGATATCTATGAAGTCGTTACCCGTATAAAGGTTGAGTACCAACACGTTCGGATCGAATTGCTCGAGTCGCTGCTCGAACAAGAGGAATGCTTGAAGCGGAGAGTAACGACCGACGCCGTTAGAAAACACGAATCCATCCAGTCCGCGAGCGGCAAGTTCAGTCTGTAATACTCCCTGATGCGTATCTTCATTCGACATGCATTGATCTGAGTGCGAGTCTCCAACGGCCGCGATCTTGATGCCAGCTTGAAGCGAATCGAGTTCGGATCGCTGAAGTCGTGTACGGATCCCCATCTCGTTTCTTGCGTAGTCGATTCGTACATTGGACGGCATATCCATGCACGCATCTTTATCGCCTGTTGCAGGTGCCCTGGTTACCCAACCCAGGTCTGGATCGCCATACTCGTACACCGGTGGGAGCGTATCCGTAGCAATCAGGACCAGATCGAAAATTGCCAGGGTAACGGCCGTAATCGCGAGGTATATCAGAGCGGATTTAGTGGCACGTTTTATTGCAGAAAAGACGTTACGAAGCATTCATGATCTCAGCAGGTAGTATTCGAGAGGTCGAAATTATATATCTATTCGATACGTGGAAAGTTGTCGCCAATAAGAGCCTGTCCGGTGTCAGATGTCCAGCGGTGAGTTATCATTTTTCGCTCTCTATTGGCGCATTCTCGATGGCCGCCGCGCGGACGAACCTGGCTGGTCGTAATCATCTTTGAATCCTGACGGTGCCAGAGCTGCCATCAACTGTGACAGACATGCCCGTGCTGAGAGTCTGCATTGCCGTTTTCACGCCTACGATCGCGGGTATGGCCAACTCCCGGGCGACAATCGCGCCATGCGATGCAAGGCCACCCGCCTCCGTAATCAATGCGGCACAACCCCGCAAAGAGTAGGCGAGTGGCGGCGTGACAATTGGAGCGACGATAATCGCATTGCGTGGCAACTGTCTTCCCATGTGAGTGAACGGGTCATGAACCACGACGACCATGCCGTGCGCCAGACCCGGTGATACTGCGGTGCCCTGGAGTTCGTCGGAGGCTTGCTTCGACTTTGGACTCATTGCGCGGCCATTGATAATCATTGGCGGCGGGCTGAGCAGTTTTTGTGCGTTGAAAAGGCGTTTTCGCCGGGCAACATTCTCGGTATCGACAGTCGCCGACGTCGTCGTAAGGCATTTTTCTAACTCGTCTCCGTGCAAGAAAAATACATCCTCAGCTATTTCGAGAATTGACTCTCTAACCAGGTATTGACCTGCCTGCAAGTAGCATGTTCTTACGGCCATCGTTGCGACGCCGAGCAGATAGTCATCATCTTCTGTACGAAGCATGCATCTTCGCAAAAACTCCAGCGTTCGCCGAAACGAGCCTCTGTTGCTCTCGGGGAGATCTGCCGCGACCGAGTCTCGCAGTTCTTGCCAGTTTTTCACCGCTGATAACTCAACAGGATTGGTGGCAAGCTGCGCGACCATTTCGATGATGAGTTCGGGCGTTTCTGCAAGTGTGGGAATGTAAAACAACTGAGTGGTTGCCGACTCACTACCGTAGGTCTGTACAAAAGTCTGCCATTCCGGTGAGTCCTGCAAACGATCCGTTGACTCAGGGTCATAATTATCGGCAATTTGTTGCAGCAAGCGTTGTTTGTGCTCTGTCTTGCTGCCAAGACCGGAAAGCAAACCACTCATCAGCGTCGCCGTTTCTGTGGTGGAACTTGCAAGAGTCTTCTTGATTTTCCGCTCGGCATCATCGCGAACATGGAGGAACAGCGGATCCGAATAGGCGACAAAATATTCCCGGGCGAGTGCGATACGGCGTTCAATTTCCTGCCACAGCTCGGTGCCCGCAAGATTGCCGGTTGCGACAAGAAGCCTTTCTGCAAACGCTGCCGCAAGTCTCGATTCCGTGCGATCCCAATCGTCCATCAGTTTTTCCTGCTGATCAACTGACAATGCCATGGGTTCGGGTCTGTGATTCTGAATATAGTGAAAGCCGTTGACCAGCGTGCTGTCCCAGCTAATGCCTGAGAAATAACCGCCAGGATCCATCGACGAGACCAGAGGTGCCTGTGGGGCGATGCTGTGATTGATTCGCAGCCACAAGCCCTTGAGTTCATTTTTTTTGTCGACAGAAATTTCAAAACTCACCGCACTGGTGCCGGTCAAGGGGCGCACTTGCAGCCAAAAAAGAGAGTCGTTGCTGACGGCCCACTCGGCGTCGACTTCGTGGCCGAAAAACTCTGCCAATTGCAGCAGGCCTTCCTGAATCGAAGCTATCAGCCGTGGATTCACGTCTGGCGGAGCTGACCTGCCGTCTGCGGCTCGAATGCGCCACGGCGTTACTATGCCGTCCACCAGCCCGGTGCCAAGACCTGCGACGCCTTCAATGACTGAAGCAGGCTCTTCACTCGTAGGGTCCCTCGAAAACGCTACACCCGCATAGTCGGCTTTCACAAGTTTCTGCAGGACGACGCCCATGGATTCGGGCCCGACATTTGCCAGCTCTGCTGATTTCCAAACTTCCCCTACGGCTTCTGCAAGCTTTTCCGGGGCGTCTATGAACAGCGTTTCAAATCGCCCCGCATGTGATTCACCGGGCAAGTCTTCTACGGTTGCTGATGAGCGAACCGCCCAGCCAGCTGACGATGGCAATACGGACTCAAGGTCCGCGGAAAACACGGCTATGTCGCGCAGGTAGTCGTCGCTGCTGTCAAAGGGAAGGGCGGCGGCATCAAAAGTGCGTATGAAAAGGCAATCTGGAACCTGAAAGCCGAGTTTTATCAGGGTCGCCAGATTATGCGACTTGGTACCGACCGCCGATACTGTTGTATCTGCGAACGGCTCGACGAGCCAGACAGGTAACGTCATTCGTCGGCCTGCTGGTCACGCCACTCAGTATAGCGTCGAGCAAATTCGGGGTCCTGAATTCTCAATACGCGCAGGTCCACCGCCTTGCTGCGTGTCATGGCGCTGTAGGCAAACGGAATGGTATCCAGGTCGATTACCGACTCTATGTTTTCATACCAGATCAGACTGTTGAGTGCCGTCGCCTGGAAGCGATCAACCGCCGGTTTGCGCTTGTTGGCAAATTCAGTGAGTCCATCTGCTACAGAAGCGGCAGCGGACATTGCGCGCGCTGCGGCAATCGCGTCTTCCAGGGCCAGGCGAGTGCCCGATCCCGTCGAAAAGTGCGCCGTATGTAACGCATCACCAAGCAATAAAACTTTGCCAGTAGCCCAGGTCTGATTGCTGATAATTGGAAAATGTCGCCACGCCGATGAATGATTGGCAACGACAGGTGCACCGTCGAGTTCCTCCGCGAACGTTTCTGCAACAAAACGGCAGGTCTCCTCTGTGGTCATGTCCTCGAGGCCGGAATCTTTCCATGTCGAATCTGTGCACTGTGCGATAAAGGTGCTGGCCTCAGGACTGAATTGGTAGGCTTCCGCCGCAAATACACGATCCTCGCGCTTTCGAAACATCATCGTAAATGCATCAAAGACCTGTGGTGTCCCCAGCCAGATATAACGATTGTTGCGCACATCCCGTACTGGCTGGAAGTCCTCGGCGAACGTGTCACGAACTGAACTGTTGGCACCGTCCGCACCAACCAGTAGGTCGCAGTCGAGCAGCGAATGAATGTCGTCTACGCGCGCTTCGAAATGAATGCTGATGCCGCGGCTCAGACACGCTTCCCGAAGCGCCCGAATCAGGTTTATCCGGGACATACTGATATACGGAAAACCATGCAAAGAAAGCCGCGTACCCTTATGGAATATCGTCAGATCCCGCCAGGTTTGCGATAGCGCCTTGATTGTTTCGTGTGTTTCGACGTCACATTTTTTCAGCACATCGTGCACGCCTTGAGTTAGCACAATGCCCCAGCCGTGGCTCTCTTCAGGCGGATAGGATTCCCAAATCGTTATTTCAGTATCCGGGTTCGCGTTATGCATCAGCAAGGCGAAGTAGGTGCCGGCCGGGCCGGCGCCGACGATGTTTATTTTTTTCAATGCGCTTCTCATTGTTCAGCTATAGCGAGCAATTTTCGCCGGTCAATCTTGCCGTTGTGGCTCAGTGGTACTGACTCCAGGAAGTGCACCTGTTGAGGGCACATATACGGCGGCAAGTTACTCTTGCATATCTTCAATATGCCGCGCGCATCCTCTTTGATCGTCGCAGCCGCGGCGACGAATGCGACGAGCGAGTCTCCAAATGCTCCATCCCTGGAGACCTTGACGACAGCCGCTTGTTCGATACCGTCAATACCGAGAAGGCAGGACTCGATTTCGCCCAGCTCAACCCGGTAACCCCAGACCTTGACCATGTTGTCTTTGCGTCCGAAGTAAAGCCAGTTGCCGTCATCTCGCTGGCTCGCCTGGTCGCCGGTTCGATATGCACGATCACCATTCTCGTCGGTGGTCCAGTAGTTTCCGTCAGCACCGTGTCCCCAGTAACCCGACATGACCGCAGGCCCGATTGCACACAGCTCACCCTCGCTATCCGTGTCGTTGTCGCGCTCTATAAAAAGACTGGTTCCCGGCAGCGCCCGGCCGATCGGCATGGCGGCGTCGGTTTCCGTTAGTTCGGAGGTGTCGAAATAGGTACAGACATTGGTCTCAGTCGGGCCGTAGAGGTTGCAGTAACGAATCTCCTTGGGCAGCTTGGCGGCAAACTCCCGATACAACGGCAGTGGAAAGACCTCACCGGCGAACAGCACTGTACGTAGTGCGCCAAGGTCGCGTTTTTCCAGTAGCCCCCGCGAGCTCAACAAGCCCAGGTTCGATGGCACCGCATAGATGGTTGTGATGCGTTGGTCTTGCAGAAACTTTGAGAGGCTGGACGGCAACATTTTTGTCGTTTCAGGTACAAGATAGACCGCCGCACCGGCACACAGCGTTGAAAACAGGTCAAACGTCGACAGGTCGAATGTGAACGGCGCCAGTGACGCAATTCGATCAGCCGGCTGGATTTGAAACTCATTACGTGCCCAGTCAGGAAAATAGTGAGCTGCACGGCGTGAGACACATACGCCTTTCGGGTCACCCGTCGATCCTGACGTGAACAAAATGTACGCAAGGTCCTTGTCCCCGGCGCTCGAAGCGAGTCGGTGGCTGGTCTCGGCAGGTCGAACGACATTGTCCCATTCATCTCCGTCTGGCGAAATGACCCTGGTTGACCCCTGTGCGAATTGCGCCATTCGCTTGCGCGTAACAAGGATATCGAAGCCGGATTGCTCAAAAATACTGGTGCGCCTTGGACTGGGCCACGACGGGTCTATTGGCGCATAAGGCATTTCTGCTTTGAGAGCCGCGATAATAGAAATCACCGCCTCTGTCGATTTTGGCAACATGATGCCAAGCAGCCCATCTGCTGATTTGCGGGTTGATTGCATCCACGTAGCCAGAGCAGAAGACTCTTGATCGAGCTGATTGTATGTGAGCTCCCGATCGCTGGCCCAGACCGCAGTATTGCCGCCATACGCAGCAACGGCTCTTTTGAAATCGGCCACTAGGTCAAAATTACTCATGCGATTCTTCGTGTACCTTGACTGGACGCTAGCTTATCAGGCGAAACGAACATTGACATTCTGCTTTTGATTGAGTCTGCAAGCTGAGTCGGCGCGTGTATCCATCGGGCGATTTTCTAGGTAACATCCGGGCCTGAATTGTGCGCTGTTAGGAAAACAGAAGAAATGGATAGCGATTCTCTAATCTACCGAATCAAACGATTGATTTGTGAAAAAGTCGCGCCGGAAATCGAATTGGAATCGATCGGCAATGACGATATGTTAATTGAAGACCTGAACTTCGATTCGTTGCAAATTCTCGGGCTCATTACAGAAATGGAGCGAGAGTTCGGCTTCATGCTTGACGATGAGGATCTTGATCTGGAAGCACTGGTTAGTGTTTCCAGTGTGTCCCGATTCGTCGCGCAGAAGCTCGACGGCGAGAAATCTGCATAGGCCGGTTATAGCCCCAGCTTCTTGGCGATGATGTTGCGCTGAATGTCGCTGGTACCGGAATACAGTCGACTGGAAATTGAGTCCCGGAGGTCACGTTCGACTTCCTGTTCGGTCATATATCCGTAACCGCCAAACAACTGAATGGCATCCATTGAACTCTTCACGTAGCAGTCTGATACGTGCAGTTTGGCAATGGACGACTCCAATACTGCATCATGGCCCTGGTCTTTCAGCCACCCGATCTTGTAGATCAGCGGGCGACATGTGTCGATTCGTACACGCATGTCGACCAATCGGTTTGCCACGGTCTGATGTTGCGAGATCGGCTTCCCAAACTGCTTACGCTGCCGGGCATAGTCAATACACTCTTCAAGCTGGCGTTGCATCGCGCCGACGCAATTGGCAAGTATGCAGCCACGTTCCCATTCCATGGAACAGCTGAAAACCTCAGCGCCTCTGCCCGCACGCCCCAGCACACTGCTTAGTGGAATTTCAACGTCTTCAAAGATGAGCTCTGCCATTGGTGACGTCCTGAGTCCCATTTTTTCGAGACTACGACTGACTGATACGCCTGGTGTTTTCTTCTCGAGAATCAGAGCGGTGATTCCGAGTGGTCCCAACGCCGGATTGATAGTCGCGTAGGCGACGATCAGGTCGCAGACCTGTGCATTGGTCACGAACATCTTGGTGCCATTTACTCGATAGCTGTCGCCTTCCTTTTTCGCAGAGGTCCTCAGTGAATAAATATCGGAACCGGCATCGGGTTCGCTGGCGCCATTCGCGCCGATCAGTTCGCCACTGCACAGTCCGGGCAAGTACTTCTGTTTCTGTTCTTCGGTCCCGTATTCCAGTATTGGCACGGCATTAGTCCAAAGGTGCGCATTGAGGGAGAACAACAAGCCCTGGTCCCGGGTGGCATACCCAAGGCCCTCCATAACGGCCAGGGTGTCGCTAAGCCCCAGGCCTGTGCCGCCGTATTCTTCCGGAATACCCATTCCGAGAACGCCAAAGTCGGCGCATGCCTGCCAGCGAGCTCGATCGAACTCCTGATTGCGATCCTTTTCGACCATGTCGCCACCCAGTTGCTTCGTTGCAAACTGAACTGCAGCGTCGAACCAGGTCTTCTGGTCTGTCGTAAACTCAAAATTCAATACAGGTATCCGTCAGGTTTGCGATTGCTGGTAATTCTGCACGCCCACTTTTTCTATCAGCCCCAGTTGCGTCTCGAGCCAGTCGACGTGTTCTTCCTCTGAAACCAGGATTGCATCAAACACATCCCGGCTTACATAGTCTTTGTGGTCTTCACAATAGGCAATCGCAGCTCGCAGATCAGGGATTGCGTCGAGCTCCATAGCCAGATCGCATTGCAGAATTTCAGGGACGTCCTCGCCGATTCGCAAATTGCCCAGGTGCTGCAGGTTCGGGAGACCTTCCAGGAACAGAATCCGCTCAATCAGAATGTCCGCGTGTTTCATTTCATCGATTGATTCGCCGTGCTCATAGTCGCCAAGCTTGTTGAGGCCCCAGTCTTTCAGCATTTTTGCATGCAGGAAATACTGATTGATAGCGGTGAGTTCGTTCTTGAGTACCGTGTTGAGGTGCTCGATGACGGTGGCGTCGCCTTTCATTGGTCGCTCCAGTGCGATGTGAATCAAGTGTCGGCGGTCATGATAACCCTCAGCGCGGGGGAAGCAAGGTGAATAAAAAGTGTGACGCAGTTCACACTTTCAACGTTGACGGCTTGCCACGAGAAAACTCCAGAGAATGGGTACATTGAGCACTGGGACAACTATGTCATTGCCCGCTAGGGTGATTCGAACAGGACGACTCGTTCGGGACAAGACATACAGGACAACACAAGGGACGTTGTAAAATGGGGAAACGACAGATACTCGGGGCCGCACTGGCGGTACTCGTCATATTCAGTTCAACTGATTCATTCGCCGACAAACAAAAGAGCCGCTGGGGTAAGCGTGTTTTGCCTCATGCCGCGACTGATCGCGATTTCTACGATAACAGTCGGACAGATGACGCCAAAGTACAACTGGGCGCGCAGCTCTTTTTCGACAAGGTTTTGAGCGGCAACATGAACATATCGTGTGCTACGTGTCACCACTCGTTCACCGGCACCAGTGATGGACTCGCGTTGCCAATAGGCGAGGGCGGCATTGGCCTTGGCGTAACACGTGACACCGGCTTCGGTGCTGATGCCGTGCACGAGCGCGTGCCTCGAAACGCGCCGCACGTATTCAATCTCGGAGCCCGTGAGTTTGAGATTATGTTCCACGACGGCCGCGTACAGCCGGACCCTGCGATGCCAAATGGCGTTGAGTCACCGGCAGGTTACGATCTGCCAGAAGGGCTAGACAACGTGCTGGCGGTGCAGGCGATGTTCCCGGTCACTTCGGGTACAGAAATGGCGGGGCAGGCCGGAGAGAACTCGGTTGCTGATGCAGCAGCGGCAGGCGACCTGGCCGGCCCGAATGGCGTGTGGGCGCAACTTGCTGACAGGCTCCGTGATCTGGACGGTTACGTCGATCAGTTTGTCGCAGTCTACGACGACGTGAGCGGGCCTGAAGACATCCGCTTCACGCATGCGGCGAACGCTATTGCAGCATTCGAAGCAGTCAACTGGCGCTCTGACAACAGCCCGTTCGATCGCTTCCTGAGAGGTGATCGCGGCGCAATGAGTTTCAATGCGATTGCAGGAATGCGTATTTTCTATTCTCCCAATAAAGGCAACTGTGCGAGCTGTCATAGCGGGACTTTTCAAACTGACCAGTCTTTCAGGGCAATCGCGATGCCTCAGATTGGTGCGGGCAAAGGCGACGGTGCCTACGGTTATGAGGACTTCGGGCGTGAGCGCGTGACAGGCGATCCTGCGGATCGTTACAAGTTCCGTGTGCCGACTCTGCGTAACGTTACGCAAACGGCGCCGTACGGCCATGCTGGCGCCTACGACACGCTTGAGGCGGTGATCAGGCACCATCTTGATCCGGTTGATTCCCTGTACAACTACGACCCCTCTCAGCTGCGCATGCCAAGCAGGGCAGACCTGGATGCTGTTGACCTCCTCGCGATGTCGGATCCTTCGGTTCTCGCCGCTATAGCCAGTGCGAACGAGCTTTCGCCCGTTCGCTTGCGCAAGCGCGAGATGAAGCAGCTCATCGAGTTCCTGCGCGCGCTGACTGACCCGGACATGCTCGACCTGCGTATCGACGTCCCGAGGTCGGTGCCCAGCGGGTTGCCACTGGCCGAATAGGCAAACAGCAAAAAGCCCCGCGAAGCGGGGCTTTTTTTTGATCAAATTGGAGGCAGGTCAGGCTGTAGCGGGGTAATAGCGTACCGGCTCGACGTTGGCCGTGGCGTGGCGGCTTTCGCGCAGGATTTCAGATGCCATCTCCTTGCAGGAGCCACATCCGGAAGCTACACCCAACTCGCGCTGCAGGTCCCAGAGGTCCTTAACGCCAGATGCCGCCGCCTTGCGAATCTGTTTGTCAGTGATAGCGTTGCAAATACAGACGTACATAAGTTTCAATGCCGTTTAGTGCCTGTGATGATTCAAACGCAAATGCGAATGATTGTCAATACGATTACGTATAAACCGAGACAAGTGTCACAAGCCCCGCCAATAGTGGCTCTCACACAAGGACAGAATTGGAATGAAAGACTTATTTGACATAAGCGGCAAGGTTGCGCTCGTGACCGGCGGCTCCCGCGGTATCGGTGAAATGATTGCAGAGGGCTTCGTCGCCAATGGCGTGAAGACGTATATCTCGTCTCGCAAGGCAGAGGCTTGTGATGCTACCGCTGAACGTCTTTCGGAACTCGGCGACTGCATCTCTATCCCAGCGGATCTTTCAACGTCTGAGGGCATCTCCGAGCTCGTCAGTACCATCAAGAGTCGCGAAACACAGCTCGACGTACTCGTCAACAATGCAGGTGCAACCTGGGGTGCGCCGATTGAAGAGTTCCCGGAATCGGGCTGGGACAAGATCATGGATATCAACGTCAAGGGCGTATTTTTCCTGACCCAGGCATTGCTGCCGTTACTTGAGAAGTCGGCCTCCCAGGCCGATCCGGCGCGTGTGATCAATATCGGCTCTATCGATGGACTTAACGTCAATCAACTGCCGACGTTTTCATACGGTTCCAGCAAGGCCGCAGTGCATCATTTGACACGCATGCTGGCGTCTCATCTCGCCGGTCGCTTTATCACGGCAAACGCTATCGCTCCGGGACCATTTCCGAGCAAGATGATGGCGCATACGCTCGACACTATGGGTGATCAGATTCGCGCCAGCGTGCCGCTCAAGAGAGTAGGAGAGGCTACTGACATGGCCGGTGCTGCAATTTTCCTCGCCTCGAAAGCAGGCAGTTATGTCGATGGGGTTGTCCTGCCAGTAGACGGCGGTATCGTCGCCGCAGCCAGTACACTCTAGGCAAAAAAAGCCCCGCAAGCGGGGCTTTTTAAGATGATTTCACGGCGCCTAGAGCCGGAACGTTAGCCCTACATAAGCCGATCTCGGTAAACCGGGTCGAACACCGGCCGGGCGGCGTGCCGCGACGTAGGTTTCGTCGAACAAGTTGTCGACCTTGATATAGGAAGAAAGGCTGTCCGTAAATTGCCAGGTCGCTATCGCATCCCAAACGATGTGTGAGTCGATCGTTTCCTGCTCAACATACGCGCCCTGGTCGGCGCGTGTGCGCATCTTGCCAATGTAACTTGCCGCAAGGCTAAGGCGAACCCGTTCGCCTTCAATACCAGCAGTTGCGCGCAACTGGTGCTCTGGAATATATGGCAACTCGTCACCGACCTGCACATCACCCCAGGGGTCAAAGCCTGAATCGAACGCGTTCTTGAATTCGGCCTCAGTTGTCCAGGTGTACTGCAGGCCAACCGGTACTGCGAATGAACCGAAACCGAAGCTGTAGTCCGAACTCATTTCCAGACCGCGAACGACTACCTCGCCGCCGTCAAACTGGTCGCCAACCTGGCCACCGCCACCCGTTGAGTCCGTCACAGTGCCAACAAGGTTGTCGTAGTCGTTATAGAAAAAGATCGACTCAAATCTTAGCGATTCGCCGGCATATCGCATGCCCGCTTCGAAGTTGACGCTCGATTCTTCATCTGCGTTGCTGCCTGGTCCGGGCGGGTTAAAGCCCTTGTGCACACCTGCAAGCAGTCGCCACTCATCATTCAGGCGATACAGTGCACCGGCGCCAGGAATCACGACCTGGGCCGTATTGGTGCGGACGCGAGTCGGTTCTGCTGCTCTGCCCGGATCTGAGGTTGCGTAGTCGTAGCGCGTGAGTTCGATATTCTCGAAGCGTACACCAGGCGTAAAAATCCAGTCGCCCGCGCGTATTTCTGAATCGACAAACAACGATGTAACTTGCGCATCAGAAACACGGTTTGTTTGAGAACCTCCCGCAGCAGCAGTCGTTAGCACAAGTTCTCCAGAGTCCACTCGATAGCCGTCCTGATGCTGAAAACGGTCTTCCTCGTCTTCATGGAGCCGTACACCTGTGTTCAGCAATACATCGGTTTCCCCGAAGCCAAGGTCCCACTCGACCTTCGCCTGTACACCCTGCGAGTAGTACTCGCGATTGTTGGCGCGAATCTGGATCGCATCGTCCGGACTCGTAACGCCCGTCAGATAGCCATACTCGGCCGCGTAAGTTGCAGGATCAACGAGCACGTCATTGATGCCCTCACCACCGACCGATTGCACCTTGTACCAATTGCGCTGAAAGTTGTTGCGGTACGCTGTTGCTTCAAGACGCCAGAGACTGTCTGTATCGAGCACGTAGGTCGCCTGATACTGTTCGTGTTCGCTCTGGAAGTTATCGTTTGCCGAAGCGGCATAGCGGCTGTAAGGATTCGCCGCGAAATCAGTATCGGTGAGGCCGACGTAAGTTTCGTTCGAAAGCTGATCGGTGTAACCCAGTTTCACACGAAGACTCTGGTAGACAGCACTCCCTGGCGCGCTGTCGAACTGCAACTTGGCGACGTAATCTTTGACGTCGTAACCGGTATCACCACCGACAGGCCCTGCAATTGTCTTGAAGCCATCGCTTCGCGCCTGCACGGTTTCCAGCATCCAGGCGAAGCGGTCGCCACGGTCACCAATGTTCACGTGTGCATCCAGCGTAGAGTGATCACCGACGCGCAAATCGGCGTTTGCGGACATCTCGTCCGGTATCGGCGTAGAAATGAGATTCATGGCTCCACCGGTGGTACGCGGCCCGATTGCGACCGAAGCCGGGCCTTTCAAGACCTCCACCGCGCTCATGCGGCGTTGCGTTGGAAAGTAATATGCCGATGATGCAGCGTACGGTGCCGGCGCGATCAGGACGCCGTCCTCAAGAAGGGCGATGCGCGCGCTGCGGTCAAGCCCAGATCCGCGAATGCCAATATTGGGCCGCAGCCCGAATCCTTCTTCTTCCTGGACATAAACGCCCGGCACGGAGCGCAGTACGCGCAGGATATCCGACTGGGCAAACTCTGCCAGTTCCTCTGAATTAACGATGTGAGCGGATCCCGGAACATCAGCAACATCTGCCTGGCTGCCAATAATTGTAACCGTATCAATCTCTTCCACGTTGTCCGTGGGTTGTTGTGCGCTCACCATGAGTGGCGAAGCGAGAAGGGCGGCGCTGATCCCTGCGCGAATGGTGAAGCGGTGTTTCATTTTAATTCTGCTGTGAGTTGCGAAGTAATTCAGGAGCGTAATCTAAATGAGAATGATTCGCAAATGCGTTAAGTACGTATAGTGACCCTGTTCACATCACAGGGGCAGCTGTGACCCAGCCACTGCAATAACGGCGGGCTTCATGGCATCATCGCTGTCCACATCGTCGCTTCGTTTGGGGAAACATGAGCGAGCAAGCCCGAAAATTGTTGATCGTCGAGGATGATCCCGACCTCCTTAACGAATTGAAATTGTGTTTTGAGGACTATGACGTCTACACCGCGAGGAATCGCGAGGACGCGATCACCGAACTACGGCGTCATGAACCTGCAGTTGTGTTGCAAAACCTGCGACTGCCGCCGAAGCCGGAAAGCATGGAAGAGGGTCTGGCTGCACTCGCCGAAACGATGCGGCTTGCACCGCGGACCAAGGTCGTCGTTTTGATCGACAATGTCGACCAGGCGATAGCCATGGCCGCCGTAGCGCAGGGCGCTTACAACTTTTACAAGAAACCCGTTGAACCCGACACTCTGCGTTTGATCGTGAACAGAGCTTTCGCAATTTCGGAACTTGAGGCCGAAAACCACCGCCTGCAAAACAAGGTCAACGAGTCGCCTCTTGCCGGCATCGTCGCTGCCAGTGAAGCCATGCTCGCGGTCTGCAGAATGATCGAAAAAGTTGGTCCAACGGATGTCACAACGTTGCTGCTCGGGGAGAGCGGCACAGGCAAGGAATTGCTGTCGCGCGCACTGCACGATTGCAGTCCGCGCAAGGACAAGAACTTCGTAGCAATCAACTGTGCCGCAATTCCGGAAAACTTGCTGGAGTCTGAACTGTTCGGTCATGAAAAAGGATCGTTTACAGGTGCACATAAACAATCGATCGGCAAAGTCGAGGTTGCCGACGGCGGTACACTGTTTCTCGATGAGATTGGCGACATGCCGATTGCGTTACAGGCAAAGCTCCTGCGATTCCTGCAGGAGCGCGTCATTGAACGAGTTGGTGGGCGACAGGAAATACCGGTGGACGTGCGCGTAGTTTGCGCAACCAACCAGAACCCTGACTCACTTATCAAAGAGGGCTTGTTCCGGGAAGACCTGTACTACCGTGTTTCTGAAATTACAATCAACATTCCGCCGTTTCGTGATCGGGAGGAGGGACGTCTGATTCTCGCCCGAACACTCCTGCAGAAATACAGCAAGAAACAGAAACGAGCAATCAACGGTTTCTCAGAAGATGCCGTCGCGGCAATCGAAGCCTACGCGTGGCCGGGCAATGTGCGTGAGCTTGAGAACAAGATTAAGGGTGCGGTCATTATGGCCGATGGCAAGCTGGTAACCGCGACCGATCTTGGCCTGACGGCGAGTGACGAAGAAGGTGAGTCGTTGAACCTGCGCGAAGTTCGTCAGAGAGCCGAATCAAAAGCGATACGTGTTGCGCTGGCCAAGAGTTATGGGAACATTTCCAAGGCATCCGAAATGCTTGGTATTACACGTCCGACACTTTATGACTTGCTCGCCAAGTATGGCGTGAGTGCGGATAGCTACTCTAAAAGAGCGGAGCACGAGTAGCGCATGGGGCAACGGCTCTATATCCTGGACCCGATTCGATTGTTTGCCGCGTTGGCTGTCGTTTTTTATCATTTTACAGCGATGCCGCACCAAACCTGGCTCTTGTCGGAGTTCACTCAGTTCGGTTATCTGGGTGTGCCGCTGTTTTTTGTTATCAGTGGTTTCGTAATCAGTATGTCAGCCTATCAGCGCAGCGCATCGAAGTTCGCTGTTTCACGATTGCTTCGCTTGTATCCGACGTATTGGACAGGAATTATCTACACGTTAATTGTTGTAACTTTCCTGACCGATGAACGCTTTGGAGTTCGGCAAATATTGACCAACGTAACCATGCTGAATGTTTACTTCGGCGAGAAAAACATCGACGGCGTGTTCTGGACTCTGCTGCAAGAACTGAAATTTTACTGCTGTGTTTTTGGTCTGATAGTTCTTGGTCTTTTCGCAAAATTCCGCTACTGGTTGTCAGCGTGGCTTGCAACTACATACGCTTACGCGATCTTTCAGCAACCGATGTTCATGGGCTGGTTTATCAGTCCCGACTACTCCGCCTATTTTATTGCCGGAGTTGCGCTGTACCTGATCCACAGCCGTATTGATGTGCGATTCGGCAATCTCGTTTTCTTTTTGGTGTCGCCACTCGCAATCGAGAGGGCGTACTCTATTGCACCGGAGTTCATTACTGCGGCATCGGCGCGAGATCAAATCGCCGCCGCAATAATTGTCGCAGTCATGATGGCCTTCTTGTACGGAGTGGCGAGAGGGTGGTTCAACGTGGCCAAGAACAGCGCTTACTTTGTCGCAGGTGGGCTAACCTACCCGCTGTATCTAATTCACAATGCTGCCGGCAAGGCGATCATGCAGAGCCTGGATTGGCCAGAGCCCGTCATGATTAGTATCGCGTTTTCAGTGACTCTGATCGCCAGCTACCTGATTTATCGCACCGTCGATGTTGGTCTCGTGCCTAAGATACGGAACCTTATCTACTCTCGACTACGGTAGTAAACGCTGACGCGCGTCTCTTAAATGGCAGCTCTAGCGCGTCTTGAACGCGTCTGGATTCAGCTCGTGGCGTGCTAGTAACTTGTAGAAATCGGTGCGATTGCGCTTCGCAAGCCTGGCGGCCTGGCTGACGTTGCCCGTCGTGATCTGCAGTATCTGTGACAGGTAATTGCGCGTGAACTCGTCTCGTGCATCGGTAAACGATGCGAGTTTGCCAGCATGCTCACCCAACGACTGCTGTACCAGTTCACCGCTTATGACGGGTGAGCGCGACAATGCGACGTTCTGTCGCACGATGTTGTAAAGCTGACGAATGTTGCCCGGCCATTCGGCGGTAACAAGCATCTCAACGGCTTCAGGCGCATATACTTTGCGCTCCTGGTCGGATTCCAGTGCAATTTGCTGAAGAAAATGCGCGACCAACAGCGGGATATCTTCACGGCGTTCGTCGAGTGTCGGCAGTTTGATATTGACGACGTTAAGCCGATAGTAAAGATCTTCACGGAAGCGGCCCTGGCCCATGAGCTCCTGCAAGTCCCTGTGCGTCGCAGATACAACGCGCACATCAATTTGTTTCGCCTCGGTGCTGCCGACAGGTCGCACCTGGCTTTCCTGCAAAACACGCAGCAGTTTGACCTGCAACCGCATTGGCATGTCGCCGATCTCGTCGAGCAGCAATGTGCCACCCTCCGCAGCCTGGAACAGACCTTCATGGCTGCGAGTTGCACCTGTGAAAGCGCCTTTCTCATGGCCAAACAGTTCCGATTCCAGCAGGTTCTCAGCCATGGCTGAACAGTTTATCGCCGTAAAAGGTTTGTTGCGGCGGTCACTTGCGTTGTGAATGGCTTGCGCAAGCAGTTCCTTGCCTGTACCACTCTCACCGGTAATCAGAACCCGCGCATCAGTAGCGGCGACCATTTTTGTCTGCTGCAGGATTTCTTTAACGGCCTGGTTACGCGTGATTATCTGCGACGCCCAGTCTTCTTCGACATCGACAGTGCCTGATACCTTGAGTGCACGCTCAACCAGCGCCATCAATTCGTCTTTATCGATCGGCTTGGTCAGGAAGCCGAATGCACCATGCTGTGTGGCCGTGACGGCGTCGGGAATCGTACCGTGTGCGGTTATGATGACGACGCGTAATCCTGGCGAACGTGTCTGCAATTCCTTAAGGAGCCCGATACCATCCATCTTGTCCATGCGCAGGTCGGTGATGACCAGGTCCGGACTGAATCGGTGCAGTACGCCCAATGCGAGGTGCGCCGATTCGACGGCTTCAACTTCGTAGCCCTCGGCACGCAGACGAATGCTCAAAAGACGCAATAGTCCCGGGTCGTCATCGACGAGCAGGATCTTGCCTTCGGCTTTAGGTTGTTTTAGCGCCATATTATGTCGAGTGAAATTCTCTAATCCGACAGGTTAGATCATTCTTGTTCGCGAATCGAGCGCTCGATTGAGGTGATCGCCTCAAGTTTTCTCTCGGCATCCTCAAGATCACGGCGTAGTTGCCGGTTTTCGGCCTCCACTCTGGCGAGGCGTTGTCCCAGTGCCAGCTCCTGCGTTTGCGCCGCTTGAGACGTGCTCGCGCGCAGCTGCCGCGCCTCACTGTTGACGACGATCTGGCGCTCGACATTGTTGAGCAGAATCTGTGCCAGCGACAGCTCTGCAGGCGTTAGAAGCAGTTCCTGGGTGACGGCGTCACGCAACAAGCTCTGCGCTCGCTGCGGATCTGATTCGGCATGTCCAGGGATCGCCAATACCATGCCGAGCCGCAGATTCGTTGACGGTCCCGGGGTGAGTTGAGCTGCACTGGCTGCGTCAGCGTAGATTTCAGCATGTGCTGCCGGATCGCTCGTCGCCAGCTGGCCGAGTTCCTTGACGTATACGTCGACTTCCGGTGCCCCGAGAATGGTCGAATCACTGGCCTTGGCGGTCTTTCGACCCTTGAGCCAGTCACTCGTTTGTGCGCAGCCCGCCGCCGTAACGATGACCAGCGCGGTCATCGCAATGCGACGCAGTCTTGTTATCTTTGTGCGCTTATCCATTTACTGCCAGTTTCGGTTTGTCTGCATCCTGCTTTTGCGGGATGTGAATTCTAAAATGCGCGCCCGGAAATTCGTCCGAGTCAATGAGTTCAACAAGTCCTTCGTGCGCCTGTATACACTCCAGTACAACTGATAATCCGATGCCTGTGCCACCAACTTGTCCGCCTTGCTCACGGCGCCCCTGAAAGAAGGCCTCGAAAATGCGCGGACTCTCTTCGGCCGGAATACCAGGTCCGGTGTCGCCAAACTCGAGAACAAAGCTCTTTACCAGCCGCGTCGCCCGTATCGTAATCAGCCCACCTCTCGGAGTGAACTTGACTGCATTCGATAACAGATTATCAATAACTGTACGGATTTTATCCTGATCCGCGATCACAATTATGTCGTCCACGTCGAGTTTTAGCTGAATATTTGCGGCCTTAAGTGCCAGCCGCTGAGCCTTTGCGACAGAAATGACCTGTGCGCGTAGTGCGAACTCCGACATTGTCAGGACCTCGCTCTTCGTTTGCCAGGCGCTGAAACTCAGGAGGTTTTCAATCAATTGCTGCAATTTCAATCCGTTCATGCGCAGAATATCAGTCACTTCGCGTTGCGGGGCGTCGAGTTCGCCGACGGAACCGTCAAGCAGCAACTCTGTACCTTCGCGAATATTGGCCAGCGGTGTCTTGAGTTCATGTGACATGTGACGCAGGAATTTGTTCTTCTCTTGTGCGAGTTCCAGGAGTCGCAGGCGCAGCCATTCCAGCTGTCGGCCAAGGCGTTCAAGGTCGGTCGGTCCCTTGATCTCAATCGGTCGCGAAAAGCCGCTTTCGCCGAGCTGGCCAATAGCACGATCAATCTGGCGGATCGGGCGCGCAACGACGACTGCGAAAATTGCGATCAACACGATAGTACCCGGCACCAGTGCCGCTACCTGCCAGGCTGAAACGCGCTGTGCGTTTCTCGCCGTTTCCTGTAGCGCCGATAATTTGCCATCAACATGCGCAGTCAGAACGTTGGTCAGTCGTTCCACGCGGTGCCGCAGTGGTGAGAAAAGGGCGATAGCAGCCGCCAATTCGGCGTCGGTAGCATCCGGCTTGCCCAGTGTAGTGACGATTTCACGCGCCTCCTCAACCAGTGAGGCGGCAAGCATTGTCGCGTCGGCTTCATCGACGATCGGGGCTATATCCGTGATGAGGTTCGCGAATGCGCGCAGGTCCTGACGCATGATCTGTACGCTGTCCGGGTTTTTCAAAACCTGAAACTGTCGGGATACACGCTCCATCGAATTGAGTTGCTCATTGATGCGGCGGTTATAGTCCGCAGCCTCGATACCCGTTGAGACGAGTTCCTCGCTTTGCTCAGCGACCCGATCAAGATTCACGACACCCCAGACAACCGCTACCAGCAACGGCAGAGCGACAATCGCAAAGCCGACCAGAATCAATCCGTTGAGTGAGCGTGGGCGAGGAAACTTCATCTTGTTTTACCGAAACTGCCTTAGGCGGCCCAATAGGCCGTCGGGTCGTGAGCTGCAATTTTTCGTTCCCACTCAAGACTCGTGCGAACGATGGTGTCGAGGTCATCATACTTCGGTGTCCAGCCCAGCACATCGCGAACCCTGTCCGCAACCGCGATCAACTCTGGAGGGTCGCCGGCTCGGCGGGGTTCTTCATCGATCTTTAGAGGCGCGCCACTTGCTCTCTCGACCGCGGCGAGTACTTCGCGAACGCTGTATCCGTGCCCGTAGCCGCAATTCAGAAATTGCGGTTCGCCGCCATTCCTCAGATAGGTCAGCGCATCGAGGTGCGCGCACGCCAAATCATCGACATGAATATAATCACGCACTCCTGTGCCGTCGGGCGTTGGGTAGTCGGTACCGAATATCTTCACGCTAGGGCGACGCCCCGTAGCGGCTTCGC
Source organism: Gammaproteobacteria bacterium (assembly GCA_022600955.1). Taxonomy (GTDB): domain Bacteria; phylum Pseudomonadota; class Gammaproteobacteria; order Steroidobacterales; family Woeseiaceae; genus UBA1847. Next base: position 89,049 of record JAHZJK010000003.1, read on the forward strand.
ATGCGACCTTGACGAGCAGGGTGGCGTTTGGCGTTGACTGGCCAATGGTGCCGCTTGGCTCGCAGCCAGCTACGTTGAAATAGCGCAGGGCGACAAATTTCGGACCGCCTGCTGCTGCGAGGTCGCGCAACATCCATTCGGTCATCAGTTTTGAAGTGCCGTAAGGATTTATCGGGCGGGTCAGAGACTCTTCCGATGCGGAGTTTCCGTCAGGGGCCCCGTAGACTGCAGCCGTTGAGGAGAATACGAAATTCTTCACTCCATGCCTGGTCGATGCTTCGAGCAACGTGCGGCTCGACGCGGTGTTATTGCGGTAATACTTGAGGGGGTCTGCAACGGACTCCGGCACGACTGTGTGTGCCGCAAAATGCATGACAGTCTCGATATCATGCTCGGTGAATACGTTTTCCAACAGGGCATCGTCGCCTGTGTCGCCAAGGACAAACTCTCCCGAGGTAACCGCGGCCTCAAAGCCTGTGGAGAGGTTATCCAGCGTTACAACGCTCTCGCCCGCGAGGCCAAGCTGGCGTACGACATGACTGCCGATATAGCCTGCGCCACCGGTGACGAGTATCTTATTGTTTTTCATCAGTTTTTTCTCAGCTACTTTGTCAGGCGCCGGTTCTGTGAGCCGTACGCCGTGTCCTGGCGCAAAGTTTAACAATAGTCACCACTATATTACGGACCTGGATCGCATTCCGTTACGTTATGTAACGCTTCGATGTGTCGCGAAATCAGGACACTTTGGGTTCTGTTCCTGTTCAGTTGCAAACGGTACTATTGGGCCGGGATCAGGAAAAGGCACGGAAGGGATATGATGTCAGCAAAGACTCTGCAGTTAATCTCATTGATGGCGAGCGGCCTTGTGGTCGCGGCCTGCGGCAGTAGTGGTTCAGATACGCCTGCGCCGCCGGTAACACCAGCAAACGCGACGCCGGTTGCAAATGCAGGCCCAAATCAGAGTGTCGACGAACTCTCCGCAAATTCACTTGATGGCAGTGCATCATCGGACGCAGACGGTGACACGCTGACGTACTCTTGGACTCAAACCGCCGGGCCGACAGTCACACTGAGCGACAATACCGTGGCAACGCCGACGTTCGACGCTCCCGACGTATTGGCGACAGCAACGCCGGTAGTGCTGACTTTCCAGCTGACAGTCAATGACGGCTTGGTGAATGCGAGCAATGCAGTCGACGTTACTGTCAACGACGTCGGCCTTGGTGCAAACAGCCCGCCAACGGCCAGCGCGGGTCCCGACCAGGCGGTTCTCGAACTTGTTACGGTGACGCTGGATGGTACGGCATCGGCTGATCCCGACGGCACGGCGCTGACCTACGCATGGACCGAAACCAGTGGTACAGGCATAACTTTGTCGGATTCGACTGCCGCGCAACCCACATTCACGTCACCTGATGTAACGACGCCCGTAAACCTGACATTCGAACTCTCTGTCAGCGATTCAGTCGACAGCGCGACGGATACGGTCTCGATTACGGTTTCTGAAACGCAAAGTAGCGTGGCTGTGGCTGGCACCCTGAGCCTGGAGTTTGCGCTGCCAAACGCCAATTGCCGGGGGCTTAACTTCAACAATCTCGACGTACGACCGATTCGCGCGGTGACAGTGCAGTTGCTCGACAACACCGGCGCGGTTCTGGATACGACGGTATCTGGCGATGATGGCTCGTACTCGTTTGCCGATGTAGACCCGCTGATCGATGTACGGATTCGCGTTCGTGCAGAGCTCATTCGAGGCGGCAGCCCCAGCTGGGACGTCGAGGTGCGTGACAATACCTCAAACACAGGCGTACCTCTCACGAGCAGGCCGCTTTACGTCACAGACTTTCCGCTCTTCAATACGGGAAGCACTGATATCGCCGACGCAGACTTTACTGCAACGACGGGGTGGGACACCGGAGCGAATGCTTACACCGGCACTCGCGCGGCCGCTCCTTTTGCGATCCTTGATGCTGTGTACGATGGCATGTTGCTGGTCCTGAGCGCGGACGCAAATGCCGCATTCGGTCCACTTGATGCCTATTGGAGTGTAAACAACACACTCACAAGCCCAACAAACGTGGATGCGGGTGAATTGTCGTCAACTTTTTACACCAACGACGGCTTGTACATGCTCGGTGACGCAAATACGGATACCGAGGAATTTGACGACCATGTATCAATACACGAGTGGGGGCACTACTTCGAAGATAACTTCTCGCGCTCCGACTCTATCGGTGGCCCGCACTCTATCGGCGGGACAATAGATGCGCGCCTTGCCTTTGGCGAAGGCTGGGCTACCGCGCTTGCGGCAATGGCGCTGGATGAGCCGCAGTATTGCGACACGGGTGTACCCGGCACCACGGGTGGTTTTGGAATTGATACCGAAGGTGAAAACCGCGGTCCCCAGGGTTACTACAATGAAATGTCCGTCGCGACGCTGATCTATGATCTGTTTGACACTAATAATGACGGTGCAGACAACGGCTCGATAGGTTTCGACCCGATCTTCAGCGTCATGACCGGTCCGCAACGAACCACTGAGGCCTTCACGACCCTTTTCTCGTTCGCGACAGCAATGCGCAATGAAGTTTCGGGTGCAGATCTGACGCTATTGGATGCGTTGCTGGCAGCGGAAAACGTAACGTTGCCGAATGTGACTATTTACGCTGATAACCAGACAACATTCCCCGCGGGTGCGCGCGATGTTGATCCGGTGTATACAACGCTCGTTCCCGGCTCGACTGTGAATATCTGTACAAACAGCGATTTCGATAGTGGTCGTGACGGTAACAAGCTATCGCAACACCGATATTTCAAGGTGACGACGACACTGCCATCCAGCACTTACACGATTACGGCACAGGCCAATCCGATTCCGCCAGCGACGACAGATGCGCCGGACCCGAACGATCCGACGCTGCCACGAGATCGAAGCGATCCGGATATTTTCCTGTACCGTGATGGCGGACTCGTGGGACTGTTCAATAGCGGTGATGACGATGTCGAAACTGACGTGACCCAGGCGTTGCCAGCGGATACATACGTGATCGCTCTGCAGGAATGGCGCTTCGCAGACGACGATGCCTCATCCGATTATCCGGATCAGGTTTGTTTTGACTTCTCAATGACGCCGTAATCGCGGCAATCGAACTGGTGAAAAAAATGATTAATCTGAAATCTCTGACAGCCACACTGATTGCGACGCTGATGGTTGCTGCCTGTGGAAGTGAACAGGCTCAGCAAGTTGCTGAAGTTGAAGAAGTAAAACTTGAAAAAAAGGCGCCTGAAGTAAGCTTCAAGCCGAGCGACGAAGCGGTCTACGAGGGTACCGTTGCGAAACCTGGTGCGCCCTATAGCATCAGCTATCGAATCGTTGGCACTGCGGTCGTCGGTAGTCCTGTGACGGTTGACCTTAAAGTCCAGTCGACACTGGGCCCTGTACCTTTATTGTTGGCGTACCGCATCAACGACGCGTCCTCCATGATGCTCCCCGAATCGCAACCGGCCGATGTTCGTATGGAAGCGGTGGCTAATGAGGACAGTTTCAGACAACAGGTGACGGTCATTCCGCAACGCGAAGGCCGACTTTACCTGAATGTGAGTGCCACGTTCGAGACTGCGGATGGGACGATGTCCACGGTAACGGCGATTCCAGTACAGGTCGGAAGTGGAACCCGTGAGTTACAGGAACATGGTGAGCTGGACGTAGACGAGAATGGTGAGACGATTCGAGTGCTAAGCCCGGAATAGATGTTCGTCACGTAAAAGGGAAAATTTTCCCAGAAAATTTTCCAAAATCGAATATGTGTCACAGATCAATGGAGTACACATAATTTAGAGTAGGTGGTCTAGCTGACGGATAAGCATGGCCACATGCAAAAGGACTTACAGAAGAAGGAAAAAGCAGCAGCGGAGTCTACGGGTATCAGTAAACCCGACTTCGTCGATCTGCTTTCCCTGATCGACCAGCATTATGACAAAATGGAAGCGACGATCACGCAGTCGATCCGCACCAACGTCACAGTCGATGCCGCCGCTCCCATCGAAGCAATTTTTGACAGCGTTACCGAAGCGTTGCTCTCCGTTGACGCGAGCGGCGTTATTCGCAACTGCAACAAGGTCTGCAGCAGCTATTTCAAGATTCAGCGCGACCAGCTTATCGGTTCGAATATTGCCAGCCTTATTCCCGCCGCCGGCAGCATAGCACTTCCTGATTTTCTCCTGCCGTTCATGTCGAGTCTCGATGACACCAGCGTTGGTCTGGCTGACGGCGAGGTCGATGCGCAGCGAGCTGACGGCGAACGTTTCGTGGCGGAAATCAATGCGAGCTCGCTCGATACCGCGGCTGGTGAGATTTTCGTTATCAGCCTGCGGGATATCACTGACCGCAAGCATGCCGAAAGTACGTTGCGCGAAAATGAAGAGCGCTACCGCGCTCTGGTTGAGAATGCGCCCGAGGCGATTATCGTCTTTGACGTCGACAACAATCGCTTTACTGATGCGAACGACAATGCCTGCGCATTGTTCAACTTGTCACGTACTCGCTTGTTGACGGTCGGGCCGAAAGCAATCAGTCCGAAGACGCAGCCGGATGGCACGCCGTCATTCGGAATACGTCGCGGTTTTCTCGATCGGGCACTGGCAGGAGAACACCCTACCTTTGAATGGTTGCACCAGGACTCCAATGGCAAAGAACTGCCTTGCGAAGTGCGCTTTAGTCGATTGCCCTCTGACGAGGGCAGATTGCTGCGTGTAAGCATCACCAATATCGCGGACCGCAAGCGCGATGAGGCGCTGTCCTATGCGCAGAACAAAGTGCTTGAGATGATCGCTTCAAGTAAACCGTACGACAAGACGCTGCGGACAATATGCCGCTTCGTTGAAAAGATCGGCAGCGATTTCAAGGCAGCGATAATGTTGCTGGACGTCAAGAGTCAGACACTATCGGTTGAGCAGGCACCGAGCCTTTCAGAGGCGTTCAAAGTGTCGCTGGATTTCACCAAGGTGGCCGCTGATAGCCGCACCTGTGGTTCCGCAGTGTTCCACACACAAGATCGATTTACCGAAAGTATTGCAGACGACAGCGCCTGGGAGGGTGCGCGCAAAGTGCCCGCACAGCTGGGCTTCAGATCTGCATGGTCGTTCCTGGTCAATGGCGAAGCGGGGCGCATCATAGGTACGCTGGATGTCTATGTCGGCGAAAGCCGTGTGCCAACGACCGATGAGTTGGACAAGATCGGCCGCATGGCCCGCCTGGCCGGCATTGCGATCAAGCGACAGCAAGACGAACTCAAACTACGATCTAGTGAGGCCCGTTATCGCGGATTATTTGAAAACGTTGTTGACGGCGTCTACATAGCGTCACGCGAAGGCGACATTATCACCGCAAATCCGGCACTCGTCGAAATGCTGGGTTTCGACAGCGTTGATGACCTCAAGTCAGCAGGCAAGACGACCGTCCTGTATGTCAATCCTATCGATCGTGAGCGCGTTTTCGCGCGGCTGGAAGCCGAGGGCGTGGTTAAGAACTTCGAATATCGTTTGAGGCGCAAAGATGGCAGCATGATCGTTGTTCTGGAGAACTCGCGCGCAATAACAGATGACGAAGGTCATATCATCGCCCATGAAGGCACAATTACGGACATTACCGAACGGAAGCGTGCTGAGACACGGGTCTTCGAGGAGAAAGAGCGCGCCGAAATTACCCTGCAATCGATCGGTGATGGCGTTATTACGACGGACGCCGAAGGCAAGATCGACTATATCAATCCGGTTGCGCAGGACCTGATCGGTTGGGATATGCGCAGTGCACGCGGCACGCCAGTTACAGAAATCATGATGATTGTGAATCAGCATACTCGCGCAACCGTGGAGAACCCGGTTGCTCGCTGTCTGAAGGAAGGGCGGGTTGTAACCCTCGCGGAAAACGCGATCTTGATAACGAAGAACGGAGACGAAGTGCCGATACAGGACTCGGCCGCACCGATTCGCGATAGAGTAGGAAATATCATTGGCTCTGTCATGGTGTTTCATGACGTTAGCCGGGAATCGCGCCTGTTCCGCCAGCTCAGCTACCAGGCATCGCACGATACGTTGACGGGTTTGATTAATCGTCGCGAATTTGAGAACAGTCTAATCAGTGCGCTTGAGCAGACACGACAAAACCCCGAAGAGTCGCATGCTCTCTTATACGTTGATCTCGATCAGTTTAAGGTCGTCAACGATACGTTCGGTCACACAGCTGGAGATGCGTTGCTACGCCAGCTTTCGGATCAGATTCAGACCAACATCCGTTCTACGGACCTGCTGGCACGTCTTGGTGGTGACGAGTTCGGCATCTTGCTGGAACGTTGTAGTGAGGAGCGGGCGATCAAAGTTGCGGAAGCCATCCGTGGCTCGATGGAAGGCTATCGGTTCGAATGGCAAGGGTCTTTCACGACAGTACGTTGCTCCATTGGGGTCGTCGTCGTCACAAATGAGAACGCGGATGTCGCCAGTGTTATGAGTTCCGCCGACGTCGCCTGTTACTCAGCCAAGGATATGGGACGAAACCAGGTTCACTTGTACAAAGACAGTGATGCATCGATGCGCCATGAAGAAATGAAGTGGGTATCCCGAATCACGAGTGCCGTTGAGGATGACCGTCTGGAATTGTTCTTCCAGCCGATCATCGGCATCGGTGATGTGAACGGTAAACACCGCGGGCACTACGAATTGCTGCTGCGCATGCGTGATGAGAAGGGCGTTCTCGTTGGTCCGGACCAGTTCATTCCGGCTGCCGAGCGTTACAACCTGATGTCGACACTGGACCGATGGGTAGTGCATGAGGCGCTGGCGCAATTAGCCGATCGCAGCGACAGCGACGAGGCTCGCTATACGTTGGCAGTAAACTTGTCCGGTACGTCACTGAGCGAGGATCGTTTTCTCGAGTTCGTGATTGAGGAGCTTGAAAAAGCGCAGCTTCCAAATGGTGCGATCTGTTTTGAGATTACAGAGACTGCGGCGATCTCCAACCTTTCGCGAGTCGTGCATTTCATGCAGGCTCTTAAGAAACTAGGCTGCAAGTTTTCGCTGGACGATTTTGGCAGTGGCCTGTCCTCATTCACTTACCTTAAGAACCTGCCGGTTGACTATTTGAAGATCGACGGCCACTTTATTCGCAATGTTGTGGAAGACACTGTCGATGAAAGCATGGTCAAGGCAATTAGCGAGGTAGGGCATGCGATGGGCATCGAGACGATAGCGGAACGCGTCGAGACAAAACAGGTGCTCGAAAAGTTGGGAGCACTGGGTGTGGAGTTTGCGCAGGGCTATTACATCGCTCGTCCTGCGTCCGTCCAGTCATTCGAACCTTGGGCCGAAGAGCACGGCCAGTTGCTTGCATAGGCACATTCCACAGCGCCCGCGGGTGGCGCCAGCCCGCGCATACGGTACACTGGTGTCATGACAGACAGTGTCAGCAATAATAACGAGAACGCACTCAGACTGCTCGGCGCAGACGAACCAGGACCATTCAAGATATTGAACCCATTGGCAGAAACGCCAATTCTGCTGGTCTGTGATCATGCCAGCTGCCGGTTCCCGAAGGCGCTCGGAGACATGGGCCTCGACCCGTTCGCCAGACGTTGTCACCTCGCTGTAGATATCGGAGCGGGTCCGTTGACAGAGTGTCTAGCGCAAAGCCTCGGTGTTACCGCCGTTCTCGCGCAGTATTCGCGTCTCGTTGTGGACTGCAATCGGCAGCTCATGGATCCCGGTGCATTTCTTGAGTTCGGCGATGGCGTTATCGTTCCTGGTAATCGCAATTTACATCGTGCAGACAAGAACCTTAGATCGGAAACCTTGTACTGGCCTTATCACAAAGCCGTCGATGAACAGGTAAAGCGCCTGAGCAATGTCGGCCCCAAGCCTGCATTTATTGCTGTACACAGTTTTACACCCGTAATGAATGGCGAGGCACGTCCGTGGCAAATGGGCGTGCTCTGGGATACCGATACACGTTTGCGCGATATATTCCTTGAGGATTTCACAGCCGCAGGCTACCTCGTTGGTGACAATGAACCGTATTCTGGCAAGGCACCCCAGGACTTTACGATTGATCATCACGCGGAAGAGACTGGATTGCCGCATATCGGCATAGAAATTCGGCAAGACCTGATCGACAACGCGGACGGTGTTGCGCGAATTGCGGCTGTCATGCACGACATCATCAAGTCCATACCGGAGAGAATTGGAGCGATGCCGCAACAAAACAGCGCATAACAGGGGGCGAAAAATGAGCAAGAGCGAACCAGCATTCACAATTGGTGTTGAGGAAGAGTATCTCCTGGTCGACAAGGAAACGCGCGCGCTGGTGATCGATCCGCCAGAAACGCTGATGCAAGAGGCTGAGGAGAAGTGCGGTTCACAAGTCACGTCCGAGTTACTGCGTTCACAAATCGAGATTGGTACAAAAGTCTGCCAGAACGTGCAGGAGGCTCGTGAAGATCTTTCAAAATTGCGACGCAGTATTATTGAAGTCGCGGATCGACATGGGTTGGCACCCATTGCGGCGTCAACCCATCCGTTCTCCGAGTGGACCCAGCAGAAGCACACCCAAAAAGACCGTTATGACTCTCTGACACATGAGATGCAGGGAGCTGCGCGACGTCTCGTTATCTGTGGCATGCACGTACACGTTGGTATCGAAGACGATGAGCTGCGAATCGATCTGATGAATCAGCTGGCCTACTTCCTGCCGCACCTGCTGGCCTTGTCCTGTTCATCGCCGTTCTGGTGCGGCCGTGACACCGGGCTCAAAAGCTATCGACTGACAATATTCGATGCGTTGCCCCGTACCGGATTGCCTGAACGTTTCGCAAGCTGGGCGGAGTACCAACGGCACATTCATGTCCTTATGGATGCCGGGTTGATCGAGGACTCTACAAAAATCTGGTGGGACCTGAGACCAAGTGCTCGTTTCCCGACACTCGAGACGCGCGTAATGGATGTCTGTACTCGGCTTGACGACACGATTGCGCTGACTTCAATGTTGCAGTGTCTGATGCGGATGCTGTATCGCTTGCGTACTCACAACCAGCGTTGGCGCATCTATACGCCCATGTTGATTCGCGAGAACCGCTGGCGGGCGATGCGTTACAGTTTTGACGAAGGCATGATCGACCTGGCCAAAGGAATTGTGGTTCCTTTCGAAGAATTGCTCAGTGAAATGATGTCGCTGGTTGCGGAAGACGCGAAGGCTCTGGGCTGCGAAGATGAACTGGCCGGTGTTCACAACATACTGTCGCGGGGCACCAGCGCACACCGCCAGCTCAAGGAGTATGAGCTTGAACGCGCCAACGGTGCGAGTGAACAGGATGCGCTCCGTTCGGTGGTCGACACCCTGATAGTGGATACCGCCGAAGGCCTTTAGCGGCGCCATTTTGACCAGATTGTGATGTGTTTCACACTCGCTCGCCCGGATTGGGGCACAGGTCGCATTATGTAGTGCCGGACCTCGCTAGCATGGTCTTATGTCGATGCTAGACCCAGTAATGACCCCATTTCTGGCCGTCGCCGCAGTCTTGTATGTGGTGCTGGCCGTTCGTGTGTCCCGATCAGGGCCGCAGTACGCGCACAGCATGATTAGTTTTTTCCTGGTTCTGATCGGCGGGATGCTGACGGGATCGGCGTTTTCCTACGGCGCAACAGACGCGAACATCTACGGAATTGGTCGGGTGTTCAGCTATATTTCGGCGGGGTATGTTCCCGTCGTCTTCTACTTTATTTATCGGGAATACACGGTTGGCGCTCCGAGTGCGTTGCTCATCGCTGTTCTATGTGTCGTTCCTACGGCAACAACCGGTCTTGTACTGACTAACTCAATGCACAATCTCGTTTGGGTAGTGAATGAAACACCGGCTGGCCTCGCGTTTTCGGAGATGACTGATCACACCTGGTACACCCGTGTCTACGCACCGTTTGTCTACGGATTGTTCGCCTATTCGGCTATCGCAATGCTTGCCAGGCTTCCGAGTATTGCGATTGCGCATCGCAAGACAATTGTCTTCCTGCTTGCTTGTGCGGTGCTGCCGTATTCCGTGAGTATTGCGAACACATTTCTTGGTATGGGTCCTCCTGAATTTCCGTTTACGTCGGTACTGCTGGCAGTGCTGTGGCCTGCGTTCGCATTCATCAGCCTCAAGATGCGAGTGTACGAATTCAGCCCGCTCGCATACCAGACGCTTTTCAATCATGTTCGCGACCCCATCGTTGTCGTCGACAATGATCAGCGCATCATTTGTGCGAATAAAGCTGCACAGCAGCTTTTGGATGGTGAAGAAAAAGAGCTGATAGGCGGCTTGCTGTGGGAAGACTTTCCGGCGGCGCGAGCCATCCTGGAGCAGGCGAAGGAACTCGACCTGACGCAGACATTGCGTATGGATACGAACAACATCTATGAAGTCAGTGTCAGCCCTCTGACCGGAAGCAAGGGGCAGAACCTCGGCATGGTCGTCGTGTGCCGGGACGTCACAGAAAGGCGCGTCGCCCAGACCCAACTGGCTGATAGCGAGCATCTGATTCGAACATTGATAGAAACTTCATCAAACGGAATTTTGAGATTCGCCCGTGACGAGAACGACCCTGATCGAAAATTTCGATGCGTATTCGCCAACCGATCCGCAGAGTCTTTTGCGAGCGGTGGGCAGAGTGCTCTGGTTGGTATGCCGCTGGAGAAGCTTGTTGAGATCGAACCCGAAAGACTTCTACAGCACTTTGCAGTTGAGCAGCGGGCCATGTCCCAGATTAGCTATGAAGTTGCTTCCGAGTCAGGGGATGGTGAGAGCTGGCTGCGTATCGTAGGCGAGCCTGTCGGCGACGATATTTCAGTTACGTTGGTGGATATTACGCAACGCAAGCGGAACGAAGACAAAATGATGGCGGATGCTATGCGCGATCCGCTCACTGGTGTACTTAACCGACGCGGCTTTGAAAAAGAAGGAGCGAGCTGCATTCGTCGTAGCAGTATCGGCGCGGTGCTATATCTGGATCTGAACCAGTTCAAGGCGATCAATGACCGCTTTGGGCACCAGGCGGGTGATGCGCTCTTGAAGGCTTTCGGGCATCGACTTGAATACTGCCTCAGGCCAGAGGATATTCTTGGCCGCCTTGGCGGCGATGAGTTCGCTATCGTCCTCCCTGGCGTAAATACAGATGACGTGCGTCATATAGCTGAGCGCCTCGTGCAAACATCGTCAGAGGCTTACATCATTCAGGGCGAGGAAATAAAATGCACTGCGAGCGTTGGTATCGCGCTGATGCCAAAACATGGTGAAGAGTTGTGGCACTTGCTCAGCGTCGCCGATGAGGCTATGTATGACGCGAAGAAAATTCCGGAAGAGGAGGCCGCCAATGACCGCGCGGCCTACGTCGAGGCCGCAACGGCTTCCTGAGCGTAACTATTGCAGCTCGTTTAACTGTGCATTGAGGATCGACGGGTCCGTAGTATCGAATGCGAGCAGTTCATAAACGTCACCGATGTCAAGATTTAGCTCAATTGGACCGGCGAGAACTTCCGATTGCCCGAACTCGCGAATATACAGATCGTAGCTACCTGGAGGGATAAGCGCTGTATCAACTGTCATGTTGGTCTGGATTCCGGTACGAAAGGCAGCCTGTGCGTCTAAGACTTCATCACGAGCGACCAGGAAGTAATCGAGAAATTCGAAATTATTGGACGTGTGAAACACTCCCAATTTGCCCGCTGTGTCAAGCGGTCGACGGTCAGGGACCGTGACCGGAGTTGTGTAGGCACCACTCAATCCGGAGGCTGTAATGCGGTACCTTACTCCTGCAACTGCCGTGATCTCCGCCTCGAGCGACACGGCCGGAGTACCGCCGCCTGGCGCTGTGACAGGGACATAGCGGAATGTCTGATCCCCGGTCGCTAACGGTATCGCCGCCGAAGTTTGCTGATAATCGTGATTCTGTACGACCAGGTTCGTCAGTCCCTCATCATCGTAGATATCTGAATTTCCCAAGTCGGGCGAGCCATGGAGAAACTCGACGGTCGACTGAATACTGCTGTCCGGCATCCCGAACGACGCGCTGAGAGAACCCAAAGCACGCACGACAATCGGTGCTGGATCCCCTGCATCGCCATCAAACGGAGTGATAATCAGGGCGCGTTGCGAAAGAATGGTCACGGGATCAGACGTGTAGAGGACGTCCACCGGATCACCGGCCGTAGTGATTGTGAGCACGTAATCGCCGGTTTCGAAATCCGCAGCTGCGGTGATTTCTCCGAAGCTCAATGAAGAAGCAACTTCACTACCCAATACAGGGGCCACTCCTGCCGCCGCCAGATAGTAATCGACGGCGCCAACAGAACTCGCTGTGTGCCCGAAGCGTGCCTGAAAGACGGTAGCGCCAACGTCGAAAGTGCGGGCCGCAGTTTCCCACACTGTGACAGTCGGCGATGCAATGGTACCGCCTAGCAGCAATGTGTAATCCTGATTGGCCTGGGTGTCGATGCTCCTGCTGGCAATTCGGGTAGCAGCATTGTCGCCTGCAAATACAACATCGAAATTAAACCTGTAGCTGAAGTCATCGTAGCTGGAGGTAGCAGATGCTTCCTGGAATGGCACATTGGCGACAGTCAGTTCTTCAATCCTGAACGCGACAGGTGGCGAACGTTCTATCGCATTGATCGCGCGGAAGTTGGCTTTGCCCGTAGGTTCAGGCAAACCTGAACCGCTGCCGCAGGCTGTGGTGATCAACAGGCTCGCTATGGCGAGTAAAACTGATTTTTGATTCATGTGTGCTTCACTTGCTCGATTGCGTGTAACCGTAGACCGACTTAACTTCCAGGAATTCGTCCATTCCATGAGCGCCCCATTCGCGTCCGTTGCCGGATTGCTTAAAGCCGCCGAACGGTGCCATAGCGTTCAGGTCGGCGCCATTGATGTGCACCATACCTGTTCGCATACGTGCCGCGATTTGCTTCGCGCGTTCAAGATTGCCTGACGAAACGTACCCCGAAAGGCCATACGGAGTGTCATTGGCAATACGTATTGCCTCGTCGTCATCGTCGTAGGGAATAATCGTGAGAACGGGTCCGAAAACTTCTTCGCGCGCGATTGTCATGTCATTAGAGACATCCGCGAACACTGTAGGTTTCACGTAGTAGCCTTTTTCCAGACCATCAGGTCGACCAGTGCCGCCTGCCGCGAGGGTGGCACCCTCGTCAATTCCCTTCTGTATCAGGTCCTGAATTTTTTGCCATTGCACGTCTGAAACGACGGGACCCACACGGGAACCCTTTTCACGTGGATTACCGACGACAGTAGATTCAGCAACCCTTGCCGCAATCGCTGCTGCCGCGCCCATCTGCTCGCGTGGCACCAGCATCCGGGATGGAGCGTCGCAGGACTGCCCCGTGTTATCGAACATATCTTTGGCGCCATTGGCTACGGCATCTTCCAGGTCGGCATCGTCCAGAATAATATTCGCTGATTTTCCGCCAAGTTCCTGGGCAACGCGCTTCACGGTCGGTGCTGCGTTTTGTGCAACCAGGACCCCCGCGCGGGTCGACCCCGTAAATGAAACCATTGCAATATCCGGGTGCTCACTGAGCGCCGTTCCAACGCCAGGGCCATCGCCATTAATCAGGTTAAAGACGCCGGCCGGAACACCGGCCTCGTGCAGAATTTCGGCGAACAGAATTGCGTCAAACGGTGCGATTTCGCTGGGTTTCAGAATCATTGTACAGCCGGCGGCAAGTGCAGGCGCAACCTTCACGGCAATCTGGTTCATCGGCCAGTTCCATGGCGTGATCAGACCGCAGACACCGATAGGCTCTTTGACCACCATCGTAGAACCGAGTTGTTCTTCGAATTCGTAGTCCTTTAGCGCTTTTATTGCCGCTGCAATGTGTTGCGGCCCACTGGCCGCCTGAGCGTGTTTGGCGAGCCCCCATGGGGCCCCCATCTCGTCCATGATCGCTTCGGCGACTTCATCGTGGCGCCTTGCAAAAATGTCGAGAATAGACTGCAGCAATTCCAGACGTTCCTGACGACTGGATTGCGAGAAGGTCTCAAACGCTCGGGCCGCCGCGTTGACAGCTCTGTCGACATCGGCAGCCGTGCCGATACTGATTCGTCCATACACTTCTTCGGTCGCTGGATTAACAACGTCAAGCGTGCGTGGTTCAATCGGATCGACCCATTCGCCATCGATGTAGAATTGCAGTTTTTCGAGCATCGCCGTCCTCCTCAAACGAGCCGCGCATCATAGCGCAATTCGGCCTCCGCGGCGCGCCAAATACGGTGATTTTCCACCCTCTGAAACGGCTATTGACGCGTCGTTGTCGGGAAATGCGACAATGTCTGGCACTCACTGCTGCGATGCATAGTTTCGTATCGTCAAGTCATTGAATTTATGGGGAAAGTTGTGTCAACGAATAGAGAATTACAAGCGCTCCGCGATACCCAAACGCCGCAGGGTGTCGGTATCCAGACGGGCATTTATGCGGACAAGGCGAAAAACGCCGAAGTTTGGGACGTCGAAGGCAATCGTTACATAGATTTGGCCGCTGGTATCGCTGTCTGCAATACGGGTCACAATCATCCAAAAGTGGTTGCCGCTGTCAAACATCAACTAGAGCGCTTCAGTCACACCTGTTTTCAGGTCGCGCCCTATGACGTTTATGTAAAACTCGCCGAGCGCATCAACAAACTCGCACCAGGCGACACGCCAAAGAAGTCACTATTTGTTACAACGGGCGCGGAAGCCGTCGAGAATACGATCAAGATCGCGCGCAGGCATACAGGGCGTAGCGCAGTTATCTCGTTCTCTGGTGCTTTTCATGGACGCACCCTGTTGGCTATGGCGCTAACCGGGAAAGTTGATCCCTACAAACGCGGCTTTGGACCGTTTCCAGCTGAGGTGTATCACGCCCCCTTTCCTGTTGAGTATCACGGCATTACGGTCGACGACTCCCTCGCGGCGCTGGAAAAGCTGTTCAAGGCGGACGTAGAACCGGAGCGAGTTGCCGCAATTATCGTAGAGCCAGTGCAGGGCGAGGGCGGCTTTTACGCGGCGCCTGCAGGGTTCTTGCAAATGATTCGGTCTCTTTGCGATGCGCACGGTATTGTCATGATTGCGGACGAAATTCAAACGGGTTTTGCGCGCACTGGAAAAATGTTTGCTGTACAGCATGCCGGGATCGAGCCTGATCTCATGACGATGGCGAAAGGCCTGGCCGGTGGCTTCCCGCTCGCTGGAGTGGTCGGAAAAGCCAATATCATGGACTCCGTCCCTGCCGGGGGGCTGGGAGGCACTTTTGGTGGATCCCCAATTGGTTGCGCTGCCGCACATGCGGTGCTCGATGTTATGCAGGAGGAGGATCTGTGTAGCAAAGCCATTGCGATCGGTGGCCAGATTCAAGACTGGGCCGAGCAACTTCAGGCCGAATTGAACTGCATTGGCGATATACGGGTTGCGGGCGCCATGAGTGCGATTGAGTTGGTTGAAAATGGCGATGCCAATAGTCCCGCGGCCGAATTGGCCAGGAACGTCGCAGCCGAGGCTGCCGCGCAGGGTGTGATTACTCTGACCTGTGGCGTTCGTGGCAACGTGATTCGATTCCTGCCGCCATTAACGATCGATCCTGCGCTCCTGGCTGAAGCTCTAACCACGATCGGCAACATTATCCGTGAAAAGGCAGGGGTCGTTCGTAAGGCCAGCTAGGCTGACTAACTGATACTAAGGAAACGCTGTCGGTACTGAGCGGGCGGGATGTCGTACCAGGATTTGAACGCGGTCGTGAACGTGCTGATGTTGGAGTAACCAAGCAACATCGCAATCTCAATTGACTTCAGTCGTGCATCGCTCAGGTAGTTGACGGCGAGTTCTTTGCGAACTTCCTCAAGCACCTTCTGGAACGAGGTTTTCTCGGCCTTAAGTCGACGCTGCAGTGTGCGACGACTCAGGCGCAGAGCGCGGCACGCGGCATCTGCGTTGGCCTCACCTCGCGCCATCAGGTCGGCAAGCTTGCGTTTTAGTTCACCTGCGATATCGTCCTGACTGTATAAGGAGCGCAGATACTTTTCGGCTTGTTCGATGAGTTGACCGTACATTCGACTATTATAACCTACGAACCACAAAAATAAGGCAAGAAACATGTCATCACCCGTGAGTTACAAGCTGGACGGCAATATCGGCGTCATCAGCGTAAATTTTCCGCCCGTCAACGCCTTGTCTCAAGCGGTCCGGGCGGGCATCGTCGATGCTATTGCAACTGCCCAGGGCGATTCTTCGGAAGCCGTGATGATCATTTGCGAGGGGCGGACGTTTATTGCCGGCGCCGATATCACAGAATTCGGCAAGCCTATCCAGTCACCCTGGCTCCCGGAAATGCTCGCGGACGTGGAAAACTCGAGCAAAATTGTGGTCGCTGCAATACACGGCACAGCGTTGGGCGGCGGGCTTGAAACAGCGCTATCTGCGCACTACCGGTGTGCGCTGCCATCGGCAAAAATTGGTCTGCCTGAAGTGAAGCTTGGCCTTTTACCTGGCGCAGGCGGGACGCAACGTACGCCTCGCCTGGCGGGCGTCAAAGCGGCACTCGATCTCATGACAAGCGGCGCGCCTGTTGCCGCGTCCATGGCACGTGACGCTGGCCTTGTTGACAAAATTATTGACGATGATCTTTATTCGGGAGCGATTGCCTGGACGCGTGAGCTGCTTGCTGAGGGGGCACCCGTACGCAAAAGCAGCGAACAATCGGTTCCCGAATTTGATGCCGACATTTTTGATGAGTATCGCGCCATGCTCAAGAAGCGTGCGCGTGGTCAGATTGCGCCGTTGCATATCGTTAGTTGTGTAGAAGCTGCAACGAACA
The DNA here is from genome assembly GCA_022600955.1 of Gammaproteobacteria bacterium. Taxonomy (GTDB): domain Bacteria; phylum Pseudomonadota; class Gammaproteobacteria; order Steroidobacterales; family Woeseiaceae; genus UBA1847. The sequence continues at coordinate 105,931 of JAHZJK010000003.1, forward strand.
AGACGTTCCAGGAAGGCATGGCACTTGAGCGCGAGATGTTCATGGCGTGTATGGAGAGCCCGCAATCAGCCGCAATGCGACACTTGTTTTTCGCAGAGCGTCAGGCCGCCAAAGTCGATGGCATCGGAAAAGACACGCCGCTGCGACCGATTAAGACTGTCGGTGTCATTGGTGGCGGCACTATGGGCGGTGGCATCGCGATGTGTTTCGCGAATGCCGGCATATCCGTCACAATGATTGAGATCAGCGACGATGCGCTGGCCAGAGGGCTATCGATAATTGATAAGAACTACGGCGGCAGCGTAAAGCGCGGCAAGCTAAGTCAGGACAAGGCGGCAGCATGCCGCGCACTGATTTCGGGATCGACAGACTATGCGTCTCTTGCAGAGTGCGACCTGGTGATTGAAGCCGTGTTCGAAGACCCGGAACTGAAAAAAAGAATCTTCAGGCAACTCGACGAGGTCTGTAAGCCGGGAGCGATTATGGCGACGAATACCTCCTACCAGGATGTCGATGCGATCGCGGCTGCGACGAGTCGCCCGCAAGACGTTATTGGAACGCATTTCTTCAGCCCCGCCCATATCATGAAATTGCTGGAAGTCGTTCGCGGAGCCAGCACTGCCGATGACGTGCTGGCGACGGTCATGAAACTGGCGAAGACAATACGCAAGATTCCGGTCGTATCCGGTGTCTGCTATGGCTTTATCGGCAATCGTATGTTGAACCCTTACGGCAAGACAGTTCAGCTGCTTTTGCTCGAGGGTGCGACACCTCTGCAAGTGGATACCGCGATGGAAGAGTGGGGCATGGCAATGGGACCATTGCGCGTTTTCGATCTCGCCGGCCTGGACGTTGGCTACAAGGCTCGCCAGGCTTTGAGCGATGATGAAAAGGGTGATCCGAAGACCTACCAGGTCCCCGATGTGCTGGTTGAGATGGGGCGCACCGGACAGAAGTCGGGCGCTGGGTTTTATGAGTACGATGATCGAGGGCGCCCTGTGGCCGACCAGGTCGTACAAAACGTTATCGAAGAGGTCGCGAAAGATCTCGGCGTCGAACGTCGCAAAATTTCAGACGACGAAATCGTCGAGCGCCTGATATCCGCGTTGGTTAATGAAGGTCGGAAGATACTGGACGAAGGCATTGCACAAAGATCGAGTGACATCGACGTCGTGTATATCTACGGCTACGGGTTTCCGGTATCGCGTGGCGGACCGATGTTTTACGCTGACTCGCAACGCAACGCTTAGTCGTTGCGCATATCCTTGGCGCCAAACATAGATTTCAGTTTTCGACCAAAGGCGGCAACGCCAATCAGCAGAAATACGCCAAACTTTTTCAGCAAAAGCAGGGCTGCTCCCAGTAGTCCTGCTTTCGCTGCGACCTTGCCTGCGACGAGGGCGCCAATTCCGTAAGCGGCGACCTTGTCCAGTTCCGGGTCGAAGTCCGCGTAGCGATTGCCTGCATTGAACTCGGCCATATTTAGCACGCTATCACGAGCCGCATTGATTTCTTCTAGCTGGCTTGTAGCTGCGATAAAAGTCATGTTCAGCACACCGTGACGGCCCAATGCTCGAATCTCGTAGTTCAATGTGGTCTCGTCGCTGCCGTCGAAACGCAGTTCCTTGGCCCAGTAAAGTTTCTTGTCCATCGCGTCATAGCGTGGTGGCTCGGCCCAGCCGACCAGTTCAATGCTGCCATAGCCGGCGTCGATTCGGTCCTGGTTCGCATCGCGAATGTCGCCCTTCATGTCTTTCAACAGGTCTTCGTAGTCAATATCTGCTGCGTCTTCATCGGATACGTATCCGTCTTCCACATAGTCAATAGTGACGGCCCATGACTCCCAGTCCAGCGGAGAGTATGCATTGGGCATCAACATGCCCAGCACATTTTGACCAGGCGGGTTTCCCCAGATATCGACCAGAATCTTCTCCGCGTCTGCGGCATCGTAAAAATTGAAATCACGCGGTACATGCAGTGTTGCCAATCCGTTGCGCAGGATTATGTCACCTGACTGCGGATTCAGCGTGTCAATTATGGCGTTGAAGCGGGCCAGAGCCGCCTGTTCGTCCGCCGAGAGTTCGTAGTCGTCCTGGGCAAGCGTCTGCTCTCCAAAAGCCAGCAGAAGCAAAGCCAGCAAAGGCATGTAGAATAAGCGTACTGACATAACAATGACTCGTTGACCGGATCATCACAGCTTACGTCGGCAAAGCGATGCTAGCTAGCGAACAGATCACGTCTGGTCAATTGGAGGGTGAGATGGAAAGCGTATGGATACAGGTATTTGTTCTGACGGTGGCGGAGTGCGTTGCACCGGCAGGTAAGAGCGTTTGCCAGGAGCAGTCATTTGAACTGCAATTTTTGACTCGGCGCGATTGCGAGTATGCCTACGAGCAACTCATTACTATGAAAGACGAACTGGACAACGTCATCATTGACCGGTCGCAGTCAGGTTGCACTGCATCGGCATCTGAGGTGACCTCCTATGAGACTATCGACTCCGTCGCGGCGGCAAGCGACGATGACTGGCGAATGCCAACGAACACCGAACAGCGGCGCGCGGCTGTGAACACTCAGCATCGCGCACGACTGGAACAGGTGAAAACCTGTGAGGAGAGTCGCGGCAGGGCACCTTGCAAGATCGGCGAAATCATCGTTGAAGAGGCCACCGGAGACAGCGTCGAGGTGTGGCGCAAAAACTAGCCAGGCTGTTAGCGCATAATGCCAGTGGCGATGTAACTTTGTTCCGCCTTTTTCTGTCCTTCGATACCCAGACTTTGCAAAACAACGGCGGGGTCGGGATAACCGGTTGCATCGGCGTATTGCCGGTACAACGGCATAAATAGTGGCTCATCGACAAAGCTGTCAAGCCGCTCAAAGAGACGGCGACCTGACCAGGTACGATTGCTTGGCAGGCAACAGCGCTGCAATTCGCCAAGCACGGTGTCCAGGGACTCCTTACCTTTCGATCGCCTTCGCAGCTCAACATCCGCCATTAGTGCTATGGCCGCTCCGCTCCAGTAGATCTTCATACGTGCAGCTTGTACGCCATCGCTGGCGGCCTGGTTGGGCGACAGATCGGGCCTTGACTCCCGGCCGCGCTGAAATCCTTCGGTGAGTCGTTGCCATGCAAAATCTGCGGTGTAGTTGCCGGAGCGCGCCATCAGAACGTTTTGGTAGTAGGTTGCGAAGCCCTCGGAAATCCAGCGTCCTCGCTTGTTCATATACGGCAGCATCAGGTGGCTGAACTCATGCATCGCGGTCCAGTCGGCATAGAACTCGTCTATTGGCCGCGATTCATTGACATAGAGTTCGACAGTCTCGCCGTCCCACCTTGTAACCCGTCCGAAAGGCACCGGTGAGTCGCTTGCCCAACCGCGGAAGCCGGCTGGAAAAACAACAACTTTCGCATTCGGGTTTGGAAATCGTCCATATACGCTGGCAATTGTCTCCGTAACGTCGGCAACCCAGGTTCTGATAGCCCGTTCCTTTTCAATCCCAAGCGATTCGGTGAATTCGATATCGAGATCGGTGCTGCGTGATTCGCCAGGTGCGGCGACGGCCACAATTGACAACAGGCCGAGCGACAAAGTCAGAATCATCTTCATGAAAACATGGACTGGCTGCCTGATGTGAAGTTCACGCTTATAAAACAATAGTCCATCAGCACCGTCAACACGCTAAAATCAGCCGCAACAACGATTTAGTTACGAGGCCTCAATTTACTGTGAATTCCATCCCGATCTCTGTTGCGCCGATGATGGATTGGACGGAAGTTTTCAAAAAGTAGCTTGTCTATCAGTTATTTATGAGCGTCGAAAATTTCATGTCGCACCGTGTCGCACCGGCCATAGTAGGTCCAATTCCCGCAGTGACCTATGGTAGGAAACGCTAATTCATGTTCGCCCATTGCTTGGAGGCAATATCACGTTGCTGGTCAATGTGCTTTGCGAGATCAGCCGCACTGATAAGCCACGGAGATTTTTGGGAGCCAGCTCGGTACGCAGGAATGGGCAGTTGTTGCAGGCAAGCACGCCGCTTCGCTTTTGGAATGGATAGTCCGAAATACTTCTCACTGACACGATCCAGCGGGATTTCCGACTCTCCGAACTCGGCAAGAAGGCCAAAGTAGGTCGGCGTCATCATGCGGTTTCCCTCCCATATTCCTTCATTCCACGGTCTGTAGGTTTGCTGATCATTGACCCGCGCCTCGATTCGCCGGCGGGGTTGGCTCAAGCGCCGGCCGGCCGGCTTTGAGCGCACCACGTTCACCACTCGGCCTGACCCACGGCCCGTCGAGCCGCTCGATCCAGCCGTCGTGGTCAAGAGCGAGGATCAATAACCGCACGGTCAGCCAGTGCCGGTAACGCGTACCGCTGGCATGCTCGCCAGTGCGTTCCACCAGATACCAGCGCAAGTGCTTCAATTGCCATTGGTAGGGACCGACCTGCCAGCGTCGCCAAATGGTCTGAGCGATGTATCCGCTTCGGGCAAGATGCTGGCGTACCGTGCCACGTCTTGACCCAGGCAGCCGGTTCGCCAGCAACGACCTGGCGATGCGTGCTGCTGACCGGTGATTCGCCGGCCGGCTCATCGGGCACCGCCAATGTAGGTGGCGACTACCTCAATGCGGGCGTGACCCAGTTCCTGTGCGATGGTCTGTCGTGCGGCACGATCAGTGCTTCGATCGACGCACAGTCGACCGGCAATGACCGGCGCGGCTGACCCAGTCAACTGTTTGTAGCGATCACAGGCGTAGGCGGCACGCAGGTCATGAATCTTCTTCAGATCGTAGTCGTCTCTGACCGAGGCCCAGACATGATGGATGTGCGAGTACCACTGTTTCCAGGTGAGGTGGGACGGAATAAGATTACGTCCCGATCCCTGAGCCCTGGCCGCTCGTACCAGGCATCCAACCGCTCTGCCTGCGACCGGGACCCAGCGATCCACCCGATGACCCCGGCCGCCTTTGGTGCCGGCCGTAATATTGACCGCACCGTGTTTCTTGACCTGACCCAAGGCGACTCGTGCATTGAGTAAGGAGGCTTCTTTTAGGCGCAGCCCGAGGGCGCGGGCGACTTCGACGGTCGCCGCGACCCGTTCGTGCCCGTTCTGGCGCAATTGATCGGCACACTGGCGCACAACTCTTTGACCGAGACCGGCCGGTGGGTCGGTTCGTGTTCGTGAGCGTTGGCCGACGAACTCGACTGGCGCAACGCGAATCTGCCGATCGCTCCGCATCGCCTGCATCACGACGTTGACCGATGACAGCAGGTTCTGTGCGTAGGCCGGGGACATCCCGGCATCGACCTTGTCTCTGAGTGATTGTCCGTAGTCCTGCACGACCTCCCTATTGATCAACCGTGCATCGCGTATATCGCGCTCGTCGCGGCACCAGGTAACAAATTGTCGCCAGCGCTCGGCGTGCCCGGCGACTGTTCCATAGTGTCCATTGCCGTACTGATCTTTCAGTGCCTGCTTGCCGGCCCATGGCATCTGTTTGCCGTAACCAAAGTTACGGTCACCACCTGCTTTATTCATGACATTCTCCTCTATCCAAATCCGGGTTCTCGTTTCGGTTTCTCACAGCGACTCCTGAACTCTGGTGAGTGATAAACCGCGAAACAGCTGGCGGTCTCAGCGTGAGTGCCCCATTGCAGGACTTGAGCAGCGCGATGCGCTGTGTGTTCAATCCCCCTGGTCGTCACACTCCAGAACGACCCAAAGGGCCGCGGAATCGGGTGTGGGCTGCGCCAGTCAGTCCATCGACTGGCCGCCGGGCAGGGAGTTTCGACGGCTATGACACCGTGCCTTGGCACGGTCAAAGCCTGTAGGGACGCAGACTTGCGCCAGTTTCAAGAGGCCCGTCTCTGTGCGGCGCCGGGGCGCTCACAAAGACGGGCTGTTTGCAACAGGGGTTCGACACAGAACATCACTGGGTCAGGCGTCCGGCATGACGGCAGCAAAGACAGCGTATCGACAGTTGCAATAGAGGAAAATTGCACCAGGGTCTGGCGCAAGGGCCAGAGGGCTGATGCAGGGGCTGCCGATCAACAGTGATGCAGACAGCTGGTAGGAGAAGGTGAGATCGACGGTTTTCACCGCGGCGCTAGACCTGTGATCCCTGTTAGCGTTGGGTGCTCCAAAAATCAGAGCGGGTGTCGTTGATTGACCGCAACGACGACGGTGTTGATGCGAGGACTCTATCGCGTGTTAAGCGGACAAGCTAGCGGAAAGTGGGGCAGAGTTTCTGCCCCCGTTTTTGCCTGAATTCCGGTGCAACAGGCGTGGCAGCGCCAATAGTCCGCCGTTTTACTGGCGCCGACCTGTAGCACCTCGTCGATAAATTCAATCGAATTGGGAGGGTTCCGATCGAGAATAGACCGAATTGGGTCTAAATAGACCTTGCGAAATAGACCTTATTAGGTATAGTAGCATTCATGGGCGAGACCGAAAGGGACATTGTTTGGATGGGTGATTCGCTCAACGCATTGCAATCATTTCCCAAGACAGTTCGTGCGGACCTGGGCATTGATTTGCGTCGGCTGCAAATTGGCGAGAAGCCTTTGGACTCCAAGCCGATTAAGACAGTGGGTCCGGGCGTCCGTGAGCTACGTGCTCGCGACCGCAATAATCAGTTTCGGACAATGTACGTGGCCAAAAAGGGCGCCGAAATTGTGGTGCTGCACTGTTTCATTTAAAAGAGCAGGACGACAGCGAAGATTGATATCAATACGGCCAAGGAGCGATTGAAAGCGTTTGATAGAAATTGAAGGATAGAAAAGGAGCATTAGTGATGGACAGAACGGTGACGAAGGGCAATGTTTTTAAAGACCTCGGGTTTAGCGACGAGGAAGCAATTGCATTGGCAATGCGAGTCGATCTGGCGGTCGAGATCGAGAAGTTTATTAAGCGAAAGAAATTAACCCAAACCAAGGCAGCTGAGTATTTTAATGTTCCGCAGCCGAAGATCAGCAAAATCATCGGCGGCAAGGTAAGCGGCTTTTCAATCGAGTACCTGGTGAAGATGGCTGCAAAAGCCGGCAAGACCCCGCGCATTTCGTTCGCTCGTAAACAAGCCGCGTAGGGAACTTACGATGAGCGCGAAGAATTCGGTTGACACGATTTACCGAACGCGGCAACCGTACACAAGCGTCTATCACCCTGGCTCGACCGCTTGCTACGAAAAATTCACGCTGGCATCTGACCGTACCCCCATAATTCGAGCCATGCGGAATGTGGGATTTCCTAGTATTTTGTCCATGAGGAGATCCCGACACGAAGCGCAAGCGCTATACCGAAGAGAAGATTATTTCGATCCTGAAGGAGCACGATGCCGGAGCTTCGGCTCCGGAATTGTCACGCCGTCACGGCGTATCCGAGCAATCAATTTATCGCTGGAAGTCGAAGTTTGGTGGCATGGAAGTATCCGATGCCAAGCGGCTGCGCGAGCTTGAAGCCGAGAACCGCAAGCTGAAGCGATTGCTGGGTGAAGCCGAGCTCGACAAAGCGGCCTTGAAGGAGTTGGTTGAGGGAAAATGGTAACGGCCACGCAGCGACGCCGGGCCGTTGACCATCTCAAGAGTCGTCGTATTAGTGAACGCAGGGCCTGCCGGTTGACGGGCTTTTCTCGCTCGGCCGCCTGGCGGCCGCTGCAGGGCCACAACGATGACGTGCTGCGCGCCCGGGTGAGGAGCTTGGTTGAGCAATACCCGCGGTATGGCAGTCAAATGCTCACGCGGTCAGGACTCCGGCGAAACGAACAACATCTCGTGCCAAACGACACCGATCATCAAGCGTCGACATCACGACATTACTGCAGAACGGCTGGATTCCAGTTTGCTCGATCTCCACACAAAAGGGCGAATCGCGATGATCGAGAACGAATCCGTCAATAAAGTCGCCATAATACTTCGCGATATCCCCGGCGGAGGATCCGACGTCGAGTTCGGACATCAATTTTGATGTCGGGCCCTTGACGCTTTTTCCGCCAATCAAGGGCGAAATTGCAACGACCGGTGCCGGATGATCCGCCAATTTAGCTCGAACTGTGGGTATTGCGAGAATTGGATCGATGCTTATGAATGGATTCGATGGACATATGACGAACGCATCGACATCCGGGTCGGTCAACAACTCTTCGAACCGGGCGGAGGGCTTCGCGTTATCGGAGCCCTTAAACTCAATACTCGAAACGACCGGAGTGCACTGCAGACGTACAAAATAGTCTTGAAAATCCAACGCGCCATGATCGGTCTGAAGAACGGTACGCACATCAGTGTCGGACATTGGGATCAACTCCGATGATATCCCGAGTTGGTCAGTGATGATTGACGTCACTTCGCTCAAACCGATGCCGCTCCGAAGCAGATTCGTCCGGAGAACATTCAATGCAAGATCTTTGTCGCCCAGACGAAACCAGGTTTCGCCGCCGAGATCGGCCAGAGCATCCATGAATGACCAGGTTTCGTCAGCACGACCCCACCCAGCTTCAGGGTTTGCGATTCCGGCAAGCGTATAGGCAATAGTGTCGATGTCCGGCGAGATGTTTAAACCGAGGTGTTCGAAGTCGTCGCCGGTATTCGCAATGATCGACAAGTCGATGTCAGCATCGAAACTCGCCAACCCGAGAGCCAGCTTTGCTCCGCCAACGCCACCGCAAAGGGCCACAATATTCTTTCTCAAATTCACCGAAACAGATCGCTGTCTTTGCCCCGAAGGATATCGGAAGCAACGGTAGTTGACGGGTCATACGAAAGGCCGGACAACAAGATGACCGGATTTCCTTCGCTTCCCTGTCCCATGAGCAAGGTCGCCGCGGCGGCGATGCTGTCAGCGACCCCAACTTCTGTCGCCTGCAATTCACGACCGTTCAAATCGACCGAACCTTTAAGATCGAGAACCGCCGGAATCCCGTAAGCACCAATGGCTATGCCGACAACTCCTTTACGCCAAGGTCGGCCGACGCTATCCGCGATGACAATCCCGACTTCAATTCCGAGAGCCTCACTAACCTGCTTTCCAATAATTCTTGCGCTGTCGTCGGGATCCTCTGGGAGAAGGAGTGCATAGCCTTCGTCAATGTTGGACTGATCGATCCCCGCGTTGGCCATGATAATGCCAAGGTTAGTTTCAGTGATTATCAAGTTATCCGACTGACGGATTATTTCTCTCGACTCAGACAATATAAGCTCTACAAGGCGCGCATCCTTGCCGGATTTTTCAGCAAGGAGTAATGCCTCGTTTCCGGCGGTTACAGAAGCGAGTCGAACAGCCCGTCCTTCTGCCTTGGAAATAATTTTTTGCGCGATGACGATTACCAAACCATCGTGAACGGGCTGATTTACTGCCACTATACCCTCGACGATGAGAGAACCAATATCGTCCCTACTGTGTACGAGCGGAAAATCCTGAAGCGCGATTAGCGAAACGTGTTCGTTTTGGTTTGATGCAGACATGGCTAAATTTATCTTTCAGATTCGGTCGACTCGCGACGGCAGATTATGCGGGAGAGGGAGTCTGGTGACTACCATGTGTTGCATCGGCAGATAAGTCTCCGCGTGCAAAGTTTGATTGATCAGATTCGTGCGGATGGGCATAGAGAGTTGTCCGTTGTTTTGCCGGACGACCAACGGCGTTCGCTATCTCAATCATACGTTGCGGTGGAATTTCTTGGCCGTGTTCAGCGCCCGCTGCGCGGCTGATGCTTTCATTCATTAAGGTTCCGCCGAGATCGTTGCAGCCCGCATTTAAGCAGCTCTTCGCCCCTTCGATGCCCATTTTCGTCCAGGAGGTTTGGATATTGTTAATGTGCGGATGAAGTACCAGTCGGCTTACTGCATGCATCAACACGGACTCCCGAAATGTTGGTCCTTTGCGCGCCAGGCCCTTCGTGAATATCGGGGTCTGTGGGTGAACAAACGGCAGCGGTACGAACTCTGTGATGCCGCCCGATTTCTGTTGAAGAGATCGTAGCAGCAACAGATGTTTTGCCCAATGCCTGGGATGGTCAAGATGTCCGAACATGATCGTCGATGTCGTTTTCAGCCCAACTTGATGTGCGGTCGAGATGACGTCAATCCATTGGCTGGTCTTGATCTTGTCAGGACATATGTTGGCACGTACTTCGTCGTCAAGGATCTCAGCCGCTGTTCCCGGCATGGAGCCCAGTCCAGCGTGTTGTAATTGTTCGAGGAAATCTGAAACTCGAATACCCAGCGATTGAGCGCCTTGCCAGATTTCGAGCGGTGAAAAAGCATGGATGTGAATAGATGGCACGGCCTCTCGAATTGCACGGCAAATGTCGAGGTACGTTTCACCTGTGTAGGATGGGTGAATTCCGCCCTGTAGGCATACTTCGGTAGCGCCCCTTGCATACGCTTCTATGGTTCGTACGGCGATCTCGTCGAGACCGAGGTTGTATGATTTTCCACGCAGATGATCGGCGTGCTTACCTTTCGAGAACCCGCAAAATCCGCAACGGAAATAGCAGACATTGGTGTAGTTGATGTTGCGATTCACAACATAGGTTATTGAGTCGCCAGAGACATCTGCTCGCAATTCGTCTGCTGCGGAACAGACGTCGTCGAAATCGATTCCGCGAGCTGCGAAGAGCAGGGTGATTTCTTTGTCACCGAGTGTCTGGCCTCTCCGAGCTTTGTCAATTGCGACCGCGACGGAGCTCTTTATCGCCGATCGCGCATGGACCGCAGAGCGGGGAATTGAGTAAGGCAAGTCAGCAGCGATACCTGGGCACCAGTCATCGTTCCGAACGAAGCCGCCGCTGTTGATGTGCTTTGTCGCTTCGCTCAATAAGTGCGGTTCGATAAATGGCGATTCTGGAAAAATATACCTCGGATATATAGCCAGGCGTTCGACGAGCACTTTCCCCGCGGCGCTCGTTTCCTCTGCAAGTCTCTCAATTTGCGGCCATGGCGCTTCAGGGTTTACGAAATCTGGCGTTACCGGTGAAATTCCGCCCCAATCGTTTATGCCAGCGTCGAGGATCCGGCGAAGTTCACCATTGTTCAGGTTCGGCGGAGTTTGAATCGCCATATCGGGCCCAAACACATCTCTTGCGGTTTGAATGGTCCAAAGCAAATCTTCAATATCCGGTTCCGGGGCCGTCGACATTTTCGTTCCGGGCTTTGCTCTGAAATTCTGGATTATGATTTCCTGAATGTGCCCAAACGCTGAATGCAGCTCAGCTAATTGCTCCAGCGACTCGACTCTTTCTTTGCGGGTTTCTCCGATTCCTATGAGAATTCCGGTCGTGAACGGAATTTGCAGCTCGCCTGCCCAGCGAATGTTTTGCAGGCGCAAGGACGGTGCCTTATCAGGCGACCCGAAGTGGGGTCCGCCACGTTCACAAAGCCTTTCAGATGAACTTTCGAGCATAAGGCCTTGCGAGACAGATACCTGTTTCAGTCGCTGCATTTGGTCCTGTGTCATGACCCCCGCATTGATATGCGGTAGCAGCCCGGTTTCGTCAAATACCAGTCTTGAAAGATGCTCCACGTAATCCAACGTCGTCGCGAATTCAAGTTCGTCAAGCGCCTCGCGGGCCACTCGGTACCGAAGTTCCGGTTTGTCACCCAACGTGAAGAGAATCTCCTTACAACCGTTCGCCCTGCCGGACTCGGCCGTTTCCAGAACGGCCTCGGGCGACATGTAAGGATTCTGCAGAGTTCTTGGTGATTTGGCGAACGTGCAGTAATGACAAACATCGCGGCACAGTTCGGTTACCGGCGCAAAGACTTTTCGCGAGTAGCTAACAACGCTCATCTGCTCAATATCTCATTCCCGGTGATCAGATTATTGTTTGGTAGTGGTTTGGGCGTCGTAGCGAAGTATCTTTCCACTATCCCAGATTTAGCGATGAATTCCTGTGTTCTTGTTCGTATCGCAAATTCCATCAGTTGAGAGATATCGCTGACCGTATCGATATCAAGTTCTAGCCGTGGTAGAGAAAGTATCTTCGGCTCGATGCCTAATTCGTAAGCCGAGGCGACGTGTTTGCTGAAAGAGTTGACGCCGAACTGATACGGGATCAAATCCGATGGGGATGCGCCGATGCAATTGGAGCCCGTTCCGTCTGCATTGGACACGACCGTTATTGCGGGTTCTTTGATCAGAGTATCGCAAATGATGTTGACGTCTTCAGCCAACAGAAGCGGAGCATCGCCCGGAATCGTCAAAGTCGAGGTCACGCCATCCCCGCGCAAGAATGTCGAGGCTTGATCAATCGCTTCCGATTGACCATTGTCGGAACCGACCTTCAGTATTCGTACACCGAACTCATTGCCCAACGCGACAGCATCCTTGTCTTTGCTGACGAGCAGTATCCCCGAAAGTCGAGAACTTCGAGTCAATGCGGTCAATACATCCCGCGCGCTGTTGAGCATCAACTCTTTGCGTTCATTCGGACTCAGAATATTGCGGAGACGTTGTTTGGCACCGTCAAGTGACTTAATCGGAAGAATCGCCCAAACCGGGGAAGCCGTTACCGTCATTCAGCTGCGCCAGTGATGCGAATACCAGCGCCATCAATCTTGTAGCGCTTGTTAAGGAAAATCAGCACGGAAGTCAGCGCCTCCCCAACAACTGAATTATCGATCGAACCGGCGTGCCACGCTTTCAGCCCAAGATCATCCGCGAGGCTGACGACAATTTCACGAGCGTCTTTATCGTTGCCGAAAACCAGAACGTCCCCCTCATCGGTGCCGATACCGTCTCTGAGGTGCGCAGCCGCAACATTATGGAACGCAGACACTACTCTTACGTTCTCTCCCAGTGTCTGCTGAGTAGTTCGCGCGATAGGCCATTCCTCGGATAGCTGAACTCTGGCAACTTTCGGAGGAACGAGTGGCACGGTTGTATCCACAACCAGTTTTCCCTGTACGGCATCTGTGATTTCGGCAAGAGTACTGCGGTGATGAGCGAACGGTACTGTCAGTACAACGACATCAGCTGCAGCCGCCGCTGCCTGATTGCTTTCGCCCGACACGCTCTCATTGCTGGTAGAGCGTCGAATCTCAGCGGCCGCATCACAGGCTCTTCCCGCGGAGCGAGAACCGATCACGATCTTGTGGCCGGCTTCCGCCCATCGAAGCGCGAGGCCGCCACCAAGTGCGCCGGTCCCGCCGATTACGGCAATGTGGCGTTTGACTGATGTCATTTGCGAACTCCTATTTCGAATGCGTTACTTTCGAAGTGATCTTCAGTAACGTCGGCAACGTGCAATGGGTAGTAATCTGAATCAATACAATCGTACACATCTGAGAGTATTGAAGTCAGCGCGGGCAGCCAATATTCATCTGCAGGGAATTCATCGCGATCGAACCACGCCGCATCGCGAACTTCAGCGCCGCAGGTCGGCTTCATTGGGTCAGATAAATGCGCCCGAAAGGAGATGTAGTACTGGTTCATCGGCGATATGCTCGAAAGGAAAAACGGAATCAATTTATCTTGATCAATTTCGAGCCCCGTCTCTTCTTGAAGTTCTCGAATTGCGGCCTGTCGCATCGACTCGCCTTTCTCGGGGTAACCGCCTGGCGGCGCCCACTTCCCAGCGTAGGGTGGGATGTCGCGGCGGATGAAAAGTATCTTTTTTTGCGCAATTAGCAGAGTAGAAACGGTTGCGATGGGTGTGTCGTATTCAATGTGGCCACAGTTTTTGCAGTGTCGACGGGTCACGGTATCGCCGTCCGGAATAGACTGAACGACGCGGTGGGCACAGTGTTTGCAGTACTCGGCCGGCTTACTTATGGACATTTGGCCACCTCAGCATGTGGAAATTGACTCTTCGCTGTCATTTTCTATAATGAATGACTGTTCTGGATATTGAATCATTGCGACTATATACTCTTTTCGTACCGGGCGCCCGAGATTTGGAGGCCCCAGGTTGCCAAGGGTTGAGGATCAATTTTGCACAAAAAGCTAACGGACGAAAGTATTGCCGAACTGAGTCAGCAAATCGGACAGGAAAGTTCACTGCCACAATTCAATACGGCAGCTACGCTGGATGCGATTCGTCATTTCGCCCAAGGGCGGGGCGATGATAATCCGCTCTATTGCGACCCGGAATACGCACTCAAAAGTAGGTTTGATGGAGTGATCGCGCCCAATACGTTTGTACTAAGTTGTGGTTTTCCGAGATCCAGAGGGTTATCAGGAATTCACGCCCTGTTTACTGGCATTGATCTACATTGCCACGTACCGATTAAATCTGGAACCGACATTGTGGCTACAACGGCGCTACACGAGTTGAAAGAAAGGCAAGGTGAATTCGCAGGCCGGCAAATCCAACAAACTTCGATAACGAATTACAAAGATAGTAGCGGGCAGGTCTTAAGTACGTTGTATTCCCATGCTTTCCGGATGGAAAGAGGTGCAGCCGGAAAGAGCAAAAAGTACAAAGACTTGGAACGCAAAACGTACACGCCGGAGGACCTCGCAGAGATCGAGGCCGCCTACGACAGGGAGGTTCAGGAAAGGCAGGGCGACAAGGCTCTGTACTGGGATGACATTGAGGTTGGTCAGCAACCAGCCGACATGGTCAAAGGCCCGCTGTCCGTCACAGACAACATAGCGTTTTTGGTGGGATTCGGACTCGTATTCGTACGCGCTCATCGACTGTGGCACGAATTTCGTGGTCGTCATCCGGGAGCCGGCGTAAAAGACGAATTCGGTGTTTGGGATGTTCCGGAGCGGGTGCATTGGGACGAGGGACTCGCAGCTTCCATTGGTATGCCCGGTCCTTACGATTATGGGCCGCAACGAATCGCCTGGTTTGATCATCGCGTTGCCGACTGGATCGGCGACGACGGCTGGATGAAGCGCCTGTCGGTGAAGTTGACAGCGCCAAATTTCGTTGGTGACACGACATGGATCAAATCCACTGTGGTTGAGAAAACGAAAGAGGGTGAAGTAACGCTGGAGATGCGCAGCGAGGATCAGAGAGGGCGCACCACTGCAACAGCCATCGCGGAGGTGGTCTTGCCGTGTCGGTAACTCGACCCGAGACTGGCGCCGCAGCGCCAAATGGAGAGCCTTGGACGTTTGAAAAATTCGAGGTGGGGGCGCTCATTGGTTCATCGCTGCAGCGTGTTGATGATGAATTCATCAAATCCTGGGATTCTATTTATGGTGTGACCGATCGAAATGGTTCATTGCCCTACGGCGCGGCTCAGCTTCTGACCATGAAGGCCTACGCGGAGGTTGTTCAGCCGCGCCCGCCGGGCAATATTCATGCAACTCAAAAGTGCCGGCTCAACAGTGTTCCTGTTTTGGGGCGGGAGATGAAAGTGAGCGTCTCTTGTACGGCCAAGTACATCCGTAGAAATCGAAAAGTAGTCGATTTTAGCGTAGAAATTTCCGATGCGGAATCAGGTCTACTCTACGCCGCTTCAACTCTGGAAATTTGTTGGGCGGTATGAATATGACTGCGCAGTTGCCCAACAGATTAGTGAAGCTACAGTTGACTATTGGGCAGGATCGGATCAACACGTTCGCTGCATTGGCGGGCGATCATAATCCGATCCACATCGATGCCGAGGCGGCTCGCCAATCAGGTATGAGCAATATTATTGCGCACGGAAGTATTTCACTCAATCTGCTTTGGGAGTCAATTGAAAAGAGCACACGGGACGTGGCGTCGTCCAGTTTGAATCTCGAAGTTCGATTCAGAGCACCTGTCTACGTGGACGAAATCGTCGAAACGGGCGGTAGTCAAGTTGGCGATAGTAACAACTATGAAGTGTGGGTTAGCAACCAAGAAGGAAGTCGCGTAATCGAAGGCACCCTCACTATTGAAAGCTAACGGAACGGGGTTAACCGGCGTATGGAAGCAAGTAACGAAATAGCTAGTCGCTCGACCGCGCAAACGGTTTTTACCGGCCTGCTTGCTTTTGTAATCCTTATTTTCGGCGTATTGCTGTCCGTCGGCGGAATGCAACTTGTCGGTATTGGTGGGTCTTGGTACTACGCTTTGGCTGGGGTCGCTTTGGTGGCAACCTCAGTCTTTACCTGGAAACGAAGTTCGAAGGCGATCTGGATATACTCGGCACTAATGCTGTTGAGCGTCGTATGGGCGCTGTTCGAATCCGGACTCCAACCTTGGTCACTTATGCCAAGGTTACTTGCTCCCGCATGTCTTGGTCTGGCCATAGCTGCCGCAGTACCGCGGCAAGCGCATGAGTCTTTTCATGCAAAGTTCTCAGTCATATCGATATCGCTGTTGGCGATCGGGCTTGTTGCAGTGGCATATCTCAGCCAGGGTGGCAACTCTATTTCGAATCTCTCTTCGAGCGCGCAAAGCTGGACAGACGCCGACCGATCGAAGATGTCGTGGCCATATTTTGGCGGCGATGAGGGCGGCCGACGCTACGCGGACGCGGCTGAAATCAATGTCCACAATGTTCAGGATCTGGAGCTTGCCTGGATGTATCGCGTGTCTGGCAACGAAATTAGCTCAGCATCTGATGTCGCGACTGCCGAATCCACTCCCATTGAAGTGGATGACCGTTTGTATTTCTGCACCTCCACCAATATTGCGATAGCGGTTGCATCCAGTACTGGCGAAGAAATCTGGCGATACGATCCGACGGTTAGTCTGGATCCGGCAACGCATAAAGTCTGCCGCGGTGTTGCGTATCACAGTGGTGATCCAAGTAACCAGGATTGCAGCGCGAGAATATTGCTCGGTACCGTCGACAATCGCTTGCTCGCTCTCGATGCGAATACAGGAAAGTCGTGTAAGGATTTCGGTGACGACGGAAGCATCGATTTGAACGCTGGGTTGGGTGAGGTGCCTTCCGGATATAGTTACGTCACCTCGCCGCCAACAGTTCTCGGTGACACGGTCGTTATCGGTTCCTTTGTTTTTGACAACCAGTCGACTGATGAACCACCGGGTGTGGTTCGTGCATACGATGCAGTTAACGGCGAATTGCGTTGGGCCTGGGATGTCTTGAGTCCATCAGCACTGCCGATGTTGGCTCCGGGAGAAACCTACCCGCGCAACACACCGAACGTCTGGAGCGTCGCAAGTGCTGATGCCGACCTCGGTTTGATTTATCTGCCGACCGGAAACACACCGCCAGATTTCTTCGGCGGCCACCGAACAAAAGAGCAGGACAGATATGGCAGCTCTATCGTAGCGGTCGACGTTGTTTCTGGCGACGTGCGTTGGGGCTATCAGACCGTCAATCACGATATCTGGGACTACGATATTGCCTCGCAGCCGGTTGCGGTAGACTGGAAGACCGCCGAAGGTATTGCGCCGGCGCTTCTGGTCCCAACGAAACGAGGCGAGATTTTCGTGCTGGACCGCCGCAGTGGAGAACCGCTCACCGAAGTCAAACAAAAACCTGTTCCACGCGGACCAGCGGATGGTGAATGGCTTGCCACGACACAGCCGTACTCGACGGGTATGCAATCCTTCGCGCCGGATGATCTTCGGGAATCATCAATGTGGGGAGCTACACCGCTCGATCAACTTTGGTGTCGTATAGCGTTCCGCCGTGCCCGGTACGAAGGTCAGTTTACTCCGCAAAGTACACAGGGCTCGATTGTGTACCCGGGAGCGTTTGGTGTAATTAACTGGGGAAGTGTTTCGGTAGATCCAATTCGCAATCTGATGTTGGTCAACACGAGCTATCTGCCGTGGTATCAGCAGCTAATTCCGAGAGATGAAGCTGACACACTCGGGATCGTGCCGTGGGGCACGGAGACTGATCGCGACGTCGCTCCTGTGAAAGGTCAGGCGATTTACTACGCGCAAGCAGGCACACCGTATGCGATCGACAGCCGACCGTTTCTGTCGCCGCTGGGTTACCCGTGCCACGAGCCGCCGTGGGGCGAACTCGCAGCGGTTGATCTCGAAACGCGGGAGATTGTGTGGCGCAAGCCTCTCGGCACGACTCGAGACGTCGCGCCGCTTGGATTATCACTTCCGACCGGGATGTTTAATATCGGCGGGTCCCTGGTTACGAAAGGCGGGCTCACGTTCATCGCGGCGAGCGCCGATAATTATTTTCGTGCCTTTTCCACAGAGACTGGTGAAGAACTCTGGAAGGCAAGATTGCCTGCAGGCGGTCAGTCGAATCCGATTAGTTTCGTATCGGGAAAAAATGGCCGACAATATATCGTTTTGGCCGCTGGAGGGCACGTACCAATGAAAACCACACCGGGTGACTACCTGCTTGCATTCTCCTTACCTTCCAGTGTGGTCGACACGACGGAGTAATTGCAGTGAAGGAATACCAAACACTGACAGTCGAAGTCGTCAGCGGTCGCGTTGAGGTTGGCCTAAATCGTCCGTTATCGCTGAATGCGATTTCTCCAGACATGTGTTTGGAGCTAATGAGCGTAATGTCAGATGTTCAAGCGGACGCCAGCACCCGGGTCATTGTGTTGTACGGGCACGGTCGGATGTTCAGTTCGGGCGGTGATTTGAAGGCGGAACCCGCCGGCGATTCCGAGCAGGTTCTGGAAACGATTTACAAGCCAGCGCTCCTGTCTATCGTCGATTCACGCGTACCAGTAATAGCTGCAGTCCATGGTGGCGCGGTTGGGGTTGCCGCGGCACTGATGATGTCCTGTGACCTTGTTGTGATGGCCGATACTGGTTTCGTAATGACACCCTTCGTTAGGTTGGGGCTGATTCCGGATGGCGGTGTGAGCTGGCACCTGCAAAGATACATCGGTAAGCAAAAAGCCGCGGAGGCCATTTTTGGTGGAGAGAAGATTCCAGCGGAAACTTGTCTTGGCGCAGGCATGGTAAACAGGGTAGTCGATGAAGCTCGGGTCGTCTCGGAGGCTCGGACCTGGGCGGATGACATCGCTGCACTGCCGCCGTTGGCTGTAGCCGCTGCGAAAGCCACTCTCAATTACTCGGCTACGAACAACTTGCCAGACTCAATGGCCTTCGAAGCAAGACTGCAAAAAGCACTAGTCGCCAGCCACGACGCGCAAGAAGGCATCGCGGCCTTCAAGGAAAAACGCCAGCCCAAATTCAAAGGACATTAGATATGTCGATAAAGCAGTATCTCAGTGGACTGTGGTTCAAAGTCTCAATGTCATTGCCCGGCCGAGTGCAGGTCATGTTGGCCGGTGGCGAGCCCGTCACAGCGAGAGGCAATAATATGGATCCATCTGTGCAGCTTCTTGCGCACTTTTCGGCGGCTCATCCGTCGCTTGATACATACCCGATCGATATAGCGCGGGCAGCCGGATCAGCTGGTTACGCGGCTTTATCGCGGCCGCCGCGATCAAATGTCGAGACGATCGACCTGGATATCGACAGTTCAAGCGGAACTATTCCGGCCCGACTGACCAGGCCGACTAGCGGCAAGAGAACCGATACGATGGTGCTCTTTTTCCATCCCGGCGGCTGGGTTATCGGTGATCTGGATAGTGGGCACGCGTTTTGTACGGAGGTTTGTGCCGCGAGCGGAGCGACCGTAATTTCCGTAGATTATCGTCTTGCTCCAGAGCATCAATTTCCGTGTGCCGCGGACGACGCCATAGCAGCGTACAACTGGGCACTCGAAAACGCTGCTAGCTACGACTGCGACCCGGCGAAAATTATCGTAGCGGGTGAAAGCGCTGGCGGAAACCTGGCCGCCGTCGTTTGCCAGCAGGCGAAACTGGCAGGCCGACAACAGCCGTTGTGTCAGTTCCTCGTGTCGCCAGTGACTGATGTGAAGAATCGAAGCGAGTCATACAAAGACCTGTCAGATGCTTTTCCGCTTACTGCGAGTCTAATGGAGTGGTTTATTGCTAACTACATTGCCACCGAAGATCAGGCGGGCGATCCAAAAGCTTCGCCCCTTCTTGCCACGGACTTTGCAGGCCTGGCGCCTGCTGTTGTCGTTACAGCGGGCTTCGATCCGTTGGTCGATGAAGGTGCGGCTTACGCGAGAAAGCTTAAAGAAGGCGGTGCAAGGGTTCAGTATCACTGCGAGACTGGTGCGGGACACGGTATCCTGACGATGGCGGGCCTGTCCCGATCATGTGGCGCGGCGAGTGATCGCTGCGTCAGGTTATTAGTCGATCAAATTGCGGCGACAGCGTAGGGTCGAAACGCACTAATTCAGATCAGAAGATTCCGAAGTTTCAGAACGCGCGACGCTCTTTGCAAAGTGATGTCGTCCTGCCCACAGCAGGGCAATGCCTATGGTTCCGAAAATACTCGTCATAACGACAAGAGAGTACAGGATGCCGTCGCGCTCAGTGAAAATGGTGTCGCTTAACCATCCCGTCAGAGGAGGGCCAAGAGCGTTGCCGACAGACAGGATCAGCATGTAAATTGCGGCGACCTGTGCTCGGACTTCCGGTGGCGCGATGATAGGCAGTGCGGCGAATGACAGTCCAAAAGGAACGTTCAGAAATACTAATGCCGGAATGTACAGAAGGAACGCGGCGAGCGCCGTTTGCGCTAACTGAATTGTCAGAACCGTGACAACCAGACCGATGGCACCCGCAATCGCAATGACAATCAACGCGTCTCGCCGTCCTTTCGCCATCAACTTTTGCGCAAGCATCGCAGAACTCGCAGTGCCAAATGCGCCAGCGATAATGAACGTCAGCCCGTAGATTATCGATGCGCGCTCCGCAGCGATTCCATGAACGCGCTCAAAGAAAGATGGCGTCCAGAAGACGAACGCGTAGCCCATGACGACAAGCATCATGAACCCGGCGTGATGAAACAGGATCGTTTGCCAATTGCTGGCGTAAAACTCAACAATCTTACTGCGGTCGGTCTTCTTCTTGGGAGCTGAAGCGAGTCGAACAGGCTCGCGGATCGTCATCATCAGTAGCATTACAAGAAAGCCGGGCGCACCAACGTATACGAACGCGAGTTGCCAGGCGCTAACAGATCCGAAGTAGGGCAGAATTACGGGTTCGGCGTCGCGCAAGAAGGACACGACGATTCCACCGAACATAAAGGCAAATCCTGTTCCAAGAATTGCACCGCCCTGGAATATCGCCAGAGCAATCGGTATCCGATGTTTTGGAATGACATCGCCGAGCATTGAGTGAGCGCAGGGCGTAAGCGTCGCTTCGCCGACACCAACGCCGACTCTGGCGAGAAAAAGTGGCCAGAAACTTCGCATCAAA
Source organism: Gammaproteobacteria bacterium (assembly GCA_022600955.1). Lineage (GTDB taxonomy): Bacteria > Pseudomonadota > Gammaproteobacteria > Steroidobacterales > Woeseiaceae > UBA1847. Next base: position 127,054 of record JAHZJK010000003.1, read on the forward strand.
CCGCACGCCATTGTGAAAATCGACCAAAAGAAAATACCGATTGAGACGATGACCTTGCGGTTTCTTCGGTCAGCAAGCCAGGCGATCGGGTAGCCTGCGATTGCGTAGAACAGTGCGAAGCCACTGTACAGCCAACCCGCTTGGGTATCATTGATCCCGAGATCGACCTTCATCGGCTCTATTACCAGCGCGATGATTTGTCGATCGACGAACGAAACGAGCATCGCGACCATCAAGACAAACACAACCCACCACTGGTAGCGCGTGGGCGGGTAATGATGCGGTGTTAGCGCATTGTCCGGTTTGTGCCGCTCCTCAACGGAGCTTGGCTTGCTACTTGAGATCGTTAATGTCCGCCGTTCCCGCTTGCTGGTCCAAGCTCTCCATAGCCCACGGTAAGTCCTTCTTCAGATCAAGGCCATCACCCAGGGTTGCGGCGAAATTCTCAAATACATAATCAACGTCCCACGGACCGTTGTCGCGACTTTCTAATGTGCGTTCATGGCGCGGTTCATTCCAACGAATATACTTGTATCCATAAGAGCCAAAATTCCGACCGCTAATTCCCGCCGCTTCAGGTGACGCGAGGTACAAAACCAGACATGCAACCGTATCTGGACGCTGTTCCGGCGGAGCTGCATCGCTGGGTTTGACGTCGGCTGCCGGATAATAGGAGTCAGCCATTCGCGTCATCGACGCCTGTGTCATACAGTTTGCAGTAACTCCGTAACTTATCATCGCGTTCGCGATGGCGCGGGTCATACTGAGCACGGCGCCCTTCGCGGCGGCATAGCCAAATGTATCCGGGACTCCGGACATTGCAGAGTCAGAAGTGAAATTGATAAGGCGGCCATATCCGCCATGATCTTTCCAATGCAATGCCGCAAAGTGGCTCGTATGCATCATGCCGTCCATATGGACTTTTCTTAAAGCGTCCCAGTCATCGCGTGTAATGCTGGCGACTGTATTAACGCGGAAATTTCCGGCAACTTTAACCAGAATATCCAGTTTTCCGAATGCACTGACGGTGTCGTCGATCATCGCTTTGGCATCATCCCAGCAGGATACATCGCAAGCGATGGCCATCGCTGTTCCACCGGCATCGGTGATCTCCTTAACAACCCTTTCGGCAGGCTCGCTGCTTGATCCACTGCCATCGACCTGACTGCCGTTGTCTGCGATGACCACTTTGGCACCTTGTTCTGCCAATAGAAGTGCTATGCATCGCCCCACGCCGCGGGCAGCACCTGTGACTATCGCTACTTTGCCTTCGACTTTGCCTGCCATCCTACGTCTCCTGTTATTTCTTCGGTTCGCGCGCTTAGTCCACGCGGTCGCACGATGCTGTGCGTTAATCATACATGCCATAGAGATGTCTACGGCTTGTCACAAGAGCGAATTCGATTCGCATTTATGCGCGCTATAAGTCCAGAGTTGCTGCGACTCTTTCAACTGCGTCGATGTAATCCTCCATCAATGACTGGAATACTTGTCTGACGGATAATTCGTCGTTCAGCATTCCGATCACCTGACCGGCAGGGTATGACACCATCTCCTCGATGGAGAAATGCGCAAACCGCTCGGCTGCGTCGCTTGTCAGTAAATATTGCAAAGGAAATGGGAGCGGTTTCGGCGCGTCGTCGGCATCCCAAGCAGCGGTAAAGCCGCTTTTGATCATTCGGTTCGGCTTGCCACTCATACAGCGAGAGCGAACGGTGTCCTTGGATGTACTGGCGATAACCTTGCTGCGTTGAATTGGCGTAAGTTCGCTCTGTTGGGTGGGCAACCACAGCGATCCGGTCCACACACCTTCTGCCCCCAATGCGATGGCTGCAGCGATTTGCGCGCCGGAACCGATTCCACCCGCCGCCAGTACTGGCATTGGCGATACTTCTTTGACGACCTGCGGTGTCAGCACGAGCGTCGAAATATCGCCTGTGTGTCCCGCTGCTTCGCCACCGACGGCAATGACGATATCGCAGCCCGCGGCTTTGTGTTTCGCAGCATGCTTGGCCTCACCAGCCATTGCAGCTACGCGGATATTGTGAGATCGGCACAGCTCCATGACCTCTGGCGGGGGTGTCCCAAGCGCGTTCGCGTAAAAAGTGATTTTCTTGTGCTTTTCCAGCGTGGTCCGCAGCATTTCGATGGGACGATCGCCTATCGTCGCGCCGTCTTCGGCACTCGCCAGATGCCCCACATGGTCAGGTGGAAGCTCCGGAACGTCGTTTTCACTGAGAAGCGCTTTGATGAATTCCTGGTGTTCGTCAGGAATCATGGCTTTCAGCTTCTCCGTATCATCTTCTTCAATGCGACTCGCCGGAATAAGAAAGTCAATTCCATATTTGTAATCACCAATATTGCGGTCAATCCAGTTGAGTTCCTCTTCCAGTCGTTCGGGCGTAAATCCAACCGCACCGAGAACGCCAAATCCTCCACTCTTCGAAACCTCAACCACTACATCGCGGCAATGACTAAAAGCAAATATTGGGACATCAATATCCAACATTTCGCATACAGAAGTTCTCATAAATTCCTCTCTTGATTTAGCACTAGGTGTTGTGTTTTTCTCGCCGCACATCGATGCCGTGATCGCCACGGAACCAGGTGTCCGCTGTTATGCCCTCGGCACGTAGCAGATCTTTTCGAATTTTCTGCGTAGGTGTCTTGGGCAGTTCAGGCATTACCCGGATGTAGCTCGGCAGCATGAAGTGGGCCATTCTGCTTTCCAGGAATCGAAACAGATCCATAGGGTCGAGCTCTCTGCCTTGTAGTGCTGACACCACGATCATGACTTCGTCTTCCGAAAATTCACTCGGTACCGGAATGGCGGCGGCATCGGCAACGTCCGGGTACATTGACACTTCTGACTCCACTTCGAATGACGAAATGTTCTCGCCACGCCGGCGAATGCTGTCTTTAACACGGTCGACAAAGAAGTAATTGTTGTCTTCGTCATATCGGAATGCATCGCCAGTATGAAACCATCCGTTTCGCCAGGCGATGGCTGTGGCTTCGAAATTCTTGTAATAACCACTGTTCATGGACCAAGGCCGATCCGTTCGAATAATCAACTCGCCAACTGTGCCCGGCGGGACGATTTGGTCGTGCTCGTCGACGACACGCACTTCGATACCGGGCCTCGGCTTGCCGCAGGTGCCGAGTTTCTCGGGATTGATTTCCGACATTAATGGCGAACAGGCCTCTGTCATGTTGAATGCCGTACGCATGCGGAGGCCGTGGCGATTGGCTAAAGCGATTGCATCCGCGTTCCACGGTACGGTAATTACATGTCGCAGCGAATGTTCCTTGTCATTGGTTGCTGGGGGGAGTTTTAGGAGAAAGGGCGTCATTGCGCCGAGCAGGCAAGCCATGGTTATTTGATGTTGTCGTATGACCGGCCAAAACTGGTCCGTGCTGAAGCTGTCGACGACAACGCATGAGCATCCGTGAGTAATCGCCGATGCGATCAATACGGTACCGCCAACATGGAACAGCGGCAGGTTTATGAGAATGCGATCGGAACCAACAAGAAAGTCGTACGCCTCTGCACCTGTCGTGTAGGTTTGCACGTACGATGACAGCACGGCCTTGGAAGGGCCGGTCGTTCCCGATGTAAAAATGATGTACATGGGATGAGATGGGTGATGGCCATTTTCGCGGACGTCATCGCTGGTGTCAGGCGCTTCGTCTGGCCCGAATAAGGTTGATTCAGAATGGGTGTCGACATTCCTGAGTTGGCAGGCGCCATGTGTGACGACTACATCACTTAGTTCGGGACCGAGATCGATATCGTTCAGTCGTGGCGCCAGGTCCGCGTGACATACCATCAGTTTGGCGTCCGACAGCTGAACGAGGTTTTGCAGTAGCATGCCTTTGTATGCCGTGTTCATCGGTACGTATACGGCGCCCAGGTAATTCAGGGCAAACCAGGTCAGAACCGCCTCGGTATTGTTGGGTTGCCACGAGAGCACATGGTCGCCGGCGCTGACGCCCAGTCGCTGCATGCGGGCTGCGGTGGCGCGCGTTTGCCCCAGAACATCGGACCAACTCCATTCGAGCCCGTTTTCAAAAATCAGCGCGACGTCATCGGGTTTCTCGCGAGCCCATTTTTCAATGAGCGGGCCAAGGACACAAGACTCACGTGATGGAATATCGAAAGCGTGACTCATAGCGCGACCCAAACAGGGGTTGCTTCGTCGGGCCCGTTGTCTTGAAAAGCGACTTTGACGTTCTGTCCAATAGCGATGTTTCCGGCTTCGCCGTCATAACGGAGGCTGAGGGTCGGCCCTTCGCCGAGTACAGCTGTTGCTACAGCATATGGCAGCAGTTTCTTGAAACCGTCGTGACTGCTTTCGGTAACAACCGCAAAGCTCTTAACTGTTGCGATTCCATCGCTGTGACGCCATTCAGTCTTTGCATAGCAGTTCGGACAGTATCTATAGCCAGTAAAGCTGAACTGATCGCAGTTTCCGCAATGCTGCAGCATGAATTCACCGTGCTTGGCGGCGTCGAAAAAACCAGCGGTACCGTCAGTTCGAATCGGAGTCGGGCGTTTTTCGTCTCTGGGCATTTAAATGTCTGCCCCCAAGACGAGGCTTGCATGATATTGCAGGGCGCCGCCATTGCCGCTGACGAGCGTCAAATCGTGTTTTGGCACTTGTCTCTCTCCTGCCTGCCCCCGAGTTTGAATGATTGCCTCGGAAATTGGTGTCATGCCCCACATGTAATAACCTGACAATTGCCCACCGCCCGTATTCGTGGGCAGGTCACCGCCGGGGCCAAGTCGACCATTGGAGAATGCTTCGCCGCCTTCGCCTTTTGCGCAGTAGCCGTAGTCTTCCAACGTGACAAGCGTCGTATACGTAAAGCAATCGTATATTTGCCGAATATCTATGTCGTCAAGTTCAGCGCCCGCCATCTGCAAAGCTTGCAGACCGGACATCCTGGCGCCGGTATGAATCATTCGATCATCACGGTCCCCGGGGTGGCCCTGACCCCAACCGAGTATTCGGACAGGTGGCTGCTTCAGGTCCCGGGCGCGTTCGAGGCTGGTAACAATAACCGCTATCCCGCCGTTGGAAACCACGCAGCAATCAAGCAGATGAAGTGGGTCAGCGATCATTCTGGATTCTTGATGGTCGGTGACAGTAATCGGATCACGCTTTTGTGCGAACGGGTTCATGGTAGCCCACGCTCTCGTTGCAACCGCGATCTCCGCGAGGTGCTCGCTCGTGGTGCCGTATTCCTCCATGTGTTGCCGTGCGGCCATCGCAAACTGTGTCGCCGCATTCAGAATACCGGACGGCCCGTTCAAACTCTCGATGCCTGTGCCGACGTTGATCGCCGTTCCGTAACCCGCGGTCGGGTTTTCCTGCAGGGGCGCATCTGCGAAAACGCAGACTACGGCATCGGTCTGGCCCGAGGCGCACGTCAAAGCGGCGTATTGCAACATCGATGCAGCCGTAGCACCGTAGGCGTTCATCTCGTTAACAAGTTTCAAGTCTTGCATGCCGAGTGCTTTTTGTAAGTGCATGCTGACTGCATCAGACATATTCAGGTACGAGCAAAGTCCGCCACTGATCAGCAGACCGTCGATATCATTCTTGTCCAGACCAGAATCGTCGAGAGCCAGCGCAACAGCCTGCACAGCAAAATCCATTGCCGATTGCCCATAGACACGACCCATGTCGGTCATACCAAGTCCTGCGACGGCAGCAATATTCTGATTCCCTGGAGCACCTGTCACTACTCGTCATCCTTCCACACAGGCGGGCGTTTTTCCGAAAAGGCGAGGGGACCCTCCGCCGCATCCGCACCGCGCATGATTTCGTCGACGTACTTTTGATTGAGTTCACGAGCTGTAGGCGGAAAATTAAGAGGTGAATCGAGGCCTCGATAAAAAACCTCCTTGCTCGCACGAACGGATGAAGGCGAGTTTGCAGCGATCTTTTCTGCGATTCGCATGGCGCAAGGCATTACATCATCAGCGTCTACGACTTCATTGATCAAGCCCCATCTTGCTGCATCTGCGGCAGTCAGTGGCGAGCCCTCGAAAACCATTCTAGCCGCGATCTTCTGCGGGATTTGCCGTGACAGCCGCAGGATTCCTCCGGCGCCGGCGATAAGACCAAGCGTAACCTCCGTGAGCGCAAAGGACGCTTGTTCGGAGGCAACAACAATGTCGGCGGCAAGAGCAATCTCAGTACCGCCACCGAATGCGATGCCGTTTACGGCAGCAATAATCGGCTTATTGATGTAGTGGTCGGTTACACCCGCGAAGCCCCAGCGGCCTGCCTGTTCCTTCGAACCAAACTCTCCTGCAGCGACGGCCTTCAAGTCGGCACCGACACAAAACGCTCTCGAACCTGATCCGGTTATGACGGACACGCGAATTTTCGGGTCATTTGCGATAACTTCGAGCGCTTCTCCTACATCCGCGCAGAGTTGGCTGTTAACGGCGTTCAAGACTTCCGGCCGATTCAGGGTAATCACTGCGACATGGTCCAGCTTTTCGAATATTATTGTTTCAAAATCCACTGTAGTTCTCGCAGCAATTAGCCAATTGCATCATTACAACATTGATCGGTCTCTAAGACCGCCGCACAGACACGTCTTGTGTAGAGTGTTGCAATAGCATAGCAAATCTTGTTCACTCTTGTGAAGCATCATTCAGTATATAGAATACCTTGCGATTCAAACGACTCAAACAACGGGCCTAAATACGCATGAAACATCTCGTGGATAAGTTAGGCATAGGTCTTGCCATTCTATGCAGTGTGGGCATCACGCTGTCACCTCTCTACGCTCAAGATAGCCGCGATTACTCAGAGCCGGCGTCGGCAGATATTCCACGGCAGGTGTTCTTCGGTGATTTGCATCTGCATACCAATAACTCGGCAGACGCCTACGCCCTGGATACTGTCAGTCTGAGCCCTGTTGATGCCTACCGCTTTGCGCGAGGTGGAGTGGCGGTGGACCGAAATGGCGAAAACGTCCGCTTGCGTCGGCCGCTGGATTTCCTGGCCGTTACTGACCACGCGGAATTCCTTGGTGTTTTTGTTCGGCTCCTGGATGGGGATCCGTCGATTCTTGAAACAAAAGCGGGGCAAAGCTGGACAACGCGCATGAAAGAGGAGGGCGTCAAATCAGTCATCTTCAATGACTTTGTTGAATTAGTAGGTTACATGCCGTCAGACGGCACAGTGCGAGAGCGGCTGCCAACCTCAGTCGCCAAAACGGTGTGGCGGGATGTGGTGGAGACCGCGGATGATTACAATGATCCTGGCCGTTTTACGACCTTCTCCGGTTACGAGTGGTCGAGTATGCCGGATGGTAAATCTCTGCATCGTGTCGTCTTGTTCAAAGATTTCGCAGATAAGGTCCTGCACACCGTACCGTTTTCAACGGAAGACAGTACGGATCCTGAAGACTTGTGGCAGGCTCTCGCATCCTATGAAGAGGAAACCGGCGGGGAAGTGCTTGCGATTCCTCATAACGGCAATCTAAGTAAAGGAATGATGTTCAGGCCGTTTACACAATCCGGGAAGGCCTTCGACAGAAAATATGCGGAAGAACGAGCGAAATGGGAACCTTTGTACGAAGTTACCCAGGTCAAAGGCACTAGCGAGGCTCACCCGTTTCTTTCACAGACAGACGAATTCGCGAACTATGAATTGTGGGACGATGCGGTTGGGCAAGTCGGATCGTCGGCGAAGAAGGAGCCTTCGATGCTCCGTCACGAATACGCGCGAGCGGCATTGGGTATCGGTATTGAACTCGAGCAAAAGCTTGGAACCAATCCATTCAAGTTCGGGCTGGTAGGCGGTACCGACATTCACACATCGTTATCGACGACAGCGGAAGACAATTTTTTTGGCAAGTTTCCCGGATCGATGCCGAGCGCGGAGCGAGCATCGCGCCCGATGGCAGGTACTCCCTGGACCAATTGGCGATTATCCGCATCAGGTCTCACGGCGATTTGGGCGCGTGAGAATACCAGGGACGCGTTGTTCAACGCGATGACGCGCAAAGAAGTTTACGCTACGACAGGATCACGAATTGTTGTTCGCTTCTTCGGTGGTTGGAGTTTTGTTGCGGAAGACGCCCTCCGACCAAATTACGTTGATATCGGCTACAAGAAGGGCGTACCTATGGGGGGCGATCTTACCAATGGCAAAAACCACACTGCGCCCTCTTTTCTGGTGGCCGCGGCAAAGGACCCCGATGGTCCTAATCTCGATCGCATACAGGTTATCAAGGGTTGGATCGATTCCGATGGGATGAGCCGCGAAAAAATACATAACGTCGCTTTATCAGATAGTCGGCAAGCTGATCCGAACACTGGCGAGGTTCCGGCCGTAGGTTCTACCGTAGATTTGGAGGACGCTACCTATACCAATAATATTGGCGACGCCTATTTGTCAGTAGTCTGGGAGGACCCTGATTTCGACGCAGATCAACGCGCCTTTTACTATGCTCGCGTGATCGAGATTCCAGTACCGCGATGGACTGCTTATGATGCCGCATTTTATGATGTCGAGAGGAGTCCTGACATACCGATGACCGTCCAGGACCGAGCGTTTACATCACCCATTTGGTATACACCAAACTGAAAATCCATATTTCCGTAAAGGTCTGTAACAGTACTCCGGATATTACTGCGCTTCATAGATAGCGGTCTCAGGGTGGAACGCATACCACGCAAACCAGAACACCATTGTCGTTGGAATTTCTGATCCATCACTTCTAAGCACTCGGGCCGTCCGATTTTTTGCGTCGAATTCAACACTGAAGTCCTCGCCCGCAAACGTGTCGTCAAACCTGCTCTCGCCTTTTTTCAATTCTTTGAAGGGATACGCTTTGAACTGGCCGTCGATCTCCAGACCCATTACGATCTCCTTTCGCCGGTACTTTTTGCTTGAGTGCGTAACCGGGAAAAATAGTTTGCCGTCCCTCCTGTAGTTCGGGTATGGGTCTACTTTGTAGTTTCGAGAGTATCCGGTCTTGTTCGAAAGCACGCGGGTCTCGGGATACCGTTTGACCCATTCCCGCCAACTTGTGTTTGACAGCGGCAGCTGCTCCAGTTGCGTTCCCTTCATCGGGCCGGTGACGGCCTGAACCATAAGCTGAGACCACAAGGAGCCGGTTTGCCGGTCGTACATCAGTAAGTCGCTGTTATACAGTAGCCCCGAGACACCGAACTCGTGGTGTCGCCCATCTATGACTGCAGCGAATGCTGTGCCACTTCCACATAGAGGACAGTAGGTCACGACGACGCCGGCGCCACCAACTATGTCGTTGACGATTTCATGGTAGTTGAGGACTCGAATCGGATACGCCCGGGAGACGCCATTGATCGATAACCCCAAAACACGATCGCGACGTTTCAGATAAGTCGCGTCGTCGGCAGTCACGAACACGGGATTGTCCAATGACGGAATTCCGTCGCGTGGTGGTCCACCCTCTTTTATCTCGTCGATCGGGATCAGGCCGTTGTCGACCCGGAATCCGTTCATAGATTCTGCGCTGGCCGTTGATAGCGGCAAACACAGAAGGATCGTCAGCCACAGTTTTACAAAAGAACCGTCGATCATAGGAAACCTGCGCATCGCTGGATCATCCAAAACGAGGCGATACTGCCCGTACCGTAGCCCACCAATGCACGTGAGTGACGAAGAAGTGACGATCTTTGTGGCCACAGAGTCAACATGCGTTTTGCAGTATAGACGAGAAAAATGATCGAGCTGGCGAAAAGTATCTGCCCTATCTCCACTCCAATATTAAAAAACAATAAGCCAGTCACCAGTTCTGTTTGCGGTAACCCGATTTCACTCAGCGCTGCGGCAAAACCAAATCCATGCAGTAGCCCAAATGCGCTCGAAACGCTAATCGGGTAACGCCAGGTCAGGCTGTGTTTTCGTCCCTTCACTATTTCACTCGCCAGAATTGCGATACTTAGAGCGATGCTTGCCTCAACCGGTGGAATCGGCACAGCTACCAAGTTGAGCGCGGACAGTATGAGTGTGATGGAGTGCGCCACTGTAAATCCGGTGATGGTGATCAGAATGCGCCGACTGTTTCCGGCTATCCACAGCAGGCAGACGATGAACAAAAGGTGATCGGTACCGCCCAAAATGTGTTGAATGCCTAGCAGCGTGTATTCTTGTGCTACCTGGCTCGTGGCCTCTTTGTCAGGGATTTGCCATTCGCCTTGATCCGGGCTGAGAACGCGGGAGTGGCGCTCCCCGGTCAAGGCCTGATACCGAATCAAGCTGGAAATGGAAGGATTGTCGCGATCGTATTTTATGGCAATTGTCTGACCCGACAGGCTTGACTGGCAGCGGTAGATTGCTCGCCCCGTTGTTTGTTTTGCAGTTGATATGGTGCGTTGCTTGTCTCGTGGATCTAGAATCTTGCAGGTATCGGGTAGTTCGACCTGCGGATTATTGTTTGCTGTTGCGGTCGGAGGAACGCGCCATCGCACGCCGTAGGTGCTCTCGTGTATTTCCGTAATCTCTACATTGAATGGGCGATTGTCATCGGCGACCGCAAAGACACTGAAAAGCAGCAATCCGATGATAGCGACTAGCTGCGGGGCAGCAGGAAATTTCACAGTCATTTCGCAACATCTGGATAAGAAGTTTGATCGTCGGCGCGCTGCAGCAACAAATCTTCTGCGACGTTGACCTTGTAGCCCCCTATCACCGATTGAATGGCTTTCTCGGTCTCCGCTTTGAGCCTGATCCGCTGGATATCCTTAACAAGCTCGTCCCGGATTTCTGACATCGCAGGCAAATGCCCTGATTTTTTTTGTACGACCATTACCAGGTGCTCACCGTAGGGGGAGGTGAACGGTCCCTTCCAAATCTGTTCGTCTACGTCTAGCAGAAACAGTTGACGTTGCATTGCGGAGCCAAAGTGGCCGGCAATTTCATCCGCTTGCCTGTTGACGTAGTTAGTGTGATAAAGAAAGCGATCGCCGAATTCGAGACCCTTGTGGAACGGTACCCGCGCAGTATTGAGATTTTGCAGTGCTTGCTCCGCCTGCCTCTTGGCGTCTTTTTCGCCGCGACTTTCGTGGCTGAAAAATACGTGAGTGAAGGTTATCTCGGCCGGTCGAAAGTATTCTTTCTTGTGTTCATCAAAGTAAGTTCGGATGGTCTCGTCGTTTACGTGATCATCGTTGGCTACAAAACTCGTCGTTATGTATTCCAGATTTCGAACTGTCCGTTGCCTGGCGACAGGATCTTCCTGGTCGAGACCCAGTGCCTTTGCTTCGCGAAAGAGCGCCTCCTCTCTGACATACGCATCAATGAGCGCCTGTCGTTGGCTGAGCGACATTCGCTCCAGTGATCTTTGATTGTGTTCGGTGTTGACGGCTTTATTCTGATACCGCAAATAATTGAGCAGAGCCTCGCGGTCAACAATGATCTCTTGTTTGTCCGAATTGTCACTGTCTGGATTTAATGCGCTGTAACTGGCAAACAGTATCAGTCCGATGAAGAGAAAGTGTATTAGCGGTTCTTTTAGCAAGCGCATGCTCTGTACCTGGCGGGATTGTCAAATTAAACCCGTGCGAAAAAAACGGGCACCAAGGTGCAACTACGGTGGTGCGTCCCGCGCTGATTCCTTCGTGACTTGAAGTATGTATTGATAGGCTTGGGCAACCTCGTCAGGTTCAAGCAGATCCGAGAAGTTGGGCATGCCGAGAACCTCTCTTTGTCCATTCAGAACGATCTCCTGAAACTGCGAACGTACGCCGGGCGACATTCTGCGGAGATCCGGGATAACGCCACTGCTGTCGACGCGGGAACCGTGGCACAAACTGCAGTATTGCATGTAAATTCTGGCGCCGGACTGCACGTCAATTTCATCCAGGCTTTCGTCGCTAACGTTCGCGAAAGACTGGTCTCGCAAGGGTAATATGGGCAATTTTTCAGGTCCACCGAGTTTGAAAGACAGTAAGCGTCCACGATTGCCATATTTTGCCGCGGCAGAGGTGCGTGCATCTCCACCCGCAATCGCTGTCCCGCCCCAGCCGGCAAGGACCAACAGGAACTGTTCTCCATTGATAGAGTACGTGACCGGAGGGGCGATCATCCCGGTCATGACGTTCGCTGACCAGAGAACCTCTCCGCTGTCCGATTGGTGCGCGCGCAGTACACCATCACCGGCACCTTGGAATACGAGGTTACCAGCGGTCGCCAAAATGCCGCCATTCCAGACGTTACTGTGTTTGTATGTCCAAGCGACTTCCCGGGTACTGGGATTCCATGCCTTTAGGTATCCATGGCTGATTGGGATATCGTCAGGATCAAGGCTGGCCACGATGTCGGTATACGATTGCCAGTCCATACCGATGTTCCACCAATCTGGCAAACGGGTCACTTCGCCGGTCTCCGCCCACTCCCTTGAGATGGCGTACAAGCCGGCGAGATCACGCGTTGGAATAAATACAAGATTTTTGTCAGGGTTGAATGCCATCGGTTGCCAGTTGTGGCCGCCGGCGGGCGACGGCAGGACGACGCTCGGATCAGTGCCGTAGTGATCCAATGCCACAGGCCGTCCGGTCGCCAGGTCGACATGAGTGGCCCAGGTTGTCGCAACGTAATTATCTGCGGAAAGCAGCTCTCCCGTGATGCGGTCAAGGACGTAAAAGAAACCGTTTTTCGGGGCCTGCATCAGAACATCACGGCGTTCACCGCTGACGTCGATCTCGGCCAAGATCATGTGCTGCGTCGCTGTATAGTCCCAGCTATCGCCAGGTGTTGTTTGGTAATGCCAAACATACTCACCGGTATCCGGACGGACCGCGACAATTGACGACAAGAACAGATTGTCACCACCACCCGGGGATCGGACGTCGCGTGGCCACGGCGAACCATTGCCGACGCCGAAATAGAAAAGATCATTTTCGGAATCATAGGCCATGGAATCCCAAACAGTGCCGCCCCCACCGCTGGTCCACCACCGGTTGCCGGACCATGTCGCAGCGGCCTTCTCAAGCTCCGGCTGCTCAAAAGGCTTCGATGGGTCGCCAGGAATGGTATAAAAACGCCATATGAGTTCACCGGTGTTGATGTCGTAGGCGCTGATGTATCCACGCACGCCATATTCTGAGCCACCATTACCAATCATCACCTTGTTCTTGACAACCCTGGGCGCTCCCGTGCTTGTGTAAGGTGGCTTGCCGTCAATCGTGTCGACCTCCCAAATCACTTCCCCATTGTTGGCGTCAAGTGAAAACAGGCGTCCGTCGAAACTGGCGACAAAAAGTTTTCCGTCGGAAATTGCAACGCCTCGATTCACAACATCGCAACACCCATAGCGCCCCCACTTACCTGGCACCTTTGGGTCAAATGTCCAGAGGTGCTCGCCGTTGCCGGCATCTATCGCATGTACGACGCCCCAGTTCCCTGTAACAAAGATTTTTCCACGGGCAACGATTGGCGTTGCTTCGAGACCGCGATAGGTCCCCATATCGTAGCTCCAGGCTAAACCGAGCTGAGAGACATTGCCGACGTCAATGGAATCTAACTGTGAAAATCTTTGCTCCCCGTGATCATTGCCGTGCAGGCTCCAATTTACGAAAGTGGTTGTTGCAGAATCGTCTTGACTGTTTTTCTGATTGCAGGATGTAAGCACGAAGCACAAACCTACAACGCCAAGGCGTGACATGAGCAATCTACCGCGACAGGACATTTTAGTTAGGTGTCCAGTTTGAATACGCGACGCGCATTCTCGCCCAAAAACTTCGGCCAAACGTCCTCTTTGAATGGAACGTCTTGCAACTCTCGAAAAATTCTTTCTAGCGACAGTCCCATCGGGAAGTACCCAGCGTACATAATCTTGTCCGCACCTCTGGAATTCGCGAATTTGATAATGTCTTCTGGATAGTGTTTCGGGGCAAACGCACTGGTCGAGTAATAGAGGTTCGGGTACTTAAGCATTAGTTTGCAGGCCATTGCGGTCCAAGGTTCACCTCCGTGTCTCATTACGACTTTCAACTCGGGAAAGAACCAACATACTTCATCAAGTAGCTCAACCTTCTGGCACTCGAACGGCAGGCGCGGACCAGGTACGCCAACACATACGCAATATGGTAGATCCAGCTCTACGAGTTTTGCATATATTGGGTACCATTTCTTGTCATTGATTGGTGCTTGCGGACAGGTTCCCGATGGAAATCCGGTAACCGCTTTCAAGTCAAATTTTTCGTGAAGACGTACAATCTTCCGAACCTCGTCCATGCCGCGATTTGGATCGACGGCGAGCGATGCAAAGAATCGATCAGGATAACGCTGCAATGCTTCGATGTTTACGGCGTTGTTCTCGTCCACATCCAGCATCGCCTGGCGAATATTGTATTTGTCCATCTGTTCGACAGTGAAGGCGATATAATCGTCATGGCCAACAGCTTCTGGGATGTTCTTGAACATATACTGTGCCGGCATTTTGAAAGTTTCACGACTTTCAGCGTCCATGAGCATTGGTTTAATGAATTCATACCAATGGCTATCATCGTCCCCGGGAATGTTTAAGCAAAGGTCGACTACGGAAATATTCTCAGGGATTGTCATTTAGCAGGTCCTTTAAGGCTTGTTTGTCAATTTTCGTGTTCGGGAGGAGCGGCATAGATTTCAGCAGGCGAATTGTCTTGGGTACTTTGAAATTTGCGATCTGCTGGCGAAGAAATTCGTCAACGTCCTGTTCAATCAGTGCAGTGCCTTGAATTGGCATTACGAATGCATAGCCCACTTCGCCAAAAAGCTCGTTCTTCACACCCAATACAGCGGCCATTGCTACGTCGGGATGCCTGCAGATTGCTTGTTCGATCTCGGTTGGGAAGATGCTGTGTCCACCTGACTTGTACATTTGGGACATCCGCTCAATCAATTCGATGTTGCCGTCGGAACGCACAAGACAAAGGTCGCCCGTCTTCAAATAACCATCGTCAGTAAATGCGGCATCTGACGCTTTCGAGTCATTGTAGTATCCGGAAAACGCCCAATCGAATTTCGCCTGCATTTCTCCGACCTCGCCGATCGGCAACTCTTTGTTACTGGTTGGATGAGAGATTCGAATTTTGACTCCACCCATGGGCTTGCCCAATGTATTCGCCATCACATCCAGCGTCGCATCGTGCTGTGAATGAAGGATGTAACCGCAACTCTCGGTTTGTGCGTAGACCGACGATATCGATGAATCGAGCGACGAGAATCTGGCGAGCGTTTTCTCACTGGTGCGCGATCCTCCATGAACCAGGGCCTTGCACGCATGCATTTTTTCCAGAGAGAAGTCAGGCAACCCCAAAAGCATCGTAAACGTAGTCTGATTATGACCCACATAAGTGACGGATTCCTGATCGCCGATCTCAAGAATATCCTCGATCGAGAACTTCCCCAGGAACCGGATTGTGCCGCCGTGGCAAAAAACGTTCATGCACAAGTTGTTGAGGCCGCCAACGTGGTTTATAGGGACGGACATGATGGCCTTCTGAAGGCTATCGCCAAGCCACTCCACCGAAGCAGCGGCACACCGGAGCATGGCACCATGACTTAGCATCGCACCCTTGGGGTCGCCGGTCGAGCCGGACGTATAGACGATTGCCGCAATATCCTCGTCACGCACTGCCGACAATGCAGTCCGGTATTCCTCTTTACTGACTTTCTCACCGCGGGACAGATAGCAGTCAAAGGAGAATTCGTCGTTCCGCTCGCCAAATGAAAAAATCTCGGTCGAATCGCTATTCGCACCATTATTCAGAATGTGCTGTATCTCCTCAAAATGATCGCGACCGTCAATATCATCTTCGAGAACAAGCACAAGTTTTGGCTGCAACTCCTCCAGTCTCGTACGACACTCGTGTTGTCGATATCGCGGATTCAGACCTGACCAAATCGCACCTATTGAAACCGTAGCCAGAAAACTGATCCAGAATTCAATGCTGGGCGCGGCGAGAGTAACGACCCGGTCGCCCTTGGCGATGCCGCTGGCGATCATGCTCTTGGTCAATGTATCGACTCGGCCGGCAAGGTCGCTGTACGTTAGCGTTTCTGGGCCATTGGTCGCCGCAACAGAGTCAGGAATGTAGCGGCGATGAGTATTCAGCGATTCATATATTGGCATAACTCGAATAATACGATCGTCAGGCCGACTTCAGCATGTTCAATTCTGCGATTCGGAAGCGCACAAATATCAACCTAGTATTCAATTTCGTTCTACACAAGCTAAATCAATGTCCACAAAATTTGATTCGAATTCTGAAACCGCAGCCTCAAACGCCCAGGGGTCGCTCGACGCAGTGATCGTGGGGGCAGGGTTTTCAGGCTTATTCATGCTGCACAAATTGCGCGGCATAGGGTTGTCTGCAAAAATCTACGAGGCAGGTGATGGAATCGGCGGGACCTGGTATTGGAACAGCTATCCTGGCGCCCGTTGTGACGTCCAAAGCGTTGAATACTCATACCAGTTTTCCGAGGATCTCCAGCAAGACTGGAATTGGTCGGAGCGCTACGCAAGCCAGCCAGAGATTCTAAGTTACCTTGAGCATGTCACTGACCGATTTGACTTGCGTCGTGACGTAGTCTTGAAAACACGAGTCAGCGGGGCGGAATTCGACGAGAAGTCGAATCGATGGAAGGTCACATCTGATGACGGACGGGTTGTCGACGCTCAATTTCTGATTATGGCGACAGGCGCGCTGTCGACCATATTCTATCCCGACATCCCTGGCCGGGAGGCATTCAAAGGCCAATCCGCACATACGGGAGCATGGCCTCTCGAGGGTCTCGATTTTCAAGACAAACGTGTTGGCGTAATTGGGACCGGGTCATCGGGCATACAATGTATCCCCATCATCGCTGAGCAGGCCGAGCATCTGACGGTTTTTCAACGAACACCTGCCTATTCTGTGCCGGCAGGAAACTACGATCTTGATCCTGGCTGGCTGACCGAGTTTAAGAATGACTATTCCGGATTGAGAGAACGGAATGAAGCAACAATGGGCGGATTTGGTTCCGACCATCCCGTAAACACCGAATTGGCGTTGCAGGTTTCGGAGAAGGAGCGTGAAGATCAATACCAACATCGTTGGCAAAACGTCGGCGGGCTTCTGTTCCTGGGCGCTTACGCTGATTTACTGACTGATCCCGCGGCCAATCAAACAGCGGCCGAGTTTGTTCGCCAAAAAATTCGCGCAACAGTGATTGACCCGGAGGTCGCGGAGCGGTTGATGCCGACGACCATGATTGGCTGTAAGCGCCTGTGCACTGATACAAATTACTACGAGACGTACAATCGAGCGAATGTTTCACTTGTAGACATCAAGGACTCGCCAATTGAGGAAATTACCGAAACGGGACTTCGTATTGGCGAGAAGTCCTACGATCTTGACTGCATAGTTTTTGCTACCGGGTTCGACGCCATGACGGGCGCCATCTCGAACATCGATATCCGCGGCAAGGGTGGGACCCGTCTTACCGATAAATGGGCGGATGGGCCGATCAATTACTTAGGCGTTGGAACAGCCGGATTCCCGAACCTGTTCACAATAGTAGGCCCGGGAAATCCGTCGGTACTGACCAACATGGTCTGTACTATTGAACACCATGTTGGTTGGGTCGCCGAGTGCATTGAGTACTTGAGGTCAAATTCCTTCAGCGCCATTGAGGTAACTCCAGCAGCGGAGCTTGATTGGGTTGCCGAGGTAAATGCAATTGCCGCAAGCACGCTCTTTCCCACCTGCAACTCCTGGTATCTCGGCGCAAATATTCCCGGAAAACCGCGGGTGTTTATGCCTTACCTTGGATTGCCCCCGTATCGTGAGAAATGCGCGGAGGTTGCTAAGGAGGGCTACTCAGGCTTTGACCTGACCTAGGAAGCCGATACGCGGGCGGATCACTGTCTATTTTCTTGATTTTTTCACTTGCCTGTGTTTCATTATGGAGAAGAAGCATTCGCTATGTAGAATAATCAGGCCAAATCGATACGGCATTTAGGGTCATGTTTGAAGGCTGATAGTTATTGCAATTTAGTCCAGTGAGGCAGGAAAACTGCCATGTAAGCGGCGAGAGTCGCCTTTTGGGGGTCCAAAAAGATGTTTACCATTATTATGAGAAGCTCGATTGCCTTATTGTCCATCATCGTCGCGATAGGCGCGCCGGCAGTGGCACAAGTTAAAGAGTCAGAAACTTCACTATCAGAAATTGTCGTGACAGCACAACGTCGCGAGCAAACTGTACTGGATATTCCGAGTGCGCTTTCAGTTGTATCTGGCGAAAAAATTCGCGACCTGCAACTATTTACCAGCCACGATCTTGAGCTTGCAGTTCCCGGTCTAACCTTTCATGAGGTGTCAGGATCCAGCCAGGTAACGCTGCGAGGAGTCGGAACCGGCTATGCGGGACCTGCTTTGGGCAATAGCGTTGCTATTTACACGGATGATTCTTACATATCTAACCAGATTGGAGCCGTTGAAGTTTTCTATGACATGGAGCGGGTTGAGGTGCTGAAAGGACCGCAACCCACGCTGTACGGTCGAAATGCGACTGGTGGCACCCTTCAGTTCATAACCAATAAGCCGAATCTCGAGGCTACCGCAGGCTATGTTGAGGCCGGCTACGCCGAATTAGATACGACCTCGATTGAGGGCATGATAAACCTGCCTCTGGGCGATACGGTTGCCGTGCGCGTTGCCGGAAAATACTGGGATCGTGGTGAAGGTCACGTTACAAACATCAACACTGGCGACAAAATCACCGGTGAGAAAGAATATACGCGTATCCGGGCTCAAGCTCTTTTCCAGCCAACGGATCAGTTCAAAGCGATCTTGAAGGTGGAATACGGAGAAAGCTCTGGGGATGAGCCTCTCAGACGCCAAAATGCGGTCGGCCAATTGTGTCAATTATGTGTGGGCGGCGACGACGGTGCTGCTCTCGGTTGGTACCAAACTGACCAAACACCGCAGGCCATTGTCGATCAGGGTGTTATCGACTCCTGGGGACGCAACCCGTTGGCGGGCGATTCGCACGGGCGCTATCGCGAAGTCGATACTCTGGCATTGAATTTGGAATACGCGATTAACGATACCTGGACGATAACGAGCGCCACGCAGAAAAGAGAAGTCATGCAGAATGGCGGTCAGGATCAGGACGCAAGCCTGGCGCCTGCACAGAGTGCGTTCGGGGCCAAGAACACTACTGTGCCTGGAGAACCCGACGGCATTGTCTACGAGTCGTTCACCCAGGAATTGCGCATTACATCAGATTCAGACGGTCGCCTTGATGTTACGGCTGGTGTTTTCTTCAGCGACGACGATAATGCGTTTACCTTCGGGGTTGGCGGTGATAATTGGAACGCGCTTCAGGCTGTCGCCCCGAACTTTGACGATGTCGAGTCCTTTGCAGTCTACGTAGAAGGCTACTACGACCTTACAGATGACCTGACACTGACCATTGGTGGGCGCTACACAGATGACGAGGTAACGCATGCTGTAATCGGTGGTAGGTTAGCTGGGGGCGCCCTTCCGGACGTCACACAGACAGAGAATTTTGATGCATTTACGCCCCGAGTCGCTCTTAATTACCGGGGTGACTGGGGTTCTGCTTACGCGAGCTTTAGCAAGGGCTTCAAAGCAGGAGGCTTTAACAGTCCGAGTTTTGGCCTGCAACCGCGAATCGAACCTGAGCAAGTAGATGCGTTTGAGATCGGTGCCAAGTTTACGCCACAAGACAACGTTCAAATCGATGTAGCCCTTTTTAATTATGATTGGAAGGATCTCCAGATCGCCGTTATCGATACCGGATCACTCGGAATTTCCCAGGAAAATGCGGCCGCAGCAGAGGTTACAGGCATGGAGTTCGGATTCCAGTGGGCAGCCAGCGAAATGGTGTCGTTGGGAGCGGCTTACACGTATCTCAACGGGCAGTATCTTAACTATGACAACGCATCGGGTTTTATTCCTGCATGGGAAGCTCCCGGCGCAGTAGGGGATGAGCGGGGTTTGGTAAGGTCAAGCTTGAATTTTACCGGTACCAGAACCGCACAGACCCCGGAAAATTCATTCGCGGCCGACCTCACTGTTAACTTTGACGTCTCTAGCAACTGGAGTGGCAAATTCGTTACCTTGGTATCCTATTCGGATGAATATGACATGATTCCCGGTGCCGGTGGTCCAGCAAGATTGACCGTTCAGGACTCGTTTACGATTGTCAATCTAGCTTTGGATATAGAGAATGAGTCGGGACTCTCGATGCGACTTTACGTGGACAATGCCACTGATGCGGAATACCTGTTCGAAAGCCAGACCACTAACTTCGGTGGCTACCAGGGCGTCGGATATCCAAGAATATTTGGTGTTAGCCTACGAAAGACGTGGTAAGCAGACGAATCCAGGACTTGCGCTGGACACAGCGCAAGCTTTGTTGGTAAGAATGACGAATATCTGCACCCGGTGCGAAAGCCCCCCTCCGCACCGGGTGCAGAAAACTCGAACTAAATGGTGCCGTAGGCGATATGAAAAAAGAACGCCTTGAATTATTTCGCCGAATGGTACTGATCAGGCGATTTGAGAGTCACGCCGAGGCATGCCATGCCAAGGGCGAGATACCGGGATCCCTGCACACCGCGACCGGACAGGAAGCGGAGATAGTGGGTTCCTGCATGGCACTTCGCCCGGATGACTACATGGTCGGAAATCATCGTTCCCATGGACATCCCATTGCAAAAGGCGCAGCGATCAATCCGCTGATGGCCGAGTTGTTCGGCCGCAGTACCGGGGTTTGCGGAGGTAAGGGTGGTTCAATGCATCTCTCCGATTTCTCGGTCGGTAGTCTCGGCGAAACGAGTATCGTCGGGTCGGGAGTACCGGTTGCTGTTGGCGCGGCGCTTGGAGCAAGCTTGCAGGGTAGCGACAGAGTGTCGCTTTGCTTTTTCGGTGATGGAGCAACCAACGAAGGTGCATTCCACGAGGGCATGAATCTTGCGGCAATCTGGAATTTGCCGGTCATATTCTTATGTGAGAATAATTTGTACGGTGTATCGACACCGGCAGCCGAAGTCATTTCGGTAAAGGATATCGCTGAACGAGGCGCGGCTTACACGATGCGCTCAGAGATCGTAGATGGTCAGGATGTCGATGCTGTCTTCGATGTTGTCGGCGCGGCCGTTAGCCGAGCTCGAGCGGGCGAGGGCCCAACTCTCGTTGAGGCGAAGACCTATCGTTTTGCGGAGCATGCGGCGAACATGGGTCGTGTTCTCCTGGAACGCGGACCTGAACTCGAAGAGTGGCTGAAACGTGATCCCATAGAATTGTATCGATCAAAACTTATCGCAGGCGGTACGGCTGCCGATGATCTACTAGCGATCGAGACGGAGATTGAGGATGAAATTATCGCGTCACTCGATTTCGCGAGAAACAGCCCATATCCCGAACAGTCAGAAGCGTTCACGGACGTCTTTACTGAACCGGTGCCGATCCCGGCGTGGTTGAACGTTGTGGAGGACGGCGATGGCTAATGTCAGCTTCCTTGAGGCGATAAGACAAGCGCAGTTCGAAGAGTTGTCGAGAGACGAGAACGTGTTTCTCATGGGTGAGGACGTACGTTGCAACGTCTTCGGAACGACGACAGGATTTGTGGAAGCGTTCGGCAAAGCCCGTGTGCGGGATACGCCGATTTCGGAAGCGGGATTTGTAGGCGCAGCCGCGGGCGCCAGCATGGTGGGAATGCGGCCGATCGTTGACCTCACAATCGCGACATTCGCTTACCCGGCGATGGACCAAATATGCAGTATCGTCGCAAAATCCCGCTATTTGTACGGCGGCCAGGCTCGTCTGCCATTGGTACTACGGATGTGCATGTTCTACGGTAATTCCAATGCCGCCCAGCATTCTGACAGACCATACCCGATGTTCATGGGCATGCCAGGCTTGAAGATAATCGTCCCGTCCAACCCAGCGGACATGAAAGGCTTGCTTAAGTCGGCGATCCGGGATGACAACCCGGTTATGTCGTTCGAGGATGGTACCTTGTGGTCGTCGAAATCTACGGTGCCCGACGACGATGATTTCCTGGTACCAATAGGAGTCGCCGACGTAAAACGCGAGGGCACGGATGTCAGTGTTATTGCCGTTGGTGGCTCAGTCCAATATGCACTGGCGGCGGCGGAGACATTGGCGGGCGAGGGTGTCTCCGTTGAGGTAGTTGACCCACGAACTCTAGTGCCGCTGGATACGAAAACAATCCTAAACTCGGTTCGCAAAACGGGTCGGGCAATTACAGTGGACCCAGCGCATCAAAGCTGCAGCGCTGCTAGCGAAATCTCGGCAACCATTGTTGAACGTGCATTTTCGCATCTGAAGGCGCCAGTGCTTCGGGTGACAACACCGGACACGCATTTGCCATTCAGTCCGCCTATCGAGAAACCACTTTACCCGAGTCCAGAGCGCATCATTGCTGCGGTGCGTAAAGTCATGGATAGCTAGCGGAAAGGATCTGTTTTGAGCGAAGTTAATGCGAATGTAATTGACGTCTTGTTGCCGCAGAGCGGAATGGGCATGCAGGACGGGGAAATTGTCCAGTGGCTGAAGAGTGAAGGCGCCGAGGTTTTGGAGGGTGAAATCATTGTTGAAGTTGAGGCGGCGAAAGCAATCGTGGAGATTCCGGCGCCCTGCGATGGCGTACTGCAAACCATTGTCGCGGCAGAAGGCGAAGTGGTTGAGGTCAGAGCTGTGATCGCCCGAATAATTCCCAAAAGTTAGCAGTCAGAAACAGCAGCGTTTCGGCATTTATACAAGAGGACGAATATGGCAGACCTAAATGAGTTGATGGTTCGACTCGAAAGACTCGAGGATCTTGAGGCAATTCGGCGACTCAAGCACAAGTATTGTGGACACTGCGATGCCGGATTCCAGGCAGATGAGATTGCGGCACTATTTACCGAGGATGGCGTGTGGGAAGCTGGAGAACCTTGGGGCAACTTCGTAGGGCCGAAGGCGATAGCAGAGTTTTTCCGTGGCATGCCTGAAGCCGTTATTTTTTCTGTTCACGCTTTGTCGAACGAAGAGATTGATATTGACGGCGATACAGCGTCTGCGCGGTGGCGTACGGTTATTCCGGTGACATTGAATTCGGAGGAAGGCGGTGTTTCACACTGGATGTTTTGCGACTACACGGACGAATACAAAAAGATCGAAGGTCGTTGGTTGTTTAGCAGGATAAAGGCCGATGTAGTGCGTTCTGGCGACCACGCCGTGGGCTGGAGCCAAGGCAACGAAGCATAGACATTTGTGTGCAAGCATCGTGAAACGTATTCTCTGCTAGATGACTGCCGCCAATAGCTTGAGATTTAGATCTGTTTTCGCTTCAGGCGTTGTTCTGATCACTATTCTGTTGTCGAACGTTGGCGCGTCCGCCCAGGAAAAGCGACCAACGTTGGACGCCGAGACCGCGAAAGCCATCGTCGAAGGTTGTGAACGTTACGCGGCCAGTAACAATATTGCAGTGGCGATTGCGGTTGCGGGTCCCGGCGAATTGCTCGCGGCGGTGCTAAGAATGGATGGAGTGGTTCCCGGAGCCGTTGAAGTCGCTATCTGGAAAGCGCGTTCGTCATCGTCGCTCGGTATGTCGACGGCGGATCTTGCGGACCTGGCTGCGAAGACACCGTCGGTATCGACAGTCCCAGGTGTAGCGGCAATTGCAGGAGGACAGCCGGTAATTTCCGCTGCAGGTATATTGCTGGGTGGCGTAGGCGTATCAGGGGCAACAGAAAATCAGGACGTCGCTTGCGCGCTGGCGGGACTTGATGAGGCATCACTTAGACAGGACGAAGAATAATAACCGTGACCAAGAAAAAAGTTGGCTCCGAAAAGACAGTAGGCGCATTAGTATCAGGCCTCAATGTGATTCGGTACCTGGTTCAGGCGCGATCTCCCGTTGGCGTGAGTCAGGTTGCCCGAGATGTGGATATCAGCCCGAGTACTTGCTTCAATCTATTGAGAACCCTTGTGCAGGAACAATTGGTCGATTTTGACGCGGGGACCAAGAATTACTCGATTAGTTACGGGTTATTGGAATTGACAAAGGGAATGATCGAACGAGATCAAATCGTTCAGTTCTTGAAACCCAGACTGACAAAAATGGCATTGGATCATCGGGTTACAGCTACTCTCTGGCGGCGGGTTGCTGATGATCGCGTTATTCTTGTCGAGCGAGCTGATGCCGAATCAGCCGTCCGAATTCATATGACAGTGGGACAACGATTGCCTATGTTTATTGGCGCATTGGGGCGATGCATGGCAGCGTTCAGCGGTTTGTCGAAGGATGTTATTCGCCGGCAGTTTGAGGTACTGAGGTGGGAGAATCCACCCGAGTTTGAGGAGTACTGGGACGACCTCAAAGAAGCTCGAACGCGCGGTTACGCAATTGATCGTGATCATTTCGTTCGCGGCATCACAACCATTGCGGCTCCAGTGTTCGACGCAGCTGGAGCACCAGTCCTGGTTGTTAGTGCCGTCGGTTTTAGTGGCCAGTTTAGTGACGCTGCACTACGTGCTATCGCTGACGAGGCCAAAGCTTGTAGCGAGCAAGGAACAGAGTGGTTAAGCGGCGCATCAGAGGCGATATAGCAATGACTTGCCCGGCCAACAGCTAGTGACCTCTAACACGCTCAATGATGATGATGTTCGCACCGTTTATGAAGCGATATCTAACTGGGGACGATGGGGTTCTGATGATCAATTGGGGACACTGAACTACATCACTCCAGCTCATCGTGTTGCCGCCGCTAAATTGATTTCAGAGGGAAGTGCCATTGGTTTGGGACGCGACGTCGATACCGTTCCGTCACCGATGAACAATATTCCAGCGCAACACTATATGGTTGCCGCCGGCGATGTGGCTCCGGAGACAGGCGCCGGCGTTTGTTACGACCAGATCGGAGTGTTTCCGCACGGTCAGGCACAGAGTCATCTGGATGCTCTTTGTCATATAAGCGACAACCGAGTGATGTTTAACGGAAGGCCAGCGGCGTTGGTGACCTCAAAAGGAGCAGCGACGCTCGATATATGCGTGGCTGCAGACGGTATCGTTTCGCGAGGTGTTTTTCTGGATATCGCAGCAGCACGGGGCGTCCCGTTTATCGATCCCGAAGATCCGGTAAGGCCGGAAGATTTTAATCGAGCCGAGGAGTTGGCGGGAATTACGGTAGGCGAGGGCGATATTTTGATCTACCGAACCGGTCGTCATGAAAGGCGAGAAACTGTCGGTCCCGAATGCGAGAGGTTCCCTGACGGCCGAGGCAATTTGCCTGGTATTTATCCGGATTGCCTGGAATGGATTCACGACCGAAAGGTGGCGCTTATTGGTTCTGACTGCGCCCATGATGTGCTGCCATCTCCGTTCGAAGAGGAAGCCATTCCCATACACGTCGGTACCGAGGTCTATATGGGGCTCTTGTTGCTCCATAATTTGCAACTTGAAGGTTTGCAAAAATCCTGCAAGCGATTGTTACGCAACGAGTTTTTCCTAACTGTGTCGCCTCTCCGGATTGCCGGAGGAACGGCATCTCCTGTGAATCCGATAGCACTTTTCTAGCTGTACTCTCAGACCGGTTCTTAAAGCTGCGAGAATCGACTACCCTTACGTACGATGAAAGATTTCAACTGGGATAACCTGCGGTTTTTTCTGGCGATGGTGCGCGCTGGAAACCCCAGTGCTGCAGCGAGACTACTTCGCGTTGACCACAACACGGTCAGGCGACGTGTAACAGCGCTTGAATCTGATCTCGGAGCCAGACTTTTTGATCGGGTTGATGATCGGTATGCATTAACGGACGAGGGGGAGGCGATGTTGTCCGTAGCGGAATCGATGGAAGGGCATGCGGTTCACGCACAGAGTACGATCGGCGGTCGGGATATTGCCATTGGCGGCACTGTTCGTATTGGTGTGCCTGATGGTCTCGGTACGCTTTTTATCGCACCACGGCTCGCCAAGCTCAGGCAGATTCATCCGCAACTCAATGTTGAGCTTGTCGTAACGTCCAGAAATTTTGACTTGTCCCGTCGTGAGGCCGACATGGCGATAATGATCGGCGAGCATGAGAGCAAGCGAATTACCAGCACGCCATTGACGGAAGTCACAATGCGTCTATACGCATCCAGTTCTTACCTGGCACGATACGAGAAAATAAAAAAAATTGCGGATCTGGCACATCACGATTTTGTTAGCGGCATTGATGACTTCGACTTCGGACCAGCAATAGACCAATTCTTGAGTGGCGCTGACCTCGGCTTTAATACGACGATTTCCTGTTCAAGTATTGTCGCCCAATTGAAGGCAACGGCCGCCGGAGGTGGTTTGTGTTGTTTCGCGAAATTCATTGCTGCAACTGAACCAGAATTGATTCCAGTGCTGCCCGACCAGATCAGATTCAGCCGCAACATTATTCTTGCAGTGCACACTGACATGGCGCAACTCGCGCGGATTAAGGCAATCGCCGAATTTCTCCGGCGCGAATTCCAACAACAGCGCCTGCTTTTTGAGTGATTGATTCCGCAGCAGCAGCGCTAACTCTTCGAGTTAGCAACCGACCCGAGTACCGCCTCTTCCTTCCCGTATTTGGCGATATAGTTGACTGCAAATATATCCTCGATTTCATCGTCAGGAATGTGCGTTTCTTTGCGTCCGCCAATTCTTTCAAAGGCTTTCTCGACAAACGGCTCTAGTTCCGCATGCTTCTTGGCTTCGAGCGCTGGATGCTCATCTTTAAACTCTGGCAGGATTTCTTTGGCGAACAACTCTAATGACTCGCAGATATGTTCGTGTTTGTTATCACCCATTTGCATGATGAATGTAACTTCGTCGATTCCCGCATCGCAGAGTTCACGCAATCTCTGGCGAACACTTTCCACAGAACCGATGCCGCTCCGGCTCGTCGCTATTTGTCGTTGAATAAATTCATCAGTTTCGGTCTTCTTAAGTTCCTCGACTTCAACCTGAAATCTTTCCCACAGATCTACACGGCCCGGTTTGTGAGCGCCGCCGCGGTAGTAGTGGTTCAATGACCACTGGAAGAATCTCAGCCCGTCGAGGAATCGATCAGCAGCAACGTCAGCGTCTTTATGGACGCCGAAGCCGGTAAACAGACTAAAATTGGGGTTGACCGAATGCGCGAGCGGCCGGCAGTCCGTCTTCAACAATCCGTAGTATTCATCGACCCAGGATTTCGCTTCCGCTGCATCCAGAAACGAAAAACAAAGAGCGCCCATGCCGTGCTTCGCGGCTTCAAGAATTGTTGGGCGTGCAGAGCATGCCAGCCAGAATGGAGGGTGCGGCTTCTGCAGTGGTTTAGGGACAACGTTTCGGGCGGGCATTGAAAAGTGTTTGCCATTGAAACCCGGAAAAGGCTCCATCGCCATCATATTTGCGATTTGCTCAATCGCTTCGTAGCTCATTTCGTGTTTTTCGTCGTTTGAAATATTGAAGCCGGCTAATTCGCATTCTGACCCGGAACTGCCAAACCCCATATCGACGCGTCCGTTGGAAACCAAATCCAGGGTACCGGCCATCTCCGCCGTTCGGGCTGGGTGGTTGTACTTTGGCGGGGCGTGGCGAACACCGTGACCGATTCGAATATTCTTCGTAATCTGAGCGGCGGCAGCGAGAACGACCTCTGGCGCGGTCGCGTGGCAGTACTCTTCCATGAAATGATGTTCGGTCATCCAGGCGTGATCAAGGCCGAGGTTGTCGGCCAGAACGATTTGTTCGAGTGTTTCCTCAAGCTTCTTTTTTTCCGAATCGGGGCCCCAGGGGCGTGGCGTGGTCATTTCAAAAAACAGGCCGAACTTCATAAAATTCTCCATGGCTCTAACTTCTTACCGATAGTCGAGAAGCCAGAATTAAATATTTATTCTGAATGACATTAGCAGCCAGCTTATGAGCCAACAATAGGGTAAAGGTGCGAATCGCCTTCTCACTTCTGATGGCCAACGGCGTCGTATAATTGCTTGATTCTTGATCACTCAGAGCAGATGCAATGAAACTTGGAGTAACCATTCCGAACATAGAACTGAGCCTCGATCCGGTTCCGTTAAGAGACTTTGTTCAGGCTGCAGAGGACCTCGGTTACGACTACTTGATGAACTACGATCATGTCGTCGGTGCGGACCTGTCAGTCCGGCCGGACTGGAAGCCATTTTTCGGCAACCCGCCTATCTACACGATCGATGACCCGTTCCGTGAGCCACTGGTGATGTACGGCTACATTGCCGCAATTACAAGCAAGATTGGATTCACAACGGGTGTTGTGATTCTCCCGCAACGACAAACTGCCCTGTTAGCCAAGCAGACCGCGGAGATCGATATTCTTTCCGGCGGAAGACTGCGATTAGGCGTCGGCGTCGGCTGGAACGATGTTGAATTCCAAGCGATGGGCATGAATTTCCGAGACCGCGGCGCGCGGTCTGCTGAACAAATTGTAGTCATGAGAAAACTCTGGACGGAGTCATCGGTGACATTCGAAGGTAAGTGGCACAATCTTGAGGGCGTCGGAATCCGGCCATTGCCGATACAGCGCCCAATCCCGGTGTGGATTGGCGGAACCGCCAATCCAGTGTTGAAGCGAATAGCGAAACTAGGCGATGGTTGGTACGTTCCTTCGTATCTCAATGAAGAGGAAATACTTGAACATACGGAACGTTTGTTTGACTACGCACGGGAAGAAGGCCGTAGTCCTGATAGCATCGGCCTGGAAGGAATAATTCGTATGTGGGGGCGAGAAGCCGTGGAATGCGCAGAGTCGCTTGAAATGTGGCAACGAGTAGGTGCAAGTCACGTGACATTCAACACCGAATCGGACGCTTATAAAGACAGACTCCCGGGCGCCCAGATGGAGGTCCGGGAAGGTCGGCAGGATTTTGCGAGTATGGATGATCGAATCGAAGCGCTTCGGCAATTTATGGACGCCGCAGCGAGTTACGTTGATTAGCTAGTCGTGTAATCGGCGGGCGAACCAGACGACTTCATTCACCATTGTCTCAAGAGACGTGCGAATGGTTTCATCTGTGCAGTAGTTCTTGTCGTCAAATACCGGGCCGCTGGCACAGATTGTAACGCCGAGCGGGGTTGGCCAACCGCGTAATGAATGAATGACCGCTCGAAAAGCGCTTAGGGTTGTTACGGAGGCTTGTGGCCCGCCTGCGGTGACGACGCAACCGACTCCACGACCGCTTAGATACGTCCGTTCGTCTGTTCTGAGATCTTCAGTATAATCCAACGCGTTTTTAATGAGTCCGGAAATCCCTCCATGGTACGCCGGTGATGCGAG
Organism: Gammaproteobacteria bacterium; assembly: GCA_022600955.1. Taxonomy (GTDB): domain Bacteria; phylum Pseudomonadota; class Gammaproteobacteria; order Steroidobacterales; family Woeseiaceae; genus UBA1847. Next base: position 156,379 of record JAHZJK010000003.1, read on the forward strand.
TATAACGCCGTCGGCGCTCCGTAGTTCGTCGACTAGTCTAATCGCTTCTGACGTTCGCGTGTCTGCGTCGGGCGTGAAGGGCGGTAGTGCGATGTCACTACCAGTCAATATCTGTGTCTCGGCGCCGAGCTCTCTTGCCATTGCCAACGCACATTCAAGCGCTTTCTCGGTCGATGACCCACGCCGCAAGGCGCCGCCGAGTCCGACAATACGAATTGGCCGTCTGTTATTTGACATCGGTACTAATCTTCCGTTTCGGTTGCGATTTTTGCTTGCGGCAAGACGGTAGCGCTGCCGCGTTTCTCAAAAATGATTTGAACGGGTGCACCGATCTTGATCTCGCGATCGCCTGTTGGTTGAATATTGGTCATGATCCTGAATCCTTCGTTCATGTCGATTAATCCGACGTAGTAGGGAACGTCAGCAACAAACGCTTTCGTCGATGCCCTGTGAACTAAGGAGAAGCTGTGCAACGTCCCTCTCAAATCGGACTTTCTCCATTCGATTTCACTTGTGTGGCAATTTCCGCAACGCGTCGAAGGTGGAAATTGTGCACGGTCACAATTTTCGCAGAACTGGTAACGCAGTTCATGCGCGAAACAACCTTCCCAGTAGTAAGAAGATTCTTTGGTAGGTTTGGGAGTGGGTTTATGCATGTAATTCAACCGCGACCAAGAACAAGCGAGCAATGAGCTGAAAGAATTCCACCGTCACCATGCACAAATGCAAGTTCTGCGTCGTTCACTTGTCTTGTTCCAGCTTCTTTTCGAAGCTGGGTAACGGCTTCAATTACATGGAATAAGCCGCCAGCAGCTCCTGGGTGACCGTGCGAGAGTAGACCGCCATGTGTATTGCACGGAAACGAACCATCGGTTTGAAGTGCACCCTTCATAATTGCGGGCCCAGCGGCCCCGGGCTCGAAAAATCCGATCGATTCAAGTTCGACGAGGAGTGTGATCGTGAATGAGTCGTATATTTGAGCGATGTCGATATCGTCAGCTTTTACGCCTGCAGATTCGAATGCGCGTGCAGATGACTGTCGGCAGGCAAAATCTACCAGCGACGGAGCCGCGACTATATGTTCGTGCGTATGACCCTGACCGGCGCCCAGAATTTCGATGGCTTTGTCTCGAGGCGCCGCGCTGACAATAAGTGCGCCCCCGCCGTCGGATATCAGGCTACAGTCAAGCCGCCGCAACGGCGAGGCGATCATGGGCGATTCACTTACGTCGCGAATGGTGATTGGGTCTGACATATGAGCGCCAGGATGATTCGCAGCATTGGCGCGCATGGCAACTGCGACAGCAGCCAGGTGATCTTCGCTTACGCCGAATTCGTGCATATACCGGTTGGCGACCAAACCGTAGGCAGCCGGAATTGATAATCCGTATGGACGTTCAAACTGTGGGTGACCAACTTGTGACAACGCAGCGATTGCGCCGTCGCGTGAAAATCCCGTCAGGCGATTGTCACCGGCGACAACGAGCACATGGCGACAGGTGCCAGCGGCAACAAGGCTGGCGGCCTGCATGATCATCGTCGCCCCTGTGGCACCTCCGGCTTGTACTGCGTAACAGATCTTCGGCGATAAACCAGCAAACTCGCAAAACCAGGAGGCCAGCATCAGATGGGGTTCTGTTAGCGAGTAGGCGCAAATGACGCCATCTATCTCGCGCGCGTCCAGTTCGGCGTCACGAATGGCACCGAATGCCGCCTCGTCATGAAGCGAAAGGCAGCTGGAGTCGGCGCGTTTCCCGACTTTCGTCGCGAAAGCCCCTGTTATGATCGGAGTGTTGCCCAATGAATATCCTGTGAGCCCGCAATTTATGCAGATTGCTGTTGTCGTTGTCTGCTATTATTGAATACTTATTCACAATAGAACATAGGTGGCCCGCTGGTGCAAGTGCTGACTTGGCGCGCTCATCTGTCATTAAGAGCCTGAAAAAAATAGATTTTGTCTAGGTATTGACTTGCCGCAATGAGTAAGGATAGCCTGCGTTCTTAACTAGTATATTCAGTATAGAAATAGAATATTCATAATACAGAATAAGTTGGTAGGGCGTAAAGTCGAAGATATGACAAAGAAACAATCGAATACCGGTGATCGGCACAAGGCCCCATTGAAAAAGTTGCGGGTTGTAGACTTTTCCAGAATGTTGTCGGGCCCCTTATCGACCATGATCCTTGGGGATCTGGGCGCGCACGTTATTCGTGTTGAAGATATCGAGGGAATGGATACGACCCGACACAATCATCCGTTCATCAATGGCGAAAGCCACTATTTTCTGTCTATTAATCGAAATAAAGAAAGCATTGCAGTTGACCTGAAGACTAAAGAAGGGCGTGAGATCGCTTTGGGCCTGGTGCGGCAGGCAGACGTTGTTGTTGAAAATTTTCGCCACGGCGCTGCAGCGCGGCTAGGGCTTGATTACGACAGTCTTATCAAGATCAATCCAAAGTTGGTCTACTGCAGCATCACAGGATTCGGGCAGACCGGACCCTGGCGAGACAAGACGGCTTACGATTTGGTCATTCAAGCTGTAACCGGTGCGCTTTCTGTAACCGGTGAGGCAGGCCGTCCGCCAGCCAAGATGGGCTTACCATTGGCGGACGAGATGTCGTCGCTTTTTGCCGGCATCGCGATTCTTGCGGGCGTCGAACGGTTGGCAAAAACCGGCAAAGGCTGCTACCTCGACACCTCAATGTTCGACGCCGGGCTCTCGATGTTGAGTTACATGGCGAATATTTACTTCGCGACCGGTGAAAGTCCTACGGCGGTCGGTTCGGCGCATCCGACGATTTATCCATACAATGCATTTGAAACCACAGATGGTTATATCGTTGTCGCGCCGTTCACGAACGCATTTTGGCGCAAGTTTTGTACAGCCATTGAGCGTCCCGACCTCGGCGAGGACCCAAATTACAAATCATTCAAGGAACGACTGGCCGCCCGAGATGAGCTTGCGAAAATTCTTGACCCGATCATGAAGACCCGCAGCACCGGCGATTGGCGCGAAAGACTTGAAACTGGCGACGTGCCAAATGGCCCTGTACTTTCGATCAAGGAAGCGATCGAGATGGAACACACTCAAAGTCGCGGGATGATCGCGGAGTTTGATCACCCCGTTTGCGGCAAGCAAAAAACACTGGGATCACCCTTTCACCTGACTTATGCCGATGGTCGGAAATACGAAACTCCGTATCGTGCACCTCCGGTTGTGGGTCAGCACACAGAATCAATTCTTTCAAAACTGCTGGGGTACGACCAGACTACGATCGAGGGACTGGTGCGCGATTCGGTAGTGCGAGGATCGCCAGTGCCGGGAGAATGCACGGCGAGCCCGTTGCAAAGCGATGCCCCGGAAGATTCTTTGAACAATAAAAGCGACGGCCCCGAATCGCCGTTGGCCGGATTGCGTATTGTCGACCTGACGCGCATGCTCGCAGGCCCTTACGCCACATTGCTCTTCGCCGATCTCGGCGCAGATGTAATCAAGGTTGAGGAGCCACGTATTGGAGATCCCACGCGGCACAATATTCCGAAATTGGGTGACGAAAGCACCTATTTCATGGCGATCAATCGGGGCAAGAGGAGTATCTCGCTCGATCTCAAATCAGATGAAGGTCGACAGGCCTTAATCGAGCTCGTCAAAACTGCAGACGTTGTCGTTGAGAATTATCGACCGGGCGTCATGGACAAGCTTGGCATTGGCTACAGCGAGTTAAAGAAAATTCGCCCGGACATCATCCTTTGCTCAATTTCTGGCTACGGTCAAACGGGTCCACTGAGAGACAAAATCAGTTTCGACCTCGTCAACCAGGCTATGGCCGGAACTATGTCTGTGACTGGCGAGGCTGGAAGGCCGCCAGTCCGTGTTGGATTGCCGGCCGGCGATCTTGGAGGTGGCATATTTGCGGCGTTTGGCGTGCTGGCGGCATTGTATGGTCGGCGGCAAACGGGTGAAGGTGTGCATATCGATCTGGCTTTGCACGATATATTGGTGTCATTGCTGGGCTATGTAGGGCAGCTCTACTTTACGACCGGCGAAGTTCCTGGGCCGGTAGGGTCCGGACACCACCACATCGCACCATATCGAGCAATCCAGGCGAGTGATGGCTATTTCATCGTAGCGGCATTTACGCAGGTCTTCTGGCTGAAGTTCGTCGACGCAATAGAAATGCCCGAACTCAAACTGGATAAAAGGTTTGCGGACATTACGGCTCGCAAGCACAACATGGATGCATTGTATGACATCGTTCTCCCAATATTCTCGGGCAAAACGGTCGACGAGTGGCTGCAGATTTTTGCTGATATGGATGTACCATCGGCGCGGGTGAACACTGTCGGCGAGGCTCTTGAATGCGAGCAGGCCTACGCTAGGGGTATCGTTTTCGAGTACGAGCACCCAACGGTTGGTCGGACCAAGACCGTAGGCACGCCGTTCATGTGTGACGGGCAGCCGTGGCGATCGGATTTGCCGCCTCCATTATTGGGTGAACATACGGCCGAAATCCTGAAGGAACTCGGACTTGATCAGTCTGCAAATGGGCAACGGCAGAGCGCATAGAACGGAGCGAATAAAGTGGACTTGAATCGAACAGCAGTGCTGGCAATGGACTACCAGGAGTTACTGGTCAATGGCTACACGACTGATGCTAAAAGGGCGATCGCGAAGGTATCGGATGTTCTGAGTAAAGCACGGTCGGCAAATTTGCCTGTAATTTATGTGACAGTCGGATTCAGCGCTGGCTACCCGGAAGTCAATGAGAACAATATGATTTTCAGAGCCGTTCGGGACGGTCAGCGATTCTTGACTGATAGCGACGATGCTCAAATTCCACTAGCAATAGCGCCACGAGATGGCGATCTGCGCGTTTTGAAACACAGGGTGAGTGCATTTGAGGGAACTAGCCTTGAGATGCTGCTCCATGCGCAGGGTATCGATACGCTAATTCTCTTCGGCATTACAACCAGTGGCGTCGTTCTGTCGACGGTTCGCCAAGCGGCGGATCGTGATTACAAGCTCATCGTACTCGAAGATTTGTGTTACGACACGGACGATGTCCATAAGTTCTTAATGGAGAATATTCTCAACCGACAGGCGGAAATAATGACGTCTGACACTTTCCTGGAATCGATAGCGTAAGAACGCCCTTCGAATCAGCGCGGCATCGAGATTGAATCAATGATCAACCTGACCAGCTTCATTGAATACCATGCGCGCACGACGCCAGAACGAACAGCAATTGTCTACGAGCAGCAGACCATCTCCTATTCGGAGTTTTTCGGCCGTGCCGAAAGTTTAGCGGGGTATCTGGTTGAACGTGGGATTCAGCCAGGTGATGTGATTGCCGTCCTAATGAAGAACAGCCCGGCGTTTCTCGAAATTGCTTTCGCTGTGAGCCATATTGGGGCCGTTTTCCTTCCGATTAACTTTCGGCTATCGGAGGATGAGGTCAATTACATTTGCGAAAATTCCGGAGCGAGATTGCTTTTTGCCGATTCGGAGTTTGAGGCGATGGACCTCACCGTTCAACGCGTATGTTTGGGACCTGATGAGCAAACGAGTACAAGATCGTTGTCAGACACATGCGCCCCAGCTCCGATGTGCGCAGTTGATGGGCAAGACCTGTTTCGTTTGATGTATACCTCCGGGACAACAGATCGGCCCAAAGGAGTGATGCACAGTTACAATAACTTCTTTTGGAAGTCCGCTGATCATGTTGTTGTGCTTGGTTTGAGCAACCGCAGCAGACTGTTGGTCGTCGGTCCCTTGTATCACGTTGGTGCGTTTGACTTGCCTGGTATTGCTGTCCTTTGGCAGGGTGGAATGCTGGCTATTCAAAGAGATTTCGATGCTGATGCAGCTCTCTCGGCCATTGAGAGTTATCGGCTGAACTCAGCTTGGTTAGCACCGATCATGACCAGTACGATCTTGGGGTGGAAAAATCGGGACAAACATGATGTTTCGACCATGGACTGGATCATCGGCGGAGGCGAACGGACACCTGAAAACCGAATTCGCGAGTTCTCTGAATTCTTTACGAACGCGCGGTACATCGACGCGTACGGGCTAACAGAGAGTTGTAGTGGCGACTCATTCATGGTCGCTGGCCGAGAATTGGAGAAAATCGGGTCTACGGGTCAAGCGACTCCGCATGTAGAGATTCAAATTCGGGATGAACACGGGAGGCGACTCCCCGAGAATGTTGATGGCGAGATTTGCCTCCGTGGGCCGAAGATATTTTCCGGGTACTGGCGAGACGAGGAGAAAACTGCAGCGTCGTTTTTTGGCGATTGGTTTCGCACCGGCGACATAGGTTTTCTCGATTCTGAGAGCTTTCTTTATCTGACGGATCGCAAGAAAGACATGATTATTTCAGGCGGTGAGAATATCGCGTCGTCGGAGTTGGAACGTGTAATCCGCCTACGGCCTGAGGTTGACGATGTCGCGGTCGTCGGAAGAAAAGATAGCAAGTGGGGTGAAGTTCCTGTCGCCGTGGTTGTGCCAAATGATGGCTGTGAACTGGATCTCGAATCGCTGGTCGCTCACTGCAAGACAATGCTGGCAGCATTCAAAGTGCCCAAAGACCTCATCATAAGGGACGCGTTACCACGCAACCCTTCGGGCAAGGTACTAAAACGACAGCTTCGTGATGAAATCAATGCGTGAGAGCCGGTGGAGCAAGGAAGGAAATAATCATGGCTGAGAATAATTTACTGGCTGGTAAGAAAGTGCTGATTACCGGCGCAGGACGCGGTAATGGCGCTGCACTTGCCAGCGGCCTGTCGACGTATGGAGCGGAGGTCATCGTTACCGATATTGACGAAGAGAGTGCGCGCGAAATTGCAATGTCGATCTCCCAAGCAGGGGCCAAAGCTTCGGCATTCAAGATAGATATCGGCGACCTACTCATGTGCAAGTCCGTCGCGTCTGAAATCGCTTCAAAGTTAGGGCCAATCGACGTCCTGGTGAACAATGCGGGAATCATTCGTCGCGAGAAGTTTGACGATGAAACCGCGCCTGACGCATGGGACCAATGCATGAATATAAATGCTACCGGGGCGTACAACATGTCTACCGCGTTCGTTGCGCAACTTCGCGAAACCCGTGGAAATATCGTCAACATGACATCTATTACAGCTTTCGTTTCGGCGCGTACATTTCCCGGCTACGCCGCATCCAAAGCCGCAGTTATCGCCCTGACGCGCGGCTTGGCGGCTAGCTTGGCTCCAGATGGGATACGCGTGAATGCCGTCGCGCCTGGCCCATTTGCGACACCAATGACAGCGTCGACGCTCGATAATGATGAGCGGCACAACTACTACAAAGACAGAGTCCTGCTTGGCCGGTTCGGTGACCCGACCGAGATCGTCGGTCCTGTCGCATTTATATGTTCGGATATGGCGAGTTTCGTTACCGGAACCACCTTGATTGTCGACGGTGGCCTGTTGTCGGAATGACGAATGCTTGAAGGGATGCGAATGTTTGGCAATAAATCGAAAAGCAGAAAACTTGTAGCAATACTTGTCGTCGCGTCAATGTCCGCTTGTACAAAGGATGCGGCGCTCGAGCCAGTCGTAGTGACTCCCACCGATGGAAAGAAACTCTACGACGAAAATTGCTCGTCATGTCACGAGGGGCAGGTTCCCAAAGCGCCGCACCGGGACTGGCTCGCGAAAATGGCTCCCGATGCTGTAGTTCGAGCCTTATCGGACGGGACGATGCAGCGCGCCGCCGAGAATCTTGAACCCAGTGATCTTGATACGCTAACCGAATACTTGACCGGAGTTTCGCCCGCGAAGTACGCGCCGCCACCGGGCGCGGCTCAATGCGTAGGAGAGGCCGCTGAATTTGACGTGAGTCAGCCGCCTGCCAGTGCCGGTTGGGGCTACGACGCGCGGCGGTTTGTTTCGGGAGAATCAGCAGGGTTCACTAAGAGTGACGTTCCCGATTTGAAGCTCAAATGGGCATTTGCTTATCCTGGTGCTGTTCGGGGCAGGTCCTTACCGGTCACAGCCATGGGTGCCATTTTCGTCGGTAGTCAAGATGGGACCATCTATGCGTTTGATCTTGAGACTGGCTGTGCGCGTTGGACGACGCGCGTTTCCGTAGAAGTTCGAACGGCAATTGTTGTAGAGCCATGGGCAAATGACTCGTTACCCGATCGCATACCCAGACTATTCTTTGGCGACCTCATGGGGCGCGTCCACGCTCTGGATGCTACGACTGGCGAGGTACTGTGGAGCGTACGCGCAGACGATCATCCGAATTCGACAATCACTGGTACTCCTGTGATCCACGGGGATCGGCTTTTCGTCCCGGTGTCGTCGCTTGAGGTTCTGACGGCGCCGGATCCCTCCTACGAGTGTTGCACCTTTCGCGGCTCGGTCGTCGCTTTGGATATCGAAAACGGTGAAACAATCTGGAAGCACTACACGATACCGCTACCTGTCGTCGAGCAAGGTTTTTCGAAAGCGGGTACCAGGCAGTGGGGACCATCGGGTGCTGCGGTTTGGGGCAGCCCAAGTATCGATGTCCAGCGAGGATTGATCTATTTCGGCAGCAGCGAAAACTATTCGTCTCCTGCTGATAAAAACTCTGATGCAATTTTCGCGGTCGATTTGTCAACCGGCGAACGACGCTGGAGCAAGCAGTTATTGGCAGGCGATGCGTGGAATGCCGCATGTTATTTCGGCGCCGCGGATCATCCGAATTGCCCGGCGGAGCGCGGGCCGGACTATGATTTCTCGGCGTCACCGCTGCTTGTGGATGGCGGGGAGGGAAGACAAGTCATTGTTGCCGGTCAGAAATCGGGAACGGTCTTTGGACTTGATCCCGACCGAGACGGTGACGTGATTTGGGAGACGCAAGTTGGTCACGGCGGTGTTCAAGGCGGTGTTCACTTTGGCATGAGTGCCAGTGGCAATCGAGTATTCGTGCCGATCAGCGATATTCCGGTGGACAGCGAAGGTCGACCGATCGAAGGCGATATGTATCCGGGAATTCACAGCGTTGATGCAGCGACGGGCGAAATAGCCTGGCGATCGATCAGCTCGAATAACTGCGACGGCCGAAAATTTTGCGACCCCGGTATTTCCGCCGCTGCGACATCTATCCCAGGAGTCGTTTTCGCGGGTCACCTTGACGGTATGCTGCGCGCGTATGACGCCGAGAATGGTGACGTGTTGTGGCAGTTCGACACTTCGAGAGAGTTCGCTGCGGTAAATGGTACGGCAACCGGCGGCTCTATCGGCGGTCCCGGACCGGCAATCGGTTCAGGCGCCGTTATCGTAAATTCAGGATATGACTTCGGTGACCACATGCCAGGAAATGCATTGCTCATATTTACACCAGGTGGGAGGTAGTCGTGACTGCGAATAATTCGTCAACCGAAACTGGCGATCTGTTCGCTATGTATAAGGAGATGCTACGCATTCGCTTGGCTGAAGAGCGCTTGGCCGCACTTTTCGCAGACGGCGCGGTGCCCGGATTTATTCACTTAAGTATCGGCCAGGAGGCGATCGCAGTTGGCGTTGTATCCGCACTTAATGCGGACGACACAGTGGCATCAAATCACCGGGGTCACGGTCATGCTCTGGCAAAAGGGCTGGATTTGTCAGCATTCTATCTGGAGCTGCTGGGCAAGGATGAGGGGCTATGCAGAGGGCGCGGAGGTTCAATGCATGTTGCTGACCTATCGAAGGGCATGCTAGGTGCTAACGGAATTGTCGGCGCCGGCATGTCTATAGCGGTTGGAAGCGCATTGGCACACAAGAGCCTTGGCGGAGGACAAGTTGCAGTCGTGTTTTTCGGCGATGGTGCACTTGCCGAGGGCCTTCTCCACGAATCGATCAATTTGGCCAAGATACTTGGGCTGCCAGTGTTGTTCGTTTGCGAAAACAATGGATGGAGTGAGTTTTCCGCAACAAGCGAACAAATCTCGTTCAAGTTCGAGTCCCTCGCGACCGGCTACGGACTTAATTACATGTGCGTTGAAGGAAATGACGTGCGCAAGGTGGCCGCCGCTGCCAGGAAGCAGATTGCCGATACCAGAGCGCATTCCGTGCCGTCGGTGCTCGAATGCAAAACGCTTCGCGTGCGAGGTCATTTTGAGGGTGACGCGCAAAAATACCGGTCGATGGACGGTACGGAGATTGAGGATCACGACCCATTGCTGGTCGCGGCTCGCGCCCTGCAGGCTGATGGAATGAGTGAAGACGATCTTGCTGAAGTCAGACGCCTTATCGACGTCGAGATTGACTTAGCGGTCGAAGATGCAAAGAAGGGTTCAACCCCGGATTTCGCCGACGCGCTGGCCGATGTTTATGCACATCAGGCAGGTACCTAGTGGAAGTCATTAACTACGGCAGGTCCCTCAACAACGCTCTCGCCGACGCGATGACTGACGATTCTCGCGTCGTGGTAATGGGTGAGGATATCGGTGCTGCTGGCGGTCCTTTCGGCGTAACCAGAGGATTGCTCGAGAAATTCGGTTCTGATCGAGTTATTGATACACCAATTTCGGAAGCGGCTATTGTTGGGGCGGCGACCGGCGCAGCGATGAGTGGCTTAAAGCCCGTTGTCGAGATCATGTTCATGGACTTTTCGACTTTGGCAATGGATGCGATCGTAAACCAGGCGGCAAAGGCACACTTCATGTTTGGTGGGCAACGTCCAGTGCCAATGGTGGTTCGAACGCCGCATGGCGGAGGGCTGAATGCGGGACCGCAGCACTCACAGTGTCTGGAAGCATGGTTTGCGCATATTCCAGGCCTAAAAGTAGTTTGTCCCTCAAGTGCCGCTAACGCTTATGGGTTGCTCAGAGCCGCCATTGATGATCCAAACCCCGTCATTTTTGTTGAGCACAAGGGTTTGTACGCAAAGAAAGCAGAAGTAGAAAATTCGCGAAGTAGCCAGATCATTGGGAAAGCCGCAGTCGTAAGGGTAGGGACGGATGCGACTATTGTGAGCTATGGCGCGTCTGTAAACACGGCACTTGAGGCAGCCGATTTGCTTGCCGAAAAAGGAATCGAGGTTGAGATTGTCGATCTTCAGAGTATTCAACCGTGGGATCGCGATGCAGTTCTCGACTCGGTGAAGAAAACAAACAGGCTCGTGATTGCTCATGAAGCGGTTGAGGCGTTCGGAGTAGGTGCCGAAATTGCCGCAACCGTCGCAGATATTGGTTTTGACTATCTGGATGCGCCGATCGTCCGCGTCGGAGCGGCGTTCATGCCCGTACCCTTCGCGGCATCCCTTGAATCGGGATATTCGCCAAATGCTAGTGATATAGAACGTGCCGTAAGACGCACCTTGGACTAAGAAACAGGACTAAGAAAATGTCAGATGATTCGATTTTGTATGAACGACGTGACGCTGTTGCAGTAATCACGTTCAACCGACCGGATAAGCTTAATGCGTTCGACCTGCCAATGCTGGCCGAGCTTGACGCGGCCGTTGGGACTGCGGCTCAGGACCCGGAGGTTCGCGTCATCGTGTTTACAGGTGCTGGAGAAAAGGCTTTTGTTGCTGGAGGCGACATTTCGGATCTTGAATCCCGGCGGGGGCTCGATCACTACCTCGAATTCGCCGAGACAATCCACGGCGTCCTCCGCAGAATCGAAACTATGGACAAACCGACAATCGGCGCGATAAACGGATGGGCGTTGGGTGGCGGCGCGGAGCTATTGCTATGTCTGGATATACGTCTCGTTGCAGAGAAAGCAAAAATCGGTGTACCGGAAATTACACTTGGCTTGTTTCCCGGCGCTGGAGGCTCGCAGCGACTAATTCGCCAGGTCTCATTGTGCAAAGCGAAAGAAATGATGTACATCGGCCGGCCGATAAGCGCGCAGGACGCATTAAGCATCGGCCTCATCAACCAGGTGTGTGCTGGTGAAGAACTAATGGCGGCAGCAATGGACATCGCAAATTCAATCGCGTCGAAATCGCCATTGACACTGAAGTTCTTGAAACGCGCTATAGGCGATGGACTGGATATGCCTTTGCCCGCGAGTTTGCGTCACGAACAAGCGATGATTGGTTTGGTTCAGGACAGCCACGATGCGCATGAAGGCTGCAAAGCTTTCCTCGAAAAACGCGATGCAAAGTTCGAGGGGCGGTAGCACGAAATGTCGGGAAATATAGTGATGCCCAAGCTGGGGCTGACCATGACCGAGGGCACAGTTTCTGAGTGGAATGTTGCGATCGGTAGTGAAGTGGCCAAGGGCGATGTAATGTTCTCTATCGAAACCGACAAGATCGTCACTGAGGTGGAAGCAAGGGACGAGGGGAGAATCCTCGAGATTCTCGTCGCCGAGGGTGAAACGGTCGATGTCGGCGTGGTTGTCGCAAAATGGACCGGTCCGACGGCATCGATGGATGTCGAATCCACGAGCGAAAGTGAGTCGGCAGCTACGCCGGATAGCTCAGTAAGTGCTGCAGCCGCAACCGAGGTCGTGGCGGCAGGCGGCAGAGTCAAATCCTCACCGTCTGCAAGACGGCTGGCCAAAGAGCACGGAATTCAGTTGGAAAATGTCGTTGGCACTGGTCCGGGCGGTCGCATACAGCAGACTGATGTCGAGCTTCTTATGAAAGGTGCGATCGTACGACCGGCAGAGCCGCAAGTTGAAGAACCGCCCACTGTCCGTCCTGCGACTCGACTCGAGAAATATGTCGCGTCACGCTTGCAGCATTCGAAACAGACGATTCCGCACTTTTACGTGCACGCAAATGCCGACTTGACGGATCTCTTGGCGATGAGGGAGCAAATGAAAGCGGAGGCTCCTGTCGAGCCGCCGCCCAGTGTGAATGATTTCATCATTCTCGCGACGGCTCGGGCGATGTCGGCGCAACCGGCTTTGAACTCCGTATGGCAGGATGATGAAATCCTGCAGATGGCCAGCGTTGATATTGGCATGGTCGTCGATACTGAAAATGGACTGCATATTCCCGTACTGCGTGACGTCTCGAACTGTAGCCTGTACGACGTTGCGAGATCTTCACGAGCCCTGGGGAAAAGGGCGCGAGCGGGGGAACTGGACCTCGCGGAGATGCAGGGCGGGACAATGAGTATTTCTAATGTCGGAATGATCGGACAGGTGTCGCTGGTACCGATCATTAATCCCGGCCAGTCCGCGATCGTAGGCGTCGGTGCACCGTCGGGCGTTTTTCGGCCGGACAAAGAAGGCAAACCACTGCTACGGCAGGAAGCGCCACTTGTACTGTCTTGCGATCATCGAATTTATGATGGCGTAATGGCGGCGAAACTTCTGTCGGCGATTTGCGCAGACCTGGCCAGTCCGGGAAAAATTCTAGGCGCCTAGTCGCCCGTGGAGCAATAAATGAACTTCGAGATTACCGAAGAGCAAGAATTAATGATCGAAACTGCGCGCAAAATAGGCGAAGAATTCGGCCTCGAATACTGGCGTAAGAAAGATGCTGCGAAAGAGTATCCCGGCGAGATGTGGCAAGCGATTTGCGATGCAGGATTTTGTGGAATTGCGATTGCGGAGGAACATGGCGGTTCCGGGCTCGGTATGATTGACGTCGCGATAGCCGTTGACGCGTTGTGTTCCAGCGGCGGCGGATCCACGCTCAGTCAGATATTCATGTTAAATCCGATCTTCGGTGGGATCAGTATTTCGTTATACGGCAGCGACGAAATGAAACGGTCATTGTTGCCCAGATTGGTGAGCGGGGATGCATCCTTTGCAATGGGCCTTACGGAGCCAGATGCAGGTACCAATACGTTGGAAATGCGCAGTTTCGCGACTAAGGACGGCGATGGGTGGCGTCTCAACGGACAAAAGATATGGATCACCGCAGTCCCACAAGCGGACAAGATGTTGGTCGTCGCTAGAACGAGGAAACTCGAAGATGTTAGACGAAAGGTTGATGGGATCAGCTTGTTCATGATTGACGTTGATCGTGCTGGCTTGTCGCATCAGTCTATCGAAAAAGTCGGCACCAACACGCTTCCGTCCAGCTCGGTGTTCTTTGATAACGTCCGTATCGAGCCAGACGAGTTGATTGGTGAAGTTGACAACGGATTCCGTCAATTGCTCGACGTATTGAATACTGAGCGAATTGTAACGACGTCTGGACTCATAGGTACTGCCGAACTCGCTATTAAGCTTGCCGTTGATTATTCGAGCACTCGAAAAGTCTTTGGCGACACACCGATAGGTTCATATCAATCGCTTCAATTTCCTCTTGCGGAAGCGAAGATTAGTTTGGAATGCGCCAGGCTTATGAACTACAAGGCCGCAACGCTTTATGATCAGGGTTTGCCGTACGGCAGTGAGGCGAATATGGCGAAATGGATTGCGGGGAAGGCGGCCGCGCAGGCGACGGATAGGGCAATGCAAACCATGGGTGGTATGGGCTACGCTAAGGAATATCACGTAGAGCGATTGTGGCGTGACGCGCGGTTGTTCCGAATTGCGCCTGTGTCCGAAGAAATGGTTTTGAATTTCGTTGCACAGCATGACCTCGGTATGCCTCGATCGTATTGAAAAGGTAATGAAAAAAGCGGTCTATAGCGTTCTAGTCATTCTTCCTCTTGTTCTGCTTCTTGCGGGAGTAGCAGGGCTGCTACCCGATCGCGTGACAAACGCAAGCATCGGCGGCGTTCCCTTGCCTATCATGCTGATCCTCGGTTTGCTCACTTGGTCAGTGTTACTTGCCTGGGTATATCTTCGAAATGAAGATCGTGGGGAGGACCGCTAGGCGATGACCATCCCAATTCTGATTTTCATGCTGATCGTCGCCGTCACGCTCGGTATAACCTACTGGGCTGCGAATCGTAGCACCGGAAGATCAGACTTTTACACTGCGGGAGGTCAGATTTCACCGCTGCAGAATGGTCTTGCGATAACGGGGGATTTCGTATCTGCAGCAGCGATACTCGGTTCAGTGGCATTGTTTTTCTCAGCTGGAATCGATGCGGCAATCTTCTACGTTAGTCCGTTGGTGGGGCTTGGACTGTTACTTATTTTCGTTGTAAAACCGCTGCGCGAGTGTGGGAAATATACCGTGGGTGATGTCCTGTCGGTGAAGTTGCCTGGCCGGTCAATTCGAATCTACATGGCTATCTGTACGATAGTGCTTTCCGAGTTCTACATGGTTGCTCAACTGGTTGGGGCCGGGCATCTATTCTCTATAGTTTTCAGTGTCTCATACGAAATCGCCGTTGCCGTGGTGGCTATATTGATAATGATCTATGTGGCATTCGGCGGGATGCTCGCAACAACATGGGTACAAATTGTCAAGGCGACGTTACTGTTACTGGGTGTAGCCATTTTGGGAGGGCTGGCCGTTATCAAGTCAGGAGGACTTGGCGGGTTGCTAAGTGCAGCCGAACAGGCCTACGGCGGATCGCTTGGCTCATTCGGAGGGTCAGGCCTAAGTTTGTTTGCAGCAGCTTCGCTGTCAGTCGCAATTGTACTCGGCATGATGGGAATGCCTCATTTACTGATTCGTTTTCTTACAGTAAAAAACCCTGCGGCAGCGAGAAAGTCGGTTGTGATAACCGCCGTGCTAGTTGCCCTGGTGCTTGGTACGCTTCTTCTTATAGTAGGTCCAGCAACGTTGGCCTACGTAAAAGGGGAAGCCGCGTTTCAAACGAGCGCCGGTGGAATCCAGGGTGGACGAAATATGATATTGCTCCATCTTTCGACAGCATTGGGCGGAGAAGTCCTTTTCGGTGTGATTACCGCAGTTACGTTTTCGACAATTCTCGCCGTTGTCGCTGGCCTGACGATCGCAATGGCATCGAGCGCATCCTACGATATATATGCGACGATAACGGGCAACACAGAATCTACCGATGAGCGGTTCGAGCTAAAGATATTTCGGGGAGCCGTAATCCTGTTCGTGGCAGTTGCGGCGATATTGTCAGTCGCGCTGCAAGATCAGAACATCGCGTATTTATCCGCATTCGCGTTCGGGATCGCCGCGAGTACTAATTTTCCGATCTTGATTCTGGCTCTGTATTGGTCGCGACTTACAAAACGCGGCGCGCTGGCGGGCGGATCCGCCGGGCTTTTGTCTGCGCTGCTTCTGCTCGTAGTCGGGCCAACAATTTGGGTTCAGCTTTTGGGGAATGACGCGCCATTGTTTCCAACCGACTATTCAACCCTGATTTCTACACCAATCGCATTTATTTTCGCGTACTTGTTTTCAGTTTCTGGAAAATCGTCCGCCGCATTGGCGAACAGCGAGACAGATAATTGAAAGACAAACCAGATCTCGATGGACGTTTGGCCGTAGTAACCGGTGGGGCTAGCGGGATCGGTCTTGCTTGCGTTCGAAAATTCATTGGTTGCGGCGCAGAGGTAATCGTTATCGATCGCAACGAGGACTCTTCGGAGATTCTCGAAGACATTGGTGTTGGTGTGCATGTCGCGGATATTTCTGATGCTGAGCTCGTGGCGAGCTTGGGGCAGAAAATCAGGACTGACAGGCGTGTTCCCGACATTCTCGTCACCTGCGCGGGAAACTTGCAACGGACGCTTCCCCCGGATGAATTGAGCTGGTCGGACTGGGATCGAATTATTCGAATTCATCTCCGCGGCACCTATGCGTGCTGCAAGACATTCGGAACAATGATGGCAGAGAAGGGCGAGGGATCGATTGTGACAGTATCGTCCGTTATGGGATTGAGGTCGGGCCCCTTACACGCCTATGGACCTGCGAAAGCGGGAATTATCCATCTGACGAAAACGCTGGCTGCTGAATGGGGATTGAACGGCGTGCGAGTAAACGCCGTTGCGCCTGGTTTTACTCGAACGCCCGCAGTTGAAAAGGGCTTGGATGACGGAACGATTGATATGAGTTTGGTCGCAGAAAACACGACAATGAAGCGGTTTGTTGAGCCATCCGAAATAGCCGACGCGATCAATTTCCTCGTTGGGCCTGCAGCGGCCGCAGTAACCGGAGTGGTCCTGCCCGTTGACGCGGGATACATGGTGGCTTCCGACTGGGGTGTATTCGGTGGGCTGCGCAACTGAGCTTTGGTGGAACATATGTAAATCCATCGGACTGCAAACTGATAGACATAGGTCTGGATCGCCTCCGAATAATTGCGCCGACGCATACAATAATGGATCGACTCATCGCTGCAGCTGCATGGAATGAGCCCCAGTCGCTTGAGCAAGCGCTGCTCGTTGCCGAGTCACAGGCCGATGTCTATGACCAATGCTATGCAGAGAGCTAGTTTGCGCCTAATATTGGATCACGTTGCATATTAATGGACTAACTTCGAATTAGGTTGTCGAATGCTACCTTGACATATGGTGCAATTGTGGTGTAATAATGCATCATTTGAATTATTTGGAGAGCACGCCATGTCACGACAAAGCATCTCCTTCACCGACCCCAACACCGCGTGGCTCAGGCATAAGGTGGACGTTGAAGGCGAATACAAGAGCAACAGCGAAGCTGTCAACGATTTGATCCGCAAGGCACGTGAAATCGAGTTTGTCCGTGCCCGGTTGATTCGCGCCGAACAAAGCGGGTTTTCGGCCATGACCGCCGACGAGATCCTGGCACAGTCCAAGGACGAGTTGCGGAAAAATGGGGAGCTATAAGCTCAGTGAAGATGCGAAAGCCGATCTAATCCGTATTCACCAACACGGTATTCGTCGGTTTGGAGAAGCTCAGGGCGACAAATATTATTACGCATTAGTTGATCGTTTCGAACAACTTGCCGAGCAGCCGCTGTTATACCAAGCGGTTGATGAGTTCCGCAAAGGTTACCGACGCAGCGTGTGCGGTGTAGATAGTATCTATTATCGAATCGACGGGGATGTCGTCGAAATCATGGCAATCATTGGTCAGCAAGATGCTGACAAGTGGCTTTAGTGCGCGGTGCCCGTCCGTCCCGCGGATCACCTGTTCTCGACGACAATTCTATAGTTTGAAAGTCAATTGTAATTCCGACAATTTTCCGACATCAGTCATGCTTTGTTGTGCATAATCCTGCAATATGTGCAACGAACGCCGTCTTTTAGACCTTACTTATCAATTACTTACAGCTGCATTCGGAGCTTCGAACCAGGCGCCCGGACTTAGATGAGCGAAAGCGAAAATTCAACTCTGTATCGTGCACATGATGCGCAACAGTCTGAACTTCGTCGCCTGGAAAGACCGCAAAAAAGTGGCTGCCGATCTGAAGCGTATTTATCAATCCGCGACCGTTGATGACGCTGAAGCCGAGCTCGAGGCCTTTTGCGCAACGTGGGACGCCAAGTTCCCGTCCATCGGCCTGATGTGGCGCCGCCACTGGCCGAACCTGATTACGATATTCGATTACCCGCCAGAGATCCGCAAAGTGATTTACACCACCAATGCGATCGAATCGCTGAACAGCGTAATCCGAAAATCGGTCAGGAAGCGCAAGCTCTTTCCCAGCGACACGGCGGCTTTGAAAGTGGTATACCTGTCTGCGATGGAGGCATCGAAGCGCTGGAAACGTCCGGTCAGGGACTGGAAAAATGCACTTAACCAGTTCGCCATTCAGTACGACGGCGAATTGAATCTACAATCATGAAGTGGCGCTTACACAGTTAAATGCACAGACTCGAAAAGCGATCTGAAATAGCGCGGGCGCAGACGGACTTACTCTAGGTGCCGTTCGAGGAACTCACTCACCTCCAAGAACAAATTCTCAGATTCCGGCGTTTCAGTCGCTATCAGATACCCGGCGTGGGACATACCTTCATATACGTGAAGTTCGGCAATAACTCCCGCCGCACGCAATTTCCGGTGCGTACGGGCGACATCACTTAAGAACAGGTCGCGTGTGCCGGAAAAAAGAATCACCGGAGGAAACAGATCGAACTCTCCATAGATCGGCGAAACGAGCGGATTCTTCAAATTGTGCTTGCCAGCATACAACTTTGCCGCTGCCCCGAGCAGGCCGTCGTAAGTGATCAGGATCCGGTCTAATCCTTCGTTTGTATATAGAGTATCGCCCGTCTTGGTAAGGTCAGCCCAAGGTGTACCGGCAAATACGGCACCAGGCATCGGTAATAAGAGGTCACGAATCTGTTGGGTTGCCGCCAATGCAAGCCCGCCGCCTGCAGATGTTCCACCAATGGCGATCGATCTTGCATCATAAGATTCCAGTAGTTTTTTGTAAACCGATACAACGTCCTCTACTGCTGCGGGGAACGGCGAGAACGGTGGCATTCTATAGTCTACGGACAAAACCGGGATTCCTACTCGGCTTGCGATCAGTATGGCCTCGCTAATGCTTCCTTTGCCTCCACCAAAAACGTAAGCGCCTCCGTGCAAATGTAAAAAGATCTTTTTCCGGTTTCTTTTGGAAACAACGTGAGGCGTGACCCGGTAAACGTCAATTGCTGAAATTTTGTCACTGACTACGTCGACCGGATACTCATCAAGCATGTCCTCGACAGCTGATAACCCCCGCTCCTCTACATCTTGAATTTTGGCTAGCCACTCCATTTCGGTCGCGGGTGGTATTGATGCGGCAACTGCCTTCTCGTGGGGCCAATTCTCGATAGACCTTCTCAGCTCTTCGCTCGCTGCGGTTGGAAGTGGTGCCACGGAAATAGCCGATTCATCGTGCGCGATTGAATCAAGCATGCATCCGAAGCAAATGCTCAGGAAGATTAGTTGCTTTCTCATGATTTAGTCACTTCCCGCGAACAA
The DNA here is from genome assembly GCA_022600955.1 of Gammaproteobacteria bacterium. Classification (GTDB taxonomy): domain Bacteria; phylum Pseudomonadota; class Gammaproteobacteria; order Steroidobacterales; family Woeseiaceae; genus UBA1847. The sequence goes on from JAHZJK010000003.1 coordinate 176,064, forward strand.
CGTATTCTCGCCAATACCTTCTGGTCCTAAACTGAGGTAGCCTCCGTCCACTGGCAGATCTGTACCGGTAATGAAGCTCGCCTCCTCGCTGCAGAGAAAAATACATGCGTTTGCTACTTCGTCGACGGTGCCGCATCGACCAAGCATGTGGAATTTACCCCATGTATTCCGGTACTTTTCCGGATCTGCTTCCGCGGCTTTGGCTACCTCTCGTGTCCAAATCCAGCCAGGGCTAACGGAATTGACTCTAATTCCATAGGTCGCTAGATCGAGTGCCGCACACTTTGTGAGTTGGTCTACGGCGCCTTTCGCGCAGTTGTAAGTCCAACGATCCGGTTGGGCGATATGCGCAGAAATACTGCTAATGTTCACGATCGCTCCACCGCGACTACGCATTGGTCCGGCGACCAGTTGGATCATATTCGCATAACCCACCGGACCAACTTCGAGCGATGTCTTCCACTGCTCACGGGTTGCATTTAGTCCCGCTGCGATGAAGGAGAAGGCATTGTTTATCAGTATCTCGATTCCGCCCATTTCCTGAAGCGCGAAATCTCTGAGGGCCACAGTTGCACTTTCATTTCGCATGTCGCAATCCATGAAGCGAACATTCGCGCCTTGCGATCTAAGTTCGGCTTCGGTCAATGCACCTTGCTCAGAGTCTATGTCAGAGAACACGACTGAAACGTCGTGCTCGCACAGTCGTTGCACGCATGCCTTTCCGATGCCTTGTGCGCCACCCGTTACGATAGCGTTTTTTCCGCTTAGTCCGCGCATTTGAATCCTTTTAAGAACAATCGGTTTGCAAGAAAGAAGCAGCATTTTCTTAATTGAACGCTCGGCCTCTATGGCAGCCAAGCCCGATGTAAGTATACTGCTAGCGATGCAATTGGCAATTAAGTATACTTAGATTTCCCGTTCTTCGCAGAGCCCCCTATGACACAAAAAGCCCGACGCCTTGGTCTGCACGGTCGTGTAGTAAACGACCTCGGACGGCGCATTGTGTCTGGAGAGATTGCGGACGGTCTGCCATTGCCTAGTCAGGATGATTGTTGCGAGCGAGTTGGCGCTTCTCGAAGCGTTTTGCGTGAGGCATTGCGGGTACTTGCGGAGAAAGGAATGGTTGAAGCTCGCCCTAAGGCCGGCACATTTGTTCGACCGCGTGCTGCGTGGAACTTTCTGGATCCCAATATTCTCGAGTGGTGCCTCGAGACGTCTCGAGCTGAAGAAGTGCTAGGACACTTGTATGAATTGCGACATATGGTGGAGCCAGTTACTGCGGCAATGGCAGCAGAAAGGGCGAAGCTCGAAGACTTTATCGAAATGGGCAAGGCCTACGATGACATGGTTGCTTCCGACCATGACCACAGTATCATCGAACCCGACCTTCGATTTCACCGAGCCATAATCGCCGCGTCCGGCAACGATGTCTTTGTTGCACTGGGGAGAGTTATTGAATCGGCGCTTAAGATTGCCTTCGAAATCGGTTCGTCTAATCCGCAGGGACAAGACGAATCTCTCGCAATGCACAAGGCGATATTGGATGCCATCGTTGGTCGGGATGGATCCGCGGCCAGAAATGCGATGGAGGAGCTAATCAACTACTCGCAGGAAATGGTAATGTCGATTCACGTCGACGGCAAGATCACGACCACCGGTCAGCCTGGCGCAGCTGTGGCGACGCCATCTAGATCCACATGACCATTTATTGAAATGCCCAGCACACCGATTATCGATACCCATTTGCACTTGTGGAATCCGCAGCACATACGCTATCCGTGGCTGGATGAAAATGTCCTACTAAATCGGCCCCATCTGTTAGGCGACTTCGATGATGCGAGCGCGCCAATTCAGATCGAAGCGATGGTATTCGTTCAGTGCGAGGCGGATTTTTCAATGTATATGCAGGAGGCCGAATGGGTCTCCATGCTCGCCAAAAAAGACTCGCGGCTAAAGGGCCTCGTTGCGTGGGCACCGCTGGAAAAAGGTAATGCGGTACGCGAAGACCTCAAGGCCCTAAAGCGCCATTCTATTCTTCGCGGAATTCGCCGAATCATTCAGTTTGAGTCGGATTTGGAGTTTTGCTTGAACTCCAATTTTATTGACGGCGTTCGTGCTCTTGCGGACTTTGATTTGTCTTTTGACATCTGTATCGACTACCGCCATATGGCCAACATATTGCGGTTCGTGGAAAAAGTGCCCGACGTACCAATGATTCTGAATCACATTGGTAAGCCCAATATAAGAGAAGGCGTAATGGAGCCTTGGGCACAACAAATGCGGGAACTCGCCAATTTCCCAAACGTCCATTGCAAGATTTCTGGTGTTGCAACTGAAGCCGACCACAAAAACTGGTCACGTGATGAACTCCTGCCTTACATCGATACTGCGCTGGAGTGCTTCGGGATGGATCGTGTCATGTACGGCGGCGACTGGCCGGTGTCGACACAGGCAATCGCCTATCAGCGATGGACGGATATCCTCGACGGCGCGCTCGAAGGGCTGGACGAGGCCGATAAGTATCGATTTTGGCATGACAACGCTGCTCACTTCTATCGCTTGTAGCATGTCACAAGTGTTCTTCTTCGACGCCTGACAGGCGACGCCCCGCCAAATCCGGGTCGCAGTGGATTAACAGGTTCCTCCGAGACACCTCAAATTTCTGGGGGTTCTGAACCGCAGCCCGGTGAAAAACGACTCTGTTGACTTGCGAATGTAAATTAGGCATATTTAAAAGCTCGATTTATGGCGATAAATATCCGATTACAATCGCCCCGTCATTGAACTAAGGACTCCCATGGCTCGCGTTGTCGTTACAGATGCTACCTTTCCTTCGCTCGACCATGAGCGTGCAGTTGCAGCCAAACATGGTGCGGTGTTCAACGTTCTGGACTCTTGCTCGGAGGCCGAAGTCGTGAGCGCGGCAGAAGACGCCGATGTCCTTGTGGTTCAGTTCGCTACTGTAAACAGAGCGGCTGTGGAAGCCTTACCGCCAAACGCCAGGATCGTTCGGTATGGGCTAGGTTTGGACAATCTGGACCTCGCTGCAGCCGAGGAAAGAGGGATCAAGGTCGCCTACGTGCCTGATTACGCAACAGGTGAGGTAGCTGATCACACCGCAAGCCTGATCCTTGCATCTCTCCGAAAAATTGTCGCCCTCAATGAGTCCGTGCGTGCCGGGCAGTGGGACCCCGTCGGCGTGTCCAAGCCGCTTCGAGCATTTTCTGAATCTATCGTTGGTTTTGTGGGGTTTGGCCGTATTGGAGGAGAGGTGCATTCGCGGTTACGGCCATTTGGCTTCAATAGCATCGTGCATGATCCGTTCGCGGATCCCGGCAAATTAGAATCACAAGGCGCAAAACTTGTTGATCTCGACGAGCTATTCTCGAGTGCCGACATCGTCACATTGCATGCGCCATTGACGTCTGAAACTAGGCACGTTGTAGATTCCAAACGTCTTGCCCAGATGAAGAAAAGCGCGATGGTCGTCAATACGGCTCGCGGTGCCCTAATTGATTCGGAGAGTCTGGATGCAGCGTTGAAAAGCGGAGCAATAGCTGGTGCCGCAATTGATGTGTTTGAACAGGAGCCGCTTCCCGAAGACTCCACCCTTAGAACTTGCCCCAACCTGATTATGACTCCACATGCGGCTTGGTACTCCAATCGTTCCGTGGAGTCACTTCAGACGCTGGCCGCAGATGAAATTGATCGTGCGCTGTCGGCACGGCTGCCTCGTTGCCCGGCACCATTCGTAACATGAATCAATACGACTTCGAAGACCGCGTGGCAATTATTACGGGCGGCGCACAAGGCATTGGCTTAGCTGTCGCCGAGCGCATTATCGAGAGCGGAGGAGCGGTTTGCTTGTGGGACAAGGACAGTACGGCTCTTAGTTCAACGCTGGCACGGTATGACGAAACAAAATACGCCCGGAAAGTGACCGGAGCCACCGTCGACATCGGAGACCTCGGGGCTGTGGAGGCGGCAACCCAAGAAGTGCTTAAGCACTTTGGGAGAGTCGACATCTTGATCAACAACGCCGCTATTGTCGGGCCAAATTCCACGACTTGGGAGTACCCGGACGCCGCCTTCCGCGATGTCGTCCACATCGGCCTGACTGGGACCTTCTACTGTTGCCGTTCTGTCGTGCCTCAAATGATGCTCCAAGGGTATGGCCGAATTGTGAATGTGAGTTCGATCGCCGGGAAGGAGGGAAACCCGAACGCTGTAGCATACAGCTCCGCAAAAGCAGGAGTTCTTGCCCTTACGAAGTCGCTTGGCAAAGAACTGGCAGAACAAAACATCGCTGTAAATGCTGTGACGCCAGGTTTCGCCAAAACAACTCTCTCGATGCATCAGTCAAAAGAGCACATCAACTACATCCTGTCGAAAATACCAAGAGGTCGAATGCTCGAGATAAGTGAAGCGGCATCAATGATTTGCTGGTTGGCGAGCGATGAAAACTCGTTTAGTACGGCGGCAGTATTCGACCTATCAGGTGGTAGGGCCACATACTGATGTGCCGTTTATGAAACCGGATACTATTGGGCGAGCCGGAATGGGCGCCGAGGGAGCCAATGATGCCACGAATTGACAGACGCGAGTTCTTGATTGCCAGTGGTGCTACGGCGGGACTTTCGACCTTATCCGCAAGCCATTTGAATGCAGCCCAATCCGCAACGCAAGTGCTTGGGTTGAAAGTTGATCATCTAGACAGCCCCATGGGGTTGGAAAACCCACACCCCGTGTTCTCATGGCGCCTCGAATCCGATGCTCGCAATGTTCGGCAAACAGCGTTCCGAATTCTTGTTGCGGGAAGCGAGGCGGCGCTCGCGAATGGAAGGGGTGATCTTTGGGACTCCGGCAGACTCGACTCCGCCGGGTCGGTCGGTATCGTGTATGCGGGCCGACCTCTCGCGTCGCGTCAACGTTGCTGGTGGTCGGTACGGGTCTGGGATGGAGACTCTACGGCGCCGTCCATCAGTGATCCAAGCTGGTGGGAGATGGGCTTATTGGAGCCAGACGATTGGTCTGCAGAATGGCTCGCGGTTGAAAGTCCGCGTGCCCGCGCTGACCGTGAATTCGGATTGAAGTGGGTTTGGGGCGAGAATTCTGACGGAACCACCTCGCATCTGTTTCGCTACAAATTCGACTTGCCGGATGCTTCAACAGCAGGAGAGTTTTTCGCCGACGTTAATCACTCGCGAGCAAAGATCAGCGGTCTTTGGCTTGACGGCCTTGCCATTACCAGTCCGGACGAGCGTGGTTTAGCTGGGCAACGATTTTCTAGCGCGGATTTAGACAGTGGAGAGCACGGGATCGCTGTTGCTGTCGACACTAGCGGGATTCGAGGAGCCAGGGCCGGCGATGATTTGGGGCTTACAATCTTCGGGCGATTCGACTTGCGCAGTGGAAAGACTGCCCGCTTCAGTAGCGGCTCAAATATAACGACCGGCCAGACAGACAGCTCCAATTGGTACGAACCAGCGTTCGATGACCGGACTTGGAAAGCGGCGCATCAAATCGACTTGGGTGACTATCAACCCTGGCCGCCGCAACCTGCGCAAGACCTGAGATGCGAGTTTGAAGTCAAGAAGCCTGTTGTCAAAGCACGCTTGTATGCGACAGCGCTCGGCGCATATGAGGCCCGCCTAAACGGTCGCCGTGTCGGCGACGCGTTGCTCACTCCTGAAATTTCGCAATACGACAAACGCACTTTATATCGTGTCTACGATGTCAGCACGAAAACTTTGCGACGAGGTGAGAATGTATTGGGGTTGACGGTTGGAGACGGCTGGTATGCGAGTTGGGACGGGCACTATAACTGGGCACCATCGCCGCGCCGTGTACTTGCACAGCTGGAGCTCACGCTGGTGGATGGCACGCGACAGATCATCACTACCGGACCCGGTTGGCGCACAACGGAAAGTCCGATACGTCAGGCCGAAATGCGAATGGGAGAAATTTACGACGCGCGTTTTGAGCACCCGGGTTGGGACTCTGTTGGTTTCGATGCCAGCGCTTGGCAGGACGCCGTAGCGACCGTTGCGCCGGCGTGCCGGATCGTGGCACAAACGAGTCCACCAATCCGCGCGATGGAAACGCTAAAAACACAGGCGATCACCCAGCCCAGTAAGGGTGTCTACGTGTTCGATTTCGGGCGAAATTTTTCCGGATGGTGTCGATTGCATGTGAAAGGGATTCGGGGGACTCGCGTCGAGCTCAAGTTTGCCGAAATGCTAGCGCCGTCGGGTGAGATTGATCAATCAAGCATGGCGGTGGAATGGTGGGAGGAACCCAAGACAGATATCTACGTGTTAAGCGGCGAGAAGGCTGGAGAAAGATTTGAGCCTCGGTTTACCTATCGAGGCTTTCGCTATGTGCAGGTAACAGGACTTCCCGACGCGCCAACTGCCGATACTCTGGAAGGTATTTTTGCCCACAGCGACTTGAAATGTACCGGAAGGATACGAAGCAGCGAGCCATTGATCGAGCACATCTGGCGAACGACTGTGCAGACGCAACGCTCGAATTTTGTGGCCATCCCGACAGACTGTCCCAGCAGAGAACAACGAGGCTGGATGGGAGATGTGGGAATTTTCTGGGATGCCGCAGCATTCAATATGGATGTATGCGCGTTCACTTCGCGCCAGATCGACAACGTCACCGACGGCCAGACAGACGATGGGGCACTACCGATGTGCGCGCCGTTGCCACGACGCATGTACAACGATTTCTTCGGTACTCCAGGCACGGCTCCGGCTTGGGGCGATGGGGGTATTATCGCCGTGTGGACCGCATGGAAACGATACGCGGATCGGGAGATTGTCCGGAGCAATTGGTCGGCACTAAATCGCCACCTGCAATTCATCCAGAACAACAATACAGATTACGTATGGCGGCACGGTCGTAGTGCCGACTTTGGGGACTGGATGTCCGTCGGCCCGACTATGCTCGGTGCTGATATTGAGCCAACAACACCGAAGGAACTGATTGGCACAGCCTACTGGGCGAATTCGGCGAATTTGATGTCAAAGATGGCCGCCTCCGTCGGCAGGAGCGAGGATGCAGCACACTACCGTTTAGTGTTCAAAAATGTGCGCTCCGCGTTCAACAAGGCGTACGTTCAAGACGACGGAACCGTTGGCAACGGCAGCCAGACCAGTCACGTCTTGGCACTTGCCCTCGGGCTTGTAGACGGACAGGTCAAGCGTCGTGCGGAAGAGCTTCTGGCCAAAGACGTCAGGGAAAGGGGCGTCGCTCTTACGACCGGCATTTTAGGGACGCAGTTTATTCTCGACGTTCTCACGGATGCGGGGTTCGAGGACTTGGCTTACGGACTATTGCTAAGGACTGAGTATCCGTCGTGGGGTTACATGTTCCGCAAAGGTGCAACCACTATTTGGGAGAATTGGACCGGTGAGTTCCAGTACGTAAGAGGAACAGACGCTTTCGTTTCTCGTAATCACTTTGCGCTTGGGTCTGTTTGTGGTTTCTTGTTCCGCCGCATGGCGGGCATCGATGCCAAGGTTCCCGGGTTTTCGGAAATTGTCATCCGGCCTGTTGTCGACCCCCGAGTAACGCAGGGCGGCGGAGACTACGATTCCGTTATGGGGCGAATCTCGACTGACTGGAATAAAGATGCGACGGGAACGTTCACGCTTGATGCCAAGATACCAGCCAACACAATAGCAACGGTCTACATACCCGCTTCACGCAAAAGCAGAATCACCGAAAGCCGAATGGACGTAGCGGAGCGTTGTGACATGCGAATCGTTTCCAGGCTCGATGATGTCGCTGAAATCGCGATCGGTTCCGGGTCGTACCGATTCGTTGTTGACGGTTAAGAATTCGTCTTGGGCAATCCGATAATTTATGCGAGATCATTATGAAATTAGTACGATTCGGTGCCGTTGGTGCTGAAAAGCCAGGTCTTATCGACGCAGTTGGTCAACTTCGGGATTTGTCTGAAATAGTGAGTAATATTTCGGGCAACACACTATTGCCTGATGAGCTTTCGAGGCTTAGCAGCCTGATCGTTGATCGTCTGCCAGTCGTTAATGGAACACCCCGCCTCGGACCTTGTGTGGGTGGGGTTGGGAAGATCATCGGCGTCGGCCTGAACTACTCAGATCATGCAGCAGAATCGAATATGGAGGTTCCAGAAGAGCCGATATTGTTCATGAAGCCTTCTAGCGCTATTGTTGGTCCATATGACAACGTAGAGATTCCCCTAGAATCGAAAAAAACCGATTGGGAGGTAGAACTCGGAGTCGTAATCGGCTTACCTGGAAAATACATTCCAGAGGCACAGTCGCTAAAGCATGTTGCTGGATACTGCGTGATAAACGATGTTTCGGAGCGTGAATTTCAGCTTGAGCGTGGCAATCAATGGGACAAAGGTAAGAGCCACGATACTTTCGCTCCGATCGGTCCATGGCTGGTAACGTCAGACGAGGTTCCGGACCCACAGGCACTCGATCTTTGGCTTGATGTGGACGATCGCCGCTATCAGAGCGGCAATACTCGCACAATGGTGTTCGGTGTTGCTCACTTGGTGTCATACATAAGCAAGTTCATGAGTCTGCAGCCCGGAGATATTATCTCCACCGGCACGCCGCCGGGCGTAGGTCTTGGTCAGGCGCCTCCGACATACCTAAAGGCCGGCCAGACTATGAGGCTGGGAATCGAAGGCCTTGGAATTCAAGAGCAACTCACTGTTCCCGCTATGCTTGATGACTCGCATGATGATTCATCTATTTCGGCTGCCCAATGAGCATATTGCTTGGAGTGGTATTTCACTTCATAGGTGGCGCTGCGTGCGGTAGTTTTTACTTGCCATATAGCAAAGTGAGAAAATGGTCTTGGGAATCGTATTGGATCGTTGGCGGCGTCTTTTCTTGGTTGATTTGTCCGTTAGTGGCCGCAGCGATAACGATACCTGACTTCGCACAGATTATCGCAGACACACCCACTAGCACGCTTTTCTGGACCTATTTGATGGGGGTCTTGTGGGGTGTTGGCGGACTAACGTTTGGACTTGCTATGCGGTACCTCGGGATTTCACTTGGCATGTCCGTGGCGCTCGGCTTTACCTCGGCATTTGGTGCGCTTGTGCCGCCGATCTATCGTGATCTGGCGGCAGTCGAGGGTATCCGATTTTCCGGCATGTTCACTTCATCTGGCGGGCAGCTTGTTCTCTTAGGCGTCGTCGTCTGCCTTGTAGGAATTGCGATTTGTGGGTGGGCAGGCGTACGCAAAGACCGTGACCTGATCGCAGATCAAATGGTTGGGACCGTCAAAGAGTTTAATCTTTCACTAGGTTTGAGTGTCGCAGTCTTCGCCGGGATACTTAGCGCCTGCATGAGTTTCGGAATTCAGGCAGGTGAACCACTAGCAAAACTGGCGGTGGAGCGAGGGAACAATCCGCTATTTCAAACCAATGTAATCCTTGTGGTTCTGCTCTGGGGTGGACTGACCACAAATCTGCTGTGGTGCATGATACTTAACGCGCGAAACAAGAGCTTCGGTGACTACGTAAATGGAGCCACTCCTTTGCTCAGGAACTATCTCTTCGCTGCGATTGCCGGGTCCATGTGGTTCCTGCAGTTCTTCTTTTACGGTATGGGTGCCTCGAAACTAAGCAATGGCCCGAGCTCATGGATTTTGCACATGGCCTTTATTATTCTCGTTTCGAACACGTTGGGCATACTATTTAACGAGTGGAAGGGCGTGACACCGAAGACGTTGCACACACAACTACTTGGGATTGCAGTAATAATCATGTCCGTTTGCATCGTCGGCTACGGAGATTCTCTGGCCTATCACTGAGATATTCAGTTTCTAGTGCAGCGGTAATCCCAGCAAAGACGCGTCCAAACCTCCGGTTAGCATTCCTACAATCGGCAGATTGCGCCTAGGAATATTCTTTGTGGCAGATAAGCTTTTATTAGGTAGTTTATTTATTATATTCGATGATATATAATATTCTTACGTATTTTAATACGTATTGCACACACATCTAAATGCTAATGCTTCCTCTTAGGGGGGGGAACGAGGAGTCTGCTATATGCAATTCACATTCCGAATGAATATCGTTGTCTCGGTAATGCTCGCGGCTACATGCACAACAGTTATGGCCCAAGTTACTGACGGTGACCCCGGTGCCAATCCGAAACAGGCACGACTCGAAGAAATTACCGTGACTGCGGAGAGGCGAACTGAGAGTGCTCAGTCTGTACCCATTGCTATTACGGCGCTGGATAGCGATGCACTTGGGGCACGTCAAATCTCCGAACTTCAGATGCTCAAAGCGGTAGTCCCAAATATCGTGATCGAAGATGTTCCAGGCATTTCTTCCAGCGTGAAACTCACGCTTCGAGGCGTGGGCACTGATAACCCTGTATTCACAAGTGACAGTGGAGTGGGGCTTTACATAGATGACGTCTTCATCGCCCGGGCGCTAGCAGCCAACCTGGAATTGGTCGATATCGAGCGAGTCGAAGTACTCCGTGGCCCTCAAGGTACCTTGTACGGGCGAAATTCATCGGCAGGCGCGCTCAAAATTCAAACAGCTAACCCTGTTCTGGATGAAGACATACTGTTTGCTCAGATTGGCTTCGGGAATGAAGGCCAAACTGAAGTGAAGGGAGCGCTCAACGCACCAATCGTTGAAGGAAAGCTCGCGGCGCGGGTAGCGATGTTTTCATCAAGCCACGATCCGCTGCAAACCAACTTGAGCGACGGTAGCGGGAGTTACGACAAGAATGTCGATGGTGGTCGAGTGAAGTTGCTCTGGGACGCTGCTCCTGACGTTGACGTATTGCTGTCGGCCGACTTTGTAAGAGAGCGCGCTCTGCCCAATTCTGGCGTGTCATTTCTCGATGCGGACTATGACTTTGATGGAACCTTGGACTATGTCTACGACGGCAATCTTTATACCTATGAAAGCCAGTTGAGCGATATTTTTCAGGACAGCGAGAATGTGGGCGTCATGGCTCGCGTGGAATGGGATCTTTCCGATGTGCTCACCCTGACATCAATTACCGGCTATCGGGAGTTGGAAGTCTCAGTTCGTGCCGAGGTCGATGGGCTTACAGTCTCCCGATTCGAACCGCATCAGCGTCTCGATAATTCGCAGTTTAGTCAAGAAATCAATCTAACGGGTTCATATGATCGGTTCAATTGGGTCAGTGGTATCTATTATTTCCAGGAAGATAATGATTTTCTCTGGGATCTAACCGTTTTTGGGAATCTCGGTGCCCCGCAGAATTTTCAGCTGTTCAACCAAGAAACTGAGGCTTTCGCCGTGTACGGCCAGGCGACAATTGATCTTACCGATCGGATCAGCCTAACTGGTGGCATTCGCTACACCGACGAGACGAAGGACTTCGTTGCTGACGGTTTCAACAAAACAGGACCACAAGCTATTCGCGGTGGAACGCCCGACGGGACACTCGATTGGTCGTTTGCCGATGACCTCTCGTTCGACGATACCTCGTATCGCCTGGCTGCAGATTTTGCGGCAACTGATGACATCCTATTGTATGCAAGCTACTCGACTGGATACCGAAGTGGTGGATTTAATGGTGGCGCCCGTTCGTTGGCGCAGGTCAGTGCGTTGCCTTTCGCAGAAGAAACCGTAGATACAGCCGAAATCGGATTGAAGTCTATGTGGGCTGATGGACGGGTACGTGTCAACGCGACGTATTATATGTCCGATTTCAAGAACCTCCAGGAAGCTTCACTAAGAGGCGGCGTATTTGATACAGATACAGCAGATGCTGATATTAGCGGTATTGAGGTTGAGGCAAATGCCATTCTCTTTGACAACTTCACGTTGGGCGTGCAGGCAGGGACGATAGATAGCGAGGTGAAAACAACCGGTAACCGGGTCAAGAACACGCCAGAGTTTTCGTACACCTTAATGGCAGACTACAACAGGCAACTATCTAACGGCGGTACGTTTTTCGCGTCGGGCAGCCTAGCTTACGAGGATACATACTTTACTAACGCGGACAATCAGCGTGAGGTGGAGATCCCGGATCACAGTATTCTCGACCTTAGAATTGGTTACCGGTTTCCAAATGAGCGATGGGAAATCGAGCTTTCCGGAAAGAACGTCCTTGATGAAGTATATCCCACTCATGGGTTCTTCATTAATCCTCCTGCGCCGCCTGCAGGGCCGGGTCCATTGTCCACAGTGCAATTTCCGAATAGGCCACGAATGATTATGGCTCGCATCAAACTCATCATGTAGATGACTTACCGTGTGCCGAGTTCTTTGCTCGGCACGCGGCTTTTCCATTTTCATCGGGGGCTGATATGAAGGCGGTATCTGTCATTGATTATCGCCTGCGCGCGAAAAGGCGAATTCCGCACTTCCTTTTCGAATATCTAGATGGCGGTTCATATTCAGAGGTCACCAAGAAGCGAAACCAGGTTGACCTCAAATCCATTGCTTTAAGGCAGCGCGTACTTCGTGATGTGTCGAACATCGATACGTCCGTAGAGATATTCGGAGAATCTTACGCATTGCCAGTAGCGCTCGCGCCGGTGGGCCTCGCTGGGATGTACGCCCGGAGAGGAGAGGTTCAGGCAGTCCGGGCAGCGGACGCCATGGGAATCCCCTTTACGCTGTCTACAGTCGGTGTCTGCCCTATTGGTGAGGTTTCGGCCGCTGCCACCAAACCATTCTGGTTCCAGCTCTACATGATTCGGGATCGCTCTTTTATGCGTGACATGCTTGAGTTGGCTCGAGAAGCAAACTGCTCTGTGCTGGTCTTTACAGTCGACATGCCGGTACCAGGTTGCCGATATCGTGACTATCGCTCCGGCCTGGCCGGTGAAGGCCACCTTAGGGGAAACCTCCGTCGAATATACCAAGCAATGTTAAAGCCACGATGGGCGTGGGACGTAGGGATAATGGGCCGCCCCCATCAGTTGGGTAATGTTTCACCTGTTCTAAAGGGCGGTAGTGGCCTGGAAGACTTCATGAAATGGATGGGCGAAAATTTCGATCCATCGGTTTCATGGCTTGATCTCGAGTTCATACGGGATCATTGGGATGGGCCCATTCTACTAAAAGGGATTCTTGATCCAGAGGATGCACGGAAAGCAGCGGACCTGCAGATTGACGGGCTAATCGTCTCAAACCACGGTGGCCGACAGCTAGACGGTGTTACTTCATCAGTGAATGCCCTCCGCAGAATTTCAGCTGAGGTTGGTGACAGAGTAGTCGTATGTGCCGACGGTGGAGTCTACTCTGGGCTTGATGTTGTACGCATGCTTGCCTTGGGCGCAAAGACAGTTTTCCTTGGGAGAAGTTGGGTCTATGGACTTGCCGCAAACGGCCAGAAAGGGGTCGAGCATGTTCTTGAGTTGATCCGCAAGGAAGTACTTACCGCCATGGCGCTTACCGGGTGTCAATCTATATCCGACATTCGCAAAAGTGTGGTGGAGTTGGAGCGTACGAGTGCCGACTAGCGGCTCATGGTCGCCAGCTGGCCTCATTCCACATGTCACGCTGACTTGAGGCGGAAGATGCCAAGCTTCGCTGTTCGACGCTTACGGGAGAGTTTTAGCCGAGCGTCGAGTACTTCTCGATCGCCTTTCTGGAAATCTTTCGGTCCCGGAATCCTATTCGCAGGCGCGGCGATCGGCACGTCACACTTAGTCCAATCGACGCGAGCAGGGGCGGTGTTTGGTTTGGGACTGCTCGTTATTGTTGTCATTGCTCACATCGTCAAGTACCCGGCGTTTCGTTTCGGCCCCCAGTACGCGGCAGCGACAGGCAAGTCTCTCATAGAAGGCTATGTCCGACTCGGACGATGGGTTGTGGCCTTGTACATGTTGAGTGAAGTGGCGGTCATTGCCATCATCATTGCGGCGACTGGCGTGGTTACCGCAGCGATTCTGCTTGCGGTAACAGGCATCGATTGGGATCCAAAAGTCACAGGTGTCGGGTTAATTGTGGTGGGTGTGGCGGGCTTAGTTGTGGGAGGATTTAGTTTTCTGGATCGGCTCACGAAGATTTTCGTCGGTGTGCTCACAGTCGCGACACTGGTAGCAATGATCTTGTCCGTTCCTCGAATAGAGTGGTCAGTTTCCAATTTCGGAATGCCTGTCTTCGATTTTACGACTTTTGCTTTCGTAATAGCGCTTATGGGCTTCATGCCATCAGGAATGGATCTCTCGGTGTTACAGTCGCTCTGGACCGTCGCTAAACGGAGGTCATGCACTCAGAAGCCGACCATGGCGCACACCATCACCGATTTCAATTTCGGCTATGTGATGACATCGATTCTCGCGATAAGTTTCTTGCTGATGGGTGCAGGAGTCATGCATACGGCGAGTATCGCGCCGGCGGCAGGGGCTGCAGAGTTCGCAAAGCAGGTGATTGACCTATACACGACGAACCTCGGCAATTGGGTCGGAGGGTTAGTGGGGGTCTCGGCATTCTTCGTCATGTTTACGACCTTGATGACTGTCCTTGACGGAATGCCGCGGCTCGTGGCAACTGGAATAATTGGGCTCCAGGGCAATGATCGCGGGCGACACGAGCAACTAGATGGGTCTCGGCTACTGTACGCCACGATGGCATTGTTGGCAGCGGCCGCAGTGCTCGTGCTGCTTAAGCTCATGCAGAGCTTTCAGGCATTCATCGATTTCGTGACAATCACCGCATTTCTCGTTGCGCCGCTGACAGCTCTGCTAAATCACCTCGTTGTCGTCGGGGATGAGGTGCCAATCAAATATCAGCCGTCGATTGCAATGAGGTCATGGAGTATTCTCGGCATTTTGATAATGACAGTACTGGCGGTGCTGTTCATCTATATGCGTTTCATACAATGATTGATCTGGTCTCAGAACTTGAGCGGATCACGGGCACCCGCGACGTGGTAGTTGGCGCCGACTTGCGTGCCCGCGCAGCTTCGTCGATGAACGTCGAATCGCACAGGGCCATCGCTCTAGTGCGTCCGCAATCGACAGAGGAGCTTTCCGAGATCATGGCCCTGTGCAACAAGCGCGGACAAGCAGTTGTGATCCAAGGTGGTTTGACGGGTTTAGTCGACGGCGCTCTGGCTGGCGCAGACGAACTGGCAATATCGCTTGAGCGAATGAATAAAATCGAATCCGTTGATGCTGCCGGCAGAACGATAACTGCAATGGCCGGAGCAACGATCCAGACGGTTCAGCGGGCTGCTTCTGAACATGATCTGTTATTTGGGGTCGATTGGGGAGCGCGGGGCTCGGCGACCATCGGCGGCTCGATCTCAGCCAACGCAGGGGGGAACGCTGTTCTGCGCTATGGGATGATGCGCGAGCAAGTGCTAGGACTCGAGGTTGTACTGGCTGATGGTACGGTCATGTCGATGATGAATAGTCTGATTAAGAACAACACCGGGTATGACCTCAAGCATCTGTTCATCGGCAGTGAAGGAACGCTTGGCATCGTCACACGGGCTGTCCTGCGGTTGCGACCAACTCCTAGGTCTGTCCAGACGGCATTAATTGCTGCCGACGACTTCAGCGATGTCGTAGCGTTGCTCGGAAGTCTTGACGCGGGCCTCGCGGGTGGGCTTAGCGCGTTCGAAGTCATGTGGCAGGAACACTACGAGATGATCGTTAAGGAAGGGGGGCATCGGCGGGTCTTGCCAGACGGCTACCCTTATTACGTTGTCATTGAGGCGACAGGTTCCAATGCAGAAGCAGATGCAGTGAAATTTGAGGCAGCGCTGGGCGACGCGATGGAGGCAAAGATCATTGTTGATGCAGCGCTATGTTCATCGACCAGTCAGCGCCAAAAGGTCTGGAAAATCCGAGAGGACGTGGATACTTTCATGCGCGTTCTTGACCCTCCGATACCATTCGATGTCAGTGTGCCGATTCGGGATATGGAAGAATACGTTTCCAAAGTATACGCTGACATGAAATCGACTTTCCCCAGAGCAAGAGGCACAGTTTTCGGGCATCTGGGCGACAACAATCTCCACTTCTGTTGGACCGTTGGCTCCAACGCGCCGGAAACGGTCGAAGCAGTTTCAAAGGTTATTTATAGTAAATTGACGCCGTACGTTGGATCGGTGTCTGCCGAGCACGGCATTGGGCTCGCTAAGCGCAAATACCTCAAGTACTCGCGTAGTTGTGAGGAAATCGAGTGGATGAAGCGACTAAAACAAGTTTTTGACCCTGACGACCTTTTGAATCCGGGCCGAATCTTTGATGCTAATTGTTGTGAGTAGCCTAGGGAAAATGTCAGTTTGTGACTTGTATTGTTCTGATAAGGGACAGCATGCATCCCCACATATCTTATACACTCACAAGTCGAGTAGCCTTAGGTGTCTAGAGCACATGAACGCGCAGCAGCCGAGCTATGCGACGAAGCCATGATGTTTCGTTTGTTCACGTCTGCTATTGGAATTCTGGTTCTATCCGACCGTGCGGGCGCAGATCAGAGCGTTGAGGAAACGCCGCTGCCAAACAGAGAATTCTCGTTCATTGGCAGTAATTCTTTTGTGGACTGTCATAGAAATGCGTTCGACGACTGGACTGGCTCACATCATCATTTTGCCATGCAGGTCGCAAGCTGCTCATCGGTTATTGGTGACTTCAATGACCGTAGAGTCGGGTACTTTGCGACGAGCAGTGGCATGTTTCGGGACGGCGAAAAGTATTTCATGCGCACGCAGAATTCGAAGGGCGAATTACAGGCTTTTGAAGTGAGCTACATCTTCTGTGTGCCGCCTATGGCGTACGCACGGCGTGGAGTCGAAGCGTTCCAACCATCCCGCCTGCAGCACATCACGGCCATTTTTGCCGGTGGGGCGCCGTATTCGGCGCCGCAGATTCGGGAGTGGCTTACCGATGGTATCCCGAACGTTGATGGATTCGGCATGAACGAGGCCGGAACCGTCTTTGGCGTGCAGGTGATTCCGGACCTAATTGATGACAAAGCCGGTTGCGTCGGTGTTCCAAAGCCGCGCGTGCAGGCGCGGCACGTGGATTCTGAAGGACCTAAGTTCAATCCTCATGATGCCGACGAGATGGAATTGAGGGAGCAGAATTTTTTCATTGGCTACTGGAATCTTGACGACGAGTGCGTTGCGTCAAGGTCAAGATCGGAGGGCGGCTATTACCGCATGGTCGATCGTAGAAAGGACATCTACATTTCTGGCGGGGAGAACGTTTACCGGGTGGAGATCGAATCGGTTGCTTGCGCACGTTCAGATATAGAGGAATGCGCCGTTGTCGGCGTATACGAGGAGCGATGGGGTGAGGTGGGTTTCCTGCTTGCTGCCGCGAAGGCCGGCGAGTCGATAGACCTTGAGTCGGGGGCTCAGTCGCTGGCAGACATGTTCGCGCCCTACGAGCTGCCCGAACATGCGCTTGTGATCGAACGACTGTCGCGCAACGCGGCAGGAAAAGTTTTGAAGGCAGATCCGAATGTCCACGCGTTGCACCGGCTGGAAGGAGTTACGCAATGAGTTCCGGGCAAATTCTTGATGACCTGCCGATGCGGCCGCTGCAAGTTACAGCGGTCGTCATCTGTATCATTCTGAACGGGCTCGACGGATTCGACGTTCTGGCTATTAGCTTTTCCGCTCCCGGAATCGCGGCCGAGTGGGGCATTTCGCGGGCAGAACTCGGCGTTGTGCTGGCGATGGAACTCATTGGCATGGCGTTCGGTTCGGTCCTACTTGGTGGCGTCGCTGATAGATTCGGGCGACGGCCGGTTATTCTTGGCTGTCTTATCGTGATGACCGTCGGTATGTTTCTCGCCTCGACCGCGAACAGCATCAACACGCTCCTGACTTTCAGATTTCTGACAGGACTTGGCATCGGTGGCATGTTAGCGACAATCAACGCGATGGTCGCCGAATACTCAAGCGCGAAACAGCGAAACTTTAATGTTGCGATAATGGCGACAGGATATCCGCTCGGAGTGATCGTTGGCGGTTCCATTGCAGCCGTCTTACTTGCGACCTTCGACTGGCGATCCGTATTCTTGCTTGGCGCAGGAATGACTGCGTTCATGATTCCGGTCGTCTGGTTCCTGCTGCCCGAATCGATATCTTTCCTTGCTCATCGAAGGTCGCCGAGTGCCCTCGAGGACATCAACGGGATTCTACGTCGTATGGGGCATTCGGCCATTTCGAAGCTGCCAGATATGCCAGCTGTTGTGCCGAGGACTGGCTGGCGTGAGTTGTTTTCGCCCGAGCTTGCGAAGACGACAGCGCTGCTGACAATTGCCTATTTTACACACATCATGACGTTCTACTTCATCCTGAAGTGGATACCCAAAATTGTCGTGGACATGGGTTTCACTGCTTCGTTGGCCGGCGGGGTTCTCGTCTGGGCGAATGTTGGCGGCGCTGCGGGCTCCTTGTTGCTCGGCTGGCTGACGCATTTCGTCAAGGTGCGAGTGCTCGTCATCGTTGCGATGATTGGCGCGGTCGTCATGATTAACGTATTCGGTCAGGGTCAGGCGGATCTGACGCAGTTGGCGCTGATCGCGGCGATTGCCGGCTTCTTCACGAACTCCGCTGTCGTCGGTCTCTATGCGCTCTTCGTGCAACACTTCCCGACGCATTTACGGGCCGGCGGTACGGGATTCGCTATAGGCTTCGGACGGGCCGGTGCGGCACTGGGTCCGATCATCGCCGGAGTACTCTTCGACGCAGGAATCGAACTGTCGCGAGTCGCGTTCGTCATGGCACTCGGTTCGTTGACGGCGGCCATCATGCTGTTTCTCTTGCGCGAGCCGAAGACGGTTTAGGTTCGTCGAGGGCCAAGACATTTCCGAAGAACGCCTGGCATGTGGCCTGTACTGTTGGCGAGATCGCTAATGGGCCGCTTGGTCGGCGAACATGCGACGAGAGGATTGTGTTCTATCGGTCGAAGCCAGAGTCTGTTGCGGCGCTTGAGGACTTCCGCCCGCAACGTGGGCCCCTTGAAGTACTTCGGTGACCGGTCGGACAGGTCGATGTAGACTTTCGGTTTGTGCAGGCATACGGACAAATCTTCGTCCTGCTAAGGCCACGATGGATGCGCGATAATGACTGTCATGTCGGCAAACTCCGCCGCGACATCGGCGATGTGTATCGGGTTGGAGTACTTCAACTTCAGTCCGCCGCCGGACAATCCCGTGCCGATACCGCAGTGATCGCTGTGAAAGATTGCGGGCAGCTTGTACTCATTGACTAACTTGTAAGCCGGATGGGCGTTGCGGTTGTTTAAAAAAGCCTGCAATTTCGGGTGGAGCTCGGATCCTTTGTTCACTCCGTCGTCGAGCAGTGCGCGCGCCTTGCGGAGTCCAAGCTTGCCCGTGTGCGGATCGATGCTGGCAAACGCGATCATGATATCGCTGTTATCGCGTGCAGCATCGGCAATTTCTTCGTTCGGGATGCGTCGATTTCCCAGTTCGAACTCGCTGTTGACCGTGAACATCACCAGT
Source organism: Gammaproteobacteria bacterium (assembly GCA_022600955.1). Taxonomy (GTDB): domain Bacteria; phylum Pseudomonadota; class Gammaproteobacteria; order Steroidobacterales; family Woeseiaceae; genus UBA1847. Next base: position 195,520 of record JAHZJK010000003.1, read on the forward strand.
CCAATCTTGAGCTCGCGGTAGTAGTCAATGGCTTCGCTTATCGTCGGCCGCTTGCTCGCCTTAAAGTACTGGCTCGCCGCGTCTTCGTATTCCTTCCAGACCTCGTCCACTGGTTGTCGGCACGAGACCTCGGCATGGGTGTGTACGTCGATTGCAATGAGATTGTCTGTGAGCATCCGGCTGCGCCCGATGTAAATTCCCTGTGCCTATAATGGCAGATCGATGTCTTTCTCGGCTATCGATTTTAAAGCGAACGGGTAAGCCCGCTGCTTCCTGAATACGACCCGATCGTTACTGCCTAGACAAGGGCTGCTCAGTAATGCAATCCGACATAGTTTTCGGCCAGTGCAACCTTGGCGGCATGTGAACTCTGCAAATAGTCGAATTCGGCAGATTGCAGGTTTTTCTCAAAATTATTCTGCTTCGGAAAGCAGTGCAACAAGCGCGTCATCCACCACGAAAAGCGTTCTGCTTTCCAGACTCGTGAAAGGGCAGTCTTCGAATAGTCTCGCAGGAGCGATTCCCCACCCTTGTTGAAGTAGTCAATGAATGCACGCGACAGGTAGTGGACGTCCGATGCGGCGAGATTGAGACCCTTTGCGCCGGTTGGCGGCACAATGTGCGCGGCGTCACCAGCAAGAAATAGCCTGTTCCACGACATCGGCTCGCAGACGTAACTCCGAAGCGGTGCGATCGATTTCTCGATTGACGGACCGGTGACCAGCGCGTTGGCGTCTGCCGTCGGAAGTCGTGATTTCAACTCCTCCCAGAATCGATCGTCGCTCCAGTCGGCGACGTCGTCGTCGCTGGGACATTGCACGTAGTAGCGGCTCAGCTTACGAGATCGCATTGAGCACAACGCAAATCCTGATTCGTGGCCAGCGTAAATGAGTTCCTCACCGACCGGCGGCGTCTCTGAAAGAATCCCGAGCCAGCCGAATGGGTACGTCAGCTCATACTCTTCGCGTACCGATGCCGGGATGGCCTGGCGGCTTGGGCCATGAAAACCGTCGCAACCAGCGATGAACGTCGCAGACAGTTGTTGAGTCTGGCCGTTCAATTCGAAGGTGACCCTTGGGTTGTCAGTATCGAGATCGTGCAGCGCGACGTTCTCAGCTTCGTGGATGACAGTGGCTTCCGCAGCATCCAACGCGTCGTACAGATCCCGCGTGACCTCGGTCTGGCCGTACACCGTTACGGTCTTGCCGTCAGATAGCTCGGCAAGGTCCAGGTGGCAGACCTCACCGTGAAACGCTATGTCGAATCCGGCATGGACTTCGCCTTCGGCTTTCAGGCGCTTGTGGACGTCTGCTTCTTGTAGCAAGTCGACGAGGCCCTGCTCGAGAACACCGGCGCGAATTCGGCTGAGCACGTAGTCTCGCGATCGGCGTTCGAGGACAACGTTGTCGACGCCGTTGAGTTGCAGCAGCCGTGACAACAGAAGGCCGGCTGGCCCGCCACCAATTATTGCGACCTGCGTGTTCATCGGAACTGTTTCTCCAGATCGTGCAGTACGCGGTAACAATCAAAAACCTGCTGCACGGACGAATTCGGCTCACGAGCCTCACGAATCGCTGCGATAAACTCGCGATCCTGTAACTCGATACCGTTCATTGATACATCGACTTTCGACACGTCGATCGGCTCTTCCTTGCCGTCCACGAGGTCGTCGTAGCGAGCGATATAAGTTGCCGTGTCGCCGATGTAGCGGAAGAAGGTTCCCAGCGGACCGTCGTTGTTGAACGACAGTGACAGCGTGCAGATCGCGCCCGTCTCAGCTTTGAGCTGTATAGACATGTCCATTGCGATGCCAAGTTCAGGATGATGCGGACCTTCGATTGCGTTGGCCTTCACGATTGGACCAGACTGATAGGCGAAAAGGTCGACAGTATGTGCAGCGTGATGCCACAGCAGGTGATCGGTCCAACTCCGTCGCTCGCCCTTGGCGTTGATGTTCTTGCGCCGGAAGAAGTAGGTTTGTACGTCCATTTGCTGGACGTTGAATTCCCCTGCCGTAATCTTGTTGTGCACGTATTGATGCGACGGGTTGAAGCGACGCGTATGACCAACCATGCAGGTCAGTCCGGTTTCTTTCTGTTTGTCGAGTACCGCCTGGCTGTCGGCAAAACTATCCGCCAACGGAATTTCGACTTGCACGTGCTTGCCCGCCTCCATGCAAGCAATGGCTTGTGCCGCATGCATTTGTGTTGGCGTGCACAAGATCACAGCATCGACATCGTCGCGACTTAGCGCGTCTTCGAGTTCGGTTGAGCTGTGTTTTGCGCCGTACTTCTTCGCCGCCTCAGCTGCTTGCTCGCCTGTACGGCTGATGATCGAGACGATCTCAACGCCATCGATTTTCTTCAGTCCGTCGAGGTGTTTCTCGCCGAATGCGCCGGCTCCTGCAAGTGCAATTCTCATTCTTCGGGCTCCAGTACGATGTGGCCCACAGCAGTATTGCTGCCGGGGACGTGATAGTGGCGATGCAAGCATCGAGTTTTTTCGCCAAGTGCGCCGCGCATGATCAGCCACATGACCATCTCGATGCCCTCCGATCCGGTCTCGCGCAGATATTCAATGTGCGGAACATGGCGCAATTCGTCGCTGTCGCCGACAAGGCGATCGAGGAATCGGCTATCCCACTCGGCGTTGATCAGACCGGCGCGCGGCCCCTGCAGCTGGTGGCTCATGCCGCCGGTTCCCCAGATCTGGACGTTCAGCTCTTCAGGGAAACTCTCGACCGCACGTTGAATCGCCTCTCCCAGCGCCCAGCAGCGGTTGCCGGTTGGGGGTGGGTAGGTCACGACGTTCACGGCGAGCGGAATGATCTTGCATGGCCATGCGTCGGGCTGACCGAACATCAGAGACAGCGGTACCGTCAGTCCGTGATCGACATCCATCTGGTTGATCATGGTCATGTCGAACTCGTCGAGTACCAGACACTGTGAAATGTGCCAGGCAAGATCGGGATGCCCCTCGACGATGGGTACCGGGCGCGGTCCCCAACCTTCGTCGCAGGGCTTGAACTGCTCAGCGCAGCCGACCGCAAAGGTCGGAATCAGATTCATGTCGAATGCGGACGCGTGGTCGTTATACACAAGAATAACGACGTCCGGCTTGCCTTCGTTTTTGATCCAGTCTTTGGTCCAGTCATATCCGGCAAAAACAGGCTTCCAGTAGTCTTCTTCTGACTTGCCCAGATCAATCGCCGCACCGATTGCTGGAATATGACTCGTGGCCAGGCCGTGTGTGATTTTGGCCATGTCAGTCTCCTGTCGATTTTGAGCGAAGACCGATGGGAGAGCGCCCGCCGGCGATCATCATGGCCTTGTAATCCTCGACGCTCATGCCGGTCATGGTCGAAACAGCCTGGACGAAGCTCAAGCCGTCCGTTGAGAAAACTTTGGCGAGAAAATAGATGTTGCCGCCGAGATCGAGCATACGGTTGTAATCGCGATCGAGGATGGACTGCCGCTGCTCCTCCGTCATCGGCCAGTCAGCCAGGTAGGCTTTCTCGTCGGCCTTCCAGCGTTCACGGTTTTCGGCTTTCATCAAACTCATCGCAAATTGGTTCATCCAGTAGCCCTCGCGTGCCCGTTTCGCGGTGTAGACACGCGTGCCGGGAATGTCCTCGAACTCTGCCAGGTATTCATGAATGTCCACAGTCATCGTCCTCGCTCCGTGAGTTGCTGATCCAGGCGAGGGAAGACTCGCCGTGCATTGCCCTCAAAAATAGCGTGGCGCTCCTGATCTGAAATATCCAGAGCGTCGACATAGCGCTTCGTGTCATCAAAGTAGTGTCCGGTGGTTGGATCAATACCGCGCACGGCGCCAACCATTTCGGAACCGAACAGAATGTTCTTGTTGTCGATGACTTCTGCAAGCAGGTCGATTCCCGGTTGGTGGTAGACGCAGGTATCGAAAAACACATTGTTCATAACGTGTCCGGCGAGGTCGGGTTGTTTCAGCATGTCGGCGAGTCCGCGGTAGCGCCCCCAATGGTAGGGGACTGCACCGCCACCGTGCGGAATGATGAGTCGCAGGGTCGGGAAGTCTTTAAACAGATCACCCTGAATCAACTGCATGAATGCGATCGTATCCGCCGCGATGTAGTAGCCGCCGGTTGCGTGCATTCCCGGGTTGCAGCTGCCCGACACATGGATCATTGCCGGTACGTCGAGCTCCACCATTTTTTCGTAGAACGGATACCAGTAGTGATCGGTAAGTGGCGGGTACTTGAAATGCCCACCGCCGGGGTCGGGGTTCAGGTTGCAGCCGACGAAGCCCATATCGACGCATCGCTGCAGCTCCTCGATAGAGCCTTGCATGTCGGCCGAGGGTGACTGCGGCAGCATGCAAACGGGAATGAATTGCTCGGGATACAGTTCAGCACAACGGGCAATAAGATCGTTGTTCACTCGTGACCAGGCAACGGCGACATCTTCATCTCCGATATGCGGCGCCATCGCTGATGCACGTGGCGAGAAAATGGTCATGTCCGCACCACGTTCGCGCAGGAGCTTCAGCTGGTTTGCTTCCAGCGTCTCGCGGATTTCGTCGTTTGAGATCGCCGGGTAAGGCGGCGGAGTGTCGCCGGAATCAAAGGCTAATTTCTGCGCCTCGCGCCATTCGTTATGCGCTGCAGGTGCGGTGGTGTAGTGGCCGTGGCAGTCGATAATCAGAGTCATGTGGACAGACTATGGAAACAGGTGGCCGGGCGCTAATTGGAACGCAAAGCGAGCTATAACGTTTAGGTAATTCTCATCGTTTTAGCTGCTTCGTCCAGTACCTTCAGGAATCTCGATTGCATCGCTGTGGGTCGCCATCCTGCGCGCGTCGTCGATCCAATCGTGCGTTCAAGGTTGCCGGGCGCCTCACAGATTCTTGTCAGCCATCCGGCTTCAAGTTCCACAGCCACCTGGTCGGGCGACAGAAGCGTCAGGAAGTCGCTGGTTCGCAAGATTTCACGATTTGCGATCACGGACGAACTCTCGAGGGGAATACTTGGGGGCGAAATGCCTGCACTTTGAAACATCTGGGTCCAGAGGATTCGTAGCGGTGTACCAGGGGCTGAAATCGTCCACGGGTATTTCGCCAGATCGTTAGCGGTGACTGCGCCAGCGAGCTCTGACAACGGGTGGCCTCTGCGGCCGAGCACAACCAGTCGGTCGATGAACAGCGGGTTTTGCACAACATCCTCGGCGGGGGCGGTTGGCCGTAGCGCACCGATCATGACGTCAACGACGCCGTCGCGAAGCGGTTCGATCAATTCGCGGAACGACCCTTCGACGATGACCACCTTCGACTCGGGGTGCTCTTGATGAAATTTGGCAACAGTTTTGGGTAACAGGCGCGCGCGGCATAGCGGCATCGCGCCAATCGCTATGCGACCGGTCTCGCGGCCGTTTAACGCGGCCAATTCACTGAGGCCGGCTTCGACCTCAGCACGCGCCAGGCGAAAGGCACGCGCAGTTTTCCGTCCCTGTTCTGTCAGTGCGATGCCCTTGCCGCGACGTTCCACCAGGTTGCGTTTCAGTGCCAGGGACAGCTCCCGTACGGCGCGGTGCAACGACGGTTGTGCGTGTCCGGTCGCTTCGCTTGCCTCGGCATAACTGCCGGCGTCAGCCAAAGCGATCATTGCGCGAAGGCCCGCCATGGTGACGCGGCGTGAGCCGATATGACCCAACGCGGTCTCGACCCGTGGCGCAAATATCGTTGCCGCCGGCAATTTCGTCATGCCGTCGGGCCGGCGTTCGAACAGCTGATGGTCCAGCTGAGACTCCAGCTTGGCCAGCGCCTGGGTAATCGCGGGTTGAGTGATACTAATGGCCTGCGCCGCCGCCGTGACACTCCCAAGGCGGGCAATCGCAGCCATAGCGCGCAGGTGACGCAGGTTGAGTTGGGATATCTCCATTTAACGAAGAGTTAGCATATTCTTATAGGTAAAGTACAGTTCTGAATTTCATTCCGATCGGCGCCATGTTGAACTCCAGAGATATCTGCTCGAAGGAGATTCGCCCCATGGTCGGAGTTGTGATTCAAGACGTTGAACGAGAATCAGCGGAGGTCATCGACGGCCTGGCCGCATGCGGTGTCGCGACAGTCCACGAAGCGCAGGGGCGAAAAGGCCTTCTGGCCAGCTACATGCGTCCGATCTACACCGGTGCGCGAGTCGCCGGATCGGCCGTTACGATTTCAGCGCCTCCCGGGGACAACTGGATGGTGCACGTTGCGATTGAGCAGCTTCACGCCGGGGACATCCTCGTGATCGCGCCGACGTCGCCTTGTGAAGACGGCTATTTCGGCGACTTGCTAGCTACGTCCGCGCAGGCGAAAGGGTGTCGCGGGCTGATCATTGATGCAGGCATACGCGACATACGCGACTTGACCGAGATGGACTTCCCGGTCTGGTCGAAGGCGGTGTTTGCGCAGGGTACGATCAAGGCGTCACTCGGTTCGGTCAACGTTCCGGTCGTCTGTGCCGGTGCACCGATCAACGTCGGTGACATTGTCGTTGCTGACGACGATGGCGTTTGCGTCGTTCCGCGACAGACTGCGAAAGACGTTTTGAAGGCCGCCCAGGCTCGTGAAGCAAACGAAGAAATGAAGAGGGCACGCCTCGCAAGCGGTGAACTCGGCCTCGATATGTACGAAATGCGAGAGAAGCTTGCGGAGATGGGTCTCAAATATGTCTGACGACGGCGTCCCGGTCATGTGGATGCGAGGCGGTACCTCGAAAGGAGGGTGTTTCCTAAAACAGGATCTGCCATCGTATGTTGCCAGACGCGATCGCCTTCTGATGCGCGTCATGGGATCACCTGACCCGCGCCAGATTGACGGGATGGGTGGAGCCGATCCGCTCACCAGCAAGGTTGCCGTGGTCAGCAAGTCCGAGCGCCCAGGTATCGACGTTGACTATCTGTTCCTGCAAGTCGTCGTCGATCAGGACGTGGTCTCGGATCAACAAAACTGCGGCAATATTCTCGCTGGCGTCGGACCGTTCGCGATTGAACGCGGTCTGGTTGCTGCAACGGACGACGAAACCCGCGTCGCGATCTTCATGGAAAACACCGGGCAGGTTGCAATCGCGACCGTGTCGACGCCCGACGGGAAGGTTTCCTACACGGGCGACGCCCGGATCGACGGTGTGCCGGGCACAGCGGCTCCAGTGCCATTGGAGTTTCGCGACACAGCAGGGTCGTCCTGCGGCGCACTACTGCCCTCGGGTAATTCCGTTGACGAAGTTGACGGGATTCCGGTCACCCTGATCGACAACGGCATGCCCTGTGTTGTGCTGAAAGCCAGCGACGTTGGAGCGACCGGATACGAGAGCCGCGAGGAGTTGGACAATGCGACCGAACTCAAGGACCGGCTGGAGGCGATTCGACTGGCCGTCGGTGAGCGAATGAACCTTGGTGACGTGTCCAATAAGACCGTACCAAAAATGATGCTCGTTGCACCTCCCCGACACGGTGGAGCTGTCACAGTGCGCAGTTTCATCCCGCATCGCGCGCACGCGTCGATTGGTGTCCTGGGTGCCGTGAGTGTCGCAACAGCGTGCCTGGTCGATGGTTCGCCGGCTTCCGGCGTCGCCGACATTCCTGCCGGCAACCGGAAGGCGATGAGTATCGAACACCCAAGTGGTGAGACAACATGCATCATGGAGCTTGACTCCGACGGAGCCGTGGCGAGCTCTGCAATCTTGCGGACAGCACGAAAGCTTATGGACGGACGGGTGTTTGAATGAGTGAGCGAATTATCAGTTGGCACGGCAATCCCTCGAAGCCGCGCTTTGTTCCGCCTGCGGGTGCTGTCGACGCACACTGTCATGTATTCGGTCCGGCGAGCCAGTTTCCGTTTAGCGCAAAGGCGAAATACCTGCCGGACGACGCGACGCCGGAGAAGCTGTTCGCGCTGCGTGATCGACTGGGCTTTTCACGCAACGTTATCGTGCAGGCAAGTTGTCACGGTACTGACAATGCAGCGACGCTCGATGCGATTGCCCGGTCGAACGGTATGGCACGCGGGGTTGCGGTCGTTGATCCCGCTATCAGTGACGACCAGCTCGAGGAGTTGCACAACGGAGGCATTCGCGCCGTGCGTTTCAACTTCCTCAAGCGCCTGGTTGATAATGCACCCAAGGATAAGTTCCTTGAGATCGCGAAGCGCATTGAGAGGCTCGGCTGGCACGTCGTGATTTATTTTGAAGCTGAACTGTTGAACGAACTCCGCCCGTTTCTCGATGCCATCCCGCTGCCGATCGTCATTGACCACATGGGTCGCCCGGACGTAGAGCAGGGCGCGAATGGTGTCGATATGCAGGCGCTGGGTGGATTGCTCGATGGACGCGAGGACATCTGGTTCAAGGCGACGTGTCCGGATCGCCTCGATGCGTCGGGACCGCCCTGGGATGCCTTTGCGAGGGCCGTTGCGCCACTGGTTGCAGACTACCCCGACCGCTGTCTCTGGGGTACGGACTGGCCTCACCCGAACATGCAGGACGCAATTCCTGATGACGGTCAGTTGGTCGACATGATTCCAAGAATCGCAGCCACGACAACCCTGCAGCAAAAATTGCTTGTTGATAACCCGATGCGGCTCTACTGGCCCGAGGTTATTCGATCATGAGAAAGCTCGGTCCGTTTGAAGTCTGCGAAATCGGCCTCGGGTGTATGAACCTGTCGCATGCTTACGGCAAACCGCCATCGCCGGAGAAGGCCAGAGACGTACTCGCGAGGGCGCTCGACCTCGGTGTCGATCACTTTGATTCCGCCGCGCTCTACGGCTTCGGGCGCAATGAAGAATTGGTTGGGCCGTTTCTGAAGCCGCATCGGCAGCGCATCACGCTCGTCAGCAAGTGCGGCATGCGGGGAGCCGACGGAAAGCGGACGATCGATGCGAGCCCCGCGATGCTTCGTCGCGATCTGGAACATTCTCTCAAGCGCCTCGATACCGACGTGATTGATCTGTACTACCTGCATCGCTACGACAAGGTCACTCCGATCGAAGACAGCGTCGGCGAAATGAGTCGCTTCGTCGAAGAGGGCAAGGTTCTCGCGATTGGACTCTCCGAGGTCTCGGCAAACACGATTCGCAAGGCGCACGCCGTTCATCCGCTCGCCGCTGTCCAATCTGAATACTCGCTGTGGAGTCGCAATGTTGAAATCGCGGTTCTCGACACTTGCCGTGAACTCGGCATTTCCTTCGTTGCGTTCTCCCCGCTCGGGCGCGGGTTTCTGACCTCGACGGATATCGATCCCGATGCATTCGCTGAAAAGGATATTCGACGGGGGATGCCACGATTCCAGTCGCCGCACATTGAAAACAATCAACGTTGGCTGCAGCAATTTCGCGCTCTGGCGGATCAGGCCGGTTGCACGCCTGCCCAGCTCGCGCTTGCCTGGGTATTGAAGAGTGAAGGGGATGTCCATGTCATTCCTGGCACAACGTCGGCGACGCATCTTAAGGAGAACCTGGGAGCAGCGGGTCGGACGTTAAGTTCGGAGATCGTCGAAAACCTCGAGAGCCTGATTGACCCGCAATCGGTCAGCGGTCCGCGCTATCCGGCTGCAACGCAGGCAGAGATAGACACCGAGGAGCATTCGGTCTAGCCAAGAAGACTGACAGGCCGGGAGCGATGCCTCCGGATCGAACAGTCGGCGTGAATTGAATTGACTCACGGCCTTCGCTCAATGGTGGGGACGTTCTTTGCCCTTGTCGCGACGCGGTTTGATGCGGTGAACACAAAAAAGGCGCAGCCGACACTTAAGTCAGCTGCGCGTTGCCGTCGCGGAGTGGCAAGGAATCGAAAACCCTAACTCCCAGCAACCGGCCGTTAGGCAAAGAGCCCATGCGTACATCAAAGTCCCGAAATTTGTGTCGAGTTGGTCTGGCTGACTTAGATCTATGCCACGGTAGTCAGCCGAAATTAGGAAAGCCCTGCCTTTGGAGTTAAATGCGAGGCGATGGCGTTTGGCGACATCGCGCGTAAGACGTGCGGGGAATATCCTCCGTCCTGAGCACTATTTATCAGCGTGTTACCGGTGACTATTCTGAAAAATATTTCCCGGAGCTCTGGGAGAAAATCGCGGTAAATCAGAAAGCTAGGGTTAAGAGCGGACCTGGCTTCGAACCAGGTACGCTCCTTGGCGTCGGTCGCCTTGGAAATGGAGCTGTCTAGAAACATACTCTTGACGAAAGGCGTCTTTTGTAAAGAGTAACGTCGAAAGGTGAAGTGGCTGTGCTGGCTCAGCAAAATTAGTGAGAAGGGGTCAGGCGGCGAAATGTAAAAAGTTGACTGCCGACGATCTCTTCTTTTCCGCAAATGTGTGCAAGAAAGGGCGACTGCTTCTAGGTGCGGATTCAATCGATGGTTGCAGCACCTGGTAATGCAGCCGTTTATCAGCGGCAAGTTTCAGGCGGAAAATCGAAATCGCAAGTGGATAGTCTTGG
>JAHZJK010000027.1 GCA_022600955.1 Gammaproteobacteria bacterium
CCGTGCGGATATTGATTACAACATCCGGAAACGATGGCAGTTGTATATTCCGGGAGTTTAGATCCTCGGCCAATTCCTGCAGGAATCGAGTTTGTTCTTCGGCAGACACATCGCTCTCCATGACCAGGGCAGCAGGACCCTGATGTTCAAGTAACCCGTACTCCTTAGCCTACTGTCGGAAAGCGATGTCGTAACGACTGTCGATAGCGTAAGTTGTCTGCGACGCATGCGACTGAATACTGCCCGTTGACGGCACACTGTCGTCGCCGCGCGACTCGAGTATCTGTGCGATGTCACCCGGAATCTCACCGAACACAATATTGTGCCCGCTAAGGTTGTAAAGATTCAGGTCAATACCCGTGAGCCCGCCGAAGGCGTTGCTGGGCTGCTGATAACTTGCAGCGGTGTTGTCGACCGGTCCGGCAATGAGACCAGCGCCGCGCAAATGCTTCCATATCTTGCGTGATTCTGAACCATTGTTGGTGCTGTTCCAGCCGCCGGCGATGTTGCCATTGCCGTTGCCATTGTCTGAGGTGCGCCAGGTACCAGAAAAACGTGTAGATGCCGACGGATCATCGCCTGGCAAAACTCCGTATCGATCCTGGTAAGCATAGATTGCTGCTGAAACGCCGGCAAAGTCGTTTTCGATTCGCTTGATCTTGGCGTTGGTGATCATTTCTCTACCCTTCAGAACGCCACCAATCAGAAGTCCGATGATAACCAGCACAATCGCGATTTCTACGAGAGTAAAACCTGACTGCCGATGTTTGTTAAACGATTGCATCTTCACGACTAAACCTCACTTTTCCATCTGGTAAACGACCGGAACGCTGCGCTCAGCGCGCGTCCAGCCTTGCTTACAAAGGTTATCGGCCGATAGTGGCCCAGCTTTAGAAGCAAATGTTGTTTTCTTCAAGGCAAATGTCCGGTATCGACAAGTCGTCCGTACAGACGGTTTGCCGGCGACCAGGTGACCAGGTCATCAAACTCGGCACCCGGCAATTCACTCTTGCCGCGAGTAACAAAGACGGCGTCATTAGCGATACGGTAGCTCGCCCCAGATGCACCGCCACCGAGATTGGCGCCGACATTCTCGACCTCGTCAGTCGACGAAAAAGATGACCAGTTCTTACCGATCGAATACACGATTAGCGGCGCTTTTTCTGTCAATGTAACATTTGCGCTCCCGCAGGCAACTGCGCTCGAGCCGGCTGCCGTCGAGCAGACTGTCAATTCGGGTTGCAACAAGGGCATCGTCACGAGCTTCATCTGTCCCGGCGTGACAAAGTCCCACAGGCCATCCGTATTGCTGTCGCTTGCGGAAACACTGTACCTGATCGGCGCCCCCCAGGGATCGAGCAGCAGGTTATCAGTGTTCCGCTGACCGCTGAGATCCAGCGTGGTCGCCGGAACAAATCCGTGTTGCTCGATACATCCGCCTCCCGACGGAGCCGCATAGCCGTCGCTTGCCGGAGTTGCAGGGCATGGCAGATAGCCATTGACCAGTGCAAAACCCTCTATGGACGAACGCACAGACTCAAGTTGGTCATGCCCGTCACGCAAACGGGCGTTCTCACGTTGCACCGATAGTGGCATCATCAATCCGCCCAGCAACAAGCCCATTACCAGTACGACAATAGACAACTCGACGAGTGAAAACCCTCTCTGATTACGATGCATCACCACTTAACACTCCGTGACCAATAACTGGTCGTCGATACAAAACAACAAATCATTGAACGTCGGCGATGCCGGTCCTGAAACATAGTCTGCGGTGGCGGCGCCGGGCACGTTTACGGCGTTACTACCCTCGAGATAGTTCGACGGAGTCGCTTTGTTGTCGACATCAATGGGCGGAGCATCCCGAACCTGGCTGAGCACGGGTAGTCTCGAGTTTGCGAAGATCAGGATTGCCGCGTATTGACCACTGCCGTTGACTGTCAAACAACTCCCGCAGCTTGTTGGCACAGTTGCGGCAGGACTAAATGCGTCAGAAACCGCATAAAAGAAATGGTCCTTCCAGTTTCGCCAGGCAGCGTCCATTTGAGCGGTCCACTGCGGTACGGCAATTGCGTCACAGTCGCTGAGAATACGCGCAACGGCATTACCGGTAGCAGAGTTGCTGTCGTCGACAATATCGGCCAAACGGCCGCTGTAGAAGCCGGTGTTTCCGTCATCATATGCGTTCTCGGGTCGGTAATCGCTGAGCCCAACCATTGCGGGCCACGGCAAGCGCTCATCATTGACGCCACCGGGATTGTTGTTGCCATAATTAGCGACACAAGCCGCTACCGCCAATCCGAGTTCGCGAATCTGAGCGACACGTGCGGGCCGTGCTACCGCGCGGCGCTCTATATCCGATCGCAATATCGTTGCAATTCGATCATTGTGAAAACTGTTCGTGCCTGGCGCGATACCAAGTACATCCAGCGAATCGGCGCTACCACTGAGCAGCGCATTGGAAATTCCGCTGGTAGAATCCGCGTCCAGATACGCTGCAGCGTTGACGCCCGGAGTGCACTGCCTGCTCGCATCAAAGCCCGGTCGACTCTGGCCTGCAAGTGGTCTCATGGCAGCAATAACCATTGCCACTGGGCGATCCGCGACGACATTGCCCTCAATAATCAGGCCGGTCTCTATATCGAGCAGCTGTAGCTGACCATTGCTATCGGAGTTAACAAGCGCTGAAGTATTCGCAGCGGCATCTTTGTAGGAACCAGAGACGACATACCAAAGGCATGCCGATGCTGAGTCTTTGAGCGCAGGGATGCCGAGTGTTCTCCAGGGCAACCGTCCGATCACGGTGACGCCTGGCGCCCCACAAGCAGACGTGTGCGCCTCGCCATCCGCAAAACCACCCGTCTCATCAATATCAGGGCACGGCAAGCTGTGTGCACGGGTTGGATTCACGTCGGGATTAACCAGTGCATATTCCACGAGTGACTCGCGAGCCAGAGCCAGCACGGCGCGCGTCTCTGACAGCTGCCGCGTACGCAAATCGTCGCCATTCAGATTCACCAACAATACTGTTGACGTTGCAACAATGACTGCCAGCATCATGAGTATTAACGCCGCGCCGCGTTGGTCTCCGCGCAGCGTCTTACTTGTCTTCATCACCTGCCTCGTCATCATTGGCGGCAGCACCTCGAACAACCCTGACCGTGCCTGGGAAAACAAGTGACTGGCTGTCACGTGTTGTAACAAAGTCACCGTCCGAATACACACGCGTGGGCCCGTTACTGCTGCTGATGTATCCCGCGGCTTTGTCGCTGGTTTTCGCACGAGTCGCCGGAGCGCTGGAGCGCGTCGCAGCAACGACGAAAATTCCCTGGCGTTGTTTGTCAAGACGAGCGCGTTGTTCGGGCGAGAAGAACACTCGACCGATCGTGACATCCGGAAGTGACTCGTAGATCGACTTCTCGTCTTCGGCGTCCGCTGCAACAGGTAGCAGCATGATTCCGCCGAGTAATATCAGGCGAACAGTGTGAGCCAGGTTCATGCCGAATCTCCATCAACGTCAGACGTAATCACCGAGAAAATCTGTACGGCACAGTTCGCGGACAAGTTGTGTTCGCCGATACTCACATTTGCGTCGCCCAGAAAGGCGAGATCGCACTGATCAACTTTGATCAATCCAGGGGCCTGCTGTTGTAGTGCATCGAAGAATCGCAACAGGTCGATTTCATGCACGAGCCCCATTTCCAGCTGCATGCGGCTAACGCGTATCTGAATATTCTCTCCGCCCAGTATTGAGCTGACGGGTGCAACAACTCCCGTCTGTGGCTCGATTGAATAGCTCAGCCGTGGTATTCCCAGGCTCTCGGATGTGATCCGCAGCGTTTCTACCCAGTCGAGCCTGCTTTCGCGGCCGATAAAGCCGAGTTCCCCAAAACGCTGGTAACGCCGGTGATAGCGATCCACTATCTTGCGCTGTTTCACGAGTGCGGCATAGTCCTCGTGGACCGCTTCATGATTGGCGTTGAGCTCCAGAAACAGCTGCTCGTGCTTACCGTGCGTCCAGACTGCAAATCCGAGTGTGAGTGCCGCAACCAGCAAACATATCGACGGACGCAACGTATGACGCCGAATGTAGTGCCAATCCAGATCAGATCGATTCATCGGTCTCTCCCGAATTGTCGGTTTCCAGGTCATAGCTGACGCGAAGGCGGAATCGAGCTGCATTCTCCCTGCTTTCGCCAGCAATCTCTCCAGAGACCGCCGCGCTGGTACTCGCGTCAAACGGGTATTCAACAGCTATCGCCCGATCAAAATGCGTGCGCGTCCGCAGGTCACTGGCAAGCTCATCAATACGCGCAAAGGCCCTCCGCATATTTCCGTCAAACGGCTCGATATCTGCGGTCAATACAGCACTTACTGCTGTCAACGCCGGCACCGGCACCGGCTGAGGTGCGTCACCCCGGCGTTGTTGCCGAGGGTTTTCGTCGACCGGGGCGTCAACTGCCCAACGCAATTCCTGAATACGAACGTCAGGGTAGTCACCAAGCACAGCACCCAACTGGTTCATGATCCAGGGTACAGGCACACGGTTTGAGAGAATGTAGTCGCCTGTGTCGACTGCGAGCTGCATTTCGTGTGAATCAGCTTTGATAGGGTCGAACTTTTCGTTCTCCTGTCGGAATGTCGCAGACAGGAACTCGACTTGAGATTGAATCTCCGTGATGTTGTTTCTCATTGACCAGACGTCGCTGAGCATGAGTGCAGCTGCAATCGAACATGTGGCGGCCGTTGCAACAACAGCGCCGACAATAGAGCTGCGTACTTTCTGCATCACCCAGTAACGGTTTTCCCCTGATGCAGCATAATTCTGTTTAGGTCGAATCCTGCTGGCGACCGTAAGAAATACTTCCTCAAACCGATCCGCCGTGCGCAGCGCGCGGTGCCCGAGTTTCCTGGCGGCTGTATCCGGATCGAGAAATTCGAATTGATTGACATCGTCCGAGCTAACCGACGCCGTAATTCTTTCGGCGACGGCGCTGTCGGCGATAACGCAGACGTTGAGCGGGTCCATGCTGCCCAACATGCGATTTCTTTCCAGATATCGGCGGCTTCGAAGTGCCTCATTCACAACGAACTGGGCATAGTCATCACTGTCGACACCCGGGCTCTGCGACAGCCGTGCGCTCCGCAGTTGCCCATTCGCAAGAAACACCTGCCGCAACTTGTTTGCCTGGTGGGGTGCAACGAACATCGCATTCGCTGCCGCAGGAAACAGGCGACGATGCAATCGCGGCACCATCAAGGGCACAGAGTACACGCCCGACAGAGGGACCTCGTAGCGCAGCAATACCTGCAACCATGGATCAACCAGCTCATGATTAGAAATAGCGCTGTGGACCACAGTGAATTCATCTGGATTGCGCGGCGACTTGCCTTGCAACATCGAAGTCCGGTAAGGAGTGCGTCGAAACTTCCTCTCACAGCGCCTTCTGATTAGCGCATTGCGATCGCGCATACCGAGCTTGGGAATCGAGTCGAGCGAAAACTCTTCTTCAATGACATCAATGAGAATTGCGCTCGGCAGGTCGAAGGACGTTGCAATGTATGCGTCGAACTCACGCAATCCCTGATCATCATCTGCAAACTCGGTTAGCGACTGTTCGCCGCCTTTGCCGTGCAGGCAAACGCATAGAGAACCCTGTGTAACGTAGAATATTCGTATCGCCATAGCCTACACCCCGATACTGCTGAGAGTTTCGTAAATGGGTCCGAGAACTGACAGCATGATCCAGGCCATTATCGCGCCGAGGATTACTGTCATTGCGGGTTCGATCAGCGCCTTGAGACGGTCGATAGCCTCATTCACTTCCCTGTCATAGAAATAACTGACATTACTTAGTGCGTTATCGAGCAACCCTGTCGACTCGCCCATGCGAACCATACGTACGACCAGCGGCGGAAACATTTTGGTAGCCTCGATACTGGCGCTAAGTGCCTTGCCGTCCCGAATTCCCGAGGAAATCCCCTTAACGGCTTTACTCACTACGGCGTTGCCGACAATGTCCTCGCTGATTCGAAGCGAAGCCAGAACATCAAGACCTGAGCTGTAGCAAAGAGCGAAGTACGAGGCAAAACGGCTGAGTATCAGTTTTGACATTATCGGGCCGATGTACCAGATGTTGAGCTTCCAGCCATCGACAACAAATCGAAACTGTTCGCTGCGGCTCGCCTGAAATTTGACTAATAGCAACAGGACGCCGGGCAAAGGTATGGACCACCACCAATGATTGGTCAGAAAGCCGGAAAAGCCAATTAATGCACGCGTATGAATCGGCAGCTCCTGCCCCATCTCACGTATGAAGTCGACCATTTGCGGGACAACGTAGAGCATCATGAACAACATGACACCGACGACTACAATGCCGACAAAGGCTGGATACAGGATTACGGTTTTCGCCTTCGCAAGCAACTCGTCCTGCCATTTCAGCGACTCCGTGAGCTTCAGCATTACGTCTGGAAGTTCACCAGATTCCTCGCCAACCGATATCAGGCTGACAAAGACATCGTCAAACACCTGCGGAAATTCTGCCATCGCCTGCGACATGGTATTGCCTGTCTCTACTGCGGATATCACATTGCCGATAACCTCTCGAAAACCGTCGCTATCGACGCTATCACGCAAGTCTGACAGTGCTTCGAGAATCGGCAAACCTGCTCGCGTCATCTGCTCCATGTGATAACAAAATCCAATCAGGTCTTTTCGACTCACCCTGGATCTACGTGAGAAAAAACCGCGGCTCTTCTCAACACAACGCAACACCTCTACACCAGATTGCCGCAACTGCGATTCAAGCGCATGTTCGCTAACGGCATCCTGATTACCTTCGATCACCAGACCATTTGCATCAAGTGCTCTGTAACTAAACGACGGCATCCTGTCAGACCACTCTTGCCGTCAGATCGACGACTCTCGAAATTTCGGAAAGACTGGTCGTACCTGCGAGTACATGGCGTACACCATCCTCTGCAAGATCTTTGAAGCCCGATTCGATGGCAGCTTCGTGCATCTCCTTGCGAGTCGCAGACTGGGCAATCATTTCATCGAGTTCCTGATTAATTTTGAGTACTTCGAGCACGGCGAGCCGGCCTTTGAATCCCATAAAATTGCAGGAGTCGCAAGATCCTTCGCGGTACAGCAGTACCGGCTTGCTGCTGCTGATGCCCAGCAGCTTGCGTTCAGTCTCGTCAGGTGCATATGCCTGTTTGCAATGCCGGCAAAGGCGACGTACCAGCCGTTGGGCGACGATACCGATAATATTTCCGGCCATGATCTGTGGCTTAACGCCAATATCAATTAGGCGTGGCATTGCACCGAGTGCGGAATTTGTGTGCAGTGTCGAAAACACCTGGTGACCGGTCATCGCGGCGCGAAACGCCATTTCCGCCGTCTCCTCGTCGCGAATCTCGCCGACGAGTATGATATCGGGATCCTGCCGCATCATTGAGCGAATGCCGTTCGCGAAATCAAGTTTCGCCGCCTCGTTTAGCGACGTCTGCCGAATCATCGGCATTGGGTATTCGACCGGATCCTCTAAGGTCATGATATTCACGGCTTCTTCGTTGCGGAAATTCAACATTGAATACAGAGTTGTCGTCTTACCACTACCGGTTGGTCCCGTTACGAGAATAATGCCTTCCGGGCGCGCCATCATGACCTGTAGTGAGGTAAGCGTTTCCGTCACAAGATTAAGCTTTTCCAAAGGCACGATACCTTTGCGGCGATCCAGGACACGGAGAACGAAGTTTTCGCCATGCGTGGTTTGTTGCGATGCGACACGAAAATCGATCGGACGGCCCGCGAGAGTCAGCCCGATGCGGCCATCCTGCGGTGCACGTGTCTCGGCAATATTCATCTTCGCCATAACTTTCAATCGCACAACCATCCCGGGCCAATAGCTGCGATGCAATGCCATGACCTGCCGCAGTACGCCATCGATTCGGTAGCGAACACGCAGAAATCCGGATTCGGGTTCCAGGTGAATATCTGATGCATCCCGCTTTACTGCATCGGCCAGAATCGCATCGACCAGGCGGATCAGAGGATGATTGTATTCTTCATTTTCAACGGCGACGTTGAGATTGTCGATCTCGCCCGTATCGATTTCGCGCAGGATGCCCTGAATTGAGAGTTCATATTGATAGAACTGCTCGATCGCTGCTTCAATCTCCGCTTCACCAGCCACCAGTGTCGCGATACCGACGCCGCTACCCAATGTCGCAGCGACCTGGTCAATCGCAACGACGTTGAACGTGTCGGCCATTGCGAGAGTGAGGATTTTTTCGTTCTTGTCGAAGTTGATTGGCAGCATGCTGTAACGCCGCGCGATGTTCTTCGGCACCATTTTCAGAGCGTCCGGATCCGGAATGGCTGACCCAAGATCTATTGCATCATGGCCGAGGGACTCACCCAGCGTATCGCGTAGGACTCCTTCACTGATCAATCCGAGTTTGACGAGAATCCGTCCGAGTGGTTCGTCGTTACGAGACTGTTCCTTGAGCGCCACCTGTAACTGATCGTCGCTGATCAGGCCTGCTTCGATCAGACGCTCACCCAGCGGCAAACTGGGTTCGCTTGTAACCAGTGTCCTGACCGTCGTTGTGCTCATTCTTCTACCTCATCGCCGGGCGCAGTGAGCGTCGCGGCAATAAACGGGAACCGTTCGGTGTTCGCCGCTGCATTTTCTGAATTCGTTTCCGACCGGGTGGATTCTCCGGGAATCCAGCTGACACCCAGCGCTGAAGCTGCTGCTTGGTCGTGCCACTTCTGCCAGACAGTCCATACAACCCCCGAGGTCAAAAACAGAGTCAGGCAAATAACCGCCGATAGCCTCGACAGCCGTGGCGCCTTGCTGACAACAGGTGCAACTATGTCTGCCACCGCGAACTTCGCCGATAGCTCTCTGCCACCCGTCGGTGAAGTCGTTTCGGGATCCTGCAAGAGCTCCGGGAGTGTTTCTACTTCATCAAGTACCTCTGCCAAAGGGCTATCGCTCTCAGGCGTATCCGCATCCAATAACTGCAATTCGTCGGCGGCTGTCCCGGGTACAGTAACCACGGCATCGTTGGCCGTTTCAGTGAACTCATCACTGGTCGTATCAAAGCTGCCCGAATCAGACAACGTCGAGCCGCTGTCGCCCTTGTTCGCCTGGCGCATTGCATCTACTAGGAGACTCTTCATCCACGGACTCCGTTAGCGGTATTCAATGTCGGCCGTCGGCTGCATCTCCGCCGCGACGTTGTAATAGTCAGAGAGCTCGGAACCGGTACCGTAGTTACCATTAGCATCTACGATTGTCGGTTTCAGAAAAATCACGAGCTCGGTTTTGACCAGCTCGTCGCGGGAATAAGAGAAGAGCTTGCCCAGCTTCGGAATCTTGGAGAGCCCGGGAATACCATCACGCTGGCTTTCCTGTTCATTCTGCATCAAGCCACCGAGAACGATGGTTCGACCGTTCTGGACTTGCAATAGCGATTCAATCTCACGGACCTGAATCTCGGGAATCAGGTTGTCGAAGTCTGCACCTGCAAGCCTGGGCGCCGGGTCGATCGCGAATCCTGTAATACGGCTGATCGTTGGACGAATATTCATGCTGACAGATCCGTTCTCGCTGATTTGCGGCGTAACACTCAGGACCAGGCCAACGGGCACGGTGTGAAGTTGACTGGTGAACGTCCTGCGTTCCGGAATATCCGCGGTCGCTTCCCGTACGTCCAGCTCAACCGTGAAGAACACATTCTCGTTGACTACCTTGAGCAATGCCGTCTGATTGTTCAGCGCCATTATCTTCGGGCTTGATAGAACCTTGGTATCACCGAACTGCTGCAACAGGCTGACTGTTGCGGTGATACTGCTGCCGTCTGACTGCAGGTCGTTGTACCCTAGCGAGAAGAATGGAGGCGTTGACAGGTTGGCTCCGAGCATGTTGTTGCTGAATGACACGCCATCACTACCGAGTCCACCGTTGCTTGACAGACGCTGCCAGTCGACACCTGCCTGGTACTTGTCGCTGAGCTCGACTTCCACGATCGTCATCTCGATAAGCACCTGGCGTTTCGAATTTGACATCACGCTGTCGAGGTGCGCCTGCACGCGATTGTGCTGTGCTTGAGTGCCATAGGCCGTCACTACACCTGACATCTGGTTGATGATGATCGGGTCGTATGACTCGGCTGTTTCAGCGACACCTGCAACTTTCGACTCGCTGACAACGGCTTCGAGTCCCATCTCAAGGGACGCCCAAAAGTCATTCCTTGAGACGTTTTTTACAGTTGTTTTCGACAGATTTCCCTGGCCGTCTCCTGTTGAAGCGATATCCTCGCCGACGGTGCCACCCGATGTTGCGATCTGTGTCGCGACTCCGACTTCACCCTGGCTATCGCGAGCGACATTCACATAGTCGACCAGGTAGTTCTTCCAGTAAGGTGCGTCGTCTTCGACAATCAGGTTCCTGCCTCGCAGCTTGAATCGCAGCGCAGCCTGTTCAGCCACGCGCATCAGAATCTCGTCGAGGGGTCGCTCGATAGCATTCAGCGTTACCGTCTTACGGCTGTCGGCCTGAAGGTCGATATCCAGACCTGCATCCCTGGCCAGCGAAAACAACAGGTCCACAACCGGAACCTCTTTGACCGCAACTGTGTAGGTTTGTAACGGCGGTTTTTTGACCGGTTCTGGCTTAGATTGCGGTTTCCTCGCCGGCGGCTGGACGACGGCGGCTCGATCAGCTTCGGTAACGTGCCCGGCTGAAAAATCCACTGTTGTCTGGCCCGCACAACCGCCCAACAGGACCGCTGTGATAACTGACAGCCCAAGGCTGGGAAAAATGTTGTTGGTTCGCGTCTCGCTTGGCATCCGTCGGGCCCTTTCAAATAAACACAGGTACCCAGTAGTTGTCGCCAATTCGGGGGATTTCTTTAGTCCCAGTAGGACCTCTTAAAGAACCAGCAGATATGGCCGCTATTGATGTCAGAACAGGTTTAAAGGGACCAATCGTGCAAAAATCGACGGCTGCGAGCAGCACTTTCACTCCGAGCGAGCGTAATGGTACGTTGCGCAGCAGGGTGTTTCGTGTGCTTGAAACCGCACAAGACCAGGACCTTGCGAGCCGCTGCGTCGATGTATTCCTGATAACTCTGATCTCGGCGAGCGTCCTCGCTGTAATCCTGGAGTCAGTAGCCGGGTTTGAAAATCGTTTCGGCGATGAGCTGGCTCTGTTTGAGGCATTTACGGTCGCAGCATTTACGATCGAGTACCTGCTTCGTCTCTGGAGCTCCATTGAAGCCAGTCCCGAGTCGGCTCAGCATCCAATAGTCACTCGACTGCGCTACGCCGTGTCGTTTCACGCGATTATCGACCTGCTCGCTATTCTGCCTTTCTACTTGCTGCTCTTCGGCGTTTTCGGCTCTGTCGATATGCGCGTTCTGCGCGCCGTTCGCTTGCTAAGGGTATTGAAGCTGACGCGCTACTCAGCTGCGCTAAACATGCTGTTCATGACATTCAGGGAAAACGGCCGCGCCCTGGCCGCCGCATTTCTGATCCTTCTTACGGTCATGCTGCTTGCTGCATCAGGGATGTACTATTTTGAACGCGAATCTCAGCCTGAGGATTTCGGCAGCATTCCGGCCGCAATGTGGTGGGCATTTGCGACATTGACAACAGTTGGTTACGGAGACGTTACGCCGATCACCGCTGGCGGCAAGATTTTCGGCGCCCTGATTACTGTCGTTGGTATTGGTATGGTTGCCCTGCCGACCAGTATTCTTGCGACTGGCTACAGCCGCCAACTGGATCAGAGTACATCGGATTACAGTGCCGAGGCAGACAGAGCGCTCGACGACGGCATTCTGACTGACAAAGAAATCTCGGATCTGGAAGTCTTGCGTATCGATCTGGGCCTGAGCAAGCACAATGCCAGCCAGATTCTCGACGCAGGCCGCGTCAAACGTGCCCTGGCCCGCGCCAATACGTGCCCGCACTGTTTGCAGACTATGCCTCCTGAAGTCTAGTGCTGCTGGTGACCTTAGTGCCGTGGCTTCGATTTGGCGGTCGAAATCTCATAACGCCTGATTTTTTCTACCAGCGTGGTTCGACCAACGCCCAGCAGTTCAGCTGCTTTCTGCACGACTCCCTGTGACTCATCCAGCGCCTGGTGAATCATGTCCTGCTCAATATTTGCGAGATACTGCTTAAGGTCTATGCCGTCCGCCGGCAGAGAAACAATGCCTCCACTTCCTGCCTCTGCGAGGGTATGACCAATTACCTCGGGCAATTCGCCTGGCAGGTCCTGACGGTCGACAATTGGCCACGGCAAGTCGGCAGCATCTACCTCGGCATTGGGCCGGATCACGGCGAGCCGCTCGACGAGGTTCGACAGCTCCCGAACGTTGCCGCTCCACGAGTAGTTTTGCAGGGCATTCATCGCAGCGCCGCTCAGAGCCAGTGACACGCCCTGCTCTCGCTCAAGCCGGCGCGAAAATTCCTCGACAAGCAACGGTATGTCCTCGGGTCGCTCACTAAGCGGCGCTATTTCAATCGGGAACACGCTTAAACGGTAGTAGAGGTCCTCACGAAACTGTCCATCCGCAATGCGCTGCGGCAAATCGCGATGTGTTGCGGCAATGAGTCGCACGTCAACCGGGATACTCTTGGTACCGCCGACCCGTTCAACCAGCCGCTCTTCAAGTACGCGCAGAAGCTTTACCTGCATGACGCTGGGCATATCGCCGATTTCATCCAGAAAAAAAGTGCCGCCTTTGGCCTGCTCAAAGCGGCCCGCCCGCGCCGATACAGCTCCGGTAAAAGCACCACGCTCGTGGCCGAAAAGTTCACTCTCCAGCAATTGTTCCGGTATCGCTCCACAATTCACAGCGACAAACGGGCCTTTGCGACCGGAAGACTCATGAATCTGGCGGGCAACGACCTCCTTGCCCGTACCGGACTCGCCCGTTATCAACACGGTTGCCAATGACGGCGCGACCTGCTCGACGAGCTTGCGCACCATCTCTGCATCCTGGCTTGCTCCAATGAATCGATTCCCAACCGGACGCGGATCGGCGTGGTTGGTCTGGCCATGCGCTGCACGAATATCCTCAAGCACTTCACCGAGAGCGTCGAGCCGTACCGGGTAATCCAACGAATGTAATCGCACCCACGGATAGTCCCTGTTCAGCTCGTCAGTTCTCATCGCTGATGCTGTTCCTGCAACATTACGATCGGAATGTTCGGATCAAGTTGTCCCACATCATCAACAACATGGCGAATATCCTTGTCACTAAGATCAGGCCCGACAAACACGGCCTCGAGTCTTTGGTCACCCGCGACCTCTCGCCATTGACCCGGCGTCGACGTACGCACCTCTGGCGAATCCATGAACTCGATGAGCTGCTTCAAGTTCTCCGCATCGCTCGCTGCGCGATTGATAACCATGATCATTCCGATCTGTGGCGTCATAACAATCTCCACTAAAACGTCCAAAAAGGCGCGTGCAAATGGTTGTTTTTGTTATTTTTTCATTAAAATACGTAAAATATGATTATTTTCCGACCATATGCGGTCATTTAACCGTATTTAGCGACAAAAGTCACTAATTACCTCCGTATGTCACTGATTCTAAGTTGCGGAAATCTTTATATGGTCATTATTGTCCATTCTTAAAGAAGCAAGTCCGCCGGCCGACAACCTGTCTATCGAAGAACAGGCTTTGAGAGAGCGCAATGGGAATCGTGTCCAGATTCACTGGGTCGGCCAACGACGACAAGCAGGAAGACAAGCCCGCGAGCATTGCGGTAACCGAACTCGCTGACGGCGCTTTGGATACGCTTAGCAATGTCGTGCGCGTCATGGGGAATGAGTCGTTCCCACTGGAAAACGAATTCGACGCTGCCGTATTTCCACAGATTTGCACCGAATTCGCGTGCCATGTTGAAAACGGCGCAGCCGTACCGTCCCACGATATCCCTGCCTCAACAGACGGCACGCGTGAATGGGGCCATGTCAGGCGTTTCTTCGCTGATCGTCGCCATGCGGAAAAGGCATTCGTAACAGAGCGACTGCAGGGATACCGAGGCATCGTTGACGACCTCGTGTCCGGACTGCGTGACATCGGTCTTCGTGACCAGGATACCGAAGCAAGTATCCTGGAGAGCCTGGCATCAATCGAAGACGCAGTTGGATCTGGAATTTTGCCGCAAATCCAGGACGCTCTGACGCAAACAATGTCGCAGGTCAACGAGACATTTGCGCGGCAAAAGCAAGAGTATGAACAGCAACTGAAGGAACTAAACGATCGTATGTCGAGCCTGCGCCAGGATCTCGTCGCAGCACGTGAAGAAATGAAGCGTGATGCATTAACCGAGGCCTACAACCGCGGGGCTTTCGACTCGGCCATCGTACAAAGCCTTAACATGCACTTTGTCACGCACCAGCCTTTCACACTGTTGATGATCGACCTCGACGACTTCAAACACGTCAACGATAATTTCGGTCACGCCGCTGGCGATGCTGTGCTGAAATCCGTCGGTGAATGCCTTGCGCGCTCTTTCATCCGCAAGAACGATCTTATCGCTCGCTACGGTGGCGACGAGTTTGCAGTAATTCTTTCTGACACGTCCGCCCGGCATGCCACCAGCCTGATTGATCGTTTTCTGAAAATGGTGCGCGACATCGAGGTTCCGGTGCGCGGTGGAAACGTCTCGATCAGTTGCTCAGTCGGCTACACAGAAGTAGTCGCAGGAGACACGACTGAGGAAGTCGTCAGCCGGGCTGATCAGGCGCTCTACCAGGTGAAAGCTGATGGCCGCAATGGTAGCGCTTTCATTGCCGCATCACAGGCCTGAAAAAACCAAAGAAAACCATTGCAAGTCTAAAGACCGCGCGCGTTCTGCCGATAAAAGGGGTAGCGACGGTATCCGTCTGATTTGATAGTACGGAGGTTACAACTTTGGATCTGGCCACACTAATCGGTCTCATTGGGGCCTTTGGCATCGTGATGGCGTCTATCATACTGGGCGGTTCAGCCGGTACGTTTATCAACACACCGTCCCTGCTGGTAGTGCTTGGCGGTACCGTGATGGTAACGATGATGAAGTTCAGCATCGGCAAGTTCGCCGGCGCGGCTTCGATAGCAGTCAAGGCCTTCCTCCACAAACCGACCAAGCCCGAAGAACTGATCCAGGAATCAGTCGAACTCGCAAAGGCGGCTCGCCAGGGCGGCTTGCTGGCGCTGGAAGACAAGGAAATCGGCGACGACTTCATGAAAACCGGACTCGGTTTGCTGATTGACGGCCACCCGGCGGATGTCGTCCGGACCATGCTGCAGAAAGACATGAACCAGACCCTCAAGCGTCATGCTGACGGGCAAGATATCTTCAAGGCCATCGGCGACGTGGGTCCCGCTATGGGCATGATCGGTACGCTGATCGGCCTGGTACAGATGTTGTCGAATATGGACGATCCCAAACAGATTGGGCCGGCGATGGCTGTCGCGTTGCTTACGACACTGTACGGCGCGATTCTCGCAAACATGTTCGCCCTGCCCATCGCTGACAAACTTGCGGTAAGAAGCGCGGAAGAATTCACCAGCAAGTCATTGATCATCGACGCGTTGCTCAGTATCCAGGGCGGCCAGAATCCACGCATCATCGCGAGTATGCTGGAAGCATACCTGCCTCGTTCAGCACGTACAGAGGAGGATGCCGAGGCCTAGGCAGGCCACGGCACTGCAAACATGTCTGAAGGGGCACCAGCGAAAAAGGAAAGTGCAGGCGTACCCGCGTGGGTCATGACCTTCGCCGACCTGATGACGTTGCTGATGTGTTTCTTCGTTTTGCTGCTCGCGTTCTCGGAAATGGATGCCGCAAAATTCAAGCAACTTTCCGGTTCCATGAAGGACGCGTTCGGCGTTCAGGCGGAGATTGAAGTTCGCACGATCCCCAAAGGTACCAGCGTCGTCGCGCAGGAATTCAGCCCGGGTAAACCGGACCCCAGCGCGATGAACGAAGTTCGTCAGTTTACGATCGATTCCAATCGCAACACTCTGGATGCACTCGACCGCGAACTCAAGGAGATTCAGGAAACACGTGACCACGCGCGACGCCTGCGGCTGGCGTTGAAGGAAGAAATAGCAAATGGCAGCGTTTCGATCCAGACCGAAGGCATGAAAGTCATAGTGCATATCATGGAGAATGCATCTTTCGATTCAGGCCACGCCCAGATCCGCAACGAATTTCTGCCCGCGCTGGCCAAGATCGCCGCATTAATCGACTCCAACAGTGGCGAAGTTACGATTTCCGGTCATACCGACAACGTCCCGATCAGCAATGATCAATTTCGTTCGAACTGGGACTTGTCGACGTCACGCGCGGTCTCGGTCGCGCACGAGCTGCTGCAGGCTGCCGACCTGGACCCGGGAAACGTCATGGTTACCGGACACGCCGACACACGCCCGCGGGCTGAGAACGACACAGCAGAAAATCGCGCCAAGAATCGTCGCGTCGATATCAGCATCGTACGTGGCAAGGAAATTGATGAATACCGCAGAATGAGCATTACTGCGGCCAGAGCTGAGTTTGAGCGGGAAGCGGCATTCAATGCCGAACTGGATCAGGTACAGCCAGTGACAACGCCTGTGACTACTGAGGAAGTACAACCATGAGTAACAACCTCGAGAACCGCCGCTCTTTCCGAGTTAGCGAATCGGTATATTTGAAAGTCGACAAACTGACGGAAGAAGAATTTGCGGCGGGTATTGACCATCGCAATCTTCGACTCGGCATCAACGACAATGCGCAATCGATGCTGGTCGACATTGAAGCACGCCTGAGCGAAGCGATGTACCTTTTGAATTCCGAGCATGGCGCACTGGGTCGATGCATTACCCTGATGAACGATAAAATGAATATCGTCATCGATGAACTACCCGCCCTGCGTGAAAACAAAGCCAGCCTCGCGAGTCTGCCACCGCAAACGTGTGATGTCGGCGCCGATGGCATGGTGTTCTCAAGTAGCGAGCCTTTTGCTGTTGGCGACAAGCTGCATATGCGTTTTCTGCTGTCAACGGACAGCCGCTACGCCGAGTCGTTCGCACAGGTTCTGCGCCTCACTGACCCGCCTGCGACGGACTCACCGCACCTCACTCACGGCATCGCTGTTGAGTTCGTAAATTTGCCAGTGGCACAGCGGGAAATCCTGATTCAGCACATGTTCAATCGTGAATCGGAAACTTTGCGCATGCGCCGGCTGGAGATTGAATCGGCGCAGTGATTGCTGTGTCGCCGCAAATTGCGGGACCTGAATTACGCATTCCCTGCTGCGAGGCGCGTTTTCCCGTGCAATTTCTGCATTAGTCGCGCCTCACCGATATTGAGGCCACAATTCTTCGTCAGATCATCAATCGTTGCGCCGAGCCGAGCCATGCGTACAGCATTCTCTATAGGCAAATTGCGTTCGACTGGCGGCGCACTGGACACATTAGCCTTTTCGATTTCCATGACCTTGACGGTACGCTGAAGTTCGCCCACGCGCTTCTCCAGGCGCTGCGTCATGCGCATTTGTGCGTGCGTGTCGTCACTGTCGTTGTCGGCAACAGCGCTGCCTGTCGGACTCGACCAAAATTCCTCGATCTGTTTGCATCGATTCTCAAATCGAGTGAAACAAAAGCAGGCAAGTGCCAGCATGATCGCGTTTGAGACAATCAGCAGGTAAACGTAATGTGCTTCCAGAGTAATCATCATACATGCTCATCAATGGTGGGTTTGTCGTCGTCGTGCGCTTCATCGGTCTCCGGGTTACGGCGTTCTTTGTGCTTACGCTCGCCGGTTTCCCTGTCCTTTTGTGTGGGTTGCACGGGCTTAACCGGTTTCACCGGGTAGCTCGGACCGACTGGATTGATTCCGGAGATAAAATCCGCCATGACAACGTTCCTCAGTTACCAGCGCTGCGCCGCAGCTCTGAGCCGCATTACTGCCTGACCGTGGATCTGACACACTCGCGATTCCGACACATCCAGAACCGCCCCGATTTCCTTCATATTCAGTTCTTGCTCGTAATACAGGGATAGCACCAGCCTTTCGCGTTCTGGCAGCTGGTCGATGGAGCCTGACAATTGCTCGCGAAATTGTTCCTGGTAAAGCTGTTGATCGGGGCGCGGCGTATCCGACGATGGCGGCTTGCGCTGCAGCGTTGGCTCCTCAACCGCCTCCTCGTAACTAAAAAGTCGACTGCTGGAACTGTCGGCGAGGATCTTGTGATATTCGCCAATGGTGATACCCAATCGATCCACAACTTCTTCGGAGGTCGCCGCACGTCCGGTTTCCCCTTCAATGGCGTTCATCGCCTCGGCTACCTGACGGTACTTGTGGTGTACAGAACGTGGTGTCCAGTCATGCTTACGTATGTCATCCAGCATCGCGCCGCGAATTCTGATCCCGGCGTAAGTCTCAAAACTTGCACCACGCGACGCGTCGAAATTTCCGGCTGCCTCGAGCAAGCCAACCATGCCGGATTGCATCAGGTCGTTGACGTCGACCGAGGACGGCAGACGCGCAGCAAGGTGGTGAGCTATTCGGCTCACGAGTTCTACATGTGCCGTAACCAGTTCGTCACTACTGTAGGCGTTACGTTTTGCAACATTGGCATAGGTAATCATGCGACCTTACCTCTCGCTGCCGATGCCGGCATCAACAAGCGTTCAAAGAAAAACTCGATACCGCCGCTTGCCTCTCGGGCGGTCGGGAGTGCATCGATACCGGCGGCAATCGCCTGAAAGGCCTCACCAGCATCGCTGCGGGGATATGCATCAACAACGGCGCGTTGCTCCTGTACTGCCTTGATCAGATAGTCGTCGCGCGGAATGTCACCGGCGTGACGCAAAACAACGTCGAGGTAAGAATCTGTGACTCGTGACAGCTTCTGGAAAAGACGCTTGCCGTCGCCGACTCGTCGACTCTGATTAGTGACTACATGAAATCGCGAAATGCCGTAGTGCTGACTAAAAACCTTGATTAGAGCGTAAGCGTCGGTCAGTGCTGCAGGTTCGTCACAACCGACAACGACCGGATGCTGTGCTGCCTGAACGAATCGCGCCACTTTGGGCGAGATGCCGGCGGCGGTATCGACCACGAGCACTTCTGGCTGGTCGGCAAGCTCGCTGAACGCCTGAATCAGTCCCACCTGCGCCGCCGCGGGTAGATCGGTCATACAGAAGTTTCCCGATGATGCCGGTACGACACGGACATTCTCAGGTCCCTTAAGAATCGTACTTGCCAGGTCCGCGTCGCCATTGACGACATGTGAAAGATTGAAAACTGGCTGCAAGCCCAAAAGGACGTCGACGTTTGCAAGGCTGAGGTCGGCGTCGAGCAGGCAGGTATTGCGCCCGAGGCGACCCAGCGCGACCGCGAGGTTGGTTGCCAGATTGGTCTTGCCGACACCGCCCTTGCCGCTGCAAACAGCAACAACTTTGGCCGGCTTCCGTTTCATGAACCTCTTCAGGTTCGTTCCTTGAATGTTATTAGGCATTAGCTACGCTCTGCTTTGAGTATTTATGGGCCATGGTGGATTCATCGACACGCGCTCGGCTGGACTCAAGGCAGTCAATAGCCTGATTGACCAGCCATAGCTTCTTGCGCGCGGAGACATGCAGATCGTCCGGAATACGCTGGCCATCTGTGAAAAATGCAGCAGGCAAACCGTGTCGAATGAGTGCGCTCATCACACAGCCGAGCTGCGCAGCTTCATCGATCTTGGTCACGATGCAGCCTTCCAGCGGCACCTTGCTGAATTCACGCACAGTTTCATCGAGGGCGGCTTCTTGCGTCGCAGCTGACAGAGTGAGATAGAAGCGAACCCGATCTGCGGCACGCCCATAGGCGGCCAGCTGTGTCGCCAGGTCACGGTCACGCTGACTGCGGCCTTCTGTATCGATCAGGACGAGTTTCTTGTTGCTTAACTGGTCCAGAGTTTCAGACAATTCGTCGAAATTGCTGGCCGAATAGACTCTCGCACCAATGATATTCGCGAAAGCTGTAAGGTGTTCCTTGGCACCGATGCGATAGGAGTCGGCACTGACAAGCGCGATATCATCCTCCCAGTTGTTCATCGCGAAATGCGCTGCGATCTTTGCGATAGTGGTCGTCTTGCCAACACCGGTGGGACCAATGAGTGCAATCGTACCGCCCTTGTTTAGCAAATCGTTGTCAACGACGGGCAACATTTGCGCCAGCTCGCTCAACGGCGGACGCCAGAGATTTTTCAAATCCTCGACCGGCCCGAGTCGATCTACAATCTGGTTGGCAACATCCGGAGCAATTCCCAGCCGCGCCAGGTTGCGTAGTAACTGTGCGCGCAAGGGGAAACGCCGGGCGCCTTCCTGCCATACGAGACCTGAGAGCTGCGTTTCGAGCAGGCCGCGCATTGAGGACATCTCGGACTGCATTTCACGCAGAGCAATATCGCTCGCATTGTCGTCAGTTGCTTCTTCCAGGCGTGGCACAGGCAGAGGAGCGAGCTCTGCCGCTACTACCTTGATCGCTTCGGCGACTTCCGGAGCCGCATCATCTGCGACCGTCTCCGCGATGGTGGCTAGTGCATCACTGTCAATTTGTGTATCAGCATCGGGAGCGTCGCCCAATGCGTGGCGCACAAGTGCTTCATCGTAGTCCAGTGCGGCAATTACCTCTATGCCGTCTTCGACACGACGGTTAGACAGAATGACCGCATCCGGCCCCTGATCTTCCCGCACGCGTCGCAAGACGTTGCGCATGTCCTTGTCCAGATATCGTTTGATTTTCACGATTGTTCCTCTTTCATTTGCTCGCTCGTAACTACTTCGCTCTTTAACCCTTGCTCTTCACTAATTCGTAGTCGCTGCATCTAGCTGACTGCCGCGATCATCTGTATTCGTTTGTCGTCTGGAATCTCGTTGTAGGCCAGCACATGCAGGTTGCGAATGTTGCGCATCATTCGAGACATCCAGGGGCGCACCAGGGGAGCAACCAGCAGTACGGCCGGTTCACCTGCGATTTCCTGACTCTGTGCCTTTTCCGTCAGTGACTGATGTAGCCGTTCCACCATTGCTGGCTCCAATCCAATGTTTCCGTTCTCCTGTGCACTCTCATTCAAGATTCGTTCCAACTCTGGCTCCAATGTCAAAACTGGTAGCTCAGCCCCCGCCCCTGCTACGTTGTGGACAATTGAGCGTCCCAGCGAGACGCGCACTGAAGCCGACAAGGCGTCGGGATCCTGACTCCGGGCGCCATGCTCCGCCAAAGTTTCGGCGATCTTGCGGATGTTCTTCAGCGGAATGCTTTCCTCGAGCAAATTTTGCAAAACGCGGGTAATCACACTCATCGGCAGCAGTTTGGGCGTCAGCTCCTCGATCAGCTTTGGCGAGACGGCGCCCAGGCGGTCCAGCAGCTGCTGGCATTCTTCGTGCCCGAACAGCTCGTGGGCATTGATAGAGAGCAACTGGCTAAGGTGCGTGGCGACTACCGTGGCAGGATCGACAACGGTGTAGCCAAGCATCTGCGCCTCGTCGCGCTGGGAGGCTTCAATCCAGAATGCTTCGAGGCCGAATGCAGGATCTTCAGTCGGGACCCCGTCAATCTTGCCGAACACCTGACCAGGATTGATCGCCAGGTCTTTTTCAATGTGAATCTCACTTTCGCCAATCGATACGCCGGCCAGCGAAATGCGATATGCATTCGGCGGCAGATCCAGGTTGTCGCGAATATGCACAGGGGAAACAAGGAAGCCGAGTTCTTCAGTCAGTTTCTTGCGAACCCCCTTGATGCGTGCGACCAGCGGTCCGTTTCGTTGTGAGTCCACGAGTGGAATCAGGCGATAGCCAACTTCGAGCCCGATCAAATCCACGGGATCTACGTCCTGCCAGCTGAGCTCCGGAACCGAAGTCTCCGCATCGGCTACCAAAACATCGGATTCGGGCGGTGCCTTATCCCTGTTGGCCAGGCGCAAGGCTGCGAAAATACAAACACCTGCGAGGCTGAGAAACGCGAAGTTCGGCATGCCGGGAATGAGACCAAGGATTCCGACGATCGCACCCGTGACGATCAACGTACGTGGGTCATTGAATAGTTGCGATGCAACTTGTTGCCGCATGTCTTGTGATTTGGAAACACGGGTTACGATGATCGCAACGGCTGTCGACAACAACAGTGATGGAATCTGCGCAACCAGGCCGTCACCGATGGTCAGCAACGTATAGTTATGAACAGCGTCACTCAGTGCCAGGTCATGCTGTGACGTGCCGATGATCAGTCCACCGACGATATTAATAAACAGAATCAGGATGCCGGCGATCGCGTCCCCGCGAACAAACTTGCTGGCACCGTCCATTGAGCCGTAGAAATCGGCCTCCTCGCCAATTTCCTGGCGCCGCTTACGCGCCTCGTCCTGATCGATGACGCCTGCATTGAGGTCGGCGTCGATTGCCATTTGTTTTCCTGGCATTGCGTCCAGGGTAAACCGCGCCGACACTTCGGATACGCGGCCAGCGCCCTTGGTGACGACGACGAAGTTGATAATCACGAGGATCGCGAAGATGACAAGACCGACAGCATAGTTGCCGCCAACGACGAACTCGCCGAAAGCCTCGATAACCTTACCGGCTGCCGAGGTACCGCTATGACCGTTCAGCAATACGACTCGCGTAGACGCAATATTCAATGCCAGTCGCAACAGAGTTACGACCAGTAGCACCGTTGGGAATACGCCGAAGTCCAGAGGGCGTTTAACGTAGACGCTGGTCAGCAAGATTGCGAGTGACAGCGCTATGTTGAACGTGAACAGAACGTCCAGCGCCAGTGGTGGCAACGGAATCATCATCATTCCCAGCATCGCGAGCAACAGGACCGGCAGACCCAGCCCCTGAATGATATCCGCAATGAAACCTTTGCCTTCGTTATCCGCCATTATTCATTACTCATCCCGCCCTGCCCGGGCCGGGAAATTCGTCTTCATTAATCTCAGGAACCGGAGGCGCCGGACGACGCTGCCCGGGCCGCAATGTTTCGTTGAGTTGGAATATGTATGCCAAGACCTGCGCGACAGCTGTATAGAGGCGAGCCGGAATCTCATCACCAATATCGGTCGTGCGGAACAAGACACGTGCGAGTGGCGGCGCGGAAAACAGTGGGACGCCATGCTCAGCTGCAACTTCACGAATGCGCTTCGCGACGAGATCCTTACCTTTGGCAATTACTCGCGGCGCGCCTGCACTGTGATCATCATATTTCAGGGCCACGGCGAAATGCGTCGGGTTCGTAATGACAACGTCAGCCGTTGGCAACTCTTCCATCATGCGGCGCGTCGCCACCTGCTGTTGCAGCTGGCGGATGCGAGACTTCACTTCAGGTCGACCTTCAGTTTCCTTGAACTCGTCCTTAACCTGTTGGCGCGTCATGCGCATTTTTTTCTGGAACTGCCACAGCTGAAACGGCACGTCGACAGCAGCGATCGCAATCAAGCCGCAACTGACGACCAATAGTGAAACCCCGCATAGCTTTAATGAGCTCTTGACCGCTGCAGCGACGGGTTGCCGTCCCAGCGCAAGAAGATCGTCACTGGAAAACCATAGCCAGGAAACCGCGATAGCCGCTACCAACGAAAATTTTGCAAGCGCTTTGACGAGCTCATTGAGACCATTTGGGCCGAATATACGCTTCAGGCCTTTGAGTGGATTCAGACGTTCTACTTTGAAAGCAGCCGCCTTCATACTGAACGACCAGCCCCCGATTGCTACCGCGCTCAAGAAAACGGCGCAGATCAAAACCACAGCAAGCGGCATGATGCTAAGCATGCCCTTGGCTGCGGTCTCGGCAAATGCCGGTGCCATGTAAGCCGGGTCCATGATGTGATCGCGCTCGATACTAAATGCACTTGTGAATGCCGCGAGCAGGTTTTTTCCCATCGGCCCTGCCATCACCAGCAAACCACCCGCGCCGGATAGCATGACGCCTGTCATCGTCAGCTCTCGTGAGCGAGGAACATCACCTTTCTTCCGGGCGTCTTCTAAACGCTTCGGAGTCGGTTGTTCAGTGCGGTCTTGTTGCGGTTCTTCGGCCATTCGCTATAGCTCAAGCAACTCGGATATCGCGTTGATCGATAACATCAGAAAATTCGATATGTTCTCCACCAGGACGCCCATGTTGAGAAAAATCACCGCAAAGCCCAATAACATCGCAACCGGAAACCCGACTGCGAACAGATTCAAGGTCGGCGCCGCTCGACTCATAACGCCGAACGACAGGTTCACGACCAGCAATGCCGTGATCGCCGGAAGTGCGATCTTGAGGGCGAACACAAACAGGTTCGTTGTCCATGCCAACAACTCCGAAATGACCGGAACTGTCAGTCCACTCTGGGAGATGGGCCACGCCTGAAAGCTCTTGGCAAGCAGCAGGATCATGGCCAGATGTCCGTCCAGAGAGAGAAATACCAACATCCCGAGCATCAGGAATAGCTGGCCCAGCACCGGAACGCTCACGCCTCGCGCTCTGTCCAGGAACACGGCAAAACCAAGACCCATGCTCATGCCGATCACCTGTCCACCCAGCGCTATCGCGTCGAAGACAAGCTGCACTAAGAATCCCATTACGACGCCAATCCCGATCTCCTGAATCATCGTGACCAGACCCGCCGCACTCAACACGTCCTGAGTCGCGGTGGCCGGCACTGTCGGTGCAATCGCTATCGTCAATACAACGGCCAGCAAGAGTCGCACTCGCAAGGGAACGAAACTGCCACCCACCAGGGGCATCGCCATCAGGAACGCACCGATCCGAACGAAGGGCCAGATGTAGATGCCCAGAGTCTCTATCAATGGTCCGATTGCAATTTCGATATTCACTTTCTTGTTTCAACACTTCTCACTCCTTTCTCATGCGTTACGAGATCAGGGAAGGAATCTGCTCCATTAGTTGTCGCGTATAATTCACGATAACGCTGAGCATCCAGGGACCCGCTGCGACCAGTGCCAGTACCAGGACTAACAGTTTTGGAATAAAGCTCAGGGTCATTTCATTGATCTGGGTGGCTGCCTGGAACATGCCGACCAAGAGGCCAACCGCCAGCGCCGAAAGCAGCAAAGGACCGGCAATCATCATCGTCACCCACAAAGCCTGCTGCCCAATCGTTGTTACCATTTCCGGTGTCATGACTGCCGTCCCTACGTATAGAAGCTCGACGCCAGCGTGCCGAGCAGCAAAGCCCAGCCATCCACCAGTACGAACAGCATTATTTTGAAAGGCAGCGATATCAGCATCGGCGACAGCATCATCATGCCCATGGACATAAGGACGCTGGAGACAACGAGATCGATTACCAGAAAAGGAATAAAAATAAGAAAGCCAATCTGAAAGGCAGTCTTGAGTTCACTGACCATGAAGCTCGGAATCAGAATTGACAGCGGCGTCTGCTGTGCCGAGACGATGTCAGTGCGACCCGCTATGTTGGCGAACAACTGCAGATCACTTTCGCGTGTTTGCGTCAGCATGAACTGTCGCATCGGTTCAATGCCTTTTAGAAACGCTTCGCTGGCGGTCATCTGGCCATCAATGTATGGCTGCGCGGCAATCTCGTTAATCTCGCCGATGACCGGCGCCATGATGAAAAACGTCAGGAACAACGCGATACCAAGCAACACCTGGTTCGGCGGCGTCTGTGCGGTGCCCATGGCCTGACGCAGAATCGACAGCACGATAATGATGCGAATGAAGGCACTCGTTGAAAGAACGATTGCTGGCAATAATGTCAGCAGCGTCATCAACACGAGAATCTGAATACTCAGTGAGAAACTCTGCCCACCAGCGGCATCTGCAGCAATTGCCAGAGGCGCCGTTTGCGCATCGGCGGTGCCGGTGACAAGCAATAATAAAGTGATTGCCAATACCGATCTCACTCGCGTATCTCCTGCACTACGGTACGCAGTCGACTGGCAAAACCCTGGACCTCTTCCTGACCCTTAGCAGAGCCAACCGGCTCATCGAATACGTGCAGGGTTTGCACAGCAGTTGAAGTCATACCGATAAGCAAATGCTGATCTGCAACTTCGATCACCAGCAGCCGTTCTTTAGGCCCTAGCGTTCGGATTGCAACAATATTGATCAGGTCAGAAGCGCCGCCACCGGCAAAACGTGAGCGCGAGAAAAACCACCCAAGTACCAGGATCGCCGCGACAACGACGACCATGCTGAGTCCCATACTAAGCAACTCACTGCCATCTACTATCGGTACACCTGAAACGACAGCGTCAACGCCGCTCGCGGTTTCTGTCTCGGAAGTCTGCATCAACGAGACCCGTTAGTGGAGCTGTTCGATACGTTCGGCAGGACTGACCACATCAGTCAGCCGTACGCCATATTGATCGTCGACGATAACAATCTCGCCATGTGCGATGAGCGTACCGTTTACAAGTACATCCATCGGCTCACCAGCATCCCGGTCAAGTGCAACTACTGAACCCTCAACCAGTGAAACCAGGTCCCTTATCGATATGTCAGTCGAACCAACGCGGAGCGACACCTCAACGGGGATATCCAACACCAGATCAAGATTGACATCGGCGCGGCTGCCATCATCTGCCTGTTGCCCCTCGGCGAGTTCGTCCGGAGAATACTGCGGCACAGCACCGTCATCTCCTGTCGCTTCGGCGTTAGCATCTGTGCCGGGGTCCGGCGTTTCGTTTTCCATTGTCGAATGTCCTTCTTGTAACTAGTGAGTTGTAGGGTCGGAACCGATTTCGGGTTCGAGCCATTGCGTGGTTTCGACGGCATGCCGCCCGTCATGAACGCCAAAGCGTCCTTCCAGGATCGGTACCTGGCGTGCAAAAACAGTGCTCTTTTGTGGATTCGCAATATTGATAATGTCGCCAGGCACCAGTTCTGCTACCTCACGCAGCGTCATCTCCGTCTTGCCGACGCTGGATGAAATATTGACGATTGATTCAACAACACGTGATTGCAAAGACTCTGCCCAACGAGCGTCTTCTGCAGCGTCACGATCGCGTTTTTGTCCTTCGAATACCGGTAGCAAAGACGCGACTGTCGTCGTCGGCCAGAGAATGTGAAAGAGCCGCGTCTTCTCACCGATAGACAGTTCGAATTCGCAAACGATCACGGCATCGCTACCGTCAATAGAATCAATTACTCCCGAACTCAGAAAGGCGCCGAGCGTCTCCGGATTGAAGTTCGCCATCGGTTGCCAGACTTCTGCAGTGACGTTGATCACCGAATTGCAGAACAGGGTGGCAACACTGGTTTCGCCGGGCGTAAAGAACTCGGCTTCCGGACGATCGGAGTCATTCCCGGCGCCGCCGTAGAATGTTTCGACCAGTAGCTCCAGCAACACCGAATCAATATTCATGAGCGCTGAGCCGTCCAGCGGTTTGGGCGCAAACTCAAGCACCAGCGACAGCCCTTTGATCTGCTCGCTGAATTCGCTGTACGTGCAGGTGCGCACGTGATTGAACACAACCGCAGATTCGGCGTTCAGCAACAACTCGACCTGCTTGCCCATACGACTTGCAAACTGCCGGTTGAGGCTTTGTAAACGAGGAAAACTGTTGGTCCTGATTCGCGAACGTGGCCCAACTTCGAATTCACTGACGTCAGCATAGCCAACGCCACTGGCAGACGTGACTTCAACGTCGCCACTCGACATACCATCAAGCAGGGCGTCTTTTTCATCATCGGTGAGTACAGGATCGGTCATCAATATCGCCTACTGAATGACCAGAGCTGTAAAGTAGACTGCTTCGACACCTGGCTCGCCGATCCGCTCTGTCATGATGGTCTGGATTTCTGCCAGCCCGTCAGCAAGCATCTGTTGTTTGCCGTCGCGCGTCGTTACCTCATCATAGATCGCACCGCTGTATAGCAGGATCAGCGCATTGCGAATGACCGGCGTATGTTCGCGAACGGCATTGATTACTTCCTGATCGCGCGACATCACTTCCATCGTGACCTGCATGAAGTGCGAGTCGCCCGCATTGTCTTTGAAGTTGACGACGAGCGGTGGGTGCAGGCTCTGATACAGCGCCGGCGCCTCACTGACGGCAGCCGCCTCTGCAACTTCGTCGCCCTCCTGTGGCTCGTCGCCACCCATGAAGGTCATGCCCGCGAAAACGCCGCCACCGATGAGCGCGAGCGCACCGCCGATCATGATCATCTTCTTCATTCCGCCACCAGCAGCTGCTTCGGCGGTATCTGTTTCGGTAGCTTCTTCAGCCATCACTTGCTCCAATGTGTCCTGCTATTGGTAATGCAAGTGCCATGCCAGAATGACGCGAGACGTTTTTATTGTCTATTTTTCAATAGGTTATAGTTATTTCCTCGACTTACTCAGGGGCGCATTGGGTCGTCGAAAAATTGACGCTTCAGGCGAATGTATCGACAAGACCCTTACCGATGACGGATTCCTGTCGCTCACCTTCCTTGCCGCTTACTATCTCGTCCGGGGTGTCACCCTGTACCTCTGATGTGCTGTCAGCCGCCGACTCGCGGTCGCCGCCTGCAACGTTTTGCTCACCGACATCGGCCTGGCCCAACGACAAGCCCGACTCGGCCAACATCTCACGAAGGCGCGGAAGCGCTTGTTCAATGGCCTCGCGAGTTAGTGAGTTGTTCGCCTGAAATGCAACATGCGCCTGCCCGTCATCGACGCTAATCTGCACGCGCAAAGGCCCCAGTTCCGCGGGCGTCAGGCGGATTTCCGCCATCCTGGTCTGCGCGCCAGCCAGCAAGACCACACGCTCGGCAAGCTTCTCACCCCAACCCGCTTCTTTCACGGGTGTGCTGATAGCCCCCAACTGTAAATCGGTGCGTGGCGAGTTCGGGTCACCAGCCGAAATGTTCGGCATCGCGGCCAGACTGGACGTTGCCGGCTGCGCACTGGCCGATGGAGACACAAACATGGACTCCGGTCGGCGTAGTGGTTCTGCGGCCGCTGTGAGCGGAGCAAATTCGGTCATCAACACCTCCGGTCTCTGACCCCTTGTTATTCCTGCCTCGCTGCCAGCGGCGGCGGCAAACAGTGGCGCCTGCGCTGAGAGCCGCGCGCGCCGGTCACGCGGCAATACAGCAACAGTTGTCTGCAGTCCAGGCGATTCAAGCAAATCTTCGGAGGTTTCAAACTGAGCATCAGGCGTCGCCAAAGGCGGTCCCGGCGGCACCATCGTAATCAGTCCAGGGCCCTTGTTCGATGAGGTGTTCTGCGATCCTGTGCCTGAGTCTTCCGGTGGCACCCGTACGACACCGACTGGGCCTGTGGGCGTCAGCATCAACCCGGGCGGCAAAGCAAGAGCGTCTTGCGGAATGTCGGTGGACACCTCAGTGGGAACGCTGGCGGGAATTTCGTTGCTGGTGTATTTCAAGGTGAGATCGAGCTGGACGGCCGTCAGCTCTGCGTCAGCCTCTGCAGCAGCTGGCCGTGTTGGCTCAACTTGCGACTCATCCGTTACACCCGTCAACAAGTCCTGTGCCGTCGTTTCCGGCAAGCCAATTGCCGGCGGCAACGGCTTGCCGTCTGCCGGCAGGTTTTCGCCGGTTGGCGACGTCAGCCCCGGCGCTGCAGCAGCCAAGGATTCTGCCTCTCCGCTACTCAAGTTGAAGAACTCGGAGAACGTAAGTATCTCGTCAGCCCCCCCTGTCTCAGTCATAGCGCCGTCTTCAGCGCCACTAAGGCCTGTGTCACCCGATTTCAAAAATGTCGTCAGCTGCAGATTCAAGTTCGCGAACATGCGTCGTCCCTTTGCGGTTTTTAGTGTTCCTGATAGTTATTTAGCAAGATACGTGCCAGCCACTAGCCGTCTTCTCCATCCGACCGAAACAGCTCGGATCGCGGCAGGTCATCAAGCATTTTTTGCTCCAGTCGGGATTCGTAAGCCGCGTCTTGCTGACGCGACTTTTCCAGCACGCGCTCGAGCGATTCAAGTTTCTGCCGCTTCTGCAGCCAACGATTGCGATGTACCTCCAGGTTCTGTTCGCAATCGCGAATTATCTGCTGTTGTGAGCTAACCGCTGTATCCAGCCGGCCGAGGAAGTTTTGATAGTCCCGCCAGTGCACTGCTGAGACGCCAGTTGGGCTTGGACGTTTCGCGGCATACCCCTGGCGGTAGGCATTGAGCTCCCCGAGTCTTAGCAGTTGTTCGTTGAGTGTCTGTTGAGAGCGACCCGTGATTTCGCCGAAGCGACGCTCTTCGGATGCTGCAAGCGACACAACTTTGTCTATTTTTTGCGTGCGTTTCTTGCTCATGCTGACTGTGGATCAGGGTTTCCCGCGGCACTGTCTGCGGCATCAAACAACTCCCGCAATTGTTGCAGGCTGCTTGTCGCATCGACGGCCTGATTCTGATGTTGTCTCAGGAATTCAATAATGGACGGCCACAGTGCGATGGCTTCATCGAGTTGCGGATTGGATCCCGGCTGGTAGGCGCCGACGGCGACAAGATCACGATTCTCCTGATAGGTCGCATATACATGCCTGAAGCGTGAGACCAGTTGCTGTTGGCTGTCGTTCGCGATCTGATTCATCGCCCGACTGACTGATGACTCAATGTCTATTGCCGGGTAAATCGCGGCGTCTGCCATACTGCGCGACAAGACTATATGGCCATCGAGAATCGCGCGCGATGCATCAACGATCGGATCATTAGGATCGTCTCCTTCAGCGAGAACAGTGTAAATCGCTGTAATCGAGCCGCCCCCCTCTACGCCATTGCCGGCCCGTTCTACGAGCTGCGGCAGTTTTGCAAATACAGAAGGCGGATATCCCTTGGTTGCGGGAGGCTCACCAATGGCCAACGCGATTTCGCGCTGCGCCTGGGCGAAACGAGTTAGCGAGTCCATGAGCAGCAATACGTTCTTACCCTGATCGCGGAAGTACTCAGCTATAGCCGTAGTCAGCCACGCACCGTGCAAGCGCATCAACGGCGTATCATCAGCCGGTGTTGCAACGACGACGGATCGTTTCAGCCCCTCGGGCCCCAGGGATTGGTCAATAAACTCCCTGACCTCTCTGCCACGCTCGCCGACGAGGCCGACAACTACAACGTCTGCCTCGGTGTTGCGGGTCATCATGCTCAGCAGCATGCTTTTGCCGACGCCACTACCTGCAAACAGTCCCATGCGTTGTCCGCGTCCTATTGTCAGCAATGAATTGATTGAGCGAATACCCACGTCCAATTGCTTGCGGATCGGTTGACGATGCAACGGATTAATAGGTTCGCCCATCAGTGGCACACTGTGATCAGACTCAAGCGGCTTACCGCCATCCAGCGGGTTACCTCTTCCATCCAGAATCCGTCCCAGCAGGTCGTCGCCGACTTTCGCCTCAGGCGACTGGGATACAGGAATGACGCGTGCGTTTGGAACAACGCCGCGCATATCGCCGACCGGCATCAAGAACAGGCGCTCGCCGGAGAATCCAACAACTTCTGTTTCTACATGCCGCCCGTCTGCAGCAACGACATCACATCGACCTCCAAGTGCCGCATGGCAGCCTTCGGCTTCCATTGCGAGACCCACGGTTCGGCGCAACACCCCTTCAACAACGAATTCCGGAGGCTTATCAAATGCCCGGTCGACATAGGCGCCGAGTCGCAGAGTTCGTTCGAGATTGCGGTTGGTATCGGGACCCGCCGGTATAAATGCTTGTTCGTTCATCGGTTACGCTCATTACCGAGGCATTGACCGATCACAGCGTGAAGGCGCGATTCCGCCGTAGCGTCAATTTGTGAATTCTCTGCTGTAACCCGGCACCCACCTTTGCTGGTCAGTGGATCCTCAACGATTACCCATGCCGGCTCACCTTCGGCAGGTGTTAGCGAATCCCGGATCATCGCGGCGTCTTCCGGATGCAGGTGAACCTGTACCTGTCTGCTTGCGATCGGCAGTGCCTGAATGGCCTCCCTGACAACGCCGATTATGTGGCCGGGGTCGAGCTTGATCTCGCGTCGGAACAGCTGCTTCACCAGCGCCATTGACAACTCGACCAGCTGCTTCTCAACTGTTTCATCGAGCTCGTCAAATGGCTCGCACAATGCTCGCAGCAGTTCGTCAAAGCGGGCAGCCCGCCTTGCGACCTCCTCACTGGCCGCCTCAAGACCTTCAGCATGGCCTTTCTGCCACGCCTCCTCGTAGGCATCTTTCTGCAATTCCTGCAGGCGCCCGGCAGTCAGGTAGCCCTGTCCATCCGAACCGTCGATTGCCGGCACATCCCAGCGTTTTGCTTCGCGGGCTGTTGCCTCATCAGACATACTCATCACCGCCCCTGCCGAGGTTAATATCACCGGCGTCGGCAAGCCTTCGTGCAACATCTAGGATTTCTTTCTGTGCCTCTTCTACCTCGCTGAGTTTCATTGGACCTTTTGCATCCATGTCCTCGCGCAGCAAGGTTGCTGCACGTTTTGACATGTTGCCGAGGATCTTGTCACTGATCTCCGGGTCGCAACCTTTCAGTGCCACGACGAGCAGGTCGTTGGAGATTTCTCGCAACAATGCCTGGATGCCGCGGTCGTCGACTTCAAGCAATGTGTCGAAGACGAACATCATTTCCTCGATACGCACAGACAGCTCTTCGTTACGTTCCTTTATTTCTTCGAGCAATTTTTCGCCGCGCTCGGGTTTCAATGAATTCACAATTGCCGCAGCAACTTTGTCACCACCAACCTTGCGCGTAACGCCGCGCCCCGCCTGATCCGACTTGCTGGCGATCAGGCTTTCAATCTCGGCCAGAGCGCTCTGCTGAATATCGGTTAGTCGGGCGACACGCATAACGATGTCGTGGCGGATTTCAGCGGGCAGCTTTTCAATGACTTCAGCTGCCTGACCGCTTTCAAGGTAGGCCAGGACAATTGCAATAATCTGCGGATGTTCATCCTGCACGATATCGACGACTTCACGCGAACTCATCCACTTCAATGCTTCGAGCCCTTTCGCGTCATCACCACTGACAATTCGCTCGATAAAAGCGTTGGCTTTGGTGGCACCGAATGCGTTCCCGAGCAACTTGCGTACGTAGCTTTCGGTATCAACACCAAGTGCAGTCTGGTCTTCGACATCGATAATAAAAATGTCGAGCACCTGGTCCGCATCGTTGCGACTCACGCTTTTCAGGGATGCCATCGCTGTGCCGAGTTTTTGGACCTCGTTAGTACCCATAAACTTGAGAACTTCGGCTGCTTCACTTTCTCCCAACGTCATTAAAAGCAGCGCAGCACGCTCCGTGCCGCTCATTTCTCCAGCAGCTCTACTCATCCGCTGTCACCCACTTCTTGACCACCTGCGCGACTCGCGCGGGGTCTTGTCCCGTAATATTCTTGGCCGCTGCTACTTTCTCTTCGTAGTTGGGCAGAGCAATTGGGCCCCCAGCCCCTGCAAGCTGCGCGACGCCGGTGCCGCCAGTGTACTCAGCGCTCCCCGGAATCAGCTGCCCGGACACCGCCGCGCCACTGGATACGACGCCTCTGAGCATTGGACGCACCACGCCGAAAGCGATTGCGAGCGCGACAATAGCTCCCAGAATCTGCTTGGCTGCATCCTGGAACATCGG
Source organism: Gammaproteobacteria bacterium (assembly GCA_022600955.1). Classification (GTDB taxonomy): domain Bacteria; phylum Pseudomonadota; class Gammaproteobacteria; order Steroidobacterales; family Woeseiaceae; genus UBA1847. Next base: position 33,578 of record JAHZJK010000027.1, read on the forward strand.
CACCTGCCAGATTGCAGGCTCTTCAGGTTCTGCCAGAGGTGCCACGCTAAGAAACTGCTCGCTCAGAATGACGACGGAATCACCGCGCGCCTCGCTAAAACCGACAGCCTCTTTGACCAGAGACGTGTAGCGCTCAATGTCTGCATCACTGACGGCCACCTGCCCTGATTCCGGGTCCGGCGGCGTATCGTCGACCAGTACTGCGACCGACAGGCGCTGTATCGCACCCGACTGCGGCCGGGTATGTCGGATAGTGCGATCGACTTCGTAGTTGCGCGTGCTGCTGCGCGATGTGTTCTTGGGCTCCACTTGCTGTGACTCGCTCTCCACAGCAGCAACATCGGCAGCTGCATTGGTGGGAGGCTGATTGCTCAGTGAACCAGGAATGCCACTCGCCAGGAATCCGCTGCCTGTTGATTGGTCCTCGTCGATCTGCTCACTGCGGACGACTGATCTTGTGGGATCGAAAGACTCGCTGGTTTCTTCAACGTAGGTGAAATCGATATCTGCCACGACCTCGGCACGTACCCTGCCTGCACCGAGCAATGGCGTCAGCAGGTCTTCGATACGGCGCTTGTAGGTTGCTTCGAGTTGCCGCGAGAATTTGAACTGCGTCGATGCAATCGCATCGGTGGGCTTGCTTCCGCTGGAGCTTAGCAAACGTCCATTCTGGTCGATCAACGTAACATCACTGGTTACCAGGTTGGGCACGCTCGCCGCGATAAGATGCACGATTGACGATGCCTGGTCTGGCTCGAGTAACCGGCCACGATAAAGATGTAGTAGTACTGATGCGCTGGCATTTTTATGGTCGCGAATGAATGCCGTCTGTTTGGGTAATGCGAGATGCACGCGAGCTTCGCGCACAGCGCCAAGCGACGCAATGGTGCGCGCGAGTTCCGCTTCGAGCGCGTGCTGGTAGCGGGCACTCTCCATGAACTGGCTAACGCCGAAACTTGATTGTTCCTGCATCGTATCCATGCCTGACGAAGCACTCGCCGGCAATCCCTGAGCTGCCAACTGGAGCCGGGCATCGTGCAGACTGGCCTTTGCGACGAGAACGCTGCCGTCACCAGTGAGCTTGTATTCGATATCGGATGACTTCAGTGCATCCGCTACTTCGGCAGCCTCTTGAGATCCAAGATCCGCGTACAAGGGCGTGTAGGTCGGTCCCTGCGCCCACAGGACGAACGCAAATCCTGCCGCAACAGCGCCGGCGACACCGAGTAAGAGCATGACCTGCCGCACCGCCGGTATTCTCAGGACGCCGGACAAATTTATATGGCTGGCGGGCACGACGGTGGATTCGATTACATTTCCGGTTTCCATAATTTTCTTTTCGTTCCTTGGTTACAAGCAATAGCGGTATCGTTTCGCAACTACACCGGCATGTTCATGATGTCCTGGTAGGCAGTGACCAGTTTGTTTCGAACTTCCGTTACTGCACGAAACGAAAGGTTCGCTTTCTGCCCTGCGATCATTACTTCTGCGAGGCTCTTGTCACTGGTTCCAGTTTCAAAGCCCGTCTTCAGATGCGCTGCGTGCTGTTGTGCATCATTCACCGCATTCAACGTGTTCTTTAGCATGTCGCTGAACTCGGCCTTCGGCGGCTCCGGAGACGTCTGAATCGGCTGCAGATCGGCACCCAATGTGCGAATCTGGTTCAACAGGCTCGTTGCATTTATCTGGTTCATGACGATTCTCCGGGAATAGCGACATTGGCCTCGCGCATGCGAGCAAGTTTGTAGCGCAGCGACCGCGGGCTAATCCCAAGGGCGCCCGCGACAGCAGCTCGCTTTCCGTGGTGCGCCAATAATGCGTCGACAATTAGTTGGTGCTCGCGATTGCGCAGTCCGGCACCGAGATCCGCTTCATCCTGTGAGCCCTGAGTCGCTGTTCCAATGGTCGAATTTCCATGGGTCGAACTTCCAAGGGTCGCCTTCTCAAACGCCAGGTCATTTGCCTGCAGCTCGCTACCATTGTTAAGAATCAACGATCGTTGCAGCAGGTTCTCGAGTTCTCGGACATTGCCCGGCCAGCTATGCTTAAGTAATGCCGCCTGCGCATCGTCGCTTAGAGAAACGGCGCGCTCGGCATACCGTTGCAGCAGCATTTCTGCCAGCGGCAGGATATCGTCACGGCGCTCGCTCAATGCCGGAATATGCAGTGGAAATACGTTGAGACGATAGTAAAGATCTTCGCGAAACTTGCCGTCGGAGACGTACTGGCGCATGTCGCGGTTTGTCGTCGCCAGAACTCGAACGTCCAGGGGGATTACTTTTCGGCCTCCAATACGTTCGACTTCTTTCTCCTGGATTACGCGCAACAGTTTCGCCTGCAGGCCAAGGTCCATTTCGGAGATTTCGTCGAGCAACAATGTACCCTGGTGCGCCTGCTCGAACTTGCCAGCATGCGCACCGGTGGCACCCGTAAAGGCGCCTTTTTCGTAGCCGAACAAAACTGCCTCGAGCATGCTTTCCGGAATAGCCGCACAATTGATCGCAACGAACGACTGCTCGGATCGATCGGACTGCTCATGAATATAGCGCGCAAACACTTCTTTGCCGCAACCACTCGGACCGCTGATCGTAACGGTTACGTCTGTCTTTGCCACTCGCCTGGCGATCTTTAGTGTCTCGATAGTCGAGGCATCCGCAGCGACAGGTGCACTGCCCTGCTGCGGTGAGTTGATGTATTTATCGACGACACCTTTCAGCTCAGAAACTTCGAAAGGTTTCACGAGATAATCGGATGCACCTTTGCGCATGACATCCACTGCATTTTCGATCGTCCCGTGTGCGGTCATCAGAACTGCGGGCAACGTTGGGTGCTGCTCACGTATCTTGCCAAGCAACGTCAGTCCATCCATCGGTTGCATATGCCAATCGCTCAAAACCAGGCCGATCGGCTTGCTGTCGAGGATTTCCAGCGCAGCGACTCCATTGTCGGCCGTGTAGACCGGCTGTTCATCGCTGGCCAGGCTGTCGAAAATCGCCTCTCGCAGATTCGCGTCGTCTTCGACAATGAGAACGGCCGGAAGAGTCATCGCCGCTCACCACTCGCGTCCGCCTCGGGCAGGCACACTGAAAACGTGCTCCCCAGTTTCGAGGTCGCAACGGTGACATCACCGCCATGTGCAGCAGCGACCGCCTTCACAACTGCCAGGCCAAGTCCGGTGCCATGCTTACGCGTTGTAAAAAATGCATCAAACAGGCGTGGCTGAACGTCGTCTGCGATGCCTGGGCCGTCATCTGTAACGCAAACATGAATACTGTCGCCAAACTGGTGTGCGTGCAGCAGGATACTGGCGCCAGCCTCGCTTGCCTGGTCTGCATTGGATACCAGGTTTAGCAATGAGCCCTTGAGTGCAATCTTGTTACCAAGGACTGCCAATTGTGGATCTGTGACCGAAACGCGGACCCGGGATGCGCCAGATAACTGCCCGGCTATGCCGTCCCTGACATCATGCAGAAGCTTCAACACTGTGATGCGCTGGTGATCGCTGCGGGACCCTGCGGCGAAACCGAGCATGTCATCTACCATGCTGCGCAGTTCACCGAGACCGCAGATAATCCTCGCTGCGATACGTGCCTGTCGTGGCGTCGATGTATCGAGCTGGCCTGCATACAACAAGGCCGAAGACAGTGGCGTCCGCACCTGGTGCGCAAACTCAGCGGTCATCTCTCCGATCGACGTCAAACGCTCGTTGCGTTGCTGCAGATCACGAAAGGATTCTTCGAGTAGTCCCGTCTGATGATTGAATACGTCAAAACTGTCGTGGACTGGCTCTGAATTGAGTGAGGTCACCGCCAAAATGTTCTCCTGTTGGTCTGATTGCTTTCCTGCAATAAGCGTTGCAAGTAGCGTGCCAAACAATTGAACCTTTATTTATCAATAACTTATAAGTCTATCTGGCCGTCAAAAATCCGACGGGATTCTGACAGGCAAGTTTTTTTGACGTTAGTGGAACACCCGGACGGGTGAACTTAGTGGACGATATTGTACTTGCCGATTTTCTCGACGAGAGTCGTACGACGCATGCTGAGCAAACGCGCGGCTTTGGCGACTACGCCATCCGAGATAGTCATGGCCTGGCCGATAAGGTCCTGTTCGACGTTTTGCAGACGTTCTTTGAGATTCGCCTCTGTAAGCTGCATCGCCTCGACAACGTTGTTCATTTCCGGGATTGGCTCTGATTGCGTCTCACGGTATTTCGCCGGCAGATCATCAACGTCGATTGTGCCTTCCGGCTTGATGATCGCCAGGCGTTCAACAAGATTGCTGAGTTCGCGAATATTGCCAGGCCATGGATAGCGGGCAAGAATTCGCACAGCGGCAGGGCTGACCCGAAGCTCATCCTTGTTTTCTGCACTGTGTGACACAAACAGTTCGCGCATCAACTGTGGCAAGTCTGAAACACGTTTGAACAACGGCGGCATTTCGATCGGGAATACATTCAAGCGATAATAGAGGTCTTCACGAAAATCGCCCTCTTTTACGGCTGTCGGCAAGTCGCGATGTGTAGCAGCGACAATTCGGACGTCACATTTTTGCGTTTTTCCACTTCCAACACGCTCGAAAGTCCGCTCCTGCAAGACCCGCAAGAGCTTGACCTGCATATCGATACTCATGTCACCAATTTCGTCGAGGAACAACGTGCCGCCTTCAGCGAGCTCAAATCGACCAGTGCGATTGGCGATTGCCCCGGTAAACGCACCTTTTTCGTGACCAAATAGCTCGCTTTCCAGCAGTTCTGCTGGAATTGCGCCGCAGTTGATTGGCACGAAAGGCTTGTCAGCACGATCCGAAAGCTCATGTATTGTTCGCGCCACCAATTCTTTACCGGTTCCGGACTGTCCCGTGATTAATACGTTGGTATCGAAATCTGCAACCTGCTCGATGAGTTTTCGTACACCGCGGATGGACGACGATGAACCTGTGAGACGCTGGCGACGCTCTTGCCCCTGGTAACGTTCAGCCCGCTGTAGCAGTCGCACCAGTTGAGACCGGCGCAGCGGCATTTCAAGTGGCCAGCTGTGTCCGTCGGCGAGTTCCGGACGTGAGCCGGTCGCTTCAGGAAAGCAAATAAAAGGAACATCTTGATGAGCCGCGTGGAATTCGCAAGCTGCTTCTGCAAGCTTGCCGTCGGTCTCGATGTCACCAGCGACAATCGCGAGACTGTCCAGTGAATTCAGTTGCTGCCGGGATTGCTCGGGATCCGCAATGACCGGCTCATAGTTCAGGTAGCGCAGACACCGGCTAAACTCTGCCGCACGCTGTGTATCCGCATCCAGAATCAGTATTTTCCCTGAAATTGCCTGTTGGTCTGTCATCGCAGCTCTTTGTTTGGTTTATGTAAAGTAGCTTTGCTGCGCCTAGCATAAACCTACAAATCGGCTGGATTTGTGACCTCAGTCACAAATACGTACATATTTAACGTAATACGTGTGTTGCTGTTCAGCTTTGTGGCTGCCCATAGGCACGCGTAGCGACCTGCCCCCGGCGAATACCGGACAGTTTGTCTTTCACCTCACTCCGAGATGACAATGCCATAGTCTGCACACGCTCCAGGCTATGCGAAACGGCAACTACTGTGCTTTGACGACTCTGTTCCGGTATGTCCAGCACAGCGCTTTTTAAACGCGAGGCCAGACGCTCGGTTCGATCCCATTCGCCATTTGCTGCCAGTGCCTCCATGCGTTCCAGCATTTCTAACACCGTATCCTCCGGCGTCAACTCCAGTGTGATTTGATTCGCGACCATCATCGTCCTCCTGACTAGCTCTGCAATTCATCGGCTCCAAGTACATCCGGATCGTCCGCAATCGCATCCCACGCTTCTTTGAGTTCTCGCATCAGACCGGCGACCTCGTCCAGTGCCTTGAGGTCATCTTTTAGATTGGCTTCGAGCAATCGGCGCATCATGTAGGCGTACAATGCATCGAAATTTTCCGACATGCGTTTATTCGCCTTGTGATTAAGACTGACCTGCAGCCCGCTGATTACGCTGATCGCGTCACCAATGGCCGCACCTTTCTTGTCAATTTCACCGCGCTCCATATGGCCTCGGGCAAAACTGACACGTTTTAGTGCGTGCTCCATCATCATCTGTATCAGACGATGCGGCGAAGACTCGTCTACGGTGCTCATCGTACCAATCTGTTGATATTGTTTTAGCGCATCACTTCCGCTCGCTGTGTACATTCCCAAATCCCTTTCCAATTTAGCCCTCGGAACCACCGGCTCCAGGTAGATTGTTTAGTTGTTGCGCCAGGAAGTTACTCGTGGAATTCAATTGCGCGAGCAAAGAATCCAGAGCATTGAATTGCCTGAGCAAACGTGTTTCCAGAGATGCCAAACGCTCATTGAGTGCGCCTCTGTCGTCATTGATTCCCTCAATCGTTGATGTCAGTCCCTGTGTGCGAGACTCGATAATGCCATCGGACTCAAGAAAGCCGTCGGTTACCGTATAGAGTCGAGTTGCGAAACCGTCCGTCGTCGAAAACAACTGACCAAACTTTACAAAGTCCTCCGCGAGGACATTGCTCATTTTCTCTTCGTTTAGTTCCAACTTGCCATCAAGTTGAACTTCGATACCAACATCGCTGAGCATCGAGAAATCAGCATCGATATCCTGCACTGCGGTACTCATTTCGCGGCGAATCTGGTCACGTATGCCACGTACCGTTGAATCACCGACCAAGGGAGCTGCCTGCTCGCTCTCAGAGTTATACGCAGTCATTGCATCGACCGTTTGGATTAATGCGTTGTAACTCTCTACAAAGTCGTTTATCAGGCCCGTCGCAGCGGACTGGTCGTTTTCAACCAGTAAGCTTTCAGAACCTGTAGTTACTCCGAACAAAGATATCGTAACCCCTTGCACGGCACCGGTGATCGTGTTCGATTCACTCATGACGTCCAGGCCGTCAATTCGAATCAACGAATCTTGGGCCGCGATCGACTCCGTCATGGAAAACAGGCTGTTGCCAGGATCATATTCCAGCGCGGACAGTCCACCATCGCCACCCGTCTGCGTGACGGTGATAGTGTTGGCGACGCCTGTGTCATCGGCCGTCATAATGATGTAGCTGCCACTGTCCGCGTTTACAATCGTTGCTGACACACCGGGGTTGTCTGTGGATGCGTTGATCGAGTCACGAATGCCTGCGAGTGTATTGTTCGTACCGTCAATCTCGAGATCGAACGTATCGGCGCCGACTGCGACAGTCAGAGTACCGGTTCCGACGACAGCATCAGAGTCAGCGAACGCTCCTGATGTCAGCTTTTGCGCCTGTGCCAACTGAACGACGTCAAGCGAGTAACTGGACGGCAGAGCCGACGTTCCGGCGCTAACCGTAAACGCTTCTTCGTTGCCTGAGAATGCTTTGCGCGACAGAAACTTGTCCAGCGACTGCATGACCTCAAGCTTGTCACGCAAATCGGACAGAGCTGATTTGAGGCTTCCAAATGCGGACAGCTTCGCTTGTGCTCTGAATTCCTGCTGTCCCAATCTGGACTCCACCGGTTGTCCCTCCGCAGCGACTAGCGACTGCACGATTCCGGCAATATCAAGGCCGGACCCAATTCCGGTTGAAACAATACTGGCCATAGCTTTATCTCAGTCTGTCTTCATTGCGATGTTTTCGATCCACAGAACCTGAGTTACAAGAAGCGTGCCAGATTCAGTGAAACAGCCGTTGTTTCCCGTCACACGAGGCTGTCGTAGAGCCGCAGCGCCACGTCACCCGCGTCTGATAAATAGGTTTCTGCATTTTCGGGCGGAATCTGGCGGATAATCTCGCCAGTTTCGCTATCCAGAACCTGGATTACGGATCTGCCGCTTTCCATATCGACTTCGAACCGCAAATCTCGTCCAATGGCCTGGCTCGCGATATTCAGTTTTTTTGCGAGAACTTCCATATTCGTCTTGACCGGTTGCGGCAACTCCTTGCCGTTTTCGGACTCAGCGTTGCCGGGCTGCGCTTTTTCTGACGCAGGCTTTAACGCCGCAAACGTACCCGTAAGTGCGGAGATTTGTTTTATGTCTTGATCAGACATGAAAATTCTCCAGTATTACAAAAGCCCTCCGGAAGGCAACGTCCTTGCCACCTTCCGTCGGGACTCGATCAAACTTCCTACTGCAGCAGACTCAAAGCAAGCTGCGGTGCAGCATTAGCCTGTGACAGTACGGCAACGCCGGCCTGCTGCAGGATTTGAGCTTTAGTCAGTGCCGCTGTTTCAGCAGCGAAATCCGCATCCTGAATACGACCGCGAGATGCCGACAGGTTTTCACTTACTGTCTGCAAGTTGACGATCGTCGACTCGAAACGGTTCTGGATAGCACCCAGGTTGCCGCGCAAGCCGTTCACGTCGGTCAATGCAGAGTCAATACGAGCGATAGCGAAATTCGCGCTGCCAACCGTACCAACACCCACGCCTTCCAGCGTGGTTGTAGCGCCAACAGCTTCATCAGCTGTAACACCCGCAAGACCGGTTGTATCTGTACCAGCTGCGCCCGCTTCAGCGATCGTTACGTCCGTATCGTTGCCGTTGATAACCTGCAACTGACCGGCATCGTTGACGAATGCGGCAACGCCCGTAACATTGGCGGAGTTAATTGCACTTGCCGCTTCCTGGGCTGTAGAACCGCCCGCTACGACAGCAGTACCGTAAAGGTCAGCCGTCGTACCATCACCAAAACTCAAGGTAATGTCGGTGCTAGCCGCGTCTGTCATGTCGAACGCAGCAGCCGTGTTGGTATTTACCGTACCAATAGCCGCAGCCGTAACGTCGGTTGTCAGTGAAACAGCAATTGTCTCACCGACGTTGGCGCCAACCTGGAAGGTTGCTGTTCCGAAAGAACCGTCGAGGACCTTAACGCCGTTGAAGCTGGTTTGCTTCGCAATGCGATCGACCTCAGCAAGTCGTTCCGTAACTTCAGCATCGAGTGCTGCACGATCAGATGCAGAGTTCGTCGCGTTGACTGACTGGACAGCCAGTTCACGAATACGCTGAAGGTTATTGGTTAGCTCGCCAAGCGCACTTTCAGTTGTCTGCGCGAGGGAGATACCATCACTTGCGTTTCGCACGGCCTGGTCGAGGCCACGGATTTGTGTGGTGAAGCGCTCGGAAATTGCGAGACCTGCCGCATCATCCTTCGCACTATTAATTCGCAGGCCTGTAGACAGCCGTTCCAGAGACTGGTTTAGCAAACCTTGCGAACGATTCAAATTACGTTGTGCATTAAGCGAAGCAACGTTGGTATTAATCGTCTGTGCCATTGTAAAACTCCTGGTTAAAGAAAAGTCCGGTCTGCTAGAGCCGCCGGAAGTTAGTTATGGCCACGAAATCAGTTCAAGACCACCGTTCGAAGTGGTTATCGGTCAGCATGAGCAGACCTTTAGGATTTGTTTTTGGCTGGGGTGGTTTTGACTGTCTTTGCCCCGACCACAGAACGGAAATCTTTAGCGATGATTGGAAAAAGTGTGACGTGTGCCGCCAAATTTTTCCTGCTGGCTAGAGGTAGTTAAACAATGACAATGACTGCGTACGGATAAAGGACTGCTGTGCCGCTTCAAGGGTTGTCGCTTCAAGGCTCAGACGTGACAGCGCCTCAGCGTAATCAAGGTCCTCAATGCTTGCCAGAGTTTCCTGGTACGACAATGCGAAGGACCCATTGGAGTCGACCTGCTCCTCAATCGCTGACAGGCGCGATCCGATTTGCGTGCGGACGTCAAGAATATTGCCAATCGCCTGATCAACATTGAGTAAACCGAAATTAACCTGATTATTCAGTTCTGCACGAGCGACGTCATCGCCCACATTCTGTTCCAGTGCAGTCGCGATTTGATCAACACTCTCAAATACGCTCTGCAAACCGCTGGCCGCAAAATTAAACTGATCGCCGCCTTCAGGTTGCCCATCGATTGATATCTCGATCCCCTGAAAGGCGATTGTGTCGCCAGGCTCGAATGCCCCACTCGCGACCAGGACCGAGGCGCTATTTCTCACCTGATAGTTATCTTGATCGAGGAATCGAACACTGTACCGACCCTGATCCCATACAGCTGGATCAACGAGGCTGCCAGCCCCAAGCACTCCTGATCCTGTATTTACCGGCGATGGCACGGCTACAAAGGTACCGTTGCCCTGGCGATTAGTGAAAAATACCGCTGACCCGGGGTCGCCATCCGGCACCTGTCGCCCTTCACCAATTTGAATGTATCGCTGGCCCTGGTCACCATTGTAAACGAACGACGAGCCCGCGCGTGTGACGGGCAAAGTATCTTCGAGATTACCCGAGAACAGGTAACTGCCGTTACCGTCCTTCTGATTAGCGAGTTGCACGAGCTGATCCAGTTGTTCACGTATTTCGACAGCGATCAATTTGCGAGTCTCATCGCTTTGCGAGCCATTGTTCGCCTGCAACGCCAGTTCCCGCACTCGTTGCAGAACATTGTTGACAGAATTCAGCGAAGATTCTTCCTGTGCAAGTCGGTTCGTCGCAATGTTTGAATTGCGATCGAATTGTTCCAGGCGTCCGATAGACTCACGAATCTCGAGTGCTCGGGACGCTGCAATCGGATCATCCGACGGTGTCAGCACGCGCCTGCCACTGGAAATCTGACGCTGCGTGAAGTCGAGCGCAGTCTGTAGTCGCTGCATCATCGTCAGCCCACTAAGGTATGCGCCTTGCGTCGATACTCTCATTCTATCTCCTCGTCGCGTTCAGCAAGCTGTCAAACAACGTGCTCGCGACACTCACAACCTGTGCGACCGCCTGGTATGCCTGTTGGAATCTGATCAGGTTGGCGGCCTCCTCATCGAGGTTAACGGCAGACGTCGACAAAACTGCATCTTCGGCGTTCTGCAAAACGACGCCCTGCGCATCGAGGTTCGATTGAATCTGATGTGTAGTGGAGCCGACGTTCGAAACGAGGCGCCCGTAGTTCTCGTTAATACTGATTGCGCCGCCGTCGAGAACTCCGACGGACTGTATATCGGCCATTAGCAGACCGTTGGCGTTATCTCCAGATGCACCGAAGTTTGCTTCCACGGTGAACCGATCACCAACGGCGGGAGCCCCATTTATCGTAAATGAGCTGCCATTGACGACTATCGGCGCGCCATCTGTAAATGTAAAAGTGCCAGCTCCGTTGATGCTGTAGGTAGTTGGACTGGTGAACTCTATCAGCGAACTCGTCAGTAACCCGGGGTCTGCCGGGTCAGTGATTATCGCGGCGCTGACATTGGCGTTACCAGTATTGCCGAGCGATGCAGAGCTACGCGTGGGTGCTGCCAGTGCGATCGACTGTGGATCGGTAACAATGCTACGGATCGAACCAGCCGCATCATGAGCTGAACGTATCAACATCTGGTCGCCCGCGGCCGGTACACCGCCAACAACGATGCTAATACCATCGCCGACGAGGGGATCCAGCGCTGTGCCGGAGCCCGAAAGCGCGATATTAGCACCGGTGTCTGCACGGCTCAGGCTGTAATTGCTGCCATCGAAGTCGAGCACATAGTCTGCGCCGGTCAACTCGCCTAAGTCCGAAATACTGGCTGCTGCCGTGCCGCTGCCGAGGTTGTTCGATGAAGTCAGTATCGTGGGAGGCGAGACGCTGAAGAGATCACCGCCAAGGTTTCCGCGGAGATCCATGCCGACAGAATGCTGTTCATTGATGCTCGCGGCGAAAGCGATTGCGGTCTGACCCAGAGATTGTCTCGTAGGATCCAGAATACGTGATCGATATTCGAGCAGGCCGCCGAGATTGCCGCCCGTCGATGATGTATCAATGGGTGTATTGCCAGCGGCGCCCAGGTAGGTAACCGTCATGCGCGTCCTGTCAAACTCGGAACCGGCTACGCCTAACTGCCGTGCGTCAGCGCCGAGTACCAGCGATTGACCGGATCCGATAAACACGTTCATCGTGCCATCATCCTGAAGTGTTGTAGCTACCGACACCTGCGCCGATAGTTGCATTACAAGACTGTCTCTCTCATCCAGAAGATCGTTCGGCTGTGCACCGGACCCGTTGGTCAGAGCGATTTTTTGGTTTACGTCAGCGATTGAACTGGCCAGACGATTGATGTCGTTCACCGAGAGTTCGATACGGTTATTGACCTCGGCTTCGAGCTCACTCAGACGGCCATCGAGAGCCTGGAATCGTGATGCAAGTCCGTCCGCTTCACCGAGCAACGCCTGACGCGTCGGTATTGATGACGGATCATTGGCCAGGTCCTGCATTGAATTGAAGTACGACTGCAAGCTGGAGTTCAGACCTGTGTCAGCATCCGCAAGCAAAATATCGACTCGACCTGAGAGATTGCTAAGCGTATTTAATCGGGAGTATCCAGTCGTTGAAGTGCGCAGCTGCTCAGTCTGCATTGCATCGTACATGCGCTCGATCGACGCGATCTGGGTACCGGCACCGATATAGCCATTGCCGGAACCCGTGCCCGGTCGAGCGGTGAAATTTGCCACCTGGCGACTGTAGCCGGGTGTGTTGGCATTCGCGATATTGTGACCAGTGATGTCCAGCGCTTTTTGAAACGCGAGCATACCGGTAAGGCTAGTATTTAGTAATCCTGCCATCTCAGGTTCCCGTCTGTAGTTCTGACATCACTCGACGCATCGTCGGGCTATCCAGAACGTTCTGTATTTTTTGCGCGTAGTCCGGATCCGTGGCATAACCACTGTCCTGCAGAGCTCGTGCAAAACCGGCGGCATCAGTACCGCTGTTTACGACATTGCCGTAACGAGGGTTGTCGGAAATGAAGTCCGTGTAATCGGCGAAAGCTGAGGCAACATTAGCGTAAGAACGGAATTTCGCCTGCTGCGGCTGAGCGACGCCATTCTCGAATTCGAGCGTCTTGCGTACGACCTGATCACCACCCCAAGCACCGCTGCTTTTGATACCAAACAAGTTAAAACTACTACTGCCACTCGCGTCAGGCATGACGTGTTTGCCCCAGCCGGTCTCAAGCGCGGCCTGAGCCACAATAGCCTCAGGTGCGACATTAAGCTTCCGGGCACTGCGTTCCGCATGTGGCCAAATGTCTTTTACGAATGCTTTGGGATCGGACCAGCCAGCCTCTACCGTCCGACTTGTGGCCGCTGCTCTGTGCGGAATTTCATGGCTCATGGGTGAACCAACAGACTTGGCGGCTTCGGTTCCACCCAGTTGCCGCACCAGCACGTCGGCGAGACCAATGCCTTTGCCGCCAGCAAGGTCCATGGCTAGCTGTTGATCCATCATGCCCTGAAAGGTTTCGTGCGCATTGCTATCACCGAACAAAGGATCACCCAGCGACGCATCCCGCATGCTCTTTAGCATTTGTTGCAGGAACAGTGCTTCAAACTGTCCCGCGACTTCACGCAACGCGGCAGGGTCATTGTCCCCGGCTGCTGTTCGTAGCTCGCTGTATTGCGAGAAGTCTGTAATGGAGGCAGTCATGTGTGCGCGTCGACTTAAATCACTACCAGCTCGGCACGCAACGCGCCGGCTTGCTTGAGCGCTTCCAGAATTGCGACCAAATCACCGGGCGCGGCTCCAACGCGATTGACGGCCTGCACAATTTCATCAAGGCTTGTCCCCGGCTCGAAAAGAAACATGCTCGCATCCTCCTGCGTAATCGCGACACTCGAGTCACGCAGTGCCACAGTTTCTCCGGCATCGCTGAACGGCGCGTCCGGCTGGCTGACGAATGGGGTTTCGCTAATCGTTACCACCAGCGACCCGTGCGACACCGCCGCAGGCGTTACGCGGACGTTGGCACCGATAACGACTGTGCCAGTCCGTGAATTCACGATCACTCGCGCCTGCACATTACCGGGCTCGACCTCTAGTTCCTCAAGCGCAGATACAAAACCTGTCCTCTGTGTTGCCTGTTGCGGTGCCCTTACCGCAACAGAGACCGCGTCGAGAGATTGTGCTGTACCCTCTCCCATCACTTTATTTATTTGTTCTGCCAGGCGATTGGACGTTGTGAAGTCCGGCACATGCAAATTCAGCACGATTGATTCCTGCGTCAGGAAGTCACTTGGCACTGAACGCTCAACGCTGGCGCCATTCGGAATCCGACCTGCACTTGGGATATTCACAGTCACTTTGGAACCATCAGCTCCGGAAGCGCCGAAGCCACCGACGATCAGATTACCTTGTGCAAGTGCATACACGTTGCCGTCCGCACCCCGTAGTGGCGCCATCAACAAGCTGCCGCCGCGCAGGCTTTTGGCATTCGCAATTGACGAAATCGTGACATCGATTTTTTGACCCGGTTTCGCAAACGGCGGTAGCTCTGCATGCACCGTCACTGCTGCAACATTCTTAAGTTGCAGACGCGTTCCCGGAGGAACAGTGACACCAAACTGCGTCAGCATGTTGATAATTCCCTGCACCGTAAACGGCGCCTGTGTCGTCTGGTCGCCGGTACCATCAAGACCAACAACCAGGCCATAGCCGACCAATTGATTGCTGCGCACACCGGCAACACTGGCAAGATCCTTGACGCGATCCGCGTAAGCCTGCTCAGTAAGGAAGGCACCCGCGAGCAACAGGATCAGACCTATGTGCTTAAGTGTGCTGCGCGTTCTGTAGTTCATTTGCATGTGTTCGTTTCCTGTCTAGTATGGGTACAGAACCGAGTGGAAGAACCTTGAGATCAGACCCATACGGTTTGCAGCGGCAAGAACGCCCTTGCTGCTGTAGGTTATTTGCGCGTTGGCGATTCGCGTTGAGAGCAGATAGTTGTCAGGCTCGATGTCGTTCGGCCGGATGATTCCGGACAATCGAATAAACTCTTGCCCCTGGTTCAGCGTGACCCATTTCTCGCCCGCAATAACCAGGTTCCCGTTGGGCAGACGCTCAATGACTGTCACGGTAATATCACCCTCCAGGCTGTTGCTCTGACTACTGGCACCTTTGCCGTCGAATGTCTGGCTGCCACTTAATGAACCCTGAAACAGCGGTGTCCCGTCGTGCGACAGTGAGCGACCGAACACGGTCGGATTGCCCAGTTCCGCCTCTGTTGTCTTGCCGGTTGTCGTCTGCGAGTTTTTCGTCGCATTGGTTTTCTCGGCTAGACGTACCGTGAGAATATCTCCGACCCTCGCCGCTTTTTGATCTTCAAACAGACGTATGTCGGTGCCAGTGCTATAGATCGTGCCAGATTCAGGCTGCTGGTAGACAGGTGGTACTGCCATAGGAGGCATATGCGTTTGCTGCTCGATGCCAGGAAGTGCACACGCTGTCAGCGCAGTGCATAAGAAAGAAAGTGTCAGTCTCGCAATACTTTTCATGAACGTGCCTCTAGAGGTTGTTGTTGACGTACTGCATCATTTGATCGCTTGTAGAAATTGCTTTTGAATTCATCTCGTAAGCGCGTTGAGTTTCAATCATGTTGACCAGTTCAGTAACAACATTGACGTTTGAGCCTTCCAGCGCACCTTGCTGAAACGATCCGAGGCCATTCAGACCAGCGGTGCCCGGCTGCGCAGAGCCACTTGCCGCAGTTTCGATATAGAGGTTTTCACCGACCGGCTGCAATCCGACCGGATTTACAAAATCAGCCAACTCAAGCGCGCCCACCTGTGTTGGTGTTGCCTGCCCGGGCAATTTCACAGACACGGTGCCATCGCTACCAATCGTAATGCTCTGGGCTCCATCAGGAATCGTTATGCCCGGTTGTACGATATAGCCACTCGATGTGACCATCTCACCCTGATCATTGAGCTGCAGAGTACCGTCGCGTGTGTAGCCGATCTCGCCATCAGGCTTTAAGACCTGCAGGAACCCACGACCCTGAATCGCGACATCCATCGCCTGCCCCGTCTGATTGATGCTGCCCTGTGTAAATAGTTTCTCGGTGGCGACGACGCGGACGCCGGTGCCGAGACTCAGGCCAGAAGGCAAAATAGTGTCCTGCGAACTTTGTCCGCCGGACTGGCGGATGTTCTGATACAGAAGATCTTCGAATACAGCACGGCCCTGCTTGAAACCGGTCGTACCCACGTTAGCCAAATTGTTTGACACCACTGCCATACGCGTTTGCTGCGCATCCAGTCCGGTTTTAGCTACCCACAGTGCCTGGTTCATCGTTCTCTCCTGTACTCCGCGCTCGTCTAGCCGAGACGCATCATTGTTGCTGCGGCGTCAGCGTTTTCTTCTGACGACTTGATTACATTGATTTGCATTTCGTACTGTCGTGCCAGCTCGATCATGTTGACGAGCGTCTTCGCGACATTGACGTTACTGCGCTCCAGTGATCCGGAAGTCAATCCGACCTGTGCATCAGCGTCAGCCTCGCTGCCGTCGATCATGTGCAGCAGACCATCGCTACCCTTCTCAAGCTGACCCTGCTCTGGCTTGACCAGCTTGATGCGGTCAACTATCGCCAGCGTCTCCGGTCCCTGCCCAATGGGCTGAACAGAAATCGTGCCGTCATTGCCTATCAACAGACTGCTATTAGGCGGAATCGCGACCGGACCTCCGTCGCCGATAACCAGGTGCCCGGAGCCTGTGGTCAAAAGTCCACCGGCCGCAACACGCAGATCGCCTGCACGGGTGTAGGCTTCCGTACCGTCAGACGCTTGCACCGCGAGGAAGCCATCGCCGCGAACGGCAACATCCAAATCACGTCCCGTCGTCATGATGACGCCTTGCGACAAGTCGGTACCGTAGGAATCGACCACTGCGTTGACTCGCGTATCGACTCCTGGGCCGTCGATCGGAATCGAGCTGAAAGAATGCAGATCAGCCCTGAACCCCGTCGTAGAGACATTTGCCAGGTTGTTGCTGTTGATGGTCTGCGCATACTCCGTTTGACGGGCGCCGGTCATCGCGAGATAGATCATTTCATCCATAGTCAGCTCTCAGTCGTTATCGCTATGGCGCGGCGCTATCGAATGTTGATCACGGTTTGTGTAACCGTGTCGGCCGTTGAAATCATTTGCGCGTTTGCCTGGAAGTTTCTCTGTGCTGTAATCATTTGGACGAGTTGCGCGGTTAGGTCGACATTTGAAGACTCGAGAGCACCGGACTGAATATTGCCGAATGATGCAGTGCCCGCTTCACCCAACAATGCGTCGCCCGACTGGAATGATTCGCCCCAGGTCGTGTCACCGAGCTGCTGCAGACCTTGCGGGTTGACGAAGTTGGCGAGTGCCAGTTTGCCAAGTGAGGTGGACTGGCCGTTCGTGAAGCGCGCGAAAACAATGCCTTCGGAATCAACAGATACGCCTGTCAGTCGACCGGTTGTAAAGCCGTCTTGTGATAGCGAGTTAACGCCGAAGTTGGCACCGAATTGTGTTGCTGTACCAAAGTCCAGTGACATTGTAATCGGATCAGCACCCGTCGTCGGCGTATACGCACCAAGTGGCATCAATCCTCCGGCCGGCGCCGCCAAGCTGCCGTCCGGATTGAAAATAACCTGGGCGGCACCGGTAACTGCCGTGCCATCAATCTCAACTTCGGTATTCCAGGTATTAGCAGCAGCGTCCTTGACGAAGTAAACCGTCGCCGTGTGTCCGGCACCGAGTGAGTCGTAGACCGTTACCGAAGTCGTATGATTGAAACTGCTCGGGTCAGTCGGATCGAAAACCGGGTTAGTGGGTACTGGCGCATCTGCGGGCAGGTTTATGCCAAACGCAGCACGCGTAGTTGCCTCCGGTGGATTCGCGCCAATTGTCAGCTGCAGGTCCTGCGGCGTACCAGTATTGAACAAGCCATTTCCTGCATAGGGGTAAGCCTGTAAGCGGGACCCCTGCGCGTTGACGACATTGCCCTGGTTATCCACTCCAAAAGCACCTGCACGTGTATAACTTCGTGCGCCACCGTCGCTAATGACGAAGAAACCTTCGCCGCCGATCGCGAGATCCAGTGCGTTATCCGTAAAGTCGATATTGCCTTGCGTAAACTGCTGCGCGATGTCTGACAGACGTACGCCGCTGCCTGACGCGCTGGTGCTCACGCTTTGCGTGCCGACTGCGAAAACTTCGGAAAACTGCGCGCGAGACATCTTGAAACCCGTGGTGTTAACGTTGGCGACGTTGTTCGCCGTGACCCCGAGGTCCGCTGAGGCGGCATTCAGGCCGCTGAGTGCTACTGCAAATGGCATTTTCTTTCTCCTGGCTAAATTCTGTATTCGTTTCGCTAGTCGTTAGTGGCTAGCCGATAATCTGGTACACCTGGCCAAGCGGCATGCGTTGTCCGCCAGCAAGGTTGAGCGACATACCGCTGCCAAACTGGCCCAGCGTGACGCTTTGAATCTCCGACTCGATAACTGTTGGTGAGCTTTCGATGCTGGCTCCGCGTATTACGCGAGCACTGACCTGGTACTGATCGCTCGCAGCGCGATTGCCTTCCGCGTCAATGCCATCCCATGTAAAACGAACCATTCCCGGTGGCTGCTGACCGAGTTCGAGTCTCTGCACGAGCGCGCCAGATGCATCGGTGATGTCGATCTGAACATTTTCCGCGCTGGATTCCAGTTCGAGACCGCCCAATAGCGGGCCCTCATCACCCAGGTATCCGATGTCCGTCACCGCCAGCACGCGATGGCCTACAAGACCTGCCGCCTGCAGTGCCTGGTTGTCCTGCATCGAGCCGGACAGGCCTGCGAATGAGGAATTCAAGGATTCAATCCCGTTTACTGTGCTGAATTGTGCGAGCTGCCCGAGAAACTCTCCGTTATCCATGGGTTCGAAAGGATCCTGGTTCTTAAACTGCGTGATCATCAAGGTTAGAAAGTCTTCTTGCCCAAGATCGTCGCGCGACGCCTGTTGCGGCCGCGGCGCGATCCCCTGGAAGTCGTCAATTGGTGAAATTGTTGGCATTAGTGTCGCCTCTAGCGTCCAAGTGAGAGGGTCTGCAACAGCAGATCCTTGGTTGTGTTGATCATTTCGACATTGTTCTTATAGGAACGCGATGCCGAAATCATGTTGACCATCTCTTCTACGGTGTTGACGTTAGTGGCATACACGTTGCCGTCCGCGTCAGCCTCCGGATGGTCTGGCTGGTACAGCATTTGCAGCGGTGCCGAACTTTCGACGACTCCATCAAGGCGAACACCTGCGACGCCCTGAACATTCGCCATAGATTCACCGAAGGTCGAAAACACCGGCTGGCGTGCTCGATAAACGTTGTCTGCGTCACCGCTAACACTGCCCGCATTGGCGAGATTGCTCGCCGTGACATTCATGCGAACCGACTGCGCGTTCATCGCGCTGCCAGCGACATCAAAAACCTTAAACAGTGACACTAGTCACCTCCCTTCAACGCATAACGTAATGAGCGAATCTTGCCGTCCAGAAAAGACAGGCTGGCGCGGTATTGCAGAGCGTTTTCTGCGAATGCGGCTTGCTCGACGTCCATCTCGACTGTATTTCCGTCGAGCGTTTGCTGCTGCGGCACGCGGTACAGGGAATCAAACCCACTGTCCGTCTGGCCCCATGCCTGTTTATGCAGGTCGCTGGTGCGCGTCATACTCATGGCGTCGCTTTTCGCTGTTTTCAGCGCCGCACCGAAATCGAGGTCACGTGCCTTGTAGTTGGGCGTATCGGCATTTGCGATATTCGAAGACAAGACCTGGTTTCGAAGTGCTCGAAATTGCAGTGCCTGCTCGTGTTGTGAAAATCCCGGTATATCCATTGCTAAGAACCTTGTCGGCCTCTGTGAAAAGTTTTCTCCTGCAATGCTCTATGCAACTGCCGTGCCAATGTTCGCGAAGACGCGTCTGACGGAAGCAGCTAAAGCCTTCGGAGACCCAGCCGATAACGTCCGCCTGAGAAAAGTTGCTGCGGCAGCGGCAATTCGCTGCCGTGCTTCCGGCAAATCCTTGCAGCCCCTTCAATGCACTTGAATCCCCGGGAAAACCGGCCTGTTTCGCACTGGCACGGCAATTGCATTGACTCTTTTGGGTGCCGCCTTTAGCTGTTCGCGGCAGAACATATGCCAACGCCCGCAATCCATTGCGTGCTTTGGCCCGAAAGCGAGAGATGTTGACCTGATGCCAGTCAGACAGAAAATGAGAAGACACGGAATCGTCGGGATTTTGACGGCAGCGTCGCTATTCCGACCAGAAACCGTCGATTTGCCGTCATTGCTACGACACATCAGTCGCGTCGGCGTTTTGGTCGCATTGTTTTTGACCCCGGCACACGCAGCACCACAACAATGGCACTCAACCGCCGCCATATCGGCTGAGGCCGAACGCTTTCTGAATGAGCGTGTTGGCAAACGCGCTGGGCAGACCAGCGTCAAGGCCGGCAACCTGGATTCACGCCACCGGCTGCCGTTGTGCTCGGAGCCTATCCAGGGCTTCATGAACCGGGGTACAGAGATCAAGCCACGAACCATCATTGGCGTTCGCTGTAGTGGCAGCAAGCCCTGGAAGATCTATGTCCCGGTGGACGTCGTAGTGACTGCTCATGTGCTTGTCGCACGACAGTCGCTAACCAAAGGCCACATATTGGCGGCCGCCGACCTCACAACCGAAGAGCGTGACGTATCTCGTATGCGTACAGGCTACCTGGGTGACCTGAAAGCGGTTCTTGGGCAACGCCTGAAAACGCAGTTGATCGCAGGAAAAGTGCTCAAGCCGTCGATGCTCGAGGCCGATATCACAATTAGGCGGGGGCAAACAGTCACACTGACCGCCGCCAACAGCAGTTTTAACATAACCATGAGCGGCAAAGCGCTCATGGACGGCGCTCTGAATCAGCGGATTCGGGTGCAAAACAGCCATTCAGGACGAATTGTCGAAGGCATCGTCCGTTCCAGGGAGCATGTCGAAGTGCTCATTTCCAGCAATAGCAGTTTTTTTCACGCGAAACCTAAAGTATCGCCAGCGTTGGCCGATACGAGGTCTAGCAACAATGATCGTTGAGGTAAAAACATTATGACAAACAGGATCGGTCCAATGGATCAGGGAACACTGGGGAAAATTGGCGGCAAGGTCGATGAAACAAAGACCAGCAATACGGCTGCCACCACTCCAGCTAAGTCAGAACAGGCCGCAGCGGCTCCCGCATCAAGCAACGATACGGTGAACCTCACCAGTAGCGCCAAGCTTCTTGAACGACTGGACAAGACGCTTGAATCGCTGCCCGCAGTAAATTCAGAGCGCGTCGCGGAAATCAGGAACGCAATTGAATCCGGGAACTACGAGATAGATTCGGACGCGATCGCTGATGCAATGATCCGCCTTGATCGCTCGTTTGGCGAATAATCATGCCTGCCATCTCCGCTGCTGACGCACGAACGCAAATCGTTGATTTGCTGACTGACACGGTTTATCAGGCTCTGGGACTGAAAGAGACCCTTGAGGACGAACGCAAGTCACTCGAGTCTCAGGATCTCGACGCGATAGCCGCAGCCGCACAAAGCAAGACCGCGTGCG
Organism: Gammaproteobacteria bacterium; assembly: GCA_022600955.1. Classification (GTDB taxonomy): domain Bacteria; phylum Pseudomonadota; class Gammaproteobacteria; order Steroidobacterales; family Woeseiaceae; genus UBA1847. Next base: position 54,979 of record JAHZJK010000027.1, read on the forward strand.
TCGCCAAACTACAGGTTCTCGACAACAAGCGCTCACAGCTTTGCGAGTCCTGGGGCTTTGCCACCGGGCCAGACCAAATGCAGGAGTTAATCGACTGGTGCGACGACAGCGAGCTGATCGCCAGTCGCTGGGATCACCTGTTGATTATTGCTGCTGAGAGCAGTGCATTGAACATGACCAATGGCGCGATTGTTCGCGTCAGACAGCAACAATTCGATTCCAGTCTTTCTTTGATCCGCGGCGTTACGCCCGGATCCGATACCTACGGCCGAAATGGCGGAGAAGCCGGTGACTTTGGGCGCCGCTCTCTGGCAGAAGCCTGATTACATTGTGAAGCAAGGATACTGAGCTATGTTGATTGTAAGCCGGCGCGATGCCGAATCTATTTTGATCAGGCCGGGTGATGGGATTGACCCCAAAATGACCCTCGCTGATCTGTTCCAGGATGGCCCGATCGAAATCACGATCTTCTCGTCAGGCAACAACCGCGTGAAGATGGGCGTGCAGGCACCCGACGAATTGTCGATCTGGCGCAAGAGCGAAGCCGCCGCCTGAGCGGCCGAAAGCCCGAAGCGCCAGCAGGCGCAGGCATTTCTCGAAATGCGAACCCACCGGGCAGCGCCGCTTCACGATCATGAAGATCACGAATCTATCTTTGCTACCAGTAATGCTGATCGCCGCAGCCTGCGGAGGATCAGGTGCACCGACTGATGAAACTACTAATGAAACCAAGATAGCAGAATCTTTTTCTCAAGCTCTTTCCGATGCTGAGATTGTGGCCCTTGCCTACGACCCCGACTATTTCGCCCCGGCCGGCTTCTTTGTAGACGACCGCGCTGAAACCACGATTCGCAGTTATTCGCTGCACCATGTACTCGACGAATCAAACTCCTATGAGCTGTGCACGAACGACCTTGTCGAAGCGCAGGCCTGGGAACAGGCTGACAACGATTCTCGCGCCGTCAGCGGTTACTACGTTACCTCGATAGAAAACGAACGCTATTTTGAATTCGTGCGCGAACTCGATTACACCCAGGATCTCGGCAATATTACCGAACCAACATCGCCTGGCTACGCACGCGTATTCAAGTGCGACTATGCGGATCGCAATGGCGTCGACAGAAACATGCTTGATGGTTACTCCGGCATGCTGACCGCCGACGCAGGCGCCACAACCAGCCTGCGCGAGTTTATTGAATACCTGTGGCAATTCCGCTTTTTCAATGTACAGCGAAAGGCGGTAATAGAGAGTCAAAGCAGTCGCGTTGGCGACGATCTCGCGCATACACTTCTCCTGGCCTTTGTTGTCAATCAGGGCAGTGGGCATTGCGACCGTGTCGACATCAACGAATGGCGCTTCACCCGCAGCTCGGCAAGTGGCGAAGTGACCCGAGATTTTGAGACGATCCGCAGCTTCGAAGCCCAGCTCGTCGAAGGCGTCCCACAGATCTGCGACTAAACACGCCGCCTGACAATGCCTCAGCCAACAGCCCCAGGTATTCTCTTTCTGGAATAGGCTATTACGCTTTTTGCATACTGCATTTTGGTTCGGCATGCGTATAATGCGCGACCAGTTTCCCGAGAAACTGACCGCCCACTGCAACCCGAAGAGACACTCGAATGACCACACTTTCAGCGCTGCAATCCTGGGTAGACCAGGTTGCGGCTCAGACCCAGCCAGATGCTATCCACTGGTGCACCGGATCAAACTCCGAATACCAGCAAATGATCGACAAAATGCTGGCCGACGGCACCCTGACAACACTAAACCCCGAAAAATACCCGAACTGCTATCTGCATCGCTCAGACCCGAGTGACGTCGCCCGGGTTGAACACCTCACGTTTGTTTGCACCAGCGAACAAGACGACGCCGGCCCCAACAATCACTGGATGGCACCGGCAGCCGGGCACCAAAGAATCGACGAGCTGTTCGATGCTTGCATGCAGGGGCGCACGATGTACGTGATCCCGTATTGCATGGGTCCGATCGACTCACCTTATTCTCGCTGCGGCGTTGAAATCACTGACAGCCCGTATGTCGTTGTGAACATGAAGCTCATGACCAGAATGGGCAACGATGCACTGCAACGCATTGAAAAAGATGGCGTTTTTGTCAAAGGCCAGCATTCGACCGGCGATCTCGACCCGGAACGTCGACTGATCATGCATTTCCCGGACGAGCTTTCGATCAAGAGCATCGGTTCCGGCTACGGTGGTAATGCCCTTCTCGGCAAGAAATGTCATGCATTGCGGATTGCGAGCTTTCAGGCGCGCCAGGAAGGCTGGCTCGCAGAGCATATGCTGATCGCCGGACTCGAGAGTCCTGACGGCGAAATCCACTACGTCGCATGCGCTTTTCCGTCTGCCTGCGGCAAGACCAACCTCGCGATGCTTATCCCGCCGGATTCGCTACCAGGCTGGAAAGTCTGGACTGTCGGCGACGACATTGCCTGGCTGCACCTGGATGAAACAGGCCAGCTTCGCGCAATCAACCCGGAATCCGGTTATTTCGGCGTCGTACCCGGCACGAACGAACTAACCAACAAGAACGCCAACGACATGATCACGCACGATGCGATTTTCACGAACGTCGCAGTTACAGATGACAATTCTCCGTGGTGGGAAGGCAAGCAGGATGGAGCACCGGCAACCGACTGGCAGGGCCGTGCGTTCGACGCTGCCAACGGCAAGGCTGCACACCCGAATTCTCGATTCACAGTATCCGCCAAGAATAATGCCGGCTATTCCACCCTTGCCGATGCACCTGAGGGCGTGCCGATCTCTGCGATCGTCTTTGGCGGCCGTCGCAAGGAACTGGCACCGCTAGTCTATGAGGCGAAAAGCTGGGAACACGGCGTGCTGATCGGTGCCGGAGTCGCCTCGGAAACCACGGCAGCCAATATTGGAGAAGTCGGTGTCGTACGCCGCGATCCCATGGCAATGAAACCGTTTTGCGGTTACAACTTCGCCGACTATTGGTCACACTGGCTCTCGTTCTCGGAACGTAGCGACAAATTACCCAAAGTATTTCATGTCAACTGGTTCCGTCAAAACAGCAGCGGCGAATTCCTGTGGCCGGGCTTCGGCGAAAACCTGCGAGTTATGCAATGGATCATCGAGCGTTGCGAAGGACGGGTCGGCGCGAATGAAACGCCCGTGGGCTACCTGCCTGATCCGGCGGATATCGATACGACTGACCTCGATGTCAGTGCCGAGAATCTCGCCGCATTAACGTCGATCGACAAAGGCCAGTGGCAGGAAGAGATGCGTTCGGTAGGTGAGTACCTCGAGAGTTTCGGCGAGCGTCTTCCGGAGGTATTGCGGCGGCAGCAGCAATCGATTCAGGCAGAACTGGACTCATAGCCCCGCTAACAAATTACGAGTACCCGCAGGGTGGGATCACGCTCTGCGGGCTACTCTATTCAATCGCCTTGTAATATATCGCCAACGAAGAACCCGGTTCCTCAGCTCGTCCAAGGCCAATCGTACCTTCCGTGCCGAGTTCCGCGGTATCGCGCCGTACGAACATTTCCTTGCCCTGAACGTCCTGAATAAAAGTCCCGTTCGTACTCTGATCAACGATGACGAACTTGCCACGACGCATTTCAATCTTGGCATGAATGCGTGAGATCAGGTTGCCTTTGACAACAACATCGTTGTCATCTGCACGCCCGATATTGATGCTTTTCTTCACGTCGCTGACTTCGACGGTGGAATCACGGAAATTCAGCAGCATCTTGCTGGCGCTACGCGCTTTGTTCTCCCAGCCAATGGTCGGCAACATGCTGGTTGCTTCTTCAGGTTGCCAGACCAGCTCATACAGCGCCACCTCGTCGAGTCGCCCACGTACCGTGGCGACGTCAATCTGACGTGTCTGATTGCGGATTTCCGGACTCATTTGTTCAACCGTAAAGCCGGAGATAACAATCTGCTTGGCTTTCGCCTGTGACGTCATGCGGTTTGCCGTATGCACAGCCGCACCAAAAATATCGTTTTGTTCTTGTACAACCGGTCCGAAATGGCAACCGATGCGGATAGACACGGGAATGCCTTCGTCCTGCTTGCCGACGGCCGATATGCGTGTCTGCATCATGACCGCGGCGCCCATCGCTTCGTCGACACTTGGGAATGTCGACATAACCTCATCGCCGATCGTCTTGATCACAGTACCGTTGAACTGAAATGTGGCATCTTTCATGATATCCAGGCACGACGCGACCGTCTCACTGGCCTTGGTGTCTCCGAACTTGTCGTACAGCTGCGTACTGCCGACAACGTCAGCAAACACAATTGCAACTTCAAGATCTTTTGCCATAACCCGGCTCATACGTTAGCTCCGCAAGCAGCTAATAATACTACTATTTTTCAGCAACGATATAGGCGATCCACGCAAGATCTGCGACACCTTTCTCATCAGGGGTGAATTCTCCATTACCATCGCCATCTTCGTCCTCGCCTTCCCAGTAGACAGTTGCCTTGCGAAAGCCGGCCTCGAGCAACAACTCGCGAATTTCGGGTGCTGACCAGAGTCTCCACTCGTAAGTAAAGGCCTTCTTGAGTTTCGAGCCATCTTTGAATTTGAAATGAATATGGCAACGAATGAAGTTGGTGATCGGGTGGAATTTTGCCTGGTGCCAGATATAGGAAAAACCGTGTTTCTTGTGCTTGGTTTTTTCCTTGGTTTCTTCCTGCGCCTCTGGACCACCAAACATGTCGCAGAAAAACACGCCATCGTCTTTGATCACATCGAAGGCCTGCTTGAAATAAGCGCGCAATGAATCACGCGTATCAAAGATGAAATAGCTAAAATTAAAGGCCGCGAGAAGGTCAACCTTCGGCGTCTCGACCGTCATAACGTCAGATTCGATCAGGCTGACCCGCGCCCGGTCTTCGCTATCCAGGCGGCTTACCCGGTTGACCCGACCCCATTCCAGAACCGAGGGCTCGATATCGACACCAATCGCCTGGTATTCGTCGCCTTGACGTACCCATTGGCAGGATGCAGCCGCTGTACCACAGAAGTCTTCCCGAAACAGGTAGGCCGTGCGGCCTGTGAGCGTCTTGAATGTCGTCTGCAAAAACTCCACTTCATTCTCGACGTTCTGGACCGAAAGCTCGTAGAGCTCATGAATATCGGCCTGATCGGCCATGGTTTGTGGTTTGCTGGCTGATTTTGCGCTCATTGCTGTTATCGCTTTCCTGTTCGCTTAAGTTCTTGTCGGGGCTGTGTATTGTAGCGGTCTAGGCCGCTTGAGGCATAGCATTTAGTGCGTTGACCAGTACTTCTGTGCCCGCTCCATCTCGATATGCGTGCTCACTAATGTAGCGCCGCCACGCTCGTGCGCCTGGCTGCCCGGCGTAAAGTCCCAGCATGTGCCGCGTCACACGTCCGAGCGACTCGCCCTGCGCCAGCACCGATTCAATGTAGGGCAGCATTGCCTCGACTATGTCTCCTCGGTCCGGCAACTCGTACTGCGGGCTGAAATGCCGTTCAAGTTCCGCTAGAAAATAGGGCTGATGGTAGGCCTGACGGCCAATCATCGCACCATCGACATGTTGCAAAACACTGTCGACCTGTGCGATCTCACTCAGTCCGCCATTGATGACGATCTGCAGCGCCGGATAGTCACGTTTGAGTCGATAGACGCGATCATAGTTAAGCGGCGGAATAGTCCGGTTTTCCTTCGGACTCAGTCCATCCAGTATCGCGATCCGTGCATGCACCACAAACTTTGCGCAACCTGCAGCGGCCAGAATGTCTATGAATTCGCGCAGAAACTCGTCACTGTCTTTGTCGTCAATCCCAATTCGAGATTTGATCGTGATCGGAATATCCGTCTGCTCCTGCATGGCTGCGAAACACTTTGCGACGACCTCCGGCTGAGCCATCAGGCAGGCACCAAACTGCCCGCTCTGTACGCGGTCGCTGGGACATCCCACGTTAATGTTGATCTCGTCGTAGCCGTAGGCCGCTGCAGATCGCGTCGCACTCGCCATCCATTCCGGATCGCTACCGCCAAGTTGCAACGCAAGCGGATGCTCAGACTCATGAAAACGAAGGAAACGATCGGAGTCACCGTGGTGAATTGCTGCTGCCGTCACCATTTCGGTATACAAGACGCTACTGGGACTCAGCAGCCGCAGAAAGTAACGGCAATGTCGGTCCGTCCAATCCATCATCGGCGCAATTGACACTCGCGGAGGTGTTGTGTAGTCTATCATTTATAGTCTTTTTTACTTATAAATCAATTGGTTATGTTGTACTATTTTCAACTCGTTTTGTACTCATTCTTGCCCATTTTGTACCAAGAATGGTCCATGTCGCACCGTGTCGCACCGTTTATGTCGCACTTTCTTTTACCGAACCGGAGTAATAATGGCCACAATTCGACCACGCCAACGTCGTGACGGCAGCATAGCGTACCTCGCCGAGGTGCGAATCAAACGCGATGGCCGCCTGGTTCACCGCGAATCCAGAACCTTCGACAAGCGTCGACTCGCCACGGATTGGGCTACCCGACGGGAGAGCAAACTCGGCAAATCAGATAGCGTTCCCAAACGTAAGCAACTCACACCCCGAGGCCCATTGCACAAAATTCTATTGAAGTATCGCAAGGAAGTCTCTGACATTCGCCCGATGGGTCGCAGCAAATCGTCCCACATCAAATTTCTTGAGAAAACGAATCTCGCAAACATTGCTGTAACTGACATCAAGTCGTCTGACTTGATAGAACATGTGCGTGCTCGACGGAGATCCGGAGCCGGAGCCTCAACCGTAAATAATGACCTGGTCTGGTTGCGGATAATCCTGCGATATGCACGCGCCGCGTGGAATGTCCCTATCGACCTGTCGGTGATCGATGACGCCTATGAGGTTCTCAGGACCGAGAAACTGGTCGCAAAATCGAAAGCGAGGTCTCGCCGGCCATCACATTCGGAACTTTCAGCACTATCTGAGTATTTTCGGGAGAAGGAAAAACGACGCTCAAGTATTCCTATGCGTGACATTATGTGGTTCGCAATTCATTCGGCACGCCGACAAAGTGAAATCACGAGTCTATTGATTGTCGACAATGACCGGAAAACCCAGACTGGCATTGTTCGAAATCTTAAACACCCGTCAGATAGAGAACTGTTTCGACGATTTAAGTATTCTGATGAAGCGTGGGAAATTGTATGTCGACAAGATCATGATGAGGATCGAGTATTCCCCTTCGAGCCCAGGACGGTCGGCGCTGCGTTTACCCGCGCGTGCCGCGTGCTCGAAATAGACGATTTGCACTTTCATGACTTGCGACATGAGGCGACCAGCAGGCTTTTCGAAGCAGGATACTCAATCGTCGAAGTCCAACAGTTCACTTTGCATGACAGCTGGGGAACATTGAGTCGTTACACGCATTTACGACCGGAATCCGTCGCGATTCGTACCGGAAAAAAGTAAGACGGATAAATTCATGAAGGCACAGCCGAACTGGCGAAGCTAGTTCCTAATAATCGGTTGGAACTTGTTCATTCCGTTAGAAGGCGCTTTGAACAATTGACGCCAGCACACGGAGTCGAATCACGCAGATCTCCCGCACGCATTCGATCCGAGGGCGCAACTGCCTCGCTCCGCCATGCGGCACTGGCTTCAGTTTAAGCAATTGTATAGATCTAGGCCCCTACCCCACCTGGGCGGTAAGAAACGGCCAAGACTTTCCACTTGCGATTTCGATTTTCCGCCTGAAACTTGCCGCTGATAAACGGCTGCATTAC
>JAHZJK010000028.1 GCA_022600955.1 Gammaproteobacteria bacterium
AAAAAACGCCATATCAAGAAGAACAACTCTAACGACCGGCAGCGTGTAAAAAACGAGTACTAACGCCAGCAAGATGTTTCTGGGCCGGTTAATTTTGCGGGAAAAAAGCAGCAAAGCGCTCAGCATGAGGCCGCCCACCGCACCGACCAGAATAATCAAATTGTACATGCTGACCGTCACTAGATTTCGACCTCTTCCATTCTATATCTTCTTCTGACTGCGAAGCTCTGACGACCGAGTGCATCCATCCGGACGAAAAAACCTGTTCGGAATTGTAATGTTACGACCGAATTCAGCTTGGAACTGACGATATGTTACCGAAACTTGCTGGCCGTTTGGCGACGGTCTTGTTTGCGCTTTGTATATTATGTGGTTGCGCCTCGCAAACTAACGATTACAACACCCGGCTGATCGAGCGAGCTGCGGACGTCATGATTTTCAGAGATGAGTACGGTGTACCCCATGTAGTAGGCCCCACCGATGCGAGCGTCGTATTTGGAGCAACCTATGCCAGAGCAGAGGACGAATTTGGGTATATGGAACAGGCGTATATCAAGTTGCTCGGCAGAGCAGCGTCCATAAAAGGCGCAGAATGGCTGCAATGGGATATCTTCATGAGGAAACTGGAACTCGCCGAGCACTCCAGGCAGGAGTATGCGCGCGCGCCGGACAAGATCAAGCGGCTGTGCGAGGCTTTTGCTGATGGCATGAACTATTACCTCTTAAGCAACCCCGAGGTCGAACCGCTATTGATCAAGCAATTCGAACCATGGCATGCGTTGCTTGGATACCGCCTGTTCCATGTATCGGGCATCGGCGGAGCCACTTTGAGTCAAATCGGAGAACCTGGCGTCCTGGATCTTTTTACCGGCTATCTTTCGTCAACGATGTGGGCGATCGGTCCGAGCAAGAGTGCCTCTGGCAACGCAATGTTGTTCATCAACCCTCACCTGCCGCTTGATGCCCCTTACGAGCTATCTGTACACAGTGACGAAGGGTTGGCGATATCCGGACAACTGGCTTACGGAATCGGGATATTACCTATCTCCGGGCATAACGGTGAAATTGGTTGGTCTATCACTGCCAATGAGCCCGATATCAATGACGTCTATATCGAGCAATTCGAAACCCCCGAATTAGAGGATTATTACTACGGCGATTCCGTGCAAAAGGCATCCCATTGGCAAGAAAACATTGCGGTGCGAACAGAGACTGGCGTCAGTATCGAGACATACAAATTTCAGAAAACGATTCATGGTCCGCTTTTTGTTGATGAGTCGGGACGCAACGTTTCACTAAAGGTCGCCAAGCTGGCCGATGGCGGAGTCCTTCAGCAATTCTACGAAATGAGCAAATCCCGGAACCTTGCGGAATTCAAAAGAGCAATAGCTCCAATGAACATCACCTACAACAATATCGCTTATGCGGGCAAGGATGGGCACATTTTCTATGTCTACGGTGGCGCCATACCACGACGCGACCCGCAGTTCGACTGGTCGAAGCCAGTGGACGGCACCAACAACGCAACAGACTGGCAAGGATACTTCGGACTGGATGACTTGCCGCAGCTCGAAAACCCGCAATCGGGATACCTGCAGAATTCAAACAGCTCTCCATTCTTCACGACAGACACCGAGAACCCTGATAAATCACAATATCCTGCGTACATGTTCCGCTCTGAACGAGACACCGGAATTGCCAGGCGGTCAAGACAACTGCTTGAGCAGGCGCATGACATTACGTTCGATCAGTGGTCCAGCTTTGCGTTCGATACGCTCTTACCGACCGCAAACAGGCACATAGCGATGCTGAACATTGAGGTGGAGCGGCTACGGGATGATGATTTAGAAAGAGCAGTAGCACTTGCAGAACCTGTTGAACTGCTTAGTCAATGGAACCGCCGATCCAGCACTGATTCGATAGCCAGCACGTTGTACTTGACTGTGTTTCATATGGAGAGCGACGGCCCGGAATACCCCATGCTTAGCCGACTCGAAAAGGCAATAGACTATCTGACAGCGCAGCACGGTACCTGGCGAATCAAAATGGGTGACCTGACTCGTCTCCAGAGGTGGAGCACAAACGAGGAAAAAACCCATGATGACGAAAGATCAAGCCTGCCGTCTCCTGGTTTGCCATTTTATACAGGCGCAATTTTCACCTTTAATACGTCCACACAACAGGGAACGCGCCGCAGTTATGGTTATCACGGACATTCCTACGTGGGCGTTATGGAGTTTGGGGAAAACGTTGAAGCCCGAAGCGTAATGCCATTCGGTCAGAGTCGAAATCCTGATTCGCCGCACTATTTCGATCAGGCACCACTGTATTCGATAGGCGAGCTAAAACCCGCTTGGTTTAGTGTCGACCATATTAGGCAGAATGCTAGCAAGAAGTATCATCCGGGAATGTAGGAGTCACCATCTTATTGCTAGCGTTCATCAAGGAAACGCATCGCCTCACGAAAATGCTCTTCACCTGGGATGCTGTGCGCCATCCGTGGAACTGTAACCAAACTGATATTGGTAAGACCCTTCCGCTCGTACCTTGCGTACATGTTTCGTGTTGGTACACGATTGAAGTCGTCACTGCCGGTCATGAATACATAGCGATGCGACTTGGCGAGTTCCAACTGCTCAGGACTAACCTTCGGAATTGATTCCACGCCGCAGACGTAGATGGCACCAGTGAACAGGTTCGCAAACTGAATTGCTGTAATACTCGCGACCTTTCCTCCACCGGAAAATCCGGACACATAGATACGCGTTGGGTCGATATTGTAGCGCTGAGACGCTGCGTATGGCGCTAGTACTGCAAAGAACATCCGTTTTTTGGTCCGCGTCCGGTTACCAGACGAATCCGCGCTGATCAGAATCAGGTTCGACTCATCAAATACCGGTTTCCATCCTATCGGCATACCACCGCGTGGCGTGGGGCTGACAAATACCATCAGACCCGCCGGTTTCTGCGGGTCATACGTCTCCGGGACGTACATCTGCCATGAAATTTCCTGGTCTGCATCCACAATGCCCGACAAAGCCTCCGCGGTCACTGCGTCCATAAGCTCTGAGGCAGGCCCTGTGACCTGGAAACGACCGTACTGCAGCGCTGAATCGTCTGCGCCCGCCATGGTCCAGGCAACAACGAGGCCGAGTGCCCAGGGTGAAAGTGTGCGTGGTCGTCGCATGCGGTTTTCGACCTGCAAGGTTGCAAGTAGTTCTAACGGTTCGAGCCGTTCTAAATTGAAGCTGCAGTAAGCGCTCGAACGCTCGAACTTGTCACGATTATCGGTGCCGCCGATATGGTCGAGATCGCCCTGCTAATACGGGATAAATCGCGACTTGTTGATCGAGTTCCGGTACGGTGTTTTGCAAGTCAATTTGTGGAGCCTGAATTCCTTTTGACCCATCGGCGATGGCGTCGAAAGTCAGCAAGGTCGCGATGCATACGATAGCGGCAGTTCTCATCGGGCCTTCCTCGGCATTTAAGCTACAGAAGCAACGACAGGTATGAATAACCCATATATGGCCACATAGCCAGTCATCTTGCTGTTTCGTCTTATGTAATGAGAGACAGGTCTCTAAACGCCAGGCACCTGAGTGCTAATCTGAGCATTCTCGCGAAATGATTTCGCCTGAATTTGGAGTCTATAGTCCAATGACTATGAGCATGGATGCCGCACAACTCAGCACGTTCTCGCCGTTCAACACGCTTGAATCCGCCAATCTGAGCGACCTCCTGGACAGCATCGACATTCTGCATGCAACGCCAGGTCAGATTCTGTTCGAAAAGGGTGACACCGAAAAGCGTTCGATCTACGTACTCTCGGGTACGCTCTCCTTGCGTAACGGTGATCAGGATCTTGGTACAATCGTTGGTGGCACTGACGAAGCACGCAATCCCGTTGCTCGCGCGCTCCCCCGTCAACTTTCCGCCGTCGCTGCAGATGATGTTCAGTATTTCAGTATCGACAGCGAACTCGTGGACATGACGCTGACACTGGATCACACGGGTATTTATGAAGTCGGCGACATTGGTTCAGAGTTGCTCGGTGGCGAAGGCGACTGGATGGCCGCGCTCTTACAAACCAAAACATTCCAACTGATACCTCCGCAGAATATCCAGATGATTTTCATGCGCCTGAAACGAGTGGATTTTAAGGCAGGCGACGTCGTCATACGTCAGGGCACGAATGGAGATCATTTTTACATCATTACGAGCGGTCGCTGCATGGTGACTCGGGAAACACCGGGTGACAGTGCCAATATCGATCTTGCTGAACTGGGCCCTGGAGGCACGTTCGGCGAAGAAGCACTGATCTCGGATGAGACGCGCAACGCAACTATCACAATGATGACTGATGGGATATTGATGAAGTTGGATCGCGACGATTTTCAATCGCTGTTGAACGAACCCATGATCATTTCTCTGGAACATGAAGATGCCGATGAAGCAGTGACCCAGGGTGGCAAGTGGCTCGATGTTCGCGTTCCCAGTGAGTTTAAGGCCTTCAGCAAGTCAAACGCGATGAACTTGCCGTTATACCTTCTGCGTCACAAACTCGATGCGCTTGATCGCAAGACACCCTACGTCGTCTACTGTGACACCGGTCGTCGTAGCTCAGCCGCTGCTTTCATCCTGAACCAGAAAGGGTTTGAGACCGCCGTGCTCAAGGGCGGCCTGAATCACACCGAGCTATAGGTCTTTCGAATAGTGGCCGAAACAGCGTTCGTAGTGCCCGATTAGTCTTTCGTCCATCTCTCGCACGGGCATTCCTCTACTGTGGCATGCCGTCTGGTCCAAGCCGCATCAGAATTGCGTCGAGCATACCGGCGTTCGCTGCTCCTGTTAGCTCACCGTAAGTACTGCCCGTAATGTACAAGATACCCTGACCGTCCTCTGCGATTGAACCTGCAGAAGATCTGGCAGCGGATCCGTCCGCATTCGTGATACCGATCCGTCGTTTCCACCTAACCGTTCCGTCCGTAGCATATTTGTCAACAACAAGCTCGGATGGTGTAACCCCTGATGACGGATCACTTACGCTACCGTAGATAATGACACCGCCATCCGCCGTTAACAATGGGTTGGAAAAGTAACTTGTGTTATTTGGGCCGGCGTCACAAGAGCGCCAGAGTTCCTGGCTTCCATCTGCATTGTACTTTGCGACGAGCCCTTCAGTCGCGCGGAATACCGAAGCCGCGCCCGCGCCGTTCAAGTAAATTGAGTCATCCGGCCCGACGGTCACTCGATGAAAACTACCGTTACCAGAAGCACCGCAATTCGTGAATGCATCCGGCTCACGTCGCCATAGAATTGCACCACTAGAGCCGTTCAGTTTGGTTAAGAACCCACACCGGCTACACGGCCGCATTGAACTCGTATCCCAGAATTCGCCACTAATCACAATGTCTCCAGCTGAATCGACATCAACTCCACGAGGCGTCACCCGGCTGGAATCTGCTATAAAGAAGTCAACAGGGTCTTCAACTGATGTCATCATCTCTCGCTGCCAGACCAATGAACCGTCCGCACCATTAATTTTTGACACGAGTCCAGACGAAATTGCATTAGGGTCGGACGGCTCCAGCCACGACAAAACGAAAATATTGCCGTCGTCATCAACAGCGTTCCAGTATGCTGCGAATTCCACCTGCAATCCGTCCTCAACTGGCAAAGGCACTCTGAATATCTCTACGCCGTCATTGTCGAAGCGATAGATAATGTCGCCGCTCGGGTATGATATTAGGTAGAATCCGTCGCCCTGTGGTCTTGGGAACAGTCCTCGTACCCCATTGTCACCGCTGTCGCCAAACTGCGTTAACGCCGTCTGATTACCACGCCGATCAGAAAGGCGAAGGAAGATGTCCGTAGCACCAAAGCTCGGAGTCGATGCAACCTGCCCAAACGTAACGCCACCGGAAAGCTGACTGCCATCCGGATTCAAAATGAGTCCGTGCGTAGTAAACTGATCAATCTCCGTCGACCCGAGCTGCACAGATCCGACCCAAGCAAAAATCTCAACACTGATCAATCCCGGTGCCGAAGATTCAGCCGCATCGCTCGCTACAACTTCAAAACTGTCCGCACCGTCCTCCGCAGCATCGGGTGTGTACTCGAAGCTCCCGGTTAAAGGGTCGAAATTTGAAACTGAACCTTTTGCAGGTTGTGAAAAAATCGAAAACGTCAGGCTATCACCTTCGGCATCGCTCGCACTTACAGTTCCAAACACAGTGCCGATATCGCTTGTCGTAAAATTGCTTGCTATGACCATTGGTGGTGTATTCACGGTTACTGAAACCGTTGCAGTATTGGATGTGGCAGTACCGTCACTTGCAGTAAAGGTGAATGTATCCAAACCCGCGAATCCGGCATTTGGAATGTACTCAAAGTCTTGATCGCCTGTTCCGCTCAAGGTCACAGAACCATTGGCCGCGCCTGTGGCGAGCGAATATGTTAAGGCATCACCGTCGGCATCGGCTGCAGCAAATGCACCCGACACGGCGGCACCCGGAAGCGTTAAAGCTGCGACATTACTAGCAGTAGGCGCGCTATTTGATGGAACGACAGGCGCCGGGGCAGAACCACCTCCGCCACCGCAACCCGCAAACAAGACACATTGTACGATCGTTGCGGTAATCGATACTCGCTTATAGTTTTTCATTCGTCTCCACATGTCGACGCTTCCTCAATCTATCCCTTCCGAATCCCGGGCGCATTCACCCTCCGCGAATCACCGCTATCGACAATAGATCATGCTGGCTCCGAATACGACTCCAATAGAGTAATATCAGCGCTTATTGTAAACAGGAGAAAGTCCGGTGTCGGGTGGAATCAAGAGAAAAGGCAGCTGCATTTGTGGCGCGGTGCAAATGACAGCAAGCGATACAGACAACAAGGTTGGTGCCTGTCATTGCAAAACCTGCCGGCAATGGGGCGGTGGCCCGTTCATGGAAATATCATGTGGCACTGACGTTTCGATCGGCGGTGAAGATTCGGTGACGGTTTACGACTCGTCCGAATGGGCGGAACGTGGGTTTTGCAACAAATGTGGTACGCACCTTTTCTATCGTCTGAAGGGCACGGGGCAACACATGGTTCCCGTCGGCTTCTTTGCCGATGATGAAGGGCTTGAATTCACGAGCCAGGTCTTTATCGACTCAAGACCAGACTATTATGCGTTTTCGAACAAAACTCATGACATGACCGGTGCTGAACTGTTCGCGAAATACGCGCCACCGGACTAAGAACCGTTTGCAGATGGCTCCACTGTACGACCTTGCGCTGCTTCGGCGTGTGCTTCATAAAGTTCCCGCAGCAGTGTCGCCGACCAGAACGGATCATATCCAGGCGACTCTTCTGACAAAACAAACTGCGCAAGCATGTAACCCGCGCGCGCTTTCTCGTCATTTTCCGCAGCATCACCCGACTGCCAGACCATTGTCGAAAAATGCAAAGCCGCATATAGGAAATCCGGAACACCGCTTCCACTCGCCAGCGCCTCTGGTGAAACAGCCGAATGATCATCTTGAACCATCAAACTGAGGTGCTCAGCCTCCACTTTGGTAACTGCGCCCTGCTTTCTGGCCTTTTGGATCAAGCGCGTGACCATCAGTGTGTAATTCACTTCCACAATCGTCCTTGATTTATGTCGAATAGACCCATTTGGGCCACCTTGCGTTTGCGTTTTCGGGTGCTATAGTCCCGCGCGTTACACGTTCATGGCAATGATATTTTCACTACCGAGAACATATCGACATCTGGTGCAAATCATGAAGAACAAGCAACGAGAAATGATGGCCAAAGCAGTCGTTGAATTTTCACGGCATGGACTAGAAATCCTGTCCGAAAAATACGGCGGCGATTGCACACTCAATGAAATCCGGGTGATGATCCAGATCATTCGCTGCAATCTTGAAGGCCGGACCTGTACCGTCACCTCCCTGCACAAAGTAACTGGAATTCCGATGCCAACGGTCAGCAGAGCCGTAGCGAATCTGCAACGAGAAGGCTGGTTGTCGGAACGACCCGACCCAAACGACGGTCGCAAACGCATGATCTCCTTTGGTCCTCGTTCGATCGAAAATACGCAAGACGACATCAACCGATCCATCCAGTGGATTCGGGACTTTCGCAGGAACGGCCTGACAATCTGATTCGCGTGCAGAGTGCAGACTGCGTCCAAATTCGCATACAATGAACACACGCAATCAAGATACTGCAACTGATCCATCACGAAGGCGGTCTTCCGCTCGGCCGAACCCCAGGGAGGAACCAGCGATGAAGAAAGAGCAGATCCGTGCGCTGCTGAAAAGCATCGAGACAGAAGACCCTGGCCCTGTCGCTGTCGTCAACGAGTCGAAGTACATACAACACAATCCGCAAACTCACGAAGGTAGCGAGGGGCTGGCCACACTGTTCAAGCGGCTTTCTGAAACTGCACCGAGAGTCAATATCGTGCGTGCGTTTGAAGACGGCGACATTGTTTTTGCACACACTGAATATGACTTTGCGAAACGCAATATCGGGTTCGAGGTATTTCGCTTCGAAGACGGACAGGCGGTCGAACACTGGGACAATATCCAGAAAAGAGAAGATCCCAATATGTCAGGTCGTAACATGGTAGATGGACCGACCGAGGCCATTGATCACGACAAGACCGAATCCAATCGCGCGCTGGCCCGGTCATTCATCGATACAGTCGTTATCGACGGGCATTTGGATAAGCTTACAAGCTTTGTCAATGCGACGAACTACGCTGAGCACAACCCGCGCCTGCAAGATGGAATCGAAACTCTACGATCCGCGCTGGAAGAACAGAGCGACAATCGCAATCGCGTCGATTATCAACGAATTCATCGGGTTCTGGCTGAGGGTAATTTCGTCCTTTGTGTCAGCGAAGGCTATTTGGGCAGCATCCATACCGCTTTCTACGACCTGTTTCGACTCGCCGACGGCAGAATTGTTGAACATTGGGACACGACCGAAAGGGTCGCGCCACGAAGTGAGTGGAAAAACGATAACGGCAAGTTCTGAAGCCCGGTAATGCCACCTACACCTCGACAAACGGCTACCGCACTGTTCCGCAACAATATCCAGCTCAGCAACAAGTTGCATACGGAGTATCTCGACGACCCAAGACTTCTTGTTAACTACGAGCGTTTCGCGAACTGGCAACTCGAGCACTTGCTGCCGTTTTTCTCCGACCTGTATCAGCAACCAGGCTATGCGGAAGCTATCGATTTCACGATGAATGATTTGGCAGGTGTCGGAATTAGCAAACGCGATAAGGACCTGGAACGGGCGGCCCCGGCCATTACTCGAATGTTGCCACTGGGGGCCCTGAATACAATTGCCAGTGCGGCGGAAATGAATGCACGTGTACTAAAGTCGAACATCGCCATCTGCAGAGCACTGCTCATCGACGACGAGTTGCCTGCTGAAATCACTGAGTTTGATTACTGCATAGCATGTCGCAAAGCGAGCTCGCTGGAGGAGCTCGTTGAACTGGTGCATGCAATAACCGGACTTGGCGGGACCTTGCAAACCCTTGTCCATATTCCGCTCATCGGCGCAACATTGCGCGCGATGAGAGCACCGGCGCACGCGGCAAACTTTGGTGCTCTGCAAGAGTTTTTGGAGCGTGGTTACGGAACATTCAAGAGAATCCCGGACATCGATCTCTTTTTGAGCGAGATCCAGATACGTATGGTCGAGGTTTTCACGCAAATTCATACGGCCCCACTGGATGAGTTGCAATCAAGATCCCAAGACGCAAGGATAAGGCCGTGAAACATTTGATCTGCATGCTGTCGGTGCCGCTGTTGTTGCTGGTCGCGAGCTGCCAGTCAACTCCGCTGCAACAACACGCCACCTCCTCACAGGCCATGGTGGCAACAGCGCACCCGCTAGCGTCGCAAGCCGCGCAGGCAGTTTTACAACAAGGTGGAAATGCCGCCGATGCCGCTGTCGCGGCAGGCTTCGCGCTTGCCGTCGTAGAACCGTCCATGAGCAATCTTGGCGGCCGTATCCAGATCCTGATCAGGTCGCCCGATGGTCAGTATCAGGGTTACAACGGAATGACCGAGGTTCCCGCCCGATTTGTTGCCCCGGACGATCCACCGAACCAGGGCTACGGAACAATTGCGACGCCAGGTGTCGTTGCGGGATTGTCGCGGCTGCATACGGAACACGGTTTGTTGCAGTGGGCGGATTTGCTGCAGGATTCTGAACGGTTTGCACGCGAGGGTTACCACTTGCTTCCCGGGGCAGCCGCACGCCATGAGAGTGGATTTGAGAAGTTTCAGGATAATCCGGGGTTCCAACAGACATTCATTGAACCCGATGGGACCACCTACGATACCGGTGACCTGCTTGTACAACCGCAGTTAGCACAAACAATTAATCGGCTTGCTCTGGCGGGTGCGGATGATTTCTATCATGGACAGATCGCCCGGCAGATTGCGGCGGATATGGCTGCAAACGGCGGGCATGTCAGCGCGAATGATCTTGCCAGCTACAAAGTTCTTGATGGCCGCAATGTAACGACGCGCTACCGCGACTATGAAATTCACTCCCTCGCCGCGCCGGCGGGTGGTGGCCTCGTAGTCAAAGCGCTTAATATTCTCGAAAACTTCAAGCTGGACGATATGACTGAGGCGCAATGGGCAGCAGTCATGAACCAGACTCTGGCACTCACCATACAGAGTATGAGCGAAGACCAAGCCGAACTGAATCTAGACTCAGTAACGGATAAAGCATGGGCCGCCGAACAGGCCGAGACCATCCGAATTCCAGCCAGGACTGCCAGCGCAGCCGGCGAAGCAGTGCCCGAGAAGCGCGCCTCTGCAACGGACTGGAGTGGCGATCGCTGGGGAACGGACAGCCACCATACGTCGCACTTTACGATCAGCGATTGTGAGGGCCGCGTCGTCAGCATTACGCAAACGGTCGGTCCCTTGTTCGGCGCGAAGGTAATCAGTCCCGAGCTGGGCTTCGTCTACGCTGCGACAATGGGCAGCTATCTCTCCACCAGTGATCAAGCGCCAGGTTCCCGGCCACGCACAACCATCGCGCCAACGATCGTTACGCGTGATGGCGAAGTCGTACTTGCACTTGGCGCAGCGGGAGGCATTCGAATCTTGTCCGCTATCGTCCAGACCATATCGCGACACATCGACCAGGGGCACGATCCCGTGGCTGCGGTCGCGTTGCCAAGAGTCCATCCACAACGCGGTGAGGACGAAGCTGGCGAGCGAGTCACCTATCCCGAACAGATCAACCTCGAAATGACGGCAGAACGGGGTTGGCCTGACAACGTTCATGCAGAGTTGGCGAATGCCGGGTTCGACGTTATTTCTGTTAGCCGGCACGCCGCATTCGGTCGCGTCCATCTCGTCGCGCGAAGTGGAGCCGGCTGGCTGGGCGTTGCCGACCAGGATTGGGAAGGAACAGCGGTCGCCGCGAGTTGCTCCGCAACGAACTAAGCTTTGATGAGCTATGGTAGTCTCCACTCGCGAATAATAATAAGGAAACTCTCTTGACGAATCACACGGATCAACGGTTTTCGTCGCGCCTGGGGCTACTCCTCTGCGTACTCGGCATCGCAGTCGGCACCGGCAACATATGGCGCTTCCCACGCATCGCGGCA
This sequence comes from Gammaproteobacteria bacterium, assembly GCA_022600955.1. Lineage (GTDB taxonomy): Bacteria > Pseudomonadota > Gammaproteobacteria > Steroidobacterales > Woeseiaceae > UBA1847. The sequence goes on from JAHZJK010000028.1 coordinate 11,651, forward strand.
CAAAACGCCGGCGATGACGGAGCGGGTGCTTTCCTGGTCGCCTGGCTGGTTTTCCTGTTTGTCTGGAGCGTACCGCTAATCATTGCGGAGTACGCGCTCGGGCGCAAAGGCCGCATGGGTGTTGTCGGAACATTTGCAAAAATTGCCGGTGAAAAATACGCCTGGATGGGTGCGTTCGTAGGCTTCATCGCGACAGCTATCATGTTCTATTATTCAGTGGTCGCTGGCTGGTGCGTTTACTACCTGATCAAGATGACAACGTCCCCTCTCCCACTGAGCGCCGAGGCTGCGCAAAGCGTTTGGGACGGTTTTCAGAGCGGTGGTTTTCCAGTCGGGTTTCATGCGCTCGCAATGGGGCTGGGCGCCGTCGTTGTCTGGAACGGCATCAAGTCGATTGAGCGGGCGAACCTTGTACTTATTCCCGCCTTGCTCATTATCGTATTCATCTCCCTGGCCAGAACGCTGACACTTGACGGCGCATCTGAAGGCATCAGGTTCTTGTTCACGCCGGACTGGTCGACGCTTCTACAGCCGCGCATCTGGCTTGAGGCACTCACACAAAACGCCTGGGACACAGGCGCTGGCTGGGGCCTGATACTCACCTACGGTGCCTACATGAAAAGCCGGCATGGTGTCGTCAAGAACGCTGTCATCACTGGCGTAGGAAACAACACCGTTTCGCTTCTCGCTGCGATTGTTATTTTCGGAACGGTTTTCGCCATTCTTGGCGCGGAAATGAGCAAGGCGGAAGTACTTGCCGTCATGCAGACAAGCGGACCCGCAGCAACCGGTCTGACATTCATCTGGATGCCGCAGCTCTTCGCCAAGATGCCTGCTGGAAACCTGTTCGCTATCCTGTTTTTCCTCGGTCTGACATTCGCAGCCTTCAGTTCGCTCATCGCCATGATCGAACTGAGCACCCGCATCCTTGTCGACTTCGGTATCGCTCGACGTCACGCCATTCTTGGCGTGTGCATTATAGGCTTCACGCTGGGCGTCCCGTCAGCAATTAACCTCGAGTTTTTCGCAAATCAGGATTTTGTCTGGGGTGTTGCCCTGATGATATCCGGGGCATTTGTCGCGTTCGCGGTCATACGCCAGGGTGCCGCGCGGTTTAGAGCCGATTGTATCGATAATCAACCAAACGACTGGAACGCAGGTCCGATATGGGACGCGACTATTCGTTTTGTGATCCCAACTCTCGCTGTTGTGCTCCTCGGCTGGTGGCTCTACCAGGCGGCGGCCGTGTACTCGCCAGATCGCTGGTTCGATCCTTTCGAACCATTCAGCATCATGACGTGCCTTGTGCAATGGGGCATCGTTCTCGGCCTGTTCATCCTGCTAAACCGGCAGATGGCGCGACGAACGCTGAGTAACAGCGAGAAAAATTAGGAGATGCTCCTGAAAGATCAATCAGGAGAGTTGTAACTGGCTGATTTATAAAGCTAGATTGAAAACTTGTTGCTGTTTTATCAAGCCGGAAGTCTTGCCCGGCGCGCTTGCCTAGATTGGAGGCTCGGAGGCAAACACTGCCGTTGCAAGGGACAGCAAAATGAATACATCTACCGCGTTAATGCTCACGGTCTTCCTCAGCCCCGTGATCAGCTCAGCAATCTGGTTCTCACTTGCGAACCCGCTCAGATCGAGCCTGGATTCATCCTCCGAAGAGCCAGACGGCATCCAGTTCTGGATTGTTTTCATTGCCTTAATGCTTTTTATCGCACCGTTACTGGCCGGACTCATAATCGGTGTTGGCTCGATACCTCACTCTGGCGTGTATCCCGCTACCGGGATGACTCGAATCCTGGCCAGCATCCTCGCAGGAAGCTTTGTCGCGTTGGCTTACATCGGCACACAGGTGGCCAAGTACAATCGGAACATGGCCAAAGCAAAACTGCTTGGTCGATACAAAGTGCGGGGAGAGTTCTGATGAGCTCCCGACGCATTCTGGCCGCCGTCCTCACTATCCTGTTTGGTTCGATTCCAGCGACGTTTATCGCCGCATTGCCAGCGACAGCGATAGGCATGGGTTTTCTGGGCTTGTTCTCACGTGTCCAGGTTTCGGATCTGCCGCCAATTCTGACGCTTATTGTCTGGGGCTTCGCAGGCATCTACGGTGTGGTCGCACTCTGGCTTACGCCGTTCTTTCACCGCTTCGCTTTTGTCAGGACAGGGCTCGTCTTTGGCTTGCTCGCAATTGCTCCTGCATCCATCATGGTTTTCCTGACGCTAAGCTGGACCTCCATAAATTCACTTGCGCCTACCTGGGAGTCAATTAGTGGTATCGGCTTCGTCACCGTTCCGATCGTGGCAATCGGTTGGCTGTACTATTTTGCCAGATGGGAGACCGGCCTTGACTACCTCAATTCCTGACCGCGTCCGTTATGCCTTCATACAAGGCATGTTGCCAGGCCTTGTCGGTCTTCCTGCTGGCATCCGGCCTGGCGCTGTGCAAAGCGATAACGACGTTTTCAGCTGGATTGATGTAGATACCCTGACCAAAGATGCCGCGGGCGCTGTACGCACCGTCCCCCATCAACCACCAGAAATAGCCATAGCCGTCGTAACCTCTCGACGGTGCAATCGACTCGCTCATCCAGTGCTGCGGCAATACTCCAGTGCCGTCAGCGAGCCGACCATTGTTCATCGCGAACAACCCAATGCGGCCATAGTCACGTAGCGTTGCGTTGATACAGCAACCACCAAACTCTCCACCGCCAGGTTCAGTGAGATTCCAGGTCGCTTCCGATTCCATTCCGAATGGTCGCCAGATCTTTTCCGACAGGTAGGCAGCGAGGTTATTCCCTATGGCAGCTCGCAGCAACGTGCCAGCGAGGTTGGTTTCCGCCGTATTGTAGTTGAACAAGTCCCCCGGCTCGCTGACCCGGGCTTTTTCTTTCAGGAAACCATACAACGACACAGTCTCCCAGCGCGCCAATGCTATGTCCGATTCCGGGTCTGAATAGTCTTCGTTCCATGCAACACCTGAGGCCATCTGTAAGAGGTTTGCAATCGACGACTGATCGTAAGAGGAACCCTTCAAGCGCGGCAGATAGTCCGTGACCTTCTCATCGACGCTTTTGATGTAACCATCCTTGATCGCGGCACCGATAAGCATCGACACGACAGATTTCGCGACCGAGTAAGAGACCCACCGGCTGTTCTCGTCATTTCCAAGCCCATAGCGCTCATACAATATCTTGCCGTCCTTGATAACCAGCAGACCTGCAACGCTTTGCTCTTTGAAGTACTCGTCGACAGTCATGCTTGAGTGATCGTATTCGAGCTCGACATCGCCCAGCTCTACCCGTTCATAGGGCAACGGATAGACTGACTCTCCGATTGCAATCACCCTTGTTGGAAACAACTTCGATGAATTCCTGTAGCCCGCCACCTGTTGTTCGGGTGTCCAGAACAGCACATTGTAAGGAGAACCAAAGTGCTTGCTGTCATCGACAGGATCTATGTAAGGCGCCGCAGCATTCGCCGCGGACATGAAGGCGAGCAGGCAAAATGTTATCAGGCTTAGAGTTATACGCATACGGCCCTCCGGTAGAAGCAAAGCAGTATACCCCGCTCGTTATCGTCAATCTGGCTATACTGTCCCTACACGAAGAGGGATTCATTTTGACTAAAGAGCTATTTCGAGAAGATTCGTATCTGCGGTCCTGTGCCGCGACTGTCACGTTGGTCGAAGACAATACGGTTTGCGTTGACCAGACGGTGTTCTACCCGCTCGGTGGCGGCCAGCCCGGCGATTCCGGCAACCTCGTCTGGGGATCAACCTCGGCACAGATAGTGGACACCCGATACAGCGATGTCGGCATCAGACACGTATTGGACGATGGCGCGGAGGTACCTGCTGTTGGCACAAAGGTAGAACTTACGCTCGACTGGGACAGGCGCTACAAACACATGCGCATGCACACGGCAATGCACTTGCTTGGCTCCGTACTTCAGTACGGCGTTACAGGCGGCAATATCACGGATGTAAAAAGCAGACTCGACTTTGACATGGAAGACACCGTCGACAAAGAAGCCGTATCCAGGGCGCTTGGTGAACTCGTCTCTGCCAACCATCCGATCAGTTGTCGTTGGATCAGTGAAGCAGAGCTTGACGACAATCCTGAGCTGGTTCGAACCATGTCAGTACAGCCACCTCGTGGACGTGGCGACATCCGCTTGCTTGAGATAACGGGTGTTGACCTGCAACCTTGCGGAGGTACTCATGTCGCTTCGACAGCAGAAGTCGGCGCGGTTCGTGTGGGAAAAGTGGAGAAAAAGGGACGCCAGAACAGGCGCGTCAACATACACCTCGACGACTAGCGACAGCTTACATTGCCTGCCATTCCCAGTGCACAATCGTGCTTGCAGCCGGGTCAATCTCAATCGTGTACAACACGCCTGGCAGACGAATCGTCAAACACATGAGGTAGCTACCGAGATGTTTTGACAGCGCTGCACGCCGTTTTTCAAGCCGCGGGGATTGTTGACCGCTATCCGGCTGACCCTGGTCTCCAACCGTCAGGAATCTGAGGAGCTGCGGGTCCATCAAGCGTTCGGCCTGATAGTGGATCGCCGCGCTGCGCACCTCGAGCGGCAAATCCGAACGACTCAGGATAGATCGAATATCGACACTGTCCGTACGTGCTTCGACGTCGTCCTGTAGCTGCTCAAAATGAGACGCGTTGCCGTCCAGCATCTTGTAATACCCCCCCCAAAATGATGTTAGGAAGATATCAGAGGAAACAATGACAATGGTTGAAAAGGCCACATACGGGAATTATTGCCCGCTTAGGGCGGTGTTCTTGCAGGTATTATGTTAAAGCGATGCGCTCCAGATGATCAAATTCGCCGTTGTTACCGCTACAGCCGCCAAAATGACCAGCTATAGCGTTTATCTAATGCCTTTCACTAAGTCGGAATCATGGCATTCGACGAGTGTGTACATGGCTGTAGCTATGTTTGTTGCTCCTTGTTGAAAGCGCTAATCAGCATTTCTGAGGAACGATGCAACTTGAGAATGGGCCACGACTGCCTCCAAAGACTATCTGCACGTTCGTTATTTCCGCCGCGCTTAAATGCCAGTGCCGCATGCCCGTTTATCTCCGCAATCAGTCCAAGCATGATTGGCAACGTTTCGAACTGGCGCGCGGTTTCTATCGCTTGTGCATAGTGGCGCAGCGCTTGTTGCTGCTGACCTCTTTGCGACGCAACCAGTCCTCGAACATATTGAAACCCGATCAGTGCTATCTCTGGCAAATCGGCGGGGCTAACTGATTGAATCAGTGATTCGGCGCCGTCCGCGTCGTCGCTGTATCGAGCAATGGACATAGCAAGATCAACTGTCGCGGTTTCTTTCGCTGGCGTGACCTCGAGATAAGCACGCTGCGAATCCATCAATGACGACCATTCACCTGCCGTGCCATAGATTTGCACCAGTGCGGACTGGTATTCCTCTTCGGTCAGCGCCGCACGGTCAGCAGACCTGAGAGCAAGCGCCTCATCCAGCTTGCCCTCCTCTGCCAGGGCCTTGCACCGCTCGGTCGTCAGTTGCGAGGCTGTAATGCCAGCGAATCGACCCGTGAGGCTTAGCAATCCAATCCAGAATCGAGCGTGCGAAGGTTTGGCCTTTAGCTGTGCCATCAACAACTGGTTGTAGAAGAACATTGGCGCAATCAAAAAGATCATCGCCAGCGCTGCGAGAACTGCCCACGCGAGAACGACATAGTCACCCCAGCTATACGGCGCCCCATCCAGATATGACTTCGTCAGCAGGCCTGCTGGTATGGCCCAGATCCACCAGTTGCTAAGCAACGCACGGAAAATCGAAATCAGAACACCTTCCTTGACGGACCTGGCAGCAATAGCCGCTACCTTATCGTCAATCAGGAGTTCATCAACTTCGTCAGCAATCGACGTCGGCTCAATGAGCAACTTCGCTTTGCGAAGACCCAGGGCCGCGATTTGTTGCTTGGCATCCGCTCCATTCTGCGCATAGACACCACCCTGGATCGCGTTGTCGTCATCATCCTGCGCTTCATAGATGTAGCGACGCGCCGACGGAACGTCGGAAACGATATCTTCGTTCGGAGAAAAAAGCAGTGCCCGCACCGGGCGGTCAACCTGGCCGATCTGCTTCCATTGTTGATCCGGCGGCAGACGACTGGCAACGGCTTTGTAAAGCTCGACACCGTTCAGGTCCTGCGCTACACATTGATCGAATATCTGTTCGCTGACCGTGTCGATTACCAGCATCGATGCCACCAGGTCATTGTCGATGCGAGCATGAACGACCTGGATTCCGTCTCGCAATTCTTCCCACGCAACCGCATCGATCTTGCTTTTGCGTCGATAACGATCAAGAACGGCCTCTTCGACTTGTGCATTCCAGTTGTCGACAGCCATTTCATATGCGGAGTCTATCTGTTCGTCACTCACTGCCTGCGGTGAATCTGCCGCTAATGCTTCTATGGATTCTCGCCTTGGGTAATGGACCAGCTTTTGATCCATACGCAGTGCATAGATTTGCTCGTATATCGCTCGGAACAACTGCAGGTTCATCGGCAAACTGGCTTCTGAAACACTGGCGCGCATATCTTCAAAAGCGGCCTCAGGCGTCAACTCAGGGTCTTCACACCAGTCAACCCGAGCGTTAACCAGGTCCTCTTTCTGACCGTTTCCTCTTGCCCTGACGTTACGCTCACCATCCATCGCGAACAAGACGAAAGTCACAGCACCCGACATGTCCTCGATGATCGCAGCAGCAACCGGTAAATCACGGTGACTGGTCGCATGTAGCAGTTGGAAGGCGCCAGCGTAGTCCTCGAAATCTGCCATTCGGTGAAAGCCCAGCTGTAGCAATCGCTCTCGCAGCTCGTCGAAATCTTTGCCGTACTCCGAATGACTCGAACGATACAACTGGATACGGGCCGGCTGCAGCAAATGCGTGCCAATCAATTCGTTGGCGACTGTAATGTCACCGACCACCTGCTTGAATCGGTGTTTTATCCATATCCACGCCGCAAAGATCAGGCCCGCAATGACGAGTACGACAGCAAGCAGGATTTGCAGGAATGTAGCCATGATCACTCACCGGGATTCGATAATCCCCTGAAATTAGCGAGCAACAGATGAATATTCAAGGGATTAGCTCACATTGCGTAGCCCTAAACATTCCCGGCATGCTGCCGATAAACAGTCTGATAGAAGTGACGATTTTTTGGGAGAAGAAAGAAATGTCTGCAGAAGCAATGCAAACCGCTGCCGGGTTCGTACAGGAACTCGCCGGAGACCTGAACAAGGGAGATCTCGAACTACCTATGTTTCCCGACTCCGTTATTCGCATTCAACAAGCATTCCGAGCGAAAGAAGTCAGCATTGATGAAATCGTTTTGATCATCAGCTCAGACGCCGCGCTGGCTGCCCGGGTGCTGCAACTGGCAAACTCGGCGGCAATTCGTGGATCCCGGGAAATCACTGACGTACGACAAGCCATCATTCGCATCGGCAATCAACTTGTACAGAGTTCCGCCGTCTCTTTCGCCCTGCGCCAGGCCGAACAGAATGCGGGCCTGTCGCCAGATGCCAGGACTGCCCTTAAGGCGATCTGGGGCGATAGCGTTGAGCTTGCCGCACGCTGCTACGTAATCGCTAAGACCTATACGAAGCTGAACGCAAACGAAGCTCTGCTAACGGGTCTGCTCAGCGTCCTTGGGCGACTCTACATCTTCATGAAGTCACAAAACCACTCAGACATCGCGTATGCCGAGCTTGAGTCGATCACTGCAGACTGGCACCCGGCGATTAGCAAGGCGATTGCGGAAAGCTGGAACATGTCAGATGAACTTATCGAGGCTCTCGAGACACAGCTCGAAACAAATCCCGATCTGCGAGAGTCAGCGTCGATTGCCGAAGTCCTTTCTTCATCCAAACTGATACTCGAGCACGAGCAATCCGGTACGCCGCTTGATGCGAGTGAGTATCCGCTATTGCAGCGACTCGGAATTGCGGACCATGGCGAGGGATCGGTTACGCTGGACGCTCACGCAGAAGCCATCGCGGAGATTCGACAGGGACTGAGTGGTTAACAAGAACTGTTACAAACCGCATAGATGCTCTTCAAAGGCCGCCAGCCCTGCATCGATGCCCTTCCTGCCGAAGCCAATGCGGAAGCGGTCTGTCGGCACAGTGCCGAGTTCTGACTTGTAAATAGTACTTGGCAAAAGCAGAACGCCGCTCTTCTCAACGAGCGAACGAGTGAACTGTTCAACGCCTTCTGCACCTTTGTAGCGCGGAAAGCCCATGCAAGACCCGTCGGGCCGCCGCCAGTCAAACAGTTCCGAATGGCGCTCGAAAAATGCATCCAGTTTCGGCAGGTTCTCATCGATAATCGTGCAATTTCGCGCGAGCAACCTGTCCCTGTAGGTCAAAGCAATCTTTGTCAGGCGCTCGCTCGGGCCGGAGCTACAAATAGACAAGTAGTGCTTCATGCGCTCCATCTTCGACAAAAGCTGCGCATCGGCACACGCTATCCAGCCTATGCGAAGACCAGGCAAGCCAAAAGACTTCGACATCACATTTAGTGATAGTCCACGCTCATAAATATCGGCAATAAATGGCAGGTGCTCGGTCCCGGAGGGTCCGAGACCATTAAAAATCTCGTCATGCAGGATGTAGATTCCGTGCTTGCGACAAAGCTCGACCAGCGCATGATAGCGGTCCAGTGGCAGAATGGTCCCGGTCGGATTGTGCGGGAAGTTGATCGTCACTAATCTCGTGTTCGGTCGAATTGCGGCTGCCACCTTGTCAATATCCAGCGACCAGCCATCTTCCGGATCCAGCGCAACACCACTTGCGTCACAAATCGCCATTGGCAACGTCTCGTGAGACTGGTAGTTTGGCGTTACAACAATGGCGTGGCTGTCTTTGTCCAGAAGCACGGCGTTGGCCGCAAAGATGCCTTCGCTTGCACCTGCAAAACACAACACGTCGCTCGCGCGCTGCCTGGCATAGGTCGTTGCTATTACTTGTCGCAAATCGGGCGCGCCAAAAGTCTCGGTGTACCCTAGCCACATCCCTTCGAACTCCTCGCGTTCCGCAGGCGTTGCCAACGCCAGCAAGTCACGCATGGACATGCTCTCTGCATCAGATGCCGTCATATGAAACCGTGCCTTGAACTCCCACTTTGAGAAGTGAGTCTCCAGCCTGAATTCCGGCAACATCGTCACACGCCCTCTCCTGTCACGCCGGCTGCGCTCAGTGCACGCTCAACCAGCTTCGCAATCTGAATGTCCTGTACGGCAACACCCGTCAAATCGGCGATCGTAATCTGACTCTCGTCGAAGCGGCCCAGGTTTGAGTTCTTGATAACGTCGCCCAATTCGACGATTGTGTCCGCCTCGATAAGCTTGTCTCGAATGGCCGCACAACACTCACCGTGGTCAATACACTGAGCGATGCTATCGGCAATGATCCGGTCGGCCTTCGCCAACAGTCCCGACTCAAGTTCCTGCTTGCCATGATCGTCAGAGCCCATCGCTGTAATGTGCGTACCTGCCTGCACGCGGTCGGCGCGAATCAGTGGCTTCTTCGCCGGCGTAGTTGTCACGATAAGATTACAGCTTGATACGAGATCGTCGATGTTCTCCGCAACATCAATCTGCAGATTCCAATCACGCATCGCCTCATCGCTCTGTAATTCCTCGATCATCTGCTGAGTTCTCGCAGGGTTACGTCCCCACACAAGACACCGGTCGCAATCTACAACGTCACGCAGCAACTGCAGTTGCAGCCGCGCCTGCACACCGGTGCCGATAATGCCAATGCATCGAACCTGTTCAGGAGCCAGGTGCATCGCGGCAACCGCTCCGGCCGCTGCTGTCCGCATATCTGTCAGCCAGCATTCGTCCAGCAGAATGCGCTTGAGTTCACCGGTCTTCTGGCTAAACAACAGAATCAGGCCGTTACTTGCCGAGAGGTTCTGCTTCGGGTTGTCGTAAAACGCAGAGGCGAGCTTAACAACGTAGTGTTCGTCGCCGCTTATTGCACCGTACTTGATGTGCACATCGCCGGGTGGCTGCTCAAAATGCAGAAAACCAACGGGCGGCACGTCGACCCGACCTTCAGAATACGCAACGAATCCGGCTTCGACCTCTCGAATGAGGTCGGGGATACGGACCAGGCGCCTGATCTCGTCCAGATGCAAAACTGTTGTCAAAAGCAGGCTTCCTGTCGGTGGTTAAGCGTTGGCAACGATCCTATCACCGCATCTGCTTGCATGCGCCATTACAGCGGTCGTAAGCTCCGAGCATGCCAGCGGCCCTGCTGGTGCAACTGGAGACAACAAAAATGAAGAAGATTGCCACTGCACTTGTCGCGATAGTCGCTATTGAACATCTGTATATCCTGGTCCTTGAGATGTTTCTCTGGACCAAGCCTGCTGGCCTGCGCGCTTTCGCACTAACGCCAGAGTTTGCGGAGCAAACCGCTGTTCTCGCCGCAAATCAGGGTCTCTACAATGGATTTCTGGCCGCCGGCCTGATCTGGGCACTTATCCGCAAAGAAGACGGATACCCGCTGCGCATATTTTTTCTGAGCTGTGTCATCGTGGCTGGCGTCTTCGGTGCCATCACAGCGAAGCCGTCCATACTGTTGGTACAAGCCACCCCTGCCTTGATCGCGCTGATATTCACATTGCTGGCGCGTCGCTCAGTGGCATAACGGGGAATTCGGGAATCGCTCTAAATTGCGCGCTTACTTCTGCATATCAATAGCTTGTGCGGCCTTTCTCGAATAATAAATCAAGGGCTTATGCCCCCTTTCTCCAAATTATGTGAACTGGTTAGCACCGTCACTGTAAGCTTCGCGCTAGATTTACATCTGATCTCACGGAGAAATCCACATGAACAACAAAATGTGGCTTCCGGAAGGCGTTTACGAGCGCGTTCCACAGCTTTGGTTCCTGATGGGCGTGCTGTTTATCACGTTCGGCCTGTATATTGGCTTCGCCTACAACCTCATTTACATGTACCTGGCGCTCGGTGGCATCTGTATCGGTCGCTCCATTTGGTGCTTCCAGACTCGGCGCGATCATCGTGGTGAGGCAGAATCATCTCAGGCGAAGGACTCTCAGGACGGACAACCGACGTCGTAGACACTTCGCTACACTAGGCGCATGAACAAAACCGTGCGCAAAAAAAATATAGCAGCTGCTGTTCTGGCGGCCGGCAAAGCAAGCCGATTCGGTAGTACCAAACAGCTGGCGAAGCTCGGCGACAAATCACTCTTACAGATTAGCATTGAGGCCGCACGTGGCGTGTTGCCATGGACGACTCTGGTCGTACTTGGTCACGCTCGCGAAGAAGTTGCATCTGCCCTGCAAGGCGATCCGGTATTCTTCCTTTGTAACGACAATTACGCTGACGGCATCGGCAGCAGTATTGCTGCGGCAGCCCGCGCTTGCGATGGTCGATTCGACGCTATGCTATTGACCTTTTGCGACCAGCCACTGATCACACCTGAACACCTGCAAACGCTTACCGACACCTGGTCTGGCGCACCTGAAGAAATCATTGCATCTGCTTATGCAGGTATTGTTGGCCCGCCTGTGCTGTTTGGCGCGCGCGCGTTCCGCGAGCTGCTGAATCTTCGAAGTGACGAAGGCGCACGTTCCGTCCTGCGGAATCCGGAATTCGACCTGCAGTCCGTGCCGTTTGCAGCCGCTGCCTGTGACATCGACTCGCCGCGCGATCTCGACAGCCTCTAGGGATTGGCAAGCTTGTCGGCGATGTAACTGTCGACCACGTTATCGAGCAGCGCCAGTGGAATGCCACCGCTCGTCAGCACCACCCTGTGAAATTCACGCAGGTCGAATGCTGCCCCCAGCTGATCCATCGCGCGTTGCCGGGCTTCCAGGATATGCAGCATGCCAACCATGTAGGCGGTCGCCTGCCCCGGCACGACGCTGTAACGTCCGGCCGCTCCCTCAGAAGCTCCGCGAGATGTGCCCAGCGCCTCCATATTAAACTGCACTGCTTCTTCGAAGCTCCAGCCAAGGCTGTGGATTCCCGTATCAATGACCAGCCGCGCGGCCCGCAGCGCCTCATACTGCAACCGTCCAAGATTGCCGTACGGATCACCGTCGTACCAGCCCAGTTCGAACGCCAGGCGTTCCGCGTACAGCGCCCAACCCTCAGCGAACGAAGTAAAACGGACCGCCCGGCGAAACGCCTCTCCCTGCTGCTCCATTGCTAAAGCGATTTGCGTGTGATGCCCCGGGACGGCTTCGTGATAAGTCAGTGATGGCATCAGAAACCACGGTTGCGCAGACTGCGTCCCAGCATAGAATGCGCCAGGACGTGTGCCGTCGAACGACGGGCCGATATAGAATCCCCCGGATGGATCTTCAGCAACAATCACGTCAGCGGCAGGAAAAATATCAAATGCCTGATCCAGTTCCTGTTCAGCAGCATCGATTATCGCTTCATAGGTGGCCTTGACGTTCGCTGCTGGGATAGTGCCACCATCAACGGTCACACGCGCAAATAACTGCTGCAGAGTTTCGTTCTGCGGGTAGCCCAGCTGATCGAAAATGACGCGCATCTCTGCATGGACACGGGCCAGTTCATCAATTCCAAGCTGGTGAATCTCGGCCGCGCTGAGATCAGTTGTCGTGTGGTGTCGAAGCTTGTAGTTGTAGTATTCGCGGCCAAGCGGGTATTGCCCAACGCCAATGGATGCTGGCGCACTCGCGCTCAAGCTACTGAGCCTTTGCCGCAACTCCTGATAAGCCGGTATTACAGATCCTGTGACAGCAGCGCGGGCGGAGTCGGCAAGACTCGTGCGCTGCGTTTGCGTCAGGCCCGGAATCGCATCGAGTTTTGCAACGAAAGCCGTGTAGTACGGATTCGTAGCGACGCTGCCATCGGCGATATCGCCGAGATAAAAGCTTGCGACGTCGAGCGTCAGTCTCGGCTCGATGACACCGGATGCGCTGGCGTTCGACAAATAATCGACGACACTGCGAAATTTTTGCAGTACGTCATTGAGACGGGTGACATAGTCTTCAGCATCCTGACGTGTCGCCATCGGATGAATGTCGGTAAAAAACCGTTCCGTCTGACTTTGTACTCCGAAGAAGTTGTATGTCGCGACGAAGTCGTAATAGAAAAAGTCGAGCCCGTCGATGGCGTCCTGCAGATACCATTCGTAAAAATCGTAAGTCAGTTGATCGGCACTGCTCAGCGCACTTCTGTCATAGCTATGCAAGCCATCGAGGATGACCTGAAAAATTGCGAATGTTTCGCGTTGATACTGATCCGAAAGATTGTCGAGACCAACATCGCCGAGTGGGTACACACTGGTCAGTGCATTCCAGATGATGTTCTCAGGCGACCGGTACGTGATCGCGGCAAAAGAGTCGCTGTAGAAATCAGTCAGTGGCAGACCTTGCAGATCCTGCGCCAGTAGTTGCGAATCTGTTAGTCCTGCAGGGGGCGGCGGCGCCGTTGTCGGAGGAGCGCTACTTCCGCTACCGCCACACGAACACACGCAAAGCGCGACCAGCACACATGCCAGATGTCTGAGCATCCTGTTCCCCCTGTGTTTTTCTTGTTATCTGCTACTACAAGACCGCATACAGGCTCGATAGTTCGACGCTTCAGCCAGCCAGGAAACGCTGCATCTCAGCGATTATCTCGACCGCAATCGGCCCAGGCCCGCGCCCACCCAGCTCAAGTCCGGCCGGTGCACGAAGTCTGCCAGCCAGGCTCTTCGCACTGTCCCCAAGTTCCTCGAGCAAGCGGTCCCTCCGGTTTGGTGGACCCAGTAAGCCGATATAGCCGATTTCCGTCGCAGCGAGCTGTGCCAGGTAGGAGCGATCAGATACGAGGTGGTGACTCATGACCAACGCCATATCAAACTGCGTCAGGTCGAGGTCATGGCTCATCTGTTCCACCGTTATGCAACGACTCTCCACAAAGTCGCCAAATCGACGGTTTTCAATGTAAGCCTCACGGTGATCGGTCACAACGCAGTGCCAGCCCAGTTCCACCGCGAATCTTGCCAGTGGTTCGGAATCCGGCCCGGCCCCCATGACCAGCAATGACGGGTACGGTTCGACCTCGATTGAATGCTCGCTCGACAACACAATCGAAGCACTTGTGCGACCAGACCATGCGCTTTTGATGGCCGCAAATGGCTCGTAACTGTCGCGGGCAAAGAGTGGCTGCATAAGAACTTGCATTGTGCCCTCACAGCCTACGCCCAACCCCCAGAGTTCGTCGTCCGGGCTGAGGTCATAGCACGCCAGCTCCGACTCATGACACTCAAGCAAACGTTTCGATCGCGCAACCAGGTCGCCCTCAAGGCAGCCACCTGAAAGCATGCCGCAAAACTGGCCCGAGCTACTGATCAGCATCAAATCGCCGCGTTTGCTGTACGTGGATCCGCCGGTATCAACAACAGTTGCCAGCACCATGTCGTCATTGCGTGTTGCGCAATCGTTAAAAAACGAGATGAGTCTCAGGGCGTTCAAGTTGCAGCTACCTTATCGCGGTCTGTAAGCACCAACAGATTGCCACCCAAAACCAGCAGAAATCCTGCAACAATGTAAATCTCCAGTGTCAGCCCCTCGAACAACATCGACAGGATTAGCGCAACGACAGGAAACATGACGGTCGAGTATCCGGCCCGATGGGCTCCAATACGTCCGAGCAAGGTCAGGTACGCACCAAAGCCAATTACGGAACCAAAAATCGTCAGGTAGGCGAGCGAAACAATGTAGCTCGTCGACGTATCGAATGTGAAAGACTGACCGCGGATCAACGCGATCACGGCGGTGAAGATGCCCCCGTAAAGCATGCTCCAGGCATTTGACTGCACCACTGGAAGCTTGGATTTTTGGGCGGCCTGCGAGGCCATATTGCCGAACGATGCCATAAGCGCTCCCATGACGGCCAGCAGTGATCCATAGAAAATCCCGTCAGATAGCGAAACTTCGCCGATCTGGGGACCAAAAAGCACAATAATGCCGACTATGCCGAGAAACGCCCCGAAATACAGTCTGGCGCTCCCGCGCACACCGAAAAACAGGCGGGCATTGAGGATATTCATCCATAGCATCGATGAAAACGCGATAGCTGACAGCGCCGAGGTAATGTAGATCTGGGCCCGGTAGGCGAAAATGTAGTTGAGGCAGAACATCAGCAACCCCATCAGCGCAAACCAAAGGTGAGATCGGACATTAAATAACATGCCTAATCGCTTGTATTTACACCAAATAAAAAGGATCGCAGCTGACGCGAAGTAGCGATAAACAATGGATACCTCTGGCGCTACAACTCCGAGCTGGAATTCGATCGCGAACCAGGTTGTACCCCAGATCATGACCGCGATCAGGTATAAGAGGCCATTGCTCATAAATGTGAATAGTCCACCAGAAGACCGCGCAGCATAACGGGATAATCCGTTGATGCAACCAGCAACCCTTATTCTGCCGATCGCTGTTCCGATTGCCTTCTGGGCCGCATACCACTATCACAAAGACCGGCACCTTCCCGAGCCCGCGCTTAACCTGCTGCTGTGTTTCATCCTGGGAATTCTGGCGGCCGGGCTGAGCAAGTTGATGTACATGGGGCTCGAGCCTTTCGGCCTCCGTTACGATGCTGGAGAGCTCGCGTCGAACAGTACTGCCGGCCTCCTCGGCTATTCGTTACTGGCGATAGGACCCATCGAGGAACTGGCGAAACTGGTTCCGTTTCTTGTCGTCGTAATTCATTTCAAGGCGTTCGATGAACGTCTCGATGGCATCATCTACGCGTCGTTCATTGGTTTGGGATACGCGTCAGCTGAAAACCTCAGTTATCTGAACTATCTAACGCCACTCGAAGCGATCGCCCGGGGATTCGCCGGCCCCGTCGTGCATATTTTGTTCGCCTCCATTTGGGGGCACTGGATTGGCGATGCCTGGCTGCACAAGGATCGGCTGCTGCGGCCGGCACTGTGTGGCTTCCTGCTGGCGGCCTTGCTACACGGCTTCTACGACTTTCTGGTGCTGTTGAAACCCGTCTCGGCGTTGCCAATCGCTGCGGGGCTTATAATTGCACTCTGGATCTGGCGCCTGATGCTGATGCATCGCCTGCACCGAGCGGCTGTGAAGAACTCGGCTGACTAGCCGCGATTGTAGGGGTTGTTGTTGTCGGCCAGCGCTACCGGGTCTTCCAGCGACAGGCCCCCGAGCTCATTCGGATCATTTATCAGCTGTGAGCAACGCGCCTGAATGTCCGCAAGTTTTAGCGAAACATTCGACTCCGACAGCGGTATGTCCTCGATATCCTTATCCATTTTTCCTTTCCAGTCTTGCTTTGTCTGCTTTTGGCGACAGCCCATATGTCGCAGTATAGAGACAGGGGTGAAGCCAAAGTGTGAACCCGGTCACACTATTTTTGCCACAAATCAGCCGTTTAAGGAAGTTATGTCATCTCAGGCCCACAGAGGCTGTCTGGATGCCCTGAGCGATGCTCGGCAGCGCGGTGATCGAGAGCCACTCTAGTACTTGATCATCGCCGAACCCCACGTGAAGCCAGCACCAAATGCCGCAAACATTAGCGTATCGCCACGCTTGATACGCCCCTCACGGATAGCCTGATCAAGCGCCAGTGGTATAGAGGCGCCAGAGGTATTGGCGTGCTCATCAACTGTCGCGATCACCCGCTCCATCGGCATCTGCAGTTTCTTCGCAGCCGCCTTAATGATTCTCATGTTGGCCTGATGAGGGATGAACCAGTCGATATCGCCTAGCTCGCCTTCCAGGTCCGCCACAGTCTCGCGAGCAATGTTGTCGAACGTCGCCACGGCGCGCTTGAACACGGCATTGCCATTCATCTGAATGAAGGCATCACCCGGTTTGGTCTCGTCGTATCCCACTGATACTCCGCTGGGCACGTGTAGCAACTCTTCGTACTCACCATTCGCGTGTATGTGCGTGGACAGAATTCCTGGCTCGTCGCTGGCTTGCAGGACGACAGCACCTGCACCATCACCAAACAAGATCGCGGTGCCCCTGTCCTCCCAGTTGGTAATACGCGACAAGGTCTCCGCACCGATTACCAGCGCTGTTTTCGCGCCGTCGGTTTTGATGTAACGGTTTGCGAGATCGAGGCCATACACGAAGCCGCTGCAAGCAGCATGAACATCGAATGCAGGCGCTCCGACATTGCCCATACGTCGCTGAATGATACATGCCGTGGACGGAAACACCTTGTCAGGCGTCGCGGTACCCACAATGATGAGATCAATATCGTCGGGCGTCACACCCGCGTCTTCCATCGCACGCTGTGCTGCTATCAGGCCAATCGATGCGGTTGTTTCGTCATCAGCGACGACGTGCCT
>JAHZJK010000029.1 GCA_022600955.1 Gammaproteobacteria bacterium
CACAACGCCGCAGGCGTTTGCAGTTCTTCGAGAGCAGGGTCTTGCCGTGCGTCGACCGGACCTTACTCTTCCGACTCTCGACCATTCGACGCCAACGACTCCGGTATCGACGTTCAAGGATCTGCTGGTCGCTGGAGAGGATGCCGCGAATCAGGTGCGGCAAATGGAGCAGAATTGTAAGGACTTCGGACTGGATCTGCTGGGGTACGGCAGCGGCCAGCGCGGCATTGTGCACGTAATTGGACCCGAACTCGGCGCGACCCAGCCGGGCAAGACAATAGTTTGCGGAGACAGTCATTCCAGCACGCACGGCGCGTTTGGCGCCCTCGCCTTTGGCATCGGCACAACAGAAGTCGGGCACGTTCTCGCGACGCAATGCCTGCTACAACGCAAACCGAAAACACTTGCCGTTAACGTGGAAGGCAAACTCCCGGCCGGCGTAACCGCCAAAGACGTAATTCTCGCGGTCATCGGGCAAATTGGTGTAGACGGTGGAACCGGGCATGTCATTGAGTATCGCGGCGACGCCATAACTGCGATGGATATGGAAGCGCGTATGACAATTTGCAATATGTCGATAGAAGGCGGTGCTCGTGCCGGCATGATTGCCCCGGACGAAACCACTTTTGAATATCTGAAGGGCCGTCAGCGTTCACCGCAAGGTGACGAGTGGGATGCCGCGGTTGCCCGATGGCGCGCACTGCGCAGCGACGACGACGCAATTTTCGACAAGTCGGTATCACTCGATGCAAGTGTATTGCAGCCGATGGTCACATTCGGGACGAATCCGGGCATGGTAGTCGGCATCAACGAACCCGTTCCGGAAAGCAATGACCCGAGCTTCAGGAAAGCTCTGGATTACATGCAGGTCGAATCGGGTAAACCAATGACTGAGAATTCAGTCGATATCGTTTTCGTCGGAAGCTGCACCAATGGTCGCATTTCGGACATTGAGGAAACAGCTGGCATATTGCAAGGACGCAAAGTAGCGAACGGCGTACGCATGCTGGTAGTGCCAGGATCAGAGCGTGTCAAAGCCGAGGCCGAAAAGCGTGGCCTCGATAAAGTTATCACGGCAGCTGGAGCAGAATGGCGTGAGGCAGGTTGCTCAATGTGCATTGGAATGAATGGCGATATCGCCGCTCCCGGACAACTCAGCGTCAGCACCAGCAATCGGAATTTTGAGGGACGCCAGGGCGTCGGTGCCCGAACAGTCCTGGCCAGTCCGGCGACTGCCGCCGCATCGGCAATTGCCGGTCACGTAGCCGACCCGAGGAACTACGCATGACGCCCGTCACTCGAGTGAAATCACGTACCGTCAATTTGCCCACGAAGGATATAGATACTGACCAGATAATCGCGGCGCGTTTTCTGACAACCACGAGCAGAGAAGGACTCGGCAAGAACGCATTCTACGACCTGCGCTACGACAAGAACGGCGAACAAAAGGCCGACTTTGTACTCAACACACCGGATGCTGCGGGTTGCAATATCCTGGTCGCTGGCAACAACTTTGGTTGCGGTTCCTCACGCGAACATGCGCCATGGGCATTGCTCGACTTTGGTTTTCAAGCGGTCATCTCTACCGAAATCGCTGACATTTTTCGCAATAACTCATTGAAGAATGGTCTTCTGGCAATCAGCGTTGATGCCGACACACACACCTGGCTCATGCAGAATCCCGGTGCCGAGATTTCCATCGACGTTGCAGCAGCAACGCTTGAATTGCCTGATAGTCGGAAAGTCGCATTTCCTATTGACGGGTTTGCACGGCACTGCCTTGTTGAGGGCATCGATCAACTCGGTTTCCTGCAACAACGACTGTCGGATATCGAAAGCTTTGAGGAGAAACGCGCATGGAAGCCTTGATTACACTGTTGCCGGGCGATGGTATTGGTCCCGACGTTACCGCGAGCGCCGTACAGGTGCTCGACAAGATTGCTGGCCGATTTGGGCATGATTTTGACTGTCGTGAGGAGCTAATCGGCGGCGCTGCGATTGACGCCGCAGGCGACCCGCTTCCTGCACAGACAATCGCAAGCTGCAAAGAATCAGATGCCGTGCTGCTCGGCGCAGTTGGTGGTCCAAAGTGGTCTGACCCCAACGCCAAGATCCGCCCGGAACAGGGCCTTTTGAAAGTC
The DNA here is from genome assembly GCA_022600955.1 of Gammaproteobacteria bacterium. GTDB lineage: Bacteria > Pseudomonadota > Gammaproteobacteria > Steroidobacterales > Woeseiaceae > UBA1847. The sequence goes on from JAHZJK010000029.1 coordinate 2,142, forward strand.
CGGTCCGTGCTGCAGGTGTACGCCAATATTCGGCCGGTCAAGATTTATGACGAGTTACTCGCCGCCTCTCCTCTCAAAGCGGAGGTGCTTCAGGATGTCGATATGCTCGTGATCCGCGAGCTTACCGGCGGCATATATTTTGGCAAGAAAACACGCACAGAAAATGCAGCAAGTGACCTGTGCGAATATACGACGCCTGAGATCGAGCGCATCGTTCGAGTCGCTGCCAGGCTCTCGGCTGGACGCCGCAAGAAGCTGTGTTCGGTCGACAAGGCTAACGTCCTGGAAACATCAAGACTATGGCGGGATGTCACTGATCGCATCATGGCGAGTGAATTTCCAGACATTGAGCTCGAGACGCTGCTCGTCGATGCAGCGGCGATGCATCTTCTCAGTCGTCCGTCAGATTTCGACGTCATAGTCACTGAGAACATGTTCGGTGACATCCTGACTGACGAGGCGTCCATGCTGGCGGGATCCATGGGCATGTTGCCTTCCGCCTCGCTCGGTGACGGCTCAGCCGGTCTCTATGAGCCGATTCACGGTTCTGCGCCCGATATCGCGGGTCTGGGCATCGCTAACCCGTGCGCGATGATCGCGAGCACTGCGCTGATGCTGCGGCACAGCCTTGGCCTCGAGGACGAAGCCGTAGCAATTGAGTCCGCGATTGCCGATGCTATAGCAAGCGGTGCGCGAACCGCTGATATTGCGGCTGACGGTGATGCGAAACTCTCGACCACCGAAATGACCGACGAGATTCTCCGCTGCATGGCTTGATCAGGCGCAGGCCGCTGCAACAGGTGCCGGCGCTTGCTGTGCTGCGGCGGTGTCGAGGGCACGCAATATGTCTGCCAGCAGATCCTCACTGGCTTCGAGCCCGACCGACAATCTGATCAGATTTGGCCGTATGCCTGCGACTTCCAGTGCGGCCTGACTGAGCGGAGCGTGAGTCATCGATGCAGGATGACAGACCAGGCTCTCTACACCGCCAAGTGATTCCGCGAGGGAAAAGAACGCCAGATTTTCAACAAAGCTGCGCACGGCCCGCTCGCCACCTGCGAGTTCAAAACTAACCATGCCACCGAAGCCACGCTGCTGGCGTCTGGCAATCTCATGGCCGGGGTGCGCCTCAAGACCCGGGTAGTACACGCAGTCCACCGAGGGATGATCGTTTAACACATTGGCAACGAGACCCGCGCTTTCTTCATGTTGTTTGATGCGCGGATGCAATGTCCGGATGCCACGAAGTGTCAGAAAGCTATCGAAAGGCGCTCCGGTAATGCCGATGCAATTAGCCCAGAACGTGATCTGCTCAGCCAGTTCTTCGGTCGCCGCAACAACGCAGCCACCTACAACATCGCTATGACCGTTTATGTACTTGGTCGTTGAATGAATGACGAGATCGGCACCAAAGTCGATCGGGTTCTGCAAGGCCGGCGACAGGAACGTATTGTCGACCGCAAACAACGCCCCGCTTGCTGCCGTAATCTTGCCGATCTCTTCAAGGTCGACAATTCGCAGCAATGGGTTCGAGGGTGTCTCGGTTAACACGATCTTCGGACCGCACTCACAAGCCTGTGTGAATGCCTCTGTGTCCGTCTGGTCTACGAACAGAACGTTGAACAGGCCCTTTCTGGACTGTTGTTCGAAAAGACGGAAGGTCCCGCCATAGCAATCGTGCGGTGCAATGATGGTATCGCCCGGACGAAGAAACTGGGTTAGCAGTGTCAGGGCAGCCATTCCGGAGGATGTCACAACAGCACCCGCGCCTCCTTCAAGCTCCGCTAACGCATCTGCAAGCGCGTCGCGCGTCGGGTTCCCGGACCGGGTGTAGTCGTATTGCCGCTTGTCGCCGAAACCAGCGAACGCAAAATTGGATGAAAGATGCAATGGCGGCACAACAGCACCGTGCTGTGTATCTGATTCAATAGATGCACGTACGGCACGAGTGGCTTTGCTGGCTGAGAATGTCATGGTCGGTCTCCGCTAAACGATTCCAATTACTACTCATCGGAACCCTGCGAAGCCCGCAAGGGAGGGGTGTACTGCCCTTCACCCACTACGGGTGCTGCAGTAGCCCTCATCATTCGATGCCTTCAGTAAACTGAACTGGCATCGCAGGAGTTGGCACCTTTTCGGAGTGGTTAGCTCCGCTGGTTGCCCCGGCGTCGTCGGGCCTATCCCTCGACCGGTCTCGATGAGTTTCGCGAAGTGTATGCGCGACGACCGGCACGCGTCAAGTACCTGGTTCAAACTAAAAAAGTAACGACAGAAACCTTATGCAAACAAATACTTGCTATCGCTGTAATGATGTAATAACGTGCTAGTACATTAATACATCATTACAATTATGAAACCCAATCGCCACGAAACCGAACGCCAGCAGACACGTGCAGAGAACGATATGTTTGAGGCCATCATTACGTTGCAGACCGCCAGCGAGTGCCGAAACTTCTTCAAGGATCTGTGCACTCCGGCGGAGCTGCAGGCCCTGGTCGATCGCTGGCAGGTCGTCGAGTATCTGCAAAAAGACCTGCCTTATCGCAAAATCCACGAGCTCACTGGCGTAAGCGTTACAACCATCGGACGCGTCGCACGCTGCCTCGTCGACGGCTTTGGCGGCTATCAAACAGCACTTGACCGCAAATCAGAAACTGCGGCGCACTCCTCGCACTAAGGAAAAACCCAATGGAAACCCCTGAGCAGCGCATAAAAGTTGCGGTGCAGAAGACCGGCCGCCTGACAGATCACTCTATCGACCTGCTGGAGCGTTGTGGCCTGGTGCTGACAAAGAGCAAGGACCAGCTAATCTGTTACGGCGAGAACATGCCCATCGACCTCCTGCTGGTACGCGACGATGATATCCCGGCGCTGGTCGGCGACGACGTTTGTGACCTCGGCATAGTCGGCCTGAACGTGGTTGAGGAAAAGCGTCTGAGCATGGAGCAGAACGGCAGCAAGGGACAGTTCAAGCAAATATTCGAATTGGAATTCGGTCATTGCCGACTGTCCATCGCGGCACCCGACGAGGCACGTTATGAAGGACATAACTCTCTCGAAAAGACTAAGATTGCAACAAGTTACGTTGGTTTGCTCACTGACTTTCTAACTAAGAACAACATCGATGCAGAACCGGTCTATTTTTCCGGCGCGGTTGAAATCGCGCCCAAACTTGGCCGTGCAGATTTTATCTGCGACCTGGTATCTACGGGCAGCACTTTGAAAGCGAATGGTCTTAGTGAAGTAGAGACCCTGCTGCAGAGTGAGGCTGTAGTCATTCAAACGCTTGCACCTCTCAGCGACGAAAAACAGGCTCTTGTGGACAAGATTCTGCAGCGCCTCGCCGGGGTTTTGCGGGTGCATGACAGCAAGTACATCATGCTGCATGCGCCTCGTTCGGCGCTGGCCGACATTCGTGCATTGCTGCCAGGCTCCGAAGCACCGACCGTAATGCCGCTGGAAGGCAACGATGACAAAGTGGCCATTCACGCCGTGTGCCGCGAGAACGTCTTTTGGGAGACACTCGAAAACCTGAAAGCCGCGGGCGCCAGCTCTTTGCTGGTTTTGCCTGTGGAAAAAATGTTGGCCTGAGCATGACGCTTCCTATCTATAGCTGGTCTGAGCTTAGCCTCAACGAGCGGTCTGAAATATTGCGGCGACCGGCTGCGAAGCTGGACGGCTCAATTCGGGCAGATACCGCGGCAATACTTGAGCAGGTCAGGAGCGAGGGTGACGCCGCGGTTTGCGCACTCACAGCGCGGCTTGATGGCGCATCCGTCGAAAACTCAAGAATCAGCAATACTGAGATCGACGCCGCAATCGCGGCATTGGACTCCGAGCAGGTTGCTGCGATTGATCTGGCAATCAGAAACGTACGCACCTTTCACACGGCACAGCTCAGCAAACCAATCCGTGTTGAAACGATGCCTGGTGTGGTGTGCGAGCGCCGCAGTCATGCGATCGACTCCGTTGGATTGTATGTGCCGGCGGGCACTGCGCCCCTGCCCTCAGCCGCAGTGATGCTGGCAGTTCCGGCCGTGCTGGCTGAGTGTCCGCGAATCATCATGTGCACCCCGCCGCGGCCCGACGGCTCGGCTGATCCCGCGGTCCTGACCGCCGCCACACGAGCGGGCGTGACCGAGATCTACAAGATTGGTGGCGCCCAGGCGATCGCTGCAATGGCCTACGGCACCGAGTCGGTACCCAGGGTCAACAAGCTGTTCGGACCGGGCAATGCATGGGTGACGTGCGCCAAGTCATTGGTCAGCGGTGATCCCGACGGTGCCGCGATCGATCTTCCCGCTGGCCCATCCGAGGTGCTGGTCATCGCAGACGAAAACGCGTCAGCAGAATTCGTTGCGGCCGATTTGCTGTCACAAGCAGAACACGGAGTTGACTCACAGGTCATCCTGCTAAGCTCAGATAAGCAACTGGCCGTGGACGTACAGCACGAAGTGCAACAACAACTCTCTGGATTGTCCCGTGCCGAAATAGCGACACAGGCGCTGCAGCACTCCCGTATCGTTCTGGTTGATGCGGTGGCGACAGCGGTAGACATCAGCAACCAATATGCACCCGAACATCTGATTCTGCAGGTAGTTGAAGCGCGAGAGGTGCTGTCCCGGTGCCGTAATGCGGGCTCAGTCTTCGTCGGTCCGTGGACACCGGAATCTGTAGGGGACTACTGCAGCGGAACCAATCACGTATTACCGACCTATGGTTATGCCAGCAGTTTCAGCGGCCTTGGTGTTGATCAGTTTCTACGGCAAATGACAGTACAGGAAGTGAGCCGTGATGGGCTCAGACAGCTCAGCAACGCGGTCATTACTCTCGCGACGATGGAAGGGCTGGACGCGCACGCGGCAGCCGTCAGCCGTCGTCTGGGTGAGGGGCCGGCATGAGTATCATGCAACGGGCACGGCCGGAAATTCAGGCGCTGGTCGCCTACAGTGCAGCCGCGCAGGTGACCGATACGATTCGGTTGAACGCGAACGAATCACCACACACGACGAACAGCAGCGACTACCGCAGGCCACTGAATCGCTACCCGGAGGTTCGGCCGCAGAATTTGCAGACAGCGCTAGCGGCCCGCTTCGGTTGTCCGACCGAGCAGTTGCTCGTGACCCGCGGTTCCAGTGAGGCGATCGACCTGATAATCAGGGCCTTCTGCAACGCAGGTGTCGACAATGTGCTGAGTCCATCGCCTTCATTCGAGATGTACCGGCACTACGCCCTCGTGCAGGGTGCCGGGACGCTGCAGGTCCCTACGCTCCCTGAGGATGATTTCGCAGTTGATGTAGATGCACTTATCGATGCCCGCACATCCACAACCAAGCTTGTCTTCGTTTGCTCGCCAAACAACCCCACGGGCACACCACTGCCTCGCGCGCAATTGCTCAAATTACTTGAGGCATGCCGAGACCAGTCCGCCGTTGTCGTCGACGAAGCGTATATTGAGTTCGGTCAGGAAACGTCGTCGATGGAACTACTGCAGCAGTGGCCGAACCTGCTTGTATTGCGCACGCTGTCAAAAGCTTTAGGTTTCGCCGGCGCTCGTTGTGGCGCCGTTGCTGCGTCGCCCGATATCATCGAAATGTTGAGCGCCGTGCAGGCGCCGTATGCGCTGGCGACACCCGTTGTCGAATGCGTCGAAGACGCGTTGCAGGAAGATCAGATCAGGCGAGCAGACCAGTTTGTCAAAGAAATCGTGGGCGAGCGCGAGCGCTTGCGAAAAGCCATTGGTGAATGCCCTTTCGTGCAAAAAGTCTGGCCAAGCGAAGCGAACTTCTTCCTCGTCAAGATGGATGACGCTGCAAGCGTCGTGCAACGCTGTGCAGAACAAAACATCCTGTTGCGATATTTCGGCGACAGCTTGCCGGGCTGTATACGAATTTCGGTCGGAAGTCGCAGCGACAATGACCGCCTTCTAGCTGCGCTGGCAATAATCATAGAGGATGCGTCATGAGCAGCAAGGTACTTTTTATCGACAGGGATGGAACGCTTGTCGAAGAGCCGGAAGACTTTCAGGTCGATACGCTGGACAAGATCCGACTTGTCCCGGACGTCATTGCGGCACTACTGGAACTCGCCCGCCATGGCTTTCGATTTGTGATGGTGAGCAATCAGGACGGGCTCGGTACCGATAGCTTTCCTGAGTCAGCGTTTAATACCTCCCACAGTTACATAATGAGCCTGTTCGAATCGCAGGGCATCCGGTTTGACGAGGTGTTCATCTGCCCTCACCTGCCGGATGAAGGCTGCGATTGCCGCAAGCCGCGGACTGGGCTCCTGACGCGGTATCTCGCAGCAACCAAACTTGATATTAGACATTCCGCAGTCATCGGTGATCGCCCGACCGACATGCAGCTTGCCGACCGAATCGGCGTGCAGGGACTCCTCGTCAACTGCGACGATTCGGCCGCTATCAGCTGGCCCGAAATCGTCTCACGTCTGTGTTACTCCGATCGCGTTGCGCAGGTTGTTCGTGAGACTCGAGAAACAAACATCACTGTTGCTGTAAACCTCGATTCTGCTAAGCAGATAGATGTCGCCACCGGGATCGGGTTTTACGATCACATGCTGGAACAGATCGCCAAGCACGGCGGCTTTAGTCTCACCGCAAAGTGCTCGGGGGATCTGCAGATCGATGAGCATCATACCGTCGAAGATACCGCCATTTGTATAGGACGCGCTATGCGCGAAGCCCTTGGGAACAAGTTCGGAATAGCGCGGTATGGGTTCCTGTTGCCGATGGACGAAAGTGAAGCACAAGTCTCACTGGACCTGTCTGGGCGTGCCGCGTTCGAATTCAGCGCAGATTTTCCACGAGACACTGTCGGAGAAATGTCAACAGAGATGGTCGAGCACTTTTTCCGCTCATTTGGAGACTCGCTGGGAGCTGCACTGCATGTGCACGTTCGCGGAGAGAATACTCACCACATGGTGGAAGCCTGTTTCAAATCTGTCGGACGGGCATTGCGCCAGGCGATTGCACAGTCAGGAACAGATTTACCAACGACGAAGGGAACGCTCGACGGATGACACACGTCGCCATTATCGATAGCGGTGGCGCGAACATTGCGTCAGTGCGTTATGCATTTGATCGACTCGGGGCCACCTCAGAACTAACGACCGATGCGGAGACCATTCGCTCCGCACCGCGAGTACTATTGCCTGGCGTCGGTGCGGCCAGGGATGCGATGCGTCGATTGCGCGCCGCCGGCCTGACTGACGTTATTCGCGAACTACAGCAGCCTGTACTCGGGATATGTCTTGGCATGCAGCTTATGTGTGAAGCCTCTGAAGAGGAAGACACGGATTGCCTGGGTATATTCACTGCTGCGGCAAAGCAATTAAGCGGTTCGCCCGATCGGCCAGTGCCGAACATGGGCTGGTGTGCCACCAGCGCGAGGAGCCCTCACCCGCTGCTGCGACACATCGACGATGGAAGCTATTTCTACTACGTGCATGGTTACGCGATTCCGGTTACGGCGCAGACTGTAGCAACGGCAGAGCACTCGCAGAGTTTCTCCGCAATTCTGGCGCGGGACAACTTTGTTGCGGCCCAGTTTCACCCGGAACGCTCGTCTGATGTCGGCGCCAAACTGTTGCAGAATTTCGTGAGATCGTCCGCGTGAAGATCATTCCGGCAATAGACATTAAAGACGGTCGTTGTGTACGTCTGTTTAAAGGAGATTTCGAGCAGACCACGGAATACAGCGCCGATCCTGCCGCGGTCGGCAGGCGTTTCTCAAAGCTCGATGTGCAGGATATTCATATCGTCGATCTCGACGGTGCGAAATCCGGTACGCAGTCCAATCATGAAATAGTTTCGAGCATCGCGTCGGAGTCTGATCTCGATATTCAGCTGGGTGGCGGTATCCGCACGCGGGAGGATGTTGCGCAGTGGCTTTCTGTCGGGGTACGTCGCTGTGTCGTTGGCAGTGTCGCGATAAGCTCACCGTCGCTGGTGCTGGAATGGATGCAGGAGTTTGGCGCCGACAGCATCGTTTTGGCGCTCGACGTCAAACTTGGCAGCGATGGCATACCATTGCTTACGACGCATGGCTGGACACAGGATTCCGGACTACCGCTCTGGGATTGCCTGACCGCGTACGACAATGTGCCGCCTCAGCATGTGCTGTGTACCGATGTTGCCCGGGATGGCGCGATGGCCGGTCCCAATACCGAGTTGTATTCACGCATCATCGAGCGCTACCCGGCATTACAACTACAGGCATCCGGTGGCGTTCGCAATATCGAAGATATGCAACAGCTGCGCGAAATCGGTGTGCCCGCTGCAATTACAGGAAGAGCGCTGCTGGATGGCAAAATCACCGAGAACGAGGTGGCATCATTCCGGCAAAGCGCATAATTCCCTGCCTGGATGTACGCGATGGTGTTGTCGTCAAGGGCGTGCAGTTTCGTAACCACAAGGTCGTGGGCGACATACTTGCGCTTGCGCAGCGTTATTGCGACGAAGGTGCAGACGAGCTTGTGTTCTACGACATTACTGCGAGCCCTGACGACCGCACGGTTGACCGCAGTTGGGTCGATCGTGTTGCCTCAGTGATCAATATCCCGTTCTGCGTCGCCGGCGGGATCAGGTCTCTCGCAGACGCGGAAGATGTATTGAACAAGGGCGCCGACAAGATTTCCATTAACTCCCCCGCACTCGCCAATCCGGATCTCATCGGTGAGCTGGCGACGCGCTTCGGCTCGCAATGCATCGTCATTGGCATCGACAGTCGTGCAGAAAGCGGTGACTATTGTGTTTATCAGTACACCGGGGATCCAGACAGGACACGCGCCGCCGAACGCCTTACGAGCGACTGGATTGCAGAAGTGCAGCGACGAGGAGCCGGTGAGATTGTGCTGAACTGCATGAACCAGGACGGCGTTCGACAAGGCTACGACACAGCCCAAATTGCATCGATGAGAGCTATCTGCAGCGTACCTCTGATTGCCTCGGGTGGCGCTGGCGCCCTGCAACACTTCGCAGAAGTTTTTAGTGAGACGAACGTCGATGGCGCCCTGGCGGCCAGTGTGTTTCACAGTGCGCAAATCCATATCGCCGACCTGAAGCGTTATCTCGCAGATCGCGGTATAAGTATTCGACCCTGAGGAAACCGGCATGAGCCACGCAGACATCGCATTCTTCACCGAGCTCGAAGAAATCATTCATACTCGACTTCGTCACCCGACAAATGACAGTTACACTGCTCGACTGCACGCAGCAGGTACCAAACGACTGGCACAAAAAGTCGGGGAGGAAGGACTGGAAGTCGCACTCGCAGCAACCGCCGGCGACAAGCAAGAAGTTGTCGACGAGGCAGCGGATCTTGTCTACCACCTGGTTGTGCTACTGGCAGACCAGGGCCTGCGCCTTGGCGATGTAGCGGACCGACTCAAGGCACGCCATGCCGCCAAGCCTGGATAGTCCGCCTGCTAGGTGGCCTCGACCGCGGCCATCGCCCTTTCGTAAGCGGGACGAGCAACGCACCGGTCCGCGTAAGCATCCAGATTGTGGCTGTTCGGCAACATGTTAAACATGCGCATGAAAATTGCGCTGGACCCAAGCATTACGTCGGCAGCCGTGAACTGATCGCCAAGAATCCAGTCGTGACCTTCGAGCGCGTCGTCGAATGTCTTGATCATCGTGTCAAAGTCGCCCCAGCCACTGCGTGCCTTGTTGCTTTCGACATTATTGAGTTTCTCAGACATCGCCGGCTCAACGACGGCCGGCGTATACATGCACCAATACAAAAACTTGCCGCGCGAAGGGTGCACTGGCATCGGTGCCAACGTCCCACTGCAGTAGCGATCAGCGATATAGATGCAGATGGCCGCAGACTCTGACATCGAAGCATCACCGTCTTTTAACGCCGGTACCTTGCCCATTGGACTCGCTTCCAGGAACTCGCCGTTGTCCCCAGGTTGATCAGTACCAAGGTCGACTATCTCTGACTCGTAATTTACCCCGGCTTCCTCGAGCATCCAGAATGCGCGGGGAGAACGTGTTTGTGGTGCCCAGAAAAGTTTCATATGACGATTTCTCTTGCGACTTCGCGTCGATTGTATTGTGAGCTCATGACAAAGCCATACGCGCCCGCATTGGCGATCAGGATAACATCACCTTCGACGGTGGGTGGTAGCAGTCGATCACTGCCAAGCCGGTCACCGGTCTCACAGATCGGTCCAACGATTGTAACGGTCTCGCTCGGCGCCTGGTCCGCGCGAGACAGATTTACAATCTCGTGGTACGCACCATAAAGCGCCGGGCGAATCAGGGAGTTCATACCGGTACCCACGCCTATATAACGCATCTCCCCTTTGCCCTTTGTTTGCGTTACGCGTGTCAGCAAAACTCCGGCGCGGGCGACCAGGAAACGTCCGGGCTCGAGCCAGAGATTAAACTGTGGATAGGTTTCCTTAATTTCAGCTAGCGTATCGTCCAGTCGCTCGAGGTCGAAATCCCTGTCGCCAGGTTTCTCTGGCACACCAAGGCCACCGCCGAGATCTATTGTCTTTACGCTTGGGAACAACTCGGCAATTTGCACCAGTTCTCCGGCAACGCTGCGCCAGTTATTCGGATCGAGAATGCCGCTGCCGCTATGCGCATGTATACCGACAACTCGCGCGCCCGCGGCGTCAACCAGTCGGGCAAGTTCGCTAACCTCAAATCTCGGCACACCGAACTTCGAATGTACACCCGCTGTCTTGACGTGCTCATGATGTCCACGCCCCTGTCCCGGATCAACGCGCACAAACAGGTCCTTGCCCTTAAAAAGCTCCGGCCACGCCTGTAGCGGATAAAGATTGTCCAGCGTGACCTGCAAGCCCTTATCCAGGCCCCACTGATACTCGTCCCGCGGTGCGAAGTTCGGCGTGAACAGGATGCGGCTCAAGTCGATGTCAGGAATCACCTCCTGCAACCAGTCAACCTCCCCCGGCGAGACGCATTCAAAGTCGACGCCAGCGGCACTTAGCGTACGCAGCAGTTCAGCATTGAAGTTGGCCTTAACTGCGTACAGGATACGGTCAATATTCTTGAGTCCCAGCAGGCTATTCGCGGCATTCGCAACGCTCTCGCGATCGTACACGTAAGCGCTGAGCTGTCCATCCGCCAGCGCCAGCAATTCGTCGCGCTTTTGCATCCACCACGTATCAGCCGCTCTGGCTACCGGCTCCTCGCCCGCAAACAGTCGCTCCCAACTACTGCCGAATACACTCGATGCGCCCTTCTTGCGAATGATCGAGGCATGCAACTTGCTCACCAGTCGGGGGCCTTGCTGCTTGTCGACAACGAAGCTCAGATTAAGGTCATTCGCAGCCTGCGACATCAGGTGGATACGTTCTTCTTCGAAGACCTCCAGGGCGGGAGCCAGGCGCGGAATAATCGTTCTGATCTTGCGTCCTACGAGGCTGACTGCAGAACAGTTTGCGATAACGCGTACCCGGCAAAGCTGCTCAAGGTCATCGACCAGGGACTCTTCAACATCGTCGGGTAACGCGCCGTCAGACGTATCAATCGACACTGTTACATTCGTTTCCGAGGTCGAGATCAGATCGACCGAAACGCCGTTGTCACTAAATGCGGCGAATGCCCTCGCAAGGAAACCAACCTCGTGCCACATCCCCACACCGTCCATTGAGATCAGCGTCAGACCATTGCGGATGCAAATCCCTTTTACCTGAGGCTCGACTTCCTCTGTCACCGACGAAATGACCGTACCGCTGATCTGCGGATCGGTGGTACTGCGGATAAAGATCGGGATGCCGTATTCACGCGCTGGGGAGATGCAACGTGGATGCAGGACTGAACTGCCGGCGGACGCCAGTTCCTGGGCCTCGTCGTAATGCAGTGCTATCAACAGGCGGGCCGAAGGCACATCCCGCGGGTCCGCCGTGAACATGCCCGGAACGTCTGTCCAGATTTCGAACCGACGTGCTTGCAGGCGTGCCGCGAAATAGGCGGCAGACGTGTCGGAACCACCCCGACCCAGCAATACCGTCTCTCCGTTGCGGTTTCTCGCGATAAAACCCTGCGTCAGGATAATTTTCTTGTGTGCGGCGAGCCTGGTCTGGAGATCCTTATCGGGCCTGAAGTCACAAGTCGCAGAGAGGTAGGACTGAGGCCCCTGGGCTGTATTCCTGGATACGCTGGTCAGGAGCTCTCTCGCATCGACCCACTGTACGGGCAGTCCTGCCCGCGACAAGTATTCGGCACCAAGCCGGGTGGACATCAACTCGCCCAGCGCCATGATCCGAACTCGAACCCGCACACTGACTTCGCGAATCAGCCGAACGCCGGCGACGAGTTGCTCGAGCTCGTGCAGTGTCTCGTCGAGCAAAGCTGCACCATCAAGCCCCAGATCATCTGCGAGCGCATAGTGCTGTGTACGAACCTGCTCCAGCACCACGCTGGGATCGTCCGACACCGCAGTCTTGAGAAGCTCTTCCAGTGCATTGGACACCCCACTGAGCGCAGAGTGAACCACAACGGGCTGCAACCCTTCAGCAAGGCGCTGTCGTAGCAAAGTTGCCACGGTAGACCAGTTGCTCGCACTCGACACGCTGGTGCCGCCAAATTTCAGAACAACCCAGGGTGAGGTCGTTACTTCCGGGGGCGCGCCCAGCAAACCACTGTCCTCAAAAACTGCTTCCGAAATCTCGCGGTTCATGTTTTCGTTATCCGATCGTCTTTCAAAAACCAAAAAAAAACCCGCTAGGACGTACCTGGCGGGTTTGCTGACAATGTCCGAACCTTATTATCTAGCCGGTACAGTTGCCACTCGCACCCACGCACCTCTGGCGCGCCATATATTTTATGTGTTTTATCATTTCGAACGAATCGAGATGCAGGCACATTGCATGGGTGTCATAAAAAAGCATCGTCGCAGTAGGCCCGACCACGAGCGAAACGTCAAGTTTCGTCCCAGTCCGGCGGAATTGTCACGGCGCCTTCGGAAGCTGAAGACACCTCATTTCGATATTTGGCCAACGCGCCACGGCGAACCGGCGATTTTGGTCGCTTCCAGGCCGATCGTCGTTCAGCCATCGTTGCCTCATCGACAGCAACGTTAATCTCTTTGGACTCCGCATCAATGCGAATCCGGTCACCGTCTTCCACCAGTGCAATTGGGCCACCGACTGCAGCCTCCGGCGTAACGTGGCCGACGACAAAACCGTGACTGCCGCCCGAGAAGCGACCATCGGTAATAAGAGCCACATCCTTGCCAAGACCCTTGCCCATTATGGCGCCAGTCGGACTGAGCATTTCACGCATACCGGGCGCGCCTTTCGGGCCTTCGTATCGTATAACCAGGACGTCACCCGCCGTGACCACATTGTCCAGGATCGCTTGCAACGCCTCTTCTTCAGAATGGAACACCCGCGCGACGCCCTCGAAATGCAGTCCTTCCTTGCCCGTAATCTTGGCAACGGCGCCCTCGGGGGCCAGGTTGCCATACAAAATCGCAAGGTGGCTGTCCGGCTTAATCGGTTGTTCGAAGTCCCGTACGATGTCCTGCCCTTCGGGATAATCGGCGACATCGGCGAGGTTCTCGGCCAACGTCTTTCCTGTAACCGTAAGGCAATCACCGTGTAGCAGGCCGCGATCCAGCATGCGCTTCATGAGCGGCTGGATCCCACCAATCTCGATGAGTTCCGACATCAGGTACCTGCCACTGGGGCGTACATCGGCCAGCACTGGCGTCATGGCACCGATGCGGGTGAAATCGTCAAGACCGAGCTCGACTTCGGCCTCACGTGCTATCGCTATCAGATGCAGCACCGCGTTCGTGGAGCCGCCGAGTGCTATAACCACTGATATCGCGTTTTCAAATGCCGGCTTCGTCATGATATCGAGTGGTTTCAGATCACGTTTGATCAGTTCCATGACAGCCGCGCCAGCTCGGTGGCAATCCGATATCTTGTCACTTGATACCGCCTCCTGGGCCGAGCTGTTTGCGAGACTCATACCGAGCGCTTCGATCGCTGACGCCATCGTGTTGGCCGTGTACATGCCGCCACAAGCTCCGGGGCCGGGAATCGCAGTGCGTTCCACTTCAAGCAGCTCATCGCTGGAAATGCTCCCACCTGACCTGGCGCCCACCGCTTCAAAAACCGACACAACGTCACGCCGCTTCGCGCCCGGCTTGATTGTGCCACCGTAAACGAACACAGACGGTCGGTTAAGGCGCGCCATCGCCATCACGCACGCGGGCATATTCTTGTCACAGCCGCCGATAGTGACGACACCGTCAAAGCCTTCAGCGCCCGCTACTGCCTCTATGGAGTCTGCAATGATCTCTCTGGATACCAGCGAATAACGCATACCCGGGGTCCCCATCGATATGCCGTCAGAGACACTGATCGTATTGAAAATTACGCCTTTGGCACCCGCCTCGTTCGCGCCTTTCTCGGCTTCTTCTGCCAGGCCGTCGATATGCATGTTGCAGGGCGTCACCATACTCCAGGTCGACGCAATGCCGATCTGTGGGCGCTGGAAGTCATCTTCTTTGAAACCGACTGCGCGCAACATGGCACGACTCGGTGCCTGTTCGTCGCCATCGACAACGACGCGAGAATAGCGTCGCAGATCTTTGTCACTCATGGTTTAACCGTCACTCCTCAAGGGCCTGGCAGTGCGGCAGGCCGGAGCGGCAGTCTAGCAGTATTCAGGGAGTATTTGAGTCGTCGTCGCGAATCATCACGACGATTCGTCTGTAGATATCCAGCGCCGCACTCTCAGGTCCGTCGAGTAGTTCAACAACAAATGCTTCGTCGCCTTCTGCCTCTGCGTCCTGAACGAGCGGAATCAGCAATCGAGCCGAGCGTCTGGAGGGACCGAATGTAATTGAATAGCTACCCGGCGCGAAATAGTCCTCACCGTCAGTCGCAGTAATATCGCTGACGCTGAATGCGACTGTAAGCGGTGCTCTGCTCGGGTTGAAGCGAACGAGGTCAATCTGTACTGCCGGGTCAGTTTCACGAATGGAAGCCTGGCTTGCAGCGAATGCCACCGTATCGGCTGGCAAGCCGGCCTCGAAGCTGCGCTGGTCGTCGTCTTCCAGGCTAACGTTAATCGTCACAAGCCGTGAATCCACCAGATCGGCTTCGCGAAGGACCAGTGTCGACAGCTGATCTGCCTCCCGCAATGGATCGGAGGCCATCGTCAGCGTAACCCTGGCGCGCTCCTGCCCTTGCGGAAACCACACTACGCCATCGTCAGAAAACGAATACTGCCCGGTGCTCCATGGAGACCGATTGCCGCTAAACCCGACTTCTTCGAGCCGCAGCTCAAGTGAACCAGTCAGGCCGTCGTTGCGGATAAAATCGATAATGCTGGCGGAACCGTCCTCTCGCAGAGCGATATCGACAGTCTCGGCAAGGCGCCCGGACCGGGGTACCGAAATCTCGTGGGTCGGAGGCGCCAGCCGCGAGAAGTCGACCAACATAGGGTCTGGACCCACGACCTCCTCAACCGGAATCTCGACCTGCTCAGGCTCAGGTTCGGCTGTTGCAGGCATGCCGTCAATAGCCTCATCAACAATGGTGGCCGGGTCTGTCACGTCCTCAATGGGTGGCGTGACACTCTCTACCGTTATTGGCTCAAGCGACGTCACTTCCGAAAGCCGACTCATGAAGTCATCGAGGAAGCCTTGCTGATACGCCGCGCCACCTGCGACAAGCCCCAATAACAGCACCCAGGGCCATAGCCTGCGAGGTGTATCCTCAAACTCTGGAGCGAGTCGTTCTGAGGCGTCGAGACTGATTGTGTCATCGTCCTGGTCCGTCAGCGCATCGAGAAACTCATCGATAGACTGAAACCGCGTGACCCGTGAATACGAAAGTGCTTTCTTTAGCGCTTTCCATTCTCCATCGCTGATTCCACGCACACGTTGTGGGGCCATGCCCTTTTCAGAAGCCTCTGCGGCATTGCGTGGTCCAAACACTCTGTGCCCTGCGATCAATCTGTACATCAGACAGGCGAGTGAAAATACGTCATCACTTGGGGCCGGTGGCTCACCGGTAAGAACCTGCATGCTCGAATAGGCGGGCGTAACCGCGCCAAGCACACCTGGATCAAAATCCGCTTTGGTCTGTTGTTGTTGCACTCGGGCAACGCCGAAATCAAATAGCTTCGCGCGACCGCCCGGCGTAATCATAATATTCCCGGGTTTTATGTCCGCATGCACGATGCCGCACTTGTGTGCGTAATCCAGGGCCTCACCAATTTCACGGACGATTCGCCGCGACGTTTCGTGATCAATTGAACCTGCATCTTTGGAATCAAGAATGTTGGCCAGGGTACGGCCCTCAAGCCATTCCATGACCAGAAAATACAAATCGTCGTCACGATCCAGATCAATGAAGCGCACAATGTTCGGATGTACCAGGCAGCGACCTTTCGCCGCCTCCTGTTGCAATGCGCGCAGAGCCTGAGCGTTCTCTGCGAGTCCCGGGGAAAGCACCTTGATCGCAACCCAGTGATCATCGCTGCCCGCTTCGGCGAGGCGTCGGTCAAGAGCCTTGTAAACCACACCCATGCTGCCGCCGGCCACCTGTTCCTGCAGCAAGAAGCGGTCCCTGAGTATCGAACCGATCTGTACGGGCGATTCGCTCCTGTGTTCCGGTACTTCATCAACGGGTATCACAGTCGTCGATCCAAAAGCATCGTCGCCTTCGCTTAAGCCCGACGTACTCAGTGTCTCTGGCAGAGGGTGCTGCTCGTTGCCATCCAGACCCGGCAGCTCCGGGCTGGTCGGAATATTTTCAGTGACGTAGCGGTCCAGCATCGACTTAACGAGCTGGAACGTTTCCTTGCGCAGGGCACCAGAATCATAGCGCTCCTGCAGGACCCGCCGAATTTCGCCCTCACCGCCGCTGGACGACGCCAGTAACTGGCCGATCCCATCCTGGATATCGGCAAGCATGTCGACATCGTTGGCGGTAGCGCTCAGTTTGTCGTCAAACTGCTCAAGTTGGTCGCCGAACGTGTCACGAGGTTGATTGGTATCTGCGCTCATGTACTCCTTAGTGTACCGCCGCCGCCCCGGCCGAACCGGAACTGGTCGTCAAATTACCTTGCCCGGATTGAGGATATTCGCGGGATCCAGCGCTTTTTTGAGTGTTTTCATGAGAGCGACTTCGGACTCGGTCCGGTATTGAGGGAGGTACTTACTCTTCAGGCGACCCACACCGTGCTCGGCGCTGAAGCTGCCACCGAGCTCCGTCGCCAGCGTATAGATGCCCGCGGTGACGGCCTCTCCGTCTTTGAAGGAGTGCGGCAGCATGACATTGTAATGCAGGTTTCCATCGCCGACGTGCCCAAACGCGACCAGCTGTGAACCTGGTGCCAGTGACTCAATGAGCGCTTCACCACGCAGCAAAAACTCCTGCATCGCTGACAATGGCACAGAAATATCGTGTTTCAGGGCCTTGCCTTCTGCCTTTTCGCCCTCGGTAATGGAATGCCGCAATCGCCACATTGCTGCCGACTCTGTTTCATTCTTGGCAACAATCGCGTCATTGATTACGCGAGCGTCCACGGCCCTCTGCAATGTCGTCTCCAAAGCGTCAGTGCTTGACCCGGGCGTCACATCCGTGAGCACGTACCATGGCGAGCGTTGCCTGAACGGCAGTCTAGTGTTGGCTACGTGTTTTTCGACCAGGCTGAAAACGAAGTCCGATACAAGTTCAAACGCTTCGATTTTGTCTCCGAGCGAATCCCGCATCAGACCCAATAGTTTTACCGCATCTCCGCTACTTGGCAGAGATACGAGCATGGTTCGGGTCTCACCCGGATCCGGGTAGAGCTTCAAGGCTGCGGCCGTAATGATGCCCAGCGTGCCTTCGCTGCCAACAAACAACTGCTTGAGGTCGTAGCCCGCTGTATCCTTACGCAACGCTCTCAGGCTGTTGACAATAGTGCCATCCGCCAACACAACCTCAAGACCCAGTAACTGTGATCGCGCCGTGCCATAACGAATTACATTGATGCCGCCCGCATTCGTCGAGAGGTTGCCGCCGATCTGGCAGCTTCCCTCGGCGCCGAGGCTCAGCGGAAAGTGACGGCCTGCTTTCCTGGCCGCATCCTGAATGTTCTGCAAAATGCAGCCCGCCTCGACAATCATCGAATAGTTGTCACGATCCACGCTGCGAATTGCATTCATGCGTGCGAGTGAGAGCACAACCTGGGTGCCACTTTCGTCAGGGACGGCACCCGCACACATACCGGTATTACCGCCCTGCGGTACGATCGCAGTGCCGGCTGCCGCACAGCAACGCACGATCCGGACGACTTCGCTGGTGTCGGCCGGCAGGAGCAAGATCGGGGTCTGGCCATGCACGACGCCGCGCCACTCAGTGACATGTGGCAGCAGGTCATCAGGATCCGTGCGATAGGCGTTTTCTCCAACTATCGCTTTTAGATCTTCAATCAAGGTCATCAAATTCGGCCTGTTGTTTGAAGGTTTGCCAGTCGGTGTTACTGCCGCACATTACGATCACGACATGTTTGCCGCGCATCGAGTCACGCAGCGGTCCCAGCAACGCCGCAGCCGTCGCGGCGCACGCGGGCTCAACAGCCAACTGCATTTCCCGGTAGAGCCATCTCATCGTGCGACGAAGATCAGCGTCATTGATCATCGCCAGGCGATCGACGTTAGCCCGCGTAAGCGCGAACGAATACGGCAACGCGAAAGGCGCACCAAGACTGTCGGCAATCGTTCGCACCTTGTCGATTGACTCAGGCTCGCCGGCGGCAAAGCTGCGATGCATGCTGTCTGCTCCTTCGGGCTCAACTCCGATGATCTGGACCGCGGGTCGCAGCTGTTTGACCGCATTTGAGACACCCGCAATCAATCCGCCACCACCAACGGGTACCAGCAATGCGTCAAAGTCGCTAACTTGCTCGCAGATTTCCAGCCCGGCTGTTCCAGCACCAAGCGCGATGGAAGGACCGTCAAATGGGTGCACAAAGTATCGCCCCTCCTCATCCTGAATCGTCTGGGCGAGAGCGAATGCTTCGTGCACGTCCGCCGCGAACACGACTTCGGCACCATAGTCCCTGCAAGTCTGAATTCGTGCGGGATTCGCTGCGCGCATCATCACCACTTTGGCACTGACGCCGGTCGCCTCGGCTGCAAAGGCAGTCGCAATGGCATGGTTTCCGGCGCTGACCGCCGTAACGCCGGCTGAGCGCTCGGTAGCCGTCAGACCCTGCAGCGTTGCGAGCGCACCACGGGCTTTGAAAGTGCCCGTCCGTTGCAGAAACTCAAGCTTGGCGGTTACTCGAGTACCGTGTCCGAGCTCCGCTTCCAGCGCGGCGCACTGCAGCATTGGCGTGTGTACAAGCTGATTCTGCAAAAGATCACGTAACTTGCGAATCTCATTGATATTAGGTGCTGCTGAATTCATATCTTATGTAAAATACTGTGTGGCGCAGAAACTTGCGTTGGCGTAGATAACTGACTAATTTGGTAGGGGCGAACTGTGGCAGAGAATCCACTTTCGTGAAAGTCGCCGCGGGAAAACAATGGAATTAGATGAACTGTCGCAATCCGGGATTCGACGAATAGCTGACTATTCGCCGTACCTGGACCAATTGGCTGGGCTGGCCCAACAAATGGGCCTCCGGCAACGCAGCAATCTCACGCACCTTGAGAAAGCACTGCGCAGCCACTGGAAGCTCGGGCAGAACAGTATTTTGAGTTGGGTTCCGCTCGACCAGAGCGTTCTGATTCTCGTGGTGCCCCACTACGCAATTTCCGAATACGTTTCTCCGCAAGAAGATGGCACGATGCCGCCGCTGGTTTCCCCGCGCTTTGTTACTGAATTGATATCCGGCGACCGGCAACTCACGATCGAACAGATGCAGAAAGTCGCCCGCCTGCTGAATATTGAACCCGTGAATATCGCGCTGCGCGAACCGCTGGAAGGCACAATCGTCGAAACCAAAATCATTGAGAAGATGATTCGCAAGTACGGCATCAACTACGTACCGAGCCGTGCCGTTACCCTGTTCGACATCGTCGGTTTTAGCTTGCTGACGCCGTTCGAGCAAATGACGCAATTAAACAGCTTGTCCTATTCCCTGAACTCGGCACACGCAAAAATGCTTGAAGCCGACGTCAATATCGACTTCGCCCGTTCATCGAGTGGCGACGGCTTCTATATCTGGAATCGGGACGAAGGCCTTGAAGCCAGCGTTAACCTGTATCACTTCATGCATATCGTGCTTGCCGACAATGCAATAGCGCGTAGCAAATCTGCATCAAAAGCGGTGCCTCGCCTGCGTGCCTGTTTTCACGTTGGTAGTTGCTACGAGTTCCATCAGGCCGAGGGGCTCAATCCGACCACCCATGACTTTATCGTTGGCGATGTCACGATCGAACTCGCGCGGATGATCGATGCGGCACTTCCAGGCCAGATTCTGGTTGGCGACTTCATGGCAGATATTCAAACACCGACTGATACAGGCGACTTCGAAGTCGTTCCGAATGTCGATGCTGTGACGTTTCTGCAGAGAGCGCAAGGAAACCTGGCACGCCTTAGTGGCATGGAGCTGTCAGGAGAACGCGTGACGGCAATCAAGTGTTACCTGACCGGCGAGAACATGGGCGGCGGTCACTTTAATATAAGGCGGCTGACCATCAGGGATAAGCACGGACTTTCGCGGGTCGCGTTCAATGCCAAGGTCAATATTTATCGCGAAACGGCGCAACCGATCTTGCTAGGCATACAAGACAGAAAGCTGCCAGCCATCGGTACTATATAACCGGGTACCGCGCGCAGCGCGCGTTTTTACTGACTGGCGACTTCGACTGTCATGCCGTCACTCAAGCCTTCCGCGCCTCGCACAACAACAACATCCCCTGCCGCCAACTGACCGAACACTTCGATCAATGGCCCTGCGCCCAGCCCAACCGTGACGTTGACCTGTGCGACACTGGAATCCGCTAATACTTTGAAAACCGTGACGCCTTCGCGTCGCAGCACAAGTGCATCTCGCGGCACGGCAAGTACCTCTTTCGCTTCCGCCGTTGGCATAGTCAGGCGCACGCTCTCGCCGACGGTCCACAGTTCTGCATCAGCATCCAGGCGTACCTCGAACATGTGCGATTGCGGGTCGCCAAACGGCACCATTGCACGAATCGGTGCCTGACCGGACCTGAAGTCATTGCCGATGCTGATGATGTCGCCTTTGTTAATAAAGTTCGCGCTTCTCAATGGTGCCCGGGCAACTACTTCCAGTGCACCGGGATCAACCAGCCTGATAACTTCGTCAGCGACGTTGAGGCGCTCGCCAATACTCCGCAAGCGTTCGGTAACAACGCCGTCAAACGGCGCTCGAATCTGCGTGGTGTACATCGCGATCTGGGCGTACGCCAATTGTGCACGTGCAATTTGATGATCGCCTGCCGCCGCCGCCAGGTCTGCCACCGTTTCGTCGAGGCGGCTGGCAGCCGACAGATTCTGTTCCGACAACTGGCGCAGCCGTTGCAGTTCCGATTCCAGGAAGACGACCCGTGCTTGTTCACGATCAACGCGGGCCTGAGCCTCTTTCTCGCCAACATCGAACGTGACATTTTCGAGTCGGGCGACAGTGTCACCCTCCTTAACCTCAGTCCCGACTTCGGCAATCCATACAAGCTTCGCGTTCAGCTCAGCCGCCAGTCTGGAATCATGACGACTGACAACGGTGCCGGGTACCTCGACTGACGGTGCCAGCCGCTCCAGTCTGGCTACGTCGGTAACTACCAATGCCGCATCCCATTGCGCGAACACGCAGGTGGGCAACAACAGTAAACAGCAGAGTATTCGAATGTTTGTATATCGGTTTAGTTTCATAGATCAAGCCAGCGCAGTCGCTTCGCCGGCTGCGGTTCGCGGTAACAGAGCGCCCTCGCCCAAGCGCAGTAAGCTCGGGAGGAATACTAATGTAAAAACCGTGCTGACGGCCATGCCGCCGACGATAACGGCAGCAAGGCCCTGGTAAACCTCCGTCCCCGGACCGGGAATTAACAACAACGGCAGCATGCCGAACAAGCTGGTCATTGAACTCATCAGGATCGGCCGCAGACGGCGTCTTACCGCTTGCTCAACCGACGCCCGACGATCAAGTCCGAGTCTTTCCGCCACGCGAGTCTGATGTACAAGCAAAATGGCGTTATTCACTACGAGTCCGAGCAGCGTTATAAAACCAATCATCGTAAGCAGGTCCAGCGGCAGATTCATTATGCGCAATAACGTGACGCCGCCGACGGTCGCCAACGGCAATGCCGCGATAACCAGCAGACTGTCGACGAACGAACGAAACAGCCCGCTCATCAACAGGTACAGGACGACTATAGCCAGTGTAAAACTGCGCACCATGCTGCCTAGAGCCACGCTGAGATCGTCAGCGCTGCCGTAGTAGGTAATCTCGCCATCGTCCGGCAGGTACGCGCGGAGTTCAGGCTCGACCCGGGTCTTTAGCACCTCGAGGGTTTCTTCCAGGGACAGATTGTCCGGCGGAGTGATCTGCAGCGTCAGAGCCCTGCGCCGGTCAACGCGGCGGATCTGACGAGGCCCTGCCGTCCGCTCAAGCGCGACCAGTTGATCCAGTGGCTGAATCCCGCTGGCCGGCGTGGCCAATGGCGTCGAGGCAAGCTGTTCCGGACTGCTCCACTCTGGCGCCCGCAATACGATATCCATCCGCCTGTCACCGTCGAAGTAGTCGCCGACGTAGACGCCATCCCCCAATGCGCGAACGACAGTCGACATCTGCCGCCGATCCCATCCTGCCTCAGTAATACGGCGTTCGTCCGGCACCAGTCGCAACTCCGGCTCAGCAAAGTCAACGCCGGGAATCGGGCGCGTCTGCGCATTGGGAATGTGCTCAGCGACAAGACCGAGCCCCGCCCGAGCCGCTTCCAGCATTGCGTCCATATCGCGGCTCTGGATATTCAGATCGATATTGCCGCCGCCGCCAACGCGGTCAAAGATTCCCCAATGCGCTGCGAACGCCATCGTGTCCGGGAAGCCTGCGAATATCTCGTTGTTCAGTAAATCGACGAAAGCATCAGAATCATCCGGATCCGTAGTACTGCCACCGGCGAATGCATCGGATCCAAAGGTACCCATGAAGAAATTGTCGAGATGCAGTTCCGCACCGTCGCGCAAATACGGTGCAATACGGCCGTTGACGACGTCGGCAAACTCCTCTTTACCTGCCGTTATGCTTTGACCGGGCGGCAGCATCACGAACGCGAACACCCAGCCTTGTTTCCCCTTCGGAAGATAGTCGGCGGGCGGAATCAATAACCACGTCAGGAACGTCGCAGAGAAAAACAGTGCCGCAATCAGAATCTTGCGACGCTGCTCACCATCCGTCACTTTCATGATCAAACGGGTAATCCTGTCCCACCAAGCATTGTGCGGATCATCGAGACTGACCGTGTTCAGCCACTTCGACGCGGCTGTCGGAATCACTGTAACTGCGATGATCAGAGAAGCTACGACCGCTACCGAGATCACTAACGCGAGGTCGGCGAATAGCTGACCCGAAACATCCTCCAGAAAGACAATCGGTAAGAAAATAACAACGGTAGTTGCCGTCGAGGCCATCAATGCCAGCCAGACCTGCGTCGCGCCGGTCATGGCAGCCTCTTCCGATTCCGTTCCCTTCTCGCGCAAACGCACGATGTTCTCTAACACTACAATGGCAGCGTCCAGCACCATGCCGGTGGCGAAAGCGAGGCCCGCGAGCGAAATAACGTTAAGCGTTCGTCCCGTCATCTGCATGACGAGGAAGCCGGTAAAAAGCGAAATCGGTATGGCCAGTGCGACGACACACGTCGCACGGAATTTACGCATGAACCACCAGAGAACCCCGATTGCCAACGCGATGCCGATCAGCAGATTGGTGCGCAACATAGCAATGGAATCCTCAATGTAAACAGATTCGTCGTAGGCCTGGGCGATCTCCAGACCAGCCCGCTTGAGAGGTCCTGCCCGCAATTCTTCAATGGCGAGCTTCAGGTCGTCCATAACCTCCAGCACATTGACGCCTTTTTCGACCTGGGCATCAAACGCGATGGAATCCTTGCCGCCTTCGAGCATGAATCCATTGCTGTCACGCATCACGACTTCAACAGTCGCTACATCGCGTAGTCGCACCGGGTTGCCGCCGCGCCATTCGAGCACCATTTCACCGAAATCCGGTAAGTCATACTGACCCGCATATCGGAGTGTGTACTGACGTCGTCCGACATTACTGAAGCCACCGGACGTGTCGTTGTGATTACCGGTCAATTCGGCCAGCGACGGAATATCGACGCCAAGTGCGGCCGCCTCGTACGGATCGAAAGTGATACGGACTTCGTTGTCTCGCCCGCCATACGCGTTCGAGTTGGATATACCCGGCACGCGTTCAAGTCGTGCCTGCACAACCTCGCGAACAAAGTCGCTGTAGCTTGCCATCGGTCGTGTGTTGCCTTCGGCGGGCGTAAGTGCGAACCAGGCAATTGCCGCACCGAAACTATCTTGCCCGGCAAAAATTTGCGGTTCGGTTACGTCCTGCGGATAGCGCGGCACCTGGTTAAGCCTGTTGATCACTTCAATGAGTGAACGTTGCAGGTCGGTACCTACAGAGAACATCAGGCTGATGCTGCCGGTGCCTCGCGACGCGGACGATGTCATCTGCTCCAGACCCGGCAAACCGCGCAAGGCATCCTCTTGCGGTTCGAGTATTTCCGACTCCACTTCTTCAGGAGCAGCTGTACGCCAACCGGTGTTTATCTGGATAAAAGAGCGCTGCACATCGGGGATCATCTGGACCGGCAGTCGGCTGAGACCGATGCTGCCCATGAGCAAAGTGAGCATGACCGCTGCAATCACGGCAACCGGGTTGGATATCGAAATCCTGGTTAGCTTCATCACCCCTCCCCAATACTACAGCTACGAACCGACGCGACGTCAATGAGTGCGACTGATTCTATACGTTGTGGTTCGAAGAAAATTGGTCGGGGCGAGAGGATTCGAACCTCCGACCCCCACAACCCCATTGTGGTGCGCTACCAGGCTGCGCTACGCCCCGACCGGAAGACTAATTCTAGCGGCGTAGAATCTTCAGAACTTGTTCAAGTTCCATGCGTATCTGCTTGATAATCTGCTGACTTTGCGTCACGTCAGATTTCGCATCATCACCGGTCAAACGCTGTCTGGCGCCACCGATCGTAAAACCCTCGTCGTAAAGCAGACTTCTGATCTGTCGAATGATCAATACGTCCTGACGTTGGTAATAGCGGCGATTGCCACGTCGTTTGACGGGTTTGAGTTGCGGAAATTCCTGTTCCCAATATCGGAGTACGTGCGGTTTAACGGCACAGAGATCGCTGACTTCACCTATCGTAAAGTAGCGCTTACCCGGTATTGGAGGAAGTTCGTCGTTATTCCCCGGTTCCAGCATATGCTTCCACTCGGGCCTTTAATTTTTGTCCTGGACGGAAGGTCACTACGCGGCGTGCGCTAATAGGAATTTCCTGACCCGTTTTCGGGTTTCTACCTGGACGTTCTTTTTTGTCCCGAAGATCAAAGTTCCCGAAACCGGAAAGCTTGACTTGTTCACCGACTGCGAGCGATGCACGCAGCTCCTCATAAAACATATCGACTAACTCGCGAGCTTCCCTTTTGTTCAAACCAAGTTCATCGAACAACGACTCGGCCATGTCTGCTTTTGTCAATGCCATCAGGATTAGTCTCTTAGAACAGCGGCGAATTTGTCTTGTAATTTGTTGACTGCTGCGGCCATCGCCGCGTCTGCATCTTCGTCAGTAAGGGTGCGCGATGTTTCCTGCAAAATCAAGCCTATTGCGATGCTTTTTCGCCCAGCTTCTATGCCCGCACCGGTATAAATGTCAAAAATTCTGACATCTTCAATCAAGGCAGGCGAGCTCTCCGCAACTGCGGCAACAAGCTCTCCAGCCGAAACCGTGTCATCTACCACAACCGCTATGTCACGACGAATCGCTGGAAAGCGGGACACAATTTCTGCGCTCGGCGCACGCGATGCAAGCGTTTTCGCAGCATCAAGTTCAAACACATACGCCGCACGTTTCAGGTCGTAGCGCTTCGCAAGTCGAGGATGCAGCTTGCCGAGCAAACCAATCTGTTCGCCGCTTCGCATCACCTTCGCCGCCTGACCGGGTTGCAGTGCCGGGTGCTCGGCATTCTCAAAAGAAATCTCGTCCGACTCGGCCGCGAGAGCGAGCAGCGCTTCGACGTCACCCTTTATGTCAAAGAAGTCTAAAGATTCAGCGCCCGAGCTCCATTGTTCGGGAAACACAGAACCTGTAGCCAGCCCGGCAATACGCACCACTTCAGTATGCTCACCCAATGCACCGTGAAAAGACTTGCTGATTTCAAAGATGCGCACTCGATCCTGCTGCCGTGCGTTGTTGGCTGACGCGGCTGCAACCATTCCTGGCCACAACGACGCACGCATGACTGACATTTCTGATGAAATAGGATTACTGAGAACGAGTTCCGACTCGTCGCCCGTAAAAATCGTGTTTGCTTCCGCATCGATGAAACTATAAGTCACAACTTCCTGATAATCGCGCGCAACCAGTGTCGCAGCCGCCTTCTCCGCGTCAACGGTGGATTCCGTCACGGTTTCGAGACCCGCTTGAGAAAACGCTGTCGTCTCCGGGATAGAATCATAGCCGTGAATTCGGGCGACTTCCTCGATCAGGTCCGCCTCAATCTCGAGGTCGAACCTGAACGTCGGTGGTGTGACATCCCAGCCACCTGATACGGCAGTGACATCCAGCCCTAACCCTTCCAGTATCGACTCAACCTCGTCGCTGTCGATTTGCGCGCCCAAAAGCTTATCCAGGCGAGTCTGTCTCAAACGAATAGTTCTGGATGCTGGCAGGAACTCGTCAGCTGACGTGACGACCAGGGGTCCCGCATCGCCACCGGCAATTTCCAGGAGTAACTCGGTCGCTCTTTCGACAGCTCGCCCCTGGCCTTCCGGATCGACGCCGCGCTCAAATCGCAGTGATGCATCTGTGTGCAATCCATATGCCCGTGCACGGCCGGCCATGAAGTCCTGTGGCCAGAACGCGGCCTCAAAGAAGACATCGGTTGTCGCATCTGAGACAGCCGTACTCATGCCGCCCATGATGCCAGCGAGGCCGATCGGTCCGCTGTCATCGGTAATGATCAACGTGTCGTCGAGCAGTTCAATCTGTTTCTCATCGAGCAAAGTAAGCTTCTCGCCGGTCTTCGCCAGTCTTGGCCGTATGGTCCCCTGCAGTTTGCTCGCATCATAGGCATGCAGTGGCTGGCCGAGTTCCAGCATAACGTAGTTGGTTATATCGACAATTGGCGAGATCGCGCGCAGTCCACTGCGGCGTAACCGCTCGGTCATCCATACCGGCGACTCTGCATCGACGTTGATACCACGCACAAGTCGACCGGCAAATTGCGGGCAACCTTGCGGCTCGACCAGTTCGACAGGCTGAGAATCACCTATCGTTGCTTTGACAGGCTCAATGCTTGCGTCCTTGAGGCTGGCACCTGTTAGTGCGGCAACATCCCGTGCGATGCCAAGAACGCTGAAACAGTCACCCCGGTTGGGTGTCAGATCGAGATCGATGACAGCATCAGGGAGGCGCAGGAACTCAGTTAACGGAGCGCCTGTGACCGCGAGATCAGGCAGATGAAGAATGCCGTCTGACTCATCACCGAGCCCAAGCTCGACTGCTGAGCACAGCATGCCGTTCGATACAACGCCACGAATTTTCGCTTTGCGAAGCTTCAGGCCGTTGGGCAATTTCACACCGGGCCTGGCCAATGGCGTCTTCATGCCTTTCACGACGTTCGGCGCACCGCAAACGATGTCAAGCACTTCGTCACTACCGTCGCTGACCTTGCACACGTTCAGTTTATCGGCATCGGGATGCTTTGAGACTTCCAGTACCTCTCCGATGACGACAGCTTCCAGGCCTGTCCCTTCAAAATTGATTCCATCAACTTCGTGCCCGAGCATCGTTAGTTGGTGGCCCAGCGCCTCTGTATCGAGGTCAGGGTTCACCCATTCACGCAACCAGGATTCTGCAATCTTCATTGTGCTTACCTGAATTGCCTGAGGAATCGAAGGTCGTTCTCAAAGAACGTCCGCAAATCACTGACGTCATAGCGAAGCATGGCAAGGCGCTCAATGCCGATACCAAACGCATAACCAGTATATTTTTCAGGGTCCACCCCGGCACTCTCAAGCACATTCGGGTGAACCATGCCGCAGCCAAGAATTTCCAGCCACTTGCCCTCACCCCAGCGAACGTCGACCTCAGCCGATGGCTCAGTGAACGGAAAGTACGACGGACGAAACCGCAGCTCAGCTTTGCGTTCGAAGAACGCTTCCACAAACTGATGCAAAACGGCTTTCAGATTCGCGAAACTGATGTTCTCATCGATGACCAGGCCTTCAACCTGGTGAAACATCGGTGTGTGAGTCTGATCAGAATCACAGCGATATACCCGACCTGGGGCAATAATCCGAATAGGCACACCTTCTTTCACAATCGAGCGAATCTGCACGGGCGACGTATGAGTTCGCAGCAGGTTGCCGCCCGGGAAATAGAAGGTATCGTGCATGGCGCGCGCCGGATGATTGTCCGGAATATTGAGCGCGGTGAAATTGTGGAAATCGTCTTCAATTTCAGGACCGGAACGGACGCCGAAACCCGCGTTTGTAAAGATCCGTTCTATGCGCGCCTGCGCACGTGAGACAGGATGACGACCGCCAATAGAAGTACCGCGGCCCGGCAATGTGACATCAACAGCGTCGGCCGCAAGTTTTGCTTCAAGAGCGGCACTTTCCAGGGCCTCGCGGCGAACGTTCAGCTTTTGCTGAACGGCCTGCTTGGCCTGGTTTATTTCCTGTCCTGCGGCCGCTCGTTCATCAGCAGGCAGCTGTCCGAGGGATTTCAGGCGAGCGGTAAGCTCCCCTTTCTTTCCCAAGTAGGAAACGCGTACCGCGTCGAGCGCGGTGAGGTCAGTTGCTGCGTCAATCTCAGACGCGGCTTGATCAACGAGATCGCTCAGTGCCTGCATAGGAAGTAACCGAACCGGCCAGGTGTGCCCTGACCGGCTCAGGTCTATCTAGCTAGCAGCCTGAGATTCGAGGCCGGCCTTGGCCGCTTCTGCAATTGCGCCAAAAGCTTCCGGATCATGTACAGCTATGTCAGCCAGCACTTTTCGATCAACTTCGATTTCAGCCTTGTTGAGACCGTTAATCAGGCGGCTGTATGACAATCCGTGCAGTCTGGCCGCAGCGTTGATACGAGCGATCCACAATGAACGGAACTGGCGCTTACGCTGACGGCGGTCGCGATACGCATATTGTCCAGCCTTGATAACAGCCTGCTTGGCTGTCTTGAATAGTTTACTGCGCGCGCCGTAATAGCCCTTCGCTTTACCGAGGACCTTTTTATGGCGGGCTTTGGCGGTTACGCCACTCTTAACTCGTGCCATTTCTCAATCTCCTCTTAACTGTATGGAAGCATGCGTTTTACGGACTTAACATCGCACTCGGCGACTTGCTGGGTCGTGCCCAACTGACGTTTACGCTTTGACTTCTTCTTGGTAAGAATATGATTGAGGTGGGACTGGGAGCGCTTGTAGCCACCCTTGCCCGTCTTACTGAAGCGCTTGGCCGCGCCCCGGTTGGTTTTCATCTTTGACATTTCAGTTCCTTTAGCCGTGCTACGAACCGGACCATTCCGGCCGCTACAGGCGGGTAGAGCTCTCCGGGGTGTCACGCCCTTCAATGCTGTTACTCACTTTTTCGTTACTACTTCTACTTCTTCTTCGGCCCGATCACCATCACCATCTGCCGACCTTCCATCTGTGGCATCTGTTCGACCGTACCCAACTCTTCGAGGTCATCTCTGACCCTGGCCAGCAGCTGTGCACCCAATTCCTTGTGCGCCATCTCCCGGCCTCTAAATCTCAGTGTGACTTTCGTCTTGTCACCAACTTCCAGAAAAGCGATCAGTTTCTTCAGTTTGATCTGGTAGTCACCTTCATCCGTACCCGGACGAAACTTAATTTCCTTGACGTGAACCTGTTTCTGTTTACGTTTCGCAGACTGTGCCTTCTTGTTCTGTTCGAACAAGTACTTGCCGAAATCCATTATTCGACAGACTGGCGGTGCAGCGTTCGGCGATACTTCGACGAGATCAAGACCTTCTTCCTTCGCCAGCTCGATCCCTGCCCTGAGCGTCATGACACCCGCTTGTTCGCCTTGAGAATCGATAACTCGAACCTCTGTTGCGTCTATTTCGTCATTACGCCTTACGCGCTTTGTAACTGCGATACCAAAATCCTCCGGAAACTAAGCAATCCCAACACTTCCAGCCACGTACAAAGGCCGCAGAATGTGCGGGAACGCGATTCTATATAGCCGGAAACAAGGTTACAACCTCGGAAACACCGATTTTCGTAAAAAAATCAGGCATTTTGCACTGCAGAGCAGTTCAGATTGGTGGGCGATGCGGGTTTCGAACCTGCGACCTCCACGATGTCAACGTGGCGCTCTACCCCTGAGCTAATCGCCCTACACCTCGGAAGGGACGCGTAAGATACTGAAGCGCATGATGGACTGCAAGACTGTCAGCCGGCTTTTTTCTCCTCAATCCCCAATCCGGCGGCCCGCAGCGCGTGAATCTCATCGCGCAACCTCGCCGCATCCTCAAATTCAAGGTCCCGGGCGTGTTTCAGCATCCGTTTCTCGAGTTTGGCAGCCCTCTTGATGAGTTCCGCCGGGCTCATTACCTCGTATGGCGCACCCGACTCAGCCGTTCCGCGCGCCCCTGAGCCCGGTGACGGATATGCCGACTCCATGATATCGGCGACCTTTTTGACGATGGACTCCGGCTTGATGCCATGCTTTTCATTGTGTGCGACCTGCCGCTCACGGCGCCGGTTTGTCTCATCAATCGCCCGTTCCATTGAACCTGTCATCTTGTCGGCGTACAGAATTGCCTTGCCGTGCAGATTGCGGGCAGCCCGGCCGACTGTCTGGATCAGCGAGCGGTCGGACCGCAGGAAGCCTTCCTTATCCGCATCAAGAATTGCAACCAGCGAAACTTCGGGCATATCGAGCCCTTCGCGCAACAGGTTGATGCCGACCAGGACATCGAATACTCCGAGACGAAGGTCCCGGATAATCTCCGTACGCTCGACCGTCCCGATATCAGAATGCAGGTAGCGCACGCGCACACCGTGCTCACCGAGATAGTCTGTCAAATCTTCTGCCATGCGCTTGGTCAGGGTGGTGATCAGAACGCGCTCTTCATTAGCCACCCTCTTGCCAATCTCCGAAAGCACGTCATCAACCTGGGTACTTGCAGGGCGTACCTCCAGTTCCGGGTCTATCAAACCGGTCGGTCGCACCAGCAACTCGACCGTGCCGTCCGTGTGCTCTTTCTCATAATTGCCCGGTGTCGCCGATACGTAAATTGTTTGCGGCGACAGACTTTCAAATTCATCGAATCGCAACGGCCTGTTGTCCAGCGCGGACGGCAAGCGGAAGCCGTGTTCAACCAGTGTTTCTTTGCGTGAACGATCCCCTTTGTACATGCCACCCAGCTGCGGCACTGTTACGTGGCTCTCGTCGACCACGAGAATCGCATTGGGCGGAATATAATCAAACAAACACGGCGGCGGTTCACCTGGATTGCGGCCGGAAAGATAGCGCGAGTAGTTCTCAATTCCGCTGCAATAGCCAAGCTCCCGAATCATCTCTAAATCAAATAAAGTTCTCTGTTCAAGTCTTTGAGCTTCAAGGAGTTTACTGTTATCTCGAAGTTGCTTAAGGCGTTCTTTCAGCTCGACTTTGATGTGCTCGCACGCCTCCAGGAGACGCTCTCTGGGTGTCACGTAGTGCGACTTCGGAAAGATCGTCAGCCGTGGCACGCGTCGAACCACCTCGCCTGTCAGCGGGTCGAAAAACGCCAGCGACTCAACCTCGTCATCGAACAGCTCAATACGCACTGCATCCCGATCAGATTCTGCTGGAAAAACATCGATTACATCGCCGCGGACGCGATACGTTCCTTGCGACAAATCCAGCTCGTTGCGTGTGTATTGCAGTTCCGCGAGACGACGCAGCAAGCTGCGTTGATCCAGTCGCTCACCTCGAGACAAATGCAAGACCATACTGAAATAGGCTTCCGGATCACCCAGGCCATAGATTGCCGAGACTGTCGCGACAATGATTGTGTCCGGCCGTTCGATCAATGCCTTGGTCGCCGACAAGCGCATCTGTTCTATATGCTCGTTCACCGACGCGTCTTTCTCGATGTAAGTATCTGAGCTCGGCACATACGCCTCTGGCTGGTAGTAGTCGTAGTAAGAAACGAAATACTCAACCGCGTTGTTTGGGAAAAACTCGCGCATCTCCCCGTACAGCTGAGCCGCCAGCGTTTTGTTTGGCGCCAGCACGATGGCCGGCCGTTGCAGCCGCTCGATTACGTTCGCGACTGTGTAAGTTTTTCCGGATCCGGTGACACCGAGCAAAACCTGCTTTGCGAGACCATCTTCAAGCCCCTCGCACAACCCCTGAATGGCTTTCGGCTGGTCCCCGGCAGGCTGAAATTCTGACTTCAGGCCAAGTCGGTCGCGATCATCACTAAGTCTGTTGGGCTGCATGTCGGTTTCACGTACCATTGTTTCGCGTTTCACGGAGGCAATCGAGTGAGTTTATCAGTTTCTAAACGTATGGCAGCCATCAAGCCTTCGCCAACCGGCGCCGTGCTGGCCCTGGCCACCGAATTGAGAGCGGCTGGCCGTGACGTCATTAGCCTGGGCGCCGGCGAGCCCGACTTCGACACGCCGAATCACATCAGGCAGGCAGCACACGCCGCGATCGATGCCGGTGACACCCGGTATACGCCTGTCGATGGCACGGCCGAACTCAAAACGGCAATCCAGCAGAAGTTCCTGCGCGAAAACCAGCTCGATTACGAGATATCTCAGATACTCGTGTCCAGCGGTGCCAAACAATGCCTCTTCAACTTGTGTCTCGCCGTGCTGGGGCCAGGTGATGAGGCAGTCATTCCCGCACCCTACTGGGTCTCCTACCCGGACATGGTGCGTCTTGCCGGTGCGCAACCGGTCATTCTCAGTGCGGGCATTGAGGAAGACTTCAAGATTACGCCTGAGCAACTCAATGCGGCGCTCTCCAACCGAACGCGCCTGTTGATCATGAATAGTCCGAGCAACCCCACAGGGGCAAGTTATTCCGAACGCGAACTACAGGCACTCGGCGCTGTTCTCGAACGTTATCCAGATGTTCTGATCGTCGCCGATGACATTTATGAGCACATACACTGGGCAAAACAGCCATTTGTCAGTTTTGCAGCAGCATGCCCGGCCCTGTTCGAGCGCACGGTAACAACGAACGGTGTTTCCAAAGCCTATGCGATGACAGGCTGGCGCATCGGCTATGCGGCAGGACCCCATAGCATCATCTCAGCGATGAAAACCATCCAGAGTCAAAGCACATCGAATCCATGCAGTGTTTCGCAAAAGGCGGCCGTTGTTGCCCTGTCCGGAGACCAGTCTTGCGTCGTACGGATGACTGCTGCGTACAAGAAACGTCACGACTACATCGTCGCCGCCCTCAACGAAATCGAGGGCATTGAGTGTCGGCCCGGCGAAGGCACTTTCTACGCTTTTCCACGCGTTACCGGGATACTGGAGAAAATAGGCCTTGGCTCAGATACAGACCTGGTCGAGCATTTGCTCAATGCCGCGGATCTCGCCTGCGTGCCCGGATCGGCCTTCGGCGCTGCTGGCTATATTCGCTTGTCATTTGCCTGTTCTATGGAAACCCTTGAAGAGTCGATCAATCGCATAAAACGGGCAGTTTCGGCTTGACTTCGGATCGCCTCTGAACCAGAATTCCGGCCCGCACCCTAGAGCAATACCTAAGGTGTCGACCTATTCCCCGATAGCTCAGTTGGTAGAGCGATTGACTGTTAATCAATTGGTCCCTGGTTCGAGTCCGGGTCGGGGAGCCAATCTCAAAAAAGCCCGCAGCAGATGCGGGCTTTTTTTTTGCTAAAACGGCTCAACCGCGGGCTTTTCCTCAAGTTTTGTTCGGCCCCGCCGACAGTCTCAGCATGGATAAACCTCTTGCCAAACCCCACCCCGGTCCGCTGCTTGACGATCAGGCCGTTACCGCATTCGTCGCGGAAATCCGTCATCCGATAGACAACGTGGCAGCGGCCGTGGTTTACAGCAGCAACGGCAGGCTCCTTTGGCAACGCGAGTATCGCGACAACACGCTCGACGTCGCGAGCTCCCTCTCGCTAACGCCGCCGGCGGAACCCGGCAAGCGTCTTCTGGGGCAGAACTATTGCGCGTTCGATTTCCCGCTTAAACCCGCCAGCGAAGAACCACACACGTTTACGCTGATCGTCGATACCATGGACCCACCGAGTCTCGCATCTGTCACTCTCGCAGCGAAAGACATGCTCTCCTGCATTGCGCGTCAGATCGATCTGGATGCAGCGCTTGAAACTGGCACGATCAACGTCAGGTGTCTCCGCGGCACAGACCCGATTCGCCGGCACCTCGAGGAAATCGAGACTGACGGCTCGCCTTCATCCGTCCTGCAGAACATCGTCGATATGTGCTTTGCAGAGTGCGAGATTG
Source organism: Gammaproteobacteria bacterium (assembly GCA_022600955.1). Taxonomy (GTDB): domain Bacteria; phylum Pseudomonadota; class Gammaproteobacteria; order Steroidobacterales; family Woeseiaceae; genus UBA1847. Next base: position 36,864 of record JAHZJK010000029.1, read on the forward strand.
ACTGTTTTGCGGCCGTTTTCCCTGACAGCAACACCCGAGCAGTTGCCTGCAAACCGTCTTTTGACGCGACCATAATCGACTTGATGGTCGAGCAACTGCAAAAGCGACTGCTTGAAAAGCGCCGCGTAGTAACGGCTACGATTACGACGGAAAATGGCGTCGAACGGCATGTCACCTGCGCGCCCGTTTACAGACAGCGAAAACTGATCCTCGGCATGGTAGTGATCATTGCCGAGTCCAATGAACCGTCACACGCAAAAATCGTTCGTGCCGTTGCTGACAAGCTGTCAAAAACTCAAGCGAGCCGCCGCGCCAAAGGCAAATTCCTCGCGCGGCCAGAACTGCTGACACAAATTGACGGAATACTGACTTCCGACAGCGACTCATTTCATAGCCTGATCTACTTCGATGCCGACAAGATGCATGCGGTCAACGACAGTTTCGGATATTCCGGCGGTGATCGGGTTCTCAAGATCATTCGTCGCATCGTCGCCGACAGTTCCGGCGCCAACGACGTCGTTGCGCACCTTGGTGGCGATCGGTTCGCGATGTTCATGCCCGGCGCCTCGGGCGATACGGCGGTCGCAAAAGCCGAGCAAGTATTGCAACTACTCGCGCAGGAAACCATCGATGATGGCGCGAGATCCATCAAACTCTCCGCAAGTTGTGGCGTAGTCGATACGGCCGAAGCCCGCAACGGAGCTGAGGACATGCTGGTGCTGGCGGAAGTCGCATCACGAGGCGCTCAGGAGCGTGGTGGGAACCAGTGTGCTCGCTTCCAGGATATTGACAGCAGCATCATCCAGCGAAGATCAGACGTAGACCGCGTCGGCTTCCTGCAAATGGCACTCCTCGAAAACAAATTCTCGCTGCATGCACAAGAGATTGCGTCACTCAACGGCGAGTCGGGACAGAAATATGAACTACTGGTTCGGATGGACGATGAGAACCACCCGGACAGCAGCCCCGCACAATTCCTCTCGGCCGCAGAGCGATACCAACTGATGTCAGCGCTGGACCGATGGGTGATTAACTCCGCGCTTACCAGCATTGCATCAACCACCAACGTCATGGAAATTGGACTCTCAACGTTTTGTATCAACGTTGCAGCCCAGTCGCTTCAGGACGACTCCCTCGTCGACTACATTGAATCCCGAATCGCCGAAACCGGCGTACCACCCGATTCCCTGTGCTTTGAAATCACGGAGACGACGTTGGTGAGAAATATCGAAAAAGCCCAGTCCTTTGTCCATCGCCTGCAACGACTCGGATGCCTGGTTGCTTTGGACGACTTCGGCACTGGCTACAGCTCCTTCGCGTACCTGAAGACGCTGCCAGTGAACTACCTCAAAATTGACGGTTCGTTTGTCCGCGACGTGCTTGAAAACGAACTATCGAAAACGATTGTCCGAGCTGTTGTAGAAATCGCCAAAGTCATCGGCGCACAAACGGTCGCTGAGCACGTCGAGAACACCCTGGTTCGGGCCTGGCTAAAAGACGCAGGTATCCACTACGTACAGGGATTCGCTATTCACCGGCCCGAACCGTTCGAGGGTATTCTCACTTCGATCGACGAAATGTCCAGTGTATTTGACGACGACAGCGAGCGGATCGACCTTAGCGCGCAAACCGTCGTGCGCTCGGTGCCAAGCCGTATACTCCGGATGCTCAAGGAGTAGAGAGCGGGTTACAGCTGGCTCTTGACGATTTCACCGCCTTTCATGATCAATGCGAGATTCTTGCCCGGATCCCGTAGTACGGAGATGTCTTCCAATGGCTCACCATTGATGAGCAAGAGATCTGCGACCCATCCCTCGCGAATCTCGCCGAAATTTCCATGACGGTTCAACTTGCCCGACATGCGAATGACTTTCGCGCTCTCCGAGGTCGCCTGAACCAGGACTTCGTGCGGCGTCCAGTACAATGCACGCTCGGTAAACTCACGCGTTAACATTGGATACATTCCGGAAACCAGGTCGGTCGAAAATCCAGTTGTAATGTCGTACTTTTTAATCAGTTTGATCAGGTTTTCCTGGCCTTCCAGTACCACCGCAAGTTTTTCCAGGTTCTTTTCACTCAAGCCGGGTATGTCACCCAGAGCGCGGTAGACCACCAGCTGGGTGCTGATAACCACATCATTTTGCTTGACCATCCTGGCCGTTGCATCGTCTATCAACAGGCCATGCTCGATGCACCGTACGCCGTTCTCAACCAGCCGCTGCACTGCTTCACTCGTATACGCGTGCGCCAAAACGTAGGTGCCCCAGTCGCTGGCTGCCTGTACAGCTGCCTGAATCTCTGCGGGTGACGGCTGCAAGGAGTGAATCGGGTCATACTCTGACATCACTCCCCCACCGCCCATGATCTTGATCTGCGTCGCACCGAAGCGCAGATTTTCACGAACTGCAGCAAGGTGTTGATCAACACCATCGACGACGATGCTGGTATCGCCATAGATGTAGGGATTACCTCCCTCGAGTGTCGTATTGCGTGCGGCAGCGTGCCGCCAGTCGCCATGACCGGCCGTCTGTGACAGCACCGCGCCCGACGGGAAAACTCTCGGACCATAGACAACGCCGCGCTCAATCGCGAGCGCGAGATTTGGGTGTGTACCGCCGGCGTCGCGGATACTTGTGAAACCACTGTCCAGGTAATTGCGCGCGACATCACTGGCAACTGCGCCAATAGTCGTAGCATGCGGCGCCGAAACACTCGATGGAACATTCATGGCCAGGTGCGAATGCAGGTCTATGAAGCCCGGTGTCATAACACGATTAGCACCGTCTATCACCACGGCATTCGCCTCGACTCCAATTGTATCCGACGAAATCCGCGCGATTAATCCATCTTCGACGAGCACGTTGCCGCTCATCAGTTGTTTACTGACACCGTCGAAAATTCGCACATTCTCGATCAGGATTGTCTCTGCTCTCGACGTTAATGCGACGAATGACAAAAGTACTACTAAGAATATGCGACTCATAGATAATCCCTTGTGGCGCGGTTACAGGACCTCATGTTCCTTACGATGAAACATGACATCCAACGAAATTTTCATTGCCAGCAATAATAGCAGCCCAATCATCGGCTCGTTACTTGCGCTCAGTGCAAAACCGCCAGCAATCAGGGCCACATGTGTGACCGCTATGCGCTTGTACGGCACTCCCATCGCCTGCATGGGCCCGTATGAATGTCTCTCATCGCTTAGAAGAAAGTTGTTCACAAACGACCACCCATGCGACACGAACAGAGCCAGTACCGGCACCAGGTAAACAGGCGATTTCAATAGTGTCCAGATTTGTTCGGGCTCATCGATCGTTTCGGTCACCATCGAGTTTTCCGCAAACAAGCCAAACAGGATCATGAGGTGCCCGAACATGAAGCCACCATAATGAACGCAAAAGAAAAGCGGCATGAACAATCCACCACCCGCCACCACAATTCTTGCGATACCGAACACGCCAATGATGACGTTCTCACACCAAAAAAGAAGCAACAGGAAAAATACGTCCCAGTCCCACAGCAGAACGCCCGCGACCGGAATCAGGTTCGCAAGAATCAGCAGGATAATAGAGACCCGCAGGTCAGGCGTCTTGGTCATCGTCTACCTGGATCCTTTAGCGTTTCAGAGATCTTATTCCGCCAGTACAGACTTGAGATGTGCACGAAAGCGATCACGAGTATCCGGATGCTCGAGCCCGAACGCGACGGTTGCCTGCAGATAGCCCATCTTGCTGCCACAGTCATATCGCACACCGGAAAACGAATACGCATGCACAGGTGATTCATCAAGCAGGGCTGCAATACCATCAGTCAGCTGAATCTCGCCTCCCGCACCTCTGCCGACACTCTCTAGCTTGTCGAATATTTCAGGCAGCAAGAGATATCGACCAACGACTGCCGAGTTGGATGGCGCATCCTCAGCCCTCGGTTTCTCAACAATCTGCGTTACGCGGTCATTATCCGTTTCGTCGACGGCGACGATACCGTAGCTTGACGTGCTTTCAAGCTCTACGGTCTCAACGGCGATCACACTGCCGCCATGCTTCGCGTGTTCGTCCGCCATCTGCTGCAGACAGCCGGGTTCGCCCGCGATCAAGTCATCAGCGAGATGTACGAAAAACGGTTCGTCACCAATGGCCGAACGCGCGCGCAGTACAGCGTGACCCAGGCCCAGCGGGTCGCCTTGACGAATGTAAATACAATCAACCCCGGGTGGCACGATGCTTTGAATGGATTTGAGTTGGGCATCCTTCCCGGACACCCTGAGCGCGTGCTCCAGTTCAGGATCCGAGTCGAAGTGATCTTCAATAGCGCGTTTCGACGCACCTGTCACAAACACGAGCTTCGTAGCGCCGGCAGCAATAGCCTCTTCAACTGCATATTGGATAAGTGGCTTATCGACAATTGGCAGCATTTCCTTGGGGCTGGCTTTGGTCGCCGGCAAAAATCGTGTTGCTCGCCCTGCAACCGGAAAAACGGCTGCTGTTACTGCTCGACCCACGTGAACGCTCCGGCACTGCAAAAGATGCAGAATCATAACGGACAACGGGTCGCGGCGTCATTATGTACGTCAAAACACGGCGTGGAACAGACCGCGCCCGTGCAAACAGACGCGGTCATCTAATGCCGACAGGCCGGAATCTATTTCCTGTTCGGCTTGGTTACAACGATGTCCGCTTTGTTCCGGTCTACCGTCCGGTCGCCGATTCCTTTGACGAGCGATAGCTCATCCGCGCTCTTAAAGGGTCCGTGTTTTTTGCGATATTCGACGATGGCTCTGGCTTTCGCGAGTCCAATACCATTGAGTTCAGCAGAGATGGTCTCCGCATCCGCGGTATTGACGTTTACTGCGCCAGCAAAAGCCAGTCCAGGCAGGCACAACAGAGCTGCGGCTGCTAACAAGAACGTTCTCATGTGTAGTTCCTTCTATCAGTGAGTGACAGAAGCAGCGTAAGGACACGTGGAACGAGCGTCAGCCCAAGAAAATCGGCGGAATCAGTCGAAATGCTTTATCGATTGGTAATGCTGTGCTGCAGTACCGTATCGAACTGCACCCGCGAGGCCGGGCGCTGGGTCTCCCAATTGCGGCAACTTGGGCATTGCCACAGCAGTCGCTGGCTGGAGAAGCCACACTCCTGGCATTGATAACGCGGCGTGGCGCTGGCCAGTTTCGAGAGCGCGCTGCGAACCTTTGCCAATGCAGATTCGTGTGAACCGCCTTCGCCGGCCGACAGCTGCTGTAGCTCCACAAACTCGCCCAAGGTTGGCTCACTGAGCATGTATTGCTCAACACAACGGTCAATCACCGGAATACCACCAAGATCATTTACTATCGCTGTGTAAGCAACCAGAGAGCTTGTCTCAGGATGCTCGGATATCAGAGTGTTCAACGCACTTTCGAGCTCAGGAATCTTATTCTCGCGCTCGTAGATGGTCACCATTTCCGGTAACGCTTCAGCAATCAGGTACGTGTTGTCGTCAATAATGCGATGGTACAACTTGAGCGCTGTCTTGTTGTCGTCGGAATCGCGCGCAATATGTGCCCTGGTCAGCGCGCCGCGCATCGTTCGAGGCCGACCGGCCTGTGCTTTCTTTACGAATCGTCGCGCAGCGGCGAAATCGGATTTGAGAGCAGCGGCTTCAGCGAGTTCGCAATAATAGTGTGCAATTTGCAGCGCCAATGACTTGCCACCCAAAACCTCCAGGCGCTGGCCGGCATCAATCGCTTTCTCCCAGTCTTTCTCTTGCTCATATATCCCGCACAGTGCCTCAAGCGCCTGCACCTGGTAACGCGAACCCTGAGCCAGACGCACGCAAAGTTTCTCGGCGCGATCGAGCAAACCAGCTCCAAGATAGTCCTTGGCGAGTGAATACAAGGCCTGGTCGCGCTGCTCAGCTGCGAGATCAGGCCGTGCAATAATGTTCTGGTGAATACGTATGGCGCGGTCGACTTCACCGCGCCGTCGGAACAGGCTTCCGAGGGCAAAGTGAGTCTCAATCGTCTTGTCGTCGACTCGAACCATCTCGAGAAAATGTTCGAGCGCCTGATCCGTCTGTTCATTCAGCAGAAAATTGAGGCCCTTCAGGTAATCGATGTTGAGTGGTGCCGGAGTGTCGCTCTCGTCGCGTTCACCAAATCGACCCATGGCCCATCCCGCAGCCGCCAGCAACAGGAACAGGCCGGCGAGCAGGAATGTGGACTCAGTCGGCATCGTCTAGTGGCAGGCTTCTTAGGCTACTGACTTCGTTCTCTGTCATACGCAGGTTGCGACGCAACAAACGGCGCTCATTGGCCAGTTTGAATGCATACAGCCCCATACAGACGACCCCGAACAACCAGCCAATTGCAAAAGCGCTGGTGAATGCCAAAGATATCGGGGCGGTGATTTCCCAATGCAGAAGTTTGAGATTCAGTTCGCCAGGGTTTCCGGCGGTAAATACGATCATCGCCGTGAAGATCAGAACGATCAACAGCGCGAGAGCAATACGTTTGAGTATAGTCAATTCTTAATAGGGAAATGGCGACTCGCATTGACGCGTTCGCGCAAATCTTTACCGGGCTTGAAATGTGGCACGTACTTGCCGGACAACGCGACAGCTTCACCGGTCTTTGGGTTTCGGCCTATGCGCGGTGGCCGGAAGTGCAATGAGAAGCTTCCGAAACCACGAATTTCGATCCGCTCACCCTTTGCCAGTGAGTCACTCATGAGGTCAAGCAGGTGCTTTACCGCGAGTTCGACATCTTTGGCAGGCAGGTGTTTTTGCTTGCGGGAAATTGCTTCAATGAGTTCTGATTTTGTCATTTTACCTTTCGCCGTCTCGCCTGTTAGCGTAACCCACGGATATTAAAGGCAATAATAGCCCAGACCAAGCGGTCTGGGCTACCTTTTTTACTTATTATTTGCTTCCGCCGGACATTTTTTCTTTGAGAAGCTCACCAAGCGTTGTGCCCACGGGTGCTGCGCCGGCATCAGACTTGTAACTGCTGACTGCCTCTTGCTCCTCATGGACCTCCTTGGCCTTGATCGAAAGCGCAATCGTACGGGTCTTGCGATCGACGTTGGTGAATTTGGCCTCAACCTCTTCACCGACCTTAATCATCGTACGAGCATCTTCTACACGGCCTCGCGCCAGTTCAGACGCACGCAGGGAACCAAATACGCCCTCACCCAGGTCAACGATCGCGCCTCGCGCGTCAACCTCAGTGACCGTACCGGTAACAATCGAGTTCTTCGGATGCGCCGCAAGCCAACCGGAGAATGGATCTTTCTCAAGTTGCTTGATACCCAATGAAATACGCTCACGCTCCGCATCGATTGCGAGAACTGCAGCCTCGATCTCCTGACCTTTCTTGTAGTTACGCACGGCTTCTTCGCCAGGCATATCCCAGGAAATATCAGAGAGGTGAACCAGGCCGTCGATACCGCCGTCCAGACCGATGAAGATACCGAAGTCTGTGATCGATTTGATCTGACCGGATACCTTGTCAGTACGGCTTACGCTGGTTGCAAATTCTGCCCATGGATTGGACTGACATTGCTTGATGCCCAGCGAGATGCGACGACGTTCTTCGTCGATTTCGATGACCATGACTTCAACTTCCTGCCCGACCTGCACGACGCGTGAGGGATTGACGTTCTTATTAGTCCAGTCCATCTCTGAGACGTGTACGAGACCTTCGACGCCATCTTCGATTTCAACGAAGCAACCATAGTCCGCGATATTCGTGACTTTGCCGAACATACGAGTCTGCGGTGGGTAACGGCGCGCGAGATCTTGCCATGGGTCATCACCAAGCTGCTTCATGCCAAGCGATACGCGCTGGCGTTCACGATCAAACTTGAGGATCTTGACGTCGATTTCCTGGCCAACTTCAACGACCTCGGAAGGATGTTTGACGCGCTTCCAGGCCATATCCGTAATGTGCAACAGGCCATCAATGCCACCGAGATCGACGAAAGCGCCGTAATCGGTGAGATTCTTGACGATACCTTTGGCGGTATTGCCTTCCTGCAGCTCTTTGAGCAACTGTTCGCGCTCAGCAGAGTATTCTGTTTCGACAACAGCGCGGCGTGATACGACGACGTTGTTACGCTGCTGGTCAAGCTTGATCACCTTGAATTCAAGCTCTTTGCCCTCGAGATAAGCAGGGTCACGGACCGGGCGAACATCAACCAGCGAGCCAGGCAGGAACGCCCGAACGTTGTCGATTTCGACGGTGAAACCACCCTTAACACGACCATTGATGACGCCTTCAACTACGGCACCTTCTTCAAAGGCCTTCTCAAGATCAATCCAGGTACGCGCACGTATCGCTTTCTCGCGGGACAATTTGGTCTCACCGAAACCGTCTTCAACGGCATCCAGTGCGACTTCAACTTCATCACCAACGGCGAGTTCAGTTTCACGCTTGTCGTTTTTAAATTGTTCTTTCGGAATTACCGCCTCAGACTTGAGGCCGGCACTGACGATGACGACATCGTCATTTATCGCAACAACGGTACCGGTGATAATAGCTCCCGGTTTTATGTGTTGACTGGCAAAACTCTCTTCAAATAATTCAGCAAAACTTTCAGACATGTTAGTTAATCCAAGGGGATTCTAAACTCCCCACCCAAACGTCAGAGTGCATCCTGCGACCGACGGTCATTACAAAAAAAGGAGCGAACATCCTGTCCGATCCTATCCAATTATCTTTCTGCGATTTTTAGAGTTCTGCGACCCAATCGAGAACGGTATTCGTCACAGCCTCGATCGAGAGGCCGGATGAATCCAGAATTCTGGCGTCTTCAGCTGGCCTCAATGGCGCGACAGATCGTTCCGTATCGCGCCTGTCACGGTCCTCTATGTCCCGCGAAAGGGCGGCAAGGCTAACATCGATACCCTTGTCTTTCAACTGCTTATGGCGCCTTCGGGCGCGTTCTTCCGCACTGGCCGTCAGGAAGATTTTGACCGCCGCGCTGGGAAAAACGTGGGTGCCCATATCGCGACCGTCTGCTACCAGGCCCGGCGCTTGCTCAAAGCCCCGCTGGCGCTCAAGAAGTGCCTCACGGACGGACTGGATGGAAGCCACCATTGAGGCGCCCTCGCCGGTCGATTCGCGCCGGATTTCGAGCGTCACATCCTCATTATCCAGCCAGATTCGCTCGCTGCCGTCGGAATTGCTGTCAAATCGCACATCCAGAGCGCGCGCCAGCTCGGCAAGCGATGCCTCATCGTCGAACTGCACGCCCTGCTTCCTGGCTGACAGCGCCGTCAGGCGATAAAGCGCGCCGCTGTCCAGCAGGTGGTAGCCAAGCGCTTCGGCGACGCGGCGGGCAATTGTGCCTTTGCCGCTGCCACTCGGGCCATCGATGGCAATAACCGGTACCGACACCCTATTGCTCCGCAATGCTGATTTCGCCACCAATTGACCGCAGGCACTCGCAGAACCCGGGGAACGAAGTCTCTACGGCGGCGACGTCGTCGACGACCACTGTGTCCCCCGCTACAAGTCCGCCGACCGCAAGTGCCATGGCGATTCGATGATCGCCCTGACTCTCAACGACTCCGCCACTCAGCATGCCACCATGCACCACCGCACCGTCGGCAGATTCGTCGACCTGCACGCCGAGTGCTCTTAATCCGGCAGACATGGCCGCTATACGGTCACTCTCTTTTACTCTTAGCTCACCGATTCCTGAAAACTCGGTGTTACCACTCGCGGTCGCCGCTGCCACGAACAGCACAGGAAACTCGTCGATCGCGAGAGACACTAGCTCCGGATCGACCAAACCACCCTGAAGTGCGGATGCCCGCACCCGGATGTCAGCAACTGGTTCCGCACCCATCGTGCGTTCATTTTCCAGCTCAATGCTGCCGCCCATGCTGCGTAAAATATCAATAACGCCCGTGCGCGTCGGGTTGATTCCGACTCCTTCTATCAACACGTCGCCATTTTCAGAGATCAGCGCCGCGAGCATCACAAATGCCGCCGACGACAAGTCCGCCGGTACGTCGACGGCACAAGCCTTTAGCCGCTGGCCGCCCTCAAGTCCGATCCTGCCACCTGAATTGCTTACGCTAACCCCCATCGAGGTCAACATTCTTTCTGTATGATCGCGAGTAATGTCCGGCTCGGTAACGCTCGTAGTGCCCTCGGCATACAGACCTGCAAGCAAAACTGCAGACTTCACCTGCGCACTCGCCATCGGCAAATCATAGTGAATCCCGGCGAGCCGCAATCCCCCTGAAATCTGCAGCGGCGGAGTACCGTCACAGTCGCTTTCGATGGCCGCTCCCATGCGTGTCAGTGGCGTAATGATTCGGCCCATCGGGCGGCTGTTCAGCGATTCGTCACCTGTTAATACGGTCGCGAACGGCTGGCCCGCCAACAACCCCGCCATCAATCGCATCGCTGTGCCGGAGTTCCCCAGGTCCAGGTGATGTTCGGGCGCACGCAGACCGTTCAGGCCTGCGCCGTGCACGGTCAACTGTGTGGCACTGTGCGTTTCGACTTCAACACCCAATTGACGCATCGCATCAAGCGTTGCGAGACAGTCCTCGCCCGCCAGGAACCCACTGATATGCGTACGCCCATCGGCGATGCCTCCGAGCATCAGAGCCCGATGAGAAACCGACTTGTCACCTGGAACGGTGACCGTCGCATCGCCGATCCTGGACGGTGTGACTTCGAAGCGCATGAAGAGCTAGCCAACCGCCTTAGGATAGGCGCCGAGAACGCGAAACAACGAAGCATCACTTTCCAGTTTGGCCAATGCGTCCGCAACAGGCGATTCCTCTGCATGACCTTCGAGGTCGAGAAAAAATACGTAGTCCCAATTCTTGCGTCGCGATGGCCGTGATTCGATACGCGTCATGCTTACACCGAAATCAGCAAGCGGCTGCAGGAGATGGTGCAGTACGCCGGCCCCACCTTTGGTATCTCCGGTGGAAATCAACAAGGTAGTCTTGTCGCTGCCACTTGCAGCCAACAGCTGCCGGCCGATAACCAGAAAGCGCGTAGCGTTGTCCGGGCGATCTTCAATATTGTTAACAAGAATGTTCAACTCATAGACATCCGCAGCGACATCCGGTCCGATGGCCGCTGTGCCATCTTCATCTCGCGCGCGACGTGCGCCAGCAGCATTGCTGGTCATGCCGATCAACTCAACGTGCGGCAGGTATTCCCGAATCCAGCCTCGACATTGAGCCAGAGATTGTTCGTGGGCGCAGATGCGCTCGATGTTTTCAAGCCCCTGCATTCGGCCCATCACGTGTTGCTCAATCTTGAGCTCGATCTCTCCCGAAATCTTCAGCGGCGAGGTCAGGAACATATCCAGAGTATTGTTGACCGAGCCTTCGGTCGAATTCTCGATAGGCACGACACCGAAATCGGCAGCGCCACATTCGACTTCCTGAAAAACTTCATCAATCGTGTGAAAAGGAAGTGCCCGTACTGAGTGCCCGAAATGCTTGAATACGGCCGTCTGGGTAAACGTTCCTTCCGGACCAAGAAATCCAATTTTCAATGGTTCCTGTTGCGCCAGGCATGCAGACATGATCTCTCTAAACAGGCGCAGCATCTCATCATCACGCATCGGACCCGTATTGCGCTCGACCACATTGCGGAGCACTTCCGCTTCACGCTCAGGCCGATAATAATTCACGGCGGATCCGAGGTCGCCTTTTGCTACCCCGACTTGCTGCGCAAACGTCGCACGCTCGTTGATTAGCGCCTGAATGCGTTCATCGATTTCATTGATGCGCGTGCGAATCTCCGAGAGATCCGTGACCTGTTTGTCTTTGCCCGAAGCAGTCATTCCTCACCTGACAACGAAAACCTAACGGAATCCTGAGGTTATACAGGCTTACCGAGATTTCGCAACGTCAAAACACCTTCAATTGAGGCAATGTGATCCAGCATCTCCCTGGAAGGCTCGGCGTTTACATCAACGATCGTATAGGCGAGATCACCACTGGACTTGTTCAACAGGTCCTCGATATTCAATCCCGCGTCAGCAATGCAGGTCGATATCTGACCGACCATGTTCGGAACGTTTGCGTTGGCTACCGTGATTCGCCAGGCATCCAGTCTTGCGAGCCGCGCCTCAGGAAAATTAACCGCAAACCGGACGTTGCCGTTCTCGAGATAATCCTTCACATTTTCCGCGACCATGATGGCGCAGTTCTGCTCCGCTTCGGCCGTTGACGCGCCAAGGTGCGGCAACGCAACCGCTTTCGGGTGAGCGATCGACTCCGGAGTCGGGAAATCGGTTACGAAAGCATGCAGCTTGCCACTGTCCAATGCAGCTAGCGCCGCAGATTCGTCAACGACCCCGCCGCGAGCAAAATTGACGAGCACCGCACCATCGTTCATCAACCCCAGACGGTCCGCATTGACCAGGTTGCGGGTGGCGTCAATGAGGGGCACGTGCAGCGTGAGAAAGTCCGCATGCTGGAACAGTTGGTCAAGCGTCTCTGCGTACTCAACTCCGGAGGACAACTGCCAGGCGTTTCGCACCGTAATCGCGGGATCGAAGCCAACAACCTTCATGCCCAAAGCCAATGCTGCATTGGCGACTTCCACACCGATTGCACCAAGACCCACAACGCCAAGCGTCTTGCCTGGCAATTCGAAGCCTACGAACTGCTTCTTGCCCGCCTCTACTGCCTTGTTCAGAGAATCGCCGGTCTCTTTCAGAGCCGAGACGTATTCACTCGCTCCACACAAGTTGCGAGCGCCAATCAACATGCCGGCAATCGCAAGCTCCTTAACGGCATTTGCATTCGCACCGGGAGCGTTGAACACGGGAACACCGCGTTGCGCCATTTCATCGATAGGGATGTTATTCGTCCCTGCACCAGCGCGACCAATGGCCACAACTGTCTTCGGAATGTCCATATCGTGCATATTGTGCGAGCGTAACAGGACCGCGTCCGGATGCGTGATCTCCGAGGCTACCTCGAACCGTTCCCGCGGTAGCCGTCTTAATCCTTCAACCGCGATGTTATTGAGTGTCTGAATTTTGTACATGATCGTATCGTTACCGAGCCGCAAGGCTCTCCTAGCCATATTTGTTTTGAAAGTCAGTCATGAAAGCGATCAGTGCATCCACCGCCTCTTCGTTGACAGCGTTATAGATCGACGCCCGCATGCCGCCCACTGATCGATGCCCTTTCAGGTTCGTCAGGCCGGCAGCCTTACTCTCTTCGAGAAACGTGGCGTCAAGAGTTGCATCGGCCAGTATGAATGGGACATTCATCCACGACCGGCAGTCTACAGCGACAGGGTTACTGTAAAACTCCAGGCTGTCGATTGCGGCGTACAATTTGCTTGCTTTGCGTTCATTGATTTTCGCGATCGCTGAGACTCCGCCTTTGCTCTTAAGCCAGGAAAAGACGTGGTCCGCGACGTACCAGGCGAAAGTCGGGGGTGTATTCGTCATTGAGTCCGAATCGGCGTACGACTTCCAGGTCATAAGGTGCGGATTGCTCGAACGAGCTTTGTCGAGCAATTCGTTCTTCACGATAACAACCGTGATACCGGCCGGTCCGATGTTCTTCTGCGCGCCTGCGTAGATGACGCCAAATTTGCTGACATCAATTGGCCGCGACAGAATCGTGCTCGACATGTCTGCGACCAGAGGAACGTCACCACTGGGCACGAAATGAAATTCGACGCCGGCAATTGTTTCGTTCGGTGTGTAGTGCAGATACGCCGCACGGTCACTTCGCGCCCAGCTTGCTTCATCCGGGATGTAGCTAAAGTTCTTGTCGGAAGCGTCTGCGATGACTTTCGCATTGCAAAACTTCGCGGCTTCGGAGGCTGCTTTTTTGCCCCAGCTACCCGTAACAACGTAGTCCGCGACATCGGTCGGGCTGGTGAGGTTCAGAGGCGCCATGGCCATTTGCATGGTCGCGCCACCTTGTGGGAACAAGACGCTGTAGTCATCCGGAACTTGCAAGAGCTCCCGCAAATTAGCCTCAGCACGTGCTGCCAGTTCTACAAACTCCTTGCTCCGGTGACTAACCTCCATGACAGACATGCCAGTGCCCTGCCAGTCATAGATTTCAGATTCGATTTTCTCAAGTACTTCGAGCGGAAGCGCTGCCGGGCCGGCACTAAAATTGTAGACGCGAGACATGTCGCTGTGGTCCTTCGGGATTCGCTGTGAGGTCGACGATTAGCCGTCAAGTATAGGGCGCGTATTGTTACGTTTTAGAGAACGAAATGCACTAAGTAAATAGACTTAAGCAAACGTCAATAACGCATAAGCCGCACCAACTTGGTGCGTTATTCCTCGTCGTCCTCGATAGCCTCAATCCGGGCAAGGCCAACCAGCCTTTGACCGCTCTCGACCCGGATCAGACGTACACCCTGGGTATTGCGTCCCATGATCGAAATATCATCAACGCCGGTCCGCACCAATGTGCCATTGGAGCTGATCAGCATGATTTCATCGTCTTCGGCGACCTGCTTTGCACCAACTGTACGGCCATTTCTATCGGTCGTCTGAATTGCGATCACACCCTGGCCACCTCTGCCCTGGACCGGGAAATCGTCAACCGGCGTACGCTTTCCATAGCCGTTTTCAGTCGCCGTCAGGATCAGACCATCGCCCATAATGGATAGCGCGATGACCTCATGACTGTCCGGCAATTTGATGCCGCGAACGCCGGCCGCACCACGCCCCATCGGACGCACGTCTTCTTCCTTAAAGCGTATCGATTTGCCATGGCTCGCGACCAACAGAATCTCGGCGCTGCCATCAGTAATTGCGACGTCCACCAGCTTGTCTTCACCGCGCAGGTCGATCGCAATGATGCCGCTGGCTCTCGGACGCGAGAACTGGCTCAACGGCGTCTTCTTGACGGTACCTGCCGAGGTCGCCATGAACACAAAATGTCCTTCTGCATATTCGCGAATCGGCAGTACGGCATTGATCCGCTCACCCGCTTCAAGCGGCAACAGATTGACGATCGGCTTACCTCGCGAACCACGACTGGCTTGCGGTACCTGGAATACTTTCAACCAGTACATTTTGCCGCGACTGGAAAAGCACAGGATCGTGTCATGCGTGTTGGCGACAAACAGGTTATCGATAAAGTCTTCGTCTTTGACCTTGGTAGCAGAACGGCCACGGCCACCACGCTTCTGCGCCTGGTACGCCTCGATCGGTTGTGCTTTCGCGTAACCCCCGTGCGACAAGGTAACAACAACTTCCTCTTCCGGAATCAGGTCTTCAACACTCAGGTCCGAGTGGTCCTGCACAATTTCCGTGCGGCGCTCGTCACCGTATGAATCGCGGATTTCAAGCAGCTCGGTCTTGATGACTGTCAGCAACTTGTCGGGGTCAGCCAGAATACTCGAATACTCTTTAATTTTCTCAAGTATCTCTTTGTATTCATTGATAAGTTTATCTTGCTCAAGGCCAGTCAGGCGATGCAGCCGCAGGTCCAGAATTGCCTGTGCCTGGACCGCAGAAAGACGATACTTTCCATCAATCATCCCGCACTCAAGCTCGAGTCCATCTGGCCGTGTGTCGGTATCGCCGGCGCGTTCCAGCATACCCGTCACCGAACCTGGCGCCCAGTCGCGGGACATCAGGCCCGTTTTCGCCTCTGCCGGAGACGCCGATGCCTTGATCAGTGCAATAACCTCATCGATGTTGGCCAGCGCGACAGTTTGCCCTTCGAGAACGTGGGCGCGATCACGAGCTTTGCGGAGGTCGAAAATTGTGCGCCGGGTAACAACTTCTCGCCGGTGCGCCAGAAACGCCTCAAGAACCTGCTTGAGGTTCAACAGTTTCGGCTGGCCGTCATGCAGGGCGACCATATTGATGCCGAACACACTCTGCATCGGCGTCTGTTTGTACAGATTGTTCAGAACGACATCGGCAACTTCACCCTGCCTGAGCTCAATGACGATCCGCATACCGTCTTTGTCCGACTCGTCACGCAGCTCGGTAATTCCCTCGATCCGTTTATCGCGCACGAGGTCCGCGATCTTTTCGATCAAGCGGGCCTTGTTCACCTGGTACGGCAGCTCGGTGACGATAAGCGCCTCTTTACCACGGGAGTTGATGACCTCAACTGATGTCCTGGCGCGGATATATACGCGGCCGCGGCCTGTCCGATACGCGGAATATATGCCTTGCGCACCGTTGATAATGCCGGCCGTTGGAAAGTCCGGCCCAGGCATGTGCTCCATCAGTCCCGGAACATCGATCATCGGGTCCTCAATCACCGCCATACAGGCGTTGATCACCTCGGTCAGGTTGTGAGGCGGGATGTTGGTCGCCATGCCGACCGCGATACCTGAAGAACCGTTGACCAGCAGGTTCGGAAAGCGCGTTGGCAGCACGGCAGGTTCATGTTCAGATTCATCGTAGTTCGCGGTGAAGTCGACGGTCTGTTTCTCGATATCCGCCATCAACTCATGTGCGATTTTGGACATGCGGATTTCGGTGTATCGCATAGCCGCCGGGTTATCCCCATCGACAGAGCCAAAGTTACCCTGCCCGTCTACCAGCATGTAACGGAGAGAGAATGGCTGGGCCATGCGAACTATCGTGTCGTAGATCGCTGAATCACCGTGCGGATGGTATTTACCCATCACGTCACCAACGATGCGAGCTGACTTCTTGTAAGGTTTGTTGTAGGCGTTGTTCTGCTCTTGCATGGCAAACAGAGAGCGCCGATGCACAGGCTTCAGTCCGTCGCGAACGTCGGGTAATGCTCGTCCGACAATGACGCTCATCGCGTAATCCAGGTAGGACTGCTGCATCTCCTCTTCGAGACTGACGGAGATTAGTTCCTGAGCAACTTCTGCCATATTTACCTACTTTTCCTGCCCAAACTTTCAGCGCTGTCCCGCTCGACAAAGCGGAATCGACGGATCATATCTTGCTGGATTTCAGGCGAACTTTGTTGTGTCGTTTCTGGACTGATTTCGGCCATTTACCAGCGGCCGGATGAGGCTTGGAATAATACCATAGGAGGTGCCGAAACAGCAGTGTTTTCGCCCCTTTCAGCGCATTTCAATGTAGCGCTGGCACTGCCCCCAATGACGCGTATACTCCCCCGACTATGCAGCATTGCGACACCCTGATCGCGCCCCGCTGGTGCGCCCCTGTAGACGACAACGACACGGTCCTTGAAGGCCATGCCGTGGTCGTCAATGACGGGCGGATTATCGAGCTACTGCCGCGAGCCGACGCAAACGAGAAATACCAGCCCAGCGTCGTCGTCGAGAAGCCCGACCACCTCCTCATACCCGGCTTCGTCAACGTGCACACGCATGCTGCCATGACCCTGCTTCGGGGGCTGGCAGACGACCTGCCACTGGAACCCTGGTTGCGCGAGGGAATCTGGCCGGCGGAGAAACGCTGGGTCAGCGCCGAGATGGTCAGAGACGGTACTGAACTCGCCATCGCGGAGATGATCGCGGGTGGCACCACCTGCTTCAGTGACCAGTACTTCTTTCCGGAAATCGTCGCTGAGACGGCGGTGGACCTGCACATGCGGGCCATGATCGGCACACCGGTCATTGAATTTCCGACCGCGTGGGCAAACGATACTGCAGAATACCTGAGCAAAGCGAGCGACCTGGTCCATGACCCCTATGCGGACCACCCGCTGATATCCACCTGCTTCGCGCCGCATTCGACCTATGCGCTGTCGGAGGACTCGTTTATCGAACTGCGGGTCCTTGCGGACCAGCTGGACGCTCGCGTCCAGATTCACCTGCACGAGTCTGCGAATGAAGTCGCCGACGTCCTGGCACGAACCGGTGATCGACCTTTCGAGACGCTGCGTCGGGTGGGCCTTGTGAACTCATCGTTGCTGGCGGTACACGCTGTACACCTGGACGACAACGAAATCGCTGCGTTTGCGGATGCAGGCGTTTCTATCGCTCACTGCCCGCGATCCAATATGAAGCTCGCGAGTGGTATCGCACCGGTTGCACGTTATATTGACGCTGGCATTCCCGTCGCAATCGGAACCGACGGCGCGGCCAGTAACAACGTCATGGATATGCTGTCTGAAATGCGCACAACAGCTCTGCTGGCAAAAGCTGTTGCAGACGATGCCGCGGCGATCCCGGCAAGCAAAGCCCTGCGGATGGCGACCCTGGATGGTGCCGCGGCGCTGGGCCTGGCGCACGAGACGGGGTCGATAACGGCTGGCAAGTGGGCCGACCTGGCCTGCGTGGATCTGAGTCCACTGCACAGTCAGCCGGTCTATGATCCGGTATCGCAGCTGGTATACACCGCTCGAGCCGAGCAAGTGACGGATGTCTGGATCGCCGGGAAGCAGCAGCTTGAAAACCGCCGCCTGACACAGATTGATACACAGAACTTGCGGACACGCAGCAACGAATGGCGAGACAGAATAGCGTCCAGCACAGGAACCAGGAACGACTAGCCCTATGAGTACCGTACGAGACAACGTCGACCCGGCTGAGGTCGCCAAGTTTGATGCCCTGGCTGCACGCTGGTGGGATGAGTCCGGCGAGTTCAGGCCGTTGCACCAGATCAATCCATTACGCCTCGACTGGATTCGTCAGCATGTCGCGCTTAAAGGCCAGAAGATCGTTGATATCGGTTGCGGCGGTGGGATCCTGACGGAGTCCATGGCCAGCTGCGGGGCCGACGTGACCGGCATTGATATGGCAGAAGCGCCACTCGCTGTCGCCAAATTGCACCTGCATGAATCGAACCTCGACATTCATTACCGGCAATCAACGGCCGAAGAGCTCGCAGGAAAAGAAGCCGGACAGTACGACATTGTCACGTGCCTCGAAATGCTGGAGCACGTGCCAGATCCTGCGCAGGTCGTCCGCTCGTGTTTCGAGCTCGTCAAGCCAGGTGGCCACGTTTTCTTTTCCACGATCAACCGCAATCCGAAGTCATTCATGTTCGCGATAGTCGGTGCAGAGTATCTCCTGAGGCTGCTACCTGCGGGCACACACGAATACGAGAAATTCATCCGGCCGTCCGAACTCGAAGCCTGGTCGCGCAACGCGGGATTAAATCACAAGGACAGTATCGGCATGCACTACAACCCTCTGACGAAGGTTTACTCCCTCGGTCAGAACGTCGACGTTAATTACCTGATGTATTTTCAACGTGACTGAGCTCAACGGCGAAGAATACAACGCGGTGCTGTTCGATCTCGATGGCACGCTGATCGATACTGCCCCTGACATGGTGGCAGTCTTGCAAGGCATGCAGCGCGATCATGGCATTGAGCCAGTTCCCTATAGCGTTGGCCGCTCGAATGTGTCCAATGGTGCGATCGGCCTGTTGTCGCTGGGCTTTCCCGAAATCGATGTGGTGTTTGGCGACCAGCTGCACGCCGAATACCTGGAACGCTACGCCGAGAACGTCTGTATCGAGTCCATGGTGTTTGAGGGCCTGAGTGAGCTGCTCGACGAACTGGACCGTGCAGAATGCCCGTGGGGCATCGTCACCAACAAACCCAAGCAACTGACCGGACCATTGGTCGTTGCATTGGGGCTCGAAGAGCGTCTTGCCTGTGTCGTCAGTGGTGACACGCTGCCAGTTCGAAAACCTGACCCGGCACCGATGTTTCTCGCGTGTGATATCGCTGGCGTCGACCCTGACTGCACCATCTACGTGGGCGATGCCGAACGAGACATCGAAGCCGGACAGAGAGCGGGTATGGCAACAATCGCAGCCGGCTACGGCTACATCACCGAGGACGACGACCCGCGCGAATGGGATGCTGACGTCATCGCCATGAGTACCGAAGAACTGACGCAAATCGTCCTCAAAGCAGTTAGTCTTGAGTCCTGATGATCTCGTTCTCGATAGATCCGTTGCTACTGCAATACGGCCTGCCAGCAGCCGGAATCGGCTTACTCCTTGGCGCCCTGATCGGCTGGCTCATTGCTCGTCGCCGCTCGCAACGACTGCTTACCGAGCTCGAGCAGGTCGGTCACGACCTGAAATCGCAGGAAGCCTTGCAGGAAGAACGCGAAGCCGCGTTTGAACTGGCTAACGCAAAGCTTACCCAGGCGTTTTCAGATCTTTCCCACCGTTCGCTTCGAGCTAACAGCGATACTTTCCTGAAGCTTGCCGAGCAGAACCTCGGCACACACCAGGAACGCGCCAAACGCGAACTCAGCGAACGCGAGAAGGCCGTCGAGGCACTGGTCAAACCGATTAGCGATGCACTCGAGGCATCGCAAAAACAAATTTCCGAACTGGAGAAATCACGCTCCGAGGCCTACGGTGGAATCAAGACTCAGCTCGAGTCGATGCAGCTCAGCCAAAAGTCTTTGACACAGGAAACACACAACCTGGTGAAAGCGCTGCGCCGTCCCGAAGTGCGCGGCCGCTGGGGCGAAATCACATTGCGACGTCTCGTTGAGCTCGCCGGCATGGTTGAACACTGCGATTTCGTGGAGCAGGCGCATACTGAAACCGATGGGCAGGTCATCCGTCCGGACATGCTGGTTCGCATGCCCGACCAGCGCACTCTCGTTGTTGATGTCAAAACTCCGCTCGACGCCTACCTCGCAGCCGCAGAAGCCGAAGACGATGTGCAGCGTCAGCTTGGGCTGGAGCGACATGCGAAGAACGTGCGCTCACACATTCGCATGCTGTCATCCAAGGCCTACTGGAACCAGTTCGACGACAGCCCGGAGTTTGTGATCCTGTTCATACCCGGTGACCAGTTCCTGAGCGCGGCTCTTAATGAAGAGCCCGACCTGATCGAATACGCGCTGTCGCATCAGATAATTCTCGCCACACCGACCAGTTTCGTCGCATTGCTGAAGGCTGTCGCCTACGGTTGGCGGCAGCTGTCACTGGCGGACAATGCAAAAGAGATTCGCGTGCTTGCGGAAGACCTCTACGGTCGCCTCGCAACGTTTGTAACACACATGAACAAAGTCGGGCGGCAACTGGCCAGCAGCGTAGAGAACTACAATAAGGCGGTTGGCTCGCTGGAGCGTAACGTATTGCCGGGTGCCCGGAAATTTGTCGAACTGGGTGCGCACGCCAAAAAAGATATGGAAAAGCTGGAGTCACTGGAACAGGTTCCGCGGACGATGATAGAAGGAAATGACACTTGATCGAGGACACCAAGACCTACGCGTATGCAGATGATTTACTACGTGGGCGCATCATTCTGGTGACAGGCGCCAGCGACGGAATTGGCAAGGCATTGGCACTTGAATGCGCCCGGCTCGGAGCGCAAGTGATCCTGCATGGCCGCAGTGTTCCGAAACTGGAAGCAGTTTACGATCAGATCACGGCGATGGACGGTGCCGCGCGCCCTTCGATAGCCGTGCTCGACCTCGCGGCTGCCAATGCCGAGAGCTACATGACGCTCGCGCAGAGCATCGAAGATGAGTTCGGACGCCTCGACGGCCTGGTTCAGAACGCGAGCATTCTCGGAGAACGCTACTCGCTGGAACAATATGACGCAGTTCTGTTCCAGCGTGTAATGCATGTCAACGTTACAGCGACCTTTGCGCTCACCCAGGTATTTATGCCGTTGCTGCACAAGTCTGATGACGCGTCAGTGATATTTACGAGCAGCGGTGTCGGCCGCACTGGCAAAGCGTTCTGGGGTGCATACGCCGTTTCGAAATTTGCGACAGAGGGTCTGTCACAGGTCCTCGCTGATGAGACAAAGCACACGGACATTCGTGTTAACTGCATCAATCCGGGGGCCACGCGGACCGCTATGCGACTGGCAGCGTACCCAGCGGAGGACAGAGACCTTCTGAAGACTCCCGAAGATATCCTGCCAACCTATATCTACTTGTTGGGTGCAGAGAGCAAGGGCGTTACCGGACAGAGCATTGACGCTCAATAAACCCGATTTAACAATGATTTACCGCCGCCTCTTAAAGGCTTTTCTTGGTTTTCGGGGCGGTTTGTAGTCATCCGCCGGAGGCGCCATGCCCGCAGCAATGTAGAGTAACCGTACCTGCGCGGGCGTCAGTGCCTCGTATTTGCCGCGGCGGAGCTTTCTTGGCAACTGCAGCGGACCATAGGCGACGCGAATGAGGCGACTCACCTTGTAACCGACCGACTCCCACAGACGCCGCACCTCGCGATTGCGCCCTTCTTTCAAGGTGACGTCGAACCAGCGATTGGCGCCCTCGCCCCCACCGCTTTCTATGGTCTCGAAACTGGCCCTACCATCTTCCAGTTCGACACCCTCACGAAGTTTTTCAAGCTCGGCTTTGCTCGGGTTGCCGTGTACCCGGACTGAATACTTGCGGACGATTTCTGCCGACGGGTGCATCAGGCGGTTCGCCAATGCGCCGTCGGTTGTGAATATCAGTAGTCCCGTCGTCGCAAGATCAAGCCGACCTACCGCTACCCACCGCGAGCCTTTGAGACGGGGCAACGAATCGAAAACAAGCTTGCGACCCTCAGGGTCCTCGCGGCTCGTGAGCTCGTCGCCCGGTTTGTTATAGATAATGTGGCGGTGTGCTCTTTGCAGACCGCGGATTGACAGCGGCTTGCCGTCGAGCGTGACTTTCTCTGTCCCCTCGATCTGGTCGCCAATCTCCGCGACCCGACCGTCTATTAACAGTCGTTTTTCACGAATCCAGCTCTCTACCTTGCGACGCGAGCCGTGGCCCGCAGCAGCCAGGATTTTCTGAACGCGATCAGCCAACCGGGTCTGGCCACTTTGTGACCACGAGTTCATCGCCCTCATCGGCGGACTCACTCACAGCATCCTCATCGACGGCCTCGACAACTTCAGCAACCTCCGCGACCTCGACTTCGGGTTCTGGCTCACCCTCCGGGTGTAGTACTGGCAAGTCCGTGCCTTGTGCCTCTTCAAGGTCAGGCGCGGCTTGTAAATCATTGGATGCCTCAACCGCGTCCGACACAACTGGCAGTCCCTCGGTTTCGCCCGAGCCTTCGACTTCCGGCAGGTTTAGCTGCACTCGCAAACTTTCCCAGTCAGCCAGATCAGCCAATGGCGGCAGGTCGTCGAGTTTCTTGAGGCCAAAATAGTCTAGAAATGCCTTTGCCGTACCGAACATCGATGGGCGCCCCGGAACGTCACGATGACCGACCACACGAACCCAGTCGCGCTCCATCAGTTGTCGGATAATATTGCTGCTCACCGACACTCCGCGAATTTCTTCAATCTCACCACGCGTTATCGGTTGCCGATACGCGATCAGTGCCAGGGTTTCGAAAAGCGCGCGGGAGTATCGCGGCGGCCGCTCCTCCCAGAGTTTCTGCAACCGGTCGGCCATTGTCGCTTTGACCTGCATGCGAAAACCCGATGCGACCTCCGAGATAATAATGCCTCGGGGTTCGTACTCGTCGTTGAGTGTCGCGATGGATTTTCTTATCTCAGCTTTCTCGGGCGCCATGCGCCCGTCGAACAGCCCTTTAAGCTGGTCGATATTGAGAGGTCGCCCTGCTGCCAGCAGCGCCGCCTCCAAAAAATATTTGATCTCGTTTTCGTCCATTACTCATCTTCTGCAGGAGTCTCTTCTTCCAAAGACTCCTGATCTTCGTCAGGTACCAGTCGCACCGATGATGCCGCTCTGACATGCAGCGGTGCGTATTGTTCGGATTGCACAACCTCGACGACTGATTCTTTCAGCAGTTCGAGGATGGCGATAAAAGTTACTGCGACACCCATGCGTCCTTCTTCCGGATCGAACAGGTCAATAAAATGCGTAAACGAGTTAGCCCTGATGCGCGAGAGTATCTCGCTCATGCGTTGTCGTACGGACAACGGCTCGCGTTGAATATGATGACTGCTGAACATCTCGGCGCGTTTCAGAACGTCGTGAAAGGCCAGCAACAATTCCTTCATCGTGACGTCGGGCAACGCAGTGACGATCTTGCGTTCCGGTGCATCGGCACTGGCCACAAACACGTCACGCTCAAGTCGCGGCAGATCACTGATATCTTCCGCGGCCTTTTTGAAGCGCTCGTATTCCTGCAATCGTCGGACCAGTTCAGCGCGCGGATCGTCTTCTTCGTCATCCTGCGCTTCAGGGCGCGGCAGAAGCATACGTGATTTGATCTCGGCCAGCATAGCCGCCATCAGCAGGTATTCGCCGGCAAGCTCAAGCTGCAGCTCTTTCATGACTTCTATGTACTGCACGTATTGCTTGGTGATCTCGGCGATCGGAATATCGAGGACATCGATGTTCTGACGGCGGATCAGATACAGCAGAAGATCCAGAGGGCCTTCGAACGCCTCCAGAAAAACCTGCAACGCATACGGCGGGATATAGAGGTCCTGCGGCAACGTTGTAACGGGCTCGCCATCGACAACGGCAAACGGCATTTCACCTTGCGAGGGGGACTGTGCGTCGTCCTGCGCCGGCTTGGGGGCGTCTTCAGGTGTCAGGACTGTGAGTTCTGGTTTCATGCGGGTTCCGGCGAATATCGGCGCATTCTATCGTATATCTTCGCGTTCAGGTGAACTGGCTTACGTCGCCCTGCCCGGCACGCAAGACCTCGACGGAGCCTGAGGAAAGATCGAGCACTGTCGTGGGCTCAACCCCTGCCGGGCCACTGGAGATAATGGCCTCAATCTGGTTGCCAATGCGCTCATCTATCTCATGAGGATCGGTCAGCGGACTGTCATCGCCGGGCAATGTCAGGGTCGAGCTCATGATTGGCTCGCCCAGAGTCTCCAGGATGGCATGTGCAAGCGGATGTTGCGGCACCCGCAGTCCTATCGTGCGGCGTTTGGGATTCTGCAGCATCCTCGGAACAGCCCGCGTTGCTGGCAGCACGATCGTATACGGTCCTGGCGTGATCGATTTGATTAAGCGATAAGCCCAGTTGTCAACACGCGCATACAAGCTGATCTCGGACAGGTCTGCGCAGACCAGTGTGAAATTGTGCTTCTTGTCCATGCGGCGAATACGCCGGATCCGGTCGATCGCTTTCCGGTCACCGATGTGACAGCCGAACGCATAGCTCGAATCCGTTGGATACGCCACGAGGCCACCCGCCTGGATGATTTCGACGACCTGCGCCACACGACGCGGCTGCGGATCGTCCGGATGAATTTCTATGATTTTCGCCACGCGCGGATTGTAGGCGAGCAACCCCGTCGCGGATACCCCTGCGATACGCTACTATCCCGCCCCATGAACCTGCTAATCGAATTCTTCCCGCTGATACTGTTTCTGGCGGCCTACCTGTACAAGGACATCTACCTGGCGCTGATTGTCCTCATGATTGCGATGCCGGTGGCGTTACTTATCAAGTACATCCGCACCAAGAAACTCGACAAGATGCTTTTCTGGTCAACCGTGTTCCTGTTGGTCGCTGGCGGATTTACGCTCTACTTCCGGAACCCGCTCTTTGTTTACTGGAAACCGACGGTGTTCTACTGGGCGGTCGCCATTGCTTTTCTCGGCAGCCAGTTCGTGAGTGACAAGCCGCTGGCGCAACGATTCTTCGGCCTGGTCGAAGGACTGAACATGGAGAAGATCACACGAGCGCAATGGGTCAAGCTGAACATTGCATGGGTTCTGTACGCGATCGCTGCAGGCATCCTGAATATTTATGTCGCCTACAACTTTGAAGAGGCGACCTGGGTGAAATTCAAAGTATTTGGACTCATGGCAATAACGTTTGTGTTCTTGCTTGGTCAGACTTTATGGATCGCCAATATCATTGGCGATGACGAAGAACAGGAACAGGAATGATGTGGTACGCAGTTATCAGTGAAGACCATGAAAACTCACTCGACAACCGGATGGCTGCGAGACCTGATCATGTCGCAAGACTAAAATCACTCGCCGATACAGGCCGGCTGCTAATCGCAGGACCTCATCCCGCTATCGACTCTGCTGACCCGGGTGCCGCCGGATTTACGGGCAGTCTTGTAGTCGTCGAGTTCGACTCTCTGGAAGATGCCAAAGCCTGGGCGGATGAAGATCCGTATGTCGCGGCTGGCGTCTACAAGCACGTCACGGTCAAGCCGTTTAACTGTGTACTGCCATGAACGAACACAGAATCGAGCTAATTGAGAAGAAGCTGAAACAGGCATTCTCACCGAAAGAGCTGCTAGTGAAAGACCAGAGCCACCTGCATGCTGGTCATGCGGGAGCGAAAGACGGCCGGGGACACTTTGATGTTGTTATCTCAGCGGCAAAACTGAGTGATTGCTCACGGGTGCAGGCTCATCGGCTGATCTACGATGCACTGGGCGACTTGATGCAGACCGACATTCACGCACTCAAGATATCCATCCGGGACAACTAAAGCCCGTCTAATCGTTTATTATTCGCACAAATTTCACTGAGGATACGTAAATCATGATTTCTATTTCTCGTTCCAACAAGGTTGGAACACGCTTTGCCGCTCTGGCTTTGAGCCTGTCTGTCGCGCTGGCCACCGGCTGTGCTCCTGCGCAGCAGGAAACAGTTCAAGAGCTGGACAGAAGCGAAGACTCTGAGTTGTTCAGCGTCTTTGCCGCCTCGCAACTCCGCAAGCCGCTGGAACAAGCATCGCCGGAAGAACGGGCCAGTGCGATGGAGCAATTGACGGACCTGTACCTGATCGCCTCGACCGATCGTGCCGTAGAACTGGGCAAGGGTGAGAACGTTCGAGCGCAGATCGAACTGCAACGCGTGGTTACCTTGTTCAACGCCTTCGCGGTCGACTTTCTCGAATCCAATCCGGCAACAGAAGAAGAGATCCTGGCTGCGTATAGCGAACAAACGGCACTTGTTCCTACGGAATTTAAAGCGAGACATATTCTGGTAGAAACCGAAGACGCGGCCAAAGGCCTGATTGAAGAGCTGCAAGGCGGCGCGGATTTTGTAGAACTGGCGAAACAGCACTCAACAGGACCGACTGGCCCTGCCGGTGGTGATCTTGGTTGGTTCGCGCCACAGACAATGGTGAAAGAATTCTCTGATGCGGTTGCCGTTCTCGATGATGGCGGCTTCACGCCAGCACCGGTTCAGACACAATTCGGCTGGCACGTCATCTTGCGCGAAGACTCTCGTGAAGGAACCGCCCCACCGTTAGACGGCGTTCGCGAAGTTATCCAACGCAAGATCGAACAAGAGAAGTTCAGTAAGTACGTCGAAGATTTGCGCGGCGGCACCGAAGAACAATCCTGAGTTAACTTAATCCAAGTTTTTGTTCAGGTAAGGGCGCCATTTGGCGCCCTTTTTTTGTGGCAAAACCGAAGTGTGAATCTGGTCACATCAAGGTATGAGCAAGCTGCCTAGTATTGCTCGCGAGCCATTCCTAATCGCTCGGGGATGGCTCCTCCAACCCTCGCATCTCCTTCACAGGTTGATACGAGAACTAAGTCGGCAGGGACGCCGACTTTTTTTTGT
The DNA here is from genome assembly GCA_022600955.1 of Gammaproteobacteria bacterium. Classification (GTDB taxonomy): domain Bacteria; phylum Pseudomonadota; class Gammaproteobacteria; order Steroidobacterales; family Woeseiaceae; genus UBA1847. The sequence continues at coordinate 64,186 of JAHZJK010000029.1, forward strand.
CCGCACGAAATGCAGGCAAAGAAAAAGGCCACCGAAGTGACCCTTCTCTATTCCGCACAAGGTCGGCTCTCCCTGGCCAGAGGCCATTGATGAGCGATATCCGAGCCGTCCTTTAAACGTTCGTCTATCCAGCACCAACCAGCTAGTTGGCTATCATTACACCCCGGACTGATGGAACAGTTCCACGGAAGCTCCACATGGCTCCCTTAGGTGCTGTTGTTCGACCGAGACTCGACGTGTAGTCGATTGTCAGGTCGCCCATCTGAGCGGTTCCGTTGCCTCGATTTATCGAGTTCAACATGCCAGTCACAAATACTTCGGTAGCACCAGGGACATAGCTCTGACCGGTCTGCGTAACACCATCCGCATACAACCAGCCCGATGCCACAACAGTTCCTTCGACCGAAACCAGGTCGCCAACATTCATGCTAGCGAGCATTTCCTGGGATGCCATTACGACCTGCCCCATGGAATGAAACACGCCGTTCATGGCGTCGATCGAGTCGACTGGTCCAGAAAGAACAGTGACCGAGCCACCTGCGCCCGTTATTCCGGTAGTGCCCGCGCCGGTGATTCCGCTCGTGCCAGCACCAGTACTACCAGCAATTCCGGCACCGGTGATTCCGGTGGTGCCTGCGCCAGTAATACCAGCAATACCCG
>JAHZJK010000030.1 GCA_022600955.1 Gammaproteobacteria bacterium
AATCATGGTTACCTGCCGCAGTTCGGAAGATGCGCCTGGCCAGGACCAGTCCGTTGTTCTGGTCAAGACGGAAGACCATGAGCTGGAACAAATTGCTGGATGGGACACACTTGGATTTCGTGGCACCTGCAGTAGCGGCTTCGTGGTGACGTCCAGCGGACATGCCGACCAGATTATGAGTGTTCCTTATGCCGACGTATTGGCCAAAAGTATGCACCCTGTTTCTCACCTGACCTGGGGGTCGTTGTGGACCGGGCTCGCGGCCAGCGCAGTGGAAGTAGCTCGCAAGACTGTCCGCGAAGCGGCGCGCAAGAACCCGGACGCTCAACCTATTTCTGCGTTGCGTTTGTCGGAAGTGAACGAACTGTTGTTTAGCATGCGCAGTGGATTACATCAGGCCATCGACGAGTACGAAGCATTGCTGGCAGCCGGCGATGACCGTGCATTTCAAAACTTCGGGTTTGCTATCAAGGTCAATAACGTCAAGGTTCGTTGTTCGGAAATGGTCGTCGATATTGTCGGCAAGGCTTTGCAGATCGTCGGCATTTCGGGATACAAGAATGACAGTGCCAAGAGCTTGAGCCGGCATCTGCGTGACGCATATGGTGCTTCGCTTATGGTCAATAATGATCGTATTCGCGGCCACAACGCAACAATGCAGATCGCCCACAAAGGCAGCTGATTTATCCAGCGATATGCACTCAATCATCGACCTTAGTCCCGGCGACTACACTCCACACTATATTCACGGCGAAGGTCGTTGCTGGGCGGAAACGAACTGCTATATGGATGTGCTGATAGAGCTCATTCATTCACTGGGATTTGACCCGGTTGCTGCCCTCCCCGTAACACTTTCGGTTGATTTCGAAGTCGATCAGTGGACGTTCTTCAAGTTCGAGCACGCGGACCTGCTCGAGATGTACGGGATGGAGATCCACGAATTGAATCCCTGGTTATCTCTCGCCCATCACGTCGAAGAGCAGGTCAATGCGAATCGGCCGGTACTGGTAGAGATGGACTCCTACTTTTTGCCTGATACAGCAGGCAGCGCATACAAAGAAGCTCACGTTAAGTCGACTATCGCCGTCAATAATATTGACACTCAATCTGGCCACATGGGCTACTTCCACGGTCAGGGATACTACGAGCTCGATGGTCAGGATTTTAGCGACATTTTCCAGGTCGATGGGCTGGTCCACGACCGTATGCTTCCTCCGTACATAGAGATCGTAAAACTGCATGAAGTCGATGATGGCAGCACTCTTCTGGATCGCTCGGTAGCGGCGTTACGGCGGCAGCTAAGGCAAATGCCAAGGACCAATCCTTTCAGCACGTTTGCCGACAGATTTGAAAAAGACGTCGAGTGGCTGCGCTCTGAAAATATCGAGAAATTCCATGTCTACTCGTTCGCGACGCTACGACAATACGGAGCGTGCTTCGAATTGGCCGAAACCTATCTGACCTGGCTCCGGAAACACGGAATACCAAACCTGGACGAATCTATTGCAGCGTATAATCAAATATCTGCAACTGCGAAGGTGTTCCAGTTCAAGCTGGCACGAGCGCTCGCCCGGGGAAAACCACTGGATCATGGTCCAATTGTTGATATGTCGGGTCTCTGGCAAAAAGCCGTCGACCAACTCACGCACGACTTCGCCTGAATCGTGATGCCCGCCTCACGCTCTGCAAACAACCAGCTGGAGGGTGTCGAGTGGCGGCTGCACAAGACTGCGCCAGGCGCGTATGACAGCCCGCAGCAGCTCAGCGACGATTCGCTGCTTGGGTCTGCGAGCGTGCCAGGAACCGTAGCTCAGGAACTCACAAAACTGGCGCACAACCAGACACCGCTGCCACCTGATCTTGATGCGCACGATTGGTGGTATCAGTGTGACTTCGATGCATCGACCGCGAATGCTGCTGCTCAACTTCATCTCGAAGGACTGGCAACGATCGCGGAGGTTTGGCTAAACGACAAACTGCTCCTGACCTCGCGCGACATGTTCGTTGGCCATGTGCTGGATATTTCTGATCACATTGGCACCGGCAACACACTGAGTATCGCTTTTCGATCTTTACAGCACGATCTTGGTCAGCGCCGCCCGCGCGGGCGCTGGAAAACGAATCTTGTCGAGTCACAACAACTGCGATGGATTCGTACGACCTTGCTGGGTCGTATTCCCGGTTGGACACCGCCCATTCAGGCCGTTGGACCCTGGCGTGAGGTACGGCTCGAAACAGGCCCGTTTTCTGTTCTGCGCCGCAAGGTTCGCCCTTTTGTCCGCGACCAGCAGGCCTCTATCGAGATTGAATTGCAATTCCCCGCTGGCGCAATCGACGGAGATGCCAGCGAGGCCGTTTTCACGCTGGACGGACGTTCCTATGAATTGAAACATCGCTCAGAAGACGACCGCGATGTGATTTCGGGCGAATTACAGATTGATGATATCGAACTCTGGTGGCCACATACCGAGGGCACACCAAACCGATACGCGTATTCAATCGATGCAAAATCGAATGGGAAAATGCGGCAAATTGATGCCGGTAATGTGGGCTTTCGGTCCGTGTCATTCAATACGGCTGATAACTCCCCTGCAGTGACGATTAACGGCGCTGCAGTCTCATTCTGTCGTGGGTTTTGCTGGACCACAGCGGACATCGTAACCCTGCGCGGAGATCGAGAATCACTTCGGGCTTCACTCACGATTGCGAGAGATGCCGGCGCCAATATGATTCGTATTGGCGGCACAATGGTCTACGAGAGCGACGACTTCTATGATTTGTGCGACGAACTGGGTCTCATGGTCTGGCAGGATTTCATGTTCGCCAACATGGATTATCCAATCGACGACGAAGACTTCTCGACACTTGTCGAGCAGGAAATCGAACAACAGTCTCGGAGACTTTCGGCGTTTGCAAGCGTTGTCGCCTATTGTGGTAACAGCGAGGTTGAACAGCAGGCGGCCATGTTTGGACAGACCGCAGATGTCTGGAGCAGCCCCCTCTTCTACAAGACCATTCCTGAGATTCTCGCTGCTACCGCCGGCGATACGCCCTACTTTCCTTCATCACCAACCGGGGGCGCGCTACCATTTCACAATCGCTCTGGGATAAGTCATTACTTCGGTGTCGGCGCCTACAAGCGCCCGCTTGCAGATGCAGCTACAGCAGGCGTCTTGTTCACGACAGAGTGCCTCGGCTTCTCGAATATTCCATCGCAGGAGGCGCGCCGCGAGCACTTCGGTGCGAACTCGCCGTTTGCCCATAGCCCGCAATGGAAGGCTGGCGTACCCAGGGACTCGGCTGCTGGCTGGGACTTTGAGGATATTCGCGATCACTACCTGCAGGAATTGTACGGACACGACGCCGCCGCTCTTCGCTACTGTGACAATGACGCGTATATCGCTACCTCAACAGCCGTCACCGGGGATGTCATGGAGGCGACGTTCAAGACGTGGATGCATACTGACAACCCTTGCCGTGGCGCTCTAATCTGGTTCATGAAAGACCTGGTTCCTGGCGCTGGCTGGGGTTTCATCGACTCCGATAACAGACCGAAACCATTGTTCTATTATCTGCGGCGCGCATGGGCGGCAAACTCACTGGCGTTTGTGGACCGCGGCCTTGATGGGCTTTTCGCATGCCTCAGCAATTCCGGAGACAGCCCCTGGGTCGGCTCTCTCGAATTGCAAATGCTGCGGCAATCGAGCACAGCTATTTGCAAGATTTCAGTCGATTTGGAAATAGCGCCGGGCGAGCAACGTGAAATCTGCATTGATGAAGAGCTCGGTCGATTTTACGACACCACCTACAGCTACCGATTCGGACCGCCGAAGCACGATGTTACTGTTGCTGCTTTTAAGTCAAAGGATAAAAGTCCCGTCGCGACAGTCGCGCATTTCCCGAACGGTCATGGTCTCAGGGAGCTGGGAACCGCGAACATTGTGGCCGATTGCGACAGTACTGGCGACGAATCGACCGTGAGAATCAGGTCGGATGTATTCTTGCAGCGGGTCGAATTGACCGCTAAAGGCTACCAGTTTTCAGACAATTACTTTCATTTGCCGCCCGATACCGAGGTCGTCGTAAACGCTCAGAAAATAACCGACTCCAAGCGCGCATTTCGTGGTGAATTAAAGGCTCTCAACCTGGGTCACAGCGTCATTCTGAAGTGAGCAACTATATCCCCCAACTTGCGGGTTGTAAGGAAAGTTTCTGGGTCAGTGACGGAGACGCCCGCCTCTACACCGTTTTGCACTATCCTTCCGGCGGAAAGATGCGGCGCACAGGCGTGGTCATATGCAATCCACTTGGCCACGAGTATGTGCATTCGTATCGTGCTCTCCGGCACCTTGCCGACCGCCTCGCAAACGCGGGATTTCCTGTTATACGATTTGACTATGAGGGAACCGGCAATTCGTCCGGGGACATGAACGATGCAGGACTTGTTGAGAAATGGCAGAGTAATGTCAAACGGCAAGTCGACTTTTTAAGTGACAGGTTCTCGCTGCAAAACTGCAGCCTGGTCGGGTTCCGTTTTGGCGCGCAGCTGGCCGAATCTGTTTGCGACGATGCGCACTGCACCCCCCTGGTTCTATGGGCACCGTTTAAAACCAATAAGAAGTGCCTTCGCGAAATTAAAGCGCTGTCACGTCTTTCTGACTACGAACAACTCAGTGATGATCAACTGGAATGTGCCGGATTTGTTTACTCGAATGAACTTCTGCAGCAGATCGGTGATATGAAACTGTCGACGCCAGACATCAGCGTCGACTCCCGGGCGCTTCTGATCGGCCCCAACCCCGCACAATACACTGATCTTATTGATCGTTTCCCCAGCATCAAGTCCGTTGAACAATCGGCGGTTGAACTGGAGAACTCGATGCTTGAGCCTCACCACAGCGAGATTCCCGAGTTCGCGATCGAATCGATCGAGACATTTTTGGTCGACCAATGCGGCGATCTTTGTGCCACCCGAACGGGTGGCACCAACCCATCTGCGTCGGCTTCAACAAGCTCGACAGTTAACGAATCAGTCATATGGCAAGATGCGCCGCGCATCTCTGGGGTACTGGCCCAGAACAGCAGAACGTCGCGCGACAATACAACGGTGGTCGTTTTGCCAAACGCGGGGTCAGTACACAGCATCGGGCCAAATCGTGTCTACGTAGAGTTGGCACGGTGCCTTGCAGAAAACGGCATCGCCAGCTTTCGCTTCGACCTGCCCAATCTGGGTGATGCCGTTCTTGGTCATGAGCTTCAAGAGAATCACCCCTACCCGGGGAACGCCGTAGCCGCTACAGGTGATGTAATAAGCTACCTTAAGGATGAACTTGGGTTCGAAAGGACCGTATTGGCAGGAATTTGTAGTGGCTCCTATACAGCCTTTCGTTATGCCCTCGACAGCGACAATAGCGGTCACGTCGACCTTGCGATGATCAACCCGCTAACTTTCTATTGGGAAGATGGTATGCAGCTCAGACTAGGCGCCGGACAAGTCGGACTGGGTGAGGCAAAATACTACGATCGAGCGATGGGCAACCTGCAGAGCTGGAAGAGACTTCTGACAGGCCAATCTGAATTTCGCGCGATATTCAAATTCGTGTGCCAGCAAGTCTTGGAAAAAATACGTTTTTGTACAAAACTTTTCCTGGACAAGATTTCAGTCAGCCCCCCGACGAAACTTGCACAGGAACTTCGCCACATAACCGACTCGGGAAACCCCATTACCCTGTTCATATCATCGCGCGACATCGGATATGACCTCATGAAGGCAGAGGCGCTGTCGGCTGTTGCATCGTTAGAGCGTCAGAACAAACTGCGTGTTCAGATTATCGAAGACGGCGATCACACATTCTCGCGCTCAAAGGAAAGAGGCGTGTTTATTGACTTGTTCGTTCGCTATGCCACCGCACTGGATTCCAAAGCTGGCCACGTCTAGCCCGGCCATTCGCATCACGCGTCAAGTTGTGCAACTACATTCCAATCGGCGTTGCTGCTGAGACGAAGCAGCGAAAACTCTTCATCCCCGATCATATCGCCACAAGTCCATGTTGCCTTTCCGTCACCAAATATCAGCCGGGTCGTCGATGATTCGTCTTGCAGGTCGTAAGCAACTGCCTGTTCGCAGGTAACCTGCGACACGGACAAATTCGTCTTGTCCGGAGCCAATACCGAGAGAAACCGCTGCGTCGATCCATTGTGGGTCGTACAACGCAATACCCGACTTGACGTCGTCGCTCCGTAGACCTCGGAAATCGATGTCTTTTCTAACGCAATATCCTGACCTTTTTCGGTTGCGAATATAATGCCAAGAGTATCGCTACGAACATTGTTAGCGCAAAACCGGTTGTTGCCCAGGGCCTGAAGCTGCAGCCCCGGCGCGAAATGCCAGCGCAGTGATACCTCCGTGCCAGGCGCCGCGCCGACGACCTCATCGAGAATCACCCAGGTTACGCCAATGCGAGCGACCCGCCGCGTGTGAGTTACCGGGCTATCTAGGCGCGCGTATCCATCATGCTGCCCTCGAAAGTAGTCCCACTCATCATTGGTCGACCAATGCGTTACATCCGTTTGCGGCAATTGCGCCCACGCGAACGCGTGCACTGGTACGGATTGGCTGCTGCCATCAACTTCGACGGTATTGTGCGCCGCCGTTTCGCGGAATCGGTCACGTTGCACATTATCACTGTAGCTACACGTACCTGAATCGACGAGCCATGCTCCGGACTCGTTGGATAGCTGCACACTGAGCGCATCGGCGTGACCATGTCCGCTGTTGCCGATGCCCTGGGGCCCAGCATCAATCCCCAGCTGCCAGCGGCTATCGCAGCTGGCCGCCATTATGCAGATTCCGCTGTCGGACAATCGGACTGACGCTGACTCCAACTCGCTGCACGGCAATGAAGAAAAAATGTCGCACCCATGACTTCCCAGCAACCAGATGCTCTCTTCGGTGAGACCGTCCGTCAGGGACTTCCACCCACTGTAGGAAAACAGCATTGATCCGACTACCAACGGGTCCAGGAGATGTGAATTCTCGTTGCGCCGAGGATCAAATACGCGCCCACCGTCATCGTCGCCAATGCGAAAGGCAATTGTCGACTGCGAGATTTTCGCAAGCGCATCGCACATCTTCTTCACGACCATCTTCGTCGACGGTTGAAGATCAATATTGTGACGCTCTGCCAACAGAACAAAATGGAGCAGAAAATCGAGCGCATAGACATGGTAATGAGTGGATTGTTCGAAATAGAAACCATCGTCCCGTACTTGTTTTAGCGCCTGCTCTTCAATGACCTTCAAGCTACTGTCAGCAAGGCGTGTAGCACCCGGCAAGTCCGGGTAGCATTTACAAATCAGAAACAGCGCGACAGCCTCTCCGAGAAGATGAGTATTGGGTCCCGAGTACGTCGACAGGTATCGTGAAATATGTCGGATATTTTGCAGCTGGGCTGCCCGCATTTGTTCTATCCAGTCGTTAGGTACGCCGCCCTGATTGCGTAGCAACATGTCGACCCAGAGCCAGGAAACTCCCCGAAAAGCCACTTCCAGTGAACTACTCCAGTTGATACCCAGAGGATAACGATTCGCTGATTGCCAGTTCTTCCATTGATCAACAAGTTCAGAAACATACTTTTGGTCCTGCGTCAGCAGGAAAGCCTTCGCCAATGTGACCAGGTGCTGATGTCGGTTCAGCTCCCAAATGACTTTGCGATCGCCGGGCGAAACATCAGATTTTTCCAGCCGATACCAGGCTATTTTCGGCGTCCTGATGTCATTGACTGGATCGAAATGCCAGTCAATTTCGTCGCCAAATGACAGTCCCTTATAGCCAAGTAGATCAAATCGATGTTCACAAATTTCGTTTGCGCTCGTGATTGTGGCTGTCACCTGCTCTGGCAGCCGCTCCTTAAGGAGCTGAACAATCGATGCGGTATCCGTCGGCTCGAAAAAAAAACTGGAGGGAATCAGATCATAGCCAGGAGACCTGTCTGAACCGAACGGACGGCCAACAACTGATGCAATAACGTCGAACCTCTTACGAAATTCCTGCAAGGCACGAATGTAAATCTCATGCGCATCCATCCGCAAAATTCGGCGCAGCACAGTCAATTCACTTTCCGCTGCGACACAAGATCACCTCACTGTGGTCCAGGTTACTGCGCGAACCCCTCTCAAGTATGAAATCAGCCCCCACATTGCTGCGGCATTCGCGAGAAGAAAGTAAAACGGCGCAGACAGAAATCTGCTCTTCACGCCGAAGTGCTGGCAGAACGCATACAGCAGTGGCACGACCCCATACACGAGTAATTGAACGCTGAGCGTCAACTGATAGATAGTTGCGTTTGACGATGGGTTCATTACCAAAAAGATATTGAGCAGCAGTACCAACAGCATGAACACAGGAACCAGGTACCGTAAAACCTTATGGCTCCACAATTGGAGCGAGAAAAATTTGTGTCGAAACGGGTTCAGTAGCTCAGCGCGGCGCAAGAGCGCGTTTATCGATCTAACCACGACTCGACTTCGCATCGAGAATTCCTTGTCGGCAACCTCGTGAGTATCTTCATACGCGATCGAATCGTGAACATAGACGCTGACGTGGCCACTCAGCCAGGTATCCAGTGCGATCACCATGTCGCTGATCAAATCCGCTGCGATCGGCTTATACAACGAGCGACGAACCGCGTAGAGGCAACCTGAGACGCCGATCAACGAGTTCACGTCACTCTCCATCTCCTTAATCTTCTTTTCGTAGCGCCAATACAGCCCCCCACCGCTACCTACAGCGGTCCCTGCACGGGATCGATACTCTAATCGCGCACCAGCGCAGCCAGTTCGCGCATCGCCGAATGCGGCGACGAGCGCCGGAATCGCACCCGGAGCGAATTCGGTCGTTGCATCCGTAAACACCAGGATATCGCCCGTGGCCTCGGCAGCAGCCATATTCTGCGCAGCCGTCTTGCCACCACGCTCCGGAAGAATCACCAGCTCAACGTCGCTCGCGAACTCTTCCACGATTTCATGAGTCCTGTCGGTCGAACAGTCAGACGCAACGATGATTTCACGACGGTCTGCCGGATAGTCGATTTCGAGAAGAAACCGAAGCTTTGTAGCGATATCTTTTTCTTCGTTAAACGCGGCAACGATGATACTGATCGTCGGCAAGTCATTAGCTGCAACGGAGGTGCGACTGTGCCCGCTGCTCAAGAAAGCTAACAGCAACGGGTAGCCAACGTACGTGTACGTCACCAGAAAACACAAAAACCAGAAAGTCGTTTCCATCAAGTGTACTGATCAGCCCAGTTGTGAAACATCAGTATCGACCAAAGTACTGTGCTTCGATCGCGTTTTCGCGTGAAATGTTCATGCATTAGTCGTTGCACCGTCGTCGCGTCGAACAGACCGTCTCGCTTAATGCGGTTTTCGGACAGGCTGTCTTCCAGCATCGGGCGAAGGTCCTCCCTGAGCCATCGGGCGACAGGCAGCGAGAATCCCATCTTTTTGCGGTTAAGAATTTCATCGGGCAAATCGTTCTTGAAAGACTCTTTAAGGAACGATTTCTTGCGCAATCCGCGCAATTTAAAGCGCCCCGCCACACCTGCCATGAACTCGACCAGGTCGTGGTCAAGATAGGGAACCCGCACTTCGAGTGATGCGGCCATGCTGGTACGGTCTGCAACGGCCAGCAAATCGTCGACCATGTACGCCTGGATATCGATGCACAGCATGCGGTTAATGAAGTCGGCATCTGGCTGATCCGCTGCCATCTTGCGCATTATTTCCAATGCCGAATCAAGCTCAACGCGACGTTCCAAATCAGCTGTATATAGCGAGGCACGTTCATCACGATCCATCGGGCTAGAGAATGCAAAGAACCGCTCGACCTCTGGCAGCGCGGCGGACTTGACGAAACGCTTCGCCTGATCAATGGCTTTTACACCCCCCTCGGGCTCTGGCAAAGCATCCACCAGACGCTTTATTAACGTCTCCCGAACGAATGACGGCGTCTTGCGGTACAAGTTCGCGATCTTCATACCCAGATGCCGCTGGTAGCCAGCACTCAACTCGTCCCCGCCCAGCCCGGACAGCGCAACCGTTACGCTCGATTTCGCACCTTTGCAGATCAGATAGTTTGGGACGGCTCCGCTATCACCAAGTGGTTCATCAAACGTCTCGGCCAGAGTCTGCAATGTATTGCTTATGTCCGGTTCAATGATAATTTCTTCGTGGCGGGTACCGTATCGAGCAGCTACGGTTTTGGCGGCCTCTCGCTCATCAAACTGATGATATTCGGAAGGAAAACCAAGCGACAAAGAATGAATGTCCGCGCCAGCTCGAGACATACTCGCGACCAGGGCGCCAGAATCGACACCGCCAGACAAGAACACGCCAAGCGGAACATCGGCGACAAGTTGTCTGGCGACCGCTGTATCGAATCGCTGTCTGAACTCCTCAATCAGGTCATTCTCACTTCGATCCTCGAACGGCTGAGATTTCAGCGACCAGTAGCGACTGATCTCAATCGGGCGACCAGGAGTTTTTACCAACGTACAACCGGGCGGGAGTTTCCGGATGCCCTCGAACATTGTCCGTGGGGCCGGCACATACAAAAGTGAGAAATACTGATCCAGGGCGACGTGATCGATCGCCCGATTCACACCCGGCACTTCCAGCAAACTCTTGATCTCGCTCCCGACGACCAGCCCATCCGCGGTCTCCGCATAGTGGAATGGCTTGATCCCCAGCCGGTCCCTCGCCATGAATACCCTGCCCGATTCGCGCTCGTGTATTGCGAACGCGAACATGCCATTGAGCTGCTGGACAGCATCCGCGCCATACTCCTCGTACAGGTGGACGACAACTTCGGTGTCAGACTCCGTTTCGAACCGGTGACCTTTGGCTTCCAGCCCATCCCTGAGCTCTCTATAGTTGTATATCTCTCCGTTGAAAACGATTGCCAACGATCGATCAGCATTGAAAATAGGCTGATCGCCCGTCGAAAGGTCTATTACACGCAACCTTCTCATGCCTAAGGCGACCGGCCCCGCGATATGGTACCCACCCGAATCCGGTCCACGATGAGTGATACGGTCGCACATCGCACGAATCAGGTTTTCGCCCGCCGCTTTTTTGTCGTTGATGATTACACTTATGCCGCACATGGCGGTGAGAATATCACGCCCCAACACAATATCCTGCAAACATGCGTCACACTCGGACACGGACTTGCGTTCCACTTTCGGCAGACAATACCCGGCCGAAATTCGCATTTATTATTATCACCGCCTACACTCTAATCTCTGTTGCTAATTACAATTGCGGTCAATAAAACATGCGCAAAAACGTCGTCGTAGTCGGTATGCCGCGGTCGGGAACAAGCCTGACGGCGTCAATCTTTGCCAATCAAGGCTATTTCCTCGCCGAAGACAGCGAGTCTGAGCTTCGAGAGGGGGATTCGGACAATCCGGACGGATATTTCGAAGCACGCTCATTAGTAGAGGCTAATGCCCGAATCCTGGACAGGGCCGGGTACGCGCACCACAATACCTGGCTCTACGAAGCGATTGGCGAAGATGAGGCCAATGCCATTGGCAAACTTGAGCACTTGCAGGAAGACCGCGATCTTTTAAAGACTTACGACGAGAGCGCACCGTGGGTGTGGAAGGATCCGCGCCTGTGCTACACGCTCGCGTACTGGTGGCCGCTGTTTGATCATTCGACAACGCGTGTTTTGCTGGCACGAAGAAGCCCCGATCAAATCTGGAACAGCTTTGTAAGATTGGGTTGGCGCGAAGATTCAACGGCAAACAAGGACGACGTCTACGGTAGAATTTCAAACCATTTATCCGCCGCGAAGTCGACTATCGAGTTGCTTGAAATACCGTTCATCGAAATAGACTATTCAGAGTACGCCAGCCAACCAAAGGCAGTTTCTGCACGCATCAATGCTTGCATGAGTACTGACACAACGCCCGCTGATCTCGGCTACCGGAGTCGATTCAACCACAGCGGAAAATTTGGATCGGTTGAGCGAATCGCCAGAAAGCTGGTATCTGCAATTCCGCAGAATTTGCGCAAAGCTCTCAAGCGGGCAATACCCGGGAAAAACCTCGAATAGGCGATTTTGCCTGAATAGATGCGAACAGCGGCAGCCCTCGTAATGAAAATAAGCATAAAATGGTTATTGGTTGGCTACGTTGCCGCTATCCTCGTTTGCGTCGGTTGGAAAGCCCGTTATGCCTTCGCAGGCAGCGGGAGTTCTTCAGCATCAGTATTTGAGGCGGTAGCCGTCACGAACGGTGACAGCACCGGTCATGACAAGCAGATTATCGAGGATGCTCTCCAATTACTCACGAGCGTTCCGAACTGGACGCAGAATGACGACGAATTTTGCGTGCCTGGTCGACCCCTGACGCTGTATTGCGCGCTGGCGATATCTGCGAAAGCTAACGGCCGGAACCTTTCTCCAGCCGACAACGTCATAGCGCGTGTCAATGACACGATACTGGCTATGGCGGCGAATCCGGATGACTACCCCTCGCCTGCAACAAAGCCGTTTGCGGTCATCCTGGCATTTAACAATCACGCGTCGAGCGACCGAGATTCCGTGATTGATATCCTGGCTCAATCGCTTACAGATGTTGAGCCACGATGAGAAACGCGCGCTTACATGCTGTTTTCAGAGCCACCTTTTCGCTGGCACTGGGATTTGTTGCGACGCTATTCGCGGTTGTCGCAGTTGTAAAAATCACACCCCTTGTATTTGCGCTCGATCCACTAAGTCCAATAGAGGTGCAGCGCCAGTTGCGCGTTCTTCATATTGTGCGCTCAGAACTCCGGTCGGATTTCGAGTGGGACCAGCAAGACAATCGCGTTTGCATCGATGGGATGCCAACAAGCCTGTTCTGCGAACTTGCCAGAGCCAGCATCAGAACGATCGGACACTATCAACATGATAGCGCTGCAATGCGGTCTGTAAGAAACGTGATTGATGCCAGGTATCCTGACAGGTGGACAGTGCATCCCATCATGGACTTCAACAATCACAGCGACACCAGCCGTGCAGATCTTAAGGAAGTGATAGACGAGAGCATCGCGACACTGGATGCACTACTCGTCGACAGAGAGGCAAATTAGCTCGTGAACTACTTGAGCTGGCGGCAAATCAGGTACTAAGCAAAGACTGATAGATTTCATCATAGCGGCGCACAAGGAAGTTCCAGTCCCGCTGCGTCTCCACCCAGTCCCTGCCTTGTTTACCGAACTTTTGCCTCAGGTCTTCGTCATCTACGAGGCGCTCAATCTGCGCCGCAAGGCGCTCGACATTGCCGGCTGGAAAGGTCAGACCTGTGACGCCGTCATTGACCAATTCGCTAATACCACCAACATCCGAACCGACCACCGCTTTCTCCATCGCCATTGCTTCAAGCGGTTTCAGCGGTGTAACAAGGTCCGTAATTCGCATCTTGTGGCGTGGATATGCCAGCACGTCAATTACCGAGTACAGCCCTTCAACTTGCTCAGATGGCACGTGGCCTGGATGAAGTATCTTGTCAGACAAGCCGTATCTCTCCGCGGCAGCACGACATGCCTCATAAGTAACGCCACGCCCAACGATCAAGCCGCGGACATCGTCTCGCCCACCATTGATGAGCTTCGCAATCGCCTCAACCAGGTCGGTGACGCCTTCGAAGCCAAAGAACGTACCGATATAGCCGACGACGACTTTTCCGTTCAGACCGAATCTTTCCAGCGTCTCGGCGTCTGGAGACTGCCGCGAAAAGCGGCTCGCATCGACTCCGTTCGGCACGACAAAGAGTTTCTCCTCACTCAGCCCACGCGAAACGAGATCCCGCCTGAGTCCCTCACAGATACAGACAACGGCATCAACACGCCGCATCAGGAACGTCTCCGCGCCACGCGTCATTTTGTAACGCAACGACGACTCCGATATTGCGCCGCTTTCGACGCTCGCATCCTCCCAGAGACTCCGCATTTCATAGACACACTTAAGTCCCAGCTGCCTTGCAGCCAGCCATGTCGGCAATCCAGTCAGAATCGGGCTGTGGGCGTGCAGAACTTCTGCACCTTCAAGGCGCGCCACCTCGAGAATCCGCTTGCGGAATCGATGCATTTCCATAAGGGGAATACCAGATTGCGCCGCCGGTCCTGATGAACGGTAGTACTTGATATCGTCAATCACCTCGCATTCGACATCGCTATCGTTGTATTGACGCGATGATGTCAAAACGATCGGTTCATGGCCCGCCGCGCGTTGAGCATTGACGATCGCTCTGCTACGTGACGAGTATCCAGAGATAATCGGTGCTGATGAGTCAAGCAAGTGGAGAATTCGCATCGAAATTGGCGGCCCGGATGGTCAGTGGTTAGCGTTCCTAATCATACTCTGAAAGTCAAGGATGCCACGTGCAGACCGCGTAAATCTTAAGCCAGAGCCGAAAAGGTTCGAAAACTGTGTGGTGCCTCTAATTGTCTTTCGTGACTGGTTTCACACAACAGCTGCCTGAGCCCGACAGATAGTGAAAGCTGGTTGCGGACGCATGCGGCCGGGTGCAAAATGAAGCCAGCCGAATCATACGGCTTCATGCGCTTTCGACTGCTCGACTCCAAAGAGGACTATATGTGCGGCATTAACGGCATCGCGCTCGCATCTGCGAGCAAAGCAAAACTCGATGAGTCGACCCTGGTCAGGATGCGTGATGTGCTACACCACCGGGGGCCTGATGACTCAGGGCATGTCATTGATGGGCCGATCGGCCTGGCCCACCGGCGCCTCAGCATTGTTGATCTCGAATCGGGTCAGCAACCTATAAAAGACCAGAGTGGCAGCATTCACCTGGTATTCAATGGCGAAATCTACAATCACGAAGACTATCGAAACAAGCTTGAAGCGCTTGGACACACGTTTCAGACAAAGTCTGATACCGAGGTCATCCTGCACTTGTACGACGAGTATGGTGAGGCCTGTGTAGATCACTTACGCGGCATGTTCGCGTTTGCGATCTGGGACGCTCGAAAATCCAGGTTGTTTATTGCACGCGATCGCCTGGGCATAAAACCGCTCTATTACCACACCGGCGAAGATGGATCCCTGTACTTCGCGTCAGAAATAAAGGCCATCCTTGCCGCTAATGTTACCGACGCCAGAATGAACGTCGCTGTTCTTCCAGACTTGCTAACCAACCTGTCACCAAGTGCTGAAGATACTCTGTATCAGTCGATACAACGATTGCCCGGCGGCTGCACGCTGACCTGGCAGGACGGCAAGCTCGACATCCAAAGGTACTGGGATGTCACCTTCAGCGGTGAGCGCAAGTCATCTGCTGGCAGCGAAAGCAAACTCATAGAAGAATGGCGGGGAAAATTTGAAGACGCGGTATCATCGCATTTGATGTCCGACGTCCCGGTCGGGGTCTTGCTATCAGGCGGAATCGATTCGACAGCCATTGCTGCGATGATGCGCAAAAACATGCAGGGCAAGGTACACGGTTTCTCAGTCGCATTCGAAGACAAGTCCGCGAACGAACTGCATTATGCGGGCGTGGCGTCGAAGGCGTTTGAACTGGACGCACACGTTGTAAAAATGTCGTCATCGGAGTACTTCGAGTTACTGCCAAGAATGATCTGGCACGAGGATGAGCCAATCGCCTATCCCGCCAGCATTCCGCTTTTTCGCGTCTGCGAACTAGCGTCGGAACACGTGAAAGTCGTACTGACTGGCGAAGGGGCCGACGAATTGATGGCCGGCTACGGTCGTTACCCTCGTACGGTCTATAATTTCAAACTGGGTCAATATTACAAGCGGCTCACCCCAGCCGCTCTTCGCCGTGCAATATCCCGGCTTGTATCGCGGGCCCAGGGAAACCGCGTGGGTCAAAAACTGTCCCGGACGTTCCTGCAGCGGGAGCTTGGACTTGAGCAGCTGTATTTTGACAATTTTTCAGCTTTTTCAAATGACGAATTGCATCGAACGTTGTCTGCAGACCTTAAGGAATCTATCGGGGCCATTGACCCCTATCGTCAACATGCGAAGCTCGCCGCTGCAGCCGGAAGCCCTGAATTGCTCGACAAGATCCTGTACGTAGATATGTGGACCTACCTCCATGAGCTACTGATGAAACAGGACCAGATGAGCATGGCGGCGTCAATAGAGAGCCGCGTGCCATTTCTCGACAGGGAGCTTGTGGAGTTTACGACGCATTTGCCAACAAACATGAAGCTGCGGCGCCTGACAACCAAGTACGTCTTACGCAAGGCCATGGAAGGCGTAATCCCCTCCGAAATCCTGCACCGACCCAAGATGGGATTCCCAGTACCTCTGGCGACCTGGTTTCGCCAGAAGCACTCGAATTTGCTTGATGAATTTGTTCTGGGTGAGCGATTCCGAAGCAGAAACATTCTTGATAATCACTTCATAGAAACCGTTTGCCGCAACCACAGAGAACAAGTATCTGACAATTCGCAAACACTGTGGGGGTTGCTGAATCTGGAAATCTGGCTACGAATCGCCATCGACGGTGAGTCTCACGAACTGGTTGGCGACCGAATTCGTGAACTCAATTCAAACTAGAATCATGAATCAGCCCGACTTGCGTACCCGATGCTGAAAGTCGGTCACCTGGATTCCATTCATCTCATTATAGGTATGCAACGATACGACTGAGCGATCCTCAACCGGCTCAAAGCGCTTCCACACCTGTTCTCTGTAGCGAGTTTTCGTGAGCTCAATGATCTCACAAAAATTCAGACCATAGCCGTAGTGCGGTGCGCAGTTCTGAGACGGCCGAATCAACTTGTCCTTATGCGAAAACACGCGACCTGCTGGTCGCGATGTCCGGACGTCCGAGACCACAGGATTTTCAGGATGCGACGTCCACTCCTCCGCAACAGGTGAATCTGCATAAAAAAGGTACAGTTCGTCCCAAGGTGATACCGCATCAATAGAACTCACGTTAGCAAATAACCAATACGTTTCGTTGTACTTGTGAATCGTCACATCGACAAAACGCTGGCCGGAGAACAGGGTTCTCTCAAGCTGCCATGCATCCGGAAATCCCGTACTTCGATAAAGATCAACGGTACGGTTATCATACGATTCCGGAATCATATAGACCTCGCCCTCAAACTCGAAAACGAACGGATAGGACAGATGGAAATCCTTTGCCATCGCGGTGACAGGCTTTCCGACAAAACCATTTTCATCGATTTCTACCGCCAGTATTTCTCCGCGATTCGTGCGGTATTGCAATTCCTCAAAGAATAGATAACTTTTTCCTTTGTACTCAAACAGGAATGGATCAGCCCAAAACCTGTCCTGTGGAGGAATCAGCTTCGTAAAGTCTGAAAACCGGTCTGGTAAATCCTGTGAGTACCGCATAGCCAGGATCCACTGCTGCTTGAAAAATACATCTCCAAATTTACGCCGCAGTTTTTCCGCAAACTTGCACACCAGCATGGCTGCGTATCGTATGTTCGAGACTTTTCGAACAGATAAATCCGGAGCTGGCTGACGATACTCCAGTAATGCATCAGGGTTCAGTTGCAATGCTGCCAATATGCGCGGAATGTAGAATGCTGCTTTCCAATAGTTCGGAATGATATTCGCCGCGACAGACATACTCTCGGTACATGAGGTCGATGAGTAAAGTATGACGCCAGCGTCATCCTGCGTACGCCGGCGGCGTAAAAACGACTCGGTGACTGCTTGACTTGTGAGTACTTCGTAATGCCCGGCAATCTCACTTAAGTTCGTGCGTGAAGACCCGACGACAATATCCCACACACCGAGTCGAGCGCAGTCGAACAGTTCGGCAGGCAGCTCTGACTCGACAAGCGTGACGAGCATGTCACAAGCCAGTGGTGCAGTATCCGATTTCTCGCTGCAAAACGTCACGGCCTCATCAACGCTGATTGTTGTGGCTCTGACCCGCCCCAGTTCAACCTGGCCAAGCGGGTCTTCGCTCAATGGCTGAGAACCGATCAAGAACCGCTCAAATCGCTTCAGACAGCGACTCAACAACCCTGCGTCCGCAGGCTGTGCCGTCGCTCGTTCATCTGTATCGACACGAACAACGAAAGCGATACTCGCCAGCGACTCTGACATAACTGCATCAAGCATGCGGTCCGCCCACGCAGGAACCATATTCGAATCGACGACCAGTCCGAGGCGAATCTCACTCATGCATGCGGATCCTTGTCGCCAAGCGCGTGTCGATATGTTCTTCGCCATTCGCCAACCACCGCAACCGGTGAGTAAACGTCCTTCACCAACTTGTACGCAGCATCTGTCATCGCATCGACATCAACCTGCCCATCGAGCATGTTCAATGCGGCTCTCGCCAGCGACGCTGCCTCGCCGCTTGGAACGAGCATTGCCTCACGACCGTCCTGCACCATGTATGGGATGCCGCCCGCGTCACTGGATACGATGGGTAACCCGCTTACGGCCGCTTCAAGCAGTGACATCGGCATGTTGTCGATCATTGAGGCATTTATGTAGATATCAGCCTCATCATAGAGCCTCGCCATCTCGGTCATTGAAACCGCCCCAGCGAAGCGAACGTTTGCCAGCTTTAATAAATTCACCTGCTCACGAAGGCGGGAACGCAATGGACCGTCACCAGCCAGCGTAAGGCGCGCATTTTCGTGCTGCTGCTGAATCAGGTGAAAGGCATCCACGACGCAGGCAACATTGTAATGAGCCTGAAACGAGCGGTTGCATAACAACACGGGCTGCAATGCGGTTCTGCGCCGATAGGAGAACAGTTCACCATCAACAAAATTGGCTACAACCACCGAGTCCAGACCGTGTCGTGAAAACACTTCCTGCAGATAAGCGGAAGGCACCGCGATGACGTCGGCAAGCTTCGCCAGCGGCTTGGCAGTTCGCCAATTCGCAAGGTGGTCGTCCGCCTCCCCGCTATGGTAGTTCAAGACGATCGGTCGTCTGTACAGTCGAGCAACGAGAATTGCCGGCGCCGTCGATACCAAATAGCTCCAGTAGCTGGCCGACATGATGTGCACAACATGGTAGCGCCGAATCTGTGAAAGCAGCGTATAAAAGTAGATGATCGAATTAAAAAGTGTCCTTAAATATTTGATTTTCCTTATTTTTTTCAATGCCCTTGGAAACTGAGGGTCGATAGGGAGCAGGTCCGCCCGGACACCGTCGAGCTTGTTCAATTCCAACAGCAACTGTTCCGCGACAACTGATTGTCCACCCGCTGCGCCCGGCGTAGGCCCGACCAGGCAAACCCGTAGAGCGCTGTGTGGATCGTTTTCCCGGTCTATCTCAGTCATATGCTAATAGGAAAGCCTTGGGGCCGTTGGAGGTGACTCCAGTGCGCCGTTCGCAAGCCCGGCCAACCAGGCATCGAGAACGATCAAGCGCCATAACGATAAACTGTGGTCGCGTCTCCCGGATGAATGCTCTGCCACGGTCCGTTCCAATGCGGTTGGGTCAACATACTCGCCAATTGCTCCGCCGGCGGTTAGAAGATCGCTAATTCGATGTTTTAGTGGACCGCGAAACCAGTCAGCCAGAGGAATGGCGAAGCCCTGCTTCGGCCTCGAAAATAACCAATCAGGCACAAACTCAGCAATCGCCTTCCTGAACAGGTGTTTGCCATTGTGCCTTGTTACTCGAAACTGACTGGGCAGGTTAAATGCAAAGTTTATGAGGTCAACATCAAGCAATGGCACTCGCGCTTCAAGAGACACAGCCATGGAGGTCCTGTCGACCTTTGTCAGAATATCCCCGGGAAGGTAGGACCCGAGATCTATCAGCATCATGCCCGTCGCGAGATCCGTTCCTGCGACCGAGTCGACCAGCTCGTGTAGCTGCTCATGGACGTACTGATTACCTCCATCGCGGTCAGCACGTGCATACCCACCTTCGTCGATTCGCAGCGGGCTGCTGACCTTCGCAAGGTATCGCCCCCAATTCGAGCGTCCACTGTCGATAAGCCGATTGCGGCCTGGGAAAGCATGCGGCAGGAAGCGGCCGCAGGTCGCGAGGAGGCTACCGAGTGCGGAGCCATATGCGACCTCACCCAAGGACTGTCTGTAACGGGAATATCCTCCGAACAATTCATCGCCGCCATCACCTGATAACGCAACAGTCACACGTTCGCGCGCCAACTGTGCAACGAAAAATGTGGGAATTGCAGATGAGTCACCAAACGGCTCATCAAACATAGTCGCTATAGCGTCAAGAGTTTGCTCAACATCAGGTCGCAGAATAAGCTCAGAATGATCCGCGCCTAATTCAGCCGCAACCTTTTTAGCGACTTTCGACTCATCGAAAGCAGCTTCGTCAAAGCCGATTGAAAACGTCTTTACCCGGCCACTGGCGTGCCGGGCCATCAGCGCAACTACGGCCGACGAATCAAGGCCACCTGATAAAAATGCGCCAAGCGGCACCTCTGATTCGAGGTGCGACTTGACCGAGCTATTCAGGAGAGATCGAAGTTCTTCGACCAATGCACCCTCCTCGGTCGGCTCCGACCCAGGTAGCGGTGCATTCCAGTAACGGCCTGTCTTGACAGTCTGGCCTTCGGACCATTCCAGCCAATGCCCCGGCGGCAGCTTCCTGACACCTGCAAATATGCTGGCCGGATCCGGGACGTACCCCAGTGCCAGGTAGCTCATTACCGACGGTGTATGAATCTCCGGCGTAGTGTCGAGAAACCGAAGCATTGACCGCAACTCTGAGCAAAACACCAACCCGCCATCTACCTCGAGGTAGCTCAGCGGTTTCATTCCGGTCTGATCTCGCGCGATGAACAGTTTGCGATTGGGCTCATCCCAGATAGCGAATGCAAACATCCCTTTCAGACGACGCACCATGTCTCGCCCGTACTCTTCGTACAGATGCACGAGTACCTCGGTATCACTCGACGTTCGGAACGAATGTCCTTTACTTCGTAGCTGCTCCCGCAGAACATGATGGTTGTAAATTTCACCATTGAACACGACAGAAATCTTTCGATCTTCGTTGTAGATCGGTTGTTTGCCGCCGGAAACGTCTATGATACTCAGGCGCCGCATTCCCATGGCAACACCGTTTGCAACCAGGTATCCATCATCGTCCGGACCGCGATGTTCAATCGCATCGCACATCGAGCGGACGAGTTCCGCTGACCGTTCGGCCGGATAGTCGAAACCAGAAAAACCTGCGATTCCACACATTACGCTGAAACACTCCCTGGCGAAATCGCCTGCAAGATAAAACGCGGTTGCCTATAGATAGTCACATATCACCTGGCACGAAACCTGAGTCGGTCATTCATCCCCAGGACCCAATTCTCGAACATCTGGTCCGATTGCAGGATCGTGTCAATGTAGCGCGGCAGTAGCAGAGCGTGGTGGTCCTCTCGCGCCAATGATGAAACACCGATCGTCGCGGATTCGACACCCGCCTGCGACAACCATGGCAAGAACATCGCGTCAAAGTCGCCACTCGGATAACAGAAATGAACCGCCGGCTTACCGGTAATGCCTTCCAGGACAGACTTGTTCTCAGTCACCTCCGCAACGAATAATTCCTTGCTCCGTGGCGTACGATGCCGATGCGTGTGTAGCTGCATATCCAGGCCACGACGGCTCATGTCCCGAATCTCGTCAGCATTCATCAAGTGCATCGTGCGATCATTCAGAAATTGACTCCAGTCGAATCCAAGCTGTTCGGCGACACCGCGGATCCAGTCACTCTGGGCATCCCTGTCGTCTTCCAGATTTGCCGCTTGCCGCCGCAGTAATTGCACGGCCCGCTTGTGAGAATCCGGGTCAGACAACGCCAACTGCTCAGCCTGACCATGCACGTCAATGTCGAGCACTTTTTCACGGCATTTCCAAAGAACGTATCGAATACTGAGGTCGAGCAACGGACGCTGATTCACTGAATAGTATGTAGAAACGTAGTTCGTGGCAGGAACGTCGAATTCTTTCAGAACCGGCGCTGCGGCATCATAGAAATTGTAGAAGCCATCGTCGAAGGTCAGAACCACGCTTCTTCGCGGCAACGTGCCTGCATAGAGCCGCGTCACCGCCTCGCCCAGCGGCAAGACCGTGCAATCGTTACGGCGCAGCACCTCCAACCTGGCACGTAAGAACTCAGGCGGCACGAAGAGTTCCGGTAACCATTCGTGCTCATCACTCATCGACACGCCGTGATAGCAGAGAATACAGAGTTGATTCCTGCGCCACTCAGAATCGGCTACCACTCCCTGAATTCCGGCCGCCCGGCTCGCCGCGAACAATGAGCGTCGCGCAGCGCGCGCTACCGATAGTGCTGCCTGCTTTCCTTGCCGCATCATCTTCACCCTCTACTCTCTGCCGACATTTGCCTGTAGATGTTCATCAAAGCAGAAATGACTGCAGCGCGGCTATAACGCTCCTGCGCAATACTCAAGCCCGCCATTCCCATCTTGTTTCTCAGCTCTGCATTCTCGCACAAGCTGCGTATCGCATCCGACATCGCTGAGTGGTTACCGGGTTCAACCAGAACTCCCGTCTCGCCGTCTTCGACGGCATCCACGACGCCACCAACCGCTGTCGCGATAACTGGCTTGCCCATCGCCATCGCCTCAACAATCGAGTTCGGAAAACCTTCGTCATGAGAACTCAACACACACACGTCGAAATGTCGTTGGATTTTTGAACCTGCAGGAACTTCACCCAAAAAATGAATTCTATTATCAAGACCGAGTTTCCGGACGAGGCTTTCCAGTTTCGGCCGCTCGCTACCGTCACCTACGACGACCAGGTGGACAGTGTCAGGCGTGTCGGCAATAGCACGAATGACCAACTTATGGTTCTTTACCGGTTCCAGCCGCGCTACAACTCCAGCGACGATTGCGTCCGCTGGAATGGTAACTCCCGGCCAGTCCTTCATAACTTCGCCCGCACTCGCGAATACATCGTCGTCGACAAAATTGGGTAACGTGACAATTTTCTCAGCAGGCACATGGTCCACATCAGCAAGTAAATCAGATACCGCGTTACTATTGCCGAGGACCCGGTGAGCGAAGCGCAGTGCGAATCGGTTTAAGAAATTCAGACTAGCCGGAAAAACAGACTTTCCCCACCGCCGGCTTGCGAGCACCATGCAGTCCGACGCGAGTCGCAGATAGGGTAACGCGAACACGTTGGTGTACATATCATGTGTGTGGGCGATATCGATGCCTGCTTTTCGAATCATCGCAGCTAATCGAAACCCCTGCCGGAATGTCGCCGGAGAATAGAAATTCCTGATTGGTGCGTGATGCATCTCAATGTCCAGAGCCTCGTAACGGTCTCGCAGAGCTCCGTCATCTGACAAGTAAAACACTGTCAGCCGAACACCTTCCGCACACAGTTGCTCCGCTGTTCGCACAGCATTAATCTCCGTGCCGCCGATACGAAACGAATCCAATACAAACGCGATATGCAAACGACGCTCCATTTAGTCTCGATTCCGTATCTTCATACTTTTACCGCTTCAAGAGCGCGATCAATTGATCTTTTTCAGCTCTGGTGAAGCCATACAACCATGCAGCCAGTGGCATGAGCAGGAGCATTGCAGCCAACTGCGCAAAGAAACTCCACAGACTATTTGTATTTACCTGCGACTCAACCCAATACATCGTCACGGCAAAAGGCAGCGCAACAAGCGAAGGGAGTGCGATCGCTCTCAGGTACACCTGGCTCTGTCGTACACCTACGGCATCAAAGAGCTTCTTGGGAAAGTAGAACAGTGTGACAAAGACATTTGGTATTAGCGTACCGAGTGCGACACCGACGACACCATACGAACCGACCAGGAGAATACTGAGTGCTACGTTGCTAAACGCTTCCAGTGCTATCCCCTTGATGAGCATTCTGTGCTTGCCCAGGCCAGCGAGTGAGTTAAAAATCACCGCCCGAGTTGCTCCGATCCAGAGCACTATCGCAAGAATGCGGAGCACCCTGCCGGACAGCTCTGCATAGTCTTCGCCCATCCAGAGATAGATGAACGTCTCGCCACGAATCAGAAAAGTCAGTGCGACGGGTACGATAAGCATCGTCGCAATACGTGCCGCGTTCAGAATGTCGTCACCTACCGGCTGGCCTTGTGAGGCTAGCGCACTGATCCTGGGGGTCATCAAATGCGCCAGGGCATCGGTAAGCCCGCTCGACTGTTTGATTAATGTGGCGGCAATCGCGAAGAATGCGATCGCCTCTATGGGCATGGCTACGCCTATAACGATATTGTCGCTGTGAAATGCGATCGCATGCAGTACGTGGATTGCGAAAAAGGCGGATGCGAATCCCAACAGCTTCCGGGCGTGCGTATGCAGTGGGTGGCTCAACACGATTTTCAATTCTGCGTACAAGCTGTTGCAGGCAAGAAAATAGACGAGCAGGTTTAGCGCGGAAACTGCCAGGTGCGCGATTGCCATTCCGACCAAACCCCACCCATTGTGCAACACGAAAACCGTGGCCAATGCGCGCAATAAAGAGATGGATACATCAAGGCCGCATTGCACGTCAAAACGCTGTACGCCCGAAATCACGCCGCCAAACACACCACAAATCAGAGAAGTTGCGACAGTTGCACCACCCAGAAGAATGACGATTCGCGAGTCTTCAAGCAACTCGGGCGGGATATTGAAAATAGCGGGTGCAAGCCAGGCAAGTAGCAAAGTGAGGAGAAAGGCAAAAATCCCGGCGACGAAAAACAATTTCAATCCGGTCGCAACGATTATCGAACTATCGCGATGCTCACCAACGGCATGGTGGTGGGCAACGAACTTGTTGATAGATTGCCGAACACCGAAGTCCAACAGGCCCAGGTAACCTGTCAGTCCAGCAATCAATGTCCAGATTCCGTAGCCAGCGGCACCAAGCTTGTGCACAACATACGGCGATAGAAAAAAGCTGATCAGAATGATGGATGAGAATCTGACCAGGTTGGCTACCAGGTTTCGCGATAGCCTTGGACGACCGTTTGGCGGGCTCATTACTGCCTCAGGCCCGGAGATCAATTAGAATTCGCGTGTATAAGGCGCCACAGCGCATCGACTTGGTCAATATCCCTGCCATGATCGCGAAGCTATCGAGCGCCAAATACGAAATCGACGCGGTACTGGTTTTCCGTGTAGCCCGTTGACGAATTGTCCGTCCGGCGCTCATGTCGGTAACCGGCAATTATACCGAGGCGGCGACCAATCTCCTTTCGCACCGAAATTTGACCGGTTGAATCACGACTCTGACGAATTGACTGGTGTGTGTTGCGCTTGCCCGAATACACTGACAGTTCCAGGCTCCAGCGCGACGGTAATTCACGCCGCATTGAACCTCGCACACTGACGATATCGAAGTCCGCAACCAGCGGGTCATCATACTGCGAATTGGATCCTGCGAAAGCAAGTTGCCAGGCGGTTCGGTTGCCATTCAAATCCCACGTGACAGACGCACGCGTCTCTGTAAATGGGCTACCGGACGCGTTAAGTCGACCGGATATTCCAGCCCGACCGCCACCATCTGAGCGTTGTGCTGCCGATGCGCCGAGGTCATTGATCTCGTGCGACGTGGAGAATGTCACCGTTGATCTCGCTGCAATATCACGCTGCCAACTCAAACGAAACAAAGGGTTGGTATCAGAATTGAAGCCCGAAGAACCAGAATCGATCTTGTTGGCACCGAGATCCAGGGTTACCTGCCCGGAGGCAAGCTCGTTTTCGTAGCGGACGAACAGGCGCTGAATATCGTACTCTGTAGCATCCAGGTCATCGTATTCGATGCTCGAAATATCGAGTATTAATGCTGCACTACGTGTGCTGCTGATTTGTCGATACAGGCCCAGCCCCGCAGAAAACTCCTGACTATCTACATCCTGGATCTCTCTCGCACTTCGATCACTAAAGGAGGCGAAAACGTCGAGTGATGATCTGCCACCGACCGGCAATCGTGCGTCCAGGCCAGTAGAAAGAATATTGAACTCACGCAAGTTATCGGGCGTATCACCTAGAGACGCATCCTGTCGAATTTGCGAAAAATTGTTCTCTACGTACCACTCCAGCCGATCGTCAACAACATTTACCGTTAGTAGCGCATCGAGAAAGCCGTCAGGTCGATCTCGTACCGCGGAGTTTTCGTACTCCAGGTAGTCAAGGTCGCTTAGCAGGCTGAATTCAAACTTTGGTCGAACCAGCTTGAAGTCTGCGACCAGGCCCACCACAGCAAAATCACTGCCGATATCCGTTACAGATGAACGAAAAACATTGTCCGAGTGACCGTAACCACCGCTTATGGAAATTTCGGTTCGACTTTCTTCTTCGGGTGACTGTGCGAATACAGTTGTCGAATACGTCAAAGTCGCTACCAGAAAGAACCTGAGCGAGTTACTGATCAAGTGATGCACTTTATTATTCATAATCGTTAGGCTCCGAAAGTCACCAGCTTGCCCACAAGCTAATCTTCGTCGTTGACCACCTGGCTGCGACCGTAATAGTCGTAGTAGCCGCCCTTATCAGACGAGTCACCATATTCGACCTGATTCAATATCGCGTTAACCGCTACGCCAGGCTCGAGCTTTGACGCCGCCGTTTGAATATCGACATGAGACGTGTGACCAGCATGCACAACCAGTACAACCTGCCCTACCTGCGCAGACAGGACCGCCGGTTCAGGCGTCAATAACAGAGGGGATGAGTCAAAAACAAACAGTCTGCGCGGGTCTTCTTCAGCCCAGCGCGCAGCCAGATTGCTCATTGTGTCACTCGCCAGCAACTCAACAGCAAGCTCATCACGTCTGCCCGACGGCAAGATAGAAAGCGACTGAATATTGGACGGCATGATCAGGTCATTGGGATCAAGTTCCGGGTTCCTTATCAGGTCCAGAAGCCCTTTTTCACTTTCAGCGGCAAACAGATTTGAAACGTGCTGTCGTGCACAGTCTGCGTCGACCAGGACAACACTCCAGTCCTTTTCACGCGCAATACTTAGCGCCAGGTTAATACACGTAAACGTTTTGCCTTCCCCTGGCAACGCACTCGCTACCATTATGAGGTTGGAGCGCTCCGGCTTCGTAACTTTGTCACCAATGGCATTAGCTAATATCGGCCTCTTGATAAAGCGACACTCATCAGCGAGTTTCGGCTGCTTGGCACCCGATACCAGAAATCCGGACGTTTCGAGTTGGTCGCCGTCAACGACGACGGTCTTGCCATTGTAACGAAAATCCATACAGCGAAGGTCGTCCGGCAACTCGTTCGGATCCATTCGTCGCAACGTCGTCGTGTCATTCAGGCTCGCCATTGACGACGCGACTGACGTCGGTTCAGCCTCAGCTGTACCGCTACTCTGAATGCGCTTCAGTGCTTCCTGTATTTTACTCAAAGCAATCCAACCAAAATGTCACGTACTCCATGCCCTGAAATCTCCAGCACAACGAGCGTGCCTAAAATGACGACGACTCCGGCAAGGCTGGCGACAAATTGCTTAAAGTCGGCCCGACCAAAAAAACCACCCTGACCAGCAACGACACTGATTTTGCCAAGTACGGGAATACCTGCCACTTTGCGGAGTGTGTTCACATCGTGCACAACCGGACTTAATTGCGAAAATGCGAAAGCGAAACCGACTCCGGCCGCACCGGCAAGTATGGCAACAGCCAGGAACAACATTGTGCGATTCGGCGATACCGGGTTAAAACCTGCCACTGGTGGATCGATAATTTTGAAATCTTCTTCGCCAGAATCGTAGGCACGGCTGCTCAATACCTGAGTTTCCCTGCTTTCGACCAGTGCTTGGTAGCCTTCCCGGACAACTTCATAGTCACGATTGAGTCTCGCGTACTCGGCCTCGACTTCCGGAACCTCGTCAATCAAAGCCTTCAACGAGCTCACCGTGCTGACCTGGTCAGCGATATCTGCTTCAAGTGTCGCGATTTCAACGTCAGTTTCATTGAGCGCGATACGAATTGCCTGGTGCACAGGGTTGGCATCCAGCATCGCTATTTCAATATCGCCGCCTTGCAGTCCCAGCTTTTGCAGTTCATCGGCTCGCTCTGCTTTGAGGCGAAGCAGCGTTTCCTGAACAGCGATAACGTCAGGATGGCGCTCAGTATAGTCAAGCAACAAACTCTCAAGTCTGGATTCGTAGTCGCGTATTCGCGCATCAAGGCTGTTCGCCGGCAGGTCGTCCGCGTCACGATCAGTCGACGTGACCACTGCGACTTCACCGCTGATTTGCAAACGCAGGCGGTCGCGCTTGGACTGTGCGATGCGCAGGCTGCGTCGCGACTCAGCCAGTGCGTCTCTTGTTCTTTGCAAACGGGTAAAGTAACCACCCTCTGAACCCGGCAGTTTGTCGGCGTTGTCACGTTTAAATCGCGCCAGGAGATCTTCAGCTTCCTGCAAACGCTGCTCGGTTTCCGCAATTTGCTGCTCGATAAATTTGCGGGCAGACTCGTTTCCGGCCCTCTCAGATCGCAGGGTATCTTCAATAAAGGTGTTTAGCAGTACCGAAACGACCTCCGCAGCTTTGGAGCGATCGCGATCCTCGTACTCAATAGTAAAAAGGCTCTCGCCTCTCGGACGGCCTTGGCCAGGTGTCGAAAGTGAATCGGCTGAAATTGATAATCGCTGGCCAAGTCCTGCAACAAGTTCGACGCGCTGCGCATCTGTCTCCACTCCCGCGTCCAGTCCGGTCTCAGTGGCGACCTTCAATAACTGGACGCTACCGACCAGTGCCTGCCGTACCATCGCCAGCTGCTGCTCAACATTGGCGGCAACTATTTGCGTACCGAGCAACGGCTCCAGGGTTGACGATGTGTCGACCTGAAACCGTGCTGACGCTCGATACATATCAGGTAATGCCAGCACTATTGACCAGCCAACAAGGCACACCAGCCAGGTTGTAACAACAACCCACTTACGGAATCTCCACATGCCGCGAAGTTCCGCGATTGCCTGGTCGTAAACGTCTTTCAACTTTCTGGGTCCTGATTCGTCACTGATAGGAAATCTAAAAGACAGATTCCGGAATAATGATGACATCGCCAGGCATTACCGGAATGTTCTCATCCAGATCGCCTTTGTTGACCAAGTCGTCAAGCCGAATACGAAACTCCTGGCTCTTGCCATCAACAACACGAACCAGTTTCGAACGGTTGCCCGCTGCAAACTGCGTCAGCCCGCCCACTTCGATCATCACATCCAAAAGGGTTAGTTTGTCACGATAGGGAATCGCCTGTGGCGAGGCGGCTTGCCCAAGTATCCTGACTTTCTCCCCGAATGTGCCGACAAAACCTTCGACAATCACATTGACCTTCGGGTTACGGATGAACTCTGCCAGAACCTCTTCCATATCTCGCGCCAGGGCACTAGGTGATTTTCCAACAGCAACCATGTCTTCGATAAGAGGCGTGGATATCTTGCCGTCCGGACGCACAGGCACGGTCACGGAAAGATCTTCGTTTCGCCAAACGAAAATATTGAGTGTGTCGCCCGGACCGATGATGTACTCGCCAGTACCCGAAACAGCTGCAATATTGCCTGCACCCGTCGACGGCGGCGCGCTACCACAAGCACTTGCCAGCAATAACGTTGCGAGAAATGTCCACATAGTTGTAAAAGGTTTCGACACTAGCGTAACTCTCATCTGTTTAGTTCACCCGGCCTTTGTGACCGGTGGAGCACAAAGCGCACTACCAAAGCCTGACTAGAGCGCATTTGGCGCTGTTTTGCCCGCGATAGCGACTCTAAATAGTACAGTACTTCCTTGATGTTTTTAGCAATTATTACCATATCGCCTCGCACCAACCGGGGCTATCCGTGAAAGCCGCCGTTCACTTGCAGGGTTGAGTTGGCCGTCGCCCAGACGAGTGCAATTCAGCACCTCAATTCTATGCGACCTGAATAAGTATTGCCGGAAGCAAGTGAGCTTTCAAAGCGTGAGCTGCGTCACACAATGCCATGAGGCGTCGGTTTCGTAACGACACTGCGCGCCGCCGCATGACGATACACCGGTAACTCTATCGGGCGCCTTTTCCCCAGAGAACAACCTCGACCGTCTGCAGGATAATGACGATATCGAGCAGAAGACTCTGGTTCTTGACGTAATACAAGTCATAGTGAAGTTTTTCAGCCGCGTCTTCGTCAGACGCGCCATACGCATATTTGACTTGCGCCCATCCGGTCACGCCAGGTTTGATCGTGTGGCGTTCGGCATAGTATGGAATCTTTTGCTTAAGATCGTCGACAAACTCTGGCCTTTCGGGCCGCGGACCGACCAATGCCATTTGTCCCGACAGTACGTTGAATACCTGCGGCAATTCGTCGAGGCGGAATTTTCGCAGAACGGCACCGACGCGAGTCACACGATCATCAGTTGCTGTTGCCCAGCGAGCTTCACCATCGGCTTCAGCATCTGTGCGCATGCTTCGAAACTTCAGTACCGAGAACGGCAAGCCGCCCTCACCCACTCGGGATTGTCTGTAAATTACGGGCGCGCGGATTCCCTCCTCGATCTTGATGGCCAGCATTGTCAGCAACATGGCAGGCCAGGCAACCAGCAATAGCGTTGCGCTGACCGACAGGTCGACCGTCCGCTGGCAGAACCGTCTAAAACGAGAAACGCGAAAACCGGACGAAAAGATCAGCCAGCCCGGGCTAACCAGATCCACTCTGATCTTGCCAGATTCGCGCTCGATAAATTCGAGCAAGTCGATGACTTCAACGCCTGCGAGGCGAGCGTCAAGCAACTGTCGAATCGGCAGGTTTCCGCGTCGCTCATCCATCGCAACAAGAATCTCATCAGCTCCCGTTTTTTTGGCGATTTCGATCAACGGCGCGTCGTGCTCTATTCGCGCCGTACCTGACTCAACAGGTTTGTCACCGGGTGCCGCAATCCTTCCCACGATCTTGAACCCGCGTCTGTCCGCTTTTCTCCGCAAATCATCAATACTGGAGGCGCGTTTCCCAGAACCGTAGATCAGAATCTTGCGTCGGAACACATGCTCGTCGATAGTCCGGTAAAAAAAATACCGCAGCGCAACCAACAGAATTGCTGAGTAGCCCATCGCGACCGCCATGACCATCTTTCCAACTGCGACAACAGGCAAAGCAAAGAAAATCACCGCCAGACCGACTGTGGCACAAACCAGAGCCGCGGCGATCCGGACTACTGATTCGTAAAAATACAGCCGCTGGTCCGATTGATATAAGCCCATTGCAATCAGGCTCAAAAACACACCGATTGCCAGCAGCAGAGACTTGAACCCCAGGTACTCCTGATTCGGTGCAATCTGGTCGACATTCCCAAAGATCAATAAACTGGCTATGAATGGTGACGAAAAAACAATAGACAGCTCGGCAGCCGCCATCAGAAGCAGTGGAAATCTTGCTCTTCTGTTTATTGACCAGGTGCGCATTGCATTACTCTAGAATTAGATCTTCGTTTCGGCATGGTGGGGAACAGTTTCAATCCAGCTTCGTGCGTTGGAGGGGTGGTCCGTTTTGATACAGCGCTGATTCTAGCTTACTGTACGATGCGTCGTCGTGACAAAAGTCCCATTCAATATCGGACCTGAATACGAAAAAGAGGGAAACAACAAAGCGATGAAAGCCTATCTGGACTCGATCCCATTTCCGGTACTCAAGATTGTCGCCGCGGGACTGATCGTCGTCGGTCTCGCCCATCTGTCCACGCTGGGCGCGGATGGCTCTCGTGCCGCTACCGCCTTTCGCGATGCAATGCACGCTCCGGCATTCATGCTCCTGACGCTGGGCCTCTTATTGGGACTGAGTAGCCGTCTGTCGCTTGTACCCAGCTATGCTTTTGCTATTGCCGTTGCCGCGATGGCCGGCATAACAGGTGAGGCATTCCAGGCAATTGGTCCGGGTGATGCGAGCATCGCCGATCTTGGCAGTGACGCATTAGGTATTTTTGCGGGCGCTCTATTTTTTGCGAGCTTCGACCGACGTATTCCGTACAACAAGGCACCCGGCCTGCGCGTCGCCATCGCCGCATCAGCTCTCTTTCTTGCGGCCGCCATTTTTTCGCCCGCCGCGAAATTCGGACTCAGCTTCAATGCACGCATCAATGCGCTACCGACTATCTATTCGCCGAGCTCCGATTGGCAAGCAACGTTTTTCGACACGAATTATGGCGCGACTGCACTTTCAATCAGCTGTGCGGACGGATGGGACTGCGCCGCGGAAGGCCTGACAAAAGTTATCTTTGGTCATCAAGAGTACTCGGGGATTCGTCTCGAAACGGCGAAAAACTGGCAAAACTACGTCATGTTGAACATGCCAATAGCCGCGGCCGACGGATACCAGCATCGACTCACGCTAAGCATCAACGACGGGGTATACGAATGGGGCTACTCCGATCGCTTCAACTATCACTTCGATGTTCCCATTGACGCCACAGTCCTGCAGATCCCTGTCAGCGACATTCGCAATGCGCCATCATCCCGGCAAATGGAGATGGACGACATCACGAACCTGTACTTGTTCATGGATGCGCCGGCTGGCGGTGAAGCGATAGTGATCGGCAGAATTTTTCTTAGCATGCAATAATATCGGCGACCAAAATTCAAAAGAAACCAGACCTATGATTGTCCACTTAATTGCTGCAGCCCGCCCCAATTTCATGAAAGTCGCGCCGCTGTTGCACGCAATGAATCGTACCGACTGGATTGAAACCAAGCTTATTCATACCGGTCAGCACTACGACCACAACATGTCCGATGCCATCCTGCGTGATCTAAAAGTGCCAGCGCCTGACTATCATCTGAATATTGGCAGCGGCAGTCACGCCGAACAAACAGGCAATGTCATGATCGAGTACGAGAAGATTTGCCTTGCAGATCGTCCGGACTGGATTGTCGTTGTGGGTGACGTGAATTCCACAGCCGCCTGCGCGATGGTCGGCGCGAAGTTGTGGATACCTGTCATTCACCTTGAGGCCGGGCTGCGCAGCGATGACAGGAAGATGCCGGAGGAAATTAACCGGCTGGTCACGGATGCAATTGCGGACGTGCTATGGACGCCGTCCGCTGATGCGGATGAAAACCTGCTTGCCGAGGGCACGGATAAGGCCAGAGTTTCCATGATTGGGAACATCATGATCGATTCGTTTGAAATGCTCAGAGCAAAAATCGAAGAGGCCGGCTCGCGAGAAAAACACGGCCTTGACGCAGGTAGTTATGCAATTGCGACACTGCATCGGCCATCCAATGTTGACAGCATGGAGACGCTGGAACCTATTGTCGACGCGTTGCTGAATGTGTCGACCAGACTGCCCGTAGTATTGGTAGCGCACCCGCGCACCAAGAAATCAATTGACGAAAACGGCCTGGATCAACTGATCGCCGCAGCGCCGAATGTCCACATTCTGGAGCCACTGCCGTACATTCAGTTCATGAGCATGGTTAAAGATTCGCGAGTCGTCATAACGGACTCCGGGGGGCTTCAGGAAGAAACGACGTATCTCGGCATCCCGTGCCTTACCATGCGTGAGAACACCGAGCGGCCGATTACCGTTTCGATCGGCACAAACCGGCTGGTGCGCGCCGACACCCTGGCAGAGAATCTCAATGACGTACTCGCCGGCAACTGGCCCAAAGGTGAAAGACCGGCGTTGTGGGACGGTAAGACCGCGGAACGTGCGGTTGAAGACTTGCGTATTCGGTCTGGAAACTAGGTCGATTCGATTAGCGACGTCAGCTGCTCGGTCATCGTCCGGAGCAGCGCGATATTGCCGCGCGATTCAACATTCAGTCGCACAACGGGCTCTGTATTCGATTGACGAATATTGAACCGCCACTCCTCGAATTCGAAGCTGTATCCGTCAGTTTCGTCAACGCTCAGGGCATCGGCTGCATACGTATCGTGCATCTTCTGTAGTGTCGCGGCAGCGTCACTGACCTTTCGATTGATTTCGCCACTGGCGGGATACATCGACATGCGCGTACCAACAAGTTCAGACAAGGTCTTGCCGGATACCGAAATGAGCTCGGCGACCAACAACCACGGAATCATGCCGCTGTCAGCGTACCAAAAATCTCGAAAATAGTGATGCGCGCTCATCTCGCCACCGTAGGCACCGTCGACATCCCGCATCGTTTCCTTGATAAAGGAGTGGCCGGACTTGCTCAGTACGGCCTCGCCGCCCGCCGCGGCCACAATATCCAGCGTGTTCCAGGTCATTCGCGGGTCATGCACGATCTTCGCGCCCGGATTCCTGACAATGATACTTTCGGCCAATAGCCCGACGATATAATAGCCTTCGATAAACGTGCCGTTCTCGTCGAAAAGAAAGCAACGGTCGAAATCCCCGTCCCATGCAATTCCCATATCGGCCTTGTTTTCGCGCACGGCTTGTGAAGTTACGGCCTGGTTGTGCTCCAGCATTGGATTGGGGATTCCATTGGGAAACGTGCCATCCGGTTTGTTATGAACCTTGATCATGTCGAATGGCAGGAATGGCTCGAGCGCATCAGATGCGATGCCACCACAACCATTGCCGGGATTCATTACCAGCCTGAGGGACTTGAGCTTTGCAACATCTACGTAGCTCAGCATGTGACCGATGTACGCATCCAGCAGATCGATGTCGGTGCACGATCCACCACCTGCGGCCACTCTGTCGTCCGATTCCGCAAGCGCACGAATTTCAGCGAGCCCCGTGTCGGCGCTGATCGGGCGAGCCTCTTCGCGTACCAGTTTCAGCCCATTGTAATCAGCAGGATTGTGGCTGGCTGTCACCATGATGCCACCGTCAGCGCGCAGATGATTCGTAGCAAAATAAACCATCTCTGTACCACACAGACCGATGTCAAAGACTTCGACGCCGGCATCCGTTAACCCGCTGATGACTGCATCCGCAAACTCATTGCTCGTCAGGCGCATGTCACGTCCGACGACCAAGGTCTTTGCCTCCAGGAAGGCTGCTGTCGCATTGCCGATGCGATAGCAGATATCGGCATTGATCTGGTTGGGGATTTGTCCGCGTATGTCGTAGGCTTTGAAACTATCGATGGTGACTGTCATTCAGGTGCGTCCTCGCCCAATTGCGTAGTACTGAAGGCCCAGCGCCTCCACTGTACCCGGATCATAAAGGTTTCTACCGTCGAAAATGACGGCGTCGCCGAGGCAGCCTTTGAGACGCTGGAAATCCGGACTTCTGAATTCCTGCCACTCGGTCATGATCACCAGGGCATCAGCACCACCGACGGCATCGTAGGCTGTATCGCAGAGTTCCAGACTGTTCTGATGAGGGTAGATTCTACGCGCCGCATTCATCGCTTCAGGGTCATAGGCACGAACTTCAGCGCCAGCGTTCCAGAGTGCCTCCATAATCGTCCGGCTTGGCGCCTCACGCATGTCGTCGGTTCCGGGTTTAAACGAGAGTCCCCACAGAGCAATCGTCTTGCTGTGCAATTTGCCGTCGTAATGCGCATTGAGCTTTTCAAACACCCTGTGTTTCTGCCGCTGATTGACCTCATCTACCGTTCTCAATAGTGCAGCATCGTAACCGGACTCAGCTGCCGAATGCGCTAGCGCGCGCACGTCTTTCGGAAAACACGAACCCCCGTAACCGACGCCCGGATAGATAAAATGATAACCGATTCGCGGATCTGACCCGATACCGATACGAACGCTCTCAACATCGGCCCCGAACGTTTCTGCAAGGTTGGCGAGTTCATTCATGAAACTGATCTTTGTTGCCAGCATGGCGTTTGCGGCATATTTCGTCAGTTCGGCTGAGCGGACATCCATACTGATAACGCGCTCATGGTTTCGATTAAATGGTTCATAGAGAGATTTGAGCAACTCTGTTGAACGAGGATTATCTGTACCGAGAATTATTCGGTCCGGCTTCATGAAGTCGCCTATTGCCGCACCTTCTTTCAAGAATTCGGGGTTCGAGACAACGTCGAAATCAATTGTCTCTCCACGTTTTTCGAGCTCTTCCGAAATTCTCGCTGCGACCTTGTCGGCCGTTCCAACTGGCACTGTTGATTTGTCGACGACGACCCGGTATTCATGCATATGTTCGCCAATGGCTTTTGCCACAGCAAGGACATGCTTGATATCCGCAGAACCATCTTCGTCTGGCGGGGTTCCTACCGCTATGAATTGAAACAGGCCATGCCCAACGGCCTTTTTGACATCAGACGTAAACTCGAGTCGACCGGATTCCCGGTTGCGCTCGATATAGGCGTTTAAGCCCGGCTCATAGATTGGTATGTCGCCATCATGCAGACGTTTGACCTTGTCCGCATCGATGTCATAGCAAACGACATGGTTGCCCATCTCCGCCATGCAGGCGCCCGTGACAAGGCCGACATAGCCCGAGCCAAAAATGGTGAGTCGCATTTACTGGTATGCCTTGAAAGACTGATCAAAGCGCGATTATACAGATCGTGTTGAATCCCATTGTGGCGAATTCATTGGCAAATTCGCCCTGGATCAGGTGTCTCTGGATGGAAACTCGACCACAGTCTGCTTTTGACCCTGACTGGCCGTTCCGGTTTTTTCTGCCCAGATAACATCATCTATGTCCGAGCTGGGTACATACTCTTTAACAGCGCGATTCAGAATCTCACGGGTCGTGTCGTAGTCCAATCGATTTGAAGCAGTTCGCAACTCATCCAGAACCGGCTCAAGCACATTGCTTGGCAGGAAGTCTTCTTTGGCTCTCATGATACGCGGGTGATCGGTACCACTCACGTTCGAACCGATTAACAGTTCTTCATAGAGTTTCTCGGCAGGGCGCAGACCGACGTACTGGATTTCAATATCGCCTTCAGGATTGTCCCCATCTCGCACCGTCAGACCCATGAGGTTAATCATTCGCTTGGCCAGGTCTTCGATACGCACCGGGCGACCCATATCCAGCACAAACACATCACCGCCGTGCGCCATTGAGCCCGCCTGGATCACAAGTTGCGACGCCTCGGGAATGGTCATGAAATACCGAATGATATCGCGGTGTGTAACCGTAACGGGTCCGCCACCACGAATTTGCTCGCGGAACAACGGAACGACCGAACCCGACGACTCCAGCACATTGCCGAACCGCACCATGCAGAACACCGTATTTGAAGACATCGTATTGAACGCCTGCAATACGAGTTCGGCAAGGCGTTTCGTAGCACCCATGACGCTGGTTGGATTAACGGCCTTATCAGTGGAAATCAAGACGAAAGTCTCAACACTCGTTTCTGAGGCCGCAGTTGCTGCGCTCAGGGTGCCGAAGACGTTGTTCAATATCCCCTGGAACAGGTTTTGCTCCACGATCGGTACGTGTTTATAAGCTGCAGCGTGGTAAACAGTCTGTACCGAAAAAGTATCAAGTGCATCTTTCAGACGGGCCGTGTCCAACACGGTACCCAGCAACGCGATGATTTCGCAGTCAATGTTCTTCTCTTTCGCTATTTTTCTCAACTCACGGTCAATGTCGTATAGCGCCGGCTCCGACATCTCGAAACAGATCAAGCGCTTCGGTGCAACTTTCACTATCTGCCGGCAGATCTCAGAACCTATGGACCCTCCGGCCCCGGTAACCATGACGTTCTTGCCGGACAGAGACGACTCGAGCAGACCCTGAATCGGGGGCACTGGATTTCGCCCCAGAAGATCCTCTACGTTTACGTCTCTAATCTCGTCAACTTGTGCTTTGCCGCTTACGATATCTTTGATCTCGGGCATCGTGCGGACCCGAACTGGATATTGCGAAAGACCTTGCAACACATGCCGTCGCCTGCGTCTTGATGCACTGGGAATCGCCAGCAACACGCTCTGCGCGCCTGTCTTCTGGATAATCTCCTCGATATTTGAAGATGGAAAAACTTTCAGACCCTGAATACGTATTCCGTGCAACCCGCTTTTTTCATCGATGAGTGCGACAGGCAGATAATCGTCTCCATTGAGCAATGCTTCAGTCAGCTGAGCGCCGCCATTACCCGCACCGAAAATGATGACACGTTCCCTGTTCCTGTTGCTACGGCTAAGAAATATCCTCGCAACAAAACGTGCGCCGATAACCAGGATAAGTGAAAACGCCCACATAACGACGCCAATGCGAATCGGGTTCTCAACAAATTGCAGTCCCATGCAGGCTGCCGCCAGAATCGAAGACACCAACAATGTTGACTTCAAACCAACTGCGAGTAACTCCGCCCCCATGTAGCGAACGATTGACGCATACAAACCCAGAAAATGATGCACAGGAACCGCAACGACGACGGATAATATGATGATGGCGGGAATTGCAGAATCCCGGATTACGCTATCGGACAATACCCAGACCGCGACCGATGCCGCAATCGCGTAAGAAAAAGCATCCGCGATGACCATTGCGGTTTGCTTCGCGCCGCGCGGCCAGGTTAGAAGTCTATGGCGGAGTGCTTGTATGAAATTGATAGTCTCATCTCTTATTGATGCGTATCGTATTCGCGCCGCTGTCGCTCATGGGTTACAAGCTCTACGTCGCAGTGGCCACGTACGTTGGGTAAATAATACCAGATACATCACAATATTCAGCTCTTCGCTCTCAATATATACGGATATAACGCATCGAAGTACAAAGCGTTTACGAACTGGACTCCAAATCCCTGCGTCCCGCGCCAAGCCAGAACGACAACAGAATCAGCGGCGCCCAGGCGACAACCGTTAGCCACCATCCATTTTCGGGCGCCCTGTTTGCTAGGAAAGATAGAGGAAACAGCCAGACTGAATTGATAGCAACGACAGCCATAGTAACCCGTGCATGGCTGCCGTAGCGCCTGCTCGCCTTCTGATAAGCGTGATCTCGATGTGCAGACAGCCAGTCATAGCGTCGCACCATACGCGTGCTCAGCGTCACGGTTGCGTCCACGACAAAAATGCCCGCGAGAATGAGCCAGGACCATACTGACACCAGGCCTTCATGACTGGCGTGAAGTGCGATACCAATCAGAATAAACCCAAGAAATGCGCTACCAACATCGCCCATGAAAATTTTTGCAGGTGGCCAATTCCACATCAGAAAACCCAGCGTGGCGGCTGACAGAGCCGCGAGCAAGACTGAAGCTGCATGCGTCGTATCCGACGCCAGAACGAATCCGCCAACAGCGATACATATGGCCTCGCTTGCAGCAATCCCGTCTATGCCGTCCATAAAATTGAAAGCGTTCGTAAACCACACTGCGAAAATTACCGCCATCGCATAGCCGAAAACACCAAAGTCTGAAGTCAACGGACCGATTTGGACGGCAGGTAGCCCGCCGATGCAAACGACCACGATGACTGCGGCAATAATCTGAACCAGGAAACGCCATTTGGCCGAGATGCTACTGCGATCGTCGACAAAACCGATCCCGGCAACCAGCGACCCACCAAGCAAGAATCCGACGGCCGCATTCTTGTCAAGGTCACGCACCAGGAGCAATGTGATAACTGCGACAACAAAGACCAGGACAATACTCAGTCCGCCACCCCTGGGTGTCGCTACCTGGTGGGAGCTGCGGTGGTTCGGAACATCGAGCATGTTAGCCCGCAGAGCATAGGATCGCATCCAGCCAGTTACGGCCACACTGACCAGAAAGGCTATAACAACAATCAACAGGTCAAGCTTATTCACGGCCTTGTTGCTCCGAATACCAATCAACAGCTGCTGCTATTCCATCTGTCGGCGACGCCGGCGGCAACCAGTCCAGGACTCGCAACGTCTCGTTGATGTCAATCTGCAGTGAACCGATTAGACGCGACGCCTCTGCCGAACGACCCAATAGCCTGGCAGCCAACAACAGTGCTTTCTCCGGAACGGGAATCAATCGGGCAGGCCGAGACATGGCGTTGGCTATGATACGAAGCAACTCAGGTGTCGAAAGATCGTGATTGTCAGACACCAGGAAGCGCTCACCGGGCGCTTTCGGATTACCGATACACTCACGAATCAGATCACTCAGGTTTGCGACGGCAACCAGACTCCGGGCATTGCGAACAGCGCCAAGCGGCAGAGGCACACCATTGTCCACCAGTGAGAGAAGCCTCGCAAAGTTTCCGCCAACGCCAGGGCCATACACGAGTGGTGGTCGAATAATTACGGTCTCGAATCCATATTTGGCGCCTAAAGACTCGACGAGTTGTTCCGCTTCATACTTGGAGATTGCATACGGATCATTCGGCGCCAGAACATCCGTTGATCGGAATACCTGATCATCCGTCTGGTCACCATGGACTTTGACGGTACTCAGGTAGATCACCCTTTTGACACTGCGCATTCCCTCATGTCGCAACAATTGCTCTGTCCCCCACACATTGACTTTGCGAAATGCGCTCAACGGATCCTTCTCAACATCACGCATTACGTGAACTCGCGCAGCCAAATGCACGACACATTCAACTCCATCCAGAACCTCCCCCCAGTTGACCGCGTCGCCCATGTCGCCAACCGTCCTCAACTCGTAGCTCGGGTCATCGCCTGTTTGCACTTGCGATCGAGTCGTACCGACAACAGTGTGTCCCGACGCAAGCAACAACTTGCAAAGGTCTTTGCCAACAAAACCGTTTGCACCAGTTACCAGTACCCTGCTCATTGCAGTATCGACCTGTACACAGACAAAGTTTCACGAATCACGATTTCAAGGGAGAATCGGTCCTTGACGAGTTGACGGCCGGCCGCGCCCATTTCGAGTCTCAACTCTGGAGATTCCAGCAATCTTCGCAACGCGCTGGCAAGCGAGGTCGCGTCTTTTGTTGGCACGAGTAAACCGTTGTGACCATCAACAACGATTTCTCGACAACCCGGTGCGTCGGTGGTGACGATCGGCCGTCCGCAAGACGCCGCTTCAATCAACACCTTTGGCACGCCTTCTCGGTACGATGGCAAACAAACGATGTGAACTTTTCCGAAAATCTTGGGCATATCGTCATGCCGGCCCCAAAATTCAACATTGCCTTCGGTTTTCCATGTTTCGAGCTGACTTGAGCTGATTGAAACGGGATTCTCGGCATCGGCGTCCCCGACCAGGACGAATCGCGCGTCTGCCCCCTGTGTTCTCAGGCTTTCAGCCGCCGAGACAAATTCGCCGATTCCCTTATCCCAGAGAAATCTCGACGCCAGTAATACGACAGGCACGCCATCTGGCTCTGCCTTTTGCGTGTACACGTCCGGATCCACGCCGGACCCACGAATCAGTCGGACTCGCTCGCGATCTACGGTTCCGCTGCCACACAGTAGCTCAACATCATCGGGATTCTGCAGAATTACCGTCGTGCGGCGATTGTTAAGCAAGAAGCGGAATAACAGTTTGACGACCGGCCGCATGAGTCGCGCCATCATGTTTGTCGAGATAAACAGGAAGCCAAGACCTGCCATCGCATTCACTACGGCAGGAATGCCGGCCAATCGCGCTGCAATCGAGCCGTACAAGACCGGTTTTAACGCGACATGATGGACGACATCCGGTCGTAATTCCCGGTACAACTGAACGAGCTGCCAGATGATACGAATCTCAGTGAACGGATTCTTGCTCCGTCTGGATAAGGAAATTGGATGCAGAGTAAGACCGGCCGCCTCAATTTCCGCGGCATGATCCTGTACGCGTGTAATCACGTGCACGGAATACCCGGCGTTCCTGGCAGCGATTGCCAGCGGCAGGCGATGTGAACAGAAATACCAGTCTTCTGTCACAAAAAAAACAATCGTCTTTCCAGTTGCCGCTTGTTGTTTCGCCAATCCCTTGTCTCTCTATGATTCGTTTTGATCGTCAAGCCACGCCTGGAACATCAAAACATCCCAGAGTTGATTGTGCCACCGGCGTTCGCCAGAAAGATGTTCTCGCCACATTTGCCGAATGGGCTCTGGATTGAGAAAGCCTTCCGTCCGAAGGCGCTCATGGCCTAGCAGGTTCTCCCCCCAATCCTTAAGTGGACCCCTGAGCCAACTTTCAATCGGTACACCAAAACCCATCTTCGGTCTCTCAATCAACTCGCGATCAACATGTCGATACAATACTTGCCGCAATGGCCATTTGAACT
This sequence comes from Gammaproteobacteria bacterium, assembly GCA_022600955.1. GTDB lineage: Bacteria > Pseudomonadota > Gammaproteobacteria > Steroidobacterales > Woeseiaceae > UBA1847. The sequence goes on from JAHZJK010000030.1 coordinate 42,027, forward strand.
GACCGTCGCGGTTTTTGATCTCTTGTGGAATCGTGCTCGCGAACTCCACCACCCGATGGTCTAACAGTGGCACGCGCGTCTCCAGCGAGACTGCCATCGCTGCACGATCAACCTTGACGAGAATATCGTCTGGCAGATACGTCATTTGATCTATTGCCATCATGCGCTGCATCTTCCCCAAAGCCTCGAGCTTCGGTCGATTGCCGGACATCAGGGTTGGCGGTTCGTCTCCTGCCAAGACGAGCGATGCCGGATCGCGATGGTGCGACATCAGGAAATTGAGGTAAAACTCATCAAACGAAGCGCAATTCATGATGTGCGAAAACTTATGCAGTCTGTCGCCGAGGCTGGTCGTCGACTTTCCTGGGTACATCGATGCGAACATGTCCCAACCCCTGACTGGTAGTAATCTGAGTGAACCTGCCAGCAGCGGTCTGAGTGAGCGCGGCAACTTGTTAATCAATTCCCAGGTATCGCGCGTCCGTTTGTAACGGGTGTAGCCACAGAAGAGTTCGTCGCCACCATCTCCCGATAACGAAACAGACACATGCTGACGTGCCAGCTGTGCGACGAGGAATGTCGGTATTTGCGATGAGTCGGCAAACGGTTCGCAGTACATTTTCGGCAATTCCGGGATCACTGACAGTGCCTGCTGCGGAGAAACATACAACTCCGTATGATCAGTCTGCAGATAACTTGCGACGGACTTCGCGTGCACCGCCTCGTTGTAGCCATCCTCATTGAATCCGATCGAGAAGGTTTTTACGGGTCTGTCGGATAGCGACTGCATTAGCGCGACGACGAGCGACGAATCGATGCCACCCGAAAGAAATGCTCCCAATGGCACATCAGCAACCATTTGCTGGCCCACAGCACTCTTTAGCAAATCTTCAAGGTGGTCGACAGCCTGTTCGGCCGTGCCCGCAAACGGATTGCCGCTGCCGTTGGCAAATACGTCTTCAGCCGACCAGTATCGCGAGATTTGCGGCTCCGGATCGATCGCGGATACCGTCAACAGGCACCCCGGCTGCAGTTTATGTATTCCCTGGTAGATTGAATAAGGCGCCGGAACGTGATTGTGCCGAAGTAGCAAACAAAGCGCGTCGCGATCAACGCTTGCTTCGAATGCGGAATGCGCTCGCAGAGCCTTGAGCTCTGAGCCGAACAGGAAGGTATCGCCCTGCCAGCCAAAGTACGCCGGTTTTTCCCCGATACGATCTCGAGCGAGTGTCAGGCGTTTTTCCTGCCTGTCCCAGACAGCGAAAGCGAACATGCCCACGCATTTTTCAAGAGTTTCGCGAATACCCCAAAAATCGAAACCTGCCAGCAACACTTCAGTATCTGAATGGCCTCGCCAGGCGGGATCGTATCCCTGCTGGGCGAGCGCCTCACGAAGCGGCACATAGTTGTATATCTCGCCATTAAAAGCGATGACGTAGCGACCGCTCGCAGACAGCATTGGCTGGTGTCCAGCCTGTGACAGATCAATGATGGCAAGGCGACGGTGGCCAAGACCAATTCGATTATCGGGGTCGTGCCAATAGCCAGCATCGTCAGGTCCACGGCGTACGATTGCGTCTGCCATCGACTTCAACGCCGTTTCGCCGGTAGCTACCTCAGCTAACCCACGACCTCCCAGAACTCCTACAAAACCACACACGACTTTCGGTCCTTTGCTTGCATCAAGCGCTACTGCGAACGGCGTCTTGCCAAAGTTGAGTATAGGCACCGACCATTCGATCCAGACTGAAATTTTCCAGAATTCGATTGCGACATTTCTCCTGCCGTTGCTGCCAATCCGCAGGCCTTTCACGTCGCTCCCTGAGAGCGGCCTCAATCGCCGCCGCGAGCAGAGTTGAATTCTGCGCAGGCACAAGCCAGCCGAGACTTCCCAGTATTTGCCCGGCATCGCCTGCATCTGTACTAACGCAAGGCGTCCCCGCTGCCATTGACTCGGCAACTACATTAGGAAAGCCTTCAATCCGACTGGAAAGCACATGCAGGTCAAGCGCCCGCATAACGGCCGGAATGTCCGAACGTTCTCCAAGCAGAGAGACTTCGTTGCCAAGTTCAAGGCCATCAATCTGCGCCACAAGTTCGGCATTTGAGGGGTCGCACCCGTTGCCAACCAAAACACAATGAAACTCTGTTTCCCGGTGTTTCAGCTCCCGCAGCGCCCGCAGCAAGTTCAGGTGATCTTTAGGCGGGCTGTATCGCCCAACCAATCCCAGTAACGGCAAGGTATTTTGTAGTCGGTTTTCCGCCCGCCATATTGTCCGTGCATCATTGCTGGCCGGTGTCACGCTGAATTCGTATCCATTTGGCACCACTACGAAACGCTCAGAAGAATATCCCAAATTCGCGTGCGGTTCGACGGCGTTTTTGGAACAAATCACTATCTTGCGCGGGACGTAGGATGACAGAAACGCGCACATGCGGGCGACCCAGAATGTACTTCGCTTCATGGTCGATGCGTCGGACACTGTGCTCCTGATGTTCCAGCACACCGCCCTTACTCCAGCCAGGCGGGCGGCGATACCACCGATCAGGTCCGCATGATACATCCAGGTCTGCACGACATCGGTCTTCGCCGCTCGAATCAGACGAATAAGACGCCATAGTCGCAATGGATCTGGAACGCCGGCGCGCATTCCCAGGCAGGTCACGCTTATGCCAGCCGATTCCAGAGTTGCCGCATGCTTACCGCGTCCGGACAGAGAGATTACAGAATGGGTGCAACCTGGTTGCCTGCTCGCGAGACATAGCCGGACCAAGGCACCCTCTGCTCCACCACCCGACAGACTCGTGATGACGTGCGTTACACGAAGGTTCATCAGGCGTAGCCGACTTGAAGCGAATTTGCGGGCAGCAGCGACTTCCCTGAACCCAGTCTGACGTAGAAAAACAGGAAAAACAGAACCGGGGTGGCATGTGAAGTGAAGAAACCTGTTTCTTTGACGGAAAGTAATAGCGGCAACACGACAAGAAAAGACACAGTCTTCCAATCGCCTTTACGAGTCTGCCAGAACATCAGCAAATAGAACGCATACATGACCACCGTCACGAAAATCCCATTGGCATTGATACTATTAATCAAGCCAAGATCCGAATCCGTCTGTCCGACCGGGTCGATCAGACCGATGTGTCCGGACAGGGCATTGCCGAACACCAACTGTACCGGATCTGTAGAAAAGTAAATATGGCTCGACAGCGTTTCTGCGAAATAGGAATCCACACCGCCTGCAGAACCAATTTGTTGCAACGGACCTACGAAGCGCTGCACACTTGTATAGACGTTTTCCGACAATACTGTGCGGACGAATTCATCATCCTGCAAAACGACGGCGACAAGAACGACCAGGCTCAAGGCGACCGCTGATCGGGCCGGCGCCTTCGACAACAGAAACAAATAGGTAAATATCATCAACAGGCCCAGTATCGCGATTGTTTTGCCCATGAAAATCAGGGACGCTGCTATCACCAGTGCCATCACAATGCGAACAACGACAGGCCAGTTCGCGCGTGTGGCAAGCAGCCACAATCCAAGTACGTGCAAAATACTCGGCGTATTGTAGCTAACCGTCAATCCTGGGGATCGAGACCACGCTGGGCCACGCGGTACGTATCCTGTTATCGAGTAAATGAAATCCCGAACGTCAGCGACGCTGACGCACAACAAGACAATCACCGCATGCGCGAACACCATCAGCGTGAAGAACTTTAGAAATGTCTCATAGGAGTAGTATTTGCTGACAACGAGCCAAACATAATAGAGCAGCGAAAACAGAAGCAGCGTGCGCAGAAATTTGAAAGCGAATATGATTTCCTGCGCCGCATGTATTGTTGAAATAAACATTGCGTAACATGCAAGCAAACACAAGACCATAAAATAGAACTGCACGGACTGTTCGACTTTTGCCGTTCTCAATGTCGGCAATGCAAGCAATACAATGAGCAGCGACGCCATGATCGGAATATCGACGTAGCCGAAAAGTTTGGTCAGAAAAAAAATGATGAACAACAAAGGCATCAGTGACCAGGTCAGCCAGTTTGAAACCGGTCTCTGAACATCGATGCTACGCATTTTCTGAATCTTCACTCAATACTTTCGCCCAAGCAATAGCGCCGCCAGGCCGAAGAATGACTTCATACTAAAACTGGCTCTCAACGACGCTCGCAGATACGCGCCATAATCCCTGCCGTCGTTGAAGTTTCGCAATCCACGCAAGACGTCAGCCTGTCTCTTGAGCAATTGCCGTGTTGCACCAGGGTTTTCCGACATCAAATAGCCAATGGCCGCAAGATGGTCCTGGTGATTCGCGAGCGGAACTTTTTTGGAGCTGCCGGTCACATTCCCCTCGTGACGACGATACCTCCCAAGAACCTTGCTTATATAGTGAATCTCGCCCCCGCACTTCACCGTATCCATCCAGAACTTCCAATCCGACGCGATGGGCAGGCGCTCATCAAATCCCTTTTCTGGTGTGGAGCTTCGCCTGACCATGGTGGCGCAGCCACCATTAAATGTCCCATAGGCAACCACATCAAGGAATCCACCTGTTCTGGGCTTGCTGGTTTCACTGAACAGCCCAAGGCTTCGATCCGACGCAGAGTCGAAAACGTCGAGATCGTGATAACAAATTGAAATACTCGGGTCTTTCTCCATAACCTGTACCTGCGCGCTGATTTTTCCAGGCAGCATCAGATCATCTCCGCCCATCCAGGCAATGTATTTTCCACTGCACGAAAAATGAGCTGCGTTAGAGTTTGGCGTAATGCCGCGATTCTGCTCTGCAAGCTGCAGCACCATTTTCCTCGGACATGTGGCGCTGTAGGCACGCAAGAATTCTTGCGTGCCATCCGTAGAACAGTCGTCTGCGACTACGATTTCGATGTTTCCATAGTCCTGGCTAACTATCGTTTCAAGACATTCACGCAACAGATCTTTCTGGTTGTAAGCGATAATCGCAACACTGACCAACGGTAGATTGCCAGTCTTCGCGGCCGCCGGGGAATGCCCGGTTTCCTCATTCATGCCGAATCCCCATTCTGCTCATCAAACCTCGGCTAATCGCAGAAACCTTGCCTAGCGGGCCACGCAGATCTGCCATTTGCCCCAGTCGCGCCATCGCAAACAAGCCGAATACCGCTGCTCCGACTACGCCTGCGACAGCGCCCGCCGCCGGCGACCCGGCGGCAATCAGGAACACAGCCAACGCAGTCCCCAGAAGAATCGCGAATTGTTTGCATACACGTGATTCCCATTTGAACGCAGTCTTGTAGAAAGCGATGATAAAAACGGTCGGCAGGCAGACGATGTACATGCCGAAAAACGCGACTCCCGTAGCTTCAACACCCAAGACTGGCAGCCCAATCCACGTCAGGCAAACGAATACGGCGGTTACAAGTGACTCCGAAAACATGAATGTGCGTCCGTCCCCTGCCGCCAGAATGATAAAACCGATCGGCCAGGCCGCAACTTTCAATACGTCGCCAAGCACCTGCCAGCGAAGGACCGACGCAGCTGCAGCGAACTGGTCCGAATACAGTAGATCTATGACCCAGGGTGACAGGCCCAGCATAGCCAAAAGGACAGGCGCGGCCAATAACAGTGCAACTTCGGTCTGCTCATTAACCAGGCAATTGACGGCATCGCGATCGTTTATCACTGCTGTGAGGCGTGGATAGAAGTCTGTACCCATCGCTTTGAGAACAAATCCAATATACGTCATGGAGATCAACCAGGATGCTTCGAAATGGCCTAGCGACTCGACCCCGAGCTCCCGTTTGACCAACGTCCTAACAAGCAGATGGCCAATCGTCGCGGCGAGTCCCGCAAGCATAAAGGCTGATCCGAGTTTACCGAGTGTTTTCCATTGCGCCGCAATTTGCGAAAACGCAATTTTGGGTGCATGCGGCTTCGGCAACTTCGCTACAAACCAATGCCCCAAAACGAAACTCGCGAACGGCACTGCCAGCACGACCAGCAATATGCCCCTTTCTCCCCACAACCACACAGCGCCCAATCCCACAGCTGTGGACAACAAGGCCGACAAAACACTGACGCGCGCAATGTCTCCAACACGACGCATTCCGTTTAGCAGCGCAATCTGCGATCCGGACGCGACCAACAGGGCAACACCAATCGCAAGCCAGCCGATCTGCCATTCATAGCTCGCATCACCCAGTACTTTCTCCGCAATGAACCCGCGCGCCAGCCAGAGCACTGCAGCCCCAATAACGGCGAGCCCCATAGTCCCCAAAAAAAGTGCTCTTCTGGCAGCCGCAAGTTCGTCCGCGTTATCGTGGCCGTCAGCCTCGGCAATCTGCCGAGTTCCGACCGTACCGAAACCCAGTGACGCCATCGCGGCAGACGTCGTCATCAGACTCTGCAGCAGACCAATCAGACCGACACCCGCCGGGCCGAGTACCACTGCGATCACTTTTGTCCGTAGCAAGCCAACAAGAATGTTGATTACTGATGCACCGCCAATGATCGATGAGGATCGCAATATCTGGCGATACGAGTTTTTCTTGCTCACGTTTCGCGCACACTCTTCAAGACCGCTGAAACAACAGCGTCGATCTGCTTTTCGGAATGATGCGGACTTATGGGCAGACTTAGCACCCTTCGTGCGAGACTTGCAGCGATAGGGAATGCGTCCTCTGACAAACCCATTCCCCGATATGCGCATTGTTGGTGTGGCGAAATCGGATAGTGAATTAAAGTATCAACACCATTGGCGCGCAATTTCTTCTGTAGCGCGTCCCTGCGTTCATGCTGCACTACGAACAGATGCCAGACGGGATCGGCCCATTCAGGCACGTGTGGAATCACGATATCTGCATTGCTGAGCCCATCGATGTATTGTTGCGCGACGCCTGAGCGCCGTGACGTCCATTCGTCAAGGTGCTCGAGTTTCACATTGAGTATTGCTGCCTGAATCGGGTCCAGGCGACTGTTATATCCCTGGACTTCGTTTACGTACTTTTCTTTCGAGCCATAGTTTCGCAACACGCGAATACGTTCGGCCAGACTGGAATCACTGGTCGTAACGGCGCCGCCATCGCCCATAGCCCCGAGGTTCTTGCCAGGGTAAAAACTCCAGGCTACAACATCGCCATGGCTACCCACGCGCCGGCCCCTGTAGCGGGCTCCGTGCGACTGAGCTGCATCCTCCAATACCCGCAACCCGTGCTTTTTGGCGACCGACAAGATCGGATCAAGATCAGCAGGCTGCCCATACAAATGGACCGGAAGAATCACCTTGGTACGCGACGTGATCGCCGCTTCCAACAGCTCCGGATCGAGGTTGTATGTTGTCGGGTCCGGCTCGACGATAACGGGTACAGCGCCGCACTGGCTAACCGCAAGCCACGTCGCTATGTAGGTATTCGAAGGAACAATTACTTCATCACCGGACTCAACACCCAATGCTCGCAACGCCAAATGGAGCGCATCAAGACCGTTCGCCATACCGACGCAGTAGCTGGAATCAACGTAGCGCGCGAAGCGTGATTCAAATGACTCAACCTCCGGGCCGAGAATATACCAGCCGCTCTTGAGTACTCTCTGAACCGCTTCATCGATCTCTTGCTGCAGCTCATTGTAGGCAGCCCGCAAGTCCAGAAACGGAACCCGATCTAACGACGCCATCTGACCCCCTCTTTCAACACTTTCGCGGGCACGCCGCCGAGCAAAGCCTTTTCCGGATACTCGCTTCTGCCGACGACGCTACGCGGAGCCACAATGCAGCCCGCAGGAATTCTCGCACCTTTTACAACAGAAACGTCATGCGCGATCCAGACATCCCTGGCAATTGTCACAGGCAGACAACGTTCAACACCCTCGATCTCATGCCAGTCTGAATCCGATAGTGTGCAGCCCCAGGCAATAATGACGTCATTGCCAATGCTAAGTGATTTCTCAACCATTACGACGCAGTCAGCGGTAATCCCTGATCCTGTTGATGCTTCCCTGCCGCCAAGGTCGATCTTGCCGCCTTCAGCAATCGAAACAGAAACGCCCTGCCCCAGCTGAAAATCGCCGGCAACCGACAACGTGGCGTTTCGATCAAGCGTTATGCTTGTGCATCCACGCATATTTGAATGGGGTCGAAAAAGAAGTCGGCCGTGTAGCGTCGCTGTCGCTGATGAATGCCGTGATATTTTTACCACGACGCCTGGAAATATAACGCATTGGATCGGTGTCAAACTGCCGGTCATCCTGAACGTCGCCCAAAGCGATGCGACAACACAACGCGTGAATACAAATGGTCCGCTACGCAACATTGAGGCGAAAAATCTGGCCGTCGAATCGGGCGGTAAAAACCGTTTTGCGAGCCTCTTCACTCCATCAGGCCCTGCGCCTGCAGGAAAGGTTCGTATTCGCGGAAATAGTCATCCTCATCGTAAGGCATGGAAGCAAATACCATGCATACCGACCCGGGCGAAAAGGTCTGAAGCACACGCCACATCATCGGGCAAACGTACAAACCCCTGTTAGGGCTGTTCAGGAGAAATTGTTTCTTGTTACGACCATCATCGAGCTCGATACTGAAACTTCCTGAAACGGCGACTATCAGTTGTTCGAGCTGCTTGTGCCCATGGGCACCTCGCTCCTGGTCGGGAGGTACATCGTATAAGTAGTAGACTCGTCGAATGTCAAACGGAACATGATTGCCGCCTTCGACGAAAGACAGGTTGCCCCGCCCATCGGTAATTTTCGGCAGTTCAATTATTCGGCAATCTTCAATGGGCACGATGCGCATCGCCTTTGATTTCTGCAGGATTGCCAATGACCAGTTTTCCTGCTGGCACATCCCGGACCACGACTGCGCCCGCGCCCACCATCGCGCCGGCACCTATATTTACGCCGGGCAGAATCACTGCTCCAGCTCCAATCGACGCGCCCTTTTCGACAACTGTCGATACAGGCTCGAATTCCTCGTTACCGCTGTGTGGGTAACGGTCATTGGTAAAAGTGACATTCGGGCCGATAAACACATCGTCGTGCACACGCAAACCGTCCCACAACTGAACTCCATTTTTGATCGTCACACGATCACCGACGATGACATCGTTCTCGATAAACGCATGAGAACAAATATTGCAATCAGATCCGATAACAGCGCCAGGAAGCGAGACCACGAACTGCCAAAACGTGGTGCCCGGACCAATCTGTGTCGTCATGACGTCTGCCGACGGGTGTACGAAAAAACTATCGACCGCAGCCACTACGTATTACCCAACCGTTCACGTTGATACGTACCGTCCTGGACATGGCGGCACCACTCCGAGTTGTCCAGATACCACTCTACCGTCTTGCGCAATCCGGTTTCGAAAGACTCCTCTGGAGTCCAACCCAGTTCTCGTTCGATCTTTCCTGCGTCAATTGCGTAGCGCAGGTCATGACCCGGACGATCAGCAACGAAGCTAATCAGGTCACAGTACTGCGACACGCCCTGTGGTGGATCTGGAACCAATTCCTGCAGGATGTCGCAAATTCCTCTGACAACCTCAATATTTTGCTTTTCGTTATGCCCTCCAATATTGTAGGTCTCCCCGATCACACCCTGGCTCGCTACCTTGTGGAGAGCACGGGCATGATCATCAACGTACAACCAGTCACGTACCTGATCGCCTTTGCCATAGACAGGCAGCGGTTTGCCTTCGAGTGCGTTCAAAATGACAAGCGGAATCAGCTTTTCAGGAAAATGGTACGGCCCGTAATTGTTGGAGCAATTGGTTATAACAGCAGGCAAACCGTAGGTTCGCTGCCACGCCCGTACCAGATGATCAGAACTCGCCTTGCTCGCCGAGTAAGGCGAGCTTGGTGCATACGGCGTGGTCTCAGTAAACAGGTCTTCCGGACCTTCCAGATCGCCATACACTTCATCGGTAGATATGTGGTGAAAACGGAAGCCTTCGCGTTTCTCCGTATCCAGCGATTGCCAATAGTGCCGCGACACTTCCAGCAGCATATACGTACCTACAATATTGGTTTCGATGAATGCCGCCGGACCATCGATTGATCGATCGACATGGCTCTCGGCTGCAAGATGCATAACGGCGTCGGGGCGATGCTGGTGGAAAACCCTCTCAAGCTCAGCCTGATCACAAATATCCACTTTTTCAAAGCAATATCGATCGTTATTCGAGACAGAAGACAAAGACTCAAGGTTGCCCGCATAAGTCAGCTTGTCGACGTTAATCACTGCATCTGCAGTATTCGCAATTACATGCCTGATCACCGCGGAACCGATGAAACCGGCACCACCGGTAACTAGTATTTTCATTTGTTGATTTCTCTTTGGCCGTTCACGAATTCATCTATCAACTGCGCTCATCCGCGAATCCACTGAGTCCGTTTCGAAGCAATACAATAACGACACCCAGCATGCCGCCAAGTATCAAAGCAAGCAGCACAATTAGTGCTCTGTTTGGTTTGGCCTTCAATTCTGGCGCAACCGCGGGATCAACTGTGGTGAACATATACTCAGGAGAAACCCTGGCGAACATGATGGTCTTGGTTTGTTCTTCGATCAAACGAAACAATACAACTTGCAGATCAGCTATTGAGGTCTTGCTGATCTGAGTGTTCAGATACTCAATCGCCTGCTCTGCCTCTCTCACATCTTTGGACATGATCGTAGAATTGATGTCCTCAATCAGCCAGGTAACCCAACGCTCGGCAACGACTGGCGACAGGTGCTGTACTGAAACCCTGACGAACCCGGGCTTTGATTCCTCATCGACATAAAGGATTTTCATGAATTCGATATAAGCCTCCTGCAACGAAGGTTGCGATTCACGTGGGGGCTCCGGTTCTCTTAGCCAGCGCTCAGTACTTGCATCGTAAACATCAGGATCGAACTCAAGCTCTCCCGACTGTGGATCCCAGCTCTTCGCCGCCAGCAATGGCGCTAACAGGTCTCTTCGCTCAATAAAATCGGAAACAAACTTGCGTGACTTTAGAGTCTCTACGCCCAACGCAGTCTTATCCGACGTGCCGTCAGACAGATTGATGCCAGCAAGCGACGCCAGCCCCCCGTATTGTGCCGCCAATGCGGACAAGCCACTCGCGCCCTCATCCTGATTGGGCGCCAACAACGCCTCAGAGCGGTAGATATCGGGTAGCATCAATGCACCGATGATCGCGAGGACCGTTGCCGTAGCGCTCAGGCCGACGATAAGCCATTTGCCCGCCCACAGGACCCGGAACAACACCGTCAAATCGAGATCATCAGAACCCTTATGGCGGCTTTCCGGACCAACACTCGAATCTACCAAACTTCACCTCTTACCGTTGCGTCACTAGCAGCATTGCGCTTAAGGCCGTGATTGTAGCAACCGACGCAGCAGACCGACACAGCGGATTGCGTGAACCCCGGCTCTAGTCCACGTTTACGATTTCCCAGGTGAGATCGGATATCGTGGTTACACCACCGGCAGCGATGACAACTGGACCATCCAGCAAGTACACCCAGTTTTGGCCACTATTAACATTGCGGTAGAACATGTCTGATTTACCATCATTGTTGTAGTCGCCGCTACCGACGACCTTCCAGTCACCGGGCGTCGGCACTGTCACGGTACTTGCGCTGGTGACGACCGTAGCGCCATCCATGAGATACATGTGATTCTGACCCGTTGTCTCGTTACGCCACAAGATGTCTGAATTACCGTCACCGTTGTAGTCGCCGCTGCCGGCCACCATCCAGTTGGCCGGATCCGGAACGGTGGTAGTACTCACACTGCTAGCGACAGTTGCGCCATTCATCAGATACAGGTGATTTTGGCCTGTCGAGTTATTCCGCCACAAAATATCGCTATTGCCATCACCGTCATAGTCGCCATTGCCCGCAACTTCCCAAACACTCGGACTCGGAACGGTGGTAACGCTAAGACTGCTGGCGATGCTCGCACCGTCCATCAAGTACATATGATTCTGGCCGGTCACACTGTGACGCCACAAGATATCGGATTTGCCGTCGCCGTTGTAATCACCATTGCCCGCAACCATCCAGAGGTTCGGACTTGGCACGGTAGTAATCGACAGGCTACTCGCGACCTCTGCACCGTCCATAAGGTACATGTGATTTTGGCCGGTGATGCTGTTGCGCCAGAGAATGTCAGTCTTGCCGTCACCGTTATAATCGCCGTTCCCGGCGACCTGCCAGTTGGTGTCGCTCACTGGTGTGATGCCGACAGATTGCTTGATCAGGTTTCCGACCATCGAAAACATCCAGTTCTGCCCAGAGCCTGAATTTCGCCAGAATACGTCTGAACTATTGTTTCCGTCGAGATCCGGGCCGTGATTTCGACCACTTGACGCGTATCGGTAGAGACCCTGAAAACCGCTGCCGGCAGGGCCAACGTTGTTGGGTAGATCCTCGGTGTAGCGAGGTCCGTTGTCATTAACTTCGGCGAAAATCTCCCAGTCCAGATCGTCGTTGAACGTAACCGATTCTGAATCGCTACCGGATGATGCGTTGAGCGCCACGGTTGTCGGTGACGAACCAGGGACATGCCAGACGACAGTCGCCAGGTTGCTCTCAGCATCGCCTGTAACGGTTGTCGTGAGTGCAACGGCCCTCGTCGAAGGATTCTCTGTGAAGGTAAGTTCTGCATCCGGCGCGTCATTCACGTCTGGCAGGCTGGTTGTAACGTCAACACTAAGGGATCCGATCAACCCGGTACTATCGTATACATAGTACGTCCAGACACCTGGGATCTCACGCAAGCGCCTGAATGTCGCGATACCAAACGACCCGCCAAAACCGCCTTGAACCACTGTCTCGGCAAGCGTTGCCAATGCCCCCGTTGGGTCCGTAACAACGTGAGTTAATGTGTCGTCATACGGCGAAGTCGCATGCTGCCAGCGTAGTGCAAGAATGGATGCGTCTGGCATTGTGCCATCGTCAACAGTGATCGCTACGTCAGCACCACCAAACTCGATCAAGCGGAAGAAATCGTATGTATCGGTGCCCGCTGCGGGAGGCTGATATGCTGCCGGCGGCTCGTACAAATCAGAATAGCCGTAAACTGCTCGGCAGGCCTTCACGTCGTCTGCCATTGTATGAGTGATTGCATTGTAAGGGTTCGCATACATGATCGAATCGGGGCGATCCGAGTGTCCCTGTCCAATAAGGTGGCCAAGTTCATGAACGCTGGTCGCATGAAATCCCAGTTTGTTTCGAGTCTCCTCCGACGCTGTGCCTCCTGCAAACGTAAACACCGTCGGGTTCATCTTCAGCGAGCCATCGATGTAGGTCCAGCGGCCCAGCGAAGTTTGTGAAATTGACGAAGAAGTCGGACCCGCCCGGCCTGCGGCACCTCCAATGGTTGAATCCCATTCAAAAACCACGATGCCATCGCCTGTATTCGTAATGTCCGCCGAATCGTCAACGCCGGTATAGACGAAATTTACGTTGCACAGTCCCGCCCATTCGTCTATTGCTGCCTGGAATAATGCTACCGTCGCGGTATCGTCTGTATAACCTGCGGGCGCATTGGTCGAGTTGTAGACCCAGGTTACGGTGCCGCCATTCCACTTTCCGAAATTGGCGCTGATACCGAGCGCTTGTTGAGGATTGTCCGCGTCGCCGGCATCGGCAGAACTCGCGTGTATATTTGCAGCCTGAAAGGTCAGGAAGCTTGCAGCAAGAGTCAGGAACAGGAAACTGATGCGGCGAACGTTGGGAGTCTTCATGATTGTTACCCCTTGGTTTTCTTATTGTTGGCGGACACTCCAAGCGTACAATCGCCGGAAACGACTGCATCGCTCTCAAAGAACAAAGCTGCACCATTATAGTACAAGCGCGTCGCCGATCAATTTGGACCTACTATCCAGGATTGGCGCCTAGTCTGGCGCGGTTGCACCGTCAGGAGGAGGTCCGACCTCATCTGCGCCATTTCCTTCGGGCGGAACATCGTAACTGATCGCGCCCTGTTCAGGCGGAGGCATGTCGGGCAATCCGGCGCCCGATGCTTCTGGAGCAGGGCCAATGTAGTCTGAATCGATGAATTCAGATGTATCGTCGTATATGCCGGGATCCGCGCCCAGGTTGGCCGGCGGACTGTCACCTGTAGTCCGTGCGCTTGGTGGGGCGGTGGTTGGCGTTCCTGCGCCGGTCGTCGAATTCTCCGCTGGGCGTTCTCCGCTAGCTGCGCCATCGGGGACAGGTGCGGACGAACTGACTGGCACACCGTACCTGTCAATGGTGGGATTGACCGGCTGCGGTGGTCTTTCGATAGCGCGCGTGTCTGGTCCTGCACCAGGCAAATCATCCGTGTCGTTCGGCGAACCCTGTGTCACATCATCTGCCACGCCGCCCGTCTCGCCCGGCACGGCCTGCTCGTCCTGACCGATTGCTCTTGTCGCGTCTTTGCGGGAAGCGCTGAAAACCATGACCGCAACCGCGAGCGTGATTAATGCCAGTAACCCGATCAAACGAACCGCAAGACTCATTCTCCGAACTCCGCTGGGTATCGAATCTAAACCCGTCGATTTTGTATCTCATTCGCCGGCAAACAACGACCGTTATCTGCGGCGAAATCGTTACAGCTTTTTCTAATTGAACGTCTGCACGGCTGCTACTGCAATTGCGGCCTGGTAGAGAACCTGAGTCACATTGCCCCAGAACGTCAACGGCCGCATTCTGTCAGTATCGAGCGGTACGACAATTGTATCGCCTGGCCGAATCTCAACTCTGTTATTGCGACCGAACCACCTCGACCCTTTGCCGGACACAACTGCACCATTTGCTCTAACGATGTAAATCAGTTTCTTGTCAGCCCTGCGCGTCAAACCGCCACTCAGCGCAATATACTCATCCCGCGACGCTTTCTCCCGGTAAAGGTGTGATGTGTTTTGCTGGGTTTCCCCCAAAACTGTCACCACCTGAGCCGTGGTTGGAATCATCAACCGGTCACCATTACGAACCTCTATGGATTCTCCGTTTGTTTGTTGGTCAATATCAATTACGAGGCGACCAACTGCTTCGGTCCTTCTCAGCTGGTCCAGAAGTACGCGGCCAGTACTCTGCGTCTCAACGCCACCAGTCGTCGCAGTTTGCAAGGAAAGCGAGGCAAGATCTGCCTCCATTCGGCGCGCCAGGGTCTCTATTTGATCTTGCTCTTGCTGTTTCAGTGACTCACGCAAGAAAACCGCGCCTTCCGGAAATGCCGCTGCGGTAAGTCCGCCAGCACGGGCGATCACTTCTGCCAGCGTCTCCCCACGACGCACGCGGTACGCGCCTGGAAACTGTACCTCACCCTCAAGAGTTATCGTCCATATCGAGTCCCATTGTGGAACTCGATTGATGATGAGGTAGTCGTGCTCCTGCAACGAAACATCCGCCGACAGGTCTCCTTGCCTGATCGCATACAAGTCGACTTTTCGTGTGTCTGACTCCCTGCTACCGCCTGCTGTTACGGTATACCTTGTGAGTTCGGCTTCCAGCGCATAAGCGCTCTCGGTCAGATTGCCTCCTGCTCGCACCAAGTCGCTAATCCGCATTGCGGTTTCCAGCGGATAGATTCCCGGCGCCCGCACATTGCCCGATATCTGAACCTGCCGTGCCGGATTATCGATCGTCGACTGTGCCCGCAACTCTTCAAGCAATGGTCCGACAACACGCTGGCGGCCAAGCGCCAAACTAAACACGTTGACTGTATCGCCAGGCTGAAGCATGACATCCGCGGCAGAGCCCCGCCCATGTAGCGCTGCTGACAAACTCGCGGACAGCACATCAAGTGGCTCGCCCCTGGCGTTCTCACGCCGGATTAGCACGTAGTCGGTGTCGACCCCTGGCAACAGTTCTTCAGGCGAACTGATCAGATCCGACAGCCGCATTCCATCGCGCCAAGGATAGTCTCCCGGTCGATGGACATGGCCCGACAAGGCGACTGCATTACCCAGCTCTGGCAGAACTTTCGGTACGACCAGCGTGTCACCTTTCTGGATGCGAATTGTATTTGCGGACTCGCTACGCAGATTTACCGACAATACGGTCCGCTCCCCGTCTTGCCCGATTCGTTCGAGCCGCGCGCCATCTGCGAATGCATCCGCTGTCAGACCACCTGCAAGTCCGACCAGATCAGCCGCCGTAGTTAGTCGTCCTACTTCGTATATGGCAGGACGATTAACTGCACCACCCACAGCGACCGTCATGCCTATCGGTGGAACAAAAATCACGTCGCCAGGCTGCAATCGGCGATCGCCCGAATTGTCACCACGGATCAGCAAGTCGTACGCATCGAGCCGGCCGACAAGCTTGCCACTTCTCTTCAGTTGTATATTGCGCAGCGATCCAATAGCACTCAATCCACCGCTGCGGTACAACGCTGCACTGACAGTCGCCAGACCACTTACAACGTACGAACCGGGGCGGTTCACATCACCGAGCACAAATACGCGGATCGTTCTTAGCTGACCCATCGTCACGCTAACCTGCGTACCGATGAGCGTCTGCTGGACCTGTTTTTTCAAGTTCGTACGAAATTCAGAAAACGGAATTCCGGCCACAGTCACTGGTCCGATATTCGGTAAATTTAGTTCACCGTCTCTCGATACTTCGTGTTCGTAGATTTCGTTTACGTTGCCGTATAACTGCACCCGAACGGAATCACCGGGTCCCAGAATGTAATTCTCCGGCACCGGTCCATTGGCCGGCGCATCGAATCCCGTTTCCTGTGGTGCGAAAACGTCGTAACCGAAAGGCTCGAGAGCCTCGATGCCAATGGGTGTTTGAGCAAGGATACGGGCGTCTACGTCGAACGACGACAAATTGGGTTCCGCCTGCAAACGACGGTTGATCTCGGACTCGCTCAGACCCAGTAACGGAATACGCTCCAGGCCCTGAAGCGAAAGTATTCCTGAGTCGTCCAGAACGAACAGTTGACTGCCGATAAGCCTTTGCAATGCTGGATCCTCGGCAAGGTCGCGGCTTTGCGCTGCATCCAGAGTGCTACTCGGCGAGAAGTCAATAACTATCCGGCTGCGCGGTTGTGCAGTCATTTCCGCCAGACCCTGGCGCCACATATCGGGCATGGCACCTGTCGAAGTATCCGCCGTAGAAAGCGGCTCGTTTATCGAGCTCTGCGAACTCTGTTGCTGCTGGCTGTTGAGCTCACGCAGCGCCTGCATAGCCTGCTCACGCTCTGCTGCTGGCAGCGAATTGAGAATCTGCTGCTGCGTCGGTGACAACTGAATTGACTGCGATGCCGCATTCATGGGGAAAATCACACAACAAAGCAAGGCCAGTAAAGGCACCTTTCTACCGGGCCCAACGAGACTCATAATGAACTCCAACGCAGAAATGCGGACACATCCGATTCTAGCGTGGCCTCGCTTAGAGAATCTGCATCACGGTGTGCGAGCCCAAAATGAAACCGACCAAGCCTGGTTTGCCTCATGTGCGTTATTTGCATATCGAAAACTTTCTGCAGCGTTGGTGACAGCGTATGTCGAGGATTTGTGGGGCCAAGTCGGTTGATCTCCATGTATCGCAACGAAATATTCCACATATGACCGCCGGATTGTACCAGTGTTGAGCCGAACGAGTAGGACAAGCCGTCTCCATCCATCGGGTGGCCAATGGCTTTGCCCTTGTAGCGATAGCCTGTCAGGTAGACACCGTGCCCATAGGCGCAATTCGGTTTGGCATCGCTAAATCCGAACCCTCCCTCCCGGCACATTGAATCAGTGACTTCAATATGCGAACGATATGCGCCGGCACCGATTTGACCCCAGTGTTCGACGCCGACCTGGCGCATCCATGAACCAATTGCGCCACCACCACCCCGTCCATCCTCACCAATCCATTGCATATACAGAGCGAGCGGCAGGTCTTTTGGCAGGCGCCAGCGAATGTCGAATCCTCCAAGCTGGTTGCCTGGCTCATCGTCCGGGCTGATGTTCACACCGCGATTATCATTCCCGACCAACAGATCCAGAAACGTGTCCAGACCGCAGGGGCGATTTTCGCCGCACCACTGAGCGGTTCTGGAAATGCCAATTTCGAGACCGGTGTTTGGCGGTCTGAAAGTACCCCTTACGCCAAACAACAATGCGTCATCGATCTGGCGATCATCATCCAGCATCGTCATAAAGCTTGAAAGGCTCCAGGGACCGATCCAGCTGAGCCACTTTGTCTTGAACGGCGCACTGATCTTTCTGTCAATCGAGAGTCCGGGCGACGGTCGGGCGTTGCTGGACATCACCAGGCTTCCGTCACGACCTGGTCCCCACCAGCGCTCCTGCCAGCCCGCCGAAAGCATCCAGTTTCCAACTGACAGGCCCACGTAGGTGCCATCCGGTCGAATCTCATCGCCGTCGAACGGATTTGCGACGCCTGAAGCGGAGAGATTTAGTGCGAATCTCGCTCCGGACCAGGCGAACTGCGCCTTCACTTCGCCCTCTGCTCGGGGCGTATTTTCGAAAGAACGAATGAGTCGGGGGTTTAGCGCCGCGGACACCTCGAAGCTCGACACCCATTCATTTGACCTGAGTGCGGATTGAACAAATTGATCTGTCCGAAGGTACGCATCCTGAACACTGCCCGACAGCGAGTTAACGTCAGTTTTCCGCATAGACATGGCGATGTCATCTACTGTGATCGGCCATGCAGTCAGCGGAACATTGGTTACATTACTGTCGTTCAGCAATTCCAGATCAAGACGGAGCTGCATGTCGCCGGGCGCCACAACAGGGGATGACTGCGCCTGCAACGGCAACAGTAGCAACAGTGCTAGTAGGAACTTCGCCATTGCAAGTAGAAACGCGCGTTAGAAGCTGAGGTTCCGCTGGCTACATCATCGATGTCTTCGAAACCAAGTCCGATATCAATCAAGCCATAGGAAAACTGCCGACTGTGAGACAAATCCAGGCTAACAATATCTTGCCTGGTCGGTGTTAGCGTGTTTTTCGGATCGGCTGATCCACCTCGATTGAGTGCGCCATAACGTAGCGTGGCACGCCACTGGGTATCCGCATCGTCAACCAGCAGCGCGCCAACAGAAATCATGCGAGCGTCATTGTCGACGCCATGGCCTACACTGCGGCCACGATAGCGATAGCCAGTCGTGTAGTTGCCGTGGTTGTAGCCACAGTTAAAGATTTCACTCGACTCATGAAACTGGCACGAAGTGCCTGCGAATTCCGCGAACACCCGAGTTGACCATCGGTCCGCAAGATACCCGCTCCACTCACCGCCAACCTGGCCAAGATAGCGACTTGGAAATCCACCGGCCTCATCTTCACCGATAAACTGCCCATAAAAAGCGACGGGCTGTCCGAATAATACAGGCGACCAGCGAAAATCCAGTCCGGCGAGCTGATTGCCGGGTTCGTTGTCAAAATCAACACCCGGGTCCCCACGATTATCATTGCCCAGCAAAAGGTCCACGAAAGTTTCCGCATCGCACGGTCTGCCATCACCGCACCACTGCGCACTCCGCGACAGTCCAAGCTCGAGACTCTTGAGTGGCCTGAGCGTAACTCGCATGCCGAAGAACTGCGCATTCGGAATATCCCGGTCTTCCTCCATCTGGCCAAACATGAGACTAAAATCCCAGGGCCCCATCCAGCTCAACCATTTCGTATTCCAGGGATCCGTGAAGATTCGGTCTACAACCAGCGCAGGCATTGGCCGGGCATTGTTGGAAAGAATCAGGCTGCCATCCCAGCCTGGGCCCCACCAACGCTCTTGCGTGCTCGCCGCAACGGACCAGTTGCCGAACACCGCGCCGACCAGCGTATTATCGACTCGAACTTCTTTGCTGTCCTGCTCGGAATCGACGCCCTGAACGTTCACTTCTGCGCTAAACCATTCGCCGATATAGCCGGCGCCAGCCGACAATTCGATCTCACCCCGCGGCGTATTTTGAAACCCTCGAATTCGGGTCGGTTCGTCGGCGCCGGCTGCCTTGGCATTGAATGTCAGGTACTCGCTGCGGGTCTCCCAGTGTGCGCGGTCTTTCACACGCAGCAGTGACGCAGCGATCGCCGCCGGCAAGGTGTTGACATCCACCTGATCGAAATCATCCAGAATAGGCCCCCACGCCAAAGGCCAGGTCGTCGTCGGCCCTTTGATCACCCCGTAGTCTGCCAATCGCTGAATATCGTGGCGTAAGACAGGATCACCTGCCGGGATATACGGCCCAGCGATAGCTATCGGTGATGCCAGCCAGACCAGCAGTACAGCAGCTCGAATATGCACCCGAAATTTCATGCGCGAATTGTGACGTGCATGACAGCTCCCGACAAGTGCAATACCATCTCTCATTACTCGCTCCGACAGTTGCCAGGACAAGTGGGTTGTCACACACAGATTGGTCAATGCTTTGCCCTGTTTGCAGATCTGCGGAGCTGTCGGCTGCTGATACCTGCATGACTTGCGCATCATGTGGCCATCAAAGCTTGATCAGCGACGGCGTCCTGCAGTGTTTTACGGATGAGCAAGCCTCTGATTACAAGGACTTTCTCCACACCTACACTGAGGTGCGTCTGAAAGAAGGTCGAGCAAGCTATGACGCTGACGCGCTCCGTGGCCTGCCCGCTTGCCCGCCTTCTCTACCCATGGCGGATCAGTGGAGAATACGAGCTCGAAGCTACCAGTATTTGATGCGCACCCTTTGTCACTGCCTGGCGCCAGCGGCGAAAATCCTTGATCTCGACGCTGGCAACGGCTGGCTCAGCAACCGCCTGGCAGAAGCTGGCTTCTCCCCCTGTGCCGTTGATCTTAGCATCAACAATGACGACGGCCTCGGTGCAGCGCAGCTATACGATACCCGATGGCCACGATTGCAGGCTGCATTCGACAACATGCCACTAGAAGATTCGCAAGCCGATGCCATCGTGTTCAACGCGAGCTTTCACTATTGTGCGAACCAACAGGCGACTGTTGCAGAATCTTTGCGCGTGTTGCGTCCCGGCGGATTGCTCGTCATTCTCGATTCGCCTGTTTACAACGACGCGTCGAGCGGCGTGCAAATGCTTGTTGAACAGCAACAGTACTTCGAACGGCTGATCGGGCGTCGCTCCGACTCCGTTGACGTAACAGGCTATCTCACGTGGCGACAGCTCGAAAATCTCGGTAACGAATTCGACCTGAATTGGACGATTCGCAAACCCTGGTACGGGCTGCGCTGGTGGCTGCGGCCATGGCGAGCAAAACTTCGCAAGGAGCGGGAGCCGGCTTCGTTTGCTGTTATTTCGACGATTGCAAAGTAGTAGCGTAATGGTCTAACAACTCACTAGTCGACTGCTCGATATCGGGCGGCGCTCGAAGTGGCGACAAGATGGTCGAGTGATTCGCCGCCGCGACAATATTGTTCGCCAGTTGAGACTCATTTCCAGGTTCGCTGAGAAAGTCTTGCGGACAAAATATCGGCATAGAGCCTACATTGGTGCCGATAGTGAGACGTCCACACGCAGCTGCTTCCGCAACAACCATGCCATAGCTCTCGAACCATGAGTTCAGAACACAGAACGACGCACCACGATAGTACGCGGCGAGATTCGCATGATCGATTTGGCCATGAAAAGTTACGGGAGCATGCAATTCGCGTGCTTGCTGCCGCAGATTCGGCAGCAGCGGGCCCTCACCTACGACGTGCAAATGTAGGCTCTCGTTCCTTCTCGCCAATTCGGCGAAGGCACGGATCAAACCAGCAATACCCTTTACAGCAACGAGGCTCGCAACACACAGGACTGGAATTTTACCCTTGAGGCGCTCTATGCCGCCCGTCGGAGCGAATTTTTCATGATCAACGCCGCAGTTCATCTGTTCCGTATTGAACCCAGCATTTTGCGACTGAATTGCATGCCTGTGGAACGGCGACAGCGCCAGCAGCCGGTCCGCGCGATGTGCACCATACCGCGCCAGTCGGCCAGCAACATGCCGGTGCTTCTTGCCGTAACCGGCGCCTGGCTCGAACGTCAGTTCGCCACCCATCACTGATACGAGCGTCGGTATCGGTCTCTGCCGCTTTACACGAGCCGCTACAACACCGCCTCCATCAGCCCAGAATCCATGCAGTACATCAAATGGGGTTTGGTCGTGATCATCAACGATCGCAGTGATAGCTCGATGGTGGCGGCGCGCCCAAGCGAGGCGGCCAGATTTGCCGTCGCCAAAAGACCGCACGGCGACTTTGTCAACAACATACATTGCCGAAAAAGCCGGGTAGCAAGTTGTGTAAACCTGCAATTCGTGACTTCTATCAAGTGCGATCGCAATGTCCTGCAGTAACGGGATACACCAGTCACCTTTGCCGCCACTGAATCCCGGAACGACCATCGCGATTCTCATAGTGATTCAAATGTCGCTGAGTAGCGCTGCGCCAATACAGGATACGAAAGATACTCGCGATAGGCGCTTTTTACATCAGACGAAAGAGCGTCCAGATTTTTCCTTTGCAGACCCGCTATTCCATTGGCGAAACCACGATCGTCGCCGATATTGAAATGGCGTGCCGCCGGAATATTTTGTGTCAGGTGACGAAAGCTGGGAATATCAGACAGCACGGGTATGCAGCCACAGGACAACGCCTCTACCAGCGCGTTGCTACCGAACTCACGGCTGCTGCACGCAACAAAAAAATTCGCGGCGCTGAACAGAACCTCCATTTGGGCGTGCTCGATTTTGCCGAGTAACCTGACCCTGTCTGCCACTTTCGGCCTGCTCGCGAGGAAATTCCGAACCGCAGGCAAATTCTCTGAAGTCTGGAATGCCATCAAAAGCTCCGCATTCGGCGACTGATCCAGTACGCGTTCAAAGCCACGAAGTGCTGTAAAGGGGTCCTTGTTCGCGTGCAGCCTGCCGGACCACGCCAGAACGGGCTGTCCCTTGATACCCATTTCAGCACTTGCCCTTGCGGGCGGCACGCCCACAAATGGACTGCATACTTCAGGTGCAATCACCGTATGTGCGGCTGCTGACAGAATGCCGCTTTCCTGCCATCGCACCGCGAAACTTTTCGCCGGGAAGAACGCGGCCGAAACGCAGCGAAACGCACGCTTTTGCTGCCATCGCCGGAACGGGTTGCGACGAGGGTACCCACCATGGAATGAGGCGGTAACCTTGCAGCCCGTGCTCTCTGACCAGTGCAACAACGCGCGAAAAGGCTGCAGCAAAGTCATACCAAACACGTGAACGACATTGGCTTGAGCGCGAGCAATAGTCTTCAGAACTTCAGCAAAGTCAGATATCTCAACGGTAGTACTGTTTCCAACCGCCGAGTGCGCATTGGCAACGATAGTCGTTACACGGGCGCCACGACAATCGAATTGACGAGAGTCTTGAAAAGCCTGAATAATTTCGACGTCGTGACCAACGTCGACCAGTGCTTCTGCGAGGTAAAAAACATGCCAGTATTGTTTTTGCAAGCGAGCAACGGAGTCGATCTGTTGGTCGTACACGGAATTAAGCAAACAGACTTTCATACTGTTTGAGTAAGTCGATAGATAGTCAGAATTTCAACGCCAAAGTGTTTCCGCGCTGCGATGTCGATCCTCAGACCGCTACTTGACATCGCCTGCAGCAGACCCTTTTCATCGCCGTCCGACGTCTGCAATACCAACGCTTGTCCACCGGCGTTCAGGCGGTTTGGCAATTCCGCAGAAAATCGTTCGAAAATATCGGCGGCGCGCCAACATAAATCAAACTTCGACGTCGGCTCACCCCGAAAGCTCGGCGGTGAAAACAAAACGAGGTCATAGCGACTATTTGCTACTGGTTCGAACAGGTCGCCGTGCATCACCGCGATCCGATCTGCGACATCGCTCCGAGAAGCGTTCAACCCTGTGCATTTTACAGCCTCATCGTTAAGATCGACCGCATCAACGTGATAGCCAAGTTTGGCGGCAGTAACGGCAAGAATGCCAGAGCCACAACCCAGGTCGATTGCCCTGCCACCCTGAGTGATGCCGGCATTCGGTAGCGTCATTTCGTGCAGTTGCTCAGCGAAATACTTGCCTGTTCGAAACACCACCGGATTGAATACTTCTGGAAGAACGACGAGCATCAGTCCCGCGACATTTTCGTGGACAGTCCGGCCGATACGGAACCTGCGCAGATACTCGCGTTTCGGAACCAGCCATAAGTGGCTAATGGCGCGGATAACTTTGCCCGGTTTTACCGGTTCAGGCACGTCAGACATTCAGAGTACACGTACAATTCTGGCAAATCGGGTTATTTTTGACATCGAGCTGCTTTCGGAAGGCGACTGCAACCGGTGAGTTGACGACGTTTGAGAACTCTTCATTGTTTATATTTCCGATTGGATCGTGAAAATAGCAGGGTCTTACTGATCCGTCCGGTTCCACGACAACCGACACCCACGGCGCGTTGCAACGTCGTGGCAATGGCGATGCCAAGCTATTCTGAGCTCTGTAGTGAGCGAGCATCTCCAGCATCTTTGACGTAGATTCGACGATAAATCCCGATTCATAATCTTTCGCGTGGTCCACAAAGCTGCGCTTCAAGACGGACTCCAATTCATCACATTCTTCAACCGTTAGCGCAACGTCAATAACTCTTTCAGGCTCCCATGGGTCCGGACGGTTAAATGCAGTACTGGATACGTCGGCAGCGAGGAACGATATAGAGTCTACGCCGAGT
This sequence comes from Gammaproteobacteria bacterium, assembly GCA_022600955.1. Taxonomy (GTDB): domain Bacteria; phylum Pseudomonadota; class Gammaproteobacteria; order Steroidobacterales; family Woeseiaceae; genus UBA1847. Next base: position 66,656 of record JAHZJK010000030.1, read on the forward strand.
TCCGCCGCTGTCGACACGATCGCGCCAAGTTCACGAAAATTCTGTTTCTGCAGCACACATCGAGCGCTGATACGAACAGTCGGCGCATCGCGTCGAAGTGCCTCAACACCGATCGCGAGCCGCTCGTAGGCTCTCGGGATATTTCGAATTTGATCATGTATTGCAGGATCGCCATCCAATGACACGATCACGTCGTCGACCCATTCGCGAATATGAGAGACATTGCGTTGCAACAAAAGCCCTGTACTCAGAAGTGATATACGAGCGCGCAGCGGCTTTAGTGCAGCGCAAATATCCCACAACCCTGCATGCATCAGGGCCTCACCGCCAGAAAGAACTACCCAACGTACTCCTAGCTTCCGGAAATCACGTACATGATGGTCAACACGTTGCGGAGAAAGCTCTCGCATGTTTTTGTTTGCACGCCAGATGTCACACATCAGGCATCGACAATTGCAGCGGCTGTGCGGCATCAACACCAATACCGGCATCCGTCGCAAACGATGCGTTAGCTGGTTAATATGAAGAGAGATATTTTCTGGCAGCACTTCAACGCAACCTAAAAGCCGGTCACTTCCGGCCGTTGGTGTGGGAATAGACGGTTGATCACACGCAGCTCAAATGGATTTGCATAGATTTGCAACTTGAAGCGCCACATCCCCGCCGCCCGCAGCAGCAGTCGTTTGCTCGGGGTCATCCCGGGATCAGTAACAGTCGGATATGCGGCGTTCAATACACGTTGAAAATTTCCGATCTTCTTCTGCGCCGTTCTTGAAAGCCAAGGCAGTGCCGCCGTCGTGCGTTCGGCGTATTCTACCCAATGATCCTCGGCCCACTCATCGAGTGTTTCCGGGAAGGCAAAACCCAACGCCTGTGCCTCGGTAAACAGCTGACCCTCAACAGGTACAGGCGAATACGGGTAGATGATTATTTCTGACTCTGGATGACTTTGCTTCACGCGTCGGATGAAACGGAACGTCTGGTCTATATCTTCATCTGGATTCGGAGGGCTCGCGATGACAAAAGAAAGCTCCGGGATCATATTGTGCGCACGCATCCGTTCTGCAATCGCAATTGTCATATCTGCCGTTTGCTTGCCACCCTTATTCATTTTTTCGAGAACATCGTCCGAACCTGCTTCAGCGCCCAGGTAGATCATGCGCAACCCGCTGTCTCGCATTTTTGCCCAGGTCGTGTCGTTGTACTTCATCAGCGTATCGACACGACCGTAAGCCCACCACGATACATCGAAACGCTTCAAGCGATCACAAATCTCCGCACTGCGCGATTCGCTGACGAAGAAGTTGTTGTCGTAAAATTGAATTGCGTTGGCCCCATATCGGTCGACGAGTTGCTCAACGATCAATTCAATTTTTTCGGGACTCTGAGCTGAATAGCGCCCATTCACCATGTTAACAACGCCGCAAAAATTACAGGTAAAAGGACATCCGTAACTCGCATGGTGTGAGAGCGTTCTACTTCCCAGGAAAGTGTCGAGTACGTACTCCTCCATACGCAATTTGTGGTACGGATATTCGGGCAGACCATCAAGCGCTGGAACCGGTCCGATCGGATTCGAGATCAGGTTGCCAGTCTCTCTATCCATATACGAAAGGCCAGCCTGATTGCGATAGCCATTGCCGTCGCGAATAGCCTTGACCAGCGCCAGGAAAGGCTCTTCGCTGTGCCCCCGAAGCAAGAAATCAACGTAGGGCGCTGTCGCAGCGGCGCTCTCGTACATTGTCGGAAAATACCCGCCCCAAATAATCGAAAGATGCGAAAACTCGGCCTTTAATGCCAGCGAAACATCGCGAGCCTGGCGAACCTGGCGGCCCGGCATGACAGTGATAGCCACGATATCCACGCGAGACTTGCGGACTTTCTCAAATAGCACTGCAAGCACGTCTTCATAAAGATTGCCGTCGATGATGCTGTATTCGTGTTTGCCCTCCAGCACTGCGGCCATCGCAAGCACTGACATTGGCAAAACATGCTTGCCCGCGACGCTGCTGCGCGGATTGAACAGGACAAGTTCGGATCTCACGAAACCTTCCGCATGATCATCAGATAATGATCGCCCAAACGATTAAACGGCCAGAAATTCGCAACAACAGATTCCACTCGCGACAAACTGCGCAATAGCCTTGGTCTGTACTCGCAAACTTTGAAGAATTCAGTTGATGGCACGAAAACACCTACGCCAGCGATGCTCTCTACCTTGAACCTGCCATTCGCCATTCGCTCCACTGAAGCCGGTGAGTGATACGACACCGACTGCGACATGCCATTTGACTCAAACGTTGATTGACGCCGCCAGCGCCGAGTCGCATTTGATATGTTGCCTCGCAAGCCAAAACCGAGCATCTCCCACAAACATGATTTGCCCATAATTGTGAAGGCAACAAATCCGTCGCGCTCAATCTGGCCACTCAGGCACTCAAACAATGGGCTCAGATCAGCGCAACAATTCAGCGCGCCGAAATTAGACATCGCACAATCGAATTTTTCGTTGGCGTCCGATGACGGCGCCGCGATATCGAAACGCCGGACGTCAATCCGCTCGCCACGCTGTCCCGCCGCGGTCTTTCTCGCCAACGTTGCGGCAAGCATAGCTTCTGACAAATCAGTCGCGACAACCGAGTGACCCGCCGTCGAGAACCAGAGCGCGTCATCGCCGGTGCCACATCCGATATCCAGGATTTTCGAATTTTCCGGTAGCAATTTTGCTATCCGGGCACGGACCTGGTCACGCAACCATCGTGCAGGCGCTCGCTCGCTAAAAGCGGCGTCATATTCTGCAGCGAGGTTGTCGAAGACGGTTTCAGGCATCTTGAGCCGCCTCAACCTGCCATCGCGTCAGGTACATAGCAGCCCGATGCTTTTGCGTAGTCGCATACAGGCGAGCCACCCTTGCCATACCTGGCAAACCCTGCTTCATGGCACGTGATAATTGTACCCGCGATCGTATCCATTTCTGGGCATGCGTGTAAAAACGCGTCGAGTGGCGTCCCGCAATGCTCAGACTCCTGTCGGAACCAGTTTCCCAATCACCGTTCGCAATGATGCGCTGGCGAACGTTGTCAAAAAATGGCGTTCCCTTGATCGGGTACGCGAGTGTCGTCAAAACCTCGTCGGGCAACGCTGCGCATAGATGGTCGCTTGTTGCATTAATGTCCGCCCAGTCCTCCCCATCGTACCCAAGCATTATGAATGTACCAGCCTTAATACCTCGTTCCTGCAATTTCCTGATTATACTCCTCATGCGCACTGCATCAGTACGACGATCCATTGCGTCAAGAATTTTTTGCGAACCACTTTCCGCACCGACCCAAAGCCGGTAACACCCCATCGACGCCAATACATCGATTACCTCATCATCGAGTCTGTCTTCACGGGAAATTGTCTCAAACGGAAAGTGCAGATTACGCAGCTTCAATTCGGCTGCGAAGTCCCTCAGCCAATGTCGGCTCATCGCGAACACGTCATCAGCATACCAAATCCTGTCAGGCGCATAATTCGCCTGAATCAGCTCCAGCTCGTCCGCGACATCGCCAGGCGAACGGCGGCGATATGAAAATCCATACACTGAATGACTGCACCATCGACAAGTATACGGGCAGCCTCGGGCCGTGATGATCGACACTGCACTGGCTCCGTGGTGGTCACGCCAGGCATCGAGGTAGCGCTGCATATCAATGCAGTCACGTGCCGGAAATGGTCGATTGTCGAGGTTTTTTATCTGCTCACGCGGTGCGGTTGTTACTGTCTTGCCTTCCGCATTCTTGTACATAATGCCGTCAACCAACGCCAACCGTTCTTGGCGGCCACTTGCAATAGCCGGAATTAGAGCTTCAAGCGTCAGCTCGCCTTCCCCTGCCACAATAACGTCGGCACCTCGCCTCAGGTACTCCGATGAATAGTTGACTGGCTCGGGCCCACCAAGGACAACTTTACTACCGGCAGCGCGTGCTGTATCGATGATCCGAAACACGTTTCGCCGTGTCATCAGATTGGCGTAAATGCCAATGATCGGCGGCTTTCGCGCCGCGATTTGGCCGAGATGTTCTTCGCGTCGCATGAACGTCGTGTCGAGCACCTCAACATCGAATCCACGTGAACGCAGGTACGCAGCAATATAGAGCAAACCCAATGGAGGATAGGGTTTCATTACCGCCTGCTCAGCCGGGTCTTCAAAAAGGTAGTACGCGTGTGTCAGTAAAATATCCACGGCGCCCTGACTACTTGGTCGACTGCCTGGACGGCGTTGATGCCTCGACCAGGTCCATTTCGGACGGTATCGCGTCTATCCCCTTGTGAGGCATTCGGGCGTTGATTGCCATCATCAATGCAGCGACCGTCCGAGATAAGGCATGATAGGCGATCTTTAGCGCTGTTCTTACTGACTTCCGGTTCCGTATATCTTTACGCAATGCAAGGTCACTGTGCACATACCGGTACAGTGAACGATAGTATGCCGTGTTGAACGGCCCCTGAAACAGCATCGCCAGATCTTCGGAGTCGCGCCAATGGCGCGTTTGACCGAGCTCCGATTTGACGCGCTCATGAAAGCGGGTACCAGGAAGAGGGTACGATACCGATATGCCCAGTTGCTCTGGCATGATCTTGCGGATCATTTGAATTGTCTTTTTTACGTCTTGTCGCGTTTCACCCGGATACCCAAACTGGATAAAAAGCCCAACCTTCACGCCGTGTTCACGAAGCGACTCGGATGCTGTTTCAATCATCTCGACAGTCGTGCCCTTCTCCATCGCATCAAGAATCTGTTGACTGCCCGATTCCGCGCCCAGCCAAACGATGTCGCAACCAGCCTGGGCCAACGCGGCGATTTCACCCTCTCGCAGCAAAATGTCCGGCCTGCTGAGACACTTGAATCGAATACGAATATTGCGCGACTCCAGCAGTCCGGCAAATCGTTCGATCCACTTTGGTTTCAATCCAAAAATGTCATCCATGAACCAGACGTAGTCAACTTTAGTCAACGATTGCAAATACTCTATCTCCGTTAATACGTGCTCAGGACTGCGTGCATTGTAGCGTTGCCCCCAAATTGGTTTTGCACACCAGTTACAGTGATACGGGCATCCGCGGGTCGTGACCAAATTGATTGCAGAGTGATCATGCCGCCGCCCCCAGATTTCTGCATAGCGCTCAAGGTCGATCAAATCCCAGGCAGGCAGGGGCAAATCATCCAGCTTCCGGATCACCGCGCGCCGGCCGGTATTCAGTAATTCGCCAGCTTCGTCAATGAACGCAATCCCGACGATATCCTGCAGTGCTTTGCTGGAACTCGAAGAGAACAGCCCCAACACTTCTTCGAGCGTTTCTTCGCCTTCGCCCAGCAACACAACATCCGCTCCGGCCCGCAAGTAAAGCTCCGGTTCGTCCGCACTGTCTGAGCTGCAAACCACGACCCTCGCTCCACGTTCATTGGCGGCGCGCATCATTTCCATGGTCGCGGCGCGCATTTCAAGCAAACACATCTTGGTCAGATAATTGAAATTGTCTTCATAGATAACGACGACATCGGGATCGTTCACTTGCAAGGCAGCCGACCATTCGGAGAGCGCATGCGCCAGCATCGAGTCATGCACGCGTACGTCGTGACCCAGGGAGCGAGCCATTCCAGCCGCATAAAGCGAGCCTAGCGGCGGAAAAGGCTGCATTGCCTTGAACAATTTGGGGTCGCGCTTGAGGTGATACCCCTGTCCGAACAAAACACGAAGTGATCCGCTTGGATTTCGACGCTGCCTCAAGCGATCCGAGAACGCAGCATCGATACAATCCTTCGCGGTCTTCCTGTGGCCTGTTGCCTCTGCTCTGAAAGGCGTTGATCTTCCAAGCAAGAAACTGGTCTTGTTATATTTTTGAAGCTTGCGCTTGCACTCCCACGCCTCCAGCGCGTTACCCATTACTCCGCGTAGCAGAAACTCCAGGAATTGTCGGGATCGGGGAAACCGAATGCCCGCCGCTTGTACAACTGGCGATGCCCCGTTCGAATTTGGAAGAATATCCAGTATCCAGGGATTGTGCTTCCGCAACTCATCGTAGATATCCGCGCCGAACAGCGGCACCATTTGTGTCGCTTCCTGGGCGATGTAGATACCCGGCTGGTCAAGCTCGAGAGCACGCATCGAAACCAGGTGATTTGCGCACAGTTCACCGTCACCAAAACGAGCGTCTAGCGCTTGCAATACCTTTGCCAGTGCCCGAACAACCCACATCCTGCCACCGGTCGTAACAAGCATAAAATCTATGTCTGCATCTTTGCCGGGATTATCAACCGCGAGGGAGCCGGTGACCGCCACCATCTTGACGAATGGCAGACTCGCCAGGTTCCCCCCAAGTCTGCGCGCTTTCTGCCACATCAGCTTGGAATATACGTGCCTTTCGCGGCGCAGCCCGAATAGCAAATCGCGACCGCGTAACGCAAAGTGCTCGCCATCTGTAGCCAGGTAGCTGCCCGTAAATGCCGTATCCGATAGAGCAGCGCGGACTTCTTGTTCGCTGCAACGAACGCCTTGCAAATAGCGGTGAATTTCCGCGCCGGTGACTGGATAGTCGAACAGGTCACGATAGGTAATCGTCCTGAGAATCGCTTCTTCGAGCTCGGACAAACACGCTCCACCCACCGCGGCAGGCGAACGTAAATCGTCACCACTTGAGTATTGCTGCTGGTCCGTCTTGTCAAGCATCATCTTCCCTTCCGAGCCACACTACGCGATCAGCCTGAGCAATTGCTGATTCCCGGTGCGCGACTATCAGTACGGTCAGCCCCGGATACAAGCGGCGCAGATTTCGCAAGACCGCTATTTCTGTGTCAATATCCAGCGCGTTAGTGGCTTCGTCGAGCACCAGCAACCGAGGATTCCGAAGCAACTCTCGCGCTATCGCAAGGCGTTGACGTTCACCGCCCGACAGCCTGCCTTCCCGGCGGCCAACGACCGTCTGCAGGCCCGCACCGAGTCCAAGAATAACATCAGACATTTCTGTGCAAGCAATCGCTCTTTGCAACTCCTCTTCTGTCGGGCTCTCGGATAGAACCCAGGTCAGGTTACGTTCAATCGTATCCTGTAACAATCCAGTCGATTGAGCCACATAGCCTACTATTTTTCGCCACCCGCCAATTGACTCAGGGCTCAGCGTTTCACCATCGATGACAACCGAACCCTCGTTCGGATTCAGCAAACCTGCAAAAACGTCGACCAGTGTGCTTTTGCCGACGCCCGATGGACCTGCGATAGCGAGCATTTCCCCAACTGACAGTTGCAAATTCACACCGTCCAATATGGGCACATCAGGGTCTTCACCATAAGTGACAACAACGTTCTTTATACCCATCGACGAAACTGGCGCAGGCACCACCGCTCGGGTAGCGGCGTTGTCAGGGTGACGGCGGCATTCCAGTAAAACGCCGTATGCATGCTCGAAGGCTGGCAAATCATGAAGCAATCTATGCAGATCCAGATTCAGCAATGACACACGCGGAATGAAACGCGCGGTAATAAAAACCAGCAACAGCAGTTCCGGCCCACCGACCTCAAGTCGATTGACGGCGATCAGCAAAGCTATGGCAATAGTTACTGCGCCAGAGATCTGCAGTCCAACCTTAACCAGCTCGGAATCGCGCACAAATCCTGTCAAGCGATCGTTCAGGCTTCGGATTGCACGGTTAAATTCTGTCTGCATCGTGTGACTGGCACCTGCCATTTTCACAGCCCGTATGTTCTCCAGATAGTTTTCGACCACGCGATACACATTGGTGTGAATTTCGCTGATATCTCCTCCCTGTTTCTGCACTCGTTGCAACCGATTGCTGAACAAAAAGGTCAGGACCACAATGCTGCCGAGAGCCAGCATTGAAAGTAGCGGTGACACATACACAGCAACGGCGATATTTGCCAGCAGTAGAACAATGCCACTTAATATGCGGACAAAATGCAGCGCTGCCTCGCCGATCCTCCAGCTATCCACGAGCAGAATCTGGCCGAGCTGATCCAGTCGAGCTCCGTTCAGAAATCGCCAGTCAGTCTCACCCAATTGGGCGAAAAACTCATTGCGCACGACAGTGACGAAATCAATACGTGTACGTGCAGTCAGTTGCGCTTCGAAATAGACTACCAATTGGCGAATCAGAACCAATACGACGAAGACCAGAAGTACCGTATCAAAGTCAAACGTGAGGCCCGATCGTGAAACCAGTTGTTCAAGTTCATGCATCACCCCACTTTCAGTAACCGGAGCAGTAGCAGACCCCGAAAACGCCAGCAAGGGAATAATGAGCAGTAATCCTAGACCTTCGGTCAACGCGACCGTAATCATCAGCGCGAACAGCAAATACGATCGCCAACCTGTAGTGCCCAACAGGCGCCGCACCAGCTGGTGAATTAGCCCTGCCACAGCGGCCGCCGTCAAGTCGCTAAACCGAGCACTTCGCCGTTTTTGGCCGCGGTGACAATAGCAATAAATTTTGGGGCAAGATGCTCCCAGTTGAATTGATTGCGCACGTATTCAGAACCCGCCACACTCATTTCTTTGCGCAGCTCAGCGTCATCAAGCAGCCGGGCCATTGACGCCAGGATTGCGTCGGGACTGTTCGGATCGACATATAGCCCGGGTGCCTTGCATCCTTTAGGAAGTCGCCAAGCCGCGAAGTCAGAAGCGACAAATGGAACCCCAAACTGCATGTATTCGAATAGTTTCGTGATGCTGCAGGTTGGATAATCTGCAACCGGTGCCAACAATGCCAATGCAATATCCGAATCCCTGATACAGCCAAGCGCTTCTGCATGCGATACCTTGCCGACGAAATCTACGTGTCGCCAACCCGGGTGACTTTCCGCAGCCCGCTGGAGTTGCTCAGATTCAAACCAGCCGGCTATTCTGAGCACACATGGCGCAGACGTATTTGTACGCTCAATCAGGTCAAGCATGGGCCATAAGCCGCGGTTTTCGGTGATCTCACCCACGTACACTATTGTGGGAATGTCACACTTCTGCCGCCGCGCGATTGCCGCAAGCTCATCGATAATCGGACCGTCCAGTAACGGTGCGTTTGGTTGCAGCACGGTACGCGCCCCAAGACCTTCGACCTGCTGCGCCTGCGTCACCAGAACCGCATTCATGCTTCGCGCCAATAGTTTCTCGAGTAAGGTTATGAGTTTCGCGAGCAACGGCTTGACAAATGCCGGTGAGATATCCCGAATCATTGGACGTTTCGAGAAATCCTCATGCGTATCGTAGATAACGTTGCGCCCTGTGGCTCGCAGCAGAAACGCCAACAAGGTTGTGTCCGGGTTGCGCAAAATGAACACGTCCGCATCCAGCTCACGGCAAAGATCAAACCACTTTTTAAGATTGAGCAGCGGGCGAAATATGGTGCCAGGCGTTGAGCGCACCGTGATGACACGCATCCCCAGATATTCCTGTATGACTGCAGCCTTGACAGCAAGTGTCACGTCGAACCCCGCACTTTTTAGCGTGTAAGCTTGCTTATGTACGGCCCTTACGTGATCGTGATTGCAACGAGGCATGAAAAAAACAACCTTACCGGCAGTCGTACCTTTGTCCTTGTGCATATCTGATGACAACTGTGTCTTTCTCCGCTCGGAATCTTGCTGTGGATCCGCAATAGAGTGGGTAGCGTGTAGAACCGCGCACATCAATTTCTGCAGCTACATGCCTATCCCTGACGTGCGGCGAGCTTCTTGCCAAGCTCTACGCCCCATTGGTCAAACGAATCTATGCCCCAGACCACTCCTTCAACGAACACCCTGTGCTCATATAAAGCGATTAGCTGACCAAGTACGTCCGGTGTCAATTCAGCATAGTGAATGATATTGCTGGGCCTGTTTCCGTCATGCACGCGGTACGGCTCGATATCTTCGTCGCCAGTTCCGCTCATCAGCGCTTCGGCCTGAGCGCGACAATTTGCAGCCGCCAGATCAGACGAGTCCGACAACAGGAAATCGATCGGTACGAAGCGCGTGCCCTGGTGCATCAATTGCATGAATGAATGCTGTGCGTTGTTGCCCGCTTCGCCCCAAATAATCATGCCGGTGTCACAGCGCGCAGGCTTGCCGTCCATGCGTACACTCTTGCCGCTGGACTCCATTTGCAATTGCTGCAAATACGCCGGAAAACGGTCGAGACGATTGTCGTATGGCAGAATCGCCTGGCTTTGCGCCGCGAAGAAATTGTTGTACCAGATGCCAAGCAGTGCCAGCATCACGGGCATGTTCTCTTCCATTGCGGCCTGCCGAAAATGCAGATCCATGCGACGGCCGCCGGCCAGCATTGCCTTAAACGCATCCATGCCGACTACCAATGCCAGCGAAAGACCGACTGCGGACCAGAGCGAATAGCGCCCACCAACCCAGTCCCAGAAGCCAAAGCGAAAGTCGGAACGGATTCCGAAGTCGTCCATGGCTTCCTGGTTGGTTGACGCCGCGACGAAGTGGTACTGAACAGCCAACTCGTCAAGCCGCTCTGTCACCCACGCGCGAGCCGCATTGGCATTGGTCATCGTCTCAAGTGTCGTAAACGTTTTTGAACAAATGACGAAAAGAGTCGTCTCCGCGTCAAGCTCCTGGGCCAGGTCAACAAGCTGAGTGCCATCGACATTCGACACACTGTGGAAGCGAACGCCATCCAGCCAGTACGAACGCAACGCTCGACACGCCATGACAGGGCCGAGGTCAGACCCACCAATGCCGATGTTGACGATGTCAGTGAAGCGTTTTCCAGTACTGCCCTTGATCTTGCCGCCATGCACATCATCGACAAATGACTCGATCCTGGTCAATACCTCCCAAACCTCTGACACGCCCGGCGTTTCGAGCGCCACTGTGTCAGCAATCTTTGCACGCAAAGCAACGTGCAGTACGGAGCGATCTTCTGTTTTGTTGATTCTGTCGCCCGCAAACATTGCCTCAATTGCCGCCGGTACTCCGGCCTGCTTCGCCAGTTGAGTAAGCAACTTGCGAGTCGTCGCGTTGACATGTGTCCTGGAGTAGTCGAGCAGCAGGTCGCCGGACGCTACATTGAATCGCTCGAACCGCTTGTTATCGCGGGAAAACAATCCTCGCAAGTGCTTGTCGCGCATGACATCACGATAATGGCTGGAGAGTTTCTTCCAGGCATCAAGGTCCAGGGGATAGCGCGCAGATAGTTTTCTATTCGTGTAGGCGTTGGCCACGTAAAAGCACTTAGTTGATGTTAGGTCTCGTAATACGCAAGATACCATTCAACAAAGTTCTTTACACCGACTTCGATCGGCGTACTTGGCTGGTAACCGATATCAGCCGCGAGGTCCGTCGTATCCGCCCACGTATCCGGCACATCGCCGTCCTGTAGCGGCAGCAGGTTCATCTCGGCCTTCTTGCCGAGCGTCTTTTCGATCGCGCCAATGTAGTCCATCAGCTCAACCGGCTGCTGATTGCCAATATTGTAAATGCGATACGGCGCACGACTTGTACCTGGGTCCGGATTAGCTGAGTCCCATTCTTCATTTGGTGTCGCCGTGTTGTCCATTGTTCTGACAACCCCTTCCACGATGTCGTCGACATACGTGAAGTCTCGCCGATGTTTGCCGTAGTTAAATACGTCGATCGGTCGATCTTCAATTATGGCTTTCGTAAACAGGAACAGGGCCATATCAGGGCGACCAAAAGGCCCGTAGACAGTAAAGAAGCGGAGTCCGGTCGTCGGCAGGTTATAAAGGTTCGAGTAGGTGTGGCACATCAACTCGTTCGCCTTTTTCGTTGCGCCATAAAGTGCAAGAGGATGATCTACATTCTGATGAATGGAGAAAGGCATTGTCGTGTTCGCGCCGTAAACCGAGCTCGACGACGCGTATACGAGGTGCTCAACATTGTTGTGGCGGCAACCCTCAAGAATGTGCAATGTGCCGACGACATTGCTTTCGATGTAAGTATGCGGATTTTCGATTGAGTAACGGACACCTGCCTGTGCGGCAAGATGAACGACTTTGTCAAAGCTCTCTTGCTTGAACAGGTCCTCAATAGCCTCTCGATCCGCCAGATCAATTCTGACCATCGAAAACTTGTCGAAGCCGCTGAGTATTTCCGCGCGGGCCTCTTTTAGCGAAACGTCGTAGTAGTCGTTGAAATTGTCCAGACCTACAACGGTATCGCCACGTTCCAGCAGCTGCTTCGAGGTCGTAAAGCCGATAAAACCGGCCGCACCCGTAACAAGTATTTTCATTCTAGCTCTTCAAGAAAAATCAAAGACGGTCGTCAACGTCTGCGGACGGCAAGACATATTTGATGTCGTAGATCACAGACGTCTCTTTCCCCAGTGCGCGAATTCCGTCGCTGCCCAGTAATCTGAATTGATCATGGGCCACTGCGACGATGACTACATCATACTCGCCTTGGGCTGGTTCGGCGACCAGCTCAATTCCGTATTCGCGTTTGGCTTCAGCCGGATCACACCACGGGTCTGTTACATCAACTTTCGCACCGAATGACGTCAACTCGCCCACTATATCGACGACCTTGGTATTGCGTACGTCGGGACAATTCTCCTTGAACGCCAGCCCGAGCACCAAGACCTTCGCACCGTTCGGCTGAATGCCTTTTTTTAGCATCAGCTTCACAACCTGCGAGCCCACAAATACAGACATATTGTCATTGATACGCCGACCAGCAAGAATCATTTGTGGGTGGTATCCCAGTTGCTGCGCTTTGTATGTCAGGTAATAGGGATCTACACCAATGCAATGCCCGCCGACCAGGCCCGGGCGAAAGGGCAGGAAGTTCCATTTGGTGCCCGCGGCGTTTAGAACCTCCTCGGTGTCAATACCGACCCTGTCGAATATCATGGCGAGTTCGTTAATCAGTGCAATATTGACGTCACGCTGAGTGTTCTCGATCACTTTCGCGGCTTCGGCTACCTTGATACTGGAGGCCTTGTGAGTCCCCGCCGTGATAATCGATGCATAGACATCATCAACATACTGTGCAGCTTCCGGGCTCGACCCGGAAGTCACTTTTAGAATGGAAGGCAATCGATGTTCTTTGTCACCTGGATTGATTCGTTCCGGACTATAACCAACGAAGAAACCTTCGTTCATCTTCAATCCAGAAACCCGCTCCACGATCGGTACACAGAATTCCTCCGTTGCGCCTGGATACACCGTTGACTCATAGACGATAGTGTCGCCTTCGGAGATTATTGAACCCAAAGCCTCACTGGCTAGCCGCAACGGCGTCAGCAGCGGTCGATTGCCATCGCCGATTGGCGTCGGCACCGTCACAACGTAGAAATTGCAGTCGGCAATATCCGACGTCTCTGATACGAATCGAAGGTGCTCGGACTCGGCAAGCTCTTCTGGTGAGCATTCCAGCGTGGCATCCTCGCCACGCTCGAGTTCAGCAATTCGATCAGCTTTAACGTCAAAGCCTACAGTCGGATACTTCTTGCCAAACTCGACTGCCAGCGGCAAGCCGACGTAACCCAGACCGATTATTCCGATACGAATATTGGTGATATCAAAGGACATATTAGGGACTCTTCCAAATTCAGGTGCTTAAGTATCATATTTTGGCCCGCAGCACGCGGTAGTGTTTCGCAATCGGGCATGTGATCAAGTCGATATCGACGCATACACTACCGCATATGCCTCGGTCATGTGGGCGACATCATACTGCTGCGCCGCCGCTTTGTTCGCCTCTTGCATAACCTGTAGCCGGCCACTATCGGCGAGTAACCTTGCTAGCGCGCCGATAATTTGTTCGGGATGCTCCGGGTCGATCAGGCTGCCATTAATGCCATCCACCACGAAATCCGGGATGCCGCCCACGTTCGATGCCACGATCGGCAATCCCAACTGCATCGCATCCAGCAACGTCGAACCGAGCGCTTCATGCAGCGACGGGTACACAAACAGGTCAAAGCTCGCCAGCCAGTCACCGACATTGTCGATCCAACCAACCAGCTCAATATTGCTCAATTTCCCAATCTCGTTCCGGAACCGCTGTTCGTCCTGACCATCGCCGCACAACAGGAAATGCCAGTCGGGATACAATTCCGCGCACTGATGCGCAGCGGCGATAATCGTTGACTGGCCCTTGTGCGAGTGTGCCAGCGCGCCAACATGACCAATCAATGTCTTGCCTGGGTAGCGCGCGCGAATCCTGGCGACCTCTCTCTCGTCCACGGCGAACCCGGCACTCGCATCCGGAATGACCATCGCTTCCGCTTCCTGGAAACGCTCCCGAATCGACTCCGCAACTGCGCGCGATACGCCAACCAGCTGTCCTGCCCGGCGATACGCCTTTCGCCGCAGATACTTGCTCGACTGTGGCGCTACGACCCGGCGCGTAATGACATAGGGGATCCCATACAACAGGTTTGCCAACAGGCAACTGTATACAGTGCGCGCTTCATGAGAATGTGCCAGCCGAGATCCGCGCACGGCAAGAGCGGCGGCCAGCGGGTTGGATGAAACTTCGACGATTTCGAGGTTTGCGACATCCGCGCAACGTTGTTTCATGCTATTGCCGCGCCGGATTACCAGGCGTTGTGATTCGCCCCGCTCGGCGAGACCACGAATCAGTAGCTCAGTCTGCCGCTCGCCCCCGCGAAATCCGGGGGCGAGATTCAGATGACAGACCGGTTTCGAAATGCTTAACCCAGGTACCAGAGTGCTGCGAGCCCGGTGATACTCATAACAATCGTGTACGGCAGGGCCATTATCACCATGCGACCGTAAGAGAGACGAATCAGGGGCGCCAGCGCAGATGTAAGCAGGAACAGAAACGCTGCCTGGCCATTCGGCGTCGCAACGGACGGAATGTTGGTGCCCGTGTTGATCGCGATCGCGAGCTTGTCAAACTGATCGCGGGTCAGGTCGCCAGCCAGGAACATCTCCTGAACTTCACCGATATAGACAGTCGCAACGAACACGTTGTCACTGATCATTGACAAGAAACCGTTGGCCATGAAGAACAACGCCTCCTGAGTCTTGCCGTCATAGGTCATAACCCAGTGGATTACCGGCGAGAACAACCCCTGATGATCGATTACAGCAACAATCGCAAAAAACACGACCAGCAATGCAGTGAACGGCAGCGCCTCTTCAAACGCATGACCAATCTGGTGCTCCTCCGTAATACCGTTGAATGCGGTTGCCAGGACAATAACAAGCAGTCCAACGATGCCAGGCTCGGCAAGATGGCGACCCAATGCGACAACAAGAATCAATGCTACAACCGCCTGGACAATGATTTTCGAGTTATCGGACTTGGTACGCTTCTCAGTCTGCTCGGCATCATATTCCTCCAGCACCTCGCGAACCTTCGGCGAGAGCTGCGCGCCGTAACCAAATATCTTGGTGACCTCAAGCGCCACACAGGTCAGAAGGCCCATGACCAAAACCGGCATCGAGATATGCGCCATCTTCATGAAGAATTCGACGAATTCCCAATCCATGATATCCGCAATAAGCAGATTCTGCGGCTCACCGACCAACGTTGTCACACCGCCCAGCGCAGTGCCCACAGCTCCGTGCATCATCAGGTTGCGCAGGAAGGCGCGGAACTGCTCGAGATCTTCCCGGTGCAGCTCGATAACCTCATGGTCAGAACCATGGTCGTGGTCATGGTGAAACTTTTTGCCGGATGCAACTTTGTGATAAACGCCGTAGAAGCCGACTGCGACCGTGATAATTACCGCGGTAACCGTCAGTGCATCAAGAAATGCTGACAGGAATGCCGCCGCAAAAGAGAACATCAGCGACAACAGAATCTTCGAGCGCACACCCAGCAAGATCTTGGTGAAGGTATACAGCAGCATTTCACGCAGGAAATAGATACCCGCCACCATAAACATGAGGAGCATGATGACCGGGAAGTTAACTTCGGCTTCGTGGAACACCTCGGCCGGTGTTGCGAGCCCCAGTACGATTGCCTGGATAGCGATCAGCCCACCGGGCTGCAGCGGATAGCACTTGAGCGCCATCGCCAGCGTAAAGATGAACTCGAGAACAAACACCCAGCCGGCAACGAAAGGATCGAAAATCACGACCATCGGATTGATGATCAGAAAACCAAGGATGGTCACTTTGTACCAGTCTGGAGAATTCCCTAGAAAATTTGCGCGAAGCGCGGCTGCCATAGTTCTGACCATGCGGTTCTTGTCCTTTTTATGTGGTGCTTCCCCCGAAGCAAGTCCCGATTCTAGTCAAAATCCCAGACGCACGCACCGGATTTGCGGATTTTTTCGAGCATGGCGTCGTGCGCGGACACTTCTTCGGGGCTGGCGGCAACGACTTTGAGATCCCGGGCGATTGCGGCAAACCCGGCGCGCGCTGCCGGGCTGCCTGTGTCAGCCGTGACTTGACCATCTGTCGCGTCTGCCTCGTCATCGAGCAATAACGCCGTCTGCCCGCCGGTCATCGCGAGATAAACGTTCGCCAGAATCTCCGAGTCGATCAGGGCTCCATGAACGTCTCGCTTGCTTGCGTCGACTTCGTAGCGCTTACAAAGCGCGTCAAGACTGTTGCGCTGACCAGGATGCAGCTTGCGCGCCAGCGTTAATGTATCGAGCACAGCAGCGTGATCCTCGATAGCCGGCTTCTTGTGTTTCATGAGCTTCAGCTCATGTTCGATAAAACCGACGTCAAAACTCGCGTTGTGGATGACCAGTTCGGCGTCCGCGATGAACTCAAGAAACTCATCAGCAATTTCCTGAAAGTACGGTTCATTCTCGAGAGACTCGCGGCTGATGCCATGAACTCGTTCCGCGCCTTCGTCGATATCGCGCTCAGGATTCAGGAAACGGTGAAATTCGCGCCCGGTCAGGCGGCGATCCAGCAATTCGATGCAGCCAATCTCGATAATGCGATGGCCCTGCGCAGGAGAAAGGCCGGTGGTTTCAGTATCGAGGACGATTTGTCGTGTCATAGCTCGTCTATTCCGAGATTAGCGAGTTCATCCGCCATCTCATTGCCCGGATTGCCATCATGACCCTTGACCCACCGCCAGTCGATTTCATGGCGCCGCGTTGCTTCATCGAGCGCCTGCCACAAATCCTTGTTCTTCACAGCTTTCTTCGCCGTCGTCTTCCAGCCACGTTTCTTCCAGTTTGGCATCCACTTGCTAATACCATCCATTACATATTTGGAGTCTGTATGCAGAATTACCCGGCGCGGACCCTTCAGCGCATTTAGTGCCTCTATTGCGGCTGTGAGCTCCATTCGGTTGTTGGTCGAATCTGCTTCACCGCCGTGCAGGGTTTTCTGATGTTTGCCAGCGATCAGCAACGCGCCCCAGCCACCCGGGCCGGGATTTCCCCTGCAGGCACCGTCGGTGTATATCTCTACTTCTGTGCGGGCGTTCTTAGCGGTCAAAACGGATTCGGGAGGCTCGTGTGGATGGTTCCGCCAGTCCCGCAACGACCTTCGGCTTGCGGCGCCAGATGGGCCGTACCGGGGTCAGCGTACTAACGCGCTTTTGCGCCGAGAGCATATAGCAAGCCGCGAGCTCCGGCCACCATGCCTGGCCACGCCGCTCCCATTTGTTCGGACTGCGCGCTTTGTTGCCCGGCAACGGCCAGCGAAAGAAATAGCGCGACGTATTCAAAATCCGCATGTCCAGCAACTTCAGCCAGTCTTTCAGACGGCGATCCGAAATCAGATGGTCCGCACCGGGCGGCATCGACGCACCCGGGATCAGCCGCCTCAGGCCCCAGAGACCTACGGGCTTGAAACCGAGCACGATTACCCGGCCATCCCTGCGCAGCACGCGGTCTACTTCGCGCAATACTTCATGCGGCCGGTCAGAATAGTCCAGCGTATGCGGCAGCAAGACGGCATCAATGGAGTCGGTCTCAATTGGCAAGCGGTGCATCTCACCGATTGCCGACGGCTCGTCCTGCAGGCGCTCGGCGATCACAGAGCAGCGCTGAGTGCGCGTAAAACGCAAAAACGTGCGTTTTTCGCCCCAAATCCCCAGTTGCAGGCATTGTTCTCCGAAAACGCCGTCCAGTGCCTCCTCGACCACTCGGGCCTCCTGCTGCAACAGCGCCTCACCCAGGGCTGTCCGCAGCCACTCCTGCTTCAACTGTGAACGATCCACTTGCACAACGCTTCTGCCTCAGTAGGATGGCCCGATGCTTAACGTAATCTTCCGGCCGAAGAGCCGATTATCGCAGAGAATAGCCGCCGCGGGCGCCGCGGGCGTCACCTTTTTGCTGTTTTCCAGCCTGGTCTCGGCAACACCAATGTCGATCTCAAGCAATTCGGTCGACAGGAGTGGTCTGAACCTGGTCTCCCCTGTTGCCGGCGTAAGTTTCGAGTCGACGCCGCTCGGGCCGGACGATGTGCTGCAGAAGCTGCGCCGCAGCTTCAACCTGAGCTACGAAGACAACAAGCGCACTACTGCCGAGAAGAACTGGTTCCTGAAACACCCTGATTACCTGAACCGGGTATTCACGCGCGCACAACGATACCTGCCGTATATCGTCATGGAACTCGAGCGCCGCGATTTGCCGCTCGAGCTTGCACTGCTGCCCATAGTCGAGAGCGCTTACGACCCGTTTGCCTATTCGCACGGTCGCGCAGCAGGCTTGTGGCAAATGATTCCAGGGACCGCAAAACGTTTCGGCGTGAAACAGAACTGGTGGTACGACGGCCGTCGCGACGTCGTCGATTCTACACGCGCTGCGCTCGACTACCTTGAGTACCTGCACAAGTTCAACAAGGGCAATTGGCTGAATGCTATCGCTTCGTACAATTCGGGCGAAGGCAACGTTCGGCGTGCCGTAAGACGCAACACCAAGGCCGGCAAGCAGACTGACTTCTGGAATCTCAAACTGCCGAAAGAAACCAGTATGTACGTGCCCAAGTTGCTCGCCCTTGTCGAGATCGTTGCCGACCCGGACAAATACAACATTACGTTGCCGGTCGTCGTGGATGAACCTCAGTTCGTCATAACTGATATTGGCGGCCAGCTGGATCTTGCGCTCGCAGCCGAACTCGCTGGAGTCGATGTTGATACCGTGTATCAATACAATCCTGGCTACAACCGCTGGTCGACCGATCCTGCAGGCCCGCACAGCCTGGTCATGCCTGTGGATGTCGCGAACGAATTTGCAGCGGCGCTCGATGCCGTTCCGCAGGGCGAACGTGTTCGCTGGCAACGTCACAAGGTCAAGGACGGCGAAGCGATTTCGCAGATTGCAGAAAAGTACAACACAACCGTGTCAACAATTCGCTCATCGAATAATCTCCGTGGCAATACCATACGAGCCGGTCACCACCTGATGATTCCGGTTGCTACCAAACCCTTGAGTGCTTACAGCAAAAGCGCTGACGCACGCTTGGCAAAGACACAGAATCGAAAACGTTCGGGTAGCAAGATCGAACATGTTGTTCGCAGCGGCGAGAGCTTCTGGACCATAAGTCGCCACTACAAGGTGACACACCGTCAGCTTGCAGCCTGGAACGGCATGGCACCGGGCGATACGTTATCGGTTGGCAAAAAACTGGTGGTCTGGACAAATGCCGTCGCCGATACGCCACGCACCTCGCCTACACAGGCGCTTGGCAACACCACGCGTAAGCTTCGCTACACAGTACGCAATGGCGACTCGCTGTATTTGATTGCACGCAAATTTCGGGTTGGTATCGATCAGATCGCACGCTGGAACGGAATTGATCGCAACAAACTGTTGCAACCGGGACAGAAGCTCACCATGTACGTGGACGTGACCGCTCAGTCGAGCTAGGGCGCAATCGCGGGGGTAGTAGCGCCTAATTCGATGTAGAATACGCGCTGTTTTTTCAATCAGGATACGAATATGGGCTTCATGGCCGGCAAAAAGGCGCTGATCGTTGGCGTCGCAAGTGATCGTTCAATCGCTGCGGGTATCGCAGAGGCTTTTGCCCGTGAAGGCTGTGAAATTGCATTCACATACCAGAACGAGAAACTGCTGAGCCGCGTACAAAAGCTCTCGGAACGACTCGGCCAGGACACTGAACTGCTATTTCCGTGCGACGTGACGTCCGATGAGGAAATTGCTGCCGTATTTGAGGGGCTCGGCAAGAAATGGGACGGCCTCGATATCCTTATCCATTCCGTCGGATTCGCGCCGCGGGAACAACTTGCAGGTGGCTTCGTCGAATCGATCACGCGTGAGGGCTATGCCATCTCGCACGATATTTCGGCGTACAGCCTCGCGGCACTAGCTAAAGCCGGTTTGCCGATGATGGAAGGTCGCAACGGCTCAATTCTGACACTGACTTACAACGCAGCTCTGCAGGTTGTACCGAATTACAATGTCATGGGGCTTGCAAAAGCGAGTCTCGAGTCCTGTGTACGCTTCCTGGCCGCTGATCTCGGCCCGAAAGGTATTCGCGTGAACGCGATCTCTGCGGGTGCCGTGAAGACGCTGGCTGCCGCAGGCATCGGCGGCTTCCGCAAGATGCTGAACTACGCCGAAAAGGCATCGCCGCTACGCCGCACGGTCACGATCGAAGAAGTCGGCAATACCGCCGCATTTCTTTGCTCGGACCTCGCCACCGGCATCACCGGTGAAACGACGTTTGTCGATGCCGGCGCAAACATCATGGGTATGGTGTTCGACGAAGGCTAGTTCGCTTTTTCCGCGTGCTATTGCAGGGCGACCTTGGTCTTCTCACCATCGAGTCGCGCAATAATGGTCGCGCAACAAGCATCGCCCCAGACGTTGATGCTCGTTCGGCACATGTCCAGAATCCGGTCGAAGACCATCAACACGCCAATCGCCTCCAACGGAATCCCGATCGCACCGAGAATGATCGCGATAGCGACCAGCGAGGCTGACGGTACACCCGCAACGCCGATTGACGTCATCAGCGCAATCACGACAATCGTGAACTGCACGGCAAATGTCAGCTCCAGGCCGTAAGCCTGTGCGAGGAACAATGCCGCCGCACATTCGTACAGCGCGGTCCCGTTCATATTGACGGTGGCGCCCAGCGGCAGGACGAAACTTGATACCTTGTTGGAGACACCGACGTTTTCTTCAACACTCTCCATTGTGATCGGCAAGGTTGCCGAAGAAGACGCCGTTGAGAACGCTGTCAGCATTGCCTGGGACACACCGACCAGCGTCTTCAGAGGATTTACACGGCCGACGAAGCGTAGCAGCATGACCAACGTCCCAAACGCGTGAATTGCCAGCGCGAGCAAAACCGCGATGGCGAATAATGCCAACGGACCGGTAGCCCTGAGCCCGGCCTCGGCAATAACCGCCCCGACCAGGCCGAAAACACCAATCGGCGCGAACTGCATGATGAATTCTGTCATTTTCATCATGACGTGAAACACGCCATTCCAGAATTTGAACAGTGGTTCCGCGAAATCGTGCGTCAGATGAGTCATGAAATAGCCGAACAAAATCGCAAACACAATCAGTCCAAGCATTTGCCCATCGGCTGCGGCCTTGACGATATTCGGTGGGAACATGCGGATAAAGATCTCGGCAACATCGCTAACGCCTTTGTCGCCAACTTTGGCTTGCACATCTTCGATTGAAGCGGACAGCGACAACGCGTCTTTGGCCGGCTGACCGTCGATGTAGCCCGGGCCAATCGCGTTGATGACGAACAGGCCAACCAGAATAGCCGCGAGGGTCGTGGTGGCATAGAAAAGCAGCGTCTTGCCGCCCAGTGCGCCCAGGTTGCCGCCAGATCCGATACCGGCAACCCCCACGATGATCGACGACATGATCAGGGGAACAATGATCATCTTCAGGGCATTAAGGAAAATTTTGCCGATGAACTCCAGCATCGACAGGAATTCGACGCCAAACACGGCCGGCTGACTGCCAGTCGCTTCTTTGACACCAAACATCCAAAGGCCGGCGATGAACGCCAGAACGATAGCGATCAGAATCTGCCAGTGCAGAGCGAGCTTACGCATACTTCCCCCGGTTACGGCCGCTGGCCGCGGTGGTTCTTATTGTCATCGCAGCTTACTGGAACAAGTCTTGTGCGGCCAGCGCGTCCTCGTTAATGATCACTTCGGCGTCAGCACGCAGCGACTGGACGAAGGCGACGAAATCGCCCACGCCGTACTGGTCCGTCAGCTGCAGCTTGCCAGAATCTCGATCTGCGAGCGGAATCTGCTCTGGCCGGCCCGGAATAACGGCATCAACGCTATACACCGTGTAGCCGCCCGTTCCGTTGCGTGTACTTCCTGTCGTCGGCTTGTCCTGAGTTGGCTTCAGGGCCGTGAATACAGCAGCCATCATGAATTGATCCGCATTCTCGTCATTGCGAGTCATCAGAGACGGCGGCTGAACCTCCGCACTTGCTGCTGCTGCAGCAACCGCGAACTCTTCGCCCGCTGCCAGCGCATCAAGCATCTGCTGAGCACGTCCGGCCATCAATTCTTCCGAAGTCGACGAGATCAATGCCGTCTCAACCTGCTCACGCACTTCGCTCAGCGGCTGACGCGTCGCCGGATTGTGTTGCACCACGGAGAACACGGCGGTGCGATCCGCATCGAGTTCAACAATGTCTGACATTTGCGCACCCGACAATACAGTCGCGTCAAACACAGCATCGACTGCGATCTGATTACCGGCGAAGGGTTCGCCGCCGTTACGCGAAAATCCTGTAAGCGTTTTCACTTCAGCAGCAACTGTCGACGCCAGCGCCCGAATGTCCGGCGCATCAAACAACGCGTCCGACAATTCCCGCTCGAGTCCGAGAAAACGGCCTTCGGCCTCGCGCTCCTGCAGTTCGACCAGCAACGACGCACGTACCTGCTCAAACGGCAAAGGTCCGGACTCGAGAATCTTGTCAAGGCGCACAATGTGAAATCCAAAATCGCCCTTGATCGGGCCGCGGAAGGTCCCCTCTTGCATAGAGAATACTGCTTCGCCCAGCGCATCTGGCAACTGAGTCTCCGTCAACGCGCCCAGGTCACCACCGTTCGAGGCCGTGCCGCCGTCCTTGGAATACTGTCGAGCCAGTTCTGCGAACGACTCGCCGGAACGCGCGCGTGTCAGGATTTCCGTCGCAATATTTTCTGCGCCGGCTTCATCGTCGTCGAACAAGATAAGAATGTGACGTGCCTGACGCTGTTCGTCTTGACGCAAACGATCCTTTTCCTGCTCGTAATAGTCGCGCAGTTGCTCCTCAGTGACTGCCACGTCTGCGGCAACAGACTGGCGCGTAATCTCGATGTATTCAATGTCCGCACTTTCGGGAATCTGAAACAACGCTGGATTGTCGTCGTAGTACGCCGAAATCATTTCGTCAGTGACGTTGATCTCTGCAGCAACGCTCTCTGCGGACATCGTTGCTGTCGTGATTACGCGGCTTTCGAATGCAAGATTCAAAAAGCGACGATAGCTGGAAGGCGGTACGACTGACGAACCACGAATCGCACGTTGCAACTGATCTCGACGCAGCGACAACATTTGCGCCTGCTCGAACTCAGAGACAGTTCGATTGTTTAGCTGCAGGACTTCAACATAGGTTTCCTGATCAAATTTGCCGTCAACCTGAAACTCCGGAATCTGGTGAACGAACTCGGTCAACTCCTGGGTACTGACCTGGAGGCCGGCTTCGACCAGGTAGTTGTCGACAACGCGCTGCTGAATCATTTGCTCCAGAATATTGCTGCGCAATTGCAGACGATACTCTTCGGGCAATGCCGCCAGCTGTGGATTCTGCTGCAGCTGGTCGCGGTAGGCCAGCTCGAACTGGCCAATGGCTATGTCCACGCCGTCCACCTTGGCGGCATAGCTCTGACCGATTGTCGCGAAGTTGGCGCCGCCAACGAAGACAAAGGAAAGGCCAATCGCGCCAAGGACCGCCAACGCGACCCAACCTGTGAGTTTCTCTCGAATGTTTTGCAGCATAAGTATCAGATCTTCTTGAAATGTAGGCGCACGCCGAAGCGAGCGAACTGAAGGCCGGGAATTCTATAAGAAAAAAGCCCCGGACCCAACGGGCCCAGGGCTTTTATTCATGGCGGAGCGGACGGGACTCGAACCCGCGACCCCCGGCGTGACAGGCCGGTATTCTAACCAACTGAACTACCGCTCCG
>JAHZJK010000031.1 GCA_022600955.1 Gammaproteobacteria bacterium
AACCGCGTTTTGCGCGTCCAATCACCTACTGTCAGTAACTGCTGTCGCCCTCGGATTGCTATGAAAACACAGCCAGACTCTCTTACCCGGTTTATCCGGCGGGCGAATTCACTCGTAGTCCTTAGTGGCGCCGGGGTGAGTACCGCCTCAGGAATTCCTGACTACCGAGGCCGCAACGGTGAATGGAAACATGCCAGGCCTGTTCAGTATGGCGAGTTCAAAACCAGCGCGGCAACACGGCGTCGTTACTGGTCACGCAGCCACATCGGCTGGCAACGTTTCTCGGGGGCGCAGCCGAATGACGCGCATCGCGCGCTCGCAACTCTCGAGGCAATTGGCAAGGTCGACGTCGTCGTAACGCAGAACGTAGATCGCCTGCATTCCGAAGCTGGAAGCAACAATGTCATTGACCTGCATGGGGACTTAAGCAAAGTCCGCTGTATTGATTGCAATTCCACGACGTCTCGCTCCACATTCCAGGAGCGCCTGAGGATTGCCAACCCGGATTGGCATGCCGTAGTCGTTCGATACCAGGCCGATGGCGACGCGGATCTCCATGAGTACGGACAGTGCGACTTCGTTGCGCCGGAATGTGAGGCTTGTGGCGGAATCATAAAACCCGACGTAGTGATGTTCGGTGAAAACGTTCCACGCAAACGCGTTGATGACGTTTTTGCTGCAATCGACCAGGCGGACGCACTGCTCGTTGTTGGCAGCTCATTGATGGTTTACTCCGGTTTTCGGTTTGCTCGTCATGCCAACGAGCAACAGAAACCTCTGGCTATCGTTAACCAGGGACAAACCCGGGCGGACGATATCGCGACTGTCAAATTCGACGCGGATTGCGTCACTGAGTTATCTGCAGCGGCGGAGGAGTTGGCAGGCTAACTGTCAATCAGCCTGCCAGTCGGTTTTTCTAAGCGCGTCTCTCGGTGGCCAATGGTTGTGCTTTGTATACATCGTAGTCAACGTAGTTGTGCATATAGAAGCGAAACACGAGAACATTGAGTGCTTGCAGGTACAAGCTGTGCACGATGGGATTGATGCTGCGCATGTCGAGCGCGCTAATAGTGATACTGAGCGTTCCTGTGATCGTCACCGCAATGCTGATAAACACCAGTAGCTTGGCCACCACCGCGATTGACCGCTCACGGTCTTGCGCGGATTCGTGCGGGTTCTTTCGCTTTCCATACATCCGCCAGAGGATCATGCTTGCGAAGAACAGGTTCATGACCGTTATGATTAAGACATTCAAATAGCCACCAAACCACGGAAAATCGAACTGGTCGATATAGAACACGAACAGGATGAACGTTAGATAGACGCTGGCGAGGATGGTCAAATGCTTCGGTGACACGTAGTCGCTGAAGCGCCGCGGGCGCAGTTCTGCCTTGCGTGTCGTATCCTGGTTGATCTCTCGCATGAGTTTCAGTTCTTTCGACCACATGATTTCGAGCACGATCTGGGGGACTACCTGGAGCAGATAGAACCACGTCGCGATTGACTGGTCCCAGGCACCGCTTCGCGGAGTGACCACGAGTACCGCGAGCAGAACGAGGCCCGCGAGCAATATGCCATAGCTCAGTATCAGGTAATTCCTGTGAAATTTGCCATACCAGGCTTGCGGCCGTGGATAGAGTTTCGGATATTCGTCGGGCGGGTACTTCTTGAATATCGCTTTCTTGTGCGCCAAAAACAGTCTAGGCAGAAAGTATGACCCGAGCAGTATCTGGCTTAGAAATACGATGTGAAAAATCATGTGGTCTGGCATGTTGTGTCCTTAGTCTTTGCGGGTCTTCATCACGTCAGTAAACGCAATTCGGATTTCCGAATCCGTCGCGCCAGAGTGTCGCAATGACGTCACGGTTTTTTGCAGTTTTTCTGTGACAAGAGCATTCAGGTCAATCTCGCTATTCGCCCTTGCCTGGGAGTGAATGAATGTGCCGCGATAACCCTTGGTTTCAATGACCGCATCTCTTTCGAGCAAGCGATAGGCTTTCGCAACTGTCTTGTGGTTCATGTCCAGGTCATTGGCCAATTGCCGAATTGATGGCAGCGACGCCCCAGGCGCAATATGCCCGGCGATAACAGCAGTCTTAATTTGCTCGATCAGTTGCGCGAACAGTGGTTCTGGCGCGTCGATATCGATGGTGATCTGCATTACATCAATGACCTAGTTGACCCAGTGGTACGCAGGGTACAAAGGTGGCGCTTGAAATGCAAGTCCAGCAATTACCAGTGGCCCGAGTGTGCCGCTAAAGAAACAAATTCATTGGTCGATACGGGTAACTATAGCCACTTTACATATTCACGAGCCGTTCGCGGTGCAGGGCTGCTTGAGCATTCCCGCGGTAGGAGAACCAGCATGGAAATTTCAGGAATATCAACGTCTTTAGATTCAACTTCGCGATCCAGCTCTGTCCTCAATGCTGGCTTTGAAAGCACTCAAAAGAACGGTGAAGTGCTCAAACAGAGGCAGCACCACGACCATCATTACAGGGCAAGCCGCGGTCGTGCTTTAAGTGCCTTTCGCCAGGAACTACGCGTTTCCCTGAAGGCTGAATTTCATGCCAGATTCTCGGCAAGCCAGCAGGGCTATGCGGGCAATCAGGGAAATGTCAGACCTGTCGAGGTCGCAGATGAGGCAGTCGGTGTCGCAAGACAGGTGGTCGCTCGATCGCCAGGGAACGCGGTGGCATCGTTGATGGCGTTGCGCGCAAGAGTGCAGCAGTCTGCAAGTGCTGTTCAAGCCGCGGTATCAGACCCCAGGGAACTGGCTGATGTTGACGATGCCGTCGCGAGAGTTGATGACGGACTTGTGAAACTTGAAGATGAAGCGGCGAATACTCGCGAATCATCTACGACTGTTCTGGATGTTGACCTGCGCCGCAAACAACAGTCGAGAATAAAAATCCGGACTCAGGAAGGCGATATCGTCAAGCTATCGCTCAAGCGAGTCGATCGGATGTCGGCAACAGATACTGCCAGCACTGACGGCATCAACTCCGAAAGCCGGACTGAAGTTGAGGTCTCAAGCAGATCTCGCATGATGTTGAAAGTCGACGGCGACCTGAATGAATCGGAGCTGGCTGCAATCCAGAATGTGTTCGCGCAAGCTGAGCAGATTGCCGATGAGTTTTTTGGCGGCGACATTGGTGCTGCATTCAACATGGTGCAGGGTTTCGAATTTGACAGTGAACAATTGGCCAGAGTGAATATGCGCTTCAAGATGCGTGAGGTTTCCCGAGTTGCCTACAGTGAAACCAGAACCATAGCGGCGCCGACCGTTGAACCTTCACCCGTTTCTCAGTCAACACCTGAGCCAGTTGTAATGGCTTCACCATCGGCAATTCCCGCCGCAACGCCAGCGGTCGAGCCGTCGGCAGTTGAGACGCCGGTAGCCACTACGGATCCGAAACCTCAGGCACCGCAAGCAGAATCAGTTGATACTGCGGCGCTGAGTCAGTTCTTTGAAACTATTGGCACGTTCCTGCGTTCCGTTAGCGAAGGCTTCACTATTGAGAACGGTGGTGCTTCATTCAAGTACCAGTACTCGGAATCATTCAAACTGAGTTTGTTGCAGAGCGTCATCAATACAGCGGCGCCCGACGACTCGTCGGACGCTGCCACTAATGCGAATACTGTTATCGAGCGAATGAGCGCGGCGCAACTGACCGCGAACGCAAACGCTGACCCGTAAGCCGCTAGTTGAACTGATACGCGATGCCAACCGACAGCATGCCGAGGTCTGCACCGTCGAGATCATAGATTTCATATTCGCCACGGACTTTGACGGGGCCGAGCTTGAAGCGCAGCCCGGCACCGTAAGCAACGTCGGTGCCATCTTCCTTGGCGGACGATCCGAGGTAATCAGCGGTGACATCCCATGCAATCATGCCCAGTTTGCCGTAGATCTCTACAGGCCCTGCATCCAGAGCGGCGATACCCCAGAGATTCAAACCATCGGTATCGACCAATAGTGTGTCGCCAAATACATCAATATCCGGCTGGCCAAAGTTGACGTAGCCGCCTTCAATGCCGAGGTTCAGGACTGGACCGTCAAATGTGTAACCCGCGAACAGTTTGTAGGCCGTATCGTCTTCATCAATACTGCTCGGCAAGCCGGGAATGCTGATGTCATTTATGTCAGCCTCTAATGTCGCACCACCGGCACTGCCGCCAAGGTAAAATCCACTGTCCGCCAGGGCGACAGCCGGAAGCAGCAGTACGCTGGCAATCGCGGTTGCGACCCATGTACGTCCTTGTTTCATCAGGTTGTTCATAATTCTCTCCAAAATGCATCTGCAAAAAAAGCACCGTAGCGCATTATTTATGAATGCCTGATGAATGTGTGTAACAGGCTGATTCGAAACGTATCGTTTGCAGATGTTCGCACTGTTTGCGGCCGCGACAGCTATCGCTTCATGTTCGTCACCATGACAACATAATTCCGGCAATCAGCGTTCGGTCGGCCGAATACAGGCGATCACCAACTGCGATGTCGGCGTCGCGTGCCCGGTTCACGCCACCAAGGTGTTCCTGGTACGTGGCATCGAACAGGTTGTTTACCGACAAGTCGAATCGCAGCGACTGTGAAGGGCTCCAGCTCGCGCCAATGTCCAGCCGCTCGTATGCGTCGCTTGGTGTCTCGTCATTGTAGTTTGAAACTCTGGATTGCTTTGCGTAAGCGACAAGTCTGGCATGCGCTGAAAAGGTATCGTTAGCGTATCTGACCCCAAGTGCCCCGTTCAGTGGCGCGATACGGTACAAACTGTCCGCAACGTCAACTCGATTGCCTCTCGTGTAAGTCGCGATGCCGTCGATCGTCAGGTTCTCGTTTAGAGCATATGACCATCCGAGATCAGCGCCATAGATTTCTGCGTCGGTGTTTGTAAACTGCAACGCAGGGCTGCCCGTCATCATCATCGACATCATGTTCGCCATTAGGCTTTGCGCGGGTGCGCCCTGAACATAGCGATCGACACGCTTGTAATACACTTGTGGTGTCAGGTTCAGATAGCCGAATGAACCTGCAAAGCCAATATTGAGCTCCGACGATCGCTCAGACTCAAGGTCAAGATCACCGACGTAGGTACGGCCGTCGGCCAGACCGCCAGTTGCCTGCATTGGAAGCCAGAGGTACAACTCCTGGTAAGATGGTGCGCGGGTTTTCTGCGCGAGTTCTAGAGTCCAGAGAAGATCACTGCGTGTTCGATAAACAAACTTGGCGACAGCGTCGACATCATCAAATCTCAAATCGCGGTTGCGTCCGTTGAACGCGCCCGCCAACATTTCGGCCGCAGGGCTCATCATGCCGGCAAATCCGATGTTTCCGGCACGAGTCTGGACTCTCTTGGCGGCGATTCCCAATTCCAGTGATGATGATTCGCGTTCAACTTGCCACTCTGCGAACAGGCTATTCAACTCACGTCGGACGTCTGCAAAATTGGTGATGCTGAACAACATGTTGTTCGGATTGGTAATAACTGAATCGTGATCACCGCGAGACCCTGTCAATCCGCCCTGCAAAGACGAACCGTCGAACAGAAGAGTGGTCGAAAGTTTGTACGTCTGTCCGCGACCCGTGGCGTAATTCTGCCGATACATCATTTGCGTGGGTGCGCCACGCAGTGAGAAATTGTCCATTATGTGATCGACATCGTTAAAGGAAAAACCACCTTCAATCGCGATGTCCTCGGATACTGAATGCAGGAAGTGACCGCCGGCGATATCAGTGTCAATAGACCGAATGTCCATCGGCAGGGCAGGTGTGCCGCTGTCAGTGGTGTTGAGCTTGCCAGCGAACAGCGCCAGGTGACTATCTCCAATATTGTAAGCGTAACTCACGTCGTAGCGTTTTCTATCGACTGCAGAAGGGTGGATACGTCCGGCAGGTGTAGACGTATTGTTGCCGTGGTCATACTCGGCGATCGCAGATACGCGATGGTTTTGATCGGAAAGCGTGAGGCGAGCGGCGGTTGTCGACAGATCACCGTTTGATGAATACCGGGTACCGACCATCCCGGAAAGTCGAAAGTCCTGATCCCCAAACTCGCCGCGTGCGAGTTGTGACTTGATGTGCCCGCCTATTGTCTCTGCGCCAGACGACACACTTGAAATACCACGTTCAACGATAATGGATTCCGTGATCATTGGTGATACATATGATAACGGTGCGTCCATGGCATTCGGACCGCCGGACACAATCGAATGTTCATCAATGGAAACCGCGACCCGGTCACCATACATGCCGCGGTACTGCGCGATTCCCGTTATCGAGCCGTTGCTGTTGACATTCGCGCCAGGCAAGTCCTTTAGTGCGATAGCTGTATCAACGAGCATTTGATCTTCAACTCGCACTTCGCTCTGGTCCACACGTATTGCGTGACCGGCAACGATGATTTCATCAATAGTGTCCTTTTCTTCGGCGTACACAATGCCGGTCTGGGCGGCAAGCACAATGCAAGCCGCTCCCATTGAGAGTTTCATATTTGTTCTCCTGAGTATTGGGACCGCACAGGGAATAGCCGTGCGTGTTCAAGCAAGATGAACGTCTCAGGCGGGCGGGGCGCGGGACCGAAAATGGGTGGGTGCCGCGATGTGCTCAACATCAACCTGCAGCGGCGCCGGGGGCGTGAATTGTAGTTCGATGGGTTCAACGAACGGGTCGCTGTCACTGGCTACCGCTGAAAACAGCAAATGCCCGACCGGGCAGAGGTCCGCGCTGCCCTCGGACTCGGTTTCAGAGCCGTGATGGTGCGCATGATCTGGAAACGCTTTCGCCGCGGAAAAGGTGACGGGCATCTGGTCTGGACAGAGCTCGAAAAGCAGATCAGCGCCTGCGGCAGGCATGTAGCCCAATGGCGTGATCGCCCGCAACGCGAGGCCCGCAAGCAGCGCGAGTATGGCGAACTTTCTGTAAGCTAGACGGAGCATGACTCTGCGCATCCTAGCAGCCAATTCGCCACGCCGAAATAGGTGTAATGACGGATGCTACTGGCTTTGTTGCTCGTTTTGACTGGCAGTCGGAGTTTCTTGACGATTAGTACAATTTTCCATCGCACAGTGATACGACCCGATCGCAAGCTGCGATCGCAGCCGGGCGGTGAGCAATGATTAGTTGCGAAAGACCAAGTGACGCGAGATTGTTGAGTACATTTGCTTCTGTTGTTTCGTCGAGGTTGGCCGTGCCTTCATCGAGTAACAGTATCCTGGGTTTTTTGTACAGCGCCCTCGCCAGCAGGATTCGTTGCTGTTGTCCACCAGAAAGCGCCGATCCCATATCGCCGATCAAAGAATCAAAGCCCATTGGCATAGCTACGATATCATCGTAAATCTCAGCGGTTTTTGTGGCTTGAATGACGCGCTGAAAATCAATGTGTTCGTCACTAAAACTGATGTTATCTGTGAGCGTACCGGATAGCAGCCGATCATGCTGCATAACGACACCCATTAGCTGCCGGGCGTTTTCAAGTCCCAGCATATGCAGTGGGATACCATCAAAAAAGATCTCGCCAGCCTGAGTATCATGAAAACCCAGTAACACACGTAGCAGGGTGCTTTTGCCGCCCCCGGAGAGGCCCGTTAGCGCAACTCGCTCGCCAGGTTCTATGACGAGATTGACGCCGTCCAGAATCCAGGGTTGGTCGTCTCCGTAACGAAACCGGATATCACGGCCGATGACTTTCGGTTGCTTGCTGAGAATAGCAGTTGGCTGTATTGGGCCAGGCGGTTCGGTTTCGGCTTGTACAATGTCGGCAAGCCGTTGCAGATGAATGCCGGCCGTTCTGAACACGAAGTATTGCTCAACAAGCGCGCGAAGTCGGTTCGAAAACTGCGCCCGGTAAGTTTGAAACGCGAACAACATTCCCAGGGTCATACTGCCGGACATGACGGCTGTGGCGCCGACATAGAGCACCGAGATATCCAGTGCACCGGACAACAGACGTGAACCGCTGCGGGTCGCTATCCCCAGTTTTTGTAAACGGATACCAATATTGGTGACTTCAATAAACGCGTTTTGCCAGATGCGGTGGCGTTTCGTAGTCTGGCTGAAGAGTTTAACGGCGCGTATCGATCGAATTGACTCCAGCAGAATTGACTGACGCTTCGCGTCCGCATGAATTTCTTCAGTCAGCAATCTCCTTGTATGGGGGAATATTGACAGTCTTGCAATAAAGCCAAGTATCGCTGCCATGATGACGACGAGCGCGAGTACAGGCGAGTACAGATACATAACGATCAACGTAACTACAGCAAGAAATCCGTCCAGGATGACTGTGACAATCGCGGAGGACAAAAG
Source organism: Gammaproteobacteria bacterium (assembly GCA_022600955.1). GTDB lineage: Bacteria > Pseudomonadota > Gammaproteobacteria > Steroidobacterales > Woeseiaceae > UBA1847. The sequence goes on from JAHZJK010000031.1 coordinate 8,303, forward strand.
ATTCTGGATCGGGCCAAGAGAGTCAAGCCTGGAAACGACATCGCCAATATGGCGCTTCGCAAAAAATCCGGCAGGAAGACGAAACAGATGCCACAGCAGATTCGAGCGCAGCTGAAATGAGAGCATTTGTCCGAAATACATGCCAGCTATTGAACGGAGTGCTTCAATTGCGGCCTGTGTAATCATCAGGATACCGAAGCCCAGCAAGAGGGGTCGCAGGATCCTCGCGTCGTTTTTCGCGATCGCTTCGTCGACCATGAACTGGTTGACGAGCGGTGCCAGCACGACCAGCAGCTGTAACATAGTCGACAGCAGCAAGATCTGGCCAAGGCTGCTCCAGAGTCCATGGGCCCTGCCGCACAAATCCAGAATCCGAACCTGTTCGGTTGCGGACGTCTTGGTAAAGCCCTCAACGGGATACAGTTCAAGCGCGACGCCAGTGAAGTACCGTGATACGTCGCTCCAGTTTAGAAAACGCCTCCCAACCGCCGGGTCATGAACGCTGATACCTTTTCGATGCACCTTGTGGAGCACCACGAAATGGTCCAGGTGCCAATGCAGTATCGCGGGCTGCTGCAACTTTGAGAGTTCATGCAGATCGAGCCTGAGCGAGCGCATGGACAGGCCCAACGTACACGCTGCTTTTTCAATCGTGCCAAGTGAGCTACCGGATAATGAAGGATTGAATCGCCGTCTATGCTCGGCCAGCGACAGACTGCAACCATGATAAGCGCTGATCATCGCAAGACATGCCAATGCGCACTCGCTGACCTCGCTTTGCAACACGACCGGTAGTTGCCGACGCAGTGAAAATCGCAGCAGATCAATGCGGTTGCCTGGCTGCGGTGCCATCTTTCTCATGCTAAAAGCGACCCGACAGTATTGGGTCCATCAACCATCGGAGTAGCGTACGCTGTTCCATAAGCAGCTCTGCGGTCAGCGTCATGTCTGGCCGAATTGTGTGTACTTCACCATGGGATTCGAACTGCAGCTCGTCGAGATGAACTGTGACCCGATAGACTGACTCGTCATAGCCAATAGGTGCACCCAACTCGCCAGGCCTGGAGGTGGTCAATGAAATTGCATTGACGCGACCTGTCTTCGAGCCGAAGTGCTGAAACGGAAAGGCATCAATATAGATCCGCACTTCTGCGCCAGGTTGCAGAAAGCCGATGGCGCGTGATGGGACGAGCAGCGTGGCCTGCAACACGCTTCCTGCTGGCAATAGTGTGGCGAGCCCGGCCTGACTGCCAACGCGTTGCCCGCTTAGCCCTTGAACTGCTGTAATCGTGCCCGGAAGCGGAGCACGGACGACGAAAGCACCGAGCGCTTGCTGTTCCAGTCGCGTACCGACCAGCTTGTTCTTTTCTATACTAAGGTTTGAAATTTCTTCGGCCTTGCGGTCGTCGAGTCGGCCAATTTCAATGTCGAGCGATGCACTCCGAGCTGTAGTTTCTGACAATTCTCCGCGGATAGCTGCAAGCTCTGCGCGCTGTGTGAGCAGCACGGAATCTTGCCTCGACTGTTCGCGTTTCGAAACAAATTGTCCCGCATCGAGTTGTTCTAGTCGCTGCAACTCAGTTTTGGCCAGCTCCACGAGTTGTGACTTCAATTGCAGCTGCATCTGGAGTTGTTGTCGCTTGGTCCGCAAACCGGATCGCTGTTTTTTCAGTGCGGCCGCGTGGTCAGCGGAGGATCTCTCAGCGATTTCAATTTGTCGCTCAATCTCGACGAGTCGATTGTCGGTAGTGAGCACCTGTTTTTGTCGCGTGAGTCCGTCTGACGATTCAATATCGGACTCGAGTCGGAACAGTTCGTCGCCGGCACTGACTTGTTGTCCGGTTTCGATTGTCACCGCATCGAGCATGCCGGATTTCGGTGCGCGAATTTTGAGTAAGCCTGCGGAAGGCGAAATGTAACCGCGTACCGTTTCGTGGCGCTGGTATTCGAATGTCGAGAGGAACAGGAAAGCGGCCATTACGAAGCTGACAACAACCCCAGTCGTAGCACGTATGCTGAGGGGCTGTGCGAGCTGTATTGATCCATGCAGCGTGTTACGGCGCTCATTGAGAGCTTCCTTTCGGAACAGGTGTAGATTCATGTATCAAGGCTAATATTGTTTCCGTATACGGCAAGAGGAGAAATTGCCGCCAGTATTGCTAAATCCGTCAATTAACAGCTCAATGTGACAAGGGCATCAGGTTCGCGGAATTTGGAGGATTACTGGTTTTGACTAAGACAACTGCGACAGTCGTATCAGTCCACAAAGGATCTACGGAGGAATTGCATAAGGACAAGCAAGCCTCGATCGAGGTTGATCTTGACGGTGTCATTGGTGACAGACATCGCTCGTATCAGCGAGAGAGTTGGGGCGCCGGCGACAAGCAAGCGGAGGGTACTGTGCGGCGTAACGAACGCCAGTGGTCAGCTGTTTCAATCGAGGAGCTTGCCGAGATTCAGAACACGATGGACCTGGTCGAACCCCTGACCGCAGCGTCGCTGGGTGCCAACTTGTGCCTGTCGGGTATTCGCCAGTTGTCGCGGCTGCCGAAAGGGACAACGTTGACGTTTCCGTCCGGAGTAGTTCTCATTGTGGAGGAATACAATCCGCCGTGTTCCGACATGGGCAATAAACTGGCGTCGATACACACAACACATTCCGGAAGTCCTGTCGCCACAACGGCATTTTCCCAGGCTGCGAAGTTGACGCGGGGTATCGTCGGCGTGGTTGAGGTGGCGGGCGAGATAAGACCGGGCGACGACGTCAGTGTTGATGTCTATAAAGTGCCTGACTGGCTACATCGCGACTAGGCAGCCGCTTAGTCCGAAGGCCTGATACCAATTGTTACAGCGCTCTCTGGCGCGCGGGCTAAAGAACTGGCAAAGTCTACGCACTGCAACCAGACACTACCGGGGTACAACATGCGGGCTCTAATTGGCGCAATTCTCATAATGACTGCGGGCATCGGCGGCGCGACAGACGCCACTCTGCTGAATCAGGATTTTCGCAGACTGGCTTCCGATGATGTCGTGAATCTTCACGATGCCTATGCAGGAAAAGTACTCTTGGTCGTCAACACCGCGTCAAAGTGCGGCAATACGCCACAGTATGACGGGCTTGAGAAATTGCACCAGCAGTACGGCGAAAAAGGCCTGGTCGTACTCGGCTTTCCTTCAAACGACTTTCTTGGTCAGGAACCGGGAACTGAAGCTGAGATTCAGGAGTTCTGCCGACTGACATACAGCATCAAGTTTCCGATGTTTGAAAAAGTCACCGTCAAAGAGGGCGACGCTCATCCATTTTATGAGCAGCTGGCGGCCGCTGCCGGGACCTATCCGACCTGGAACTTCCACAAGTATCTGATCGGGCGGGACGGAGAGATGATCAGTGAGTTCAATCCCCGCACGCAGCCCTACGCAGATGACCTGGTCGCAGCGATCGAGGCGGCTCTGAATAACTGACGCGGGGTCGATAGCCGTTCATGCGGCATCGTCCTGAAAGATTTCCTCGATCGACAAGCCGAACAAGCGTGCGGCCTTGAAAGCGAGTGGCAAGCTAGGGTCAAATTTGCCTTTCTCCAGTGCATTGACGGTCTGCCTGGAAACATCAAGCTCCATTGCCAACTGTGCTTGCGTCCAGTCTTTTTCGGCGCGCAGAACCTTGAGACGGTTCTTCATCGGTACTTCCTTTGACCAACGATTACTGAGATCAGGTAGGTCAGGCCAATGAACATGACAAGGTAAGATATTTCCGCGGCTGCGGGAATCAGATTTGTGGTGTCAGCCATCGAGTAGGCCAGGCCAAATACCAGGCCGAGACCAAGGGCAATCGCCATGGCTTCGAGCTGAATACGTTGCTGTAATTCGTCGAGGCCGTGAAGATGCTGCTTATTGGCAAGAATCATGCAGACACCGACAATCACGTTAACTAGCAACGCCAGTGTCGTGAGCGTCTTGCTCGAGTCCCAGATAAACTGTGGGCCGAATGTAGCCAGTGCGGTGCTGGCCACCCAAGTGGCAGTCCAGGCACCCAGTTTCAGGGTGTTCTTTCGCGTTTTCGCCTGGAAGCTATCAGTCGCCGGGTTCGTCTTGTTCATTTGTCTAGTTCCTTTGTCCTAATGTAAAGTGTATTTTACATACATTAGGTCTGGAACCGGTTAATGTCAAGTTATATTGACAAAAAGACGTGTATTGACGACTTTTCGATCGGCAGCAGCGGTACTTAGCAGGCGCTCAGGTCACTCAGTTTGCCGAAATTGCGCTCGTAGGGGTTGGTATTGGGAATATCAGGCTCGACTTCAAGCTCTACCGGCTCAACGCCACTCATCCATACAGTGCGACCGAGAGTGTCTGTGAATACCTTCGGTGGCCGGCGAATGCGTATGGTGTCGCCTATGTGATCTGTCGTTGCCTGTTTCATGCTTTAGGTTTTCGGCAGATATGACGCATTCTTTAGTGTTCAGTTTCATTGCGACGGATGTTTGCTACTCTTCCCCACCGCAGCATATTTCCAAAAGGTTAAAGACGCATGCAAACAATGCCAAGATTCCATGTTCTCGCGATTTCGCTGCTTGTTGCAGCGATCTCACTGGTTTCCTGTCAGAAGGAAGTTGTTGCGCCGGCCCCGACCATTTCCTTGGCCGATACCGCAGCGATCGATCAGGTCATGGATAGCTATGTCGATGCCGGAGCGGTTCCGTTCCTTTATGCGCGCATAGAAGACAAGCACGGCCGCGTCGTTTACGAGCACAGTACGGTAAACGAGGATCTTCTTCCGGGCGTCAAAGTAAATGCCGATACGTGGATCCGCATCTGGTCGATGAGCAAAATTGTTACGATTTCCGTATTGATGGATCTCGTGGAAGATGGCCGTGTCCGACTTGACGACCCGGTTGCAAAATACATTCCCGAGTTTGCAGACCTGCAGGTCGCTGTGTCCAGTGATGGTTCCGATCTTGGTGCCACTGACGATGCAAGCAGCGTTTGCCCGCTGCAATACGTACCTGCAACGACGACCATGTCTGTGTCCGACCTGATTAACCACAAGGCCGGTTTCACCTATGGAATGACCGGCATTCCATGCTTCGATGAAATACAGATGGCATCCAACCTGGCCACGATTGAAAACTCTGAAAATCTGATCCAGGCAATGGCCGAGCTGCCACTGCTCATGCAGCCGGGGACTGCTTACCACTATGGCACCAGCACGACGGTGTTGGGGCTGGTCGCCGAGCGCGTTACCGGAAAGAGTCTTAAAACACTGGTAGAGGAACGTGTGACCACACCGCTGGGTATTGATGGCTTGCGTTACGGGTTGCCTGCGGGCGCCGCATTGTTGCCCAGAGTTTCGGGGGGCGATGGAAGTCTGCAGGTGGTGGAGGTCAGCAATCTGGCTGAAACGGGTGCCGCGCTGCCAGGCTATGATCCCGACCACAAACTTTACCTGGGTGGCGAGGGCATGCTGTCTACGGTGGATGCCTACGCAGATTTCCTCCGCATGCTGCTAAATCGTGGTGAGCTCAATGGCCACCGGTTTCTGGAAAAGGCCACAATCGCTGAGATGGTTGCCCCACACACAATGGTCGACAACGAGTGGGGCCACAACGGATACAATATCTGGGTTTCGAGTGCCAAGGCCGGGCCCGCCGGTCTGTGGTCTGGCGGTGGATTTGAAGGCACACACTACTGGATCGACCCGCACCGAGAGTTTGTCGGCGTAATCGTGACGCAAATATTGTCGCCGCCTGAAAGTGCGAGCGGGCGTGATGCTGCGTTTCGTCATGCAGTCTATTCACAAATAGTCGAGAATTAGAAAAGCCGCCTTGCGGCGGCTTTCCTCTTAGAGATTTTGGTAGTGATTCATCAAAATCTCGGCAACCTCGGGACGCGAAAACTCCGGTGGTGGCGCGATACCGTCGCTTAACAGTTCGCGGACCTTTGTCCCCGACAGGAAAACATAATCTTCCGGTTTGTGATCAGGTGCTTCGCTCATCATCACAACCTTGTCGAGCTTCTTCGACCACGCCGTATGATCGGCTTTGAAGATATCGATTTCCATCGCGCCCTCTGGAATCTGCTCGAAGATGGCCTGGGCATCGAATGGCCCATAGTAATCCCCAACACCGGCATGGTCGCGCCCAACGATGAGGTGTGTTGCGCCCATGTTCTGGCGGAACACGGCGTGCAATACTGCTTCGCGCGGCCCCGCATACAGCATGTCGAAACCGTAGCCAGAGACCATGACGCTGTTCTCAGGAAAGTATACGTCGACCATCTTGCGAATACAGGCGTCGCGAACATCGGCCGGAATATCGCCCGCTTTCAGCTTTCCAAGCAGCATGTGAATGACAACGCCGTCTGCGTCAAGCCGATCCATGGCCATGCGGCAGAGTTCTTCGTGAGCGAGGTGCATGGGATTACGAGTCTGGAATGCCACAACCTTGTTCCAGCCACGAGATGCGATTTCTGCGCGTATCTCGACCGCTGTTTGAAACGTTCCCTCAAAATCTGTCGCGAAGTAACTTAAGCTCAGAACCTGAACAGGTCCCGAAACACAGAAATTACCTTGCTCCTGGAATACCGCGACGCCCGGGTGGGCACTATCGAGCGTCCCGTAAACCTGTTCGGTCATCGTGTCTTTCTGTTCAGCAGATATCTCTTCGATGGCCTCAACATCCATCACGGCAATCACCGGATTGCCTTCAACATTCGGGTCACGTAACGCGATGCGCCTGGATCCTTCAATACCGCTGATATCGGTTGCGAGGTTTAATACGGGTACCGGCCAGAACAAGCCATCGACGGTATGCATTTTCTGCGAAACGCTGAGAGCGTCAGCCAGATTCATGTATCCCGACAATGGCGTGAAGTAGCCTCCGCCAAGCATCACGGCGTTTGCTGCCGCAGCTGAGCTGAGTAGCAACGAGGGCAGGCTGTCGGCCTCGGCGAGCAGTTGCTCGCGCATCTCGGTATCCGTTACCAGTAGCGGCTTAAGGGCATCAGCCCCATGTGGATTAATCAAGGTGTTCTCCTAGTGCGCTTCGGCTAAATCAGTCGCGCGGGTAAGCGGTTGCTTGGCAATGAATCCGTTTGCCTCCAGATAGTCGACGATCATTTGCACTTCGTCTTCTACAGTCATTTCATCGGTCTTCAGATGCAGTTCCGGTTGCGTCGGTGGCTCGTAGGGATCGTCAATTCCGGTGAAGTTCTTGATCTCACCAGCGCGAGCTTTCTTGTACAGGCCTTTCGGATCGCGTTTCTCGGCCTCGGCGAGCGAGCAGTCTACAAAAACTTCGATGAAATCGAGACCAGCTGCTTCGTGCAATTCGCGTACTTCGTCGCGATCGCCCTTGTATGGGCTAATGAAGCTCGACAATGATATAACGCCTGCGTCGACGAACAGTTTGGCCACTTCGCCGATTCGACGGATGTTTTCTTTTCGATCAGCCTCGGAAAAACCAAGGTTCTTGTTGATGCCAAGACGCACGTTGTCGCCGTCGAGTCGATAAGAGAGTTTGCCAATACCGAACAATGCACGCTCAAGTGCGACTGCGATCGTGCTCTTACCGCTGCCTGAGAGACCCGTAAACCAGATGGTCGCGCTGCGCTGGCGCAAGATAGTGTTGCGGTCTTCACGAGAGACTTCACCGTCATGCCAGGTAACATTGGTTGCTTTTTGTTGTGCCACTTGTGTGTTCCTTCTAGTTCGTATGCTTATTGTTCGAAAACCCGTTGAGTATCAATCCAACGCTGTTGTCGATGATCTCGTAGATGTCCATATCCGGGTCACGAACTATTTGCTCGCCCCAGGAGTTGCAGATCCCGATCACCGCATGAGAGGCAAAGCGGCAATCCACGTCTGCGCGTACTTCGCCACTTTTTTGTCCCTCGACAAAAATACCCTCGAGTTGCTGGCGGTAGCCGCTGCCCAACTCGTGAAGTCGCGTTCGCTTCGACTCGTCCAGGTATAAGCGCTCGGCGTTGTACACTTTTAGCGCCTCGTTCTTCTCCCGATACTTCGTAATGTGCGAGGTAATCGTCGCTGTCAGTTTTGCTCTGAATGGTTGTTCGCTTGCGGCAATTGAAACCATGCGTCCCGCGTAGTCCTGCATGCCGTACAGGCAAACTTCGCTGAGAGCCTCTTCCTTCGACTTGAAGTAGTAATAAAGGCTGCCCTGCTTGATGCCCATGCGTTCTGCAATATCGCGGGTACTCGATCCATGGAAGCCTTTCTCGGCAAAAACCGACGCCGCAGCTCGAATCGCTGCGTGCCGCTGCTGCTCGTATTTTCCAGTCTCTCCCGCAGGCACACTCAGTCTCCGCCATAATCGTCGGAGAAATCTATAGAACTATAGAAAAAATGTCAACAGAGAAATAAGTAATTAAAAATAAAAGAAAATTATTGACATATGTTCAATAGCTATATGGAAGGGTGGAGTTTCGTCATATTCCGATGATGCAGCCCAAAATCCCCGTATGCCATCATTGGTAGATACTGGCGCTGCGGCCGCTGGCTATAATGCGCTGCCTGCATCAAGCGACTGCGAGACTGTAAATTCGATGAGCGATACTATCTCCGTGGCGGACCTGCCTGGTCTTGCCGGAAGACAATTAGAGCCATCTGAGTGGCTGCTAATGACCCAGGAACGGGTCAACCAGTTTGCCGATGCCACCAATGATCATCAGTTCATTCACGTCGATCCTGAAGCAGCTGCCAAGACAGCTTTCGGCGGACCGATTGCGCATGGTTTCCTGACATTGTCGTTGCTGTCGTATCTCAACGAGCAGAAGGCGCTGCTGCCGGACAATCTTGTTATGGGCATCAACTATGGCTCGGACAAAGTGCGATACCTGATGCCCGTTCGCGTAGGTGCCAGGATTCGCTCTCACCAGAAGGTGCTGGAAATATCTGAGAAGAAACCAGGCCACTGGCTAATGAAGACCGAATGTATGGTTGAGATTGAGAACGAAGAATCGCCGGCATTGATTGCCGAAATATTGTCGATGTTCGTCGTCGGCGAATAAAACCCACCAAGACTCGAGGAAAATTGTTTTGACTATCAAACTGGATGGCCAGGTGGCCATTGTTACGGGTGCAGGCCGTGGCCTGGGCCGCTGCCATGCGATTGCTCTAGCCGAACGCGGTGCGCATGTTGTTGTAAATGATCTGGCCGATGCCGAAGGCAGTACGGTCAATGCCGACGCCGTCGTTGCCGAGATTAATGCCGCAGGCGGTCAGGCGATGTCAAACGGCGCAAATGTCGCAGACTTCGGGCAGGTCCAGGCGATGGTGCAAAGCGCGATGGACGCCTGGGGTAGAGTGGATGTCCTTATCAACAATGCCGGAATACTACGGGACAAGACGTTTGCGAAAATGTCGATGGACGATTTTCGCCTTGTCGTTGATGTGCACTTAATGGGTACTGCGAATTGCAGCAAAGCGGTCTGGGAGATCATGCGCGAGCAACAGTTTGGACGTATTGTTCTTACAAGTTCCAGTTCTGGCCTGTATGGAAACTTCGGGCAGGCAAATTACGGTGCCGCGAAGATGGCAATGCTCGGGCTCATGAATACGTTGCACCTTGAAGGTGCCAAGTACAATATTAGAGTCAACTGCCTGGCACCAACGGCTGGAACTGCGATGACCGAGGGTCTGTTTCCAGAGGCTGTGTTCGAACTCATGGCGCCCGAAATGGTTAGCCCGGGAATCGTGTTCCTGTCGAGCGCAGATGCGCCAAGCCGCAAAGTTCTGTGTGCCGGCGGCGGCGGCTTTGCTGTCTTCAAGGGTTTTGAGACTGAAGGTCTGTCTTTGCAGCCCGACCAGGTGACGCCGGAAGGCGTAGCGAAAGCCTGGGCAACTATCGAAGATGAGTCGGGTCAGAAGGAGCTGCAGGCCGGATTCGAGCAACCCAACAAGTTCGCGACGCAAGCCGCGGTTAAACTCGGACTGGATCTGAGCTAATTAACGGAAGAGACAACACCATGAGAGAAGCAGTAATCGTATCAACCGCCCGCACACCCATTGGCAAAGCATACCGTGGGGCATTCAACAATACCGAGGCGCCGACACTTGGTGGGCACGCTTTGCGCCATGCAGTGCAGCGTGCCGGAATTGATCCGGCCGAAGTTGAGGACGTCATTATGGGTTGTGCGATGCCGCAAGGCTCGCAAGGCCAGAACGTGGCGCGGCAGATCGCTCTGGCTGCGGGCCTGCCGGTGACTACGGCGGGCATGACCGTTGATCGCCAGTGCTCATCCGGCATGATGGCTATCGCGTTGGCAGCGAAGACCATCGTCTCAGACGGCGTCGACATAATGGTTGGCGGCGGCCTTGAGTCGATTAGCCTGGTGCAGAACGAACACATGAACACGTTTCGTGCTGCGGACCCACGCCTGCTGAAGGTGCATCAGCACATGTACATGCCAATGATCGATACTGCTGAGGTCGTTGCGGAGCGTTACGGCGTGAGCCGCGAAAGTCAGGATGAATACGCTTTGCAGAGTCAGCAGCGTACAGCCGCAAGCCAGGAGGCGGGCCGCTTTGATGACGAAATTGTAGCAATGACGTCGACAAAGGGTGTTATGGACAAAGAGACCAAGGAAATCAGTTTCGAAGAGGTCACGCTGGAAAAAGACGAGGGCAATCGTCCCGGTACAAACCTTGAAGGGCTGGCATCGCTCGGGCCGGTACGCGACGGTGGTGTTATCACGGCTGGTAATGCGAGCCAGCTGTCAGACGGTGCTTCGGCTTCAGTGCTCATGGAAGCGAGTGTCGCCGAGAAGAAAGGCTTGCAACCGCTGGGCGTTTATCGTGGTACCGCGGTTGCTGGTTGTGAGCCAGACGAGATGGGCATTGGTCCGGTTTTCGCGGTGCCAAAACTGCTGGCGCGCAATGGGCTGACTATGGATGATATCGACCTGTGGGAACTCAATGAAGCATTCGCAGTGCAAGTACTGTACTGCCGCGACACGCTGGGTATACCCAATGAGAGCCTCAATGTTGATGGTGGTGCGATTTCGATTGGTCATCCGTACGGCATGTCGGGTGCGCGCATGGTCGGTCATGCATTGATTGAAGGAAAGCGACGGGGTGCCAAATTTGTCGTTTGCACGATGTGTATCGGCGGCGGGCAGGGCGCTGCGTCATTGTTCGAAGTCGCGTAATGCGGGCGCTCGTTTGCAATGAGTACGGTCCGCCCGAGTCATTGACGATTGAGGAGCGCGACGATCCCACAGCTGGTGAAGGTGAGGTATTGATTGACGTTGCAGCGGTCGGAATCAATTTTCCGGATGTACTGACGATCGCGGGTACCTACCAGGTGAAGACGCCGACGCCATTCATTCCGGGAAATGAAGGCTCTGGTACGATTGTCGCGGTGGGTGAGGGCGTGCGGCATTATGCCGTTGGTGACCGCGTGATATTTAATTGCCGGGGTGAGGCGTTCGCCGAAAAATGTGTCGCGAACCAGAATATGCTCATGCCACTGCCCGAGGGCCTGGACTTTGAGCAAGGCGCCGGCTTCTCCGTGACGTATGGCACGAGTTACCACGCACTCAAGCAAAGCGCCAATCTGCAGAAGGGCGAAACTGTCCTGGTGCTAGGTGCGGCCGGAGGCGTTGGAATAACCGCTGTCGAGATTGCCAAAGCCATTGGAGCCCGTGTAATTGCTGCAGCCAGTAGCGATGAGAAGCTCGCGTTTGCGAAAGAGGCGGGTGCGGACGAGCTTGTTAACTACTCGACGCAGCCGCTCAAAGAGACAGTCAAGGAACTGACCGGTGGAGACGGCGCTGATGTTGTCTACGACCCCGTCGGTGGTGAGCTGGCTGAGCAGGCTTTTCGAGCGACGGCGTGGCACGGACGCTACCTGGTCATAGGCTTTGCCTGCGGAGATATTCCGAAGTTTGCCGCAAACATCGCACTTCTCAAAGAAGCCAGCATCGTCGGAGTGTGGTGGGGTACCTGGGCTATGAAAAATCCGAAGTTGCAGATGCAAAACGTTCAGGAGATGGCGACCATGATTGCCGCGGGCAAGCTGACGCCGCGGGTAACTGAGTCATACGCGCTTGATGATTTCAGCAGTGCCTTTGCGGCGATTACGAAACGCCGGGCACGTGGCAAGGTTATTCTTCGTCTGAGCTGATTCCGGCCAGCGTCCTGGCCAGGGACTTCTTGTATTCCAGTTGTGCCTGTCGGCCAATCTGAATCCGTTGTGCTTGTGGTGAGCCCGCACCATGCATCGATTCCGTCAGATAGCCAACAGCATTGCGACCCATTGTCATGTTTTCTATGAGGCGCAGTATTCGCAGTCGGTCTTCGGTCGTAACTTCGGCGCGCCCTTTAAGGTATTTGTCGACCAGCGGTCCAACATCGGGATTCTCAAAGTCTTTCTGCGAAGGCGCCGTTACCATGAGCCCACCAGCGAGGTCCTGCGCCAGCCGACTAATCTCGTACGGCAGCCTGGTTACGTGGTGTTTGCACACATTTGCGATCATGTCATCGTTCAGATAAACGCCTGACTTCATTTTTTTCGCGAGATGACTGGACGCGATACCCGTACTGTAGATGGTCTCGTTGAGATGGGTCATTTCGACAAGCTTGTCTTTTACGTGCGATGCGCGCTCAACACCGTTGTAATCCGCGGCGGCAGCTGCGGCGCCGATCAAAACGTCACCTACGCCCGACTTGCAGACGTAGCTGCGACGGTGATAGCAGGTGAAGCGCTCAACCAGCATCGCCGCGAAGTTGTATTCGCCGTGCATGAAGACCTTGTCCCACGGGATAAAGACGTCGTCGAAGATGATCATCGCTTCCTGACCACCAAATTCCGCATTGCCGGCGTCTATATCGCCGTCTTCCATCGCTCGGGTGTCGCAGGACTGACGCCCGTATATATAAGTAATGCCCTTACTGTCGGTAGGGATCGCGCCAACAATCGCGAAATCCCGATCTCGCTCACCCAGGCGAATGGTCGGCATGACAAGCAGCCAGTGCGAATTGATGCAGCCTGTCTGGTGGGCTTTCGCGCCGCGAATGTAGACCCCTTCATCAGTTTTCCTGCTTACGTGTACATACAGGTCGGGGTCGGATTGCTCATGTGGTGCTTTGCTCCTGTCGCCTTTGACATCCGTCATGGCACCACCGACAACGAAGCCGGAAGACTGCACCAGCTCCACAAAATTGCAGAAGCGTTTGTGATACGACGTGTCATGGGCCTCGTCGATTTCGTAGGTCACAGAATGCAAGGCATTCATCGCATCCATCCCGACGCAGCGCTGAAAGCAGGTACCCGTCAATTGCCCCAAACGGCGTTGCATCTCATTTTGCTGGACAAGGTCTGCAGCGCTGGTCGCGATATGCGCGAAGCGATTTACGCGCTCGTTCGTCATTGGCGATATGGCGCTCGCGAGATCAGGGTGCTCAATCGCAAGATCGTAACTGCGCGCGACCGCGTTGATGGACGGTCTGATAATGGGGTGGTCTACAGGTTCGTCGACAAGCTCACCGAACAAATAGATTTTCAGTGCGCGTCCGCGCAGGCTGTCGATGTACTCTTTGCCTGTTTTAATCATGTGCGAATTGTACCGGACTTCATCGATGATCAGGGTTCCTGCGACTCTATCAGCGCCGCAACGTTCGCGGCATCCGGGTAAACTCCTTGTAGTTCTCTTGCGACGCGTAGCGACTCATTATTTTGCCCGTCGTCGCGAAGCATTGTGGCCAGCGCCCAGCCAATATTGAAGTCTTCTGGAAACCTGACAAAGGCATCTCCTAACCACTTCAGGGCGTCTTCGTTGTATCCCAGGGAATTCAGAGCGACGCCGTAAACGTACACGAAGCGGCGATTTTCAGGTTGCAGGTCTGCCGCCTGCCGTAAATTCACAAGCGCCTGCTCCGAGTCGCCATTGCGGACCAGGAACAGACCCCATGAGTGCGCAACGGGTGCAGACCGAGGTGCGAGTTTCATCGCATGGCGCAAGTAGCGCTCAGCCGCCGCCGTGTCGCCGTTCGCGGTTTCAAAGTCTGCAAGATTGAGCATCGATTCTGCTCTGCTGGCGGCACCGAGAAGAGCAGACCGGTAATCGCTGGCGGCGTCCGCATACGCACGCGCATCAATGGCTGGGAGGAGGTCACGATACTCAGCGTAAGTGAGGGCGGCTTCCATACGAACGCTTCTTACCGGGTCTCGTAGCAGGTGGCTGCCGGCGGCCATACGCAATTCGGGTGCTTGTTGCCGAAGCGATCGCAGCGCTCCGATCCGAACTAACGGATCCGCGTCATTGACCTGCGCAAGCAACAACGTGCTCGATACTTCATCAAGCGGGGCAGAAAGCATTGTCAGCATTGTTGCTCTGACTATCGCCGGTGTCTCGAGGTCAATCAGCGATGCGGACAGAGCTGCGTTCCCGCTAGCGCCTCGCGCAGCGGAAATTGTTGCTCCATAGTGATCCGGATCACTGGCGGTGTTTGGCAGTCGAAAACTATGGTCGCGTCGATCATCGACGCCCATATAGGTTGTCGCAGGCATATGGCAGTCGACACAGTTGCCAGGGTCGAGACGACTGTGTTCGGCCGAGGCAAACTTGCTTGCCAGGTGGCACTGCGAGCAAACCGCATTTGCATCTGGCCCGGTTTTGAGTGCGCCTGAATGCGGATTGTGACAGTCGCTGCAGGTCACGCCACGCAGATACATTTTGCTTTGCACGAATGAACCGTAAACGTAGACTTCGTCGAGAATACGGCCGTCGGGGAAATATAGATGTTGCTCGAGTAGTGAGACCATGTGGGTGTCAAGCAATGGTTTGTCGTACTCGTAATGTTCACTGATTGTTGAACGACGCGCGTGGCAGCGGCCGCAGGATTCTGGTTGTTGCTGCCGGGTATCCGGCCTGTCGAGCGCGGCGATGCCGGTGTCCGGGTTCATGATCCAGGCGGAATTTCGGCGGTCGTGCAAGTCGACCTCAAGGCCGGTATCTGAAAACAACTGGCCGCCGCGAGCAGCTTCAATGTGTCTGGAACCAGGACCATGGCAGGCCTCGCAGCCTACAGAAATTTCGCTATAGCTTGTATTGAAACTATCGGTAGCGATGTCGTAGTTGACGTCCAGGTCCGTCGAATGGCATTCGGCACAAGCGTAGTTCCAATTGAAATAGGGGCCGGTCCAGTGGAGAGGGTCTTCTGCAGTGACTGGTTCGTCCGGATAGAGGTGGTACCAGCGTTGTCCACCCTCTTCGAGCGCGCGAGAGTCCCAGATAATTTGCAAAGCCTGTTTGCGACCGTCAGCAAACTCGACCAGGTATTGTTGCAGCGGGTAGACGCCAAATGTGTGTGTAACCTCGAAATCTTCGACATCACCCTTTGCATTTTCTGTGCGCGCAAGAAAGCGATTGCCGTCCTTGAATAAAATGGAGGTGACGTCGAAATGCTCAAACTCGACCCCGGAGAAGTTTCCGAGCACGGTATCTGCAGTTGCAACCTGCATCGCAAGTTCGTGGTGTGAGCCGCGCCAGTCGTCAAACTGCGCTTCATGACATGACTGACATTCGGTGCTGCCGACGAAATTGTTCGTGCTTGTTTCCGCAATGTCAGGCGGCGCGTTTGTGTTGGGACCGCATGCGGCAAGCAAGCTTACGGCGATTGCGGACATCGGCAATGCACGAGTACAGCAGCGAACTATTCTTTCGAGCATTTGTTCGGATGGGTCCTGTGCGCCTGACGATGTTTAATATACCAAATCGTCCGTGGATTTGGCTGGCGCCAGAGATTGATACGCCTGCAGTGCCGCCGCGCGCGATTCTTTGAGATCTGTGATCGGCCGCGGGTAAGTGTGGCCTAGCTCAATACCGGCGTCAGCCAGTATGGCGTCGGTTGCTTCCCACGGTGAATGCAGAAACTTGTCTGGAAGCCGCGCAATTTCGGGAACGTAGCGTCGAACGTAATCTCCGCCAGCGTCGAAACGCTTGCCCTGCGTAACAGGGTTGAATATCCGAAAGTACGGTGCGGCGTCCGCGCCGCTGCCTGCAACCCACTGCCAGCTCGCACTGTTTGACGCCAGATCGGCATCGACGAGTGTGTCCCAGAACCATTGTGCGCCGTGGCGCCAGTCAATTCGCAGGTTCTTTACAAGAAAAGATGCAGCAACCATGCGCACCCGATTGTGCATGCTGCCGGTCCGCCACAGTTCGCGCATACCGGCATCGACAAACGGGATGCCGGTCATGCCACGTTGCCAGCGATGCAGGCCATCAGAGTCGTCATGCCACGGGAAACGTGCAAACTGGCGGCGCCACTCGTTATGCGGAATCTCGGGCCAGTGATACAGGAGGTATGCCGAAAACTCACGCCAACCCAGTTCGCTGCGGAAATGCGTTGTGTTTTCATCTGGCTCAAGTGCATCGACAGCGGTCCATACCTGGTGCGGCGACAATTCGCCAAAATGCAGGTGAGGCGACAAGCGTGATACCGCATCCAGCGCGGGATAGTTGCGACCTTCTTTGTAGTTGCCAATACCGTTTGTCAGGAAATCGCTCAGACGACGCTTTGCGCCATCCTCTCCCGGTGACCAGCTAAATCGAAGGCCTTCGTCCCAAGGAGTCCTGGGCAACAGGCCAAGCTCGTCCAGAGGGAAATCTTTCGCCACGCTGGCGAAACGATCTGGCTTGACGCTGTCAATGAGATCACGAGGCAGCGGCCCCTTCTCGAGGCAGCCATTCTTGTAGTAGGGCGTGAACACCTTGTAAGGCGCGCCGTCATCCTTGCTTATCGCCGCAGGCTCGAAGAGCAATGATGCATTGAAACTGCGGACAGAGATGCCCGCTGATTGCAGCCTGGCCTTGATGCCGGAATCACGCGCTATGGTTGTCGGTTCGTAACAGCGATTCCAGAAGACACCTTCAACATCGCCGGACTCTGTTAGCTCAATAAGACAAGACGCTGCGGGCCCCCGCATGAAGTGCAGATTGCCGCCGAGCGACACGTCCAGGGCATGCAGGCTGTGGTGCAGCCACCAGCGACTTGCGGCGCCCATGGCCCACTCGCCATCGCAATCGTCATCCAGTATGAATATCGGAAGCACGGGAGCGCCTGTTCGAACGGCGGCTTGCAGGGCAGGGTTGTCGCAAATGCGCAGATCCCGGCGGAACCAGATGATGGCGGGTCGACTCGTATTCATAGGAGAAGTATATTTTGAATCGCAAGCTGTGAGTGAACGTAAACGTAAGTGTTTGTTTCAATATCCCGAAAATGCCTGTCGTGTCGGGGTACACTCAGGCTACGCTGCGCCCGGAGAACAAAATGAAAAACAACGGCAACGGAGTCTTTGCCAAAGCCGCAAAAGCGCTTTCAGCTGTCGAGGCTAACGAGCTCAAGGCCACTATCGTTTCGACATTGTTCCTTTTTGTTCTGATGGGTTCTTACTATATCTTGCGGCCTGTCCGAGATTCGATGGCGAGCGACTGGAGCGATACCGAAGTTGCCTTTCTCTGGAATATCAATGCTTTCGTGAGTGCAGCAATCGTCGGCGTCTACGGCCATGCGGTCTCAAGAACGCGCCTGCGCAACGTCGTGCCAATGATGTACGGATTTTTCGCACTGACTTTCGTCGGCTTTTACCTGGGAATTGGACTGGTCAGCGATCGCGTACTCGTCGACAAGGCCTTTTACCTCTGGGTCAGTGTATTCGCCCTGTTTCACGTGTCGGTTTTCTGGACGTTCATGGCGGACACTTTCAATAAGGGGCAGGCACGGCGTGTCTTCGGAATCATCGCCGCAGGCGCGAGCGCCGGTACCCTTGTCGGGCCCGCGATACCGGCACTTTTTGCCGGCAAACTTGGCACCGACACCTTGATGCTCGTGGCATCAATCGGCCTGGTCTCGGTCATCCCGCTGGTTTTCTACCTGTACCATCTGAAGGCCGTTGAACTGGGGAATGCTGATCTTGCGGCGGATACAACAGAGGCGCAAATCGGCGGCAACTGGTGGCAGGGGTTTCAGTCGTTCGTGACTAATCCATATCTGCTGGGCATTGGCGCATTCATACTCCTATACGTTTTTATCAATTCGTTCGTTTATTTTGAACAGAAGAACCTGCTCGCGGAATTTACACGAGACCAGAGAACTCAGATTCTCGGCGGCGTCGACTGGATGGTGAGTATCCTTACATTCGGTCTGGCGTTTTTCCTGACAGGACGAATAGTTAGCAAGCTTGGCATGCCTTTCGCATTGGCATTGATGCCATTGCTTGTTGCTCTTGGCTTGCTCGTCCTTGCTTTCGCACCGACGATTACGGTATTGCTTGCGTTACAGGTCTTTAGGCGAGGTGGCAATTACGGACTCACGCGTCCCGCTCGCGAGATGCTTTATACGCATGTAAGCCAGGAAGAACGCTTCAAGGCCAAGCCTGTTGTCGATATTGTCGTCTATCGGGGTGGCGACGCGATAAGCGGTTCTCTGTTCGCATTATTGACGGATGGGCTTGGGTTGGGGCTCGCGGCTGTTGCTGTCGTTGGGTCGGCTATCGCTGCGACCTGGGCATGGATTGGCGTTCGATTGGGCAGGGTGTTTGACAGCAAGACTGCGGGGGAAAATCATGAGTAAGCCATGGCTGGATCAGTACGATAGCTGGGTGCCGGCAGAGATCGATGCCGATGCATGTGAAAACGTCGTCGACATGTTGCTGGAGGCTGCAGAAAAATACCCGGCCAATACGGCATTCAGCAATTTCGGAGGCAAGCTGAGCTACGCCGATTCCGTCGCGGAGTCGCGCAACTTCGCTGCGTGGCTGCAGACATCGCTTGGCGTAAAGAAAGGAGATCGAATCGCGGTGATGGCGCCGAACATGATGGCCTTCCCGATCGCCATGTTGGGCATACTCCGAGCGGGCGGAATACAGGTCAACGTCAATCCGCTGTATACGTCGCGCGAGCTTGAGCATCAACTTAACGATGCAGACGCCGAGACGATCGTGGTGTTCTCGGGATCAACTGAGACGCTCGCTGATATTGTTGCCAATACACCTGTCAATAACATTGTAGTGGCAAGTATTGATGACCTGATAGACAGGGGATTGCCGTCGCCACCCGTTGACCCGCGGCTGACTGAAACTGTTGCTTTTAGGGATGCATTGAATGCTGGTGAAGATATGGAATTCTCGGCGCCGCAGATTAGCGGCGAGGACCTGATCTTTCTACAGTACACAGGCGGCACAACCGGCCTGTCAAAAGGCGCAATGCTCACGCATCGAAACCTGGTCGCCAATATCCTGCAGTTCGAGAGCTGTATTGGCGACTATATTGATCACGGTAATGACGTGGTTATCACCGCGATTCCGATGTACCACATTTTCGCACTAATGGTGAACACACTGTGCTATTTCAAATTTGGTGGCACCAATGTTCTGATAACCAACCCGCGCGACATGCCCGGATTCGTTGCGGAGTGGGCGAAATGGAAGGTTAACGTGTTTACCGGCGTTAACACTCTCTACAACGGTTTATTACACACACCCGGGTTTGCGGATCTGGATTTTTCATGCATGCGATTCAGTATGGGAGGTGGCGCACCGGTGCAGAAGGCTGTGTCTGACAAGTGGAAAGAAGTGACCGGCAAACACATCAAGGAAGGCTACGGTCTCTCGGAGACGTCTCCGGTGCTGACCGTAAACCCGTTTGGCATGAGTGATTTCAAGAGCGCGATTGGGGTTCCTATACCATCGACCGATATTTCACTGCGCGATGATGATGGCAACGTTGTAGGTGAAGGCGAACGTGGTGAGCTCTGTGCCAAGGGACCTCAGGTAATGAAAGGTTACTGGCGGCGCGACGACGCCACGGCAGAAGTTATGACCGACGACGGTTACTTTCGCACGGGCGATATTGCGGTGATGGACGATACCGGCTTCTTTCGCATAGTTGATCGCAAAAAAGACATGATTCTCGTATCGGGTTTCAATGTATTTCCAAATGAAATTGAAGCAGAAGTGGCGGCCATGGACGGTGTTCTGGAGTGTGCTTGCATTGGTGTACCGGACGCGAAAACAGGGGAGGCAGTCAAGGTATTTATTGTTTGCGAAAATGCCGACCTTACGAAAGCGGAGGTGCGTGCATTCTGCAAGGAGCGGCTGACTGGCTACAAAGTGCCGCGACAGGTTGTCTTTATTGATGAATTACCAAAGTCGACGGTCGGGAAAATACTGCGTCGCGAACTGCGCGACGCATAGACTTTCGAGGGAAAAATCAGGCCGGCAGCAACATCAGGTCGCCATCGACGCCGATGAACTTTCTTAGCGTGCTGGCGCAACGAAGTGCGACTGCTTCGAGAATAATGTTGTGTATGCGTCCTGGCGCCTGCCCATCCAGTTGTTCGGCTACTTCCAGTTCAAGGCGTGAGCCATTGATCGTGAACAACAGTGAACGGTTCGGTTCGTAACTGGACCAGCCAGTGAACTTCCAGGGTTCTGCCATCGCAACTTTTCGGCCATCCCGCAACACGGCGTGACATTCTGCATGGCGCATAGGTACTTCGACCACATACTCTGCCACCTCAGTATGGCTCGCGCCGCGCAATGGAATCAGGTTATCAAGAATTGAGACCGCGTCGTGTGTCGCTAACGTCTGTGCCTGTGTCATTTGCATCACCCTTTGTGCTTTCGACTGACTTGCAGTCTACGGCACTAGGTCATGAAATTTCACAGAAAGAATTTCACAGTGTTAATTTCACAAATCTACTTTCCTGACGGGAGGATGCAGGTTACACAGTTCGATCTTGCCCGTGGCGTCAACAAACCACTCGTTTTTGCGGTGTGTGCGGGCTTCCACGTAATCGAGGAACGGCTGTGAATCTGTGCGCATAACCTGCAGCCCCGCAGCGTCGGAAGACTTGTCGCCCATTTGTACGCGTCTGATGGGTGTCAATTGTTGTTCCGATTCATAGAAGCCAAGCGGGCCTGTTCCTCTCGGCAGCACGCTGAGCAGCTCGATTCCGGATAGCACGCGGCCGACAAGCGTAATGTTCTTGTCGAGGTGCCGGGGTGCGTGTCCTGTTACCACATACAGACTGCTACCGTTGCCGCTGTCGGCCTCCATGCCGCGGGAGACGCCAACCATGCCGTAACAATGCGTAAGCCAGGCGCGACGCTCATCCATAGCAATCGGGAAGCCCGAAACAAAGCCGACCTCCGGCGCATATGCATCTGTACTCTCAATAACAGTGACAGCGAGACCATCGCGCTCGCGATAGAACTCAGCAGCGACGCCAGCAGCTGCGCTACCCGTCGACTTTTCATCTTCGCTGCCCGCGTCCGGATCACCCCACTGCACGACATAGTTGTCCTGGGAGCGGATGATTGCGAGGCCGTCGTAGTATCCCTCGTTGGCAAGGATGCGAATGTTGGCAGCATTTTGCGGTGCCATGCCTGGCGCGAGTTCGATGACGACGGTGCCGCTGTCGAGTTGCATGAGAAGCAGGTTTTCGGGCTGCGGAGTACGCCACTCGCTCGAACTGCGTGTTGTCTCGTTGTTACTCGCATCAGCACATGCCGATGTTGCGAATACAACGAAGACCAGGACCGCTTTGTTGAATACGCCGTACATGCCTAGTCTTCCGCCGGGGCGTCAAACACCCTGGAAAAGAACAGGCTGTTGAGGAACAGCTTGTTTGTCCCATACCAGTACCCGCGAAAATTCGGGTTGTCGGCGAACAGAATCACGCTGCCTGCGCCAGAGCGTTCCGCGATCAAAGCAGCCGTACCCGCGAGCGCCTCGACATTCTTGTCCGATACGTAGCCCGACATGACTGGTTCATCGTCGTAGGCAATGACAACTGAATACGGATTCGCCGTATTCTCCATAGGCTCCTCCATATTCTTGTGAAGGTGTATTGGACGTCGCGGGAATCCGAAACCCAGCGGGTGCGTATTGTCCAGATCGGCCGAAAAAATAGCGCCGCCAATAATGTCAACGGCCTCGAGATTATCTTTCTCGGAATAAGCGGTGCGCTCTACTTGCTCTTCTTCTTCCTCGGGAAACTCCGGCAACTCTGCGGTGGCGAGCGCGTCCTCTCCTTCAGGCTCTACCCAGTCGAGCGTGTTGGCTCTGACCCAGGTCGCGGCATCGCGAATGCCGATAAGAGTGCCGCCTTCGGCAATCCATTGGCGCATGCGAGCGGCGAACTTGGGTTCGTACTCGTCGAAGTCCCCCGATGGCATTACAATATGGGTGTATTTGTTCCAGGCAATACCGCCGAGATCATCGCGGTCGCGCAGAACAACGGGAATGCCCATGCGATAGTCGAGCAGATGCCAGGCCTCGCCGGCCTCATAAAGGTTCATGGCATCGCCCGCGACGAGCAGAATCTTCGGCTTCCTGAGTGCCCTGAATGAAGGCCCGCCAATATCGATCCCGGCTGTTCCGTTTGCGCTGCGACCGCTGGCGAGAGCGTGCACGGTAACGCCATCTTCAGCCGCGATCTGTTGCATCAGTTCGTGAATCGACTCGCGACTCGATTCCTGCCTGTCGAATGGGATAAGTATGCTACCGCGCTTGAATGACGTGACCCCTGTCGTGGTCGTCGCGGAAAATGGCTTGATAGCGACTTTCGCCAACAAATCTTTTTGCAACACTCGTTGTAGCGCTCGGGGAGCGTAGTATCCAGACCATTCGAACAGGTACCCGTACCCGGAAATCGCGGGTTCTGCGGCAATCGGCATTGCCGGGGCATGCGCCTCGCCGAGCATGCTGGCCCGGTAGCCGCGACCAGAAAGTGGTGCGTAGTCGAGGCCAAACGCGGGCGGTAAGGTCCATGTTGAGACGTCGTAGAACGTCGCGTCTTCAAATTCGTTGATGGTCTCGAAAATACTTCTGATCAGCGTGTTCTGAGCCTGGTTAACGGGCACGATCAGTGCTTCGTCGGCGCGGTATTGAATGCCGCCGGCGTTCACATCCTGCTTGAGCTTGAAGGTCTCGATGCGATGGTAGTTCAGCAAGTCGGCGAAGTGGTGCATACGCGCGGGATCGCCTGGCGCGGCGAAAACCCACGCCTTGACCGACTGTTTGGCCGCGTCGCGGACGGCGTTCTCGTAAAAACTTTTCTGATAACGCAAATACTGCATGCGCATGCGGCTGCCCGCATCAATACTCGCAATGCTCGTACGAAAGTGCTTGCGAATGTTTTCGCGATAGGTTCGCAGACCATTGCCGGTATCGATTTCCCGGCCAAGCGCAGCTGCAGCTTCATACAGAACGCCAACACCGCCGTTAACGAGCGGGAACGTCGACCCTTTGCCGATGTAGTAATTATCAAAACGCTCGCCATGGAAATAGAGGCGCGCTTCCGAGTCCAGAAAAGCCTCGGATGTCTTTACGGTCTCTGCCATCAGACGTTCGGCCTCATCCGGCACCAAAGGATTTGTGCGCGTCGCGACTCCAGGGTGAAAGTAATATGTCTGCTCGCTACCCATTTCGTGATAGTCGATTGTCAGGTTCGGGCGCCATTCGTGCCATTTTTTCATCCAGGCGCGTGACTCTGGCTGCGTCAACAGCAGCCATTGACGGTTAAGGTCGAACCAATAGTGATTGGTGCGTGCAAATGTCCAGTTAAACGTGTGCTCCAGATGCGCCGGGTCACCAATATTGATTTCACCGCCGAACGCGTCCAGCCATGAGACTCGTTGAGCATGCCCATCGGGATTGAATATGGCGGTAACGAGAATCACGCTGTCGTCGAGCACGCGATCGATCTCATCACCCTCTGCGGCAGCAAGGTGATAGACAAAGGGCAGCGCTGCGTCCATGCCGCTCGACTCCGCACCGTGGACGCCGTAGTTCAGCCACGTAACGATTGGCATGTCGTCACTTATGGCCTGGTTTCTCTCGGGCTCAGTCAATGCGACATGCTGTTCGCGAATCTCATCGAGACGTGCTCGATTCGCAGCCGATGTGGCCACGAGGAACAGGATTGGACGCCTTTCATGGGTGTAGCCGATGACCTCGACGGACAAGCGGTCGCTCATGTTGGCAACACTCGTCAGGTATTCAACCAGCTTGTGGTGTCGAACCGGAGCCGCACCCAATTCATGCCCGAGTACCTCTGCCGGGCGTGGAATCGCCGGGTTGTATTCGACGTCGGCGGAGAACATCTCCGCATCCGCAGCGCGGACGTCGATCTGAGCCTGCACATATCCCGGTAACAACAGCAATAACGATAACGTTGTGACGATTCTCTTTGACAACATTGACGAGCCTCCATGTGGCTTCGTGGGCGTTTAAGTTCGTGATTATTCTGGTATTGCGTGCAGTTTAACCCCGAGGCCCACCGTTTGTCGTCAGGCGCGGCTAGCAGCGCTGTGTCTACCCTATTTCGGGTACGCATCCAGTCTGTCGACGGACGTAAAATTGTGTTGTTAAACTCTGCCACTCACGCTGGGAATTCGATGTCTGACTACACGCCGCCATTGAAAGACATGCTGTTCAATTTGCACCATGTGTCCGGATTTGGGCGCGTGCTCGAAATTGACAGGTTTGCTGATTTTGACTTCGAGATCGTTGACCAGGTTGTTGACGAAGCTGGAAAATTTGCGGCCGAGGTCCTTGGCCCGATCAATATGCCCGGCGACCTGGCGGGATGTACGCTCGTAGACAAAGGCGTGGTCGCCGCGCCGGGTTTTGCTGATGCTTACGCACAGTTTGTAGAGAACGGCTGGCAGGGTATTGATGTCACTCCAGATTACGGTGGCATGGGATTGCCAGGCACAGTGGCCGCAGCCGCGGTTGAAACGCGACAAGCGGCATGCCTGTCTTTTTCGCTCGCACCCATGCTTACCAGTGGAGCGATTGCGGCGATAGAGGCGCACGGTTCGGAAGATATCCGCAATATGTTCCTGCCGAAGCTGGCCAGTGGCGAGTGGCTCGGCACCATGAATCTGACCGAGCCTCAGGCTGGGTCAGACCTGTCCGTGGTTGCCACCAGAGCCGTTCCGGAAGGCGATCATTACCGGGTGACAGGATCGAAAATATTTATCACCTGGGGTGATCAGGATTTCACCGAAAATGTGGCTCACCTTGTGCTCGCACGATTGCCAGATGCGCCCGAGGGCGTACGGGGTATGTCTCTGTTTGTTGTTCCTAAGTTCCTGATAAATACAGATGGCAGCAACGGTGACAGGAATGACGTCTTTGTAGCGGGCATAGAGCATAAGCTGGGTATCCATGCCAGCCCTACCTGTGTCATGAGTTTCGGAGAAGGCGAGGGCGCGGTTGGCTACCTGGTGGGCGAGGAAAATAAAGGCCTCGCATGCATGTTCACGATGATGAATCACGCGCGTATTGGCGTTGGTCTGCAAGGACTGGGTATCAGCGAACGCGCGTATCAGTTGGCGCTTCAGTATGCGAAAGTCCGCGTGCAAGGCCGTGCGCCCGGGGTCGATGGCCGTGCGACGATCATTCATCACCCCGATGTGCGTCGCATGCTGCTGTTAATGAAATCACAGATCGAAGCGATGCGAGCGAGCGCCTATGCGGCCGCAGTTACTGACGATGTTGCGCACTACAGCACGGATACTGACGAGAAGTATCGTGCGGGTCGCAGTACGGCGTTGCTGACACCGGTAATCAAGGCCTGGCTAACTGAAGTGGCACAGGAGGTGACGTCTCTCGGCGTACAGATCCATGGAGGTATGGGATACGTTGAAGAGACCGGCGCGGCCCAGCATATGCGTGACGCACGTATTCTTACGATTTATGAAGGCACGACGGGTATCCAGGCCAATGATTTCGCCGGGCGCAAAATACTGGGTGACGATGGGCTGGCGGTTTCAGAATTGATCGACGAAATGCGCTCAATAGACGGCGCAATGGCCAGCGACGATCGCCTGGCTGCGATCCGCAATGCGTTAACCGAAGCGGTCGACAGATTCGACGCATCTGTTGATCAGCTCAAGTCAGAAGCGAATGCGGATCGTAATGCTGCAGGATCTGCCTCAGTGAACTTGCTGATGCTGGCTGGTACAACGCTCGGTGGCTATCAAATGGCACGCTCGGCTCTGGCCATCGTCAGTGGCGCTTCTGCGGACGACGCCTCGTTCGCTGACGCCAAGCTGCAGACTGCGAATTTTTACGCCGCGCACGTAATGCCGCGCACCGCTACCTATGCAAGCGCGGCAGATGCCGGAAGTGCAGTTCTAATGGATATGCCTGAAGTCGGTTTCTAGCTGTAAATCCGTTTCATCAACGGAGCCATCTTGCGCATCCCGACGATGCTGGTGGTTGTTAGCATGCCAGCCATCATTGCTCCCGTAACACCGCAAGTCAGTATGTCCTGACCAGTAAGCCAAAGGCCCGGAATCGTTGTTTTTGGGCGCAGCCATTTTTGCTGCATTCGCTCGGGAGTATGCGACAGGCCATACAACTCACCATGCTGATAACCGCCAAACCAGTCAGTTGACAACGGTGTGGAAATTTCAAAGTAGTCGATTTTGCCGCGGACCTCAGGGACCTTGTCATACAACACGTCGAGCAATCGTTCACCCAGTGCGCTCTTTAGTACTTCGTAATCGTCGCCACGTTTGCCCCAGGTCTTGTCGCGCCATTCGGCAAACCACTTGTAAGGTGCCGGCGCAACAATTTCGATAGTTGCCGTGCCGGGATGACGATTCAGATAGTCAGGGTCTTTTGCCGACGGAAACGATACGTATACGACTGGGAACGGCTGGCCCCTGTCCGCGATGAATTTTTCAACCGCGCCATCGTAGTCGTTGTCTGGATATATCCAGAAATTGGTTTTTGGCAGCCCAAGTTCTTCCGCAGTAT
The DNA here is from genome assembly GCA_022600955.1 of Gammaproteobacteria bacterium. Taxonomy (GTDB): domain Bacteria; phylum Pseudomonadota; class Gammaproteobacteria; order Steroidobacterales; family Woeseiaceae; genus UBA1847. The sequence continues at coordinate 35,099 of JAHZJK010000031.1, forward strand.
GCTTGAGACCTATATACATTCCGAGATGAGCGAAACTTGGCTCGACATCTTGCATCTTGCGCTTGTAGCCGCTGCGTTCCGCGACCTGCTCTGGCAGCAACTGATTAAACGTGTTTTCGATTCCAGCCGAGGAAATGACGCAGCCACATTCGATAACGTGACCATCTTTCATACGAACGCCGGAAACAGTGTCATTCTCGACGACAATCTCGTCGACACGCGCGTATGTGAATACTTCGCCGCCAGCGGCCTGAATTTTTGGGATCACGCTATCCGCGATCTTCCACGAACCGCCGACTGGATAGAACCCGCCATGCAGGTAATGCCGGGCAATCATCGCGTGCACAAGGAACGTAGATTGCTTCGGCGGCAGCCCCATGTCGCCCCATTGACCGCAGATCACTGCGATCAGATCCTGATTGCTTGTTAGCTCGCTGAGAACGTCCCAGGTCTTCCTGTACAAGAAGTCCGGCGACTTCCATTTCAGATAAGGCGACAACAGTGTTTGCTGCAATGGTCCCATCGCACGCGCCATGCCAAACGCAGATAGCGCGCCTCCTACCTTGGAGAGGAGCTCGATATATGCATCAATTGCGACGGCCTCTGCCGGGAACTGGCGTACGAGGTTTTCGCGGAACTCCTGCTTGCCAGCAATCGCATTAAAGACCTTGTCGCCGACATAGAAGCGATCATACTCCGCATCCATCGGGGCCCATTTAAGCTCACCGTCCGAAAGGTAGTCGAACATTTTCCGAGTGCGGGTCTGGGCGCCAACATCACCGATATAGTGGACGCCGACATCCCACTCGTAACCGTTGCGCTCGTAGGAATGAGTGTAGCCACCTGCCGTGTAGTGTTGTTCGAGAACACATACTTTCCGGCCCAGGTCGCTGAGCATCGCAGCTGTGGTAAGGCCGCCCATGCCAGAACCAATAACGACAGCGTCGTACTCGCTGGCAAGTCTCGACGGGCGATAGCGATTGCCAATGCGCAGAGTGCTGGGCTTCATTTTGGCCATGATTGCAGATTAGTCCTTGTAGACCTTGCCGCCCTTCATGACGAAGTCGACATCCAGCAGCTCGTCGATATTCTCGAGCGGTGATGAACCGACCGCGATGATGTCGGCGAGCTTGCCAGCCTCGATAGTGCCAATAGAGTCGCTCATGTCGATGAGATCGGCAGCGTTAATGGTCGCTGATATCAACACGTCCATCTCTGACATACCTGCATCGACCATCAGAATGGCTTCCTCGGCATTGGTACCGTGAGGAGAAATACCGCTGTCCGTTCCATACGCGATGTTGACGCCGGCCTTGTGCGCTTTCTCGAAGCTGCCAGCCATGTCATTGCCAACTCGAATTGCCTTGTTCTTTACCTCGGGCGCCATGAAGTCGGCTTCGAGTGCAAGTGTTGCGACAGTCTTGCCGGCAAGCAATGTCGGGACCAGGTAAGCACCGGTTTCCTTAAAGAGTTTGATCGCACGCGGGCCAGTGTATGAGCCATGTTCGATACTCGCGACGCCAGCCTCGAGCGCCGCAATGATGCCTTCTTCTGCATGTGCGTGTGATGCTACCTTGCGGCCCATACGCGCTGCGGCAAGCACAACCTCTTTCAGTTCGTCCGCTTCCATCTGCTGACCCGTGCCGGTCGCTCGTTCAGTCATTACGCCACCTGTCGACGTGATTTTGATCCAGTCAGCTCCATATTTAATGGTGTTGCGTGCGGCGCGACGGCAATCGTAAGGACCATCGCAGACGTTTACGTCGGTGAACATCTCCATGAGTTCCGGGCTAACGCCGCTGATGTCTGCATGGCCTCCGGTAATTCCGATGCCACCTGCAGCAATTATGCGTGGACCGTCAATCCAGCCCATTTCGATAGCGTCACGCATAGCATACATTTCCTGCTCTGAAGACCCGACGTCGCGCACTGTGGTGAATCCGGCCAGCAAAGTGTTCATCGCATAGTGAATGCTGCGCATCTGCATCAATTGATCCGACATCTTAAGAGCGTCACGATCATTGTTGGGCCCGAGTTCGCCCTGCAGGTGGACATGCATGTCCATGAGACCGGGTAATACGAACTTGTTTTTCAGATCAACTATCACAACATCGCCGTCGAATTCGTCAGCGCTGGCGTAACCGCTTTGTACGGCGGTAATCTCACCGTTCTGAACGACTATTGTCTGCATGCTCCTGGGCGACTGACCGGGTACGGCGAGCAGTTCGCCTGCGTGGATCAGCGTGGTTTCCGCAGCGGCGTTGCCTGCGAGTGAGAATAGAATGATGCTGGCCAAGACTCTGAGTCGAGCGATCATGGAGTTGTCCCCGTCGTTGTGATTGTTGGCGTGATTCTGCCTTTCTGGAAGCCACAGTGAAAGGCGCGGTAGATAGTATATTCGGGTATCATGCCGCGCCATAGTCGTGAGTGGATCAAAACGAGTGTCAGAGCAAATCAGATCGGCAGGTTGGTGGGGCGGCATCGGGCTTGCGCTAAGCGTATCGGTTGCAGCCGGGTTTGCGGCAGAATGGTTTGGTGAGAGTATCCTGGGGTTCGAAAAGAGCCCGGTCAGCGCCATTATGATGGCGATTGTTCTTGGCATGGTTATCGCGAATACGATCAGGCTGCCAGAGGCACTGTTACCCGGCCTGAAGTTTTGCACCTCGGCCATTCTTCGAATTGGCATCATGTTGCTCGGTATTCGCCTTAGCCTGTTGGGCGCGGGCAAGTTCACGCTTGTCGCATTGCCATTTGTCATCGTGGCAATCGCAATTGGCTTGGTTACAGTTGGCTATCTGGGCCGCCGTATGGGTTTGAGCAGCCAGCTGAGCGGGTTGATCGCTGTGGGCACCAGCATCTGTGGTTGCACCGCTATCGTAGCGACCGCGCCGCTGATCAAGGCGAACGAGTCCGAAGTAAGCTACGCGGTCGCCTGTATTACGGTCTTCGGTATCGTAGCGATGTTCGTGTACCCGGTGCTTGCGCACCAGGTTTTTGCCACACAGCCGGAACTCGCCGGATTGTTCCTCGGTACGTCCATCCACGAGACAGCACAGGTTGCTGGCGCTGGCATGATGTATGAAGCGCAATACAATGCGCCGGTAGCACTTGATATTGCGACTGTTACGAAGCTGGTGCGAAATCTTTGTATGATCGCCGTGATTCCTTTGGTGGGCGTGCTCTATGGTGCCGAGCGTGCCAGGGGCGAGTCAGGCAAGATTAACTATCTCGCCATGATTCCCTGGTTCATAGTCGGCTTCGCGCTCATGTCGACTCTGCGTACGCTTGGTGACCTGGGCGACAGACCGCTCGGTTTTCTGGATCCGGCACAATGGCAGGAGTTTGTCGCATTTACGAAAATTTCGGCGGAACGCTGCCTGCTCATTGCTATGGCGGCGGTCGGCCTGACGTCAATGTTTGCGGGTATTATCAAAATCGGGATGCGGCCGTTCGCGCTCGGATTGTTTGCGGCGCTCCTGATCGGCGGTGTGAGTTACACCCTGATCTCGCTGTTTGGCGCGACTCTCATCGATATGCTGGTGTAGTCGCGAGGCGTCAGGACGTGGAGTTGTAGGCGGCCCGAAAAGGAATACTGTCGAATGCACCGGCGGACTGCACCGAGCAGGTGGCAGCGGCCACCGCGATCGGGACAGCGGCTTGCAGTGATTTGCCTTCGGCAATCAACGCCGCAAGGACTCCGTTAAATGTATCGCCTGCAGCTGTTGTGTCTACTACGTTGACTGAGTTTGCGACGCAATGCGTAGTGCTTTCTGCGTTGTGCAAAAGAGCGCCATCCGCGCCCATGGTAATGATGACATTGCGAACGCCTTTTTCGCGCAGGCGCGTGGCCGCGGCTGCCGCGCTCGGCAAATCGTGAACCACGATGCCTGTCAGAGCCGTTGCTTCGGTTTCATTCGGCGTAATGCAGTAGAGGTCATTCAACACATCGTCGGGCAACGGCGCCGCAGGCGCAGGATTCAGAATCGCGGGAACACCGGCCTGCTTTGCGACCGCTATGGCCCTCGCTACGGTTTCCAGCGGCGATTCCAGCTGCACCAGTAGCAATTGAGCGTCGCTCACCAAGGATTCGTCAAGCACGTCGCAACGGAGGCACGCGTTTGCGCCCGACGCCACGGCAATGCAGTTTTCGCCGGCGTCACTCACATAGATCAAAGCCACGCCCGATGCCTTATCGGACATGACCTTGATCGCGTCAGTCTGGATTCCCTCGCGCTGGAAAGTGTCAATTGCAGTTGAGCCAAAATCATCATCACCGAGCGCCGCCAAAAAACGAACTTCGCCGCCGGCGCGCCGTGCCGCAATGGCCTGGTTGGCACCTTTGCCGCCGCCAAAGATTCTGAAATTGCTGCCCATAACCGTTTCGCCGGCCGCGGGCAGTTCCGGAACCCTGATCACCATGTCGGTATTGGAGCTACCAATGACCAGTATCGATTTCATAACAGCCGTGGGCCTCAGGCGATCTCGACGAGCTCAATGGCAAACGTCAATGCCTGCCCGGCAAGCGGGTGATTTCCGTCGACCGTGATAGTTTTTTCTTCGACTTCGACAATCACGAGATTCATGATCTGACCATCCGGGCTCTGGCTCTGCAGCTGCATGCCTACTGCGGGTTCCATCTCATCGGGCAGGGCGTCTTTCGGTACTTCCTGAACTAGCTGGTCGTGACGCTCGCCATAGGCTTCTGCAGCCGGGATCGTGACGGTCTTGTTATCGCCAACGGTCATACCGTCAACGGCGTTGTCGAATCCCGGAATTACCTGGCCGCTGCCTAAAGCGAATTCCAGCGGATCCCGGCCAGCGGAACTGTCAAATTCTGTGCCGTCGTCCAATGTTCCGGTGTAGTGGATTTTGACAGTGTTGCCGGATTTTGCCTGGCTCATGGAGGTCTCCGTTTGGGTGCCTGAAATAATCGGCGACTATAGCAGAAAGGGCCTGCCGCAGATTGAACCAGCATGTCCAACAACTGATGTGCCAGAAGTGATGCAGCCGCGGGTGTGTCTGGCAGTCTGTCCGAATTAGTTTGGAATGCTGATGTTGGGATTGCCGAATGAATATCGGATGCCAATGCCAAGTGCCCACACATCATAGTCATAGGGCTGGGCGCCAAGCGTTAGTACTGTAGCCATCGTGTCGGGTTCGACCAGTGCCCAGTCACTGAGCTCGAATCGCTCAAAGCGAAAATCAAGTGTCGCCTGCAGCCTGTCGTTCCAGCGGTAGGCAATGCTGGCGCGCAGTGTGTCCAGTGTGGACTCGAGATCGGGTAGCCGGCTGGCGCTACCACTCAGGCTATCCATGTTGATTGTGGTCTCGCCACTGCCGCGATTGTAGTCTGCGTGCACGTCAATCTTTTCATTCTCAGATCGCCAGTGCACGCCAAACCCCAAATGCTCGAAGCTGTCTTCATGCTTTGCCTTCCAATCCCAACTGGAAAACTGCTCACTGCCGAGTTGCAGGGCGTCGGTCTCCTCGAAGCCCGCCATGAAGTAAGCTGAAGCGCGCTGCGAAATGGCATAGTTGAGATCAAGCGTGACACGAAGCTCCTCGCTGTCGGTCATGCCTAGCAGGGACTTCGTAAACCGGTCATCGGCGAGCAGTACAGAAGTGCCAATTGACCAGCGAGAATCCGTCGGCGTGATCGCGGCGCTGAACTCACCGTAGGAGCGAAAGCGGTACGCAAGGTTGTATTTCCTGAGCAACGGATTTTGCCCAAGGCTCACGGCCACCGTCTCGTCGTAGCGATCGATATCCCGCTCATCCGTACCGCCTTTGATACGCAAATCCAGCCAGTCCAGCGGGCGCCATCGTGCTTGCGCCCAGCCTGCGTCTACGGTCTGTTCTGCAACTTCCTGGTAGTCGCGTTTGAGAATCCTGCGGTTGTAACCGCCGGAAAGGCGAATGTCTCGCCATACCCGAAGTTCGCCGCTGATGCCGAATCGAGACCGCTCGAAACTATAGGGGGTGTTCTGTTCTGTTTCGCCTGCATCAAAAATGTCTGCGATGATGCGGTTCCAGCTCAGGACCTGAGTCCTGTTATCACGCTCATCGTAGCGATAGCTGAGCACTACACGGCCTTGTGGCAGTGGTCGTGACGTGATCGTCAACGCATGATTGACAGTGTCTACTCGCGCATCCATAGCAGTAACAGGCAACACAGAGGTCGCGATGTTGGGATTGCTGGTGTAGGGCAGTAACGCGTCTGTTTGCTTGCCCTGGCCACTCGCCAGTGAGAAAGCCAGGACTGTGTCCCAGGTGTTCCACCGATAACTGCCGGATAGCGACAATTGCTGGAAGTCGCTGCCTGGCGCGGTGGCTTTCTGCAAACGCACAGCACCGGGTGCTGTTGCGAACGGTGTTTGCCATGCGAGTGATGAGTTGCGGTTTTCAAAAAATGAGCCGTACCAGTTCAGGGCGAGCGTCGCCGCGCCATCTGCGTACTGGATGCCGGTGTCAATCCGGTCGGTCTCGTAGTCGATAAACTTTGCTAACAGCGATGCCTGGGTAAACCCCGCTCCGCCGGAAATCTTGACGCCATCACGGTTTTGTCGTTGAAATTCCGCGAACACCCGAATCTTCTTGTTGGCTTTCCAGTCGGCACCCAGATCCAGTATCTGTCGATCACTTTCGATGTTAACAGGGCGTAACGCGGTTGCGAGTTGCGGAAAAGATGATGTAGTGCCTGCGCTAACCCACCCTGGCGGCAGTGCGAGCTCTCCCGCTGCACCCGTAAACACGGTACGCGTTGAACTGAACTGACGCTGCGGTTGCTCGCGATAGCCAATGCTAAATCCGAACCTGCCATCGACGTTGCCATCGAGTTGCGCGAACCGGGATGACAAGCCGAGGTCCTCAAACAGCCAATCGAGGCGGTAGCCGCCTTTTGTGTAGCTGCCGTTGCCCGCTACATTCGCATACGCACCTTTATTGTCGTAACCGGTTGCATGGCCGAACCGAGCCTCATCGTCACTCACGTAAGTGGCGCCTGCATCGTAGTCAGCCTGGTAACCTTCTTCGAAAGGACACAGCTCGCACGCCCAGCCAGATGTATCCACCTGCGCAAGCACAGCACTCGGCAACGCAATGACGATCAAGATTACGAGCAAGGTGTTGTTAACTCGTTGCAGCATCCGCATTCTCCTAGCGCATCAACTTGGAGCCGGACGGATGATTCGATCCGTGGACTTCGCTGTGGCAATTAAGGCAGCTTTGGCCCAGCAGAAACTGCGACGGGATACCCGACGGCAAGCCTCGCTCATCCTGTGGCAGGCTGGGGTGGCCGTCCTCGGAGTGGCATCCCTGGCACAACAGTGGGGCGCGCATACTGAGCATGCCGGGCTGGTTTGATCCGTGCGGATCGTGGCAATTGCTGCAATCTTCACTGACCGGTGCATGTTCCCAGAGATAGGGACCCCGAGTTTCCGCATGACAGTCGAAACAGGTGTCATTGAGGGTTTGGCGCACCAGCATCAGGTCCGTGGTTTGCCCATGTGAGTTATGGCAGCTGCCGCAATCCATTTTGCCCTGACGAACGGGGTGGGCGTAGGGTTTCATTGACTGTGTGCGTTGCTGTTGATGACAGTCAAAGCAGACCTCCGCTTGTGTCGCGGTCTGCAGCACGGGGTCGTGTTCGGCGTGCGAGCTGTGGCAGTCTGCGCACGACACCGAGTTCATGTCGTGGGCACCGGCATGTGATGCAAAGCCCACATCTGCCGCATGACAGTCGACGCAGTATGCGTTCTGTTTTTCGATGGTCAGCAGTGCCTGCTTGCCAAAAGCGAGTACCGCCGGGCGTTCCTGGCCGCGGCGTACGCGTCCGGAATGCTCGTCGCCCGGACCATGACAGGATTCGCACTGTAGCTGACCATGGCCGAATGGTGATGCCGGGTCACGAGGCGTACCATGCTTGCTGCGAAACACGGAGAGGGTTGACTGATCTTCATGGCAGGCAATGCAGGTGTCCGCGCCTTTGCGACTGTAGTCGGGGAGCGTCGTTGCATCACCAGGGGATTGTGATGCAACGACGCCTGGCAACAGTGCCCCAATACACAGTGCGACAGTGGTGACCAAAAGTCTCGCGGACATCTGCAGCCGTCCGTTTAGTTAGAATCGAACGTTGCGATGCCGTGAACTACCCCGACGTCCGAAGACCGTCCCTGACCGTGACAAAGTTGACAGGTTTCAACACCGCTTGAACTCAGTGTGCTGTCTGGCATCTTGGTGGCGTTGAAGTCGCCACCGTTCTGCGTCATGTGCTCTCGTGCCAAAGCTGACACATGGCAGGTTGAACACACGGCCGTATTCGGTGAGATGACCACGTCATCGGTCGGTGTGGCGGGATCGTTAGCGGTCACTGTAGTGCCAAGTACCGCGGCTGGATCAACTGGATAGTAGCCACCGGCGACGTGGCAGCCTTCGCAATTGTTGAGTCTGCCAGGGTAGGCGAAGTCGAACACGTGCGAGCTATTGCCGAATCCGCAGGCTTCGTACGGAATGCCGGTCGCACCTGATGCGTGCATCGCGTGAATCATATACTTCATGTCGACCGGCGCATCGTCGCTGCCGAGGTCGATAGCGCATTGTCCAGCGCGACGATTGATGTCGGTCACGTTCGGTGCGTGGCAGGTGACGCAAACCTGCACGTTGTCGGTGCGATTGTTGCCGTGCATCGAGAGCTGGCTGTGGCAATCATCGCACTTTTGTATGTCAACAGCGCTGCGACGAGATACGGGACTTGCATCAGTGACTGTGGCGTAGGCGACGGTATTGGTTACCGCGATTCGTTCAAGGCTGCCATCGATATCCACCGCCGGGTGCCCATCCAGTGCAACCGCCAGTGATCCGCCAACGTCAGCAGGCACGGCCACCGGTGAGGTCACGCGGAAAACGCCACCGCCCATGTCCGTGGAGCTGCCAAAACAGCTGCCGCCGCCGAGTGGATCAATCGATACTGGCAATCCGGGAGTACTGCCGCTGCCACGGTTGTGATAGTCATCGGTATCCCAGGCTATGCTGATCGCGAGCCTGCTGGTAAAACATTGCGTCCATTCGGAATCATTGAGGATGTCATAGTTGGTTCCCGCGACCGGGTTGCTAACCGAGAAATCGATGACAGGAAACTCGCCCGGCATCGTGTTCGTTATGCTAACGACATTGAATGCAAACAGGTCGCTGGCTTCACGATTCGGCTGTCGATGCGCTTCTGCGACCCGGACATCGCCGTTATTGACGGTCGAGTTTTCGCCATGGCAGTCCACGCAGAGCGCATCATCCTGGAAAACGAGCCCGCCAGGATGGCCACCGTTAGCCCAGTCCACATCGTCATGGCAGGTGCCGCAGGCAGCGCGATTCTGGACTGTGCGCCAGTTGCTGGCATCAGGTACATCGGCATCGTTTTCCTGGTGGCAGGTCGTACAATTGCGAATATCCTGAGAAAATACGATATCCGAATAGTCGTGCGCCCGACCACCGTAACCGACAACGCGATAGCCATTGGCGAGGTTTTCGCCAAAGTGAATCTTGTGGATCATGACGGTCATGTCAACGCTACCGCCCCAGGGCTCGTTGACCGTGTCGCCATCGATCGATGAAGGGTTGTGGCAAGTAACGCAGTATTCGACGTCAAAGCGTGCTTCGCCGTGCAATTCGAGGTTGTCGTGACAAGCATTGCAGGCGGCGTTATTGACGATCAGGCGAGCTTCGAGCGGCGCGCCTCCGGTCGGCAGGAAGTCGTATGGCGCATTATTTGCCGGAATGTTGTATGGCAGAAAACCGCCCCGGTTAGTGCGGACTTCTACGCCCAGTCGGTGTGTGCTGCTTTCTGAATAGACAGGTCCGCCAGAGTATGCGGTCAGAGCCTGGGCAAATGTGTATGTATAGGTACCGTCGCCATTGTCGACCAGCGTGCCCGCACTTCCTGACTCGGTTGTAGCCTGTGCGTCGGGAATCCCCGCGCTGCCGCGCGTTGGGTAGGACTGCCACTGGCTGGAGCCTCCGGATTGACCAGGCGACAGCTGTGCGAGTGTAAAACCGAAACTGGCTACGGGTACACCGGTAAGACCAAAACCGACATCGTTGCTGAGTCGCATAGTGAAGGTCGGTGCGCCACCGCCGGCAGGTACGTCCATGCTTTCGATGGTGATGTTAATCCTGTCAGCCGTTTCTACCGGAACGCTCGTGCCTGTGTTTGTTCCAGGAGGACCCGCTGGTCCCGGAGGACCGGCAGGTCCTGCGGCGCCTGCTGCACCGGCTGATCCAGTGTCGCCACTGCATGCGAAAAGAAGTGCTGATGCGAGAAGCATGATCGTGATCTTTGAGCGCGAGCAAAGAAAGCGGTTCATTAGAATTCCCCTGAGTATTCTTCTGCCGATCGACTGGATTTTTAACATCCAGACATTTCCATGAGCGCATGACTTTTTTATCAAATCGCACGCGGTATTCTCATCGCGGCAACTACTTATTGTTCGTCGCTGCTCCGCAGGGGATAAATTGGCTATTCGCAGAGCAGCTGCTGGGCCTATGGAAATCATGATGAAATTCAATAACTTTCTGATAACAATGCTTTTGTCTGGCTTTTTGGTTGCGCAGGCCAGCGCAGACACCGATGCGCTGGTGCAGCAATGCAACGCGTGTCACGGTGAAAATGGCGTTAGTCAATGGACTGATATGCCGACGATTGCGGGACTGGCAGAATTCGTACACGCCGATGCGTTGTTCGTCTACAAGGACGGTGACCGTCCCTGTGCCGACAGCGAATTCCGTTCTGGCGATACCAGCCAGCCGGCGACAAACATGTGCCAAATTGCTGCGAATCTGAATGACGAACAAATTGAAGCAATTGCGTCAGTGTACGCAGAGTTGCCCTACGTGATGGCGAAGCAAGACTTCGACACCGAACGGGCGTTGGCCGGTGAAGCGATCCACAACCAGCACTGTGATCGTTGCCACGCGAATGCGGGCATGGATGCTGAAGACGAGGCGGGCATGCTTGGTGGACAGATGAGCGGCTACTTGCGTCAGACATTCGTCGACTACGCCGCCGGAGAACGCGATCAGCTGGACAAGATGAAAGAAAAAATGGATTTACTCAGTGACGACGACGTCGAAGCGCTGCTGCATTACTACGCGAGCCAGCAGTGAGCGAGGCTGAATTTGCTGACGCCAGCGGCTTGTTCGAGGCGATCGACAACAAGGACGCTGCGGGATTCGCCGCTTATCTCACCGATGACGCGTCGTTTCGGTTTGCAAATGCGCCTGCGGTTAAAGGACGTGAGGCGATCATAGAAGCTGTGAGCAACTTTTTCGAAAGCATCGCTGCAAGTCAGCATCATGTAGCCAAGTCAATCATGACTAGCTCGACGCTGGTTGTCGAAGGAGAGGTAACTTACACCCGCATTAGCGGTTCGAAACTAACCGTGCCGTTCGCAGACGTTTTCGAGTTTAACGGAAGTCTTATCTGCGACTACAAGATCTACATCGATATCGGCCAACTCTACACGGAGTAACACAATGAGCGACAATACAGGTTCATTCTGGTCACGCCTTTGGGCGCGCCCGGGCCAGAAATGGCGTCTTGGTATTCCGGTAGGAGGATTGTTGGCATTCGCTATCGGCGCTATCGTACTGGGAATGACAAACTACACGCTGCACGCGACCAGTTCGACCGAGTTTTGTTACGCCTGTCACTCTCACGAGCAGTTTATAAAGCCCGAGTATGAGGCGTCATCGCATTTCGTCAATCAGTCAGGCGTGCGTGCTGGCTGTGCGGATTGTCATCTTCCGCATGACAATTGGTTCAAGCTGGTCTGGACCAAAGCTGTCGTGTCCCTCGACATCATCCCCGAGCTCATGGGTAAGCTCGATACCGCCGAAAAATATGAGTCGCATCGTGCGGAGATGGCAGAGTCGGTCTGGCGTGAGTTCAAAGAGAATGATTCGGCTTATTGCCGTAGTTGCCATTCTATCGATGCCATGGACCTCGAGGCACAGGGGCGCAAGATAGCACGACGGCACCGCAATGCTGAGGAGCGTGGGGAGACATGCATAGATTGCCACTTCGGTATCGTGCACGCAGAGCCGGAAAATGCCAGTGAGATCATGGACAGGCTGGCCGTCGAATACAGTACAAACATTGATTGACAGCTGCAATCACGAAAGCAATTTCGCTACGGCAGACTAGTGATGGGCGATAAATTCCAGTGCGCGCAGAACATCACGGCGACTGATCTGGCCGACGAGCCGATTTCCGCTAAGAACGGGAAAACGCCTGAATCTTGAGTCGATGAATTCCTGTGCCAGATCGACAATACTCATTTCTGCATCAACAGTCTGCACGCCTGCAGTCATGAAACCAGCAACCGGCCCGCCGGCGTCACCGTGATAACCGGCCTGTAACGCGACCTTCATGCAGTCAAGTTCGGAGAGCATGCCAACAAGATTGCCGGCATTGTCAACGACCGGCGCGCCGGCGATGCGATGCTCGACAAGTTCGTGCACCGCATCCAGCACATCGGTCTCCGGCTTGAAAGTCACCAGTGTTCTGGCCATGTAGTCTCTTACCAGGCAGGACTTGGTGCTGTTCATGTCGTTTCCTCTTTTCGTTTTCGCTTGCAGGGCCGTGTGCAGAGTTCGCAGCGCCCGCCATTGAGACCGCCGCAGCTTCCGGATATCGCGCGACGGCCGTTTAATACGCCGATGCTCATGCCGGCGATCACCAGCAGGATCACGACGAAGCTAAACAGCAAGGTAATCACCGCATTACTCATTCAGTTCTCACTTCTTCGAATGCACTGCTGCTGTGAGTGCTAATGCCAACTTCTGTACGAATGAGAAAAAGCGCAGCTAGATCCAGTCGTTCCGCGAGTTCAGGCCCCTCTTCGGGACCCAACACGAGTAGGGCCGTCGCGAGCGCGTCGGCTCGAGCCGTATTGCTGTCGATCACCGTGACGCCGGTTAGATTGTGTTCGACAGGCCAGCCAGTCCGCGGGTCTATCGTGTGGGAGTACCGAATCCCGTCAACTTCAAAATAGTTGCGGTAATCGCCTGAGCTTGCGACAGCTGTATCGGTTATGCGGACGACCGAATAGTCGATCTCATCATCGTCCAATGGCCGCTCGATTGCGATCGCATATTTCTCACCTCTGGCGTTATGTCCCTGAACGCGAATTTCGCCGCCGATCTCAACAAGGGAATTGTCAATGCCGTGCCCTTGTAACAACTCTGCGACACGGTCAACCGCATAACCCTTGGCCCACCCTGACAGGTCGATCTGAGTATTGTTATCGCGCCGAGCGATAACCAGGGTATCGCAATTGGCGTTGATCCCCTGGTAACCGACTGATTGCATCGCAGCTGCTATTCGCTCCTCAGCCGGCAGTACTCCGGCGCTATGTTCCGCACCGAATCCCCACGCATTAACAAGTTCGCCAACACTGATATCGAATGCGCCATCGGTCTCCGCGCTAACGGCTTGCGCCGACGCGATCATCCCGCACAGTTCACTTGTGACGGCGCCGGTTACACCGGCGTTGAGTCGTGACAACTCAGAATCCTCGCGATACGTTGACGCGATCTGCTCAATACGCTCGAGTTCCCTGATAATATCTATTTGAAGGGCATCAAGGTCGACATGAGCCGGAGGAGCAGTGACTGTAATGCTGAAGGTGGTTCCCATGGCGCTTCCACTGAGATCGTAGCGCGGCAGTAGCGGATTGCGATCGCAACCTGCAAGTGACGCCAACAGCAAACATGCAATTAACTCGCGCACCATCATCAGCCACCGAAATCGTCGAGCAAGATATTCTCGTTCTGCACGCCAAGGCTCTCCAGCATCTTGATAACTGCGGAGTTCATCATTGGCGGGCCACACAGGTAGTATTCACAGTCCTCGGGTGCTGGATGGTTGGCAAGGTACTCATCATAAAGCACCTTGTGGATGAATCCGACATAGCCTTGCCAATGGTCCGTCGGCTGAGGGTCTGACAGTGCCAGATGCCAGTCAAAGTTTGAATTTGCAGTGGCAAGCTCGTCGAATTCATTTTCGTAAAAGACTTCCTTGAAACTGCGTGCGCCATACCAAAACGACATCTTGCGCTTGCTGTGGCGACGCTTTAGTTGATCGAAAATATGCGAACGCATAGGCGCCATTCCCGCACCGCCGCCGATAAACACCATCTCGTTATCAGTTTCTTTTGCGAAAAACTCGCCATATGGACCGGAGACGACAACTTCGTCGCCCGACTTGAGATTGAAAATATACGAGGACATTACTCCAGGTGGCACTGATTCGCTGGCGCCTGGTGGTGGCGTCGCGATCCGTACGTTGAGTTTGATAACGTCCTTTTCCAACGGAAAACTGGCCATTGAATAGGCGCGTGAAGCCGGCTTCCTTACGTGTGATTCGTAGCGCCATAAATTGTAGTGATCCCATTCGTCCCGGAACCGTTCATCGATATCGAAATCGGAAAAGCGGAGGTCGTGCGGTGGGCATTCGATCTGTATATAACCTCCGGCACGGAAGTCCAGTTGCTCACCCTGGGGCAGGGCAATCACAAGTTCTTTTATAAAACTGGCAACGTTGTGGTTTGACTTTACCGTGCACGAATAGCGCTTTACGCCGAAGACTTCGTCGGCCACCTGAACCTGCATATCTTGTTTGACTGCGACCTGGCAAGAGAGGCGATAGTGATCTGCAGCGTCACGTTTATTCAGCAGCGAAGCTTCTGTCGGGAGTATCGAACCGCCCCCAGACAGGACGCGTACACGGCACTGGCCACAGGTACCGCCGCCGCCGCAGGCTGAGGGTACAAACAGATCGGCATCGGCCAGACCTTGCATGAGTTTGCCGCCGACCGGGATGTTGAGGTTCAGTTCGTCATTGACCGTGACGGTCACATTGCCGCTTGCTACGAGTTTCGAACGCGCCGCCAGGATGACGAATACCAGCAGCAATATGATAGCGGTGAACAACCCTACGCCGAGCGAGACTTCGAGCAGCACACTGTTATCCAGGCTCATAGCTGAATACCTGAAAAGCCCATGAAGCCGAGCGACATCAAGCCGACGATGATAAATGTGATGCCCAGTCCCTGCAGGCCATCCGGGACGTCGCTGTACTTGAGCTTTTCGCGAATACCGGCCAGGGCGATCAGCGCGATAGCCCAGCCTGTGCCGCTGCCAATCCCGTAGACGATGCTCTCAGAGAACGAATAGTGGCGTTCAACCATGAATAATGTGCCGCCAAGAATGGCGCAGTTGACCGTGATCAGTGGCAGGAAAATACCGAGTGCGTTGTAGAGGCGGGGCACGTATCGGTCCAGAGTCATCTCGAGAATCTGGACGAGCGCTGCAATCACGCCGATGTAGGTCACCAGCCCGAGAAAGCTTAGGTCCAGGTCGGGAAGGCCGGCCCAGGCGAGCGCGCCGTCGGCGAGCAGGTATGCGTAGATGACGTGATTTACCGGAACGGTGATTGTCTGCACCGCGATCACGGCTATGCCGAGGCCGATAGCCGTTTCTACTTTCTTTGATACCGCAAGAAAAGTACACATGCCGAGAAAGAATGCGAGTGCGAGATTCTCAACGAATGCAGCCTTGATGAAAAGATTGAAATACACGTCCATCAGTAAACATCCGTCCGATGTACTTCATGGATCTGGTAGTCAGCATTCTCAACCTGCTGTGTGCGCAGGCTGCGGATTGCCCAGATGAGCAGTCCGATAATAAAAAATGCGCTCGGTGGTAGTAGCATCAGGCCGTTTGCTTCGTACCATCCGCCGTTCTGTGTCAGATCGAAAACCGGGTAACCCAACAACGTCCCTGCACCGAACAACTCGCGCAGTGTCGCGACAGCGATCAGTATCAGACTGTAGCCGAGGCCGTTGCCGAGCCCATCGAGAAAGCTCAATCCAACCGGATTTTTCATCGCGAATGCTTCGGCGCGTCCCAGGATGATGCAATTAGTGATGATGAGACCAACGAATACCGATAACTGTTTGCTGGTTTCAAACGCGTAAGCTCGCAACAACTGGTCGGTCAGGATGACGAGCGAGGCAATAATTGTCATCTGGACGATGATGCGGATGTTGTTGGGTATGCGATGCCGGATAGCACTGATCGCCGCGCAAGACAATGCCGCTACACTGGTCAGCGCGACACACATCAGTAGTGCAGGCAAAAGCGCCGTCGTTACAGCCAGCGCGGAGCAAATTCCAAGCATCTGCAGTGTGACTGGATTGTTATCGATCAGTGGATCGATAAGTACAGAGCGAGCGTCACTCATGTTTCATCGTCCTCCGTGACAGCGATACTGGCCAGGAAGGGACCGAAACCGTCAGTACCGGTCCAGCGGCGCACGAGGCGCGTAACGCCATTGCCAGTCAGAGTTGCACCGGCGAGACCATCGACCTGGTACAGACTCGCGGTGCTGCTGCTATCCGCAAATCCTCGTACGACTTCGATCTGAGGTTCTCTGTCAACCGCGTAGATGTGTTTTCCCGCCCAGGCTGCACGCCAGTCGGGCTTGTCAATCTGGTCGCCCAGGCCAGGCGTTTCGCCATGCTCATAGAATCGAATGCCTTTAATCGTGTTGCCATCAGGGGCCACCGACAAATAGCCGTACATGGTTGACCACAATCCGGCACCAGAGATTGGCAAGATGACTTGTTCAAGGCGGCCGTCGGTAATGACGCGATAGACTTCGGCCGAAGAGCCGTCGGTCAGGGCAACCTGTTCAGATTCGATGTTTGCGAAAAGAGCCGCAACATCCGCATCTTTATGCATCAGGCCGGCGACTTCGAGAATGATGCGTTGCCTGTAGAGCTCCTGGTTTCGTTCCTGTACGGGCTTGAGTACAACGGCGGCCGACGCGACGAAGACCGAACACACCAGGCTGAGACTGACGGCAACAAGCAATGTGTTACTCATACTGTCACGATCAATCGGCTTCTTGTCAGGCATGACGTTTGAGCCTCCGCCGGATATTGGCTTGTATGACGAAGTGATCGATGACTGGCGCAAAAATGTTGGCGAAAAGGATCGCGAGCATGATGCCTTCGGGAAATGCAGGATTGATGACACGGATTAGCCAGGTCATGAAGCCGATCAAAAATCCGAAAATCCACTTTCCCGTTTCAGTCTGCGTTGCGCTCACCGGGTCGGTTGCCATAAACACAGCACCGAATGCGAAACCACCGAGAACGATGTGCCAGTGCCACGGCATCGACATCATTGGATTGCTGCCATCACCGCTGAAAATCAGGCAGGGCACAATCAGACCCGCAAATACACCGGCGATGATTCGCCACGAAGCGATTCGCGTGAAGATCAATAGCGCCGCGCCGAACAGGCAGGCCAGTGCCGATGTTTCGCCCAGTGAGCCCTGCATCTGACCGATAAACGCTTCTGTCCAGGTCAGTCCGCTTGCGAAGATTCCTTGCATGCCTTCGCTGGCGCTCACGCCGAGTGCAGTCGCACCGCTAAAGCCGTCAATTGCGGTCCAGACAGCATCGCCTGAAATCTGTACGGGATACGCGAAATACAGGAAAGCACGGCCAACCAGTGCCGGATTCAGGAAATTTTTGCCCGTGCCGCCGAATACCTCCTTGCCAATGACGACACCGAAACTAATGCCGATGGCGACCTGCCAGAGTGGGATCGTAGCGGGCAGGATCAGCGTGTACAGCATGGAAGTAACGAAGAAACCTTCGTTGATTTCATGATTGCGAACACCGGAAAAAAGGATTTCCCAAAAGCCGCCCGCAGCCATGGTCACCGCGTAAATGGGCAGGAAGTACAGCAGGCCCTGCACGGTACAGTCATAGAGGCTGCCCGGGTCGTAGCCGGCACCGAGAAGTGGCAGCAGCACGCCTCGCCAACCGTCGATGCCAGTCAGGTCCATAGACGCGATGGCCATGTTTGCCTGGTAGCCCGTATTCCACATTCCGACGATCGCACAAGGCGCTACGGCGAACACAACAAGAATCATGACGCGTTTCAGGTCAAGAGCATCCCTGACATGCGGCGAGCCTCGCGCAACATCAGGCGGTGAGTAGAACAGTGTGTCGACCATTTCAAAAATGGCATGGAAGCGTTCCAGTCGGCCACCGGGTACAAACAGTGGTTCCGCGCGGTTGAGTAATGAACGCAGACTTTTCATTAGCCGTTCACCTCGATTTCCCGCAGTGTCTTGCGCAGGTGCGGACCGTATTCATACTTGCCATTGCAGACGAAAGAACACAAAGCCAGATCTTCTTCGTCGAGTTCGAGACAGCCCAGATCACGTGCGCTATCGGTATCGCGCACAAGCAGCGCTTTCAGCAAGGGCGTTGGCAGAATATCGAGCGGCATCACCTGTTCGAAGCTACCGATCGAAACCATGGCGCGCGGGCTGCCGTTCTGAGAACTGCTCAGCGCGTAGGACTTACCGCTAAAGAGGTTTCCGACAAAAGCACGAGCGGATGAAAACTTGCCGATGCCTGGTCGCATCCATGACAGAAATTCTCGCGGGCTGCCTTCGGGTATGACCGTGACCTGCAAGTCATAGCGGCCCAGCCAGGATGCCCATCCGGCGGCCCGGTGTCCCTGCAGAACAGACCCGGAAATGACTCTTATATTCTCGCCGTGTGTTTCGTCTGCGACGAGTTCGCTGATATTTGCACCGACTCGCGTACGGATAAGTCGAGGTTCATTGACAGCTGGGCCTGCGAGGCTAATCACTCGCTCTGTCGCCAAGCGTCCGGTTGCGAACAGGTGGCCGACCGCTATCAGGTCCTGGTAGCCAATGTGCCAGACCGTCCTGGTTTCACTGACGGGGTGCAACATATGGATATGTGTTCCAACCAGCCCTGCCGGGTGCGGACCGGAGAAAACGGCCCGTTTGAAACGTCCATAGTCCGGGCATGGCGTGTGCACGTCGGGGCGGCAACAGACATAGACATTGCCATCCGTCAGTTTTGCGGCAACCTGAAGCCCTCGAACAAAATCTTCGCTCGCGGAGTCGATGATCGTGTCCGGACTCGCTGCAAGCGGATTCGTATCGATCGCAGTTACGAATATTGCATCCGGAATGTCATCGATGCGCGGAATCTTGCTGAAAGGACGTGTGCGAAAACTGCTCCATAGTCCTGCTGCCTGCAGGTTCCGTTGCGCGTCGCCACGTGACAATTGTGACCAGTCGCCATTGTCGTAGCGCGTGAATGTTTCTTCGTCGTTGCCGTGCAGTTCAACAACGACAGATTGCAGTACGCGTCGCTCTCCGCGGTTTATCGCGGTCACAACGCCGCTGCCTGGTGACGTAAAGCGCACGCCGGGATTCTGTTTGTCCTCGAACAATGCCTGTCCAAGCTTCACGGCGTCCCCAACGGATACCAGCATGCGCGGTTTCAGGTCGTTAGTATCTGGTCCCAGCAAAGCCACGGAGCTGACGTCCTTGTGCTCCGCAAGCCGCTGCGACGGCGCACCGGACAACGGGATAGTGAGGCCTTTGCGAATCTTAAAACGCAAGCTGGTACACCGCGCAGGCAGTAAGCCAGATACAGCCAATTGTGTGAATACCCAGGGTGGCCTCGATCGCCTGAGTCATGCGCTCGCGCTCGGCAATGCCACTCCCGATAGCCGCACGGCCGCGCCAGGCCAGTGCGAGCAGGCCGATTGGCACCAGCGGCGCCAATATCGGCAGAGCCCCCTGGAAGCTCAGGTACACGGTGACTGCGACGGCTGCCAGGTGTAGCGCGAAATAGAGGTTTGCTGTCTTCAGAAGGCCAAGTCGCACCGGTAGCGTATTCTTGTTGCTGGCGCCATCGGCCGCAATGTCAGGAACCTCGTTGATCAGCAGGATAGCGGTCACCCAGAGGCAAACCGGCAGCGAAAACAACAGCAAGCTCGAGCCGAGATCTGCACCCTGAAGCCAGGCCGCACCACACACCGGTATAACTCCCAATCCAATACCGACCGCTATTTCCCCAAGGCCGATAGAGCTGAGCCGCACTGGCCCCAGCGAGTACAGGACGGTCAACGCGACGCCGGCGAGCCCGAAGTACAGAACGACGATGCCCTTTTCTACGATCAGCAAGGCGCCGAGAATTGCAGCAATCAGCAGCAAGCCCGCGCCGAGCCACGCCATGCTGGACTGAGTCAGGATGCCCGTCTGTATAAAGCGCGAGCCGCCTGTATACGGGTAGATTCGGTCTTCATTCGCGCGATCCGTACCGTTGGACTCGTCGCCAACGTCGTTCAGGACGTTGCTGGCGCCATGCACCAATACTGTCGCGACAAGTGCGAGCAGAAACACGTAAATATCGATGCCACCGGCGACTAGCACTCCCCATGCAGTGCCCACAACAACGGGCAATACTGAAGCAGGAAAGAACTTTGGCCGCATCGCATGGAACAGGCGCTTCGCGGTGCGCGCAAGGTTTTCGCCCGCGAATTCCGCGGGCAACGGATTGACGGGACGTACTGATTCTTTTGACATTCTTACTCCCCGTTTGGAAGTTTATTTATACCGAAATGTTGACGCATAAACATACGCGCTAACCGAATCCCTTGCGCGGCAATGCGCGATAGGGAACAAAGCTCCGGAGGCGGGGTCTGCAATTGCAGGAATTCGCAGGACTAATTAGATACAATTGCAATCACTTTTTTTCGCGGGGTTTTAAAAGTCATGAAAAACAAAGAGTTATACGCAATCTTTGTGGGTAGTTTGCTGCTGGTGGGTTGCGGTAGCAGCGATAAGGACGCGGCTGTCAGCGATACAGCGCCGGCAGAGGCGGACGTGCTAATAGTGACCGAGGCCGAGCTGGCCGGAAACCCGTTCATGCAGGAATGGGACACTCCGTACGGTGTACCGCCGTTTGCGGCGATTGAAAACAGTCATTACATGCCGGCAATGAAAAAGGCGATTCTGGAGTTACGCACCGAAGTTGCAGCGATTGCGGACAATAGCGCCGAACCGACGTTCGATAATACCATTATCGCCATGGAGCTCGCCGGCGAACGTTTGAATGCGGTTGCGAACACCTTTTTTAATATCACCGGAACGGAACTCGACGATGAGCTCAGCGATCTGCAGCAGCAGCTCTCGCCAATGCTGTCGCGCGAATTTGACGCGATCACGCTGAATGGCCCTTTGTTTGCTCGAGTGCAGACCTTGTATGAGCAGCGCGATTCGCTGGGTCTCGACGAGCAGGATGCGCGTCTTCTGGAATTGCAGCATCGCCAGTTTATTCGCGCCGGTGCAGCGCTCGATGCGGACACGAAAGAACGGATCACAGAGATCAATGCGGAACTCGCCGAACTGACAACCAAGTTCGGACTC
The DNA here is from genome assembly GCA_022600955.1 of Gammaproteobacteria bacterium. GTDB lineage: Bacteria > Pseudomonadota > Gammaproteobacteria > Steroidobacterales > Woeseiaceae > UBA1847. The sequence goes on from JAHZJK010000031.1 coordinate 56,427, forward strand.
AACCTGCTTGCAGCGACCAAAGGCTTCAAACTGGAAATCGTGGACGAAGAGCAGACCGCCGGTCTGAGCGATGACTTCAAGGCATCTGTCTGGGATGAAGAAGCAGGCGCCTGGGTAATTGGCCTTAATCGGTCCGCTTACGAAACGTTCATGACGCAGTCTGAAAATCGCGAGCTGCGCGAAAAGTTATTTAACGGATATCGTCTACGAGCATCTGCGGGCGACAACGATAACGGCCCACTGGCGATTCGGGTTGCCCAGTTGCGGGCCAAGCGCGCCGCACTCATGGGTTATGAGTCGCATGCACACTATCAATTGGAAACCCGTATGGCGAAAACGCCACAGGGTGCTGAAGACTTTCTCTTGCGAGTCTGGCGCCCTGGTCTTGAGCGCGCCAAGGAAGAACTGGCTGACATGCAGTCCATGGTCGGTGACGAGTTCAAGATTAGCGGACACGACTGGTGGCATTACGCCGAGAAAGTACGCAAGGCACGCTACGATCTCGACGAAAACGAAATGAAGCCTTTCTTTAATCTCGATGAAGTGCGTGCGGGCGCATTTGGAATGGCGAACCGACTGTTCGGCGTCACGTTTGAACCTGTGGATGTCGAAGGCTGGAATCCGATCGTAACGTCGTATGACGTTAAGGACGAAGACGGTAGTCACCTCGGTCTTTTCATGATGGATATGTACGCACGTGATTCCAAGCGCGGTGGCGCCTGGATGAGCACTTATCGCGATGCTTCAAATATCAACGGCGATAACATCCGTCCGATTGTGACAAACAACCTGAACCTTTCGACTCCACCGGAAGGCGAACCCACTTTAATGCGGTTTTCCGAAGTTGAGACCTTGTTTCATGAGTTTGGCCATGGCTTGCACGGCCTTTTGACTCAGATCGACTATCCGACGTTTTCGGGTGTGGACGGACCCCGTGATTACACGGAATTTCCAGCCCAGATTCTGGAGCACTGGGCGTCAGAGCCAGAGATGCTGGCGATATTTGCGCGGCACTATGCAACCGGTGATGTGATCCCGACCGAACTGGTTGAGCGTATGCGCGTCGCGTCTAACTTTAACCAGGGCTTCACGACCACGGAATACATCGCGGCGTCGCTGCTGGATTTACGCTGGCACATGTTAACAGTTGACGAAGCTAACGCCTTGACTGACGCGCGCGTATTTGAGGAAGAGGTGCTGCGAGGCTATGGGCTGATCGATGAGATCGAGCCGCGTTACCGCTCACAATATTTCAGCCACATATTCGCAGGCGGTTACTCAGCGGGTTACTACGCGTACTTGTGGTCGGAGATTCTGGATTCTGACGGGTTCGCTGCGTTCAAGCAGGCTGAGAATATCTTTGATCCGGCAACGGCTGCTCGCCTCAAGAAGTGGGTCTACCAGTCCGGCGGGCTGAGAGAAGCCGATGAGTTGTACCGAAACTTTCGCGGCCAGGACCCGAGCATAGAACCATTGCTTGAAGGGCGAGGTTTTAAGACCGGGACGGCGGGCGACGAAACCTGATCAGGAAAACAAGCGTTCAAAGGCCCACCAGAAACCGGTGATGCCGATTAATGCGGAGCCAGGTAATACGACAAACTGTCGGTATTGCCTGGCTCCTTTTTCGTTCGATAGCGCCCTCCTTAGGGTTGCAGCGAACGCTGCGGCGGCAACGATGACGAGAAGTTGTCCGACCTCAACTCCAACATTAAACCCGATCAATGCACTCCAGAATTGACCCGGTGGCAATCCAAGCTCGCCGAAGAAGCCGGCGAACCCCATTCCATGAATCAGGCCGAAACCAAAAACGACAGCAGGCCGCCACTTTGTCATCTCCTTGAAAAGCAGGTTTTCGATCGCCACAAAACCGATGGTTAGCGCAATCAGGGGTTCGACGATTTGCGGCGATGGCGTAATTGCACCGCTGGCAGCGAGCGCCAGTGTGACTGTATGTGCGACTGTAAAGGCCGATACCTGCAGCAGCAGAGCGCGCCACCGCGTGGAGGCGAGAAACATCGCGAGTACAAAGAGTATATGGTCGGCACCGCCGGGCAGTATGTGACTGATTCCGATCTTGAGGTACAGCCCAACCGTCGACGCGATGCTACGTTCATTGCCGGCATCGTCCAGGATGGGTGACATTTCAGACAGAGCAATATCACCCGTCTTGCTGTCGAGTTCTGCGAGCGCCTTGCACAAGGCCGGATCCAGGCTGTCTTCGCCGGGCACGCAGAATTCATCTTCGGGGTGAGCGTACAGCGACAATGACAAGAGCATGCCGAAACAGGCGAGCGCGGTGCAGAGGATTGTCCGGTGTGGTTGCAGCATGTGCGGATTCTGACGAAAACTGCGGCAAACTTCGACATACTTGTTGCAATGAATCTCTACGATCCAAGAAAATCCTGGACGCGCGCTTCGGTTTACTTTGCGACCTGTATTGCAATCGGTTGGGCAAGCGGAACGTTGACGATGCTCCTGCAAACGCCGCTGGCGAGCGGACTGCAGCTACAGGATGCCTGTTGGTGGGCCGCGACAGCGGCTGTTACAGCATACGTTGGTTTCGCATACTTCTATTTCTGGCCCCGGGGAACACTTTGCTACGGTCGCCAGCTGCGACCGGCATTTGCGCTTTTTTTTGGCTTTGTCTGGGGTGCCTGCCAGGGGCTGCTGATGCTGTCGGTGTTTCGCTATGTACAGGGGTTCGGACTCGCGCCTCAGTGGACGGTATTGATCATGTTTATCGTCTACTCGACATTTTCCGGACTCTGGCAAAGCCAGTTTTGGGACGTTTACGTTTCACCGCCCCACAACATCGAAGAATGGAATTTGCGCAAGGTTCTGGTGTGCCACGTACCATTTCTGCTGTTCGCGCTATTGCACCTGGCCATCTACGACAATGCCGCAGTTTTTATTCTCTGGCAGATAATGGCACTGATGAGTTGCAGCTGGGTAATGCGCTTCCCGGCACCCGGCGATCACGGGCAATAGTCAGACCTCGTCCGGCATTGCCTTGGCGTAAGCCTCCCACGTTCCCAGCGGCTGACCGTCATCCCAGTCTGTTGGTGACTCCAGGTAGTCGGCATGATGTTTCTCAACATACTCGTAGACTGACCGTGGTACATCTTCCGGCCGACCTTCCGATTTGACTGACACCATGCGACCGAACAATACACCGTCTACATCGCTATCTCCCATCAACATCCATGGCCACCACGGAGACATTCTTGAAAAGCCAGCAGTGTATTTGGCAGACGGGCTGTCGCGGTCCGCAAGTTCCTGCAGGGATGTCGTAAAATAGAAGTGCTCGGATGGATTGATAAAGTCACCCGTCGAAGCGCTGGGCCAGCGGTCTTTGCTAACCGGATTTCGATAGCCGTGGCAGTAGTCCCACCCAAGATGTACGCGGTCGCCGTAGCATTCCCATGGAAGTATGAACGGGACCTTGTCCGCGGCTGCGTCGGTGCCACCGGCAATCATGAGCGTTGCTTCATCCTCGGGCGCACCAAAAGCGAACCGCGGCATTTGTGTGGTGAGTTCGCCGCGAACTCGATCATTCAGGAAATTAAAAACCTCGACGATCTGGCCTGTGAACGGATTGTGCCAGTGACGCAGAACTTCGCCACTGGCGAGATCGGTAAAGAACCCCGTTTCCTTGCCGCGCAAGCGAACATGGCCGTTCGTGAGGATCTTGCTCTGAAACAAGCCGGTTCCTGCGTAGCCAAACAGCGGTATCGACTTCCGACCCGCGATGTTTGCGAACATAACGCCATGAAATGACGACAGCACTGGTCTGTCAGCGAGGGTGCTCCACATTTTCGCAAACGCGTACAAATTGTCGATTGGCAGCGCAAAGTCGAGCGCACGGCTGCTCCCCGCATTGTTGCCACCGGCATCTTTCGATGACCGCATTACGTGGCGAATCTTGTCGGGAAACAGAGACATAGGCGCGACCGGGTAGAGTGCTACTATTCGAAGCTCGAAACTATAAACCATTCACTCACTCGAGGTGATCTTCATGAAGTTTCTCGTTCCGGTTCTGCTGCTGTTGTCCTCCTGGTGCTTCGCGGATGTTGTAGTCACTGCGGAGAAAGTCGAAAACAACGTCAATATCAGAATGTCGCCTGACGCGTCATCAGAAGTGGTCGGGCGTCTGAACAAAGGAGAAAAACTCAGGCTCGTGGAGTCCACAGAGGGTTGGAACGAGGTTGAGATTGAGGGTGGCGCTACCGGATTTATAAGCGCTGACTGGAGCCGCGTAATTTCGGACGAAGCTGTTGAAGAGTCTGTCGCCGAAGTACTTGAAGAGCTCATTCCGGAGGAATCAGCGGGGGCACATTCAGCAACAGAACCTGTAGCGGAAACAGTGGCAGCGATTGAAGTTGAAGTGGAAGTGGAAGAAGTAATCGAGACAGAGATTGAAGCCGTTGCCGAGGTGCCAGCAGCAGAGAATACAGAACCAGTTGCAGAGACACTCGAGGCGGCGCCTGAAGCCGATGTCACACCGCAAGCCCCTGAGGTTGTTGCCGTTCCCGAGCCTGCGCCCGAGCCGGAACCTGTAGTACATCGGGAACCGTCAAAGGCGGGCGCTTCATTGAAAGGAAAACCGGATTACCTCGTACGATTCAAGTCGGAATCGGAGGGCATTCGCTCGCAGGTGTTCGACAATGGCAATCGCGTCGGAATCGGAACGACAGAGCCTCAACAACGCCTGGAAGTGAATGGCAGTATTCAGATTCATGAGCAGAACAGCAGTGTTGCCGGCCTCATGATTACTCAATCCAGTGGTGACACCGGGTATATCATGCACAACCGCGCCAATACGCTAACCATAGGGGCGGGTTCGCAGGACCGTATTACAATTGATCGGGACGGCAATGTCGGGATCGGCGTATCGCGGCTGGAGTTTCCACTGCAAATGGCAAGTGGTGCGCATGTTACGGCCGGCGGCGTGTGGACGAATCGATCATCAAGAAGCAGCAAAGAAAATATCGCGGTTTTGCCCATCGCAGACGCACTGGCCGCCTTCAACGGGCTCACACCGGTGAGTTACAACTACAAGAATGAGGCAAGTGAGCAGTATGTAGGCTTTATCGCCGAAGACGTTCCCGACCTGGTGGCCATGCAGGATCGGGAGTCGCTAAGCACCATGGACATAGTCGCTGTACTCACGGCAGTTGTTCAGGAGCAGCAACGCAGGATCGATGCGCTGGAAGCGCGCCTGGCTGAGGATAAGCGCTAGAAACAAGACCTCGGGATCTTGCCCTCGGCCGTACGGCAGGTTTCCATCGTCGACTTGTCAGTCGCGAGGAAGTGTCCGTCTTCGAGGAATGACCGGGTGTTACGGATGACAACATCACTGCGGGTGATGTAACGGTGCGAATTGCCAACAACCAGAAAGTCGTCCATGCCGTCGACTTTCGTAGCAGCGACAGAGACTTTGCCATCATCAGGATTCGGTAACAGCGCCGAAGTGAATACATTAATGGTGCCGGTGCCGGCGATGACGCCCAGCTCGAACTCAACGGGGCCCAGCGATGCCGGCATGCTATTGGTATCAGTTCCCAACTGCGCTCCAGCGTCACCACTCAACATCTCGAACCCTGGCCAGTCGCGGGTCTTGTCGACAATCTCACTGCCCTGATTTGGCGGGCCAAGCATCACGACGCGTCCAAGGTCCGGGATCGGGTCATACTCGTTCTGGTAGCGCAGCAAAATGCCACCAATTGAATGCGTAACAAAGTGTATTTGCGTGGCACCTGAACTGCGACACTCCGCGAGTCCTGTACCGACAGCGAGCGGCGCGATGGTTTCTATGTTTCCGGCCTGCGATGGGTAGTCAACATTCGCCGTGGCGTATCCGGCGTCCTGCAATGCCTCAGCCATGGGTCTCATCGCACGCCAGCTTCGATTCAGCCCGTGCAGCAACACGACACATTCGCCGCGACTCGTCGATGCAGACATTTCCGTGCGTGGCGCGGATGCGCAGCCGGAACTGACGACGACAAGCGCTAACACCGCGCATGCTATCGTTCTGCTGATTGATTCCATCGGTTTCTGCCAAAGCGAGTTGCTATGCCCACACTTTATACAGTAACAACATCGAATGGCCAGCGAGCGAGTATCGCACTCGAAGAGTGCGGCATTACGTACAGCGTGCGCACCGTCGACCTGTTGAACGCGGAGCATCGATCCGAAGCAATGCTGGCATTGAATCCGTTTGGCCGCATGCCCGTCCTGCAGCATGATGATGGCAATTCCATATATGGCAGCCTCGCTATCGGCATGCATGCCGCAAATTCGTCCGGCCTCCTATTGCCACGCGAGACCGAGCGTGATCAGTTCTACCATTGGCTAGGCATATTGCTAACGGACCTGGCGCCTGCATTCTCTGCCCAGTTCTATCTCGGGATACTGGCACCGCAACCGGATGAATGGGCGAACGCCCTTTATGCCGACATCATTGAGCGTTTTTTGACGGGCATCGACCAGCACCTGGCTGAGCACGAGTATTTCCTCGATGGCGGTTATTCCCTCGTTGACGTCATGATGTATCCGACCGCAACGACTTCAATGTCGAGGATGCCTGGCGGCGTGAGCAAGTACCCGAACATTGAGCGCTGGAGCGGCCTGTCAGGTGCCCGCGAGGCTGTTCTGCAGGGTATGGCCATTTCGTCCTGAGGCTGTATTGCCATCAATAAGACCTATTGTTATATTGATAGGCCTAAAAGTACAAAACAACCGGATCAACGACTCCGTTGCTCCGCCATAACAGGACCGCATAAACAAAATGACAGACGCCGTGGACCGCAAGGGGCCTTTGACTGATATTCGCCTGATAGAGATGGGGCAGCTGATCGCCGGGCCTTTTTGTGGCCAGCTAATGGCAGACATGGGCGCGGATGTCATCAAGATCGAACCCCCGGGGAAGGGTGACCCTATGCGTGTCTGGGGGCGCGGAGACTACCCACTCTGGTGGAGTGTTTGTGCTCGCAACAAACGTTGTGTCACCGCCAACCTGCGCGTTGAGGAAGGTCAGGAGCTGGTTCGAAAGCTGATCGCGGGCGCCGATATGGTTCTGGAAAACTTTCGGCCCGGCACGATGGAGCGTTGGGGCCTCGGTTACGAAGATCTGATCAAGATCAATCCCAGCATCATCATGATTCGTGTTTCAGGCTATGGCCAGACGGGCCCCTATGCATCTCGCGCTGGTTACGCCGCGATCGGAGAAGCGATGGGCGGAATGCGCTACCTGTGTGGCGAGCCCGATCGACAACCCAGCCGCGCTGGCCTGTCAATCGGCGATACGCTGGCCGCGACCTTTGCATGCAATGGCGCACTTGCGGCACTGCATCATCGCGACCGGACCGGGGAAGGCCAGGTAATCGATGCGTCGATCTACGAATCGGTTCTGAATGTCATGGAAGCCACTATTCCCGAGTATGTCGTGAGCGACTACGTCAGGGAGCGTTCAGGCGCCACGTTGCCGAATGTTGCGCCGTCGAACATTTACGACTGCAAGGACGGCATTTTCCTGATTGCAGCCAACCAGGACACAGTATTCGCCCGCCTGGTTGAGACGATGGGACAACCTGAACTGGCGCAGGATGAGCGCTTCAGTGGGCATACCGAGCGTGGTGCCAACATGGCTGAGCTCGACGAGATCATCAATGCATGGACGAAAACCAGGACAGTTGCGGAAGTTGACGCTCTCATGCAAGAAGCGGGTGTTCCGGCGGGTAAGATCTTTCGCGCTCCGGAAATGCTGGATGACCCGCAATACCAGGCACGTGAGGCTATTGTGGCAACACCGACTGAGGAATGGCCGCAGCTGAAAATGCAAAACGTATTTCCGAAGATGTCGAAGACACAAGGTGAAATACGCTGGCCGGGCAATACGACTCTCGGCGCACACAATCAGGAAGTTTACGGGGGCGAGCTGGGAATCAGCGACGACGAGCTGGCCCGGATGCAGCAAAACGCAATAATTTGAACACGATAGATCAGGGGTAACCACATGACGTTTCGTCTAGGAGTTGACGTTGGCGGCACATTCACGGACCTGTTGTTGGTCGATGAATCGTCCGGCCAGACCTACATGGCCAAAGTACCATCTACGCCCGAAGATTCATCCATCGGCGTATTGAATGGCATCGATCGCATTTGCGACGAGTCCGACATTGATCCCAAGCAGGTTGCGCAAGTGATGCATGGCACCACTGTCGCGACCAACGCGGTTTTGACACGCAAGGGTGCCAAGGTTGGCTTGATTACGACTAAAGGATACCGTCAGACCTTGCAGGTGGCGCGGTCGTTTTGCCCGGGCGGTCTTGGCGGGTGGGTCAGTTACAACAAAGCACCACTGATGGCGCCACTGGAGCTCACGATTGAAGCGGATGAGCGTATGGGTGCAGATGGTGAAGTCGTTAGTCCGCTGGACGCCGACGCTCTGCGCAAGGACCTGCAAGTGCTCGCAGCAACCGGTGAAGTCGAGGCACTAACGATTTGCCTGCTCAACTCCTACATTAATGGCAGCCACGAAAGAGAAGTGCGCGATGTCGCTGAGACGGTGTTTGGCGATATTCCGATTTCAATCAGCAGCGACGTCGTTCCGGAGATGCAGGAGTACGAGCGCACGGAGACGACGGTCGTAAATTCGTATGTGCGACCGCAGGTATCGAAGTACGTCAGCAATCTGAGTACCTCTCTGGCTGAACGCCTTGGCGATGACGTTAATCTCGCGATTCTCAGATCAGACGGCGGGCTCGCTTCGGCACGCGCGTCTGGTGAGTCGCCCGTAAACCTGTTGATGTCCGGTCCGGCCGGCGGTGTTGCAGGCGCAATGTACTTCTGTCAGCGCGGCGGTTTCGAGAATATTCTGACGTTTGACATGGGCGGAACATCAACAGACGTAGCGCTGATTCAAAACGGCGAAGCACGAATTCGCCGCGAAACGCGGGTCAGTGATATCACCGTGCGGGCGCCGTCAGTCGACGTACGCACAATCGGTGCCGGCGGTGGCTCGATTGCTTTCGTACCAGAACTCACCAAAGCGCTGCGCGTTGGTCCCGACTCAGCAGGAGCAGATCCTGGGCCGGCCGCGTACATGAAAGGCGGCGAAGCGCCGACCGTTTGCGACGCCAACGTCGTACTCGGCTACCTGCCGTCCGATGTCAAACTCGGTGGAGCGATGACGATTAACCGCGAAGCAGCCGAGAAGGCCGTGCAGTCTCTGGCGGATGCGATGAGTATCGACCTGATGACGGCCGCGGAGGGCATTATCAAAATCGTCAACGAATCAATGCTCGGCGCGCTGCGCCTGGTCTCCGTTGAGCAAGGCTATGATCCCCGGGACTTTGCGCTGGTTGGTTTCGGTGGCGCAGGGCCATTGCATGCCAATGCACTTGGTGTTCTTAGTGGCGCATGGCCGGTTATCGTTCCGCCCGGCCCTGGAGTGTTGTGTGCTTATGGCGACGCAACAACGCAGATTCGCGATGAAGCGTCGCAAACCTATGTTGCCAAGGTCGACGAAATTACAGCGGACGATCTGATCAAAGAGCTACATGCTCTACGTGCGCGTGCGGGGGAGTCTTTTGCTGCAGACGGAATCTCAGCCGATCAACAGGATGTTGTGTACCAGGCTGACATTCGCTATGCCGGCCAGGCGTTCCAGCTTTCGTTGACAGTGACCGATGAAGAACTGCAAAACCAGGGTCTTGCGGTATTGACTGACGAATTCGACAGGCAGCATGAACAACTGTTTACGTTCGCGCACGGTAAAGATCACGAGATTGTGATGATTCGCGCTGTTGTGAAGGCGAAAAGCAGCCTGACCGCTGACCTGAATGAAGTGAGTGATACGGCAACGGATGTGAAAGACGCCGTGATTCACGAGACGAAATACTACTACGAGCAACACTGGCACGATGCCGCGATCTACGATCGCGAAAAACTCGGCGTAGGAACTGTTGTGAACGGGCCTGCGATTGTGCAGGAAATGGATTCAACGACCCTGGTCCTGCCCGGACATACGGCGACAGTCGACAGTGTCGGCAATCTTCTCATCAATCCGGTCGAAGGAGTTTAGTCATGACAGCGAGAATCATTGAAACAAACTCTACACCGTGGGAAACAGCTGACGTCGACGCAGTCACGGTTGACATCATCGAAAATGCTCTGCGGAATGTTCGCGAGGAGATGGACGCTGTACTGTTTCGTACCGCAATGAGTCCGGGTATTCGCGAGCAGGGCGATTGTTTTCCGATGGTTGCCAACAAAGATGGCAAAATGGTTGTCGGACAATTTGGCTCATTTATTCATGGCTTTCTCGAAGCCTACGATGGGGATATCGAAGACGGCGATATTATTCTTACCAATGATCCGTACATGTGTAATGCGGCGGTATCCCATTTACCGGACTGGATCGTTCTGGTTCCTGTGTTTAACAACGGTCGCCATATCGCATGGTCAGCGATGTTTGGTCACATGTCGGACAACGGCGGCATGGTTCCCGGTTCGATTCCGATCAAGGCCGAGACGATCTACCAGGAAGGAATCCGGATTCCGCCCACCAAACTCTACAAGAAAGGCGTGTTGCAGGAAGATATCCTCGAGCTGATTCTGCATAACGTTCGCACAACTGAATGGAACCGCTTTGATCTGAATGCGCTAGTCGCGGCCTGCCGGACCGCGTCAAAGCGTTGCGTAGAAATTGCCGAGCGCTTTGGAGACGAGGTTTTCCAGACGACCATGCAGATCATGCTGGATCGAAATCTGGAAGCGATGCGCGCGATCATCCAGATGTTTGTTCCCGAGAAACCGTCATATTTCGAAGATTATGTTTGCGATGACGGCGTCGGCAAAGGCCCCTACAAAATAGCATGTACGATGTGGCGTGAAGGGGATGTCGCGATATTCGACTTCGAGGGAACAGACCCGCAGGCGAAGAGTTCGATTAATTTCTACATGAACGAAGAGATGTTCAAGATGTTCTTCGGCTCGTTTACGATCAATCTGTTCGACCCTCACATTCTGTTTAACGACGGTTTCTACGAACTTGTAGACGTACGCATTCCGCAAGGTAGCCTGTTGAAGCCGAACTTCCCCGCAGCTTTGTCCGGTCGCACTCATGCATTGGGCCGAATTTTCGACGTGATGGGCGGCGTTCTCGGACAGGGAGCACCCGATGCGATGAACGCAGCGGGCTTCTCGGATAGTCCGCATCTGTTCTACTCGGGATACGACAAGAAAGGTGAGTGGTTCCAGCTGTTCCAGATCGGTTTCGGTGGCATTCCAGGTCGCCCTGTCGGCGACGGGCCTGACGGACATTCATTGTGGCCCGGCTTTACCAACGTACCAAACGAGTTTATCGAAGCATACTTCCCGTTGCGCATCGTCAAATACGAACCCATCGCAGACTCGGGCGGTGCAGGATTGCATCGCGGCGGTAACGGATTGTCAGTTGCGTACGAGTTTCTCGTCGATGGCGACATTGCGATTCACGATGAGCGCTGGCTAACCTACCCGTGGGGCGTTCGCGGCGGTGACCCTGGTATGCGTTCCACGAAACGGCTGGTGCGGGCCGATGGCAGTGAAGAGTGGCTGCCGGCCAAATGCGACGGAATCAGTGTCAAGGAAGGCGACGTTCTCTACTTTAATACCTGGGGCGGCGGCGGCTGGGGCAACCCGCTGGAACGAGACGCCGAACTGGTTGCGTTCGACGTGAGGCGTGGTCTGGTCAGTCACGAAGGTGCGAAACGCTATGGTGTCGTACTCGATTCGTCCGGGGCGGTTGATGTAGCGGGATCCGAGAAACTGCGCGCTGAAATGGCAGTCAGCAAGGAAGATACCGGGTTGTTTAGCCGCGGCGGATCGATAGAAGAGATTAAGGCACGTGCACTTGAAGAGACGCATCTACCTGCACCGGAAGCGCCATGAGTGACTTGCTGAATTCACTGAAAGCCGAATGGACTCTCGGACAGAGTGGCGCGCTGGCACGTGTACCGCTCTATCACCAGCTCTATTCGGTGCTCAAAGAATCGATCATGAACGGTACGATTTCGTACGACGCGCAAATGCCAACAGAGCAGCAGTTGGCGGCGACTTTCGATGTCTCTCGCATTACTGCGAAGCGCGCGATGGACGAACTCGCGGCGGAAAATCTGATAGCAAGGTTCCGCGGTAAAGGCTCGCATGTAATTTATCAATATACGCCGCCTCCGGTACGTGCGCCGCTGGTCGGAATGCTCGAGAATCTTGCCGAAATGGGCAAGCACAGTATCGTCCGCGTGCTATCTGTGGAGGAAGTAGTACCGCCGGCAGACGTACGGACGCTACTGGGGCTCGGCGAGCGCGACACAGTGCATAAACTGGTCCGCGTTCGCAGCAATGAAGAAGGTGAACCGTATGCTTACTACGTCAGCTGGACGCTTGGCATCAGCAAGGGATTTACCAAGAGCAACCTGGAGCGAACACCACGCCTCGATGTTATTCGCAAGAATGGTATCAAGCTCGCCAAGATTGAGCAGGTGCTGAGCGCTGAGAGTGCATCAGTGCAGATTGCCTCCGAACTGGATCTCGAGCCGGGCGCCGCGCTGCTTTCAATTCGACGCTTGTCATCAAATGAGGATGGCAAAGTCGTCGACGTACTTGACGGGCTGTACGCGCCACAGCGTTACCAATACACAATGGTACTGAGCCTCGACTAACCAATAGCGATAAAAAAATGTCTCTAGATTTAGTGATTAAGAACGTGCGCGTCGTGCGCCCTGACGGCGATGGTTCGGAAGATCTCGATATCGGGATCCACGACGGCAAGATCGCACGACTCGAAGCGAATATTTCACCGGACGACGCGAATGCGGTTCACGATGGTGAAGGCCGTCTGCTGTTTCCGGGTTTGGTCGACGGTCATATGCATGTTGGCATTTACTCACCGCTTGCCGATGACGCTGTCACCGAAAGCAAAGCCGCCGCGATGGGCGGTGTGACCTCTGCGATAACTTATTTCAGGACGGGCCAGTACTACCTGAACAAGGGTGGGTCTTATGAAGACTTTTACCCGGAAGTGCTGCAGATTTCGAACGGTAACTACTGGGTGGACTACGCCTACCATCTGGCACCCATTTCCAGTTCCCACATAGATGAAATGGAGTCGCTGTTGACCAATCACGGTGTCTGTTCGTTCAAGATTTTCATGTTCTACGGGGGCTATGGTTTGCATGGCAAAACCGACAAGGACGCGCAAAAGCAGTTCTTGATGATTGGCGAAGATGAGTCCTACGATATTGCTCATTTCGAATTCATCATGCGGTCAGCGCAGAAGTTGATGAAGAAGTATCCGCAAATGGCCGATCAGATAAGCGTTAGCTTGCATTGTGAGCTCGCAGATATTCTCAACGCATATACGAAGCTGGTGCAGAAGGAAGGTAAGTTGAGTGGCCTGCGAGCCTATAGTGCTGCGCGTCCACCGCACTCAGAGGGGCTGGCAATCTGGATTGCGTCGTACCTGGCGTACGAGACTGACTGTGTAAATATCAACTTGCTGCACCTGACTTCTCGCAAGGCCGTCGAGGCGGCGCTGATGATGCAAAAAGTGTTTCCGCATATCAATTTCCGGCGCGAGGTTACGATCGGTCACATGCTGCTCGACTATGACGCGCCGGCCGCGTGTCACGCGAAAGTAAATCCGCCGATCCGTTCACGAGAGGACGTTGAGTTTCTCTGGGAGAAACTGCTTGAGGGAGAGATTGACTGGGTGGTCAGCGATCACGCCTGCTGTTCAGAGGAGCTGAAGACTGACAATCAGAATCCGAAAGATGACGATAATATCTGGGTGTCGAAGTCCGGCTTTGGTGGCACCGAGTATCTGTTGTCTGGCTTGTTTAGTGAGGGATCCCGTCGCGGTATGACTGTCAATCACATGGCGCGGCTCGTGAGCAAGAATCCGGCTGAGCGCTACGGATTGCTGAATAAAGGTGATATCAAAGTCGGTTACGATGCCGATCTGGTGCTGCTGGACCCGGACGAGTCTTTCGTCGTGCGTGCGGCCGAATCAGAATCGTCTCAAGGCTACACGCCATTTGAGGGTATGGAGCTGACGGGTCGCGTGAAGTCGACTTTCCTGCGTGGCCAGCTCGTTTATGACAACGGTGATGTGGTTGGAAGTGCACAAGGCCAGTACCTGTCTCGTCCCAGCCAGCGTCCGGCGTAACGATGAGTGAAGCGCAATTATTGTTGGTCACGGCGGCTTCGATCGCTTTTGTACACACACTGCTTGGTCCGGATCATTATCTGCCGTTCATGGTGATGGGGAAGGCTCGTCGCTGGTCGTTCTTGAAAACCATGCGTATGACACTTTTGTGCGGTGCAGGTCATGTCATGAGTTCGGTGCTAATTGGTATTGTTGGACTGCTTATCGGTGCGCGCTTGTCTGCACTGGTCGAGATTGAGGGCATGCGCGGCAACCTGGCTGGCTGGGCTTTGCTCGCGTTTGGTTTGATGTACTTCGCATGGGGCCTGAAAAAAGCAGGCCGCTCGCACACACATGCGCACTTGCACGCTCACGGCGATGTTGTGCATTCGCATTCGCACGATCACCAGCATGAACACGCACATGCGCATACAAAGTCTGGGCGAGCGACGGTGACGCCATGGGCGATGTTCATCGTGTTCGTACTCGGACCCTGCGAGGCATTGATCCCACTATTCATGTATCCGGCGGCGCAACAAAGCTACGCTCTGGTTCTCAGTGTCGCACTGACATTCGGGCTCGTGACGCTCGCCACCATGATGGCGGCGGTCGCTCTGGGAACACTGGGGATTCGCAATTTCAGTTTTCGGGGCGGAGCACGCTACGCGCATGCGCTGGCCGGTGCATCGGTTGCAGTGTGCGGTGCCGCTATCAGCTTTATGGGTTTGTAAGATATCAGTATCTAATGTGGAGAGAAGAATGACGTTCAAGAACACTAAAATCGAACGCGAGCTTCCAGATGAAGTCAGGAAGTGGCTTGAAGAAGAGATCAAGGAGCAGGACGAGCGATACGCCAAGATCGTCGCTGAGATGAAGGCACTCGATACAACGCGTGAACAGTGGTACGCGGAGTTTTTCGAGCGCTTGAAGAAATACGGATTTAACGCGGATGGCGACCAGCGCGTCATCATTAAAGACGAAGAGCTGCCGGTTAAGCCGGACGGCGACCATGTCGTTGTTTACTAAGAGCGGAGAGTAACTATGTCAAGACCACATATTGAACCGTTCTGCGATCGCGACGTTCATTTTAAAAATATGCCACTGAAAGGATTCGGTATCGGTTACAAGTACAAGATGCTAAGTCTCGACAACGAGATTGGATCCTGCACGATGTCGGTACAGTTCGACGGCGGCTACAAGCAACCACCCGGCTTTAGCTACTCGGAGCTCGAATTCATTGTAGTCGAGGGATCGATCAAAGTTGGTGACCGCACCTGCGCACGCGGACATTATTTCTTCGTGCCCGCTGGCTATGCCCTCCCCGAAATCAGCACCGAACAGGGCGCGCTGCTGTTGATGATGTACAACACTGCGGAGCCAAGTCACGAACACAGTGACGAGCACCATCCGCTGTCGCGCACCGAGCTGTATCACGATGTCGATACTTATGGTGATATTGCGTGGGCGCCGGGTAACCTCGTCAGTCCATCCGTGGCGTCTGGTTGTATGATTAAGCTGCTCAATTTCAATCCAGATACCTATGCAATGACGTTCCTGTATTGCATGACCCCGCATTTCCACCAGGATAATATTTCTTACCACGACTGTGCGGAAGAGGGATACCACCTGTGGGGCACTTCGTGGATGATGCAGTTCGGTGATCTGCCAACTGGCGGTTACTTCTGGCGTCCGCCCTACATCAATCATGGTGCATTTGCGAGTGAGTTGGGTTGCATCGCTATCGGGCGAACAGACTCGAAGCTCTTTAACCACTTTCACTACAATCCATGGAGTACTGTGGACGAAAACGAGCTGCGCTCCGCGGCACGACTCGCGAAACGAGATCCAGTGTTATACAAGTGGTGTGTTAACAACTCACATAATCATCCGCATGGGCCGGAAGACTTCGAGGACACAATGCCGCGTCGGGGTGGAGCGCATACCCATGCTGATGGCACGACGCACAGCCATTCAAATGATGACGGGCATCACCATCACGATTGATTGAGTAACGCTTGCTTGTCGACCTTGCCAGACGATCGTTTTGGCAGGTCGACAAGTTGGCGAAATTGCTGCGGAATCTTGTACGGAGCGAGTCTGTCGCGACACCATTCCGGAAGTTCGCTCGCGTCGACATTGCCAGCAACAAATGCCTTGATGATTTGGCCGCGATCGGCATCGTCAATGCCAATTACAGCCACCTCATCAATCCCGTTGTGCTGTAGCAACACCGCTTCAACTTCGGACGGGTAGATGTTGACGCCACCGCGAATGATCACATCCTTGTCGCGGCCGCGCAGTGCGATATGGCCGCTTTTGAGGCGTTCGGCAAGGTCGCCCGGATAGAACCAGCCACCGATGCCGGCCTGCTGTTCGATTCCGTTGGCATCAAGGTAGCGTGTGGCCACGCCGGGTCCACGGTAGCGCAGCCGGCCGACAATGCCATCTGCGACCGTGTTGTTGTCTGTATCGACGATTTCAACGTCGGTCTTATAGGTCGGTTTACCCACAGTCGCCGCGTGCTCGGCGAAGTCCTCGGCACGTAGCACGGATATACCGCCACCTTCACTTGATGCGTAGTAGCTGTAGAGGTTCGCGCAGATTTTCTCGAGGACCAGCAATGCTTCGTCGGCGTATAGCGGCTCACCACTGACTATCAGATAGTCAAGATTTTCGAGCAGCGGGTTCTTGCCATTGTGAAAATCGAACAAGCGGCGCAAGAGCGTTGGTGGCAGGAAGCTTGCTGTTACAAAATCCTGCTGCAAGGTCTGGATAATCTGTGGAGGTTTCATTGGTGGCGGCGCTATGAGGACGCTGCCGCCGGCGGCGAGCAGGCTCATAGAAAACGATCGGCCCGCGCCAAAGTAGAACGGCGTGAGAACCGCAAAACAGTCGTTCTCTCCATAGCCGATGGCCTTCCACTGACTGACGAAACGCTCATAGAGATTGCGATGTGTTACCAATGCGCCCTTGGGCTTGCCAGTCGTGCCTGACGAGAGCGATATCAGAAGATCCGAGTCTTTTTCACAGATGTCAGGCAAGTCAGCGCGATCTGCATCGGCGATTGGGGTCGCGTCATCCACGACCAGCTTGACGTCAAATGCAGAAACCGCTGACTGTTTTTCAGAATCGGTCCATCGATGGTCCATTGGGACAATGACGGCGCTGATACGTGCGACCGCAAAGTGTGCGATAAGGTGCAGTGGGTGTTCTGCCATTGACAGCCCAACCCGGTCCCCGGCGCCAATACCATGCCCATGCAACCATGCAGCGACGCGTTCTACTTCAGTCCACAGGCTCTCGTAGTTGATCTGCCGGTCGTGAAATCGAATCGCCACTTTTTCCGGGGAGCGCTCCGCGTGCCTACGAATTACGCCGGCGAGATTCACAGGGCGGTCTTAATCGAGATTGTAGATACGACGCGTATTGTCTCGCAGCAGCTTCTGCAACACGGCAGGTTTGAAGCCGAGTGCTACGATTTCGTCGATCGTACGTTTGAAGTCGAGTACAGGAAAATCTGTGCCAAAAATGACCTTGTCCTGACCGTAACTGTTGATGTATCGAACAAAGCTCTCTGGCCAGTATTTCGGGCTGTGCGCATCGCAACCGATATACACATTGTCGTGCTTCCAGGCCATCGCGATCATTTCGTCAGTCCAGGGAATACCGACGTGAATACCAATGATTTTGAGTTCCGGAAAATCACACGCCACCGCATCGAGTGTGATCGGTTGGCCAACGCTGCGGCACCGATGGTCTTTCGAGTAGATCATGGACTGCCCAACCTGCATTTGTACGGGCACGCCGAGTTCAACGCATTTGGCGTAAAACGGATAGTACCTGGCGTGGTCAGGTGCGAGTTCGAACCAGTGCGGGTACAAGTGTGCACCGATGAATCCGAGTTCCTCGACGGCATGCTGTAACTCACGAACACCGTCCATTCCGGTAAAAGGGTCGATCCCGATCAGGCCAGAAAACTTCTCCGGGTGAGCTGCGACAGCATCCGCGACGACTTGGGGTGGCATATGGTAGCAGCCCTTGAGCCCGGGTCGCCCCGACTTGGCGGCTATCAAGAAACCGTGGTCTATATCCGCGCTGTCCATTCGCGCGATCATCTCGTCCAGCGTCAGCCCTGTCATCAGGCTGTTCTTTGCCTTCATCTTGCCGGTGAAAAACTCGTCGCCCCAGTCCGGTCGATGTGACAATGCTTCTTCAGTCCAGATGTTTACGACGGCGTCGATTGCTTTTATTGCTGTTTCAGTCATTACTTGATCACTGTTCCTGAAAACCTTTCGGGACCCCGGCATCGGGGATGAAGCCGTAAAGCGGCTCATCGGGTAGTGCGGTGCTAAGTATATTACGAACAGCGAGAAGTTTATCGATGTCGATACCGGTACGCAGGCCCATAGCTTCGAGCATGAATACCAGGTCTTCGGTAACGATATTGCCACTTGCTCCTGGCGCAAACGGACATCCGCCAATCCCGCCGAGCGAGCTGTCAACGGTTGTTATGCCTTCCTCGATTGCTGCCAGCACGTTCGCCAGTCCGAGGCCGCGCGTGTTGTGCAGGTGGACACCGTTGATATTCTCCTTGCCAACTGCTGCCTGCACTTTACGTACGAGGCGCGTTACCTGTGCAGGATTGGCATAGCCGGTTGTGTCAGACAGACCTACTTCAGCAACACCGCACTGCATGAGGCGTTCGGCTGAGGCCACGACCAGGTCTTCGCTTACGGGTCCCTCGATCGTACAGCCAAACGCGGTCGACAAACCGGCCTCGAAGTGCGGCGGTTGCGGCTGTTGAGCGACCAGCTCGGAAATTTTCGACACTTCTGCAAACATCTGTTCGTGATTGCGGCGTACGTTTTTGAGGCTGTGCGTTTCACTGACAGAGAAGGGGATCGAAATCTTGTGTGCACCGCTCTCGATTGCGTCTTGAGCGCCGCGCAGATTCGGTACCAGTACGGCGACATCGAGACCCGGCAGCTCAAGTGCGGCGCGCACGACATCCGCGGTGTCCGCCATTTGTGGCAAAACACTGGGTGGAACGAAAGAGCCAACTTCGATCTCCCGGAATCCTGCGGCTGCCTGCGCTTTGATCCAAGCGTTCTTAACCGCGGTTGGCAGGATTGCGTCGATGCTTTGCAGGCCGTCGCGAGGGCCAACTTCACTGACGAGTATGTCGATATCAGTCATTGAATTTACTTAATAAAACAACGCCTTGCAGGCGGATAGACTAAAGATATATTATTATACCAAATCAGCGTCAAAGAATTGGGGAGTTTGTGAGCGAGTCGAACGGCAATGCACTACCGCTCAGTGGAATTCGCGTCATTGAATTCTCGCACATGGTCATGGGGCCCGCAGCAGGACTGGTGCTTGCTGACCTCGGTGCAGAGGTAATTCGTATCGAACCCATTGCCGGTGACAAGACCCGCAGCCTGAAAGGCTCCGGCGCCGGGTACTTTGCGATGTACAACCGCAACAAGAAAAGCATCCGCCTGAATCTAAAGTCGGCGAAGGGCGCGCAAGTTGCGCGTGAGCTTGTCACGTCAGCGGATGTCTTGATCGAGAATTTTCGACCCGGCGCAATGGATCGCCTGGGTCTGGACTACGCTTCACTCAGCAAAGCCAATCCACGACTCATCTACTGTTCAACGCATGGATTCCTGAACGGACCGTACGAGCACCGTACAGCGCTGGATGAGGTTGCCCAAATGATGGGCGGTTTGGCGTACATGACCGGGCCGCCTGGCAGACCATTGCGTGCTGGTGCATCAGTTATCGATGTCATGGGCGGTGTCTGGGGCTCCGTAGGTGTTTTGGCAGCACTTGAAGAGCGTCATCGCACGGGTAAGGGCAAGCAGGTCAAGAGCTCACTGTTCGAAAGCACTGTGTTCCTGGTTGGTCAGCACATGGCACAGTATGCGGTCACGGGTACTCCCGCAGCGCCGATGCCTGCACGCGTTTCTGCCTGGGCGATATATGATGTTTTTGAAACTGCGGATGCCGAAAAGGTCTTTGTCGGCGTCGTCAGCGATCCGCAGTGGCTGGTGTTTTGTGAAACGTTCGGCTTCGACGAGTTACTTGCAGATGACGGCCTTCGCGAGAATAACAATCGCGTCGATGCCCGAGAACGAATAATACCGATTGTTCAGTCTGAGTTTGCTTCACTTGGCAGTACGGAACTAATGCAGCGACTTGAGACGAGCGGATTGCCATTCGCTCCTATCACTAAACCCGAAGACCTGCTTGATGATCCACATCTCACGGAGTCAGGCGCATTGCTGGATACTACTCTGCCCGATGGCACGAACGTCAGGCTACCCGCGCTGCCGTTTGAAATGGATAACAATAAGTTTTCAGCTCGATTGAATCCGCCAGCTTCCGGAGAGCATACTGAGGATGTGCTGCGCGAGGCCGGCTATGATGAGGCTGCTATCGAAGCAATGATTGCGGCCGGCGATATCGCAGTAGACTAGAGCTTCGCCCAGGGGCGGGCGACGTAGTCACGTTTCGCGAATGCGTCAATAGCATCCTCAAACTGCATTGTGTATTCGATGTAATCAAGGCCATTCAATAGCATGTTGCGGTCTGACTCCGGCGTGCTGAACTTGAATATATCGCCGCGCGGGCCATGAATCTCGCCTTTGACAAGATCAACCAGCAAGCGGCTGGATTGCGGCGACTCTGCGGTGTGTTCCGCAAGCAACTCGACTTGCTCCGCGGGCAGCTCAATGGCCAGCAGGCCGTTTCGAGCGCAATTGCGATAAAAGATTCGACCAAAACTCTCAGCAATGATGACACGTATGCCGTGGTCACGTAATGCCCAGACCGCGTGCTCGCGGGATGATCCGCAACCCCAGTTTTTGCCACCCAGTATTATTGACGCGGCGAAATACTGCGGCTGATTCAGCACGAAACTCTGGCGCAGACTGACCTTGTTCATGCCCTCGTAGTTGTAGCGCCAGCCGGCGAACAATCCGTCGCCTAGCCCCGACTTGCTGACGCGCTTCATCTCGCGCGATGGAATGATTTGATCTGTATCGACGTTGTTTACAATGATCGGGGCCGCCACGCCCATGTGTTGAGTAAAGGCCTGCATTAGCCGTTACTCATGCGTACGTCGGCAATGTGACCTGCAATTGCGGAAGCCGCCACGGATTCGGGGCTGGCCAGGTGCGAGCGCGTCTTGCGCCCCTGGCGGCCGCGGAAATTACGGTTAGTACTGGTCATGACGCGCTCTTCCGGTGCAAAGCTCTCGCCGCCAGCGTTAAAGCACAATGAGCAACCTGGTTCGCGCCACTCAAAGCCGGCGTCGGTGAAAATCCTGTCTATTCCCTCGGCCTCCGCGGCTTGTTTGATCGGCCGCGATCCCGGAGTACAAATCGCACGGACGCCCGCAGCTACCCTGTGCCCCTGCAGAATACTGGCCGCTCTACGCAAGTCACTCAGCCGGGCGTTGGTGCAGGAACCAATAAACGCCCCCTGGATCGGTAGTCCCAGCAATTCCTGTCCAGGTTCCAGACCCATGTATTGCATCGCGCTTTTCATTTGCTCGCGAGCTTCGTCGTCCGTTGCTGCCTCAAGGCCCGGTACGCTGCCGTCGATACGAATAGCATGCTCCGGACTGGTTCCCCAGGTGACGGTTGGCGCGATCTCGGCACAATCGATTGTGATTTCTTTATCAAATACCGCGTCGTCATCGGAATGCAGCGTTTGCCAGAATGCAACGCATTTTTCCCAGGGTTCGCCGCTCGGTGTGTACGGACGATCTTTGACGTAACTGACGGTCTTTTCGTCAGGTGCGACGATTCCTGTAAAGGCCGAAAACTCGACGGCCATGTTGCAAAGTGTGAATCGAGCTTCAATGTCCAGAGCATCTATTGCCGGGCCGTAAAATTCCATTGCATGGCCGCGTGCTCCAGAGGCTGAGTACTTGCCGATAAGATGCAGGATCATGTCCTTGGCCGTGACACCGTTGCCCAGTGGACCCTCGAATCGAACTCGGAGCTGCTTTGGTTTTGTAGCGCGAAGTGTTTCCGTTGCGAGCGCGTGTTCACAGTCGCTGGTGCCAATGCCCCAGCCGATCGCACCCAGCGCACCGAGCGTGCAGGTATGGCTGTCCGGACAGGCTGCAATAAGGCCGGGCAGGGCGATTCCCTGCTCGGCGGAAATTATGTGTGTGATGCCATGTCTGACATCGTGAATATCGAAAAGTGTGAGGCCGGCATCATTGGCCTCCGCACGCATTGTCTTGATGAAGTCCTCACCGCCGGGCATCAATGTCGAGTCGTCGCGACCGGGCAGTGTGTCGACGATGTGATCCATCGTTGCGAAGACTTGTCGGGGGTTGCGGACCGGCCGTTGCTGGTCCTTAAGTGAGGTTAGCGCGACGCTACCAGTACGTTCATGAATAAAAACGCGGTCGAGGTAAACGAGACTGGTGCCATCATCGAGTTCCTTGACGACATGTGAGTCCCAAATCTTGTCGAATAGCGTCTTGCTCATAATAATTGGTCCCCGGCTGTATAGGCCGGGGACCAACGGACATTACAGCAACTAGTTTCCGAACCGGTAATTGAATTCAACGCCGATGTGACGTCCCTGCCGCATATCGCCAAAGAACGCACGTGGGAAGTTCGTTGAACATGCCTCGGCCGCGCAGAAGCCAGCCGGCGCTCCGGCATTGGTTGTGTCAACCTGACCGCCAAACAGCCCGCTCGCGTAAATGCTCAACAGTGGGTCCTGCAACCAGCGTGTCACCATTGATGGCGCATCTTCGTCGGTCAGGTTACGACCGTATACCTTTGCCGACCAGTTCTGGCCTGCAATACCAACCTGAAGATCAACGATCGAAGCTTCCGGTACCCATGCGAGGTTGTGCACCTGTACCGCTTTCTTGTCTTCGAATGAATAGCTCAAGTTGGCGAAGAATTCGCGATCACCGCCGATCCCGCGAGTGTAGTCAAGGTAAGCGCTGAACTGATTCTTGGAGCTCAGTGGGAATTGATTACCGACGATCGAACCGTTACCCGAACCTTGCGGGTCGCTGCCGCTGCAAGCAACTGCGTCGTCGAGAATGCCGCCACCTGACGTCATCGTCCACTGGAAGTCGTCGCAACCCTGCGTGAACTCACTGTCAGCAAGCGCGTAAGTTGCACCGATCGTCGTGCTGTCATTCAAGGCAAACCGAGCCTCTAACTCTACGCCGAAAGTCTCGCCTGAGCCCTGGTTCGTCACTACGGATGTCAATGAGCCACTGCCGCCGTCAGCTAGTGGCGTTGTCAATTGAATGTTCTCCGCATCGATAAAGAAAACTGCAACATTGGCAACCATACGGCCATCAAGCAGGGTGTTTTTCAACCCAAGCTCAAAGTTGTCAGACTCTTCCTGCTCATACGTGGTTGATTGCGGTACGAGATTCGCGCCGTCAGATCCAATGACGCCGCCGGGCTTGTAGCCTTTCGCGTATACGCCGTAGAGCATCGAATCATCACTGAGCGCGTAGTTAAACGTGAAACGCGGTGCGATTTCGTCAAATGTGTTTTCGAACGATTCCATAATATCGAATTCGTTACGGCCCTTCGTCTCCTCGAAGAATCGAAGCTCAAGAGAGGCCGACAAAGCATCGGAGAAATCGTGCTCGACAGAAGCAAAGATCGCGAAGTTATCTACGGTTTCCTTGCGCTCAACAGGATCAATGCCTGCAAACGTTATGTCACTGATCTCATGTTCCTGCTCGTAGTAGAACGCGCCGACCAACCAGCGTGTCGCGTTGTCGACGGGAGACTGCAACCTTGCTTCAATCGAATAGTCGCTATATTCATCGCGACCCGAGGCACAAAACGTACATTCAACAGTGCCTGGAGCAGGATTCGGATTAAATGACTGGCCAAGGAAATTCACAGAGCTGTGGTCCGAGTCTGATCCGGTTTTTCGGTCTTCGTCACGAAATGTCGTGGAAGCAACGAATGCCCAGCCGTTCGACATTTCCATGTCCATTTTCAGGGATGTGATCGAAATGTCTCTGTCAACACCGGAAAATGCCAGGCCGTCGTTTTCGCTGTACGGGTCACCACCGGGGAAGAGTCCCGGTGGGAAAACGCCCGGAATATCGAACCCTGGCAGCGGCGAGTCCGGAATACCCGGAACGGTTACCGTCGTAATCGCAGGTCCATCATTCAATGCAACGGTATCGCCGGGACGCGTGATCTCGCCACAGTAGTACTGGTTGTTATTGCTGCTACCGGTCCATAACCAGGAGGCGTTGGAGCGCGTACCCGGTTGACAGTTATTCATTTCCGACGGCTGCAGGAAGAATGCCCTGGTGCCGTCCCGATCTTCCTGGTACGTCGTATTCAGGCTGAATGTCACGTTCTCACTCGGCATGAAATCGAGTCTGCCGCTGATCGAAGTTGTTTCCTCATCGCCAACCGTCTGACCTGTAACAACGTTCGTGTATTCACCGTCGTAACTGTAGAAGCGACCTGTCAGGCTACCAGCAAAGGTATCGCCCATGGGACCGCGGATCGTTGCGTATATATCCTGTTCACCATTTTCGCCAAAGCGCACCTTCGCGTCGCCACCAACCTCATCACCAACACCCTTGGTGATAAAATTGATCGCCCCCGAATACGTGTTTCGGCCATACAGTGCTGCTTGCGGGCCGCGAATAACTTCAACGCGCTCGACGTTGGCAAGGTCCAGAGAAGACAGGTCGCCCGGGTAGTAGGTGCCATCGACAAAGTACGCGGCGCCGGACTCGACGCCGAACTGAACACCTGCCAATACGTTGCCCTGGCCACGAATAACGGGACGGTCAGTTGCGCGACCAAACGCTTTCGCGAAACTTAAACCGGGCGAAAACTTCGCGACGTCTTCTATGCTGCGAATGCCTCGATTGGCAATTTCCTCAATTCCAAATGCGGATACCGCTACAGGTACGTCCTGCAACGACTCGTCCCGTTTTCGAGCAGATACGATGATCTCCTCAAGCGCGGTTGAGGCGCCGTCTTGTGCAAGTGATGGCGCTGTTGCGAAAAAACCGGCTGTGGCAGCGACTGCCAATAACGCGGTAGAAAGCTTGGTCTTCATCAAGTTGTCCCCCTGAATACGGATTTATCGTTGTCGGTCTATGCCGATGATGCTAATAATATAACAATAAGGACTTAAAAGTATAACAATAGCACTTTAAAGGTAGCAGTCATGCGTAAGATACTGAAAGTAATGGCATATACTCACGCTGCGGTGATCGCAGTCATGTACTTCTGCGGGACCGCATTTGCGCAGGGTGAGGACAGCACCCCGTATGAGCGCGACCTGCAGGTGATAGCAACGCTGCTGGAAGGGGGCTTCGACAACGCCAACCAGGCGTACTTCGACAGTCGTGTTCGTCGCGAGCCGTTGCATAAGCGATTGCATATCGATGTGGGTCCGGCGGAAATTATCCAGTCCGGCGAACGTCTGTATCCCGTAAAGGGCTACTGGAGTGGAGCGGCGGACACGTTGGCTTTTGAGCAAACC
This sequence comes from Gammaproteobacteria bacterium, assembly GCA_022600955.1. Classification (GTDB taxonomy): domain Bacteria; phylum Pseudomonadota; class Gammaproteobacteria; order Steroidobacterales; family Woeseiaceae; genus UBA1847. The sequence goes on from JAHZJK010000031.1 coordinate 82,141, forward strand.
TGGGCGCTGTCGGCAAATCCGGCAAGCCAGTCCGTGCTGATGCGCGTCGTGAACAATGGCGCACCTGGCTATTGCGATCTGCTCTGGCGGCGAGAGGCGGCGCAGTTCAGGGCAAGCGCAGAAAACTGCCAGATCGGTCCGCGTGAAGTAGTATTGAGCGATCGCCAGCTGTGGATCACGCTGAGTGACAGCAGCGGCAGTGACTACCAGTTGCACAGGATTCGAAACTTTGAATGCTATGCGGACATTCCGGGAGTTGGCGGCGGTCGTGCCGAGCCCTACGATCGCTATGACGGCTTCAGGATTCACGATCAGGGCGATGCAGCCTGGTTTACGTCGAAAGAAGGCCGCGAGCTCGGTATTAGCCTGTTTCTGGTTGACTGGCCAATTAACAATTATGAGGGCGTATTCTCGCGTGATTCGTTCGTCATCTACGTGAGCGAAAAAATCGACGGCGAACGCAGGGAGCTTGGCTATGCGTTTACGGTTCCAGATGCGGACCGCATTGGCATTAACCTCAAATGGATGTTGGCGAGCTGCTTCATAAAGTCCAACCAATTCGAAATACCGTCAATGTAAACGTCATGAGTCGACTTCAACCCTTAGAGATTGACGAGCTCACGGCAGCGCAGCGCCGCGAGCTGGATCGTGCAGAAGAGTTGCTGGGATTTGTTCCGAATGATGCGTTGATCATTGCGCGGAGTCCTGCGTTGATGAGCGCACTCGGCGCTTTGGTTGCAGCGGTCTATGCGCCCGGCAAGGTCGACCCAGGCTTGAAGCGCCTGCTGGGGCTAATGACGAGCAGTGCCGCGGGTTGTGAGTATTGTGTAGCTCACACGGCATTCACCAGCCAGCGACATGGCGTTGACCCGGCGAAGCTCTCAGCAATCTGGGACTTTGAGACAAGTGACGAGTTTTCGGTTGCCGAGAAACAGGCTTTACGCATTGCATTACATGCAGGTCAGTCACCAAACGGTGTTAGCGATGAGATGTTCGCGGCGCTGGGCAAGTATTTTGATGCCGATGCGCAGGTTGAAATTGTCGCCGTAATAGCGATGTTCGGCTTTCTGAATCGCTGGAATTCAACCCTGGCGACGGATGTTGAGGCACGTCCGGCCGATGCTGCTGAGCTTATTCGTCGCTGACGACAACGATGGCTTTGCCGACATTCTGTCCGTGCATCAGGCGCGAGAATGCTTCTGGTGCGTTTGCAAGCCCCGGCGTCCTGTCCTCCAGATACTGAATCTTGCCCTCACGTAGCCATTGGCTGACGTGCTGCACCATTTCATCACGCAGGTCTTCGTGATCGTAGACCACCATTCCGCGTACGGTTGCGCGCGCCTTGATAATGAATGCAGGATTTGGGCCCGGTGGCATCTCCGTCGTGTTGTATTGCGCCATCAAGCCACACAAGACGACACGCGCCCCAAGGGATAGCCGCTCCATCGCCGCCTGCAGCATGTCGCCGCCGACATTGTCAAAATACACATCAATTCCATCCGGGCAGACTCGATCAAGCTCCTGACGCAGTTCACCGGACTTATAGCTGACCACATCATCAAAACCGGCAACGTTCGTGACCCACGCGCATTTTTCCGCTGCGCCGGCAATCCCCACAACACGGCATCCTTTTATCTTTGCGATCTGGCCGACAAGCGAGCCGACCGCTCCGGACGCAGCAGAGACCAGCACAGTGTCGCCTGCTTTGGGTTCAGCCAGCCGCAACAAGCCCGCATAGGCAGTCAGACCCGGCATGCCGAGGATGCCGAGAAATGTCGACAAGGGGCCGACGCTCGTGTCTATTTTGCGTGCCGCGTCGCCACTGACCACAGGGTGAGACTGCCAGCCGCTGTGTGCGGCGACGATATCGCCGGCAGTGAATGCGGGGTGCTCTGAAGCGATAACCCGACTGATTGCTTCACCTGCCATCAGGTCGCCAGGCAGAATTGCGCCCGACAGGTGGCGGCCGCTGATCCGCCCGCGCAGATACGGGTCGAGAGAAAGGTATACAGTCTCGCATTGCAGCTCGCCGTCACCGGCGGCAGCAATGGGTGCGCTTGCCAATTCAAAGTCGGCGGCGACAGGTACACCGTCGCTCTGTCGTTTCAGTAGTACTTGAGTGTTTTCGGTCACGGCGTCAGATCTCTTGGCACGGGGCAGCTGATATAATGATATATTAATAGTACTTTACGGAGGCGAAGTTTTGCTAGAACAATTATCCGCCGTAGTTGGGCAAAGTCATGTCCTTACTGATGAGGCCAGCTGCGTCCTGTATGCGCAGGATGTTTATACGAAGAGTCTGCCAGCGCTCGCAGTTGTGCAGCCTGCGGATACCCGGGAGCTTGCCGAAATCGTCGCAGCGATCACGGGCGCGGGCAATGCTGTAATCGCGCGCGGAGGCGGCATGTCGTATACCTCCGGCTATGTTCCCAGCGAAGAAGGCAGCGTTATTGTTGATACGCAGCGCATGAACCAGGTGCTGGAAATCAATGAACGCGATATGTACGTGACCGTTCAGGCGGGCTGTAGCTGGAAAGATCTGGGCGCGGCGCTGCAGGGCACTGGCTTGCGGACGCCATTCTGGGGCACATTGTCTGGCATTCATGCAACAGTTGGCGGTGGTGCATCTCAGAACAGTATTTTCTGGGGGTCCGGTCGCCACGGGACAGCTGCTGACTCAATTGTCTCGCTCGATGTTGTACTGGCAGATGGCACAGTTGTTTCGACCGGCGCAAATGCGGCGGCCGGAGCATCGCCCTTTTTTCGCCACTACGGACCTGATCTCACGGGCTTGTTTTGTTGTGACACCGGCGCACTTGGGATCAAGGCAACGGTCACGATGCGACTTGTTCCCGAACTGGACCATCGGGAGTCCCTGTCTTTCGATTTTGCTGATTACTCGTGCCTGATTGCAGTAATGAGCGAAATCTCTCGGCGCGGTATCGCTGACGAGTGCTTCGCATTCGACCCGCATTTGCAGACCGTGCGAATGCAGCGCGAAAGCCTGATGAATGACGTCAAGAAATTTGCAGGCGTACTGAAGCATGCCGGCTCATTAGTCGGCGCACTCAAAGATGGTGCCAAGGTAGCGATAGCCGGCCGCGGCTTCATGAAGGATGTGCAGTATTCACTTCACATCATGATTGAGGAGCGCGTTGCGGAAGCTGCGAAATCTGGGGCCGCCGAAGTGCGCGAGATATGTCACGCGCATGGCGGCGTTGAAATCGAAAACAGTATTCCGAAAATCCTGCGGGCGAATCCGTTCATGCCGTTAAACAATATGGTTGGCCCAAACGGTGAACGCTGGGTACCCGTACATACAATTCTGCCGCATTCGAAGGCCGATCAGGCAATGAATCAGGTGCTGGCGCTATTCGAGAAGCACGATGCGCTGATGGAGCAGCATGGGATTGGCTACGGAATACTGCTGGCAACGATCGCGAACAATGGTTTTGTCATTGAGCCCGTGTTCTTTTCGCCCGATGAGCTCAATGAGATTCATCGCGCGACTGTCGAAGATAGCGTACTCAAAAAAATGTCCGGTTTCGCGGCGAACCTTGATGTCCGGGAAGCCGTCGGGGAAATTCGCAGGCAGCTGATCGACGTGTTCCAGAGTGCGGGAGGCGTACATATGCAGATCGGTAAGTCGTACCCATACCGCAGCAGCTTGCGCCCGGAATCCTGGCGAATTATCGAAACGCTGAAGCAGTCACTTGATCCGGATAGCCGAATGAATCCAGGCTCTCTCGGCCTGGACTAGATCAAGCCGTCGTCCCTGAGTTTTTCTATAGTCGCGCGCTGTGTCTCGATGAAGTGTGAGCGGTCAGGGATACCTGCCTCTCCGTTGTCATCGAGCAGTGAGTTTGCGGGATAGAAGCTGGTGTCCCCGTATGCTGCGGCGAACAACTCCAGGCGTTGCCGTGCGAAGTAGTTTGGCATTCCAGGTTTGGCCCGAGTCGCTCGCAGCGCCGGCAGATCAATTTCAGCGTGCGCGACCATCGTCTCACCGCTATCGGCTTCGACCATGACCCGGCCTTTGTAGTCCACTATTTTCGACATGCCATCGACGGACTGTGCAGGTATTCCCTCACCGTGGACCCCGGCCGTATTGGCTGAGACGACGTAGACGAGATTTTCGACGGCACGTGCGCGGCGCGCGATTTCTTTCGGCGTCATTAGCGGGCTGGCCACCTCGCTGGTAGAGTGCAGGATAATTTCCGCGCCCCTCAATGCGTGAGCGCGCGTGATTTCAGGAAACAGAATTTCCTCTGAGGCGCAGCAGGCGAGTCTTCCGATTTCAGTATCGGCTACTGGGAAGACTGCATCCAGCCCATAGAGATTGAGGTACTTTTCCCAGACATCGTGTGGTGTCGGCGCGAACATTGAGATGAGCCGCCGGTAACGGAGAATCACGTTGCCTGATGGCTCAATGATGAAACACACCTGGAAGTAGTAGCCTGGAAAGTTTGCATCCGTTTCGTACGCATTGCCGGCCAGCCAGATATTGTGCTTTTGTGCGACGGCGCTGAGGGCGTCGTACTCCGGGCCGCCGACCTGAATGGCGGCTTTGTCGGCCCAGCTGTCGATCGTTTCACCAACCGGGTAACCTGTCATGAAATACTCAGGCAGAACAACCAGTCGAAGGGACGGGCCAGTCAATACGAACGAGCCGCGGATCTGCTCATCGATTCGGTCAATAGCCGCAAGCATTGCTGTACGCGCAGCGCCCTTGTCGACATTGTTAACGGCATCGCAACGCGTTTGCAGTGCGAGTGCTGTATAGCGTTCAATCGGCCCGGTCATATTCAGTCACCTGTAATTTCGACGAGATATACGTCAACTTCCGCTGCGCCATCGCGGTACTTTTTTACTGCCTCGTACTCGGGTGAATTCCAGAAGGTTCGAGCTGCTTCCATCGACGGCCACTCTGATACGACAATCTTTCGATTGTCAGGCTTGCCTTCAAGTTGTTCAACTGCCGCACGCATGCAGCGATAGCGACCACCGAACTGCGTAATCAATTCCGGCGTACGCTTCGCGTATTCCATGAACTGTTGTGGATCGGTGATATCCGCTTGTATGAACATAAATGCACCCATGTTGTCCTCCTGGATCTAGTCTAGATAAGGTGAATTCCCAGCGCCGCGCTGGCAATCAGTCCGGCCCAGATAGTGACGACAAACGGCCGCGTGCCGGCGAGGCTTGCGCGGATTGCGGCGTTGTCAGAATCGTCCGCCTGGCCTCGTGCCAGATTGGCAAATGCCGGACCGAAAGGCTTGAGCTTGATTCGTACAATCAGTCCGCACCCGACCAGGCCGCCGAAAATCATCAGTTTTGCCGCAAGCCAATACGGCATGAGCGGCTCCGAGGTCAGAAGTGATATAGCCCCCGCAGCAATCAGGCCCAACGCCAGCGTGATGCGAAAGAAGAAGTCAAAAACCGTCAGCATGGCCTTGCCTTTGCTCTGCGCGGCTGCATGCAGGGTGATGACCATCGTCAACCAGGCGGCGCCCATAAGCCAGATCAACGCCATGGTTGTGGCACTCAGGTTCAGAACGCCGAGTTTCCACGCAAGGTGAGTGCCGAGCGGCAGCATCAACGTCATGCAGATGCGTGGTGCCTGATCCAGCGCGAACAGAATCTTGGCGGTCGCCACACGCACGTCGGTTGAGCGGTTTGCATCGGCGACAAAGTAACTGGAATAAAACACACCGAGGTCGCCGCCGAGCCAGTAGGCGAAACCAAGAATGTGCAATAGCTTGATCAGAAGGTATTCATTCATGTGCTATCCAACGCGGAAGTTATTCTCGACACAATGGCCCCGGCACCCGCTTCGAACACAGCCGTAGTGACTTCGGGGACATCGACGAAACTTGCATTTGGGATCAGGTCTGCTGCGAGTTTCGTAGGGCCATGAAGGGCCGATTGCGTAGCAAGGCAGGTCGTTTTGGTGTGCAGCCGTCCGAAACGTGTTTGGCAGTCAAATCGAAAGGCTGCGTCGAATCCAAAGTAGTCGCGACTGCCGGCACGCAAATGTTCGGCAAATAATTCAAATGCTCTCTGTAGCGGCACAGAGTCGATGCGACCGGTGACATTGAACTGCCAGGGTTCCTGCAAACTGTCGAGCTCGGGACTGACCGGCATTGCTTGCGTCATCTTTTCGCGCAAGCTGTCTTGTTGGTCGGCTGTAAAGAATGGTACGTCGCAAAGGACAAGGTGCCGCACGCGTTCGGGACTAGCCAATGCCATTTCACAAGCGACAAGGCAGCCGGTATGAAAGCCGAGTACGTCGACCGGTTGCGGAATTGCCATACTGTCCAGCGCGTCTTGCATCGCACCGGCGTAGTCTTCGATGGAGACAGGATCGGGCAGCTCATCGGAACCTCCATAACCCGGGTAGTCAGGGGCGATTACGAGTCGACCTTCATTCAGCAATGGCATCACTGTTTTGAAGTACAGGCCGCTTGATGGAGCCGGGTGCAGGCACAGCAAAGGTGCATGCTCTGTGGCGCCATTGGACGCAAGATGGCGGACGTGCACCTGGCCATAGCGAGTGTCGGCGTAGATTCTGCGAGCCGCGTTCATGCGTTGCCAGCGTCTTCCTGAAGTCGGACCTCAGCCAGGTAAGCGCGTCGAGCATAGCCAATAAGCAAAAGTACCGGAATGCCAAACAGCGCAGGAACCGCTGCGACCGCGAGGTTCAGTTGATCATTGCCAAACACGTTGTCCGAGAGCCAGCCTACGGTCCCGGGACCAAGCAGCAGTCCAGCCAGGCTGATGACCATGTAATACAACGCTACGGTCTGACCGCGAATCTCTCCGGGTGTGATGTTCATTAATCCTGTCACGCCGGTTGCCGATGTCATGGCGATGCCAACTGTATTGATCGCATAAATGCCCATGGCGATTTCGGGCGTCGGCATCAACGGTGCGATGATTCCTGTTGGCACCATTATCAAAGCGCCAACAATCATGATGAACAACGGGGCGTCTTTGCGACCAGCGGCATACAGTTTGTCGTTCATCCATCCGGCGACATTGACCGACACCGGGCCAACGGCCAGCAGAATAATTGCGTTAACGACGGCATACTTCTCAGCTTCCCACCCCCAGGTGCGCTTGAACATCGGCGCATTCCAGCCCTGGCTGTACGCGATAATTGTCATCAGGCAAATAAAGGCAACAAAACTCAAGTAGACGTTTTTGCGCTGCCAGACATGGCGCAGCATGTGGGAAAATTCAGGCTTGACTGTGCTGCCGGCGGTAACCTGTCGCTTTGGTTCTCTGATCGTCAGCATCAATAGTGCAACAAGGATGCCGGGCAGGCCGACGACAATAAATGTGAACTGCCAAGGTGCCACGGCACCAATCATTGGCACCTGAATTTCGGGAACCGACTTCGCCCAGGTGAGCACACCGGCACTGACGAGCGATGCGATTCCAGCTCCCAGAGACAGCGCCGCAGTATAGAACGCGATGGGCCGGCCACGCTTTTCTCGTGGAAAGCTGTCCGAGATCATCGACATCGTGCAGGGGCTCAGGGTCGCTTCGCCAGCACCAACGGCCATGCGAGCAGCAAACATGTGCCAGAAGTTTTTCGCAAGACCTGATGCGGCTGTTGCGATCGACCAGACTGCAATACCAGCAGCGACCAGTACGGTACGCCGTTTGCGATCGGCCAGGTAGCCGAGCGGCAGGCCCATGGTCGCGTAGAATAGAGAAAAAGCAAGCCCCAGCAGATAGCCAATCTGGGTATCGCTTAGTCCGAGGTCGGCTTTAATGGGTTCGATAAGAAGACCGAGGATGTAGCGATCGACGAACGACAGAATGTAGGCAACAGTCAGGACGATGACCATGTACCAGGCATACCTGGAGCTCGGATACTGTCGTTCGTTGGTGTCCATGGGCGTCCTTAGCTTGCCGGAGGGATGTGGTAGATAACGCTGAGATTACCATCGTAGTCAAGCAAGCCGACTTCTCTGCCACTGCGCCCGTCATGCGTCAGCAGCTCGCCCTCTTCGTAGACGTGGCAGCCGGCCTCCTGTGCGGCACTGACAACCGCGTCCACATCGCCGACCTCGAGTACAATCGCCGCGCGACGCGGATGCGCCACTTCGGGGTGGTCGCCCGGTACTTCGGTCAGCGCCATGACGCGCTGCTGGCTTGCTGTGTTCAAGACCGCAAAGCGAATGGCCGTCGAGCGCTCAATCTCGAACACCGGGTAGGAGTATGAGTCGTCCGGAGAATCTTTGATAAAGGCGACTTCGAAGCCGAGCACATCGCGGTAGAATCGGAGTGATTTTTCGATGTCACGAACAACATAATTGCCACGCTGAAAACGCAAGTACTGCTCAGCCATGATTATTCCTCATTGTCGTTTGGGCCGCGCCGGATACGCACCAGTGCAATGCCGTGATTGGTACCTGTGTATAAGCTGGCAAGCGCATCCGGCAACGCTGCGAAGCCATCGAAGATGTGTTCAACCGGTCGCAGTTGCCCCGATTGCAGCCACTTGCTCATGTCGTGTTCCGCCCGGTCGAAGTCATCGACGTGGTTGTAGACAAAAAAGCCCTGCATTGTTGTGTTGGTGCGCCGCAGTCGTGTGTAGTTGCTGAGGCCGAATGGCTTATCGAGCAAGTACTCCGAGATGGAACCACACAACACAATGCGCGAATGCATGCGCAGGTTTTCCAGTACTGCCGTGAGTGTTTCCCCACCGACGTTGTCAAAGTACAGGTCGATGCCATCGGGACAGGCTGCCGCCAGCTTCTCCGCAATGTTTCCGGTTTTGTAGTCGATCGTCTCGTCGCAACCCAGTGAACGAATCAACTCGCATTTTCCCGGGCCGCCTGCGATGCCGATCACGTGGCAGCCTTTCAGCCTGGCTATTTGAATGACCTGCGATCCAACACCGCCAGCAGCACCCGACACAACCACGATGTCACCTGCCTGCGGTCGTCCGCAATCGACAAAGCCGAAATAGGCAGAAAAACCCGTCATGCCCAGTGCGCCCAGGGCAGCTGAGTACGAGATATCCAGATCCGGTAGCTTGCGGAATTTTTCCTGTTTGGTGCCTTTGGAAACCTTGTAAGTTTGCCAGCCACACTGGCCGTGCACAAAGTCTCCAACCTGATAATCCGGATGCCGCGACTCAATGATTTCTGCGACAGCCCTGCCATGAATGACATCTCCTATCGCAAGCGGTACTTCGCCAGCAATGGCCTCGCCACCCATATACATCCGCATGACAGGCGCGAGATTGATGTAGTAGGTCTTAAGCAGGAATTCGCCATCACCGGGGAACGGAATGTCTTCCTCGGTATACTGAAAATCGGCCGCGACGACGTTGCCATCGGGTCGTCGCGCAACGCGCCACTGGCAGTTCCTGTCTTCTCGCACGCCGGTCTAGTCGTCCGTTATGCGCAGGACCTGGTTGCACTCGTAGAAGTGCCCGTCCGGATCGAAAAGTGACACACTCATGAAGTGTTTCATGCGCCCGTCGTGACCGCGGATCGACCACTCGTGCGGCTCCGAATGTACATGCGTACCGAGGCGACTCGCCGCTTCGTAGCTCGCAACCGCGTCATCGGACTCCACGACGAAAGTCGGGTTTCCGTATGTTACCGTCGTTGGGATTTCTGCGGGCGCCGGCAATTCCGGGTCAACCCATTGCAGCAATCCAATCATGCCGATGACGGGATCATCGCATTGCAGAATGACCAGGTGTGTCTTGTCGCCCGCGTTGCCGCAAGCCATGCCAACACCGGAGAGCTCGACTTCCGTATCCATCCACACGGTCATGCCAAGTACATCCTTGTACCAGTGCACTGACGTTTCGATGTTGCGTACGATCAGTGTTGTACGCTTGACGATACTGGCCACGATTAGTCGCGCTCGGGTACTACGCGGTCACCGTCGCGTATTTTCTTGTAGTAGAGCCAGCTGGTTTCGTTGCGTCGTGAATCGTCCGATGGTGGCGGGCCGACGTAATCAGGGTAATGCGTATTTATCTCGTGCTTCATCGTTTCCGACAGCTCATCCCAGGAATCGAGTTTGCGTCCCGCCGTGTGCATATAAATAACGCCTTCACGACCGTTCATCATCATCCACGGGAGCCAGTCCGACATGCGCGCCCAGCCAACCTGCACTTCTGCAGTCGTGGTTTCGGTGCTAAACAACGATTCTGTATCGCCCATGAAATTGAACATTTCGGTTGCATGATATGTGCCGCCGATTTCCTTTTGGTACTCGCTCGCAAGTGGATTCGGATACCAGAGCGGAACTTCAGTGGAGTTCCACCAGCGGTCACCGATGATGGTGCCGGTGAACGTAGACGGGCTGCCATCACGGCCGACTTTGTACGCGGTGAAATTGACCGGATCATTCGCGACGTGCAGAACGTCGACGGTTTCACCGGACCAAGGGTTGTCCCAGGTCGACAGGACTTCACCCGTTTCGGGGTCTTTGTATAACAGGATTTCGCGTGACACGAGCTTGTAGCCGTCGCCTTTTTTCGGATCGCTTATAGAGGTACAGGAACGCACGTTCATGCCCTCAACCTTAAACAGCAACTTGTCGCGCTCACCCTGGCGTCGCGAATACGCACTGCCATGCCACCAGTAGGTGATGGGTTTTGCTTCAACGGTTGAGCAGCCGATCTTGCGGCCAATTGTCAGGGCGTCGTCAGGGTCATTCGGATCAAGTTGGCCCGCATAAACGCTCGCCGAACCCGATACAAAGAATAAAAGCGCAATCTGCAGCGCGCGCCGCACAACAATAGTCATGGTGAATTCCCCTGCTTAAATGACGGATAGGATATATTGTTATATGATTGAGTCATTATGCAACAAAACGTGCGGGCTGACCAGTCAGAGCACGTGCTCCGGTAACCGACAGGGATAAAGAATAATGCGTAAGCTCATGAGTGTATTGGCGGTTCTCGCCGTCGCAACGACGACGATGGAAGCCGGCGCGGACGACAGCGCCGTTCTGGATCGTGATATGCGCACCTTTCTCCAGTGGTTTCCGGGTGTCTATGACAACCAGGAGCAAGTGTATTTCGAAGTAGAACAAGGTGTGCCGGAGGAAGAGCGCCACGAGCGAATTCATCACACTTTTGCCCGGGTGGAATTACCAGCGTTTGGCGAGCATGTTTTCTACGTGCAGCAGTATCTGGACGACGATCCCCAAAAAATCTACCGGCAACGTATCTATGTATTCACGCCTGACTATGAGGAGAATTCGATTCGGCTGGCCATACATACGCCAAATGACGTCGAGGCTCTCGTGGATGCTCATCTCGACAGCAGCAAGCTTGAGGGCCTGACACCTGAATTGGCCCGTAATATGCCCGGCTGCGATGTTTGGTGGCAGAAGCAGGCGAACCAGTTTCTGGGATATATGCGCGCCGGCGAATGCTCGTTCGTGTCGAAACGCAGTGGCAAACGCATTATTATCGATGACGACCTCGTGCTGACAGAAGACGAGATATGGATTAGCGATCGTGCTGAAGATGAAGACGGCAACTATGTATTCGGCAACAAGGCCGGCATTCACCACAAGAATATCAAGGCGCGCCGGTTTGAGTGCTGGATCGCCGCTCAGGAACGCAACGGTGATGACTGGACATTCAGGAGCGGTCTCGAAGTGTGGGACCAGGGCGGCACGATCTGGATCGATACAGAAGAAGATAAGCCGCAAACCGTCGGGATCAAACTTCGCAATGTGCGCTGGCCAACCGGAATAAACCGAAACTCTTTCGTCATGTACGCACACCGCGAAGGTGAGGAACGCGCCGTTTCATACGTGTGGGGTGAGCCAGCGGCTACGCGCCTCGCGATGAACCTGCGCTGGATGCAGGCAAGCTGCACGCACTCGCCGCTGCCCTAGCCAAGCTGACGTATTTTTGGCACGAATATTTGCAATAAGGTTGCGGAGATTAGGTGCAGAAAGGCGATCATGAAAAACACCGACTCGTAACCTGAAGTCTGAATCATTTGCCCGGCAAGAATGCCGAGCACGCTGCCACCAAGGCTGCCTACAGCACCGAATACCCCCCAGACCGTTGCTACTTTGCTCGCTGGGAACAGATCGGTTGGAAGTGTGAAGAACACTGAGCCCTTGATCTGAATCGCGAACAATCCAAAACAAATTAGCCCGAGTGCGACATAGCTGGACTCTGCCTGCACTGCGGGAATGGTAACGAGCACTAACACCGCTCCAAGCCAGATGACGGCTTTGCGCGCGAAATTAATGCTCCAGCCTTTCGCAACCAGCCAGCTACTCAGCGAACCACCGGTCAGTGCGCCGAGATCCGCCGCGACCCAGGGTAACCACGCGAACATTGCGATGCCTCGCAGATCGAAGCCCCGCGCATCGATCAGGTACTGCGGCAGCCAGAACAGGAAGAAGTAAAACGGAAAATCGCTGACAACGCGCGCGACAAGTAATCCCCAAAACTCCTTGTACCGGAGCAGGGCAGTCCAGCTTTCCTTGCTGTTTTGTTCTGACCGCTCATCCAGGATCAGTGCCTTTTCAGCCTGGCTAATGCCAGCATGCTCCTCCGGCAACCAGAACCAGCGTTGCCAGAAATACAGCCAGACCAGTCCCATGGCACCGGGGATGATAAACGCCCAGCGCCAGCTCAACTGTTCAATGATCCAGACTGTGAGCGGCGGCGTCACGATTGCGCCCAGCCCGGCACCGAGCATGAATACTCCGACGGCGGTCGATCTTTCCCGAGCTGGAAACCATTGTGCGACCGCTTTGGTCGCCGCCGGAAAGTTTGCTGCTTCGGCGATACCAAGTGTGACTCGCAATGCAAAAAAGCTCCAAAGGCCGCGACCGAGCGAATGAAGCATTGTCGACAAACTCCATAGCAGGGCTGCTATGCCGAAAGCCCGCTTCGTTCCAAGCTTGTCGATAAGAGGACCTGACACCAGCTGCCCAATTCCGTATGCGAACAGGAAGCCGCTCGTGATGATGCCGTAGTCGGCATCGCCAATCTCGAAAAGCTCACGCACGACCGGCGCGACAACGCCAAATACCGAACGGTCGATATAATTGATCGTGGTTATAACCGCGAGCATGATCGCAATTCGCCAGCGCATAGCCATTACTGTTGCGCTCCAATGAGTTGCCGGATGTTGGCGGCTTCGCGTGGCGGCCAGTTCTGTGTCCGTCTCAGCATTTCAGTTGCAAGACATAGATTGCTACTTAGCATGGGGCGCCTACTCTCCAGAAGCGCGCTTATTGTTGGCATGCCGGTGCCGCTTAGCAGAACAACATCGGCACCCCGGTCGTCAAAGTCGCACAAGGTATCAGCAACCTGTTGGTCATCAATGGCATAAATCGCACGTGTGTCAGGGCCGGTATCAATACGTTTCTGAGCAACGACGTCGAAACCAAGTGCTGACCAGTAATCGACGGCCGCGCGACACAGACTATCAGGATAGGGCATGAACAACGCGATGCGGCGTACACCATGTCCCTCAAGTTCGCGTCGGATAGCCTGCGTTGCGCTGACGACCTGAATCCCGAACTGCTGTTCAGCCTGCTGCAGTAATTGCTCCTCACGGTCATGGCCAACCAGGTATGACGATGCGGTACACGCGAAGGCAAACGCACGCAACGGCAATGTGTCAAAAGAGGCGAGCGCATCAGAAACTTGCTCGATGTAATTGATCAATCGATCCGCCGGTGCTTCCGCAGAACTCGTCAGACGCGTAAACACAGCCCGTGCAGGTCCACGGTAAAATTGCTGAAACTCGACTTCAACAGTGGGATTTGCCTGCGGCGTGGCAACGCCGATGTAACAATGGGCACTACTCAATATCCCGAGCCTCGCGTAATCCGGTAATCATTGATGAGCGTAGCAGGAACTCACGGCAGCGGAGTTCGTCAGCTTCGATCTCTGCGAGTTCAGCCAGTCGTTGTAACTGCAGGCTGGGATCCTGAGTTGCCATGCGCGCTCGATTGGCTGCCGCCTGCGGAATAATGTTTTTCGATACGAGCATATGGCGTTGCCTGTGATAGCGATCCAGAAGCCTGTCGTCTGCGCCTTCAATTACCTGCTGCAGTTTTTCACTGAGGTTGATGGCGTCATGAATGCCGCCGTTCATGCCCATCCCGCCGCTCGGTGGATTTAAATGCGCTGCGTCTCCGGCCAGCAAGACGCGGCCACAGCGAAACCGGTCGACGCAGCGCTCGTAAACTCGGTATGGACTGATGTCGATAATGTCAGCGGCCGCCGCGTCCGGATGGATAAAACCAAGCCATTCGCGCACACGCGATTCATCGGCGGCGACGTCGAGTTCCTCAACACCCGGATACAGGCTCGCTCGCCAAATCTCTCGAAGCTGTAGCAAGCTGTATGGGCCACGAGCAGACCAGCAATAATTGACGCCGGAGATATCCCGCAGCGCTTCGTGAAAAGGGAAGCTTGTCGACACCAGCACTGACGAGTGCGTATAGGTCTTGCCGCTATACTCCAGACCCAGCGACGCCCGTACGTTACTGCTGGCACCGTCTGCACCGATCAGCCAGTCGGCGCGCACCGTTGAATCTGCAAACCTGGCCTCGACGGCGCCCGTTTCTTGAGATAACGAAAGCAATGCTTTGTCGAATTCTACTTTTACACCCAATGCCAGTAAGGCATCGATCGCGATGCTGCAATAGCGGTGCTGTTCAACCTGCAGGCGGTACGGATGAGAAGTCGCGTCGGCAATTCGTCCGAGATCAAACTTCACGGCGCGTTCCGATTCGTGATGTCGGAGTTGAAACTCTGCGACCCGAAGTCCCTGCTCCAGGAGTTTGTTGGCCAGTCCCAGCTCGGCAATCATGTCCAGAGTCGGCGGATGAAAGGTCGACGCTCGCATGCGAGTGTCCACCCCGACAGCCGAGTCGACGACCATTACCTTGATGTTGCGCTGCGCGAGTGCCAGTGCCGAAGTGAGCCCTACCGGACCCGCGCCCGCGATAAGGACCGTTGTGGCCTGGCTCATTCAGCGTCTTCCGCGCGCGCCTCGATCGGAATGACTGCGCCGCGATTCAGGTACAGCGCTTTTTGTCTGAAAAATCGTGTCATACCGGTAGAGCCCATGCGGGACGGGCCGATACCGGACATCTTGTAGGCGTTTTTTCGGGCTTCGAAGATCATGGCCGTCATGCCCGCATCGTTAATGCTGATGCCGCCCGCATCAATTTTCTCTGCGAATTCTATAGCGGCATCTTCGGACGGTGCGAACACCGCCGCGGACAGCCCGTAGTGTGTTTCGTTTGCGAGTTGCAGGGCTTGTTGCTCCGAATCGTAGGACATCACTGGCATCAGCGGGCCGAAAGTCTCTTCACACATTACAGCCATGTTGTGGTCAACATTACTCAGCACGGTCGGTTCAATCCAGATACCGCCGCCTTGGTGTAATACTTTGCCGCCTGTATTGACGATCGCGCCCTTGGCGATTGCGTCGTTAATGTGTGCTTCGATTATGTCGGCCTGCCTATCGAAAATAAGTGGACCAATAATGCCGCTGCCAATATCCGGATAACTGAGTTTGGTCGCCGCTGCTTTCGCCGATAGTCGATCGACAAATTGCTGGTACTGGCTCTCATGCACATAGATGCGCTCAATGGATTGGCATGCCTGGCCGGTTGCGGTCACCGAGGCGCGCAGAATCGCTGTTGCGGCGCGTTCGATATCGCTGCCGGGTAGCACAACGGCAGGGTCTTTGCCGCCCAGTTCCAAAAATGCAGGTATAAACGCTTCGGCTGCAGCTGCAGCAACTTTGCGTCCCGTAGCGACGCTGCCTGTAAACGCAACGACGTCGACGTTGCCAACGAGCGCTGAACCGCTGCGCCCATCGCCGGAAATGAATGCAAGCACATCGTTAAGCGCAGGTACTTTGGCGATAGTATCCGCCACCGGTGCTGCAAAACGTGGAGTGACTTCGCTCGGTTTGATAATGGCCGCACAACCAGCCAACAACGCCGGAATCGCGTCTATAAATGACAAAAGAAACGGAAAATTCCAGGGGCTGATCACGCCGAGCAACGGGTAGGGGTCCTGGCGCTGTTGCAGCGCGACGTCTGGCATGCCTTGTGACGGCCACTCTTCATTGCTCAGCATTCCCGGTGCTTGTTCGCACCAGCGGTCTATCATCCCAAGCACTCCGTAGAGTTCGCCCTCAGCCGCTTTGCGGCGCCCTGTATCGACTACGAGCGCGCCGACGATGTCTTCTGCTGATTCGGCGAGCACGGCTTTCCACGATTGCATGACGACAATTCGAGCATCGATGCCGATATCGAGCCAGCCACGTTGAGCGCGTCGCAGATTTGCGGCCACGGATTCAATTTGTGTCGCATCAGCAACGCCGATTTCGTAATCGAACTGGCCGGTGCGAGGATTTCGGATCGAAAGTTTTTCTGTCATTTGAGTTCGTTCGTCAGCAGTTGATTCAGTTCAATCACAAAGCCGTCAGGGTCTGTCAGCACACTGACCATGACAGGGATCGTGCCCTCACCGTCGTAAGATGGGTACTCTCTCTTTCCGGGTTCGTAGAGTGCACGAACACCGCTAACCGCGCGTGCTTTGGCAAATGTTGCATCGAGGTCGTTGGTATTGAATAACAACACAATACTGCCGGTGCTGAACGGTTCATTTCCCTGGTGCGAGGCAGGCTTAACCGGTTTGGTGTATTGCAGCAGCCCGATTATGCCGATGAAGTTGTCATTGGCACGCAGGAACACGAGGCGCGAAGCACGTCGGGCCTCTGCGTCACTCGTCGCTTCCCGCGGCGTGCGAATTGCATTGTCGTAGATTACCTGCATACCCAGTGCGTCGCGGTAGAAGGCCAGCGATCGGTCTATATCGCGTACAACCAGCGTCGTGCGTCGCAAGTCGATCGGTAGTCGGTCGGATTCGGCAACGGGTTCCGCTGCCGCAAGGTTCAACAATAAAAGGGCCACCAGGGCGGTTAGAAAACGTGTCATATCAAGCCTGCTCAACGGCGCCAGTTTGCGGTCTCAGGCGCTAAAGGGTATTTTGTTATATCATTATGCCATCTTAGCTGATTTTGGCCTTCAGGGGGAATGCCATGGCCCGTTTCGCGCCGACCGTACCGCGTATTGATAGCGATGTTTTTCTTGTCCTTTGCTATGACGGCGAGGGCAGCGCGGAGATTCGCGAGCGCGATCTGGACGGCCATCTGGAGTACGTCGAAATGCACACAGATCAGTACCTCGTCGCCGGGCCGCTTCGAGAACCAGGCACAAAGCCTCTGATCGGCAGTTTTTTTCTGCTTGCTGCCGAAAGTGCCGATGCAGCGCGTGCCGTTGTGGCAGGAGACCCGTATGTACAAAGCGGTCTGTATGTCCGGATCATTGTGCATGCCGCGGTGCCAGCAGGCGGGCGCTTTATGGGTGGCGTAATTTGGGAATCAGCAGACGCATTGCGCGGTAAGGCGTCTTAGAGCACTTAGTCAGGAGAACCTAGAATGACCACATACCTGTTTCTGAAATGGGCGCACATTATCGCCATGGCTTACTGGCTGGGTGGAGAGTGGGGCGTTTTCAATGCGTCCAGACCGATTACGAATACCGATCTCAGTCTTGAGGAGCGTAAGCGCCACATGGAAACGGCGTATCGGATCGATATCTTGCCGCGCACTGGCATCATCCTGTTGCTGCCGCTAGGACTGCATATGGGTGCCTTGCTCAATGTACAGCCATTGCAGGGACCCTGGATCGTCGGCATGTGGATACTGGTCGCTGGCTGGTTGTCGATTACCTACGGGGCATTTTTCAGTCGCGGTACCGACCGCGGAGTGATGCTGACCAAGATTGACGAGTCTTTTCGCTACATCGTAATTCCGGCTCTGCTAATTTTTGGAATCTACTCGCTGATAAAGGGCGCACCGTTTACAGCCCCTTGGTATGCAGCAAAGGCAGCTCTGTATGGTGTCGCGCTCATTATCGGTTTGCTGTTGCGATTCATCATGCGCCACTGGGTCATGCTCTTCAGGCAGATCGCCGCCGGACCGAATCCTGAAGCGGAAGCGCGTCTCGACAAGGAACTGGCATTCGGCCGCGGACTCGCGTACATCTACTGGATAGTGATCGCAACCGTTGCCTACTTTGGCGTTGCGAAACCGATGTTCTAGGCAGGTCCGACAAAAACAAGAAAGAAGAGCGCTTAATGGCTTCAAAATACGCCGAGTTCAGATATGGCTGGCCCGTCGTCCTCGCGTCCGCGATCGGCATCGGGCTGGGCATGTCACCACTGCCATTCTATACGCTAGGTGTATTTGCGGGCCCACTGGCGATCGAGTTCGGTTGGGGATACACCGAGATCATGATGGGTCTCGCGTTCTTCACTGCAACCGCTGTCTTTGCAAGTCCGCTCATTGGATACCTTGCTGATAAGTATGGGCCACGGCGAGTAGCGCTGACGTCTATCGTGTTTTTCTCTTTTGCGATGATGTCGTTTTCCCTCACGAATGGCTCAACCGTGATATGGATACTCAATTGGTGTTTGCTCGCAATCTGCGGCGCAGGTACGTTGCCAATTACGTGGACACGTGCTGTCAATGGCTGGTTTTTCGAGAAGCGTGGTTTGGCACTCGGGTTTTCACTCATCGGAACCGGGCTGTTTGGATTGCTGGCGAAGCAGTACGCGTTTTTCCTTATAGAGTTAGTCGGCTGGCGGCTGGCCTACGTCGGCGTTGGCGCCTTGCCACTCATGATTGCGTGGCCGGTTGCATTTTTCCTGTTCCGCGACACCTCCGATCCCAAGGTCGCTGACAAAGTCGCCCTGATGGAGCGCAAAACCGAGAAACCGAAGGTCAGGTATGGTGGACTGTCTCTCAAAGAAGCTATCAAAGACTGGCGTTTCTGGTTGCTGGCGTACAGCTTCGTACCGATTTCATTTGCCGTCGGTGGTCCAATACCAAATCTGGAAACAATGCTCGGTGGCAAAGGTTTTGCTCCGGGCGATGCAGTCACGCTCGCCAGCCTGCTGGGTATCGCTGTGATTATCGGGCGCGTAGTCGGTGGCTTCCTGATTGATCATTTCTGGGCACCTGCCGTAGCCGCAATCATTCTCAGTTTGCCGGCGATCGCGACATTCATGCTCGCCCAATCCGATATCAGTTTCATCTACGCGGCAACTGCAATCATGATTCTCGGCGCCGCAGCTGGCGTGGAGTACGATCTCATGGCATACCTGGTGTCGCGCTATTTCGGATTGCTGCACTACGCCGTGATTTACGGTGCCTTGTATGGTTTCTTTGCGCTGGGTTCGGGAGTTGCGCCCGTCGTATTCGGGGCCTACTACGATGCCAGTGGCAGCTATGACGAGATTCTGAAAATCTCGTCAGTGCTGTTCCTCATAGGCGCCATACCCTTGTTGCTGCTCGGCAAGTATCGCGACTACCAGGAGCCGCTCGACGATAGCGCGAGCTAAGCTTCGACTATCTCGACCAGCGTGCCGTCCATTGCGCGCAACGTTCCCGCGCGTTTTCCGCCATAAACTGCCGAGTCGTGTGCGGCCGGTGCTGTTATCCAGAGGTCCTTGTTGCGCTCTTCGACAGCGTCAAAGTCAGGTACCCAAAACGTGCCAATTGCAACGCCTTGTGGCAGCTCATCTTCGTAGTGCGGGCGAATTTCGGCTTGCGGCGGCATTTGGTCGAGCTCAAGGAACACGTCTTTGCCATGAATCATGGTCGAGATGACGTGCGGATCGTCGAGTGGCAGATCGAACGCACCGGCCAGCATTGTGTAAACGATCTCCATATGCTCGCGGCCGGTCTTGAATCCAAGATGCTCATCCAGCCATTCCTGTGAAGACTTCATATCGGAACATGCCATCACAAGAATAAACAGCTTGTCGATCATGGATGCAGCACGTGGCAAGTCGAACTCGGGAAGGTTTTCGCGTATTTGAGTGAAATACACGATCTCCTGGTCCTGACCTTTCACTTGCATCGGGTATATCGCTGGTAAGCCATCCAGCTCCTTGGGCGGGCCGATGACTTCAAACGGCGATTGCAGGATTCGTTCGTTTACGGCGAGCACATCCTGGACGCAGACCTCAATGGCAGCCCAGCCGTATGTGCGTAGCGCAACATAGCCCGGGTGAATACGGTTCTCAACGAAGCGAATAAATATATCAACGCCGGAGGAGGGACGTAATACCGCATAGCGACGTCCAGCTGCTTTCGCGCAACCCCAGCTCTTGGCCAGGACGTCATCAAGTTCACCCTGTTCTTCCACCGAGTAGTCGAGCCAGTCGCAGTAGGTGTCGATTGAACGATTTAGATCGGCGACCGAAAGGGTCGCGGCACGCATGAGTTCCAATGGTTTCTCCGGGTCCGGGCACCAGCACAGCCGCGCTTTGCCCGTTAAATGACTTAATGTTAGTATTTTATAACAAAGACACTCCGGGGGAGCAATGCCACAATTTACACGTCGCCGTTTTGTTGCGGGGTTAGGCGCCAGCCTGCTGCCGTGGCAGTACGCGGCATCTGCATCGCCCAAGGTCGCCGTCGTTGGAGCAGGACTTGCCGGACTCGCGGCCGCCTGGGAACTGAAGCAGGCAGGCGTGGACGTGACCCTGATCGAAGCGTCGCAGCGAGCGGGCGGGCGTGTAAAAACAGTGCGCGGCCATTTCGCAGACGATGCCTGGGTCGATCTGGGCGGACAGACATCAGGCGCCCTGTATGCAAACTTCTTCTACTACTCGGCGCGCTTTGGACTGGAATTTGAAGCACAGCGGGAAATCACCCAGCGTCCGGATTTCTTGCTGCACTTGCAAGACAAGCTTTACAGCGCTGCCGCGCTGAAGAATGACCCGACGCTGTGGCCGCTGGATCTGCACGAACAGGAAAAGCCTTTGGCGCCCTCGCGTTTGATCGGTCACTACCTGATGCCGATCGCGCAGGAAATTGGCACGATCGAAAAAGTGCTGGACGCAAGATTTCAGCACTATGACGCCCTGACGCTGCGGCAACTCCTGATACAGCAAGGCGCATCCGACGCAGCAATTGAGCTGATCGACCACTCTCTGAATTACAACAGTGTCGATACTGTATCGGCTTTGAGCGCGTTGCGAGACAGCGTGCGTTTCCTGCATATGCGTGGTGGCCAGGCGCTGAATCTCAAAAATGGCAATTCAAGCCTGCCGGAGGCATTTGCTGAGGATCTTGGTGCTGTCATCCGGTATGACCACAAACTGTCGTCGTTGAGTCAGAACGACGATGGCGTGCAGTTACAAGTCGAAACAAATGGCCAGACCGATACGCTGTATGCTG
Organism: Gammaproteobacteria bacterium; assembly: GCA_022600955.1. Taxonomy (GTDB): domain Bacteria; phylum Pseudomonadota; class Gammaproteobacteria; order Steroidobacterales; family Woeseiaceae; genus UBA1847. The sequence goes on from JAHZJK010000031.1 coordinate 103,443, forward strand.
ACCGCGCCGTCATCGCCATACCGTTTACATCGTTGCGAAAGATTGACATCGAGCCAGCCTTGCCGGCAGCTCGCTGCAAGATCATCAATGAGTTGCCGTACACTCAGATTGCTCAGGTATTCTTGCAGACCAAGAGCCGCTTCTGGGAGCGTGGCACGCCCGTTGCTGCTGTTGTTTCAGACGGACCGATGGAAAGGTTGTTTAACCTCAGCGACAAGCTCAAGGGCGACCGTGGACTGCTGGTCAACTGGATAAATGGCGTCGGCACGACACGCATAGCCAGCAAGGACCCGGAACAACACCTGCAGAATGTCAAAAATGAGATTTACGCGATCTGGCCAGACGCCAAAGGCCAGATCGAAACGACCCTCACAAACAATTGGGGCCAGAGTTACGTAGAGGGGGCCTATGCGCATTACGCACCGGGTCAAATGTCGAAGTACGCTACAGAAATTCCAAAACCTGTTGGTCGGCTGCACTTTGCCGGCGAACACACAGAACTGGTTGCGCCAGGCATGGAAGGCGCATTGACATCGGGGAAAAGGGCTGCAGCCGAAATACTCGCGTTGCCGCCCAAATAAAAATCAACCAATAAAAGAGTACAGCGATATGAAGATTCTAAGCAAAGCCATTGGACTGGTTCTTTCAGCCTCCCTACTGCCGGTCGCAAATGCGCACGCGCAGGACGGTGCCGCAATAGAAGAAGTTGTTGTAACTGCTCGTAAGCGAGACGAAAGTCTGCAAGAGGTCCCGATCGCAATAACCGCATTCACAGAACAAACAATCGCGAAGGCAGGCATTGAGCGACCTGCGGATTTCATATCATTGATGCCTAACGTCACGATTGTAGACACGGCAAACGTCGGCGATACGCAAGTAAGTATTCGTGGCATCGTGTCGACCCGGGATGCGGAGTCGACTTTTGCTTATGTTGTTGACGGCGTTCTGAGCACGAATCCGAACAGTTTTAATGAAGAACTGGTTGACGTACAGCAGATCGAAGTACTGAAAGGTCCGCAGGGCGCATTGTACGGTCGCAACGCAGTAGCCGGTGCCATACTGGTGACGACAAAAGAACCCGGCGAGGAATTTGAAGGGTCAGTTCAGGTCGGTGTCGCTGATCCTGACGAGTACAAAGCGGCAATACGGGTTAGCGGCGGATTGAGCGAAAATGTGCGGGCCAGTTTTTCGGCAAGTCACCGCAATTCTGATGGTCACTTTACCAACCTGCTCAGCGGGGCGAGCGATGCGGTCGACTTCCTGGAAGACACGACGATTCGTGCCCGCGCGATATTTACGCCGAATGACAATCTGAAAATCGACGCTCGCATTGGGCATTCCGAGGTCGAAGGTGGTGCGATTAACTTTAACGCCGGTTTCGCGATTCCTGATTTCGCTGCGTTCTTCGGCGCGCCGAATTTCGACCAGGACGTGAACGACATCGATTTTCGGTACGTATTCAATGTTCCTGGCGAGAACCAGCAGGAGACCACGGATTTCGCACTGAAGGCCGATTGGGGCGCAGGTGATCTCGAATTTACGACGGTCGTGTCCTACAACGAACTCGACGAGTACCTCTTGTCAGATGGAACCAGCGCAACATTCTACGGCTACGAGCTGACGCCCGCGTGCCAGGCATCTCGCGCGATTCTGAACAACGAACCTACGCCGGGTTTCGGCGCGGATCGTTCTGACTTGTTCGGGCCGTTTTTTAATCCTTTTGGAGTCTTGCCACCAGTTCCTGGCGGGGCAACTGATTTTGCCGGCGTATACGGGCCTTACACCCCGACGACCTGCGACGGTTATCAATACCAGGAGCGCAACCAGTCTGATCTGAGCGTCGAGTTGCGAGTAGCCTCGCCGCAGAATGAAGCGCTGCGCTGGATCGCGGGAGTCTACGCCGCCGAGCTTGATCGCGAAGTGGTCGTTGCCTATGGCGCCGATCAGGGTATGGGATTCCTGCGCCAGCCGTATGTCGCACCGACAGGCCCGAACCCGACTGACCTGTTGTTCTGGGACGACTTTGAGACCAGCGTGGTCGCAGTGTTTGGCGAAATTGCTTACGACATGTCCGATACTTTCGAAGTGTCCCTGGCATTGCGCTGGGACCAGGAAGATCGCAAAGTCAAAAACAAAGTGCCAAACGTTGCTGCATCCGGTTTGAATGGCAACAATCAGACTGGTCCGATAAATCCGGCTTACCTGACGAATCCAACAGGTATTCCGGACCGAAGCCGCAAGTTTGACCAGTTGCAACCAAAACTGACCGCGCGATGGGCAGCGAGCGATACTGTGAATGTATACGCGAGCTACGGCGTCGGGTTTCGCAGTGGTGGTTTCAACTCACTGGGCAGTGCCGACCTTTTAAACCTTTGGTTCAATACCGGATTCGGTGGTGCAGGCGAGGCTGTAGACGCACAGTTGGTGGTCAACGATGAGTACGAAAAAGAAGTTTCAACAGCCTTCGAACTCGGTGTCAAAACGGAGTTCCTTAATTCCCGTTTACGCCTGAATGCTTCGGTCTTCAATACGGACGTGGATGACAACCAGTTCTTCGAGTTTTTCGCCGGACCTTTCGGCATTCTGCGAGTGGTGACGACAATCGACGAGCTGAATATTCAAGGTTTCGAAACGGATTTCGCGTGGCAGGCCAGCGATATGATATCCGTATTTGGTGGTATCGGTTTAATGGACTCCGAGATCGAGAGAAACGTCAATCGTCCGTTGTCGGTCGGCAATCCGGTTCCGCAGGCACCCGAAGAAACCTTCAACCTGGGCGTGCAACTGGATGCGCCGGTTGGTGACAATATGGATATGTATGTTCGCGCTGACTGGCAGCACGTCGGAGATATGTGGTTCCATACGCTGCAGACCGAAGCAGTGCCCAACATCTGGCGCGCGTTCCCGGGTTTCGGACAACCGTCCACGGATTTTTCAAAATCCAAACGTGACGCATACTCGACATTGAACTTACGCGTTGGTCTGGATGCAGAGTCCTGGTCACTGACTGGCTGGGCACGCAACCTGACGGATGAGAAATACCTGGAAGAAGTGATTCCGGCGCCGGAATTTGGTGGTTCGTTTAACCATCAGGCTCGCGGTGCATCATACGGATTGGATTTGAAGTATCGTTTCTAAATGACGAAAGAGCTCAACGAAAATTACGCAGGCGCATTCGACGGGAGTCTGGGATTTGGTGAAAAACCGGCCCTGATTCTCGTCGATCTTGTTCGCGCCTATTTTGATGCAGACAGCCCGCTGTATGCCGGGGTCGAAGCCGCATTGGCATCCGCTATTCGGATCAGGGACGCAGCTCGCACTGCGGGCGTGCCAGTTATCTATACCAACGTTGTCTATAAGCCAGATGGATCCGACGGTGGCATGTTTTTTCGCAAGGTGCCGGCGCTAAGCGCGTTTGTGACAGGCAATCCTCTGGGTGACTGGCCGGAGGGGCTTGCCCCGAGCGATGACGAGCGGGTTATCAGCAAACAGTTTGCCAGCGCCTTTTTTGGGACGTCCCTGGCGCAGGAACTGACTGAGTCCGGTATTGATACACTGATCATCACGGGTGTGTCGACGAGCGGCTGTATCCGCGCGACCTGCATCGACGCGATTTCCAGTGGGTTTATCCCGATTGTGGTCAGTGATGCCTGCGGCGACCGCCATCAGGCGCCACACGACGCCAACCTTTTTGACATGAACGCAAAGTATGGCGACGTTGTTGACGAAGCCTCTGTCTTGGACTATTTGAAGACACTATGAGCAACGGAGAGATATCCATTGTTGAAGTAGGTCCGCGGGACGGGCTGCAAAGCGAGCCTGAGATCCTAACGACAGACAGCAAGGTCACGTTTGTTGAAATGGCGATTGCTGCGGGAATTCGAAGACTGGAAGTGGCGAGCTTTGTGCACCCGAAGCTGGTGCCGCAAATGGCGGACGCCGAAGCGTTGATCGAAAAGCTGCCTCAGGTCGACGGCGTCTCGTACATTGGCTTAATCATGAACCAGCGTGGTCTTGATCGTGCGCTTGCGACCAGAATTCACGAAATTGGCATGGTTGTCGTCGCGAGCGATACTTACAACAAGAAGAATCAGGGTGTACCCACCAACGATTCTGTATCCGCCTGGCACTCGATTTCTGCACAGGCGAAGTCTGCCGGGTTGCGGGCTAACGTCATGATTTCTGCCGCGTTTGGCTGTCCCTACGAAGGCGTTGTCGAGGTTGACCGCGTTGTTGAGCTTACCAAGCAGGTAATTGAATCCGAACCTGCTGAATTGGGTATTGCAGACAGCATCGGCGTAGCAGTACCGAACCAGGTAACGGATCTACTCGGGCGCGTTGCCGAGGTGACTGGAGATCTGCCGTTGCGTTGTCATTTTCATAACACCCGCAATACTGGTCTGGCCAACGCCCAGGCCGCGGTCGCTGCCGGCGTTACGTACCTGGATGCCAGTATAGGAGGCATCGGTGGTTGTCCTTTCGCACCGGCGGCCACTGGCAACATCCCGACAGACGACTTGCTCTATATGCTGGACCGTTCCGGAATCGACACCGGTGTGTCGCTTGATCGCATTATCGAGACCAGTCACTGGCTTGAAGCGGAGCTCGGACGAGGCATTCCGGCATTGCTGCCCAAAGCAGGCGGTTTTCCAGGCGGGCAGGTGGCCTGAGGTGGTTGGTCGATGGTGAAGGCTACAAAGATTCATCACATCAACTTCGTTGTTCAGGATCTGGAAGAAGCCATGCCACGTTTTTCGAAGCAGCTTGGCTTGGGTGTCTTTGAGGTTGTGGATCACGCTGCGCGTGGTGCGCATGTCGCTCGCACAAAAATTGGCGATGCCTGGCTCGTTCTTGTAGCGCCCTATGACGCAGACTCTGTGCCCGGGCAGCATCTCGCAGAACATGGCGAGGGATTTTTTCTGCTGTCACTATGCGTTGACGACGAACAGGACTGGCGTGACGGCATCCTGGACTGGCAGGTTGCCGATGCAGGCACGATTCATGGTGCGGAGTTTCAATTCACGCGGGGCACCGGGTAGCGCCATGAAGTCGCTCTCCGATATCGTCAAGGAACAGCACGGCGAGCGTCCGCCGCAAGACGATGCGCTAACCGATCGATTGTTTGGTGAAATCATGCGGCTCGCCGAGGAGATCTGCGTGTTGCAGGATCGACTCGATACTGCTCAGCAGTTGTCGCAGGCAGGTCGTTCCGCTGACAACGCGTCGATTGATGCATTTGAAGTCGATGAATCTCTGCTCCGCAAACGTCTCGCCCGTCACCAGGTATTTATCAGCGAAATGTTTGAGCGTCTGAAGACTGTCTAGCGAACTGCGGTAACAACATACCAGGGTATCGGCCCATCGAGTGCCCGCAAATATTCGGTCTCAATATTGCTGGATTCAAAACCTGCTTGCGATAGCATTGCGCTCAAATCCGCGTTCGCGAAATCCATCCAAAAGGGTTCGTCGTTGTTATCGGTCTGCCATTCGGACAAGAAACGTTGGAACGCATCCAGGCGTTCAGTCTGGATCGGAACGTCCTGATGAATGCACAGTCCGCCCGGCGCAAGCAGGCGATGGCATTCCTTCAGGATCGCGGGCATGTGTTCAGCGGCAACTTCGTGAAACAGGTTGTGGCTAACGATTAAGTCGAAGTGCTGATCAGGGAAAGATGTATTCGCCGCGTCCTGCTGGCGAAAGTCTACTTTGCAGCCAAGCGCTTCAGCGCGCGCATGAGCATAGGCCAGCATGCCAGGCGAAAGGTCGATCGCGACGAATTCCGCATGCGGAAATGCAGGTGGATAGTCTGTTGACTGGCCGCCCGCTGAGCAACCCATTTCCAAAATGCGTCGCGGCCGAAAATCCGGATATCGTTGCTTAATATGAGCAACAAGCCGCTCGCCCTTTGAGTCGCGCTTGCCGATTCCCTGGCCCAGTGCATATATATTGCCACCGGCCTCATAGAGGATACCAGCCGCGATATCCAGGTTATCGCGTCGCAGCATGTAGCCGCCTGGCTGACCGTGAATTGCCGTCTTTGTCTGATAGTTCGGAATCACCACAGCGTCGTCTGTCGCCAATGTGCCGATTGGTCGTTCCAGCAATGCAGCCGCGTCGCGATCAATTCGCGCCTGGTCACGATCCACCTGTTCAGCCAGTAAACTCCACATACGATCCTGACTGACTCGATTCATACCTGACCAAAGGCGGTAAGAGGCGCTTCCTTCTATGTCGCCTTTTTGCAAGCGGAAGTTGCTCTCTAACTCAGCCTGCAAAGTCGTGCGTATTGCAGTCTTGCACGCCAGAACGGCCAAACGCCGGCTCATACCGTCATGGTCGGTTCGTGGCTGAAGATTGTGTGCAGTGCCTCTGGACATGTTTTGCGATTGAACCCGGTTTGAACTACGGTCAACCATATCATGCTGCCACGAACAGTCATCGTCGGCTGGGGTCTCGGGTCTCTCGGGCTCGCGGTCATTCTCAATACGTTCAACGTTTTGCTTATTGCATACCTGACATTGGTTGTCGGGATAGAGCCAGCACTGGCAGGTAGTCTGGTGCTCATGGCAAAACTGTACGATGTCGCAACTGACCTGCCAATGGGATGGTTGACGGACCGAACCCGCAGTCGTTGGGGCGCGCGGCGGCCGTACATGTTTGTCGCGGCATTTGTTACGCCGGTCGCACTCTACATGATGTTTAGCCCGCCGGCAGGCGACAAGGTTGTCTACATACTCGCGTCGCTCGTTATCTACGCGACCGGATATACCCTGTTTAATGTTCCGTATCTGTCCATGCCGGCGGAAATGAGTCGCGACACACACTTGCGAACCAAAATGGTGGCATGGCGCTCGCTGTTTATAGCGGCCGGCACGCTGTTTGGTGTGTCGATTGCGCCGTTTCTTATCGGATTTCTCGGTGGTGGTGCACACGCCTATGCGATGCTGGGGAAAGTGATGGCGGCAACCGTCGCCGCGGCCTTTCTTGCTTGCGTAGTAACGACGAGTCGTCATCGCGTTGCCGAGGAAACACGTGTTGCGGTGCCGCTGTCGCAACAGGTTGCGACGATTGCGGCCAACAAGCATTTCCGAACGCTGCTGATGATCAAGGTAACTCACTTGCTGGCGCTCTCAATTGGTGCAGGTTCGTCGGTATTTTTCTATCGCTATGTTCTGGGCTACGACCTCAAGGTACTTGGCCTGTACGGTGCGGTGACAACAGTCGTGTGGGCGCTCGCGATGCCAGTCTGGACCCGGATTGCGAGGAACCGTGGTAAGCGATTCGGCTACTTCGTCGCGACTTTAGCCTACTCACTGTTAACGCTCAGCTGGGTACTCGCCGGTCCAGGCGAATCCATGTTCACGCTCCTGGGGCGCGGTGTTCTGTTTGGAATAGTGGCAGGCGGCATGTTGTTGATGGGCAACGCTATGTTGCAAGACATCATGGATGAAGACTATCGCCGCACTGGCCATCGCAAGAACGGAATGTTCGCGGGCAGCTACAGTCTTGTGGAAAAACTGACTTCGGGGCTCGGTGCGCAGATTCTGGGATTGATCCTCTCTGCGACCGGCTTCGTGCGCAGCGCTACCGTACAAACAGAGCTTTCGGTGCAGGGAATCTACCTGGTCGTAGCGATTATTCCGGCAGGGCTAATGTTGCTGAGTTTATTGCTGATACACAGATATAATCTCCAGGAGTCGCAGCTGACTGGCTAAGTTCACACGAGGACCTTCCATGCTCAAGTCTCGATCAGTAGTTTTTGCCTTTGTATTGTGCGCCGTCAGCATCGCACGGGCAGAAGAATTGCCGCCACTGGAAGCTTACGCGGCCCTGCCCGAAACCAGCATGATGGAGATTTCGCCGGATGGGACGCGCGTAGCGATGCGCGTCACGTCGCCCGATCGCGATGTCATTCTCGCGATGGATCTGGCAACTAACGACGTCATCGCCGGCGCCAACGCCGGAGTGATGAAGCCGCGCAACATTCGTTTCCCAAACAACGATATCTTGTTGCTGATGGCTGGTAAGCGGGTCAACCCGCTGGCCGTCAAGAGTGCTTACGAGCACAACCAGGCATATAGCCTGACGCTGAGTGAACAGAAAGTGCGGTCGTTGCTGACTCGGGCCAAGAACCTCTACCCGTTCCAGAGTGGCATTGGCAAGGTCATCGGTGCGGCTGAAGACGGCAAAGTTCTCTATATGCCCGCCTATCATGGCAAGTCAAACCCACGATACGGCATCTACGCCGTACGACTGGATATTCGCCGCGATCGCCTGATTGAAAAGGGTAATCACGAGACCAAAGACTGGTTTGTCGACTCGAATGGAGTGCCAATCGTTCGCGAGGACTACGATGACGAGGAGGACTTCTATAGCGTTTGGCGCCTGGGCGAGGGCAAGGAAAAAGACGTGTTGCTGTACTCCGAGGAAACCGAAATCAGGCCTGCCGGACCGGTCGGGCTGTCGTCCGATGGCAAGAGCCTCGTTATTCTCAGGAACCTGCCGGGCAGAGACATCGCGAGTTACTTCCTGATGAGTCTTGACGATGGTGCGATTACCGGGCCGGTGTTTGGCCGCGAAGATGCCGATATCGACTACGTTATTACTGACATCAATCGGGTCGTCACAGGAATTCGATACTCGGGATTCAAGCCGGACTACCATTTTTTCGACGATGAGCTGGATGCGCGAGTGAAGAAGATTCAGTCGCGCCTGCCGGATCTGTCGGTGCAGCTCGTCAGTGCCAGTAAGACCAGGGAAAGGCTTATTTTTTTGGTAAAAGGAGGCTGGAGCTCGGGCCACTACCTGTTGTTCGAAGGTGATGACAACGATCCGCAGTCTATCAGCCGCGAACGTCCGGGAATTTCTCGCGAGCACGTTGCCAAGACGTACATCGATTCCTATTCCGCGAGTGACGGACTCGAAATTCCCGCGTTGATTACGGCCAGGGAGTCGGTCTATGAGGCGGGGAATGCTGCATTGATCGTAATGCCGCACGGCGGACCGGAAAGCTATGACCGGTTCGGCTTCAATTGGAAGGCGCAGTACCTGGCGAGCCGAGGCTATGTCGTGCTGCAGCCGCAATTTCGGGGCTCAAGTGGATTCGGAGATGACTTCGTCAATGCAGGGCATGGTGAATGGGGCGGAAGAATGCAATCAGATCTGCACGATGGCGTGCGCTACCTGGTCGAGAGCGGCAAGGTCGACGCAAGTCGCGTCTGTATCGTTGGCTCCAGCTACGGCGGCTACGCGGCGCTTGCGGCTGGCGCGTTTGCGCCCGAAATGTACAAGTGCGTCGTCTCGATCGCCGGAGTATCGGATCTGGAAGGAATGATCAAAGAGGCCAGACGCAATTATGGCAGTGACCACTGGATCGTCTCCTATTGGGAGCAGCAGTATGGTACTGACATAAGAGACCGTGAGCTGATGCGGTCTATTTCGCCGCTGCACCACGCTGGTGCATTCCAGTCACCGGTCCTTCTGATCCACGGCAAGGACGACACGATTGTGCCGATCAAGCAGAGTAAATCGATGCGCAATGCCTTGAGAAAAGCCGGCAAATCGGTCGAGTTTGTGGAACTCAATGGCGAGGACCACTATCTTTCGAAATACGAGACACGACTCAAGGCGATGCAGGCGATAGCGAAATTTATCGAACAACACCTATAGCGGCGCTGTTTGGTTATAATCGCCGTACCGTCGAAAAGGGTCGGAGAGCGACTTGGAAGCAACACTTCTGGAACAGGGAATAACACTCATGCTGGTTGGCATGGGCACTGTATTCGTGTTCCTGACTGTCCTTGTTGTTGGCATGACCCTGATGTCCACGGCCGCAATGCGACTCGCGCCTGCGCCCGACACTGCTGGTGTGACCGACGAGGAGATTGCCGCGATCAGTGCTGCGATCACTCAACACAGAAAAGCCAATACAAAGTAGATCAGATGACCGACAAAAAACCACTTGGAGTCACCGAGCTGGTGCTCAGAGACGCACACCAAAGCCTGCTCGCAACGAGAATGCGTGTTGAGGACATGCTGCCGATCGCAGACAAACTCGACAAAGTCGGATTCTGGTCGATGGAGTCCTGGGGCGGAGCGACGTTTGATTCCTGTATTCGCTATCTCGGTGAGGACCCCTGGGAACGAATCCGCCTGCTCAAGGCGGCCATGCCGAATACGCCGCAACAGATGTTGTTTCGTGGCCAGAATATTCTTGGCTACCGTCACTATGCTGACGATATCGTTCACAAGTTTGTCGAACGCTGCGCGATCAATGGTGTTGATGTTTTTCGGATATTCGATGCGCTAAATGACTTGCGCAACCTCGAGACGGCGATAACAGCAACACTCGCCGTCGACAAGCATGCTCAGGGGACGATTTCCTACACGGTCAGTCCGGTGCACACGATCGACCTGTATGTCGACATGGGCAAACGTATCGAGGACATGGGCGCACATTCAATCTGCATCAAGGACATGGCCGGCCTGCTACGACCATACGTTTGCTATGAGCTGGTCAGCCGACTCAAGGCGGCAGTCGATATCCCGATCCACATGCAATGCCACGCGACTACTGGTATGTCGACAGCGACATACCTCAAGGCAGCAGAGGCAGGCATCGACAACGTCGACACTGCGATTTCTTCTATGAGTATGACTTACGGTCACTCTGCATCGGAGTCTTTGGTCGCCATTCTTGAAGGAACGGATCGCGATACAGGATTGGACATGACCCTGCTGGAGGAAATTGCAGCGTATTTTCGAGAGGTGCGTAAGAAATACGCGAAGTTCGAAGGTTCGCTACGCGGCGTTGACTCACGCATTCTTGTTGCGCAGGTGCCGGGCGGCATGCTGACAAACCTGGAGAGCCAGCTGCGTGAGCAAAATGCCAGCGACAAGATCGATGCAGTCCTGGAAGAGATTCCGCGGGTCCGCGAGGACCTTGGAATGTTGCCACTGGTAACGCCGACTTCGCAGATTGTCGGTACGCAGGCAGTCATTAACGTGTTGTCGGGTAGCCGTTATGCCACGATCAGCAATGAAACTTCCGGCGTGCTCAAAGGCGAATACGGTGCGACGCCTGCGCCTGTGAATGCTGAATTGCAGGCGAGGGTGCTCGATGGTGCAGATGCCGTCACAGGCCGTCCTGCTGATCGTCTGAAACCTGAATTGCAGCACCAGACAGATGAACTCCTGGCAATCGCGAAAGAAAAGAACATCACACTCGCCAAGGATGTCGTGGACGATGTCCTGACTTACGCGCTGTTCCCGCAAATAGGTATCAAGTTTCTTGAAAATCGAGGTAACCCGGACGCGTTCGAACCGGCACCAGGCGCTGAGCCCGACGTAGCTCCTGCTGCTGCGCCGGCTGGAAGCGCCGGAGTCTACTCGGTGCGGGTGAATGGCAAAGCATTTACCGTCGAGGTGGCCGAGAGCGGGCAACTGTCAGACGTCGTCGCGTCGCCGGTTTCTGCGGCGCCGGCTGCAGGCGGTACGGGCGAGCCCGTTAACGCCGTTTTGGCTGGCAATATTTTCAAAGTGCATGTTGCGACAGGCGCCAGTGTCAGTGAAGGCGATCCGCTACTAGTCGTTGAGGCGATGAAAATGGAGACGGTCGTCGTCGCGCCGTGCAGCGGAACGATTACCGACGTGTTTGTGAGCGAGGGCGACACGGTTGCTGTCGGTGATGCCATGGTAGCGATCGGATAGCGCATGGAAATGATCAGGCAAATCTGGCTGGAGTCCGGGATTTATCAGATCACTGGCGGGCAGGTTGCGATGCTTGTCGTGTGCCTGCTGCTGTTGTATCTCGGAATCGTAAAAAAGTTTGAGCCGTTGCTGCTTGTAACAATCGGTTTCGGTGGACTGCTGAGCAATATTCCTGGCGTCGAGATCGCTACCGGTGATGGCCTGCTGCATTTGTCTTATGTGGTCGGAATCGAAACTGGCGCTTTTCCGCTCATTATATTCATGGGAGTTGGAGCGCTCACTGACTTCGGGCCATTGCTGGCAAACCCGAAAACCCTGTTTCTGGGCGCGGCCGCGCAGTTTGGGATATTCGCTACCCTTCTGGGTGCTTTAGGCCTGACGCAGCTTGGAATCATGGATTTCTCGCTGCGGGAGGCGGCGGCCATCGGCATTATTGGCGGCGCCGACGGACCGACCGCAATTTACGTCGCTGGCAAGCTTGCACCCGAACTGCTTGGTGCAATCGCCGTAGCAGCTTACTCTTATATGGCACTGGTACCGCTTATTCAGCCGCCAATCATGAAGCTGCTCACGACGGAGGCGGAACGCAAGATCGAGATGGTGCAGCTGCGTGAAGTATCGAAAGCCGAACGCATCATCTTTCCACTAATGCTGTTGTTGCTGGTTGCGTTGCTATTGCCGTCAGCAGCTCCGCTACTCGGCATGCTGTGTTTCGGCAATCTAATGCGAGAGTGCGGTGTCGTCGATCGTCTCTCTGATACTACGCAAAATGCGCTGATTAATATCGTGACGATTTTTCTCGGCCTGTCTGTCGGCTCCAAGCTGAGTGCCGAACAGTTTTTGGACTGGAGCACACTCAGTATCCTGATGTTGGGCATGGTGGCATTTGCAATCGGAACTGCGAGCGGATTGCTAATGGCAAAGTTGCTCAACAGGGTTTCCAGTACGCCCATCAACCCCCTGATCGGTGCCGCGGGCGTATCTGCCGTACCGATGGCAGCGCGGGTTGCCAACAAAGTAGGACTAGAGGCGAATCCGCATAATATTTTGCTAATGCACGCAATGGGTCCCAATGTTGCGGGCGTGATTGGTTCGGCGGTGGCTGCCGGCATCATGATCATGTTTGCGTCGTGACACAAAAACAGTCCTGGTTCGCGCTTGTTGCGATTCTCGTCCTTGCCGGGTGGTGCTACAGCACTTCTTTTAGTTCCGACTTTCAGCTTGATGATGAAGCTAATCTGGATAGTCTGGCGTTGGTGTCAGATGCGGAATCCGCGTTGGAGTTCGTCGCGACTGGAATCGCCGGGCCAACAGGCAGGCCACTGTCTTTGTTAACGTTTGCTCTGCAGGCCGATAGTTGGTCGGATGGGCCTGCAGCATTTCTTCTCGTCAACACGTTCATTCATCTGCTTAACGCGCTGTTACTCGCGTTGATCGTTCGGGGCATTTTCATGCTGCGTGGCGAGAATGCAACTCGCGCAACGTATATCGCTTTTGCGGCGACGTCGGTCTGGGTGTTGCTGCCGTTGATATCTACTGCAACCTTGCTGGTTATTCAGCGCATGACCTCACTGAGTGCATTTTTCGTTCTCGTGGGTTTGGCCGGTTATATTCAGCTACGGCCGTCAGCGGAGGATGCTACGCGCGGACGGCTTGCGATACTTGCCCTGTGGCTGGGTGCCGCAACCGTCCTGGCTACGTTTTCAAAAGAATCCGGTGCGTTGTTGCCGGTCTTCATATTGGTAATAGAAACTACGTTGTTGCGACCACCGCTGGGCGTACGCGGACGCGATTGGCAGACCTGGTGCGCCGTGATGTTATGGCTGCCGTTCATTGCGCTGGTGGGATACCTGGTTCTCTCGACGTCTTATGCTGAAGCAATGGTCTGGCGGCGTGGCTTCGACAGTGGGGAGCGCCTGCTGACGCAAGCCCACATTCTCTGGGTGTATCTGGGCAAAGCGCTGGTAGGGTCGACCAGGTCTCTCGGTGTCTATCAAGGCGATTATGAGATTGTACGCAGCCTGTTCTCGCCTGCGACACTATTGGCAGTCGGCTCGTGGCTGGCCGTTATCGTATTGGCCATAGTCAGGCGGCGACGTTTTCCACTTTTCGCGTTTGCTGTTTTGTGGTTTGTTGCAGGCCATCTCCTGGAGTCCACGGTGCTGCCGCTTGAGCTGTATTTTGAGCACCGAAACTACATTGCAATAGCGGGTCCGATAGTCGCGTTTATGGCATTTCTGATTACGCACTCTGAGCAAAGTCAGAGTGCGGCACGCTATGTAATTCCATTGCTCATCGTTGTAAACGCGTGGTTCCTGTTTAGTATCGCGTCATTGCAGGGAAGTCCTTCCGTTGCGGCTCGCTACTGGGGGCAGACGTACCCGGATTCAGTCCGTGCAGTTACGAATATGGCGAAATACCAGCTAATTGAGGAAGGCTTTGCACCAGCCCTCGATACGCTGGCCGACTTCTCAGATCGACACTCCGAGCATCGCTACCTGCGTATCCTGGAACTGAATCTCGAGTGTTTGTCGGACCCAACGTTGGTAACGCCATCCCGTGTCCAAGACGTCAAAACGCAGCTAGTGGATTCAGGTTTCGACTATCTCGCGGGGGAATTACTCTCTGCGTTGCTTACTACGAGCGAACGAGGCCAGTGTACAGCCGTACCGGTCGAGAAAGTCGCGGAACTGGCAGAAGCTCTGTACGCAAACCCGCGTTATTCCAGAGATCCCACATACAGCCAGATCCACTACGGCCTGCTTGCCCTGATCGCCCGAATTTCCGGCGATAATGGCCGCGCATTTCAGCATTTGGAGCAAGCGATCACTTTTGGCCTGACGGAGGACCTGGTAACAATGAGCGCGGTAACAATGATCGACAACGGTGAGTTTGCGCCGGCACGCGCGTTCCTGGCTGACGCAGAGCAGAAAGCGCCGTGGCAACCGCTGCAAGCCATGCGTTGGCAGCTTAATATTGATGCCAATCTCGCTTACCTGAAGGCATCTGAATTACAGCAACAAAGGACTCAATGATGTCACTATCCATAGTTATTCCAGCGAAGAATGAGGCGGGTGCAATCGGCGACGTTGTTGCGATTGCAAGAAGTGCTCACCCGGACGCAGAAGTCATAGTTGTGGATGACGGCTCCACGGACGAGACGGCGGCAGTTGCGGGGGAGGCGGGCGCGATAGTGGTCAGCCACCCTGAAAGCCTTGGCAATGGTGCGGCTGTAAAAACCGGTGCGCGCACGGCAACGGGCGATTTGATTGCTTTCATGGATGGCGATGGACAGCATGATGCCCGTGAACTCGAACCGCTTATTGCGCGTCTGGATGAAGGTTATGACATGGCGATCGGTGCGCGCGATTCAGGGTCGCATGCCAGTGTTGGTCGACTGTTTGCAAATGGTCTCTACAACAGCATCGCATCCATGATGAGTGGTCGTAAAATTCTCGATCTCACCTCGGGTTTTCGTGTGGCCAGAACTGAGCGATTTCGTCAGTTTCTGTACCTGTTGCCGAACGGGTTTTCTTATCCGACGACCATTACGATGGCATTTCTGCGCAGCGGCTACCCTGTCAGGTTCGAGCCAATTTCGGCGGCGAAACGCGTAGGCAAAAGTCATATTCGCCCCATCCGGGATGGCGTGCGCTTTATGATTATTATTTTCAAGATCGCGACACTGTATTCGCCGCTTAAGATATTCCTGCCTGTCAGCAGCATGTTTTTCGCAACGGGGCTGGGCTATTACGCGTATACGTATTTCACAACGGGCCGTTTCACGAACATGAGCATGTTGATATTCAGCGCGGCGGTAATTATTTTCCTGATTGGCCTGATTTCTGAGCAAATCACTGCATTGACCTACAGTCGTTCCTGATTGAGGCGATCAGCCAGACTGCAAGAACAAAGGATGCTTTTGTGACGGACAAAGAGAACAAGAATTCTGAACATGCTGAAGGTGCCGAACGCGGCTTCCTGGCTTCAATATTTCTTGGCCTCGTTCGGGACCTGGTCAAATTCGTCATTGCATTTGTGGTTGGTACCGGCGGCGCGGCAATTGCCTGTTGGTACTACGGAGTTCCGTTGGGTTTCTCGTTGATTGGCGGGTTCGTGGTTCTTGGCCTGGCGCTCGCGTTAACGTCGGACAGCCTGTTGTCTTGAGTACGTGGCGCCTCGGAATTGTTGCTGTCGGCATTTCACTCGCTTGCTGAAACAATTAGCGGTTGTAGTGGTCTTCCAAAACTTGTGCGACACAGCTAGTTAGTCGTTTGCCCGTCTCAATATGCAGAAACTCATTCGGCCCATGTGCGTTCGATTTTGGCCCCAATAGTCCCGTAATCAAGAACTGTGCCTGTGGAAAGCGTTCGCCAAGCATGCCCATGAATGGAATGGTACCGCCTGTGCCCATGTACATTGATGGCTTATTGAAAAACGCCTGCGACGCTTTTTGCATCGATGCTTCGAGCCAATCGGCGATTGCAGGGGCATTCCAGCCAGCCATACTCGAATCTGCGTCAAACTTGACTTTGACGAGTGGCGGCGTGTCTTTTTCGAGCGCAGCTTTTACGACGCCCGCCGCAGCGTCGGCATCAACGGTAGGTGGCAGGCGGAACGACAGTTTTAATACTGTAAACGGCAGCAACACGTTGCCGGCATCGATCAGCGCTGGCATGCCTTCCTGGCCGGTGACGGCCAGCGTGGGGCGCCAGGTGTTGTTCAGCATCAATTCGTCGTAAGACTCATTGGGTCTTGGTTGGTCCACGGCCCAGGGGAATTTTTCGTAGACCAGTTCCTTGAGTGTATCCGCAGCCAATGCTGCCTGTTGCAGTCGTTGCTGCGGAATATCGGCATGCAGTTCGTCGAGCATGATATTGCCGCTGGACTCGTCTTCAATGCGGCTGATGAGCTGTCTGGCTGTGCGAAAACTCGAAGGCACAACGCCGCTGGCCGTTCCGGAGTGCACACCTTCGGTGAGCACGTCTACCCGGAGTGTTCCTGTGAGGTTGCCGCGCAATGATGTTGTGCACCAAAGCTGGTCGTAATTGCCGCATTCTGCATCGAGGCAAACCACCAGGTCAGGAGAGCCAATGCGGTCTTCCAGAAGATCAATGTAGTGGGGCAGGTCGAAACTGCCGCTTTCCTCGCAGCCCTCGATCAAGACGACGCAATGTGCGTGCGGAATGCCTTGTTCCTGCAAAGCACGAATTGCAGTTAGTGAACCGAAGGTCGAGTAGCCATCGTCGGCGCCGCCGCGACCGTATAGCTTTCCGTCTTTAATAGTAGGCGTCCACGGATCGAGATCGTCGTCCCAACCACTGAATTCAGGTTGTTTGTCATAGTGGCCGTAGAGCAGCACGATATCATCAGAGTCGCCCGGAATATCAATGAAAAGAACCGGTGTTCTGCCATCAATGCGTACGACCTCGATACTCATGTCCTTGACAGGTTGAGTCTTGCACCACTTTTCGAGCATCGAGACGGCCGTTTCCATGTGACCGCGGGCTTCCCAGTCCGGATCGAAATGCGGTGACTTATTAGGTACCTTAATGTACTCGGAAATCTCCGGGATGATTTCGTTATCCCACATGGCGTTTACGAATTCTGCAGTCTTCTGATTGTCCATTATTTTTCTTCTGTCAGCGAACGGATCAGGGTTTGGGTCATGCGTTCCGTCGTGATGAAATTCCAGCTATAGGTTTCATCGTACTTCTGCAACGGATTGGCAGCTATTATCTGTTCGGATGTCATGCCTTTGTCGATAAGGGTTCTTACCAGCGATTCAGCGTCAACGAGCATATTGAGATCCTGCTGCACGTCCGCGCGTGTTGCGACTGGCCCGTGGCCGGAGATAAATTTCGTTTCTTCGTCCGCCATATCGATAAGCTTCTGCATCCCCGCCTTGTAGCCGGCAACACTGCCGCCACTGTCGAGATCGATGAACGGAAACACACCGCGAAACAGTAAATCGCCCGGCGCGATTACATTGGCGTCGCGAAACAGAATCGCCGCATCGCCATCCGTGTGTGCTGCATGAATATGAAAAACGTATGCTTCCTGACCGTTTACGTGAAACGTCATTTCATCAGAAAATGTAATCACAGGCAGTGCACCTGGCCCCGTGTTTTGTTGCGGATCTGTCGCCATCCGGCTGCGAAGATTATCGTGTGCGACAATAATCGCACCTTGCTCTGCGAAGAACTGATTCGCACCGGTATGGTCGCCATGCGCGTGCGTGCTGATGATGAAATCCGCGGGTCTGCCGGCCAGTTCGACTATTTTGTCGTGCAGCGTCGGGCCGAGAGGATTGAAACCATCGTCAATTAGTACGACGTACTCATCTCCAACCAGCAAGCCAATGGCGCCGCCGGCCATCTTACCTTCGGCGCCCGTCAACATGTAGATGTTCGGGACCACCTCAACGTGTTCATGCGAAGTCGCCATCCAGTCTTGCGCGGAAGCAAGCGGCGCTGCGAGCGCCAAAAGCAAGGCCAGTTTGTTCATCGCTGTCTCCAATCCAGGTGGACAGCGATTGTAACCCTGAAACGGAGTCTATTGGCGCCCCGGGAATGAAAATTGTGCCTTTTCGCGGACACCGCCTGACGGCCAGCGTTGCGTGATTGTCTTGCGGCGCGTGTAAAACCGTACACTGTCCGGGCCATAAGCAAACAGGTCGCCGAACAAAGAGCGCTTCCAGCCGCCAAAGGAGTGATACGCAACCGGAACAGGTAGCGGAACATTGATACCGACCATGCCGACTTTTATGTTGTCGGCAAAGTAGCGCGCTGCCTCTCCGTCACGCGTGAAAATACAGGTGCCGTTGCCGTACTCGTGATCATCGATGAGTTGCATTGCCTGTTCTTCCGATTCCGCGCGGACTACACACAGTACCGGGCCGAAGATTTCCTCCTGGTAGATGCGCATGTCCTGGGTCACGTTGTCGAACAAACATGGCCCGAGGAAGAATCCTTCTTCATGGCCAGAAACGACAAGTTCGCGACCGTCCGCGACGAGGTCTGCGCCTTCTTTGACGCCCAGCTCGACATAGCCTCGAACTTTTTCATGGTGTGCCTCTGTAATCAGCGGTCCCATGTGGTTGCTGACATCTGTGCCGGTACCCACTTTCAGGCCGGAGATTTCTGCCTGCAATTTGGCAACGACTTCATCAGCAACTTCGTCGCCGACACAAACGGCGACCGAGATTGCCATGCATCGTTCACCGCAGGAGCCAAATGCCGCGCCCATAAGGGCATTGACGGCGTTGTCGACATCCGCGTCGGGCATGACAATTGCGTGGTTTTTGGCGCCGCCCAGTGCTTGCACGCGCTTGCCGTTGGCGGTACCAGTCGAATAAATGTACTCGGCGATCGGCGTAGAGCCTACGAAACTGATTGCTTGAACACGTTCATCATGCAGAAGCGTGTCCACGGCTTCTTTGTCACCGTTAACGACATTGAACACGCCGTCCGGCAGGCCCGCTTCTTTAAGCAGGCGTGCTGCGAGCATAGGCGCTGTCGGATCTTTCTCGGATGGCTTGAGCACGAACGTGTTGCCGCAAGCGATCGCCATTGGGTACATCCACATTGGCACCATTGCAGGGAAGTTGAATGGTGTAATACCAGCCACAACGCCCAGAGGCTGGAAGTCAGACCAACTGTCGATGCCCGGACCAACATTGCGCGAGAATTCACCCTTTAGCATCTCAGGGATTCCGCATGCGTAGTCGACAACCTCGACGCCACGGCCGAATTCGCCGAGCGCATCGTCGAATACCTTACCGTGCTCATCGGTAATTGCGGCAGCGATCGCGTCTGCGTGTTCCTCAAGCAACTGTTTGAACTTGAACATGACGCGGGCACGTTTGGCCGGCGGCGTGTTACGCCACGCCGGAAACGCCGCTTCTGCGGCTGCGATTGCGCTTTCGACTGTTTGCTTTGATGCCATCGCGACGTGGCGCGTGACTTTGCCGGTCGCAGGATTGGTAATAGCCGCCGGGCGATTGTCGTCGGCGACGTCGGCGTTGTTAATGAAGTGGCCGAGGATTTCAGCTGAGTCGACGTTTTTTGCGGGTGTAGCATTCATTGTTTAGCTCCAGGCTTTGTCGCTTACTCGATTGAGTCGAGAACGCGACGAACTCCTTCAAAAGATTGTTGCATTTCGTCAGGGTCTGAGTTCAGGAATGGCGAAAACTGTAGCGTATCCATTCCGTTCCTGACGACGAGGTTTTCATCCCAAAAACACTTCTTGTGGGTTTCACCGCCGCGTGCACCAGGCGCACCGTCTCGCGGTGCCATTTCGATAGCGCCCATTAAACCGTAATTGCGGACATCTATGACATGTTTGTGGTCGGCAAAAGAGTGCAACAGGTCCTCAAACTGTTGTTCGAGGGCTTTCGCCTGCTCAAACGTGCCTTCTTCCTCATACAGGTCAAGGCAGGCGAGGCCCGCTGCAGCCGCAACTGGATGGCCGGAATACGTGTAGCCGTGAAAGATCTCAATCATATTTTCCGGGCCTTGCATAAAGGCGTTGTAAACACTATCGCGAACCAGTACCGCTCCCATTGGAATAACACCGTTGGTAAGTCCTTTAGCCGTCGTGATGATGTCTGGTGTAACGCCGACACGCTGCGCACCGAATGGCGTGCCAAGCCGACCGAATGCCGCAATGACTTCATCAAAAATGAGCAATATCCCGTGGCGATCGCAAATATCGCGTAAGCGTTCGAGGTAGCCGACTGGCGGTGGCAGAACGCCGGTAGACCCGGCGATCGGTTCTACGATAACTGCCGCGATGTTACTGCCATCATGCAGGGCACAAAGCCGTTCGAGGTCATCTGCAAGCTCGACACCGTACTCCGGGAGTCCGCGAGTGAACGCGTTTCGCTCGAGATTGTGCGTGTGCCGGATATGATCGACGCCGGGGATCAGGTTAGCGCTGAATGCTTTTCGATTCGGCACCATTCCGCCGACTGACATTCCGCCAAAATTGACGCCGTGATAGCCGCGCTCACGACCGATAAGGCGTGTGCGGTTTCCCTCACCGCGAGCGCGGTGATACCCAAGTGCGATCTTGAGCGCTGTGTCCACAGATTCGGAGCCCGAATTCGTGAAAAAACAATGATCGATGCCATCCGGTGCGATTTGGGTGACGCGATCTGCGAGCTCAATTGCTTTGTTATTGGTCACCTGGAAGGTCATGCAGTAGTCGAGTTGGGCGACCTGTTTCTGAACAGCGTCAACGATTTTCGGGTGGCAGTGACCTGCACCCGAGGTCCAGAGACCGGAGAACATATCGTACAGCCGCGTCCCGTCCTCGGTCGTGTAGTAATGGCCTTCTGCGCCACTAATGACCCGTGGCTTTTTCTTGAAGTCGCGGTTCGCGGTAAACGGCATCCAGTAGGCGTCGAGGTTTGTGGCAACACGGCTCATCGGGGGCGGCTCCATATCAAATTGGCAAGAGAAGCGAATTCTACGCCTGAGCATGGATGTTAAACAATTAGTTAGTCAACGAATTATAAACTATTGATTTTATTAGTTTCTGGGGTGAGAATGTTTACTAAGCTAAACACTTTCAAAGGATCCGCGTGATGGAATCAGAAATTGGCCAGCGACTGCGCAACATTCGGACTCAGCTGGGATTGTCACAGCGGCAGCTATCGCGCCAGTCCGGTGTCGCTAACGCGACGATCTCTCAGATTGAGGCGGGCAAGCTAAACCCGACTGTCGGCATGCTGAAAAAAGTACTCGACGGCGTCCCGATATCACTTGGTGAGTTTTTCGGAGATGAGTTTGAGGCGCGAGACAGGGTATTCTTTCGCGCCGACGAGTTAACCGAGATTGCGGATGGCGGCGTCTCCTTTCGCCAGGTTGGCACGAATCTTCAGAATCGTGCGATACAGCTCCTCAAGGAACAGTATCAGCCCGGTGCCGGCACGGGTAAACACGAAATAACCCACGAAGGGGAGGAGTGCGGCATCATTCTGAGCGGGCGCCTCGAGGTTGTTGTCGGCGAGCAGACCGCTGTGTTGACTGCAGGCGATGCGTACTACTTCAAGAGCAACCAGCCGCACTCTTTCCGAAATTCGGGCAACCAGCCCTGTGAGTTGATTACGGCCTGCACGCCGCCGACCTTCTAGCGTTTTCCACGAGAATGGTAAAAATATTCAAGAAAGAGGGAAAAAAGGCGTCGTTTGCTCTGGTCTTGAGGCGAGGTTTGGTGGCAAAGTAGCGCCCCTTCAGGGTATTGCTTAGAGTATTCCGTCATGGGCCAGTTTGGCACAGAGTTTTGCGACCATTTCGCGATCGCGCGTTACGAGAACGACGCCTGGCAGGGCGCTTCAATTGAACCCCTCAGGCCGCTGCAGATGCACCCCGCGTCGCATGTCTTCCACTACGCCAGCACCTGTTTCGAGGGCTTCAAGGCCTATCGATGGGAGGACGGCAAGGCGCGTATTTACCGTTTGCAGGATCATGTCGCACGTATGCAAAAAAGTGCGGAATCGCTACGGCTACCTGTACCAGACGCAGATCAGCTGGCAGCAATGGTCGTCGATCTCGTGGCACACCATATCGGGGATATTCCGAATCCACCGAGTTCTTTGTATCTTCGCCCAACACTGATAGGAACCCTGGAGAATATCGGCGCGGCTGCCGCACCGTCTACGGAAGCGACACTGTTTGTTCTGGCTTCACCCGTAGGCGACTATTTCTCCGGCGGCGCGGCGACGCTCAAATTATTGGTCGAGGATCAGCGTGCCCGTTCGACGGAACAACTGGGAAGCACCAAAACCGGTGGCAATTATGCAGCGGCATTGGGTCCAACACTGGATGCAAAGGCACAGTACGGTGTGGACCAGGTGTTGTTTTGTCCGAACGGCGATGTGCAGGAGACTGGCGCGGCCAACTTCCTGTTAATCAGTGACAATGAAATCATCACCAAGCCGCTGGACAGTACTTTTCTGCATGGCATGACTCGGGACTCAGTTCTCAAGCTGGCGGCGGACAATGGCTATACCGTCAGTGAGCGCAATTTGAC
The DNA here is from genome assembly GCA_022600955.1 of Gammaproteobacteria bacterium. Taxonomy (GTDB): domain Bacteria; phylum Pseudomonadota; class Gammaproteobacteria; order Steroidobacterales; family Woeseiaceae; genus UBA1847. Next base: position 126,189 of record JAHZJK010000031.1, read on the forward strand.
AGTCAGTGAGTTGCTCAAGCTCGTAACGACTCACGAAGCGACTTTGTCGGGTACGGCAGCTTGCCTGTCACCTGTTGGCGCACTGGTATATCAAGGTAAGGAAATACCGGTCATGGACGGCGGCCCGGGACCCAATACAGAAAGGTTGCGCAAGGCATTGCAGGACATTCAGTATGGATTAGCACCAGACTCGCACAGCTGGCTGACGGAAGTCAGCTAGATCGCTTTCGAAAAGCGATTGTCGTTTTCTGCCTGATCAATATATCGGTCGAACAGCATCGCGATACTGCGAAGTAGCAGTCGGCCCTTGGCCGTTATGGTGATAGCGGAATCTGTCAGGTGGACAAGGTCGTCATCGGCGAGTGGCCGCAGGTTTCGCAATTCCGCAGCGAAATACGACTGGAAGTCGATGCCGTGCTGATCGTTAAACGACTTGAATGACAGTTGGTCGTAACACATAAGATCCTGAATGACTGCGGCACGAATCTGGTCATCTGCGTCTACAGATACACCTTTCTTGATGGGCAGCTCTCCCGCCTCGATAATCGCCTCGTATTCCATCGTCGTTACAGCACTTTGTGCGAACAGATTGCCAATGTTGCCTATCGCGCTGACGCCGAGCGCTATGAGGTCGCAGTGCCGATGTGTCGAGTAGCCCTGGAAGTTGCGCTGCAAACTGCCATTTTCGCGTGCCTTGACGAGTTCATCACCTGGCAGCGCGAAGTGATCCATGCCGATGTACTCATAGCCTGAGCTGCATAGTTTGTCGATAGTCCGGTGCAGAATGTCGAGCTTGGTATCGGGCGAGGGGATGTCAGCATCGGTGATCATGCGCTGACCCTTGAAGCGCTGCGGCAGGTGTGCGTAGTTGTATACTGCGAGTCGGTCCGGTTGCATGCTCGTGACGACATCGAGCGTTGCGTCGAAACTCGTGACTGTCTGGTGTGGTAAGCCATAAATCAGATCGAATGAAATCGACTCGAAACCGGCACCGCGCGCGGCTTCGACCAGTGCCCGAACGTCATTTGCCGACTGTGTGCGATTGACTGCATCCTGAACCTTGTGATCGAAATCCTGGATGCCGAGACTCAGTCGGTTAAAGCCGAGATCCGCGAGATGGCGAATTCCATCGGCGTCGACACTGCGTGGGTCGACCTCTATGGAGAACTCGCGGTTCTCAGACTCATCGAAACTAAAAGCACTGCGCAACTTCTGCATCAATGAATCGAGTTGTTCGCGGCTCAGGTAGGTCGGGGTTCCGCCGCCAAAATGAAGTTGCTCGATCAGGCGTTGCCTGTCGAATAGTTCTGCCTGCATGTCGATTTCTTTGTGCAGCACTTCCAGGTATCGCACCACGCGTTCCTGATTGCGGGTCACAATCTTGTTGCAACCGCAGTAGTAACAAAGCGTATGGCAGAACGGAATGTGCACATACAGCGACAGCGGGACGTCGCTGCTATTGCTGGCGGCCGCACTTCGGCGATAGTCGCTTGCAGTCACCTGCTCGCTGAACTGCAATGCAGTCGGGTAGGATGTATAACGCGGTCCGCGACCTCCATACCGAACGATGAGGTCATTGTCGAAGCAAACTTTCACTCGCCGGCTCGCAAGCTGTGCAACACGTACAAGGTCACCGTGAACAGCAGCATCGCAACAGCCTGATGTAAGACGCCAAGCAAAACAGGTACTGCCATGAGAAGGGTAGTGATACCGAGCACGACTTGCAGGATCGCTGTGTGCAGCAGTGCCATGACGGCAGGCCTGGTGCGCCCGGGTAAGTCTGCCTTGCGTGCTCTGATGAAGAACACAACGACGGCGAGCAGTGTCGTTATCGCGAGTACGCGGTGGTCAAACTGCACCGTTGCCATGTTGTCAAAGAAATTTCGCCAGAATGGTTCGAGCGCCATCGCGCCAGGTGGGACCCAGTAGTCACCCATCATTGGAAAAGTGTTGTAAATCTTGCCTGCCTTGAGGCCCGCTACGAATCCACCTGAGATGATTGTGACAGAGGCAAGAATGCTAAGGGCAAGCGAGCGGCCATACCATGGATGTCGCGAACTGCCTGAAGCCGGAAACAGCAACGACAAAGCAACCCAGAGCATATAGGCGTAGATCAGGAACGCAGCGACCAGATGCGCCGTCAGTCGGTATTGACTGACGTGGGGGTTATCCACAAGCCCACTTTTGACCATGTACCAGCCGAGTACTCCCTGCAATCCACCGAGAATAAACATCAACAAATACTTCGGCCATTCCGCAGCGCGGATATAGCCTTTCAACATGAAAAAGATGAACGGTAGCAGGAACACGATGCCAATAGTCCTGCCCAGCAGGCGATGCAGGTATTCAAGCCAGAAAATGCCTCGAAAAGCGTCAACGTCCATATGGGAATTGATTTTCTGAAACTCGGGTGATCGTTGGTACATTTCGAAAACGCGTTGCCATTCGGCATCACCCAGCGGTGGCAGCCAGCCCATCAAAGGCCGCCAGTCCACCATCGACAGGCCGGACCCGGTCAATCGCGTAAAGCCGCCCAGAACGACCATGCAAAAAACGAGTCCGCAACACGTGAGCAACCAAAAAGCCACGCGGCGGTTGTGAGATTGTTTTTCGTCGAGAGTGATCATTTACATGAGAGCCTGCTGATTCCTGCACAAAGCAAGCAATCTTATCAGGGTCAGCAACAGAATGGCCGCGATCCAGTTGTGTGCGACAGCTATGCCGACCGGGAGCTGCCAAAAGATGGCGGCGATGCCCAGTGAAAACTCTGTGGCGACCAGCACAATTACTGCTGCTGCGGTCACTCCCAGCCCGGCGCGAATCCCCAAACCGCCGGCAACCACGGCGACAAGAACTGTGACGACTGCTGCGAGCCGGTGTAGCTTGTGAATGTCAGTGCGTTCCGCTCCGCCCAGCGCGACCCCTGTGGGACCAATTTCATGGGTGCGTGTCAGATCGAAAGCCGCGGGCAGGTCCCGGCCGGGCCAGTAACTACCATGGCAGTCGGGTAGTGTCTGGCAGGCGGATGCGGCGAAATTGGCACTGGTAAAACCGCCAATGCCGATTTGTATGATGAGTAACACTATGGCTGCGCCTGTCGAGTAGCGAACCGAGGTCGGTGCATTGGATCGGGGTTTACTGCCTCGAAAGACACTCCAGCTCAGGAGCCCGAGCATTGCGAAACCGCCGCCGAGATTGCCCATGACGATAGCCGGACTGTGCAAGCCCTCCGAGTAGATTCCGAGCCACGCGAGGAAAACGGTCAGTCCCAGTAGAGTGAACGATAGCAACCGCTCGCGGCGTTGCCTGATCGACAACAGCGCTCTGGCCAGCACGAGCAAGCCGAGAATACTGGCAACCAGTCGGTGCACCGGAGTGGCCCACGACAACGGTGCCTGCGCATCGACAGCGAGCCGCTCATAAGTGCTGCCGAGTGTCGGTGCTTCGCTGGCGGCCTGGCCGATGCGCCCATAACATTCCGGCCAGTCGGCACAGCCGATTCCCGAATTCTGGAGTCTCAGGTACGCGCTGACAGATACCAGTGTAACGACCAGCAGCAGGCAGCTAACGGCGAGATTGCGCACGCTGCGTTACTCTTTTACTGCTTGCAGAGTGGCAGCATTGCCGCGTACAAGTCGCACGTACTTCGGCTGTTTTTTCCAATCCACACGATCGTGACCTAGCTCAAAACTCCAGCCCCATGCAGCGTCATGTCTGAAGCTGTAGTCATTGCCGGACCAATATTCGGCAGATTGCGTGTGTGGGAAAACGCTCGTGTCTGTCGTCGGCGGGCTTGCCGCCTTGCGCACGTCGCTGATCGAATACAATTCGTCTTTGGTCGGCATACGCCAGTCGTTGTAACCGCAGAGACCTGTTTCGTTGACAGCTAATACAAAGCTCCAGACATCGCACGCGCTTGCGGTGCAATCGCCAGCGTCTTCGGTTCCACGGTAGTCGAGTTCACCATGTGCTTCATTCGGATGAAACCACGAATACGTGTTTTCGAAATGGCGCAAGCCAGGTTCTGTCGACTTTTGTTCCCAAAGCAGCGTCGAGTTTGCGTCAAAGACGCAGGTTTCGCCACCGACCGCGACGAGTTGGAATTCGGGATTGTAGGACAGTGTGTCCTCACCGTCGGGTGCGCAGGCGACCAACAGCAATGGGACCAGAAATATGAGCGCTTTCATGATGTAGCAGACTACACCTATCAGCCAGAAAAACAGGCACGGTTGGCCACCGCAAACCTAAGTATTTTCCCCAGTACTGTGATGGCGCACGTCGGGCTAGGGTGGGCGCTGCAATAACACCAAAATTTTATGGGGATCACTGGCCATGAGTGAAGAAACCACGGATGCACCTGTGCGCGTTCCCGGCATGCAACGCATTCTCGACAATCCTTTCATCCTGCTGTTTGTAGGGGTCGTCTTTCCGACCGTCTTCTACATCATCTGGGGCATCGTTGAGATCGTCAATATTCCGATCGCACCATAGAGGGGAGCCGTTATGAGCGCAATTCAACCGCCTGCGGAAATTGTCTGGTGGAAGCAACCGCTGGACAAGGTCGAAGGAACCTGGATATCTATTGCACTGGTCTGGTCGTTGATCATGTTTTTCATGATGCCTTTCTGGCACATCTATGGAAAACAGAACCTCTCCAGTGAAGCATACAAAACGACGCCACAGGCGTTCCTCGCAAAAACAGAGGCCATGGTGCAGCAGTATACGGTGCGCACGGTGAATACCGAGAAGGGCCCGATTCCAGTTGTTAAGCCACCACCTGGCAGCGACGTATATCTTGCCGGACGTTTATGGCAATGGTATCCGTTGCTAGAGTTTGAAAAAGGCCAGACCTACCGACTGCATATTTCGTCACTCGACTGGCAACACGGGTTTTCGCTGCAGCCCGTCAATATCAACACGCAGATTCTTCCTGGCTACGAGATGGTACTGACGGTTACGCCGGATACAGACGGTGAGCAGACGATCATTTGCAACGAGTTCTGCGGCATCGGTCATCACCTGATGCTCGGTAAGATCTACGTCACGGACGGCGCATCAATGGAGGTCGGACAATGAGCAACGAACTCTTCAGAACCTGTCCGGAGTCTGGGCTGCAGTTTCACCGACCTGCCGAGCGCCTTATGAAGGCACATGCGGTCGTGGCCGTTGTTATCTTGCTGCTGGGTGGCATTGCCGCTCTGTTGGTCACGCTCACGCGTTGGCCGGCGGTACATTTGCTACCGGCTGACCGATTCTATCAACTGTTGACGGGGCATGGCGTTAACATGTTGATTTTTTGGATGATTTCTTTCGAAATCGCCATTCTGTACTTCTGTTCATCGACGCTGCTGAGGTGCCGCCTTGCTACGCCAAAAATCGCGTGGCTCGGTTTCGCTTTGATGCTACTTGGCATCATCATAAACAATGCCGCTGTCGCGAATGGCGACGCTTCCGTAATGATGACGTCGTATGTGCCGATGCCAGCCAACCCGAACTTCTACCTGGGCCTGATTCTGTTTGCGGTTGGAGCATTGATTGGCTGCTTTATTTTCCTGGCGACACTGGTTGTCGCCAAGGACGAAAAGACCTACGAAGGTTCGATTCCGCTGGTAACGTTTGGCGCGCTGACCGCCTGTATTATCGCAGTTTTCACAATCGCATCAGGCGCAATCGTGCTGGTCCCGACCTGGTTGTGGTCGCTTGGTCTGGTGAATAATATTGATGCTGCCATGTACCGGGTTGTCTGGTGGGCGCTTGGTCATTCCTCGCAACAGATCAATGTCGCTGCACATGTGGCCGTATGGTATGCAATCGCGGCGATCGTTTTCGGTGCACGACCTTTGTCCGAAAAAGTCAGTCGCGTGGCGTTCTTTTTGTACATCGCGTTTCTGCAGCTTGCGAGTGCTCATCACCTACTGGTTGATCCGGGATTGAGTGCTGAATGGAAGATCTTTAATACCAGCTACGCGATGTACCTCGCGGTGCTTGCCAGCATGGTCCACGGGCTGACGGTTCCAGGATCGATTGAGGTTGCTCAACGAGCGAAAGGCTATACCAAGGGATTGTTCCAGTGGTTGCGCAAAGCGCCATGGGGTAATCCGATCTTCTCAGGAATGTTTATTTCGCTGGTCGGTTTCGGATTTCTGGGTGGCATCTCCGGAGTCGTTATGGGCACCGAGCAGATTAACATCATCATTCACAATACTATCTACGTACCCGGACACTTTCATGCGACAGTAGTGATTGGTTCGACACTGGCTTTCATGTCGCTGACCTACTTCCTGATCCCGACACTGTTTCGCAAGCAAGTTGCTTTCCCCGCTATCGCACGACTGCAGCCCTATTTCTTCGGCCTTGGTATGTCGGTCTTCGCATTAGCGATGATGGGTGCCGGTACATTGGGCGTTGAACGTCGTCATTGGGATATGGCATTTACGAATGCGGCACTGGGATTTGACTATCCTGCCAGCGCGTACACGTTAATGGGAATCATGGGGATGGCCGGCGTTGTCTCCATTCTTGGCGGTGCCATGTATATTCTCGTTACGGTCGTTTCCGTGTTCTTTGGCAAGCCGGTTGAATCGGAATCGAGTTTCGGTATTGCAACGACCACACTTAAGCGGGCCGAGCCCGTGGTGGTGCCTGATGGCGGCCATGCCGCAGCGGGAAAGTGGGGCTTTGCGGCTCCTGGGACATTCCTGCTGGCAATCTTCTTCCTGCTGATTTTCGTGTTGTATTACGCAGTAAACTGGAAGTACCTCGCATCGGTTTGGCCAATGTCATAACCCCCCCCTAAGCTGGACCGATGTCTACTGATAGGGGCGGGCACCATGCCCGCCCTGTCTTTTTGAACTAACGGGAACATGTGTAAAGCGCTCACTATTATCGTGTTCATCGCGGCCCTCCTGTCTGCACAGGATTCCGGTGCAACGGAATCGGGCCGCTATGACGCGGATCAGGCACTGAAGTTTTCGCAGCAGGCGGTCGGCAGAGTAATTGGCGACTATGAACTGCTCGATCGTCAGGGCAGGGTGATTCGCTTGCGTAGCGATCACGCGGGCCGGCCGTTTGTTGTCAGCATGATTTTTACTTCTTGCCACCACGTTTGCCCGACTACGACAAAACATCTGGCAAAGGCTGTAGCCGCTGCCCGGGATGCGCTTGGAGCAGATAGTTTCGATGTGGTGACGATCGGTTTTGACGTTGCCAACGACACACCTGAGGCTATGGCCGCATTCGCTCGTCGCCAGGGAATTGATGATGACCATTGGCGCTTTCTGAATGCTTCGCCCGAGAATATCGACAAGATCAGTGCCGATCTTGGTTTTATCTTCTTCCCCACACCACGCGGTTTCGACCATATCAACCAGTCGTCTGTCATCGACAGAGACGGCAGTGTCTACAGCCAGGTTTACGGTGTTTCTTTCGAGTTGCCCTGGCTGGTTGAGCCGCTCAAAGACCTGGTATTCAATCGACCATCCAGCGCCGGTCACTTATTTGCCGGCCTCATTGACAAGGTGAAACTGTTCTGCACAGTTTATGACCCGACGACAGGACGCTACCGCTTCGACAATTCCTTGTTCATGCAGGTTTTCGTTGGTGCGACTACGGTTCTCGCAATCATTTACTTTCTGTTTCGTGAAATACTCGCGGCACGACGGGCCAAGCGGCGCGAATGATCGCTCGCATTCACAATATTGGACAACACCTGTTTGGCGTTGTACAGCGCCCGATGTCGGCGGCATTTCGTAATGCAGATAATCCTCTCGATCACCTTGGGGCCTTAACGGTTTATTTTTGCTGGATTGTTCTGGTGAGTGGTATCTGGTTATTCATATTCTTTCGCACCAGTGTATCGGGCGCGTTTGCGTCGGTTGAATACCTGACTCACGAGCAGTGGTATCTCGGCGGCATCATGAGAAGCCTGCACCGCTATGCCTCTGATGCGGCGATAGTCACTATCTTGCTGCACATTGTTAAAGAATTTGCTTTCAATCGTTATCGTCGCAACCGCTGGTTTACGTGGGTGACGGGTATCCCGCTAATCTGGATGGTGTTCCCGCTTGGCATAACGGGCTACTGGCTCGTCTGGGATGACCTGGCACAGTACGTTGCAATCAGTTCGGCGGAACTGCTGGATAGTCTGCCGGTGTTCACCGATTCAATGGCGGGCAACTTTCTGAGCGATAGCCTTCTTTCCGACCGCTTTTTTACGCTAATGGCGTTTCTGCACCTGATAGGCCTGCCAATATTTCTGGTGTTCGGCGTGTGGTTGCACGTCTTTCGTCTGAACGGACCACGTATTAATCCACCGCGGCGAATAATGGCTGCTTCGTTGCTGGCATTGCTGCTGTTGTCGGCCATATACCCTGCTGTCAGTCACAACGAGGCGAACCTGGCTACGGCGCCACAAGTGCTTCGGCTCGACTGGTTTTACCTGCATGTCTTCCCACTAATTCAGCAATGGTCACCTGGTGCCGTCTGGTTTCTGTTAGTCGGCGTGAGCAGTGTGCTTGTGGTCGCTCCATGGGCGCCGAAAGGGCAGGCCGAAGAAGCCGCTCTGGTTACGCTCGACTACTGCAACGGTTGTGAGCGCTGCGTGGATGATTGCCCGTTCGGTGCCGTTGAGATGGTGCCGAGGACTGATGGGACAAGTTATACACATCAGGCTGAAGTCGACGCGGATTTGTGCGTCAGCTGCGGAATATGCGTTGGCGCCTGCCCGACTGCAACACCGTTTCGATCTCGCGGGGCGCTGGTACCGGGGATCGATCTGCCCGGCCGCAGCATTGCCGAGCTGCGTGCCGGGATAACCGAAAGCCACGACGAGCAAACGCGAGACCGCGTACTGGTGTTCGGCTGTCGGGATGACAATACAACACGGCAGCTCGAACGAGCCGGTGTCCGGGTGATACACGTCAACTGTATGGGCCAGCTGCCGCCATCATTCATCGATTTTGCACTGCGCCGCGGCCATGCTGCCGGCGTTTTTCTGAGCGGCTGTGGGGCTGGTAATTGCAGCTACCGATTTGGTGCTGACTGGACAGATCAGCGCCTGCAGCGACTGCGCGATCCCATGCTGCGAAAAAGGGTGGATGATTCGCGCATCGCGCTCGCCTGGAAATCACCTTGGAATGCGTACACCGATCCGGCAACGGCGTTGAGCGCCTTCGAGCGGAGTCTGCGTTCGTGACCATACTGAAGGAGATGCTCGCTTACCTGGTATTCGTGGCAATAGTCGGGCTTCTATCCGCTTGGCCTGATTACAAATTGCTTAATGACGATCGAGCAATCATCTCGATAGTGTTTTCGCACGCGGGTCAACGGATGGGTGATTGCCGCATGTTGACTCAGGAAGAACTGAACAAGTTGCCGCCGAACATGCGCAAGCCAAATGACTGCCCGCGCGAGCGATATCCGATCGAGGTTAAACTGCTTTCCGGAGATTCGTTGCTATACAGCGCTGTACTGCCGCCGAGCGGCATTTGGTCAGACGGTAAGTCCAGTGTCTACCAGCGCATAGAGGTCGAAGCCCGTCGACATGAATTGCATATGACGATGGTAGATAGCGAGCGCACCAGTGGCTACGACTACGTTTTAGAACGGACGCTGGACGTACAGCCTGGGCAGAATCTGGTCATTCAGTTTAACGAAGAACGCAAGTCGTTCGTGGTGGAGTGAATAGAAATGACTTTGTTGCAGTGGCGTGTTGAATTCTCGGTCGGCGTGCAATCGATCGACGATGAACATCGTGAACTTATCGACTTGATAAACAACTTCTACGAGAAACTCTTGCGCGAGTCGGATAATGAGAAAATCGAGCTGCGACTAGGCGATATCGTTTCTGCAATATCAATGCACTTCGCATTGGAGGAACGTCTCATGCGCGAGAGCAACTATGAGGAGTACGCTGCGCACAAGGAAGATCACGAGGAACTACTCGACCAGATTTACGAACTTGCGGACGAATTCCTTACGGATCCGATCGCTGGAGGCAGTCAGCTGGAGAAGCGTCTGTCGAGCTGGTTCGCCGGACATTTTGCTGGTTTCGATGCGCGCCTGCATGGTGCCCTGGGCTAGAAAGCTGTCGTCAGCACTGAGCGCAGTATATTGAAAGACAACAATGCGAGGCTAAGGAAAACAACAAAAAACACAACCTGCCTCTGTTTGAGGACTTCACCTTTGCGAGTCTCTATAAAATTGACGATCCAGTCGGCCAGAAAGTAGATAACGATCGCGTTGAGCGTAAAAACCAGGATTTCCATCATGTCACTTGCTCCGCTTTTGCACGCATTGATTTCCAGCAGACGACAAGAAACAGCAGTCCACCGATTACTGAAACAAGCCCTCCCAAACCCATCAGGCCCATACCCGCGGTCTGACCCAGTCCGTCGAGGCCTTGTGCTGCGCCCGCCGTCTTGCGCTGGACGCCGTAGCCGCCACTCCAGGCAAGACCGATGATATGCAATAGTTGGCCGCCACCGTACAAGTAAGGCTGCCAGACCGAAATGCGCTCTGGTAGCGCGCCGAAGCCGAGACGTGGCAACAAGTAGTAAGTCAGGCCCATGAAGGCGATGGTTACACCGACCGTTGCACCATGATAGTGAGCGGGGATGACGATATCGAGGCCGGCGATCATGAAACCCAGTATTCCTCCGACCGCAAACAACCCCACTGAGCTAAGTAGTGCGGCACGCAGGTAACGACCTTCGCCGGCCGGCCTGGGTGCTTTCCGGATACTTGCCGCGACCGCCAGCCCGAGCGGCAGGCACGAGAGACCCCCGTACTTCATGAGCTCCGTAAATGCGATTCGGTGGCCGGCTGTCGCGATATCATGCGCGAGATAAAGAAATGGAACTGTAATCACGGGCAGCGCGAGAAATATTGCAAACACGAGTGTCAGTCGTGGAGTTAATTCGAAATGGCACTGACTTGATGTGGCCAGCACGACCCATGCGACCATCATTAGCAGGGTGTAACTGAACTGGACGACGTGACCACCGCCCCAAAATAGAAATTCAAAGTATATCTGGCCGTCGATCGTGCCGGGGAGACCGCCCCATGATGCGGCGACGGAGACGATTGCAATCCCCGTGAGTAGCGTAGAAATAGTAATAGCGCTCTGCAACGCACTGGTACCACCCAGCTGTGCCCGAATGTGCGGCCGCGAGATGAGGGCGCGCAGCAGGTGGCTCAGGATGCCGACGCCGAACAACACCAACCCGCTATAAAATAGCGGGTGCTGCAGGACCGGCACGTAGTTGTTCATCAGCGGATTGCCCTCGCCCGAGAACGGACTGAGGACAATCAGAAGTGTACCTGTGGCCGCAAATACGAACGAAGCGCGATCCCACCAGGGGTGCTCAGTCTTTGTGCTCAGGCTCCAGCAAGCGGCAGACATCGCGAGCAGCCAGACCAGGACCGACAGAGTGACGTGGACGACGAGCGCCGTGCGAAAAAAATCTGCGAACGGTATAAGGTCCTGCAAGACCGGTGTGCGTGCGAGTACCAGTAGAATTGAAAAAATGCCGGCACCAACCAGTGATACCAGTCCGAGCGACAACCAGGCCGTCGTATTTCGACGAATTGATTCGCTTCGAATCGGTAGCCCGTAATCGTGGGTAGATTGCATTCTCAATCATCTTTCTGCTTGTGCTTATGGCGCAAGTTACGGAGCTGCCTCGCTTTCGTCAATGCGTGTTAACCTCGGATTATGCGTATCTCGGACTGCAACAACATTATGGACTTCCGGCGTCTGGCCCGCCGAAATTTGCCGGCGCCTGTGTTTCACTACCTTGATGGTGGCGCGGACGACGAGTGGACGCTGGCCAGGAATACGTCAGCATTTGAGGACTACGAGTTGTTGCCCGCGCAGCTTTCGGATGTCAGCAGTATCGACCTGAAAAGTACGCTCTTTGGCGAGCCTGTCGATTGGCCAGTCATGATTTCACCAACGGGCGCATCGAAGTTGTTTCATGCGGCTGGCGAGCCGGCTGTCGCGCGTGCGGCGGACAAGTTCAACATGGTCTACAGTCTTTCGACGCTGGGGACTACGACGATCGAGGACGTAGCGGCGATCGGGACGAATCCCAAGATGTACCAGTTATACATACTAAAAGACCGCGGCATGACGGCTGATTTTGTTGAACGCAGCAAGGCAGCGGGCTTCAAGGCGTTGTGTCTCACCGTGGATACACCCGTGCCAGGCAATCGTGAGCGCGACGCTGTATACGGTTTTTCATCAGGCAAACTACGTTTACGCAGCGTGCCGAGTTGGTTGCGGCATCCTGGCTGGCTTTACCGAGCGGTCGTAAAAAAAGACCTCGAAATGGTAAATCTGGCGGCGAGCGAACGGCCGTCAGAATTTAAAGATCAGAGCCTGCTCGACTACTTCAATGATCAACTGGATCGTTCGCTGACCTGGAAAGACGTGGAGTGGCTCGCGAGCCGCTGGGATGGTCCGTTGGTGGTGAAAGGCGTGCAAACAGTCGCCGATTGTCGCAATGCTGCGAATGCCGGAGCGACTGCTGTCATGCTGTCCAATCATGGCGGGCGGCAACTCGAAGCGTCGCCCGCGCCGGTCGATTGCATCGCTGCTGTGGCAGATGCATTGCACGACAAGCTCGAAATTATCTGTGACGGCGGCATACGTCGTGGCACACACGTTGTAAAAGCACTGGCCCTTGGAGCCAGCGCATGCAGTATCGGACGTGGTTACCTGTATCCGCTCGCTGCAGGTGGTCAGGCGGGCGTAGAGTCTGGACTCGGTCTACTGCGAACTGAAATCGAACGCACGATGGCATTGACGGGATGCAGTTCAGTCCGAAATCTGAATACGTCGTTTGTGCAAGAGCGTCGCTGACAACGCCCCGTTTTGCGCATTTTGACGTCGATATGAGCCCACATTGGGTGCAGTCGATCGACCTTGCCGAATTCTTTGGCGCCCTTGAAAACAAAGTTTAAACGAGAAAAAGCATCGTTGCCGGCTAATCTGTGTAGCGCTTTTCCATGAAACACGGAGTATTTGCGAGTAAAATTCAATTGTTAGCGACGTTGGATCGCTTTATCAGGTGCCGTCGTACGGCGGGGAATATTAATAGAGGTAGTTATGTCTGGCGAAAGAGTGCAAGGAACCGTCAAGTGGTTCAATGACGACAAGGGATTTGGCTTTATCGAACGTGAGGGCGGGCAGGATGTTTTTGTCCATCACACCGCGATTACGATGGAAGGCTTCAAGACTCTTAAAGAAGGCCAAAGAGTCTCCATGGAAGTAACCCAGGGCCAGAAAGGCCCGCAGGCAGAAAACGTCGTTGCCGAGTAAGGCAGCCGATCGGACGGCAATGGCTACCATGCTGTTATTCCGTCGCTGATCAGTTTTATTGCGACAATAAACAGCAACGCATAGACGAAACGGAAGAAATACCGGTCGGAGACGTTGTTGTGCAGCCAAACACCCAAACTGACGCCGAGTGGCGCCAGCGGCGCCAGTATGAGCGATGCCAATAGATTGTTTGTCGAGAGTTGTCCGAGCCAGCCGTATGGAACCAGCTTGACGAAGTTGAGCACGGCAAACAGAACGACTGTCGTCGCGACAAAGTCAGTCTTGTTAAGCGGCCGACGCAACAGGTACATGCTTGCAGGTGGGCCGCCGGAATGTGCGATAAAACTGGTGAATCCCGCGCTTGCGCCGCTTAGCACCCCGTATGGCCAGCCCAGGTAGTTGGCCGATTCCGTTTTGCCTTGTCTTTTGAGTAGCCAGTAGTGCGACGTAAAGAGTAGCGCGACGACGCCCACTATCAGCTTGACGCTGGCGGCATTCATATAGCCGAACAACAGCGTTCCGGCGATGACACCAAGAAGCGATGCCGGCACCATAATCTTCAGTTCGGGCCAGACCCATTTGCCTCGATATGCCCAGATACTGAGTAGGTCCATCAGGCACAGGATTGGCAGTAATATGCCAGCAGCCTGGATCGGTGACATGACTAACGACATCAAAGGTACGGCGATTATTCCAAGGCCGCCGCCGAAGCCGCCTTTAGCAATACCAAACAGCAGCACGGCCGGGACCGCGGCCAGATAGAACATTGGGTCTGTAAGCACCGTGACTCCCCGGCAGGTTTTCTGCTTTAATCGGCATACAAGAGCGAGTAACAAATTGCATGAAAATTCGAATCCGGGACAATTCTATTCGATTACGACTGACCAGGGGCGAAGTCGATATGCTTCACCGCACTGGTGAGGTGACGGCGACGACGGGTTTTCCGGGTGGGCGAGCCTTTCGCTATTCACTTGAGAGCAGTCCCGCAAGTGTCAATCCGGCCGCGTTCTATTCCGACAACGAGATTAGAGTCAGACTGCCTGAGACAGTGGTTCTGGCATGGGCCACCACAGAGCAGGTTTCTGTCGAAGGCGAGCAAGTACTCGACGACGGGAACAAACTCGGGCTTTTGGTTGAGAAAGATTTCGCGTGCCTTGCGCCCCGCGACGGCGAGGACGAATCTGACATGTATGCGCATCCCAATGCCGCTGGCGAGGGTTGCTGATGGCGAACGGTCGCTACGCTCGTTTCGAGCCTCGCACGCTCAAATTCTTGCGAGAGCTCAACGCCAATAACAATCGCGAGTGGTTTGCGGATAACAAGTCGCGCTACGAAGAGGACGTACTGGATGTGGCGTTGCGATTTATTCAGTCGATGCAAGACCCGCTGGCCGAGATAGCGCCACACTTTACGGCTGTGCCGCAGCGGATGGGCGGCTCACTGATGCGAGTCTATCGAGATACGCGTTTTTCAAAAAATAAACTGCCATACAAAACCAATATCGGTATCCAGTTCCGCCATGAGCGTGCCAAAGACGTACATTCGCCCGGGTACTATGTCCATATCGATCCCGATTCCGTTTTCCTTGGTGTTGGCATGTGGCGCCCCGACTCTGATTCATTGCGACAAATTCGGGAGCGCATCAGTGCGAAATCTGCGGAATGGCAGCGAGCTGTCGGCAGCGCAGCATTCAAACGTCACTTCAGCCTTGGCGGGGAGTCTCTGAAACGACCGCCACGTGGTTTCGATCCCGAACATCCGTTGATCGACGATATCAAGCGTAAAAGTTTTATCGCTGTGCGAGATATGTCCGTGGACGATTGCCTGAAACCGCAATTCCAGCGCAGTGTCGAGACGTCATTCAAGCAGTTGACGCCGTACATGGACTTCCTCTGTAAGGCAGTAGGCGTAAGGCGCTAGCCGTTCAGTATTGCGCGCAGTTCCTGCAGCAAAGTCTCCGGGTTCGGCCGGTCGACGATATGTTTCGATAGTTTCGTAAAACGGATAATCCCGTTCGCATCAACGACAACTGCCGTCGGCCAGACAGTGTCTGGTCCATACTCTTTGCGATGCGGTCCGGGTACGCCCTCGCCATGTAACAGGCCAAGCTGTCGGGCAACCGTCAAATCTTCGTCGAGCCAGAATTCGAACTCGACCTCATAAAACTCCGCAACCCGGCGTGTCGTCTCCAGTGGCTTTGGCGTGACCAGTATCAGACGGGCTCCCAGGTCAACGATTCTCTTGTAGTGCTCTGAGAGGTTCTTGACTTGCCTGGTACAGAAAGGGCACCAGTTGCCACGTACGAACAGGATAACGCTGGGCGTTCCGAGTAGCTCGGCCGAGCGCAATGGACCACCGTGTTCATCCACTGCGTGAAAGTCAGGCAGGCGCTCTCCCTGCTGTAGCGATTCCGGGACAGGTCTGCCTTGTTTTCGAAAACGCCAGCCCCCCATAGCGGTCAGTAATAAGGCGATACCAATGATGATTGCGACGGTTGTGCTCAAGGTGCTCAAATCCGTGTGTTGGAGGGGCAGTATCGCTCCCGTCAGGACGTAGACACAAGAGGAGAATTGTGGATACTGGCTTCACCCGACGCTCGACGAAAAAATCATGTCCTCGAACCCGATCATCTGGCAGCCCTCACAAGAACGTGCCGAATCAAGTGCGATGTTCCGTTTCATGCGTCAGCAGGGCCATGAGAGCTATAGGGCATTGCATCAATGGTCGATCAAAAAGCCAGCAGAGTTCTGGCTGGCGTGCCGGGATTTTTGCGAGATCCGTTTTGACAAAGAAGCGCCTGAAGTACTTCTTCGACCCGACAATATTATGGACGCAGGCTGGTTCGAGGGTGCAGAACTGAATTTCGCCGCGCATCTTTTGCGGCACCAGGGCAGCGAGGCTGCGATTGTGTTTTGCGGTGAAGACGGTACGCGCAGGGAGTTGAGCCGTGACGAGCTGCGTTCTGCTGTCGCCAGTCTTGCAGCCGCGTTGCGTGCGGACGGATTGACCGCAGGCGATCGCGTTGCAGGATACTTGCCCAATTGTCCAGAGGCTGTAATTGCGATGCTCGCAACAACAAGTATCGGCGCGATCTGGTCGTCTTGTTCTCCTGACTTCGGCGTTAACGGTGTTGTAGATCGCTTCGGGCAGATCGAGCCAAAGGTGTTATTCGCGCCGAATGGTTACCACTATAACGGCAAGGTTTGTGACAGCAGGGAGACCGCCAACCAGATTATTGCGGCGATGCCATCGTTGCGGCGGGCGGTTCTGGTACCGTTTGTTGCAGAACTGGAAATTGACTTGTCAGCCCACAATGCCGTGCCGTGGGATGAGTTCAGAGTCGCAGATGCCGCACTTGAGTTTACGCCGGTCGGGTTTACTCACCCTCTGTACATCATGTATTCGTCAGGAACAACAGGGGTTCCAAAATGCATCGTACACGGCCATGGCGGAACACTGTTGCAGCAGAGCAAGGAACATGTGCTGCACACCGACGTATCGCCAGCGGATACGTTGTTCTATTTCACGACATGTGGCTGGATGATGTGGAATTGGCTGGTTTGTGGTCTGGGAACCGGCGCGAGACTGATACTTTTTGACGGCGCTCCGTTCAGTGGCGACGGCCGAATTCTTTGGCAAATTGCCGAGCACGAACGCATCACGATTTTCGGTACCAGCGCAAAATACATTTCTGCATTGCAAAATTTCGAGATTCGTCCCCGCGACGAGTTTTCGCTGCAAGCGCTCAAAACAGTCTTGTCCACGGGTTCACCGCTGGCACCGGAAAGTTTTGACTACGTATACGATGCGATTGGCGATGATTTGCAGTTGGCGTCCATCTCAGGCGGTACTGATATTCTCAGCTGTTTCGCTCTGGGTAACCCTGTGCTTCCCGTGCGCCGTGGCGAACTGCAGTGTCAGGGGCTTGGCATGGCCACAGAAGTATTTAGTGACGCTGGCGAAGCCGTAGTTGGTGAGCATGGCGAACTGGTATGCACGAGACCGTTCCCTTCGACGCCGGTTGGTTTCTGGAATGACGCGGATGGCAGTCACTACAAGTCTGCCTATTTCGAACGATTTGAAGGTATCTGGGCCCAGGGCGATTTCGCGGAGATGACAGCGAATGGCGGGCTGCTGATTCATGGTCGCTCTGATGCTGTTCTGAATCCGGGTGGCGTACGTATTGGAACGGCTGAGATCTACCGGCAGGTTGAGAAACTCGACGAGGTCGAGGAAAGTATTGCGATCGGGCAAGACTGGCAGGACGATGTGCGAGTGGTGCTGTTCGTCGTGCTCAAAAGCGGCATGCAGCTGAATGAATATCTGGTTGAACGAATCCGCTCAACCATTCGAGAAAATGCAACGCCGCGGCACATGCCTGCGAAAGTACTGCAGGTCACCGACATACCGCGCACCAAGAGCGGTAAGATTGTCGAGCTGGCGGTGCGGTCTGTTGTGCACGGCGATGCCGTCACGAACACTGAAGCTCTCGCCAACCCGGAAGCGCTGGAGTTGTTTCGCGACCGACCCGAACTGAAAAGCTAGGAGCTCCGATTGTCAGATCCAGATTATCTTGGTAGCGATGTCGTAAGTGGGCAAGTTTTGCCTGAATGGATTGACGTCAATCAGCATATGAACGTGGCTTACTATATTTTGGCGTTTGACCTGGCAGTTGACTCTCTGTGGGAGCGTTTCGGTATCACCTCCGAATACGTCAATGTTACCGACAGTTCAACATTTGCAGTGGAGAGTCACATAACCTGGCAACGCGAGCTCTCTGTTGATCAACCCTATGTCATCACGACGCAGCTGCTGGCTTATGACGAAAAACGTATACATCAGTTCATGCGTATGTATCACTCGACCGAGCACTATCTCGCGGCGACCGCAGAGTGGTTGAATTTGCACGTTGACCTGTCTGTCAGGAAAGTGGCACCGTGGCCGAAAGATATTCTGCATCGTATTGCGGCATTCGCGGAACAGCAGGGCAATCACGACTGGCCTCCCGAGGCCGGCAAGCAAATGCAGGTTGCGAAACCGCTTTTCAGTTCGAGGAATTAATGGCCCATCGAATACTGGCAATAGACCAGGGTACCAGCAGCAGTCGCACCGTAATCTACGACGACAGTTTCGCTGTGCTTGCGAGTGCACAGCAGGAGTTTCCGCAAATCTATCCGCAGTCAGGCTGGGTGGAGCATGACCCCGAAGCGATATGGACTTCGGTGCAGGCCGTCACCCGGCAATCCTTGCGGGATGCGTCGCTGGCTGGCGGCGACATCAGTGCCATTGGTATCACCAATCAACGCGAAACGACGCTGGTCTGGGACAGGGAAACGGGCGAATGTATTTACAATGCGATTGTCTGGCAGGACCGGCGCACGGCTGACTATTGCGCTGAACTGAAGCACGCCGGTCACGAAACGATGGTTGCGGCAAAAACCGGCTTGCGGCTGGACCCGTATTTCTCAGCGACCAAGCTGGCCTGGATTCTCGACCACGTTGATGGGGCGCGTGCGCGTGCAGCCGCGGGTGAGTTGGCGTTCGGCACAGTCGATTGTTTCCTGTTGTGGCGTCTTAGTGGCGGCGAACGACATTGTACCGATGCGACGAATGCTTCGCGGACGATGATGTTCAATATACATACTCAGGAGTGGGATTCAGAGTTACTTGAATTGTTCGATATTCCGGCAGCATTGTTGCCGGAGGTTATGGATTGCGCTGCGGAGTTCGGTATCGCGAATGACGAATGCCTGGGTGGTAACGCGCCAGTGCTCGGCGTTGCCGGTGACCAGCAAGCTGCATTAATCGGTCAGGCAGGGCTGGAATACGGCATGACCAAGAGTACCTACGGAACTGGCTGTTTCGTTCTCGCAAATACGGGAGCTGCTGCGTTGCAGTCTGAGCACCAGTTGTTGACCACGGTTGCGATGCGCCTCCGCGGCGAGGTGAGCTATGGCCTCGAAGGTAGCGTTTTCGTCGCAGGGTCCGCAATGCAATGGTTGCGTGATGAGCTGCGTATTATCGATGCCGCACCAGAATCAGAGGCAATTGCTGAGCGAACGGGGGTTGTCGATGACGTCGTCGTTGTGCCAGCATTCGCCGGACTGGGAGCGCCGTACTGGGATCCCACGGCGCGCGGCGCGATTCTCGGCATGAGTCGTGGCAGCGGGCGTGATGCCATAGTGACCGCAACGCTGCAAGCCATCGCGTACCAAACCCGGGACCTTATGGACGCAATGGCGGACGATGGTATTTCACCCAGTGTTATCCGGGTTGATGGCGGCATGGTTGCTAATAACTGGTTTCTGCAGTTTCTGGCCGACATCCTGGAGACGCCGGTTGAGCGTCCGACCAACGTTGAGTCGACCGTGCTGGGTGCCGCATATCTTGCAGCTTTCCAGGCAGGGCACGTGTCGGGGCCGGAGCAGCTAACAGAGAACTGGAAACTCGATGTCCGCTATGAACCGCGCATGGCAGAGTCTGAGAGAAACGCGTTACTGGCGGGCTGGCACGATGCTGTACGCCGCGTGCGCACACAGGAGTAAATGGCTTTGCTAAGGGCACGCCAGCGAATTGGCAAGTATCGAATTGTGGGGCGCATAGCGTCCGGCCCCTTGGCGGACGTGTACCGTGCTCAGGACACGATTCAGAAGATCAAGGTTGCCTTGAAAATTCCTAAATCCGACAATGGCTCCGGGCATGAGGAGTTTCTGCATGAAGTCCAGGTAGCAACCAGGCTGCGGCACCCGAATATTCTGTCTGTGCTCAACGCAAGTTACATCGACGAACATTTCGTTATCGCAATGGAGCTGGGCGACGAATCGCTGGCCGATCGCGTGGAGCGACGCATATCGAATGCCCGTGCGCTGGACCTTGCCGGGCAGGCACTGGCGTCACTCGCGCATGCGCATGAGCACAAGATTATTCATTGCGACATCAAGCCGGAAAATTTCATTCTGTTTCCAGGTAATCAACTGAAGCTCGCAGATTTCGGTTTTGCGAAGTTTAATTTACGCACGCTAAAAGCGTCGGGTTCGGGCACTATCGACTACATCGCCCCAGAGCAGGCCATGGGGCGCCCAAAATTTCAGTCGGACGTGTTTTCACTTGGTCTTGTCATTTATCGCTTGTTGTCCGGGACGTTGCCGGAGTGGCCGTTTGAATGGCCACTGGCGGGTCATGAGAAGCTCGCGGCTCGTGTCAGGCCCGAGTTGATTGAAGTGCTCAAGAAAGCAATTCAGCTGGATCCGAAGCTGCGCTACCGCGACGCGGTGCAAATGCAGGCGGCCTTCAAGAAGACGCTAAGCCAGGCGCGCAAACAAAAAAGGGTCAAGCCGAAGAATCTGACGCGACGAGGAACAGCCTGGCGGCAAATGCAGTGGCGCGAATTTCAGCGTCACTTCAAATCGGAACTCGAGACACGGCACCAGTGCAGGCGATGTGAGGGGCCGGTGTCAGAAAGCATGCAGTGTTGTCCGTGGTGCGGCTTTGACAATCCGGCGCGTGGTTGCGAGTCGCGCATGCCGGCAACTTGTCCACGCTGCGAGCGTGGCGTAAAAAACGACTGGAATTATTGCTCATGGTGCTATGGCCCCGGCTTCGTCGAAGAGGCGAGTCGCAGCTATCCCGACCGGCGCTATTCCTCACGTTGTGACAATCAGCGTTGCGGCGGGCGACTGATGCCTTTTATGCGCTATTGCCCGTGGTGCCGCAAGAAGGTGAGACGAGTGTGGAAGCTCAAAGGCAGCCGGCATCGATGCAAAGCCTGCAACTGGGGCATCGCTCGCGACTACTGGCATTATTGTGCGTGGTGTCGCGAACCTGTGAAAAGGGAATAAAACATGGTGACGGCGACGCAAAAAACTATCAGTGACGGGCTACTGTTGGATGCCGCTACGGAGCCACATTGTGCGGCGACCGAACTGGCGGGCGGCAAGGCTGTTGCCTATAGCGATCGGGATCCAAACAAAGAGACCGAAAACGAAGATACGGTTGCCCTCATCCCGTATGGTCCGGCGGCCGCAGTATTGGTCGTCGCAGATGGCGCAGGTGGATTGCCCGCCGGTAAACGGGCTTCTCTTACCGCGGTTGAAACGCTTACTTCTTCATTGCAGACATCGATGCTAAAAACGTCGCTGTTACGGACCGCAATTCTAAATGGAATCGAGGCGGCAAACGAGGCAGTACAGGCGCTGGCAAACGGCTCGGCGACGACGATGACGGTCGTAACGATTGAAGGACGTCTTGCGCGTTCCTACCAGATCGGAGATTCCGAGGCGATTGTGATCGGGCAGCGAGGGCTGGTGAAGTTGCAAACCACGGCGCACTCACCAACCGGCTTTGCTGTCGAGGCGGGTTTCCTGGATGAACGCGAGGCATTGCATCATGAAGAACGGCATCTGGTGTCCAACTTCATCGGAACTGCCGATATGCGAATCGATGTCGGCGCAGCAGTCGAACTGGATCTGCGTGACACAGTGTTGCTGGCGAGTGACGGTCTGATGGACAACGTTCACGTCGAGGAAATCATCGAATGTGTTCGCAAGGGACCGCTTCAGGATGCAATCGCGTCGGTCGTGGAAATTGCCAAAAGCCGCATGCAAACCGAGCGTCTTGGCTTGCCCAGCAAGCCCGATGATTTGTCGGTAATACTTTTTCGCAAGCCTGAGCGCAATAATATTTAACAATATCAACAAGGTACTGGCGGCACCCCGAAACCTGACAGATTCACGCTATCTCGTGCGTGGAGGATGCCGATTGGCCTCCAGCAGCGTATTATCAAGTACAGGTAGTAAACCTGAGTGGTATACGGAACTCCAAGGCCCGTTTGGTGCTCCAACCCATAGATATCAGTGAGGCCGACGACGATGAAACAGAGAATTATTGCATCAATTTCGCCTGCAGCCCGTCGCAGTGGCGTGGCGATCGCAGTGGCAACGATCCTGATCAGCGGTTGCGCAACCACACCAGGCGCGCCCAGCTACGGCGGAGGCATCGGTGGTGTGGGCGTTGAACTGCCTGGCGGTGGAATGCCGGGCGGCGGTTCGTCGGGCGGCGGATCTTCTGGTGGTGGCTCTTCCGGTGGCGGCATGTCCGGCGGCGGTTCTTCCGGAGGCGGAATGCCTGGCGGTGGTTCTTCCGGTGGCGGCTCGTCTGGTGGTGGTTCTTCTGGTGGTGGTTCTTCTGGCGGCGGCATGTCTGGCGGCGGCGGCACGATGGGAGGGCAAAGCCCATTGCCGCAAATCGGATTACCACAGGGCGGTGCTGGTGGTGCTGGAGGCGCTGGTACCAGCGGTGGACAGGACTGCAACGACGGTGGCATCGCAGGCGGTGGAATCGGTGGTGGCATAGGCGGTTGCGATGGCGATCAGTCGGGCGGCGTCGGCCAATTCCCTGGCGGTGGCGACGCTGAACGCGCCGAGCAGCTCGGCAAAGAACTTGATAAATCTGTCGGCGATTTCGATGAGGAGCTCGGCGAAGAGCAACGCGAAGTTTCCTCGGTCGGCCGTAACACGGAAGGCTATGGCACCGGATCTGGCAGCGGTTCCGGAGGCAATATCAGTCTGGGTGAGCAGTCAGCTGGTTCGATGAGCGGTGCTGGCGGTGGCGGAGGCGGTGGTTCTGGCAGCAATGATACGGAGCAAGCCGGCCCGCTGGATGGTATGAGTGATCAGGACATCGAAATGCGTACACCAGACGATATCGAAGTGAGTGCGTATGACGACGTGGTCGCACGGCAATTGCGCGAAGCGGCGCTTGCCGAGGACGACCCGGAGCTCCGTGAGCGCTTGTGGGATGAGTATCGGAAGTATAAAGGTCTGCAATAAGGTCAGCTGACACGATGACGAGAATTGGACTGCTATTGGCAATCGTCGGCCTTTCTGCAACAGGTTGTGCTGTTCAGGAAGTTGTCGTCGGAGAAGAAACGGAACTGGTGGTTGCGGCGAGCTCGGTAAATGAGGCTCTGCTGCTTGACGTTGGCATTATAGAGTTTGATGCGGGTATTCCGGAAGACAACCGTTCCGAGAAGACAGGCGTCTATGAAGATATTCGCCTGGCGGAAGCGAAATACATTCCTTATCACCTCAAAACGACGCTGCAAAGCGCGGGCCATTGGGGCGCAGTCAGGGTAATACCATCGGCACGAGCATTCACGGATATCATAGTCAGCGGTCGAATCGAGAAATCCGACGGTGAATATATTGAACTGGAGGTAACCGCAAGTGATGCGACGGGTCGGCACTGGTTTACCCGCTCCTATGAGACACAAACTGGATTGACATCTTACTCGGAACGGCGCGATCGGCGTCGCGATCCATATCAAAAAGTATTCAACGACATCGCTAATGATCTGCAAGTATTCGTCGCAGCTCTGCCCGCGAAGCAACTGCAGCAGACGCGGCAAATCTCGGAACTGCAATTCTTCGCCGACATGTCACCGGTAGCGTTCAATGGATACCTGCAGAACGACGATGATGGCATCGTCCAGATTCTAAGACTGCCGGCTGAAAACGATCCCTCTGTTGATCGTATGCGCCAGATTCGTGAGCGCGACAGGCTCGTCGTAGATACGCTCAACGAACATTACGCGAACTTCTACTATGGCATCGCTATTCCCTATCGAGGCTGGCGCAAGAACGCTCGGGCGGAAAGCGTAAAATATCGGCAAACCAAGCGATCGGCACAGATTCAGGCGCTGGTTGGTGTGGTGGTCCTCGCGGGCTCGACCCAAATTGATACGAACTCGTCCAGCCGCAATACGCGTAACATAAAGAACGCGCTTCAATACCAGGCGATGGCACGCGGATTGAATACAGTCTGGGCGGCTATTAATCGCAACAGGGATGCAGGCATTCACCTTGATGCCATCGCCGAGTTATCTGAGTCATTTGGCAATGAAGCGGCGCCGATGGTCGTAAATGTGGAAGGTCAGGAGCGTCGTCTGACGGGAACAGCGGAAGCACAATACGAGAGCTGGCGTCGCCTGTTGCGAGAAATATACGAAGCGGAAACCGGCTTCACTCAATCGATCGAAGTCGGGGCGCCTGCGCGTGTACCTGAACCTACCGGATAATCAGCCGGCGAAGAATGCTTGAACTAGGTAAAGGGATTCAGCTAGCCAACCGGTACACACTCGATCGCAGGCTAGGCGGTGACACTGAGGCGCAAATCTGGCTCGCCAGGGATCGCCTTACGGCATCTGCTGTCGCCTTGAAAATTGTACGCGGTGACGAGGCGGCCAGTGAACGGTTGCGGGATGAGTGGCGTACCAGTATTCGTCTTATGCATGCGCACATCTTGCGCGTTTTCGAATTTCATGCGGAACCCGGGCTCGCGTTTTATAGCCAGCAATTTGTTGACGGCCCCAACATTGCGGCGACAATCGGTACGTCGCTCGCAAACATTCTTGCACCCGTTGGACTGATAGCCGATGCGCTACGGTATCTGCATGGCAAGGACCTGGTGCATAGGGATCTCAAAGCAAGCAACGTCTTGCTTGACCGAAATGGCGCTCCGTATCTGAGCGACTTTGGCGTCTCCGCGGCGAGCGGCGTTCAGGCGAGTGGCGGATCGCCGATCGCGCGAAGCCCGCAGTCAATTGATGGTGAGCCCGTAAGCGCGGCGGACGACATTTTTGCATTCGCCGGGCTGATCTATGAGCTCATCAGCGGCCGATCTCCGTGGAGTCACGATACCTCAGACCAGTCGATTCGCGAGCACGAGCCGCTACCGCTAAACGCAGTTAGTGGCGAAGAGATTCCCGCAGCGATCAGCGACTTGCTTTCTCGCATGTTGCATAAAGAAGCTGCCGCGCGGCCGGATGCAGAAGCTGTGGCAGCTGCATTACAGGATGCCGGGTTCGCTCCCGGAACCGCGGAGATCGAAGCGGCACCGCGGGCTCGTGGAATTTCGGACGAAGTCATTGAGACTGCATCGACAATAAGACCGGTATCCCGCGGGCAGGACGAAACGGTCGAAGTCATCAGTCCTGCCAGCTCTGGAATCAGTGTTCGTACGATGTCAGTTTCACTCCTCGTGCTGGTGTCAATTTTGATCGTAGTTGTGGTTGTGCTTCCTGATCGAGTTGCGGAAAAAACCGGCGTTACACCGGCCGCCACAAGTCACGATGTTGAAGCTGAAGCCGCGCTGGTTGCGGACGAGACTGCGGAGGCTGGTGAGGTCGTCGAACGACGCCGTCGCGAAACTAGTATAGCAGCGCCCACACGGACCCTCGATGACGAGCAGATCGAGTTCAATGAAAACCAGGCCGACTACAGCGGCCTGGATGAAGAGGGTCAGCAACGTTTTCAGGCGGAGTCTGCGGTTGGCGAATTGCTTTCTGCGCTAACAGTGCTCGAAGGCCGCGCTGTGGAGCGGTGGGCACCTGTTGAGTACGCGAAAGCGAGGAAAATCTATGCAGATGGTGATGCTGCCTACCTGAATAGGGAGTTTGTCAGGGCGGAAAACCTTTATCTCGATTCCCTGGACGTCATTGAACCGCTATACGAACGTATTCAGCCAACGTTTGAAGCGGCGCTGTCGGCCGCGAAGCAGGCTTTTGAAGATGGCGACCGGCAAGAGTCGCTGGCGCAATTCGAATTGGCCGTTGCGATAACGCCAAATGATGGTGAGGCATTGGCAGGTCTTGAGCGAGCCCGGAACCTGGAGGCCGTTCTGCGTTTGATGGAGCAGGGCATCGAATACGAAGACGACCTTGAACTGCCGGCGGCACAACGGAGTTACGAACAGGCGTTGCAGCTGGATCCATTGTGGGGTCCCGCAGCCGACGGTGTTGCGAGAGTTGAGGCAATCCGTACGGAGATGGAGTTCGATCTGCGTATGTCGGAAGGATTTGATGCTCTGGCGGGCGCGGACTACCTCGCCGCGCGTGCTGCTTTCCGCATGGCACAGCAGTTATTGCCGGCTTCGACTGAGCCTGCGGACGGCCTGTTGCAGGTCGATCAGGGGCTGCGGCTGGGCAATATTCAATTGCTTGAGCAGGAAGCCGTCGCGCTGGAGCGCGATGAGCACTGGGACGCTGTTGCCGAGACGTACGAGGAGATACTGAAGGTCGACAACACGCTGTCATTCGCGATCGATGGTCTTGCCCGCTC
The DNA here is from genome assembly GCA_022600955.1 of Gammaproteobacteria bacterium. Classification (GTDB taxonomy): domain Bacteria; phylum Pseudomonadota; class Gammaproteobacteria; order Steroidobacterales; family Woeseiaceae; genus UBA1847. The sequence continues at coordinate 152,625 of JAHZJK010000031.1, forward strand.
CAGGGAAATGGGTGCGCTGCATGAGCAACTCGACAAATACATCACGGAGCCGGACAAGCTCAGTGCGCCTTCTGTCATGCAGAGGGCGACAACGCTGGTCGTGAATGTAACGACGCGTGCTGATGTCGGGCCGCGACTTGCGAATCAGAGAGACGAGTTGTCACGTTTGTTGAAGCGCGCAGCAACTCCGCTGTCGGTCGCTTTGGTGTCTGATAATGTCACGGACGTATCGATCTACAAGGTTGGACGTCTTGGCAATTTCATGCGCACCGAGGTTAATCTTCGACCGGGTACTTACGTTGCAATTGGAGTACGTCCGGGTTATCGCGATGTGCGGCTCGAGTTTCGGGTCGCACCAGAAAACGAAATGGAGCCGGTAGTGGTTTCTTGTGAGGAACGGATTTGAGTCTTGATCACCTGTACATCAGGGACGTTGAAGGCGAGCGTCGCGTCGATGCGTCGCAACTTCCGCTGCGCGTTGGAACCGGCAGTGATTGTGAGTTGCGCCTGCCAGGTCCCGGCGGCGGGCCGGTGGCACTTCTGGACTTGCTGGACGGCGTGCCGTTCGTGCAGCCGGTCGGGCGTGACAATACACTGCACATCAACGAAGCCGCGCTCGATGCCAGCCGTCGTTTGCACGATGGTGATCAACTGGAATTTTTTGGCAGCCACATTCGCGTCAGTGTCAACGACCATCGAATCACGTTGCAGGTGCGGCTCGAAGACAGCGCTTATGTGACGCGTCCGCCGGATGTGGTGGACGACACTGAAGCGGCCGATGATGAAGCGATCGCACCGACGGCGTTTCGACGTGCGGTTGAGACGTCGGCACGTCAGGAGCAAGAAAAACGTTCGCCGCTGAAAATGATCGTCGGCGGCGGGCTGTTGGTGCTCGTGATCGCATCATTCTTGTTGTTTACCTCCAAGTCGATCGAGTTCGAAATAGATCCGCCAGAGCCGGACAGCTTCAATATTGAAGGTGGATGGTTTCGCTTGCCGGTCAGTGATCGAGTTCTGCTGCGCAAAGGCAATTACACGGTCAATGTTGGAAAGCAGGGCTACTACGATGTCGGCCAGACTTTCGTTGTCGGCGATGAACCGTCGATGACGGTAAAACTGCGCATGCGCAAGATGCCCGGAAGATTGAACGTTATAACCGAACCGGCTGCCGATGCAGTGGTTACGATCGACGGCTCGTTGGTAGGTAAGGCGCCGTACGGCCCGATTGAACTGCAACCGGGTCAGCACTCGGTGCGGGTAGAGTCTGAACGGTTTCTATTGTATGAGGGCATAATCGGCATGCAGGGCCTGGATCGCGAGCAGGACCTGTATGTACAGTTGGTGCCTCGCTGGGCCGAGGTCGAGGTTCGTTCACAGCCACCCGGCGCATCTATTTTTTCAGGTGAAGATGAAGTCGGCACAACGCCAGCAAACATTCAGTTGCTCGAAGGTACACATGACCTGACTGTTGCTCGCGATGGCTACTGCGCGTGGGACGGCAAGATCGTTGCGGAGCCGAATGTGGCACAGACGCTACCTGTGATTCAGCTGCAGCCCGCGGACGCGCGTTTGCTCGTCAAGACGATTCCTCGCGGCGCCAACGTGACGGTCAATGGTCGCTACCGTGGTCAGTCGCCGATCACGCTGTCGTTGTCGCCGGATGTCGACTACAAGATCGGCATGTCCAAGGCGGGCTACGGCGTGACCAGCCGTAATTTGCGCCTGCAGTCGGCTGCAAGTGACACGATTACCGTAGATCTGTCAGCTCGCGTTGGTACAGTCACAGTAAATGTTCAGCCGCCGGACGCGACTGTCTATGTAGACGGTCGCGCTCGTGGAACGGGCAAGACAACGGTACGAATGAGCTCCGCGCCGCACAGGATAGAGGTTAAACGGCAGGGCTTTCGCGACTGGTCGCGGAGCATCACGCCTCGCCCTGGCTACCCACAGACGCTGACCGCAAATTTGCAGTCGCTTGAATCGGTCGCGCGCAATGCCGTTGCGCGATCCATGCAGACAGCCGCTGGCCAGGAGCTGCGCCGCGTCGAAGGCGGGACGTTCTCGATGGGGGCGTCGCGTGCGGAACCCGGGCGTCGCGCAAATGAAGTCATCAGACCAGTCACAATTGCAACGCCATTCATGATCAGCGTTCACGAAGTTACGAACAAGCAGTTCGCAGAATTTCGCAAGAACCATGACTCGGGTGCAGCGACCCACCCATCGCTCGGAGCAGACGGCAATCCGGTAGCAAACGTCAGTTGGTCCGATGCAGTGCAGTACTGCAACTGGCTCAGTAAGAAAGAAGGCCGCTCACCTGCATACCGACAGGAGTTTGGTAAATGGGTGCCGATCTATCCGTTTACCGATGGTTATCGACTTCCAACCGAGGCGGAATGGGCCTGGGCGATCCGCTACGCAGAGCGCCAGCAGCCATTCAAGTTTCCGTGGGGGACGAAGTGGCCGCCACCGAAGGAAAGTGGCAATTACGCCGATCGCTCGGCGCGCGAACTGGTGCCCTCAATTTTGCCAGCGTACGACGACGCCTATGCGTCCACCGCGGCAGTCGGTTCGTTCAATGCCAATCCTGTCGGTATTCATGACGGCGGCGGCAATGTCGCAGAATGGGTGAACGATTGGTATACGGTGCCGACGCCTGGAATCACAACCCCGGTTGTCGATCCTGTAGGACCCGAGCGCGGCACAAGCAGGGTGATCCGAGGTTCAAGTTGGCGACATGCCGGTGAGACTCAGCTGCGGCTGAGCTACCGTGATTACAGTAGCGAGCCCAGAGTCGACGTTGGCTTTCGTATTGCGCGCAACGCGGACTAGAATTACATGAGACAATCGCGCGTTTGCGTTGTCCAAAGAGTATTGGCTTGAAGGAGAGCTCGACGATGATTCGCATAACACTGATGTGCTGCCTGTTGGGTCTTTCGCATTCTTGGGCGCAAGAGAGCGATGCTGGTGATGCGCCGGAAGAGACCCAGGTTGAGGTCCCGGAACTCGAAGAAGATGACGAAGAGTTTGTCGAGGATGAGCTCCTTGACGACCCGGAATTGTATTCCAGGGAGGGAGAGGATGACTTTATCCCGACGGACGAAGTCCGCTTTGAACAATCAATCCCCTATCCGACAGACATTTAGCAGAATAGCAGGCGAGCAATCTGAATGAATAAAAAGAATCTTCCAGTCGAGTTTGTTTATCAACTGTTTGCGCTGATCATTGCGATCATCATCGTACACGCTTTCTATGTGTCGGTAGTTCGACCGACTGCGGCAGAAATTATTGAACGGCAGAATATGGAAGCCGCCGCGGATCCGGACTATGTACGCGAGCGCAGTGCCTGGGTACTTATTAAGGATCTGGAGCAGGAATCCTGTTTTATCCTGATGTTCTGGGCCTTGGCGATAATGGGTTACAAAGCAGTAAAGCTCAGCCGTGAACGCAGGCTCCTTGAGGTCGACCTCGTACAGGTTCCGGAAGGCATGCGAATACTGCCTGAAGATACGCGCGAATTCGCACGTCGTGTGCAGGGACTTGAAGATGGCCAAAGACAAATGCTGCTGCCGCGCGCACTTATGAACGCACTGCGACGCTTTGGCACAACGCGCAGCATCCAGGACGTCTCGAGCAGCACGCACACGATTTGTGAATCGGAAGCAGAAAGACTCGAGTCGGAGTTGTCGATGATTCGTTACATTTCGTGGGCGATTCCGTCAATCGGCTTTATCGGCACAGTACGCGGCATTGGTGAGGCGCTGGCGCAGGCGGACAAAGCTGTTAAGGGTGATATTGCCGGAGTGACGCAGAGTCTCGGTGTGGCGTTTAACTCGACTTTTATCGCGCTGTTGATCAGTATCTTCCTGATGTTCCTGGTGCACCAATTGCAGTTGATGCAGGAACGGCTTGTCTACGACAGTGAAAACTACTGCGACGACAAGGTTATTCGCCACATGAAGGTCGACTAACAACAGGCGCCGATGCATGGGACTCCTTGCCGCACATTTGAATGATGCCGGAATCGTCGTCGTTGACGAACAGCAAATTCTGTACCGTGAACCGGGTTTCGCGCTGCTCGAGGATGAGCAACTCGTGACAGGCGCTGCAGCCTATGCGGCAGCGAGTTTGAATCCGCGCCGCATACAGAATCACTATTGGTCGCAGTTGCATACAGAGTCGCTCCCCGATCGTCGCTTTCGTCACTTAAGTGCCGCCGACCTGGTCAGCCAGCAGTTGGAAGACGTCTGGCGCAAGGTTTCAAAACATGGCGACCGGCTTGCCCTGGCAATTCCGCCATACATGAATAACGAAAACCTGGGACTGCTGCTCGGCATACTCATGGAACTGGATATTCCGGTCGTTGCGATGGTTGACGCGGCTGTCGCGGCGACCCGACGTCACTACGAACACGCAGTACCGGCTCATATCGACTTGAACCTGCACAGTAGTTCGGTGACTCGCCTGGCGCAGCAGCAGGAGGTGCTGGTAGAGCGCTCAGTGGTAATCGAGGAGTGTGGCGTTCTGGAGGTCTACGGCGCATGGCTGAAGGTTATCGCCGAGGCTTTCGTGCAACAGTCGCGGTTCGACCCACTGCACACCGCCGAAACAGAACAGGCGCTGCAGGACAAGATGCCAGAATGGATGGCGGCCGCGTCGAGCGCTTCAAGCGTTGCTATGGATGTAGAGTATCGCGGTATCAGCCATCATGCAGAACTTGAGTCTCTCGAGCTTGTGGCGGCGGCGGCGCCTGTATATCAGGCAATCGTCAGCAATCTGCGCGCAATGTTCCGCGCTGAAGAAACACCTGCTATTCAATTATCCTACCGGGCGGCACGGATGCCGGGTCTTGCCGACACGTTAAAAGCCAGAGTTGGTGGTGAAGTATTCCTGCTCGAGCCAGGCGCAACTGCGCGAGGATTGGTAAAACGCTGCAGAGAAGACAATAAGGCCGGTGGCGTTACGCTGACCCGGCATCTGCCTTGGGATCAGGCGGCCGTGCAGGTCGAATCGTTTGCGGGCGCAGCTGCGGATGGCCAGCCAACGCATTTGTTGTTCGGTCACACCGCTTACTCACTTGCCGAAGCATTGGTACTGGGAACGCAAGCTGGCGACGGCGAGCGATCGTTGAACCTGCAACAGGACATGCCAGGGGTGTCGCGCCGTCATTGCGTGATTGCGGCCGAGAACGGGCAGCTGATTCTGACTGATCACAGCCGCTATGGGACGTTTTTGAACGGGCACCGAATCGACGGTTCGGCAGTGTTGCAGACCGGTGATCTGATACGTGTTGGTACACCCGGTTACGAACTCAGACTAATCATGGCGGAGCAATAAAATGGCTCGCAAGCGTCGTCAATCGGAAATATTCAGCATGTCATTTCTGGATTGCATGAGTTGTGGGTTTGGCGCAGTCATTCTGTTTTTCATGATAATTAATTCGCATGTCAACGCCACCACGGAGGATCAGACGGAGGCATTGATGGCGGAGACCAATCGTCTTGAGATTGAGGTTCTTGAAGGGCGCAAGAATCTCGCGCTTGCGCGCACATCAATCCAGAAGCTCGACACCGAGAAAACAACGGCAGAGGAACAAATCTCGATAATCGAGGCGCTGCTCGCAGAGCTCAGGGCCGAACTCGCCAAGTACGATAATGATACCTTGGCAAAGATTGACCGCGTTGAGAAATTGCAGTCAGACATCAAAACGCTTGAGGAAGAAATCAGGCGACTGCTGGCACTCAAGAAACTGCAGGACAAGGCTGGCGAGCAGGTACGGGAGTTTCGAGGAGATGGTGATCGACAATATTTGACAGGACTCAAGCTTGGCGGCCAGCGAACACTGATACTGGTTGACCGCTCGGCTAGCATGCTGCACGAGCGCATTGTCAATATTTTGCGCCGACGTAATCTGCCTGAGTCCGAGCAATTGCTCTCACGCAAATGGCGTCAGGCTGTTGCGAGTGTCGACTGGCTAACTGCGCAGTTCGCGAAGGATGCGGAATACCAGATCTACATGTTTAACAATGAAACCGAGGCTGTTGTAAAAGGTTCGGATGGCGTCTGGCTTAAAGTCGACGATGGCAAACAACTCGACGAAGCAATTCACCGCTTGCGTCGAACTGTGCCGAAAAATGGCACAAACATGCACGATGCATTTCGTGCTGCCGCGAAGCTTTCGCCGAAGCCGGACAATATCATCTTGCTAGTAGACGGTATGCCGACCATGGATGCGCCGATCACATCAAAAAGTGTTGTTGGCGGCGGCGAGCGCCTCAATCTGTTTCGCAGCGCGGTTCGTGAATTGCCACAAGGAGTTCCAGTAAACATCTTGCTGTATCCAATGGAGGGTGACTTTGACGCGCCCATATCCCTGTGGTCCCTTGCATTGAGCACGCGTGGTGCTTTTATCAGCGTGAGCAAGGACTGGCCCTAGGCGCGACGACCCATGAAGAGACGCAGAAATATCGAAGCATTCAGCCTGTCGTTCCTCGACTGCATCTGCTGTGGTTTCGGTGCGATCATTCTGTTGCTGGTACTCAGCAAAATTTATGAGCCTGTTGTCGTGGAAGAGGCGGAAAACAACCTTGAACAATTGATTGCGCTGTTGCAACAAGAGTTGTTCGATATTCGCGGTACCTCAACGATTCTGGATCGTGAGCTAAAAAAAGTTGAGGAGCAGACCTTTGCGACCAAGATCGAGCTTGCCGAGCTCGAAGGTGATCTCAACAAGATTCAAGGCCAGTACAATGCCAGCAAGAAGGATGAAGAAGAGACTATCGATGAGGGTGAGCTACAGGCTGCCAAACAGCGATTAACGGAAGAACAACAGCGGCTGCAACCATACTATCGCCGCCCGGATGATGGTGCAGTCGCAGGCCTCCCCGTCGACAGTGAGTATATTATTTTTCTCGTTGATACTTCGCCGAGCATGCAGCGTGGCAGCTGGCGGCTCGCACAACGCAAGGTACGGGAAACACTGGAGGCGCATCCGACCGTGAAGGGTATTCAAATCATGAACGATGATGGCCGTTACATGTTTCCGGACTACGCAGGTCGCTGGATTCCGGATTCACCAGGCCGCCGCCAGGCTATCGTGACACGTATGCGCAGCTGGCAAGCTGCGAGTGATAGCGATCCGGTGAATGGCTTGCAGGCGGCAATCTCAACGTTCTGGGCGGTTGATAAGAAAGTCAGCATTTACGTGTTTGGCGATGACTTCCAGGGTGTGACGACAATTGACGCTGTCGTAGCCACGATTGACAGAATGAATCGAACCGGCGCTGATGGCAAGCGTCGCGTCCGCATCCACGGTGTCGGTTTTCCAGGCCGTTTCCAGGGCGGCGGCGTTATTCCTCCATCGGCACAACGATTCGCAACGCTAATGCGCGTGCTGTGCCAGCGCAACGGCGGCACTTTCGTTGCGCTCAGTGACGACAATTCCTGAACAGCGCCACTATTCGTCATAATTGATCGTTGTCTCGGCACCTCGGTGACTCGCTGTCACCCTTATCTCGCGGTGTAATCAGTTCCGAATCCGGTCACAACCGTGGCCCTCGAAATCGGAGGAGAGACACATGCGAAATTTCAATAGCAAAAGTTTAAAGGTACTCGTTACGGCGAGCGTGATATCGACAATGCTGGTGGCACCCGTTGCGAGCGCTGCCACAACGTCCAAAGAGGAAGGTATTGGTGTTAGCACTGGCGCCGTAATTGGTGCGCTTGCTGGCGGGCCAATCGGTTTTATTCTGGGTGCCGGGTTGGGTGCGAAGATCGGCGATACGCTGCACAAAAAGAACGAGAGTATCGATGAGCTGCAAGTGTCATTGCATACCTCGCAGAATGACGTTAAAACGCTCGAAAATGGTGTCGATCAGCTCAGCGATGAGGTGCGTGAGTTACAACGAGTTGCACGGCCGGAATTGCTCGAGCTGATGCAGGCCGGCATCGATATGGACCTGCTTTTTCGCACTGACGAGTTCGCGCTGACCGATGCTACGGGCGCTCGACTCGCCGAAATGGCAGCGATGCTCGCCGGAATGCCTGAAGTTCAGGTACAACTCGATGGTTTTGCGGATGAGCGCGGCAACGAGGACTACAACTATGCTCTGTCCGAGAAACGCGTTGAGTTTGTTCGCAGCTTGTTGGTACAGGCAGGCGTCAATCCGCGACGAATTCGCACTTCAGCTCACGGTGAGTCGATCGCGCAGGACGCGAATATTGACAGCTACGCGCTCGAGCGACGGGTCCGTGTAAAGCTGTACGTTGATTCAGCACAGTCGCTGGCATCCAATCCTAACTAACCTGTTCTTCCCTGCGACTCTTCATTGAGTCTCCGCCTGGGTCGGCCCTTCTTGGGTCGGCCCTTTTTTTTGTGGCATGAACCGAAGCGCGTTGCTAGGGTTACGGCTGGACTGTACAGGAATCAGACATGGCCGAAGATCTTGCCGAGAGACGCTGCAAGCCCTGCGAGGGCGGCGTTGAAGTGTTGCGTCGGGACCAGGCCGTTGCGCTGCTCGACGCGCTGCACGATAGCTGGTCAATTAGTGAGGACGGTGTTGCAATTTCGCGCTGTTTCACGTTTCCGGCCTATAGCCGGACGCTGGCATTTGCGAACGCTGTCGCATGGATCGCGATAACTGAAGGCCACCATCCGGTACTTACGATCAGCTATGGCAGTTGCGAAGTAGCGTATTCGACCCACGCGATTGATGGTTTGTCCGATAACGATTTTATCTGTGCCGCAAAAATTGATCGGCTCGCCGCTGCGTCAGCCAGATGATCGCGTTTGAAGAAATTCAGGCCGCGGCACAGCGCCTCAATGCGGTCTGTGTTCGCACACCACTACTGCAAAACCATGAACTCGACAAAGTAGCAGGCGGCACGGTGCTGCTAAAACCTGAATGCCTTCAGGTTACAGGCTCATTCAAGCTTCGCGGAGCATACAACCGGCTCAGTCAGCTGCAGCCCGAAGCGCGCGCAAGCGGTGTGGTTGCATGGTCTTCGGGCAATCACGCGCAAGGCGTCGCCGCCGCCGCGGCGATGCTCGGAATGCATGCTGCGATAGTGATGCCGAAGGATGCACCCACGGCGAAACTGGCCAATACGCGGAAACTTGGTGGCGAGGTCATTAGCTATGATCGCTACACTGGCGATCGCGAGAGAATCGCGCGCGACCTTGCAGAAGTTCGTGGTGCCGCACTCGTACCATCGTATGACCACGAGCATGTCATCGCCGGCCAGGGGACTGTTGGTCTGGAGATCGCCGAAGACGCATTGGAACTGCAGCTGCCGCCTGACCAGGTGCTCATCCCATGCGGTGGTGGTGGTCTGTCCGGCGGGTGCTCGGTTGCGCTCAAGGCGCTGTTACCGGATATGGATCTATTTCCCGTCGAACCTTCAGAATTCGACGATACGGCACGGTCGTTCGCGAGCGGGCTACGCGAATCTGTGGATACCTCAGCAAGGTCAATCTGCGATGCGTTGCAATCGCCGCGGCCCGGAAAACTGACGTTTCCTTTATTGCAACGTCACGCGAGCGGCATCCTGACTGTGACCGACGCAGAAGTTCGTGAGGCGATACGATTCGCGTTCAAACACCTGAAGCTCGTCGTCGAACCAGGCGACGCGGTCGGGCTTGCCGCAATTCTGGCTGGCAAACTGGATACGCGCGGCAAGACGACCGCCATTGTGCTGAGTGGCGGAAATATTGATGTTGAGTTATTCGCCCGGATTCAGGCGGAACCGAAATGAGCCCGGCTGAGAAACGAGCGTCCGCCTGATGACGGTTTGCGCGTCGACGATGCTGACGTAACGTCACGGCGTCGCTGCGGCCAGGCATCCAGCCAGCTGACGATCTTGTCAAGTTGTTCGACGTCTTTCTTGACACGTGAGGGCTGCATTTCGCAGACGCCGATGCCTTGTTCGGCCGAACGTACGTAGTTTTGGCTGTCACGCAAGACCGCAATGATGGGGATGCCCAGCGAATCAAGGAACCGCATGAGCATGCCAAAGCTCTTGGTGTTCTTACGCGTTCGGTTTGCGACGACAGCCAGCTTGCGATCACGCCGGTCAACTTTGGCAACCAGCAGCAGATCGGCGATACAGCGTGACGCGGCATGGATATCCATGGAGGAGGGCAAGACGGGGACCAATATACTGGTCGAGTCACGCGTCAATTCGCGCAGGTCATCGTGGCTGACACTGGCTGGCGAATCGATAATCAGGTTTTCGGTGTCGTTTGGCACGCGCAACTGCCAGCTACGTGTCGCTTGCATGGTTTTCTTAAATGCCGCGATACCGTGAATTGGCGGAAGTTCTTCAGAGCGCCTTTGCAGCCAGCCCATGCTCGAACCTTGCGGGTCGTAGTCCATGATCGCCGTCGTGCTGTCACGCCTCGCGTAGCAGGCAGCAATATTTGTGGTGAGCGTCGACTTACCGCAACCACCCTTGGGGTTGAGGATCACAATCTTGTTCAGATTTTCTTGTCGAGGCGTTATCAGCATCTCTCGAATGTCGCCCATCTGTCGCCAATGTTCCATGCGCCAGTTCACATAATACTGCAAATACCATCGTTTCTCACTTCGGGCGGTATTCAGAACATCTCGCTCGGGCCCGGCGCTTCGTCGTCGGGCTTTGAACGAGACTTTATGAAGTCCCCGGTGATCATATTTTCGTAGCTCTGCCCAGGGCCAACCATCGGGTAGACGCCTGCATCCCGGTCGATGACGACCTCGAGAAACGCAGGCCCTTTGAAATCCATGAATTCGCGAATAACTTTCGGAATGTCGTCTTTGTTTTCAAGCCGTTGTGCAAACTTGAATCCATCAGCTTCTGCGGCCTTAACGAAATCCTTGGCATGCAACGACTTATCGCTACCGGACATACGACCTTCGAAGTACAGTTTTTGCCACTGCCGAACCATGCCGTCACCGTAGTTATTCAGCACAATAACTTTGACCGGCTGACCATAGGTCGTAGCTGTTTCCAGCTCGCCAATATTCATGCGAATGCTGGCATCACCATCAATATCAATGACAACCCTGTCAGGTCGGGCGAACTGTGCTCCGATGGCGGCCGGTAGCCCAAACCCCATCGTGCCCATGCTGCCAGAGGTTAACCAAAGGCGCGGTTCGCGAAAATCGAAATACTGTGCCGCCCACATTTGATGTTGGCCAACACCCGTAGAGATGATCGCCTCGCCCCTGGAGTGTTTGTTGATTTCTTCAATAATCGCATACGGCTGAATCAGGTCGCTGTTGCGATCATAGTTAAGGCAGTACTCGCTCTTGAGTTCAGCTATCTCTTCATGCCAGGCATCGAAAGTCTTCTTGAATTTGATGCGCCGTCCGAATGCAAGAATATCGGTCAGGTCCGTGGCAAGCATCCCAACGTGGTGCCAGTTAACACGTTTTACCTTGCCGATCTCTGCCGAATCGACATCGAACTGGGCGATATTCTTGGCGCGAGGACTGAATTGCGACGGGTTGCCCGCTACACGGTCATCGAAACGAGCGCCGATTGCGATCAGGAAGTCACAGTCTTCTACGGCATAGTTCGCCGACGCGACGCCGTGCATGCCGAGCATGTGAAGCGCAAGAGGGTGTTGTGTGTCGCTCGCGCCGAGCGCCATCAGTGTCGTCGTGACCGGAATTCCGTACTCATTTGCAACGCGCCGCATCGCTTTCGTCGCGTTGGCGCTAATGACGCCGCCGCCCGCATAGATCAACGGGCGATCTGCTTCCGCAAGCATCGTGAAGAAGCGTTCGCAGGCATCGTCGTCCAGTTTGTTTTCCGTGACAGCGGCAAGCCGGCGCCGGTAACCATGCAACGGCAATGCACCACGACCCTTAAAGGAGCCTTGCCAATTCTGGACATCTTTCGGGATATCAACGACCACTGGGCCGGGACGGCCTGTGCGAGCAAGTTCGAATGCACTACGCATGGTGTCTTCGAGGAGTTCGGGGTCGGTCACGAGGAACACGTGCTTCGCGACCGCGCCCATGATTGCCGATACGGGCGCTTCCTGAAATGCATCAGTTCCGATCGCTGCGGTTGGAACCTGGCCACAGATGACGACGAGCGGTATCGAATCAGCCATGGAATCGCGTACAGGAGTGACGGTATTGGTGGCACCGGGTCCAGATGTGACCATAGCAACACCTACCTTGCCGCTGGCCCTGGAATACCCGGCAGCCATGAATCCGGCACCTTGTTCGTTTGCAGGAACGATTAATGGCATCGCTGCCGAACCGTCATTGCGCTTGTTGTGATCGTTGTATCGAAACACCGCATCGTAAATTGGCAGAATCGCGCCGCCACTGTAGCCGAATACTGTGTCGACCCCTTCGTCGGCCAACACCTGAATGACTGTATCGGCGCCGGTCATCTGCGATCCGGCACGTGGATGTTCGTCTATGCTGGCTGTGTTCGTGTGTTCATTCATGTAGTTGGCTACATATGCGATGTGTACGGATTTTCGGCGAGTGTTTACTAATTCCAGATGCATTGCAATACTCGTGTTTGTACGACACCATCCGGCGTAAATACGCGCAATTTGGTTTCAATAGTAATCACCCGCAAATCACTGCGGAACAGGCACAGACACTCATGCGACACGCAATCTCGGTTCTTTTGCAGAATGAAGTTGGCGCGCTCACGCGTATCACCGGCATGTTCTCATCCAGGGGCTATAACATTGAGACACTCAATGTGGCGCCGACCTACGACCCACGGGTTTCACGTGTCACATTGGTAGTTACTGGCTCGGATGCCGCCATCGCGCAACTCAATGCGCAACTCGCGAAGCTCGTCGATGTTGTCAATATTCATGACATGACTTTGGGCGAGCACTTCGAACGAGAACTCGCCATTATCAAGATGAAGCTGGGGACCGGTGGACTGGCTCGCGTCTTGGTGCTCGTTAAGCGGTTCAATGCGGAGATTCTCGATGAGGCACAAGTTAGTTGCACACTGCAGCTAACGGGTCGAGTCAAGGAGATTGATGCATTCGTCGCTGAGGCTGCCGATATCGGCGAGATTTCTGCGGTCGCGCGCAGTGGCACAGTTGCCGTGTCTAAAGGCGAGGTAACGCTGACATCATTCGACCGTCAGCATTTGCTTGTTGGCTAAGCGATGCCAGCGCCAGCACTATCGAAATACCGACGCCTGGTTCTCAAGGTGGGATCTTCATTGCTCGTTGACGAAAGCGGACGACTCAATCGAGAGTGGTTGAATGCGCTCGCGACGGATGTTGCAGCATTGCGAGAAAATCAACAGGAGGTGCTGATCGTCTCGTCAGGTGCTATTGCGATCGGCAGCTCGATTATCGGTATTGATAAGCGCCGTGCACGTCTTGAGGACCTGCAGGCGGCAGCGGCGGCTGGGCAGGTGCGCCTTGTGCATGCTTATCAGGAAGCATTGGCGCAGCGCGATGTTGTAACGGGGCAGGTTCTGTTGACGCCTGAAGATACGGAGAACCGGCGACGATTTCTGAACGCCCGGGGCACATTAAACAAGTTGCTGGAAAAGTCAGTCGTGCCTGTGCTCAACGAAAACGACACGGTTGCGACTGAAGAGATTCGTTATGGAGACAACGATCGGCTCGCTGCACGTGTCGCACAACTGGTCATGGCGGATGCGCTGGTCCTGTTGTCTGACGTCGATGGTTTCTACACCGAGGATCCAGGAAGAAATCCGCAGGCCGAGCACATTCCTGTCGTTGAGAGCATTACTGGTGAGATGCTGGCAATGGCAGGAGAAACGCGTTCCGATGTTGGTACCGGCGGTATGGCAACAAAGGTGCAGGCGGCGCGCATTGCGACGCACGCCGGTTGCGAAACAATAGTTGCCAGTGGCCAGATAGAGAATCCGCTCCGGGCATTGCAGGATGGTGCCCCCTGTACGGTCTTTCGAGCTACCGGAACGCCTGCGGCCGCGCGCAAACAGTGGCTCGCCGGCGCCCTCGATGTCAATGGTGAGTTACGCCTTGATGACGGCGCCGTCAATGCGCTGCAAAAGGGGAACAGCCTGTTACCGGTTGGTGTCGTTGGTGTCGCGGGTCAGTTCAACCGGGGTGACGTTGTTCGGCTGACTGATAGCGGCGGACGAGAAATTGGTCGCGGCCTCGCTGAGTATCCCGATAACGAGGCGCTGCGCCTGGCGGGTTGCCAGTCTGACCAGATCGAGGAAGCCCTTGGTTACCGCGGCAGAGACGTGATGGTGCACAGAAACGAACTGGTGTTGTTTGAGCATGACTAATGGCGACTTGGCACAATCACTTGCTGCGATGGGCAAGGCGGCGCGCGCAGCCGCAAGCAACCTGGCGCAGGCATCTCTGGATCAGCGTGTCGCTGCGCTGCGGGCGTCAGCCGCCGCTATCAGGGCAAATCGCGACCTGATTACAACTGCTAATCGCACCGACATGCAAGCCGGAGCTGAGCAGGGATTGAGCCCGGCCATGCTTGACCGCCTGCTGCTTGATGATGAACGCATAGAGGAGATGGCAAGCGGCTTGGAGGCTATTGCCGGACTTCCGGATCCGCTTTCAAGAGTGCTGGCAGAATGGCAGCGGCCCAACGGATTAACGATTCGGCGAATAGCTGTTCCGCTTGGGGTCATCGGAATCATCTACGAGAGTCGCCCCAATGTAACAGCCGATGCTGCTGGCCTGTGCCTGATGTCTGGAAATGCTGTGATCCTGCGTGGAGGCTCTGAAGGCTTCAATTCAAGTCACGCAATATACGACTGCATGCGCGAAGGACTTCGCAGTACAGGAATTGACGAAAATTGTGTGCAAATGATTGGAACCCGTGATCGTGCTGCTGTTGGCTACCTGTTGTCGTCGATGTCCGAATGGCTTGACGTGTTGGTACCTCGGGGCGGCAAGAGCCTGATCAGGCGAGTTCAGGATGAGGCGCGGGTACCGGTAATCGGTCATCTCGACGGCATTTGCCACGTCTACCTGCACGCTGACGCTGAACCGGAGAAGGCCCTCGCAATTGCGGTGAATGCCAAGATGCGGCGCACCGGCATTTGTGGATCGGCGGAAACCCTGCTGGTGGACCAGGCGCTGGCTGGGACAGTACTGCCGGATGTCTGCACAGCACTGCAGGATGCAGGCTGTGAGGTCCGTGGTGACGCAGAGGTCATGTCAGCGGTGAGCGAGGCAACGGCTGCGACGGAAGAAGACTGGTCGACTGAGTACCTGGACGCCGTTATTTCCGTACGCGTTGTGGCGGGTATCGACGAGGCCGTCTCACACATAGCTCACTACGGCTCCGGCCACACTGAATGTATTGTTACCGAAGATGCCGCGGTGGCGGCCGATTTCTTGCGGCGGGTAGACAGTGCAATCGTATTACACAACGCTTCGACACAGTTTGCGGACGGCGGTGAGTTCGGCATGGGCGCAGAAATCGGAATTGCGACGGGTCGGATTCATGCGCGGGGTCCTGTGGGTGCCGAGCAACTGACCAGTTACAAGTACGTTGTGCTGGGTGACGGGCATACTCGTTCCTGAACAGAGGCAACGCAGTGGTTCGAGCTACTGCGAATAGCGCAATTCCAGAAAAAACTCTCTGCCGCGTCCTGGGAAGTACCGATAGTTGCCGAACGCATAGTCGGCGCGATCGGCATACTCTTCGTCAAGCACGTTATTGAGTCGGGCCGTGACCAAGAGTCGCCTGCTGGCCTGCCAGTTTACCCGCAGGTTCAGTAGCTCATGGCCGGGATACGTGAAGCGGTTTTCTGCATCGAGGAAGTAGCTGTCAATCATTGTCCACTGTAGCGCCAATGCCGACGTAGCACTGGCGTCGAACACGATTTCCGCGCTTGCGAGCAGGCGTGGCGCTGTATCGATATCATTACCGTCATTGAAGGTCTCACCGCGTGATGCGACAAGATTGAAGTCATATTCATGTCGTGCGTAGCTCAGATCAATGTTGAGCGTTGCGCGCGCACCCAGACGCCAGTCGATTGATGTTTCGATCCCGGCATGGTGGCTGCGTCCCTGGCTGACGTTGAAGCCTTCCGAATCACGCAGAACGCTGCCGCGCTTTCTCATCGCAAATATCGCGACGTCAGTGAGCATTCGCTCACTTCCGCCCCTCAGTCCAAGCTCAACATTGTCGAGCCGTTCGGAGTCCAGGTCGGCTGTTCTCTGTGCATTTTGCAGGCGATATAGCTCGGTCGCTTGCGGTGCGCGGAAGCCACGGGATACTGCGCCATAAAAGCTAAGCTGATCGCTGACCCGCAGGTTTGCAGACAGTTTTGGCGCGGCGTTATTGAACGAGTCTTCACGACTTTCTGGTCGCGAGTAAAGACACCCGCCAAATCCACATATGCTGCCGTCATCACGCGTATTGCCCGAAAGCATGTTGTTGCGGTAATCGTAGTGCAGATGCTCAAGGCGCATACCGGCATCAATTGTTAGCCTGTCGCTTGCCTGAAATGTGGCCTGAATCCATGGTGCTACGCTAAAGGCTTCGACATCGTAGTCGTAGTGTTTGCCTTCCGGCCGGGTCTCTTGCAGAAACGCGGAACCTTCGGTGCTACCAATTTGCGTCTGTTTGAGAAAAGCGTCGCTCCATTCAATATCGATACCAGCCATCCACGTGTGATGCGGCCGGTCGAATGTAATCTTGCTGAGGACACCGCCGCTAATATGGCCGTTTTCCTCGAGCGGTTTGCCGGGCAGAAAGTGCTGTAAGAAACGCATGTCGCTGTAGCGGAGATATGGTCGGATATCAATGTTTGCTTCACCGCGATCAATTGCGACGATAGAGTACAGGCGAACGCTGTCTGCATCGCGAAACGCCTCTGGATTTGCATTGCTACGGTTGAGGTTCGGGTTCTCGTACGCGTCTTGTCCGAGAATGAACCCGGCCGTTTCCTGGCGCAGGGACGTGGCGCTCAGCGCGACGTCGACAGTGCCGTCTGAGATTGACCAGCGTGACTTGCCATGCATTTTTGCTTGCCGATAGCCTGAGTCGGCACGGAAACCACTGTCGTCTGCGTAGACGAAAGAGAAAGTCGCGGGCCGTTCGTCCATGACGAGTTGCAGGCGTGCGCGCGTGAAACTATTAGCGCCAACTTCTATGCCTGCGCTAGTCGCTGTCGGGTCCCCGGCTACAGGCATGAGGACATTGATAATGCCGTGCAGCGCATTGGATCCGTAAAGGGCATTGCCCGGCCCACGGATGACCTCGATCTGCCGTGCCATTTCTGTGTTGAGTTCGAACAGCTGATTGACGTTGCAGAACCCTGGCGGGCGCACCGGAATGCTGTCTTCGAGTACCAGGAAGCTGCCACAAGAGCCTGCTCCCGTTAGCACCGGAGATCGTATTGCAGTGAGGTGTTCCTGTCCGCTGCCGCGGCTTACCCATGCTCCGGGCACGCGGGTCATCAATTCATGAGTATGCTGGTGAGAGACGGCCGTAAGCAATGCCCGCGACAGCAGCGCAATGTTTCCAGCCTCTTGCAGCGTCGAACGACTGCGACGCTGGCTTGTGACTGTGACTTCACTGAGGATAGCGGCGTCAGCAAGTGCGGGGCGGGGCAGACAATCGATTAACAGGAGCGAGATCGCGATAGCGGCCGTCGTTCCGGGAGACGCGGTAGTCAAATTTCGTCCTTCGGTGAGTCTGCGCATTATAATCGCCTCTTACGTGAATACGGTACCGGGAAATTGCGATCTATGACAATTGGAATACGACCCTTAGGGCTGCTGGGCTGTCTCATCTTGCTTTTGCATGTAGGTGCACCGATGGCGTGGTCTCAATCAACAGATGAGCCAATGTCGAGTGAGCGGCTTCGGGTCGGCCTGGTACTTGGCGGTGGCGGCGCACGCGGCGCAGCACATATTGGCGTGCTCAAGGAACTGGAACGCCTGCAGATTCCGGTAGACGCCATTGCTGGTACCAGCATGGGCGCTATTGTCGGTGGCCTTTATGCCATGGGCATGAACGCCGAAGAACTTGAGGTACTGGTCAGTTCGCTCGATTGGACCGCAGCGCTCACCGATCACCCTGATCGTGCCGATGTGAGTTTTCGCCGCAAGCAGGATGATCGTGCATTCCCGATAGATTTTGAACTGGGTGTGCGTGGCAGCGAGTTGCTGCTGCCAAAGGGTGTTATTCAAGGTCAAAAACTCGACCTGCTGCTGCGCGAGCTTACCCTTGATGTATCACACATCAGCGATTTCGATGAGTTGCCCATTCCGTTTCGCGCAATTGCCGCCGATATCGTGGTCGGAGAGGCGGTAGTTCTGGACAGTGGTGACCTGTCGCAGGCGATTCGCGCCAGTATGTCTGTGCCGGGTGTGTTCGCACCGACGCGCATAGGCGAACGTACGCTCGTGGACGGCGGGCTGATCGGCAATCTACCGGTTGATGTGATGCGCAATATGGGCGTCGACGTGATTATCGCTGTGGATGTTGAGTTTCCCCTGTACGGGGCCGAAGAGCTCGAGTCAGTTGTCGCGATTTCGGAGCAAATGCTAACGATTCTGATTCGCAAGGAAACGCTGCGGCAGATTGACTCAATGAGTGATTCCGATGTCCTCGTCAGGCCCGAACTTGGAACCTACGCGTCGACCAATTTTGCAGAAATAACCGAGACAATTGAGCCGGGTCAGTTAGCCGCACGCGGACAACAATCACGCCTGCAAGAGCTGTCATTGAGTAACGAAGAGTGGATTGCGCATATTGCTGCGCGCAATGACAGTGTGCAGCGGGACCAGCAACTGGCGTTCGTCAGGGTCGTGCATGACGGCAAATTGTCGCCGCGAGTTCTGGAGTCGCGGCTGTCGATTGAAGCGGGAGATCCTGTTGATGCAGCCGTGCTGGCCGACAATGCAAACCGTCTCTACGGTTTGCAGCTCTATGAGCAGGTTGGTTACAAGCTGGTTGAAGAGGACGGCAGGACCGGCGTTGAGTACACCGCGACATCGAAGAGCTGGGGGCCAAACTTCCTGCAATTTGGTATCTCGCTGGAAGATGATCTTGAAGGCTCGACGAGTTTCAACCTCGCCGCAAGAATGACGCGCGCCGGCATCAATCGCCTCGGCGCGGAGTGGCGTACAGATGTGCAACTGGGCACCGATCCAACCTTGTTTTCGGAGTTCTACCAGCCATTGAGTTTCGACTCGCGATTCTTCATCGCTCCTCGCCTGCAGACGGGTCAATCCAATCTGAACGTTTTTGATTCTGAGGAGCGAGTAGCCCGTTATCGTTTGACGGAAAATCACCTGGGCCTCGATCTTGGCAGGGAGCTCGGCACTATTGGAGAGCTACGCATTGGTGCTTTTCGTGGTAACGGCAGTGCACGAGTCAACGTTGGTGATCCGTCGTTTCCCAATGACCGCTTTCAGCGCGGTGGCGTATTTGCCCGGCTGCGAATTGATACACAGGACAGCGCCCAGTTCGCCCGCAAAGGTTCGCTGGTCGATATCCGCTGGAACAAATCCTTGTCGGGCATGGGCGCTGACTTTGCTTCCGAAACTTTACAGGGAGAGGTTTCGCAGACATGGAGCAGGGGCAAAAACAGCCTGCAGCTTGGTTTGAGTTACGGCACGACATTGAGTGCGACCAACAATGTGCAGGATTACCTGCCTTTGGGTGGTTTCTTGCGCTTGTCAGGCCTTGAACGCGGTGAGATCAGCGGTCCGCATTCCGGGCTGGCGCGTCTTGTCTATTATCGACGTGTCGGTGATACAACCGGCGGTCTGTTCGAAACACCGATCTACTTCGGTATCTCTGCAGAAGCAGGCACGGTCTGGCAGTCAAGATCGGAAATCAACTTTGATTCAATGCAGACGAATGGCAGCATCTTCGCCGGTGTGGACAGCTTTTTCGGGCCAGTGTTTCTTGCTGCAGGCTATGCCGAGAACGGACAGACCAACTTCTACCTGTTTATCGGTGAGCCGCCTCGCTAACGGGATACTTTTTCGAGCGTCTGTGTCGGCGTGTCGGAGTTGCGGTAGTAGCCGTGGCGCGTGGCCATGCTGTCAAAAGCCTCGTCACGGTCGATCTCGCTCGTATACCAGTGCAAACGTTCCCAGTCGTGTCCGAGCACTTTGCTCATACTGTCACCTTTTGGCAGCGAAACCCGTATACCGAAGCGTCGCTCAGCAGTTGCGGATTCAGGTTCGACCAGGTTGTGCTGGTGGCAATAGTTCACGGTGTTTCCTTAAAGCTGCGATGGCCGCAAGATTATACCCAATTGGCAAGCACAATCCTTAATCTGTACGGCCACGATCCGCGGCTCCCTCGCGATCAGACCAGCCAAACACACTGCGCGTGATGAAGATGTAGACGGGTTTGACCGTGGCCATCCATAGTCTTGACGGCAGAGACGGCGCCGCAAGAATGGCGAGTTCACGGTGGGTCAACAGGTCGGGCCTGTAGCTTCGTTTATGTTTCAGAAGATGTCGAATATCTTCGCGGGCCGCAATTCGGAACAAGCGTCCACGGCGCGGAGAATATGCCGCTAGCTGAAAGTCGATAAAGGCGGGTGAGCCATCGTCCCGGACCAGCACATTGGGTTCTTTTGCCAAATCGTTGTGTGTGACGCACGCCGTGTGGAGCTTGCGCAACAATCTCGATGCTGCACGGAAGTACTTCGCGTCTGCAGGCCGCCCCTCGAACATCGGGACGCCGGGCAAATAACTGCGTTCAAGGGTATACCTGTCGAGTTCCTGTATCTGCGGCACCCCATCCAGGCCCGTTAGCGCTGCCAGAGCGCCTGCCTCGCGGCGCATCAGGTAGCGGGCCAGCCATGCGAGCCACCAGCGGGCATTGCGCGTATCGCGCCGTACACGGCGTTGCTCGCCATTTCCGAGCAACCAGACCTCACCGAACAGGTCTTTTTTGAGAATCCGCTCATCTTGCACTAGCAGTTGTCCTGCAAAATGATGAGAATACCTGAACGATGTCCCTGAGTAGTAAATTTGGCCGGAAATACTACAGATAATGAGGCGAGCAGCGAGCGTTCTGACCTGGACTCGACGGGCGAGTTTTTCAGTGTGGGTTCGCCATTGCATGCTGTGCGCGCTGGCTACATCAAGAGAGATTCAGACGACCAACTGTACGATACGCTTGTCTCCGGACATTTTGCGCATGTAATCGCACCGGACCGTAGTGGTAAATCAAGCCTGATCGCTGCGACCGCTGCGCGGCTCGAATCGCGCGGTTACAAGGTTGCGATAATCGATCTTGAGCAGCTTGGCGTGCGCGACGGTGCGACGGACTCGGGCCGTTGGTATTACAGTGTTGCGTATCGGCTGCTGCGACAGCTGCGTATTCGATTTGATTTGCAGTCCTGGTGGCAGGACAAGTCTGTGCTGAGTAATCGTCAGCGGCTCGTGGAGTTTTACTCGGAGATCGTGCTTCAGCATGTTACTGATCATGTCGTCGTATTTATCGATGGTATCCAGTGCATAGCGGATGTCCCTTTTGCCGACCAGCTGCTGGCCAGCGTGCGCGCCGCCCACAACGCACGCACGACCGACCCGGACTTCTCCCGGCTAACGTTTGTACTTCTAGGCGAATGCGACCCGGTCAGCCTGATCGAAGAGCCGGAGCAGTCGCCTTTCAATGTGACCCAGCAGATACTGCTGCCTGACTTTTCGCGGCCTGATCTTGATCTCTTCGCGACTGAAATGAACCTGGGTGAGGAAGCAGCAAGAGCGGCACTTGACCGGGTTTTCTACTGGACCAACGGGCAGCCGTACTTGAGTCAAAAACTCGCTCGAATGGTCGCCAGGGCACGGCCCGTCGATAACATCGATGAAAAGGTCGATCACATCGCTATGCATCAGCTTGCCGGACGCGCGGCCTTGCACAGTGAGCCACAGATGAGTCACATCCATCGGGAAATAGTCAAGGATGGCAAACGCAGCGAGCCATTATTGAACCTGTACGGAAAGCTCCGTAAAGGCATCGAGGTACCGGCGGATCTTGGTTCAGGTTTGCAACGCCGTCTGATGGCTATTGGCCTGGTTGTCATTGACGACGACGGCAATCTGAAGGTTCGTAACCGACTCTACGAGACGCTTTTTACTGCACGCTGGGCTAACGAGAATTTGCCGACGCGATTCAAGGTCCCCGCGATTGTTGTGGCAACCCTACTGGTGTTTGCGTTGGTACCGTTCTGGTATACGCAATGGTTGCCACGTCCCTATGTCGCCGTACTGGCCCAGGAGCCCTCCGATCTCGATACCGCAAGCAGTGCATACGAAAACCTGCGCTCTTTTCCGGGACATGCCGATACTGCCGACAGCTTGTATCGAAGCTTTCTGGAACGGCGCGCTTTGTTGTCAGGCGACGAGCAGGAAATCCTCGCGCTGGCGGATCGAGTGGCTGCATTACCTGGCGCGGGGCGTCTCGCGGATGAATTCCAGGCAGCATTCTGGGACCGACGCGCGCAGGCAGCGGTACGGCTGGAAGATCGCGATACGGCATTGCTGGCGCGAATACGGTCATTGGTACTGTCGACGGCCTCGCGACGCCAAAAAGCGGCCGCGCTGATAGCGGAAGATTACCGTGCGCTGCTAGTGACGTTGCCACCATTGCCGGAAGGATTCACGGTGCTGGATGCGTCAATCCTGGTTCTGACGACAGCCACTGGCCCCAACATATCGCAATTCTCATATACACAGCAGGGTTTGCAGCAACGCGAGCCCTGGGCTGTTACAGCGCTCGAAGTGAGTCCGCTTGTACGAAGAGTTATCGTTGATAGAGTTGGTGTTGTAAGCCGCATCGGCCTGACTCTGAATATTAGTCACGCGCGTCTGTCGGACCTTCGTATCAAACTTATCGCACCATCTGGTCGGACCGTTGAGGTTGAACCGGGTGTCGATCAAACATCCAGCGCCGAAGATATTGCGATTCCCGCGGCGCAGCTTGGAGAACTCGTTGGTGAATCGCTCGAGGGTACCTGGAGCATCAGCGTCCGCGATGAAAGTCTCGGCATCGCAGGCCGGTTCGTCGGTTGGAATCTAAAGCTCAATTCGCAGGGTACTGTCGAGAATTTTCAGCGCGGCCTGAATATTCCAGATCCTGTTGAACGCGAGACGGACAAGCTGTGGTTCGATCCATCAGGTCGTTATGCCGTTGCTCGTGCACAGCAAAGCGACAGTGCGCGCATCTGGGACCTGAGTTTTGCGGAGCCAGTACGTGCAATCGCACTGTCGGAAAGCGAAACCCTGATTGGCCTGGATGCCGGCGCGAGGCGGCTTGTGACGGCGACTCAGGACAGCGTAAACCTTTGGGATACTGCAACCGGTGACAAGCTGGCAACATTGGCGACAGGTCCGGCAAGTGTGAGTGCTACGCTGACGGCAGAAGGCTCCCACATATTCGTTCAGGACCGTGGAGATGTGGAAACACGACTTGAATTGTGGAGCCTTGATGAAGAAATTGTGACGGCCCGCGTGGTCGTCGCCGGAGCCCCAGCGCATGTTGCGATTGACGCGGTAGGACGGCGCGTCGCTGTCGCGGACTTTGATCGTTCGGTCCGTGTCTGGGATTTCACTAGCAGTGAATTGCTGGGACAATTCGACTTGCCCGAACAGCCAGGGTCAATAGAGCTATCAGCCGACGGTGCCGCGTTAGGCGTGGTTTACCCCGAACTCGGCTTTTCTCTCTGGCGAATTGATCAACAACAACAACCGTTACTCAGCAGAATGGGCGGTGGGCGCTGGGCTTTGCGTTTTTCACCTTCGGGCAAGTCGCTCATAGCGGGGCATCCTGAAAGCGGGTTCCGGATTTACAGTAGTGTCAGTGGGCGTGTTCTTGGGCCGGAATTTGGATTGAGAGCCTCACCGATACAGACAGATATGCTGGCGTTCAGTCGCGATGAACAGTATGTCGTGACAGGGGTGCCATCGGATGGTGTGCGCATATGGCGTAAACCTGCGCTTGTCGCGGAAGCGGCGGACGAAGCAACAGTCGAGCATCCAATCTGGAATCCTTCTGCAGACCGACCTGTCATCGTTTCGCCCGATGGAGCCAAATTGATTATCGGCGACACTGCCGGTCACGTGCATATTTTGCCCACGGGCATTGCCGCATCGGATCTGAACGAAATTGCTGCTGACGTGAGTTTTCTGGGGCATCGTGCCGAAGTTGACTTGCTGGTTGTTGACCCGTCCAGTGAGCTGGCGGCCAGCGTTGCTGTTGACGGCACACTGCGCGTTTGGTCAATTGCCACAGGCGAGCCGGCCGCTTTCCTGATCAACCTGGATGGCGACTCCGTCGGGTCACTCGAATTTTCAACTGACTCCCGTTATCTCGTTGTCGTCGGTGGTCGGCGAGTGCGGCTGTTCGACACTGCCGACGGCAGCAGACTGGCTGACATCGAGCATGCGGCGGAAATCAATGGGGTTAGCTTCACGTCAGCGGATACATTGTATGTCGGCGCAGCCGACGGCTCGCTGCATCGTATTAGCCAGGGGGGCGATCAGCGCTGGTATTCGCAGCAGGTCTGGCAGGGCAGCCGACCGATTGAGATTTTGAGTGCATCTCCACGCGGAAACTACTTGCTACTGGTTGATGCCGACAATCTGGCCAGCCAGTTTGTGCTCGCTGAAGGACGTATCGGTGCGACCACAGTGCAATTGCCGAGCGATGTGCAAGAGGTTGCCTTTGATCGCAGCAGTTCCAGAGTATTTGTTCGTACCTCTCGATGGATTCATCGTATCAGTGCTTCGGTTTCCGGGCTCAGTTGGCTCGATGCACGTTTTGCGCCGCTTGCCTTGAATGGTGCCCGTATGGTGTTTGGTGCTGGTGGTTTTGCACCCGCTGCGAAGCGCAGTGTGTTTCTACCGACTGCCGGGGAAGGCTTCGTTGACCTGACCATGGTGAGTTTCGCTTCGTCCAGCGATGCTACGTTATTTGGTAGTCGCGATGAGTTACTGGCGGAATGGCAGGACAGGATTAGCGCAGTTCCCCGCGAAGAGTCCGAACCAGCAATTCAAGTTTCTCAGCCGTAACTTCAGACGGATGAACCGGCTCACCAAAAATAACAGGCACGCGGGCGAACAGCCGCCCTGGTAGTTTACGAAGTCCGCCGCCTTGCTGCTGGCTGAACCAACTTCCCCACAGACGCCCAAGTGCGGCAGGAATGACGGGTACCGCGCGGCGCGCTATTATTTTTTCAATGCCGGGCTTAAAGTGTTGCACTTCTCCGTCCCTGGTTAACGCACCCTCCGGAAAAATACAAACTACGTTGCCCGCCTCGAGTTCCTGATCCACTTTTTCAAATGCTTCTTCCATAAGCTGTGCGTCTTCTTTTGCGGAAGCAATTGGAATGGCTTTCGCGTTCTTGAATATGAATTTCAGAAATGGGATTTGAAAGATCTTGTAGTACATCACAAAGCGCATCGGGCGAACGACAGAGCCGCCCAGTATGATCGGGTCCATGTAGCTGACATGATTGCAGACGACGACAGCCGGACCGTTCGCTGGAATGTTTTCAGTGCCGACGGGCCGGATGCGGTAAACAATATTGATAACGATCCATGCAAGAAAGCGCATTAGGAATTCGGGTAATAATGAGTAGATATAAACAGACACGACGATATTCAGTACCGCGACGATCAGGAATAACTCAGGGATCGAAAACCCGGACTGTAGTACGACGAGCGACAGTACTGCGGCTGCCACCATCAGCAACGAGTTAATAATATTGTTCGCCGCGATAATGCGTGAGAGATGCTGACGCTTCGAGCGTTTCTGGATCAGGGCGTACAGCGGCACTGTATAGAACCCGCCGAAAGCGCCCAGCAACGCGAGATCAGCCAGGATGCGCCAGCTTCCGGGGCGTGCCAGGAATTCGCTGATCGATGCGACGGTGCTCGTGGCAACTTGCGGTTGGGCGAAGTACAGGTCGAACGCAAACAAGCTCATGCCGATCGAGCCGAATGGCACCAGTCCGAGCTCGATACGATGCCCTGACATGCGTTCGCACAGAAGTGAGCCAATACCGACGCCGACAGCGAATGCGACAAGTAAACTCGTCACTACCGATTCGTTCCCATTGAGAATGTCCGCTGCGTAAGCGGGCATTTGAATCGTCAATGCTGATCCAAAAAACCAGAACCAGGATATGCCAAGTATTGACAGAAACACGCTTTTTTCTTCACGGGCGAAGCGGACAATTCGCCACGTCTCTTGCCAGGCATTCCAGTTGATCTTCAGTTCCGGGTCGACGGCGTTGGTTTTTGGAATGTGCCTGCTGGTGAGGTAACCAATCAACGCTACCAGGATTAGAACTGCCGCAAGCGTACTTTGCGTGGTGGCGGAGAAGTCTATCGTCTCGACGCCGATAATCAGTCCCAGGATGATGGCGACGTAGGTGCCTGACTCGACCAGTGCGTTGCCGCCAACGAGTTCGTCGGTGTGTAGTTTCTGTGGCAAGTACGCATACTTGACGGGGCCGAACATCGTTGACTGACAGCCCATCAGAAACAACACGAACAGCAGTAACGAATACAACTTCGATATCAGTGCGATTGCGGCGAGCGACATTAGTCCGATTTCGAGCAGTTTGACACGCCGCATTAGCATGGACTTTTCATACTTGTCTGCGAGTTGTCCGGCTGTGGCGGAAAACAGAAAAAACGGCAATATGAACAAGAAGGCTGCAACGTTGGCCAGCGCAGTGTGGTCCATACCGGCAATGCGGACACCCTGAAAAGTGATAAGGACGACCAGTCCGTTGCGAAAAATATTGTCGTTCAGAGCGCCGAGGAACTGGGTGCCGAAGAATGGAGCAAAGCGGCGCTGCCGCAGTAAATCAAACTGGTTTGATCCTGACAAAATTCGGTTCCTGTCGCGCGAGGTGCGGCCACTATAGCGCGAAATCAATGTGTTTCAGTCCAAAGTGCGAACTCCGACGGCTAATGGGCTTTGACAATCTTGCTATTATGTCCAGCGACCACCCAAGTTTATTCGACCAACTGGACTGTTTTTGTTGATGAATCCGCGTATTACATTGCTGGCTGTTGGAATCACGCTTGTCTGCGGCTGTGCCAAAGAGCAGCCGCCTCGTTCCGTGAATGAGTTTCTCGAGAATCCTATTATGCTCGAGGCCGCCATGGTGCGTTGTGCGCGAGATCGGTCAGCGACCCGTTACGACGCGGAATGCATAAATGCTCGCGAGGCGGTCAGTCGTATCGAGGCTAAGGAAGAGGCTGCTCGTCAGATCGACCTGGACGCTCGTTCAGAAAGCAAACGCCAGGCCTTGCGACGGGCACAGGGTGCGGCCGCAGAAGCACGGCGCCGGTCCGCAGAAGCCAAACGCAAGCGAGAAGAGGCGGAGTATCTTGCCCAGTTCGGTGTACTACCACCGGTCCCCGGTGACTCCGAGGCGACAGAAATTACCGGCAATACGCCGGTTGCAGTATTGCCTGAAGGTGACGGTTCAACGGAGAGCAATGCGGGTGGCAGCGTTCCGATGCCGGTGCCGGCAACTGATGGTGGTAACGCACCGGAAATGACAACCGAACCTGAAGAGGATGCCAGTGATCTGGCATCCATCCGGGACGAGTTGCGTCGCCGTAGCGAGGACGATGGAAGCTAGTTTGTTGCCGGCATGGTTCTTACGTGCAGATCGCGCTGCGGGAACGGAATTTCAATATCACTACTGCTAAACGCTTTGTACACAGCACAGTTTAGCTCGTGTTTCACGCGGCCCCTGTCTATGGGTCGCGCTATCCAGCCCAGCAGTTCGAAGTCCAGACTGGAATCACCGAATGTTCGAAATCTGACGCGTGGTTCGGGATTCTTGAGCATTTCCTTATGGTCGGCGGCGACCTTCTCCAGTACCGCGATAACATGGTCAATGTCGCTTCCATAAGCTACGCCAACCCCGATTCGAATCCGGTGCTGCGTCGACGGACCACCGGCTTCATTGGTGATCATGCCGTTGCCAATAATACCGTTCGGAACCGTAATCTCGATGTCGTCGCGCGTCAGTATACGAGTACTGCGCAAGCCGATTTCTGTGACGACGCCCCGCTGGCCAGAGTCCAGCACAATAAAGTCACCCGTCTTGTACGGCGCGTCGACAATGATTGAAACTCCGGCAAACAGGTTCGAAAGTGTGTCCTTGGCAGCGAAGCTTAATGCCAGTCCGACGATTCCGGCGGACGCCAGCCACGCGGTTACGTCAATGTTCCAGGCCAGGAACATGAAGTACACAGCCAATGCGACGAGTACAATCTTCAAGACGTTGTGCACCAGGGACAGCATGCCGGTCTGAGCCAGCTTGCCACCTTGCGATTTAGAGAACGCTTTCGCCAGCAGTGCCATGAGACTTGCCAGTGTGCGGTACCACACTGAAATCGCGATCGTCTTCAGTATTCCTATCGTGACAAACGTTGGAGCCTCGCGCAGTCCCATACGGATCGTCGCGAGTCCCAGGCCGAGCAAGACGAAGGACAGGAATACGGGCCTGTGAAGGAGTGCAATGCACTCGTCATCCAGTTGATTGGTAGAGCGTTTTGCAATACGACCGACGATGCCCGAGACAATCCAGTCAGCAATTTTGCCAACAATAACGAATGCAAAAGCGATTATCAGTGCTTGTAAATAGACGTTCGGCCCGATGAGCGCCGCCAATTGCTGAATTTTGTCCGTTAGATCAGATGCGTTCATTGGTCTTGTGTCGGGTCAGGCATGCCAAACGTTTTCACCTCAGACTCGTCCTCATCAGTATCAGGTCCAACGCCGGTATTCATGCCCGGTTGGGTAGCGAGGCGGCTTGTCTGAGCCGTGAGAATCTGCACAAAAGTGTTCGCAATGTCAGGCGCGATATTCGGCGAGCTGACGAAAATTCGTTCCGGGGTCATGCTGCTTGAACTGTAAAAGGCAGCATTGGCCTTACGGTCCATCGTCACTCCGGCCCCCTCCAGCGCAATGCCGGCAAACAAGCCGCGGCTGCGTGAATAGGAATATACCTCGGCCTGGAACTCAATATCAGTTGCGACACCAGCCTGTCGACCGAGCGGACCTGCGGCAACGGAGGCGTCTGCGCCGAGGGTCAGGCGGCCGTTCTCGATGCCGTCAACGCCCTTACGCGTCTTGAACACGAGGATGATATCTGTAGATTGCATGCCCGCTTGCCATCCGACGCTGCCGCCGGTCAGCGTGATAAAAGCGGGATTGCTCCAGGTGTTGTCGCCTTGCCTGACAACAATTATGCCTTTGCCGCGACGTGCTCCCAGTCCAAACGCAGCCTTGACGACATTCGGGATGACGGCGACCGCGTATGCTCGTGAAAGCAGTGCCGGAGGGATAGTTTTCTCCGGAATGCGCAGCAGTTGCTCGAGAACGTCGGCGGCGTCGCCGACCCGTTTTTCTTCCCGTGTGGCTGCATCGGCGCTTGAGACAGCCGTCATTGCAAGCAGGGCGAGTAAAATTGCAGTTCGCTTGATGTTCATGATGTTTTTGATGCCAGGATCGCTCGGAGGTTCAATGATACGCGACCTGAGATGAATCTGGAATTAACGGCGTTAGCGATGCACCAGAATCGGCGGCAATGGGTAATTCAGCGTCGCACACACGGCGCGGATCAACTCTGCTTCACTCACTGACAATTCGCCGTCGTGAGACGCTGTCGCGCTGATTGCACGTAACAGAACCTCGCGGCCCTTGCCGTCAAGACTTAGCAAAACATCCAGGCTTCGATTCAGGATCGCGACAGTGAGGTCTCGGTCTACCTCATACGCGTAGTCTTCGGCCCAACGCCCCAATGAGGCCGTTCCTGCTGCAAACGCCGCTTTACCCTTGGCCGGCGTGTCGTGGCCGTAGTCTGCAAGGATTCGCAACAAACTGACTGCTGCTCGCTGCAATTCCCGGCGTCGCACGCGCTTTGCGGCGCGGCGCCCGGATGGATCGACAGCCTGGCCGAGACTGCTCATCAGGATACGGTAGAAACAAAACTCGTAGAGCTCAATGTCCCCGTCTATTTCAATCAGTCGAGTCGTCAGTGAGACGAGATATTCGAGCTCCTGTGCGGGCCTGAGCTTCAATGCAGGAAATGCAATCTCAAGCAAAGGCAAACGGTATTCCGGGCCTGTAGCCGAGAGCTGCTTATAGAAGCGTTCAACCAAAGTGGCCCGTTCACTGCCGAGTTGCTCCCTTACGAGCCCCAATTGTCGCTGCAATGTCTTTTCGGACCTGTCGAGTACCAGAGCTACGGTCAATAAATATGCCAGTTCGGCAGAGTGCGCTGCGTCGTAGAGCGCCACCGGAATTGATGCTCGGAGGCCACGCGCGAATTCAACATGCTCGTTGTCGGGCTGGCCCACCGTTTCGGCTATCGATTCAGCAAGAACTTTTTCACCACCACTGGCAAAAGCTGTTGTAACGCCATCGCTGAGTCCAGTCTGTCGTGGTTCATCTACTGCAGCAGAACGGCGGCTGCGTGGGTCCACCTGAGGGTAATCCGATTCTCTGAAACTTGGATCCAGTGCCTTGATTCGATCGCCAAGTGCCGGATGAGTCGCAAACATTCCTGACAGCTTCGAGCCACTGCCAAACAACATGTGGCTGACTTCTTCCGGGTCGGTCGCGGTAAGCTTCGAACCACCGCTGTAGCCGCCGATCTTTTTCAGCGCATTCGCTATACCGTCGCTCTGGCGAGTGAACTGCACCGCCGATGCGTCCGCCAGGAACTCGCGTTGCCGCGAAACACCGGCTTTGATTACACGCGCAAAAAACACGCCGATTCCGCCCAGGATGACAAGCCCAAGCCCGACTATCAGGACGACGGGTGCACCGCGATCGCGCCGACTGGATACAATACTGGTGTGATAGCCGCCGCGGACGATCAGGCGGCCGATCAGGCCGAGAACCATGATTCCAAAAAGTACCCCCATGAGGCGAATGTTCAGTTTCATGTCACCGTTCAGAATGTGGCTGAACTCATGCGCGACAACACCTTGCAGTTCGTTGCGATCCAACAACTCCAAAGTACCGCGGGTTACGGCAATGGCCGCATCAGCGGGTGTGTAGCCCGCCGCGAACGCGTTAATGCCGCGTTCTTCTTCGAGCACATAAATCTCGGGAACCGGTACACCTGAGGCAATAGCCATTTCTTCAACGACATTTCGAAGGCGCCGGCGCAGCGGATCCTGCACGTCAGCGGGCACCAGGGTCCCGCCCATGTCGACAGCGACCCGACCACCACCCGACGACAATACGGATGTCTTGTAGAGCGTCGAGCCAACGATGAACATCGTTGCAAGCAACGCTGTGCCAATCAGTGTGCCGGCCTGGTCTTGGAGAAACTGCTGCGGTGTCAGTCCATAGCTGTTCTGCGAGAACGAAAACAGCGCGAAACCCACGATCGCCGTTACGCCGAGCACGATCGCGATAGTCGCCACGATGTAGGCGAAAACCAGGCGCCGCGATGTACGGCGCGCCTGATCCTGTGCTGCGAAAAAGTCCACTTAGAAGGAGACTTCTGGTGCCTCGCGCATCTCTTCCGCCTCGATCTCAAGGAAGCTGGCCAACTCGAAGCGGAAAAAACCGGCGATCAGGTTGTTCGGGAAGTTCTCAACCGAGTTGTTGTAGCCCATCACGGCGTCGTTGAATGCCTGACGAGAGAAGGCAACCTTATTCTCTGTAGTCGCCAGCTCTTCCTGAAACTGCATCATATTTTGATTAGCTTTGAGATCAGGATAAGCTTCAGAGAGAGCAAACAGGCGGCCCAATGCGCTGCCAAGCGCGCCTTCCGAGGCGCCAAGATCCTTGATGGCCTTGGCGTTTGCGGGGTCTGCCTTGGCAGCTTCGAGGCTGGAAGAGGCGGCATTACGCGCCGAAATGACGGCTTCGAGGGTCTCGCGTTCGTGCTTCATGTAGCCTTTCACGGCTTCAACGAGATTGGGAATCAGGTCGTGTCGCCGCGTTAGCTGCACGTCAATTTGGGCAAAGCCATTGCGAACGCGATTGCGCTCGTTAACAAGGCGGTTGTAAATACCGACTGCCCAGAATACCAACGCGGCAAGAATGCCGAGGAAAATTAGAAATGAAGTCACAATCCCGCTCCTTCTTTTACGGTTATGAGGCCAAGCATAACTCCCGGCTTGGGGCAAAACTAGCGGCAGTGCTGTGCCTGCTGATGCCAGTTGCTGCGCAGTCCGACTGGGTCGGCGACAAGCGCCCGATGATGGGCACCGAGGTCACTGTCTATCTGTGGAGCGACGACGCAGACAAGGGTCAGGCATTGGTTGAAGAAATTTTTCAGGAAGTCGCACGCATCGACCGCCTGATGAGTACCTACAAAGATGGGAGCGAAATCTCGGAAATCAACCGCAGTGCGGCAAATTCTCCGCTTGTTGTGGGGCAAGAGTTGCTGCATCTGATTCGGCGCTCTCTGGATATATCGGTGCTGACACAGGGTGCTTTTGACATTACCTACGACAGTGTTGGCCAGCATTACGATTTTCGGCTCAATCAGCGCCCGGACGAGGCCACGATTCAGTCCGAACTTGAGAGAACCGACTATCGACTGGTCGAACTCGACGATCGGGCTGCGACGATTTTTTTCCAACGAGAAGGCGTTCGGATAAATCTTGGTGGCATAGCAAAAGGCTACGTGGTCGAGCGCGGCATAGATATCCTGCGTTGCAAGGGGGTTCGCAATGCAATTGTTACCGCTGGCGGTGATTCCCGATTGCTGGGCGATCGCCGTGGGCGGCCCTGGATGGTTGGAATCCGCGACCCACGGGCTGACGGTGAGGTGGCGATATCGGTACCTCTCGAGGATGAGGCGATTTCCACGTCAGGCGACTATGAGCGGTTCTTCGATGAGGATGGAATCCGCTATCACCACATCATTCGACCGGGCACTGGTACGCCAGCAAGTGGCGTGCACAGCGCGACCGTATTCGGGCCCGATGCGGTGCTCACCGATGCACTTTCCACCAGCGTATTCGTCATGGGCGTGGACAAAGGGCTGCGCCTGATAGCAACCTTGCCGGACTACGAGAGCATCGTTATTGACGCTGAGGGACTGGTCTATTACTCAGATGGCCTGCAACGGCCCGACCACGCCTCATCTCAGTAGTCCATCGAAAAAGTCGCCAATGTCGCCGAAAGGCGACGGATTTTCACTTTAAATTCAGCTTGATACGCCTATTATAGGTATCACGCTTCAGGCGAAAAAAATCTTTGGGAATGACACCGATTTAACGTAATCTGTGCGGATTGCGTGACGTTTCCGGCGGCCGGATTTTGCATGATTATGTTGATCAAATCCGGGTTTGTGTGACGATTATCACGCCTCAGGAGCGCTTCGGCTGTCACCATTCGAGTCTACGGATGGAATCGAAATAGCCAAACAAGGGACGGACTGATGAAAATCAAGAACTTAACTTTAGGGATGCTACTGACGGTGTTTGCCGCAACCTCACTGGCTTCATCGGGAATGGAAGGGCAAGAAGCTCCGGACTTCGCGTTGAAGAGTTCCACAGGTGAGAACCTGCGTTTGTCGGAGTATCGCGGCGATGTCGTGATGATCAACTTCTGGGCCACCTGGTGCGGACCTTGTCGTCAGGAAATGCCACTGCTGGATGAGCTCTACCAACGCTATGAGCGCGTGGGCTTCAACCTGCTGGGTGTGAACATTGACGACGATTCACGCCGCGCAATGCAGATGATCGAGGAACTCGGTGTAAATTTTCCAGTGTTGTTCGATGCCCGCAAGGAAGTCAGCAAGTTGTACGAAGTTGAAGCCATGCCAGTAACCGTCCTGGTGGACCGCGAAGGCAACGTCCGCTATGTACACCACGGTTACAAGCCGGGTTATGAAGAAAAGTATCTGGATCAGGTTCGCTCTTTACTCAGAGAGTAAAGCCGCAGCCGGCCGCAGGAGAAGAGACTAGTGACAAAGACACTGATCAGCATTATCGCCGTAGTGACACTTGCGTTTAGCGTAACTACGGTGGCGCAGGACAATGACGAGGCAGAATCTCGGCAAGAGTTTCGCAGCCTCGATCAGGATGTGCAGACTTTGAAGAAAGAGGTTCTGGATCTGAACCGTGATCTGTTTCTGCTTGAAGAGGAGTTGCTGTTCCCGGCCAACTCTCAGGTTGCTTTCTTTATCTCCATGGACGTCGGCGAGTACTTTGAACTGGATTCCGTCAACATAAAAATAGATGGCAAGGAAGTCGCCAACTATTTATACACCGAACGCGAAGCTGACGCGCTAATACGTGGCGGTGTGCACCGGGTGCATATGGCCAAT
Organism: Gammaproteobacteria bacterium; assembly: GCA_022600955.1. Classification (GTDB taxonomy): domain Bacteria; phylum Pseudomonadota; class Gammaproteobacteria; order Steroidobacterales; family Woeseiaceae; genus UBA1847. The sequence goes on from JAHZJK010000031.1 coordinate 186,876, forward strand.
CTGAAAACAGGCGATCACGAGTTGGTCGCTATTTTTACCGGCAAAGGTCCGCAGGTTCGTGACTATCGTCGCGGCGCGACGCTGAATTTCGACAAAGGTATTGGCGCCAAGTATGTCGAGCTCGAGATTACGGACCGCGTCAAGAAGCAGCAGCCCGAATTCGTAATTAAAGAATGGGAGTGATTGTTGCTGCCAGGACGATCCACAGCTAGTTTTCTTCTCGCGTTGCTGGTGCTGTCGCTACCTGCGTCAGGCATCGCCAAAGACGAGAAAGACCCGATCGTCGTACAGGACCCCCAATACGGTGAGGTCCTGTTCTACTTCTATCAGGAAGATTATTTTCCGGCGATCGTGCGCACGCTTGCGGCGCAGCAGGAAGAGCAGCTTGAGGCGCATAAACAGGAGGCCGAGCTGTTGCTGGGCGGCATGTACCTGTCATATGGCCACCACCTCGAAGCGGCAGACATTTTCGAGCGCCTGTTAGCCGACAATGTTTCTACCGACGTGCGCGATCGAACGTGGTTCTTTCTTGGCAAGATCTGGTATCAGCGTGGCTATCTCGACAAGGCCCAGGAAGCACTCGGGCTAATCGAAGGCGAACTGCCCAAGAATCTGCAACGCGAGGCTCTGATGCTCGAGGCGCAGATTCTCCTCGACGCCGGAGATTACGATGCTGCGATCGCATTGTTGCAGAAGTGGAAGGGCAAAACCGAGTGGGCAAGCTACGCAAAATTTAACATTGGCGTAGCGCTGGTGCGTAGCGGCCGAGTTGCTGAAGCACAATCGTTGCTAGAGGATCTAGGAAGCCTCAACCCGTTCAATGAAGAGCTAACATCGCTGCGTGACAAGGCGAATCTGGCACTTGGGTACGCCTTACTTCAGGATGGCCAGCCGTTTGTTGCCAAGGCTCCGTTGCAGCGCGTGCGCCTCGAAGGACCGTTCTCCAACAAGGCCCTTCTCGGTGTCGGTTGGGCCGATGCCGAACTCGGCAACTTTCAACGCGCGCTCGTCCCCTGGATGGAGTTGCGGAGCCGCGACCTGCTGGATTCTGCCGTGCAGGAGTCAATGCTCGCCATTCCGTATGCGATGGCCAAGTTGGATTCGATCAGTCAGGCGGCCGATCACTATTTGAACGCAATTGAAGCCTTTTACGAAGAGACGAATCGTCTCGACCGCACTATCTCGCATATTGAGTCGGGCGCAATGTTCGAGGAATTTCTCAACGATGGTCCGCTCGATAGCACTGGCTGGTACTGGCGTCTTGAGGAATTGCCAGAAGGACCAGAGTCTCGCTATCTGTTTCACCTGCTAGCCTCACACGAGTTTCAGGAAGGTTTGAAAAACTATCGTGATCTGAGTTACCTGCACGAGAATCTGGATGCATGGCAGGACAGTGTCTCTGTTTACGGCAACATGCTGGAAACACGCAAGCAGGCCTTCGACATACGCTTGCCAGAAGTCGAGGACGCTCTGGCGCGTGCGGATCTGGACGGCATGGTTAGTCGCAAGCTCGAATTTGATTCGAGATTGAATAATATTGAACAAAGCAGCGACTGGCTCGCGCTCGCAACGAAGTCTGAGTTTGAAATGTGGGGCGAGATAACCGGCCTGGAAAGTACGCCGGCATTGCGCGCAAATATTCCGGAAGCAGCGGAAGTGCGAGACAAAATATCTTTGCTAAAAGGCGTATTGCAGTGGGAACTGGAACGCGACTTTAAAGACCGCTTGTGGCGCATCCGTCGCAATCTCGATGAGGCGGGCGAGGCGCTGGTTGCAACGCAGCGCTCGCGCCGTCAGATAGACGATACTATTCGCAACGAGCCAGTGTTTTTTGCAGAGCTTAGCGGACGAGTGTATGGGCTAGAGCCACGTGTCGAAGGTATGAAAATGCGTGTCGAGGATTCGTTAGCGGCTCAACGCAGGTTTCTGCAGGAAATTGCTGTCGGCGAATTGCAGGCACAAAAGCAAAGGCTTGATGTATACACAGTGCAGGCACAGTTTGCGCTTGCAGCAATATATGACCTTGCGGCTACTACGGCAGAGGCAGGCGAATGAATATGCGTCTGCTGCTGACAGTCATGTTGCTGAGCTGCACGCTGGCGGTACCTGCACATGCTGCTCGTGAGAAAGAGGCGGCCACGATCAAGAGCCTTGAAGACAAGGAGGTCAAGGTACGTCCCGGCAAGGTCATTCTCGATAGCTCCGACCTGGCTCGTGACAACTATCGGGCCTTTCTGGACCTGGTGTCAGATGATCCTGAGTTGCGTGCCGAAGCAATGCGGCGACTCGGAGACCTCGAGCTTGAGGCTACCGAGGCAGACCAACTGGTCGACAATATCGAGTCTCTGGATAATGTTGGCTTCGATAACGCTGTCACTCTTTATCAACAGCTACTTGAGTCGTATCCGGATTATCGCCGTAATGACACGGTGCTGTATCAGCTGGCGCGGGCGTATGAAACGGGTGGTCGAACAGACGACTCGCTGGAGATTCTGGATGAGCTTGTTGCCAAGTTTCCGGACACCTTGTTAATCGACGAAGTTCAGTTCAGGCGCGGTGAAATGTTATTCCTGCGCAAGCGCTACAATGAAGCAGAGCTGGCTTACCAGGTCGTGGTGCAGTACGGCGAAGAATCTCGCTTCTACGAGCAATCGCTATACAAGCTTGGCTGGTCGCAGTTCAAGCTGGCTTGGCATGAAGAAAGCCTCGAGCCATTTTTCACATTGCTGGATCGCAAGATTGGCGATATCGAGATAAAGGAAGGCGACGAACGCCTGACAAGCCTGAAGCGTGCCGAGCGGGAACTGGTCGAGGATACCTTCCGGGTTCTCAGTATCAGCTTCTCCTACATTGACGGTGCTAACAGCATCGACAGCTTCCTGGCGGGACGCAACAATCCACACTACAGCTATGTGATCTATCGCAATCTCGGCGACCTGTATCTCGAACAGCAGCGTTTCCAGGATGCCGCCGAAACGTACGAAGCATTTGTTGTACATGATCAATTCCACCCGAAGGCGCCGTTGTTGCAGGTGGAAGTCATTGAAGCCTACAAGCAGGGTGGATTCCCGAGTCTTGTGCTGGAGGGTAAGAAGGACTTCGTTGTGCGCTATGGCATGGACGGGGAATTCTGGGTGCGTAACCCTCGTGAAGAGAACACCGAAGTTGCCGCTCACCTGAAGGCGAATCTGACTGACCTCGCCCAGTACTATCATGCGGAAGCGCAAAAGGACGGCGAGAAAAGCGATTATCAGGAGGCCGCCAACTGGTATCGCAAGTACCTTGCATACTTCCCGGGCGAAGCTGATTCAGCAAATACCAATTTCCTGCTGGCGGAAATTCTGTTCGAGAGTGAGGATTTCGGTGCGGCAACCGAGGAGTATGAGCGCACTGCGTACGATTACCCCGCTCACGACAAGTCGGCTGAAGCTGGTTATGCCGCAATCCTTGCGTATCGTGAGCATGAGTTGACCCTGCAGGGTTCACTTAAAGATGAGTGGCACGCACGTTATCTGGATAGCGGTCTCAAGTTCGCGGACATGTATCCGCAGCACCCGGAGTCAGGCGCTGTGCTGACAACAGTCGCAGAGGATTTATTCGAGCAGAACCAATTTGACCTTGCGATTGGCGTCGGTCAGGCGGTCGTTGCGAAACAGCCGCCGGTCAAACCGGAGCTCGCACGCACCGCGTGGACGGTCATCGCGCATTCGCAGTTTGATTTGAGCAATTTTGAAGCTGCAGAAGCGGCCTATTTCAGTTTGCGTAGTTTCACACCGGCAGATGATGTAGCAGCGAATCAGGAGATCAAGGACCGGATCGCTTCATCGATTTACAAGCAGGGTGAGATGGCCAGAGACATGGGTGATCTCGAACTTGCGGTATCCAACTTCACGCGCCTCGGTCAGGTCGTCCCTGACTCCGACATCCGGGCGACGGCCGAGTACGACGCGGCTGCAGCGCTGATCAACATGCAGGCGTGGGACAGAGCGTCAGGCGTACTCGAAAAATTCCGCACCGATTACCCGGATTCCGAATTTGCTGACGACGTGACGCAGAAACTCGCCGTGACCTATCTCGAATCGGGCCAGGGCGCCGAGGCTGCGGCAGAGTTCGAGCGTATCGCGGACGCCGATTCGAGTAGCGACGACGTACGTCGCGAAGCGTTGTGGAAGGCATCAGAACTCTATAAAGACAGTGCTTCAATTGGTAGCGAGCAGCGCGTCCTCAACAATATTCTTGCCCGCTATCCAAATCCTCTGGTGGAGTCGATCGAGGCGCGTTTCCGTTTGCTCGAGATCGCACGGCAGCAGGGAGACGAGGCCGAAGTCTTGACGCGCCTCAATGAACTTGTACGAGTCGATGCGACAGCGGGTGCGCAGCGTTCGGACCGAACACGCTTCCTTGCCGCCAAAGCTTCGCTAGAGCTGGCAGAGCCGGTGCGGCGTCGATTTGAAGTCGTCAAGCTGACGCAGCCTCTGGCCGATAGCCTGAAACTCAAGAAAGACCTGATGGAAGACGTCATTGAATCTTATACAGGTGCCGCCGAGTATGGTGTCGCTGAAGTCACGACGGCGGCAACTTTCCGTCTTGGCGAAGTCTACGAACAATTCAGTGCGGATCTGATGGAGTCGGACCGGCCGACAAATCTTGAGGCTGATGCTCTGGAGCAGTACGAAATACTGCTTGAAGAGCAGGCATTTCCGTTCGAGGAAAAAGCCATCGATCTGTACACAGCCAATACCGGTCGTGCGCCTGACGGCGTTTACGATGAGTGGGTTCGAAAGAGCTTTGAACGGCTGGCTCGACTGATGCCAGCGCGATATGCAAAAGAGGAGCGCAGCGAAGATGTTGTTACAACGCTGTATTAAACCTGGACGCGCGATAGCGCTGTCGATGGCCATGTTGTTGATTGCTGCGTGCGCGGCCGGGCCCGGTGGCGCGCAAAAAACGGAGCGACAGGCGGCAAGCAAGCCAGCATCGGCTGAGGCCGCTGGCGGCGCAACTGCCGAGATTCCGGCGCGGGTTCTGACGATGTACGAGCAGGCCGCCGCTTCAATGGCCTCCGGCGACTATGTCGACGCAGAGCTGAGATTCAAGGAGTTTTTGCTGCAATATCCAGGTTATCCGGGCGCTCACGTGAACCTGGCCATTATTCACGCCAATAACCAGAATGACGCTGCCACACAGGCTTCAGTCGACTCAGCGCTCGCGCTGGACCCCAATCACCCCGCCGCATTGAACCAATTGGGCATGCTACTTCGCAGAAATGGCAAATTTCTCGAAGCAGAAGCTGCTTATTTGAAGGCCGTCACAGTCTCGCCCGAGTACGCCTTGGCACACTACAACCTGGGCGTTCTTAATGAACTGTACCTGCAGCGTCTGGATACAGCGCTGCAACACTTCGAGACTTACCAGTCGCTCGTTGGAGAGGACAAGCAGGTAGCGAAGTGGATTTCGGATCTGACGCGCCGCGTAGCGGCGAATCAGCGTACGGCAAACGTGGCGGATTGACGGACATGAGTACAAACATACGTACAGTATTCGGCTCCGGATTCATGCTCGCCATGTTGTTGGCAACGTTTGCCTCTTTTGCTCAGGACGCGGCCGATGACATCGGACCTGCGGTCGATACGTCAGCAATTGAACCCGAAGAGCTGCAACCAGCCGTTGATACATCTGATGCGGCTGAGCAAAGCCAGGCTGATGCGATTGAGAGTATTGAGCCTGCCGTGACATCAGCGGATATCACGAGACGGACGACAGGTAATCGGGTCATGGACTCGATAGAGCTGGGCAGAACCGAGATCACCGGTAACCAGGAACTGCCAAAGGTGCTTTACATCGTACCGTGGAAAAAATCGGATCCCGGTGATTTGATGGGCAAGCCCGTCAATACTCTGCTCGATGAGGTGCTTGCGCCGCTGGACAGAGAAGAATTTGTTCGACAGGTTAACTACTACGGTGACCTGTACGGAGAAGAAGAGTAGGGCAGGCGCAAGTCTGCGAATGAAATTAATTCTGTTTTTAGAGGAGCAGACAAATGAGCACTATTGTGCGGTTTTTTCAGGACGGCGGAGCATTCATGATTCCGATCCTGTTGGTATTCGGCTTCGGCGTCGCAATCGCAATTGAACGCTGGACCTATTTGACAGTGACGGGCGCCAGCAATCGCGCTTTGTGGAAGAAGATTGTGCCCTTTCTCAAAGCGGGCAACTTCCAGGAAGCTGCTCAGCACACTGCGAAGTCCAAAGCAGCAATTGGTTCGATTCTTACTTACGGCCTTTACCGCGTTAAGTCGGCAACTCGTCGTGATGATATCGAGAAGGCAATGGAAGAAAGCCTGATGGAAGTGTTGCCGCGACTCGAGAAACGTACCCACTACATCGCTACGCTTGCAAACATTGCCACTTTGCTGGGACTGCTCGGAACGATTATCGGACTGATCGCGGCATTTACCGCAGTCGCCGAAGCGAACCCGGCAGATAAGGCCGACATGTTGTCAGCATCGATTTCTACTGCGATGAACACAACAGCATTCGGTTTGATGGCAGCTATTCCGTTGTTGTTGATTCACGCGCTTCTGCAGACCAAGACAAATGCGCTGGTTGACAGTCTCGAAATGGCGAGCGTTAAGTTCTTGAATGCAGTAACCGAACGTCAGCTGAAGTCAGCCGGAGCATAAGCCATGATTGGTAGCCGCAGGGGCGGTCGTCGTCACCAACAAGACACGGCCGAACTCAATATCACTGCGTTCATGAACCTGATGGTTATTCTGGTTCCATTCCTGCTTATTACCGCGGTGTTCTCGCGATTGGCGATTCTCGAATTGAATTTGCCAGGCTCCTCTACTGAGCCCGTGGAACCGCAGGATCAGGTATTCCAGTTAGAAGTCATCGTGCGGTCAGACAAGATCGAAGTCGGTGATCGCAACCAGGGTTTATTGGGTATCTACCCGAACGCAGAAGAAGGCTACGATTTCGTCGCTCTGGGCGCCAAGCTCGTTGAGCTCAAGGAGCGCTACCCGGAAAAATCGGATGCTTCGATCCTGCTGGAGCAGGATATTGCCTATGACACGCTTGTGCAGATTATGGACACGGTCCGCGTATCTGTGACGGTGGAAGAAGACGAGGACCAGGATCGCGAAATAGTACGCACTGACCTGTTCCCGGATATTTCGATCGGCGATGCGCCGGTTCTTGGCGGAGGTGCCTGATGGTTAAGTCCGGTCGCGCTAAACGAATGGAAAAGCACCACAAACGCAACAAGGGTAGTGGTGCACTGAACCTCGTATCTCTCATGGACATTTTTACAATTCTGGTGTTCTTCCTGCTCGTGAATTCGTCTGATGTGCAGACTTTGCCGAACGCGAAGGAACTGCAGTTGCCGGAGTCGATTGCAGAGGAAAAGGCCAAAGAGACAGTTGTCATTTTGATCGGCGAAACCGACTTGATCGTACAAGGCAGCCCGGTCGCGAAAATCGCCGATGTGCTGGCGACGAAGGGCAATGATATTCCGGAATTGCGCGAGGCATTGCTGTCCCAGAATGACCGCGTGTTGCGCCGCGAGGCGCAGGAAGATATTGCGGGCCGTGAAGTCACGATCATGGGCGACAAAGACATTCCGTACCGATTGCTGAAGAAAGTGATGGCAACCTGTACGGCATCGGATTACGGACAGATTTCGCTGGCCGTGTTGCAGAAGAGTTCAGACGCACTGGACGATGTTCAGGCATCACGCTAAGGCCAGAGACGACTAGGAGTCACGGAATTGGATCTACCGTTTTACAGAGACTATGACCTGCCATGGACGTCCGGCAGGAGCCAGGACCAGAAATTCCAGCGTTTGCTTGGAAAGATATTTCTGGTTTGTCTCGTGCTCAGTGCTGTGTGGCCGTTTATTCCTGTACCGGAACCCGATCCGTTTGACGTAGAGGAAATCCCGCCGCGTATTGCGCAGTTGTTGCTGGAAGAGAAACCACTGCCACCGCCACCACCGCCGGTCGTGGAGGAAGAGCCTGAGCCTGAGCCAGATGACCCTGAGCCAGAGCAGGTTGTTGAAGAAACACCGGAACCGGAGCCAGAACCGGAGCCGGAACCTGAAATAGACCGCGAAGAACTCGCTCGCGAAGAAGCACAGGCGGCATTGATGCCATTCGCCGAGGATCTCGCCGACCTGGTGGATAGCAAGTTATTGGATCAGGTCGATGACGACCGTGAACTCACCGCATCTGTGGGCGAAGCTGAGCGCAACGAACGCTCAATGATCACTTCAAAAGTAGGTACTGCGTCAGGCGGTATCAATACAGCGGACATGAGTCGCAATACCGGTGGAACGGGTATTGCCGGAAGGAATACCACCAAGGTGGCGAGCCCGGTTGCCGGTATTGGCCAGGCTGGCGGCAGCGCGTCGAGGTCCGGGTCCAGTGGCAAGGCATCTCGGTCGCGTGAAGAAATTGAACTGGTTTTTGACAGAAACAAGGGCGCGATCTTCTCGCTCTACAATCGCGCGCTACGTCGTGACCCGTCGCTCGAGGGCAAGCTGGTGCTGCGACTGACCATCGCCCCGAATGGCGCGGTAACGTTTTGTGAGGTGGTCTCCAGCGAGCTGGGTGACCCGGAGCTGGAACGCAAGCTGGTTCAGCGCGTGAAACTGTTCCGCTTTGAGTCGCGAGACGTCGAATCGATTACGACGACCAAGCCGATCGACTTCTTCCCCGCCTGAATCTTCATTATCGCTCCGCCCCGGCCTGAGCAAGGACCGGGGCGGAGCATGTTCATCGCTGCTAAACTGGCCCGATGAACTACAAAATCCCATTGCTTGTCCTGCTGCTTGCACTGCCGATCTCGGTCCGTGCGGGCATGACTATCGAACAACTCATCGAACAGGCTCGCCTGGTCGAGTCTGAATCACCTGTGAGTGAAGCTGAACGATGGCGAAATGCCAGCAAGATCGTTGTCTGGGACCGAGGTATTGACATCGGAGACCTCGCCGAAGACGTCGAAATCGTGCTCGTCGGTTCGCCTGAGGAAGCCCTGCAGCATGTTGTCGATGCTGATGCGATAGTTGGCTATTGCAGCCGGGAAATTGTCGAAGCAGCACCATTGCTGGTCTGGGTGCAGATCTACTGGGCTGGTGTTGAGCGATGCCTCGAGGTTGAGCAGATTGCTTCCGGCGAGGTGGTCCTTTCGAATATGCAAAAGATGTCATCACCCGCAATCGCAGAGCATGCGATAGCGATGGCGTTATCATTGTCACGCAAGCTGCCCAGCTACGCGCGCGCAATGGAGGATCGAAACTGGCTAAGCTGGGGCGGTGACCTCGCTACTGAAATGCGGCCAATCGCCGGGCGCACGCTACTGGTCGTGGGGCTGGGTGGAATTGGTTCGGAGGTCGCTCGCCTTGGCGACGCACTCGGAATGCGTGTTGTTGGCACGCGCAACAGTTCGCGAACTGGCCCGGACTATGTTGATTACGTTGGATTGTCAGACGAACTACATGAACTTGCGGCAGATGCCGACATAATTGTGAATGCATTGCCGCTTACCGCAGCAACAACGGGACTCCTGGACGCCGAGTTTTTCGATGCGACGAAATCCGGTGCGATTTTCGTCAATGTGGGCCGTGGTGCCACAGTAGTTACCAGCGACCTGATGGCTGCGCTGGACAGCGGCCAGATCAGCGGTGCCGGTCTGGATGTTACCGAGCCGGAGCCTCTGCCGCAGGATCACGCCTTATGGGACTACGACAATGTTGTTGTAACGCCGCATGTGGCTGGCGCTGGCGGCGAGAACGAACGGCATCGCCTGCTATTACTTGAAAACCTGCGCCGCTACATCGGTGGCGAGCGACTTTTGAACGTCGTTGATCCACAAAAAGGTTACTGAGCTGCATGAAGATTGACGAGGGCGGACGTCGTACAGCACTGGACGGAGCGAGCAGACGTCGCATTTATTTGTTTCGGCACGGATCTGTTGATTATCTGGATAAAGACGGCAACGTCGTTCCTGACACGGACCTCGTTGACCTCAACGAACAGGGCCTAACGCAGGCCAGCGCAATGCAACGCTTGTTTGCCGATGTGCACATAGACCGCGCGGCATGCTCGGGATTTCCGCGCACCCGGCAAACGGCCCTGGCGGTGCTCGGCGAGCGTGATATTCAAATTGAAATTCTGAGCGAATTTGAAGAGATTCGACAACAGCAGGGACAGGTTGCGGGCGGCTATGACATTGTCGCGGATATTGCCTTTTCTCATTGGCGTGCACCCGATCCCGAAGCACGCTTCCTCGGCGGTGAGCGCTATTGTGATTTTTACTCCCGTATTGAAACTGCGATGGAGAACCTGGTCAGCGACAACTCCTGGCACAATCTCGCACTCTTCGCACACGGTGGTACAAATGCAGCTGCACTTGGCTGGATCACCGGAATTGGTTTGCCGGCGTTCGGCATGCTCGATCAGGCGACCTGTTGTCTGAACGTCATCGATTTCGACGTAGCAGACAGTGGGGAGATTGTACGAAAGACCGTTCGGGCGATGAATGTCACGGCGTATGATCCTGCGAAAGGAATGCGCCACTCCGGCGATATGGAAACCCTCGCGCACTGGATGATCGAGCGGCAAGTTGCGCTGAAGGTCTCCTAAGCACGCACTTGGTCAGGCAGACGAACATCGAAAAGTCTGAGGGTTTCGCGGCGATCGTACACGCTGGCACCCGGGTGCTGATTCTCGGTAGCCTGCCGGGCAAAAAGTCTCTTGCCGAGCACCAATATTACGCGCATCCTCAGAACGCTTTCTGGCCGATAATGCATGCGCTGTTCGGTATTGAAGGAAACTACGCCGAACGCTGCAACCAGCTGGGCAAGCACCGGGTCGCACTATGGGACGTGCTTGCTGCGTCAGTCCGGCCAGGCAGCATGGATGCCGATATCCGCGTTGATACCGCAGAAGCTAATGACTTTAAGCGTTTCCTGGAGTCGCATCCGGAAATTGAAATGATCGCCTTTAACGGCCGCAAGGCCGAACAGCTGTTCGCCAGGTTTGTCGAGTTGCCGCAAGACATGCGACTAAAGACTGTTTCACTGCCGTCGACCAGTCCAGCCTACGCATCGATATCAAAGTCGGATAAGGTAGATGCTTGGCGCATCGGCTTGAGCACGGTGCTGCCTGTTCTTGAGGAGACTTAGAGATGAATGCAGACGCCATTTTCCTGCCGATGCTTGGCCTGATGACATTGACCGCAGTCGTGTGGTTTCACATGTATGCGGTTCGTATTCCGGCAATGAAGCGTGCCAGAATTGACGTACAGACATATACAACGCCACAGAAAGTTATCGAACATTTGCCGGTGGAGGCCAGTTACCCGGCTAATAATCTGAAGAATCTGCTTGAGCTACCGGTGTTGTTCTATGGGCTGTGTCTGTACCTGTATGTTACCGGCAGTGTCGATAGTTTCTATGTCTTCGCTGCCTGGGCGTTTCTGATGTTGCGCGTGTTGCACAGTATAGTGCACTGCACGCGCAATATCGTCATCGTGCGTTTTTACCTGTACGCCTCTGGCGCAGTTGTATTGTGGTGCATGTTGGGCAGGGCACTATTCTCGGCTATTGCTGTCCACTTTTAAGAGGAGTTGATCAACATGATGCAAACACGCACGCGACGGATTATGCGCGAGGTACTCGTCCTCGGCGTACTGGTGGTAGGCATCCTTGCTGCGCGGTCCACGCTTGCCGACCACTATCATGTACCATCAGGTTCCATGGAGTACACGCTGATGATCGGCGATCGTGTTTTTGTCGATAAGCGTGCATTCGGATTGCGGGTTCCGTTTACCAATATCAAGATGACCCAGGGCGACTCGGTTGAGCGCGGCGATATTGTAATTTTCGATTCACCGCGAGATGGCAAACGGCTGATAAAGCGTATCGTTGCCGTCGGCGGGGATACTGTTGAGATTCAAGCAGGGCATCTGGCGATCAACGGGGAGTCGCTGGCTGTGGTGGATCAGGCTGGCGTGGAACGTATCGGGAGTAAGTTGGTGCAGCTGAAACTGGCTAGCGGCGGCGGGCCGAATCTTAGCGGCATGGTTGAGCCCGGGACAGTTCTGGCCGTAGGCGATCACCGCGGCAATTCAACCGATGGTCGCATATTTGGTGCGGTGCCCGAACGCGAAATTTACGGCCGCGCAGTGGCTGTCTACTATCGTCGTGGGGACGGCTTTGGCTGGATAGGGCTGTAATTTCGAGCTGGAAGCCCTACAACGCACTGTCGCCGGTTTCGCCGGTCCGTATTCGCCAAACCTGATCAATTGTCGTTACAAATATCTTGCCGTCGCCTACCTTGCCGGTCTTGGCTGCCTCAACGATAGCCTCCACCACACGTTCTACACTGTCGTCCGAGACCGCGACTTCGATCTTGGCTTTTGGAAGAAAATCAACAACATACTCAGCACCTCGGTAAAGCTCAGTGTGGCCGCGCTGGCGGCCGAAGCCCTTAACTTCGCTGACCGTCATGCCCTGAACGCCAACCTCGCTGAGAGCGTTTCGTACGTCGTCCAGTCGAAAGGGTTTCACTATGGCTGTCACTAACTTCATCTGTGGTCTCTCCGGAGCGGAATTTCGGGTCGGGCGTATGCTAGCAATAGGCTCGACGTATGTGTACAAATAGCGACGGTTGAGGAGGAATTGGTCGATGAGTTCAAAGCCGGGGCTTTACAAGGATTCAATGGGTTGGCTCTACTATAGTGTCGCTGTCGGCTATGCCGCGCTTGGCTATGGCGCAGGGTTCGCCGGCCTCTTTCACAGCAACTGGGCGGTGAATGCCGCATCGGTCGTGCTGCTTGCGCACGCAATGACGATCGCCGCCTACCTTATCCATGAGTGTGGCCACAATGCCGTGTTTGTGCGTGCACGTGATAACGCCCGGCTGGGGCGGGTCATGAGCTGGCTGTGCGGTGCGGCATACGGAACTTATGAAGATATCCGCTACAAGCATTTTCGCCATCACGTCGACAATGATGACGTTGTCTGGTTTGACTATGATCGGTTTTTCTCCGAGCGTCCGGTGGTGACCTGGGTTGTTCGTGCGCTGGAATGGATGTATATCCCGGCACATGACCTGCTCATGCACGCGGTTATGGTGTTCACGTCTTTCGTCATTCCACAACGACGCGCTCAACGTTTACGCAACGTGACGGTTATCGCGATTCGTGGCGGCTTGTTTCTGGCGGCGCTGATCTATGTGCCCAAGGTCGCCGCCCTGTATGCGCTCGCGTACCTCCTGATGATGCATGTGTTGCGTTTTATGGATAGCGTTCAGCATGACTATCCGTACAATCTGACGTTGTTCGAAACATCGCGGGCGCCGCACAAGGGTGACAAGGATTGGGAACAGGAACATACATTTAGCAACGTACTGTCATTGCGGTTCGCAAAGCTGAATTGGCTGGTGCTGAATTTTGGATACCACAACGCTCATCACGCTGATATGAACCTGCCTTTCTACCGCTTGCCCGCGCTGCATGCAGAGCTAACCGGCAACGACCCGAAGTTCGTGATTCCGTTCGCAGCCCAGCTGCGGCTCTACCACGAAAACCGCGTATCGAGGATCTACAATCCGCAGCCTGAGAATTATCCAAAGGGTGCTGAGTACTTGCGCACCGCACAATCTGGCAGTGGCCCGATCGGCGGCAACGCTGCATCATTTCTAACGTCATTTTAGGGGTAGGTTATGGCAGATGATATCGGCAAGATTGGCTGGATCGACATGACTGTCGAAAATGCGGCGGATATGCGCGATTTCTACAAAGCGGTCGTGGGCTGGCAAGTTGAAGACACCAGCATGGGTGACTACGACGACTACACAATGAAAGCATCTGACGGCACCGCCATATCGGGTGTCTGTCACGCGCGCGGCAGTAACGCGGCCTTGCCGGGAGGGTGGCTGATCTACATTACCGTTGCCGATGTTGACGCCAGCGCGGCCGCGTGCACAGCTAATGGCGGCAAGCTGCTGGTTGAACCAAGCGGGCTTGCGGGCGGCCGCTTTTGCGTTATTCAAGATCCGAATGGCGCAACGTCTGCGCTGTTCCAACCCTGACGGTCGTACCAGGAATGCAGGGCGTTTTCGACACTCAAACCTGGCATGCGGGAGTAGCGACTCTGATCGCTGCTGAAGACGCAACTTCTATCGCGACGAGTCTCGTCACTTTGATAGGTAATACTGTAAGCAGCAATGGAACAAGCTTGCTGGCGTTCTACCACGACGCCCCTCCGCAGGTCGTGGCGCATTCACTGGCCCCAAGCAGCGCCAAGCACTACCTCGATCGGTTTCTCGCGGGACCGTACCTCCTCGATCCGCTTTACCAATTGGCATTGCAGGCCAAACGGCCGAAAATGTGCCGGTTTCGTGACACGCAGCCAGATCGTTTTCTCTCGAGCGAGTACTACCGGCAATACGTTGAGCGTACGCACCTTGTTGATGAGATGGACTACATGCTCGGCGCATCGCCGAATGGTGCACTGGTGATGGTGTCAGGGCGTACGGAACGTCGTTACTCCCGGGTTGAGTTGCGACGCTTCAAGCTAATTGAGCCAATCGTGATTGCTGCGATGGAGCGTGTCCGTGACGCCCGCAGTGCGGTGTCGTCTGTCGACGATGACGGTCGCGGAATGCACCAGCGCCTGACAGATTGTTTCAACAATTTTGGCGAAGGTGAGCTCACGATTCGCGAGCGCGAAATCACACAATTGCTACTACGCGGGCATTCCTCGAAATCGATCGCGCGCGAACTCGGTATCGCACCGGGTACGGTCATGGTTCACAAACGGAATCTGTTTTCCAAGCTTGGTATTACGTCTCAGTACGAGTTGTTCTCGAGTTTTATTGACAAGCTTTCTGTGACATAACAATCACACCCTACCGCGCTAGCGGTATTCATCTGCGGCGCAGCGTGGGCGATAATGTTTCACTCGTAACCAGCGCCTGGAAACTACCTGATGTTTGAATTTGATTTCGGTCTCGGCGAAGACCTTGACCTGCTTCGCCAGACTATCCGTGCATTCGCAGCGGATCGCATCGCGCCGCTGGCTGAGCGCATTGATGCAGAGAACGAGTTTCCACGCGAACTCTGGACGGAATTTGGTGACCTTGGCTTACTGGGTATTACCGTCGAATCGGAGTTTGGCGGTTCGGAGCTTGGCTACCTCGCGCACGTTATTGCGATGGAGGAAATCAGCCGGGCTTCTGCATCGCTGGGATTGTCTTATGGTGCTCATTCGAACTTATGCGTCAATCAACTGCGACGCTGGGGCAGCGAGGCGCAAAAACAGACATACCTGCCCAAACTGATTTCCGGCGAGTTTCTCGGCGCGTTGGCGATGAGTGAACCCGGTGCGGGTTCGGATGTGATGGGCATGCGCACGAGCGCTGTCCGAAATGGTGACCACTATGTGCTCAATGGCAGCAAGATGTGGATTACCAATGCTCCTGGTGCCGACATCATAATCGCTTATGCAAAGACCAATGCCGGTAGTGGTTCAGAAGGATTGAGCGCTTTCCTGATTGAACGTGGCACTGAAGGGCTTTCGACTCCGCAGAAGCTCGACAAACTTGGAATGCGCGGTTCAGACACGAGTGAGGTGTTGCTGGAAAACTGTCGGATTCCAGTATCGAACCGATTGGCAGAGGAAGGCAAAGGTACTGCGATCCTGATGAGCGGCCTCGACTATGAACGGGTCGTGCTTGCTGGTGGTCCACTTGGCATCATGGCAGCTTGCATGGATGTCGTTATGCCATATGTTCACGATCGTAAGCAGTTCGGTCAGCCCATTGGCGAGTTTCAGTTGATGCAAGGTAAAATTGCCGACATGTACACTGCGATGAACAGTTGTCGAGCCTACGTTTATGCTGTCGCTGCAGCATGTGATCGGCAACAAACGACGCGTTTCGATGCTGCCGGATGTATTCTGGTCGCGGCCGAAAAGGCAACCTGGATGGCAGGCGAAGCCATTCAGGCACTGGGCGGCAATGGTTACATCAATGAGTATCCGGCGGGCCGGTTGTGGCGCGATGCCAAGCTCTACGAAATTGGCGCCGGCACCAGCGAAATTCGGCGTATGCTGATCGGCCGTGAACTATTCAATGCAAGTAGTTAGTCAATGCCAGTAATTAAAACCAAGATCGATCGATCGTCAGAAGATTTTGAGAAAAATGTTGCGGCGCATGAAGCTTTCGCAGCAGACCTCAGAGAAGTCGACGGCTACATCATGCAGGGTGGTCCGGAACGCTCGCGTGAAAAACATCTGTCGCGCGGCAAGCTGCTCGTGCGGGATCGAATTGCCGCCTTGCTTGACGACGACGCTGATTTCCTCGAGATAGGCCGACAAGCGGCCTGGCAGGTATACAGTGATGATGTACCCAGCGCCGGCATCGTCACTGGAATAGGGCGTATTCACGGCATCGAGTGCATGATCGTTGCGAACGATGCGACGGTCAAAGGTGGTACGTATTACCCGATTACGGTGAAAAAGCACCTCCGTGCACAGGAAATCGCTGCACAGAATCATTTGCCCTGTGTCTATCTCGTGGATTCTGGCGGTGCGTTCTTGCCGCGACAGGATGAAGTGTTTCCTGACCGTGATCATTTCGGACGCATTTTCTTCAATCAGGCCAACCTCTCCGCCGCGGGGATTCCGCAGATCGCGGTTGTCATGGGTTCATGCACAGCGGGAGGTGCCTACGTTCCCGCGATGAGCGACGAGACAATTATTGTGCGCAACCAGGGCACAATTTTTCTCGGCGGTCCGCCGCTCGTAAAAGCCGCGACGGGCGAAGTAGTGGATGCAGAGACTCTGGGCGGCGGCAGTGTGCATTCGCGAATTTCCGGAGTGACAGACCACCTGGCCGACGACGACGAACACGCGCTGCAGATTGCACGTGAGATCATCGCCCACCTGAATCGGCAAGAACATACCAGCGTGCAGCGAATGACGCCACGCACGCCAGCGCTTCCAGCTGAGGATATTTACGGTATCGTCTCGCGGGAGTACCGCTTTCCCTATGACGTGCGTGAGGTCATTGCACGCATCGTTGATGCGTCAGAGTTCCACGAGTTTAAGAAGCTCTATGGCGCAACGCTGGTGTGCGGGTTCGCACACATCGACGGCTACCCGGTTGGAATAATCG
This sequence comes from Gammaproteobacteria bacterium, assembly GCA_022600955.1. Classification (GTDB taxonomy): domain Bacteria; phylum Pseudomonadota; class Gammaproteobacteria; order Steroidobacterales; family Woeseiaceae; genus UBA1847. Next base: position 204,058 of record JAHZJK010000031.1, read on the forward strand.
CCAATAACGGAATCCTGTTTCCTGAATCTGCTCAAAAAGGCGCGCACTTTATTCAGTTGTGTAATCGCCGCGGTACGCCGATCGTTTTTTTGCAAAACATTACCGGATTTATGGTTGGCAAGCGGGTTGAGCACGCAGGTATCGCAAAAGATGGCGCGAAAATGGTTAACGCCGTGGCAACGGCAAGCGTGCCCAAATTCACTGTTGTAATCGGCGGTTCTTTTGGTGCGGGCAACTATGCTATGTGCGGGCGTGCCTATAGTCCGAATATGATCTGGATGTGGCCAAATGCGCGGATTTCTGTGATGGGCGGTGAGCAGGCGTCACTGGTTCTGGCAACCGTCAAAGGTGACAGCCTGGAAGCGCGTGGCGAAGAATGGCCGGATAAGGACCGGGCTGCGTACGAAGAAATGATTCGCCAGCAGTACGAAACGCAGGGACATCCCCTTTATGCCAGCGCCAGGCTCTGGGACGACGGCGTCATTGATCCACTGGAAACACGCCGTGTACTCGCGCATGGTCTGTCGGCCGCGACCAGCAGGCCTCGGGATGAAGAGTCACGATACGGCGTATTTCGTATGTAACTCCATGTACAATCAGCGCATTCACAGATTGGATGCGATATGCCGCTTGACTACGACAAGCTGTTGGCGACCAAGGTCGTCGACCTGCCCCTGAGTTACGCCGATTCCGAAGCTATTCTCTATGCGCTCAGCGTAGGAATGGGTAGTGATCCGCTTGACGCAAAAGAACTTCCCTACGTCTATGAACAGGGCGATCGGTTCAGCACCGTACCGACGCTGGCGTCAGTGCTTGTGCCGGATATGTTTCCACCCGGGCTTGGCTGGGATTTTAGTCAGGTGTTGCACTCCGAACAGCGCATGCAGTTGTATCGTCCCCTGCCGGCAAAAGCCGATCTGTTAATCAACAAGCGTGTGGTTGATGCGTACGACTGGGGTCCGCGCAAAGGCGCTGTGATTCTTTTCGAAGCAGAAGGTCGTCTGGCCAGCGACGACACGGTGCTGTTTACACTGGGTTGCACGGTCATGGCACGCGGCGACGGCGGCTTTGGTGGCCCGATGGGCAAGGGTCCGCGCCCACACCGCGCACCGCGGCGGGAACCGGACTTGAGCTGCGATATTGCTACGCGTAAGGACCAGGCGTTGTTGTTTCGTCTGACGGGAGATCGCAATCCGCTGCATGCAGATCCCAACGAAGCGCGCAAGGTGGGCTTCGAAGTGCCAATTCTGCACGGCATGTGTACCTACGGCGTCGCATGTCGCGCCATACTGCGGACCATTTGCGACTACGACTACACGTTGATCAGGGGATTTGATGCTCGCTTTACATCACCGGTATTGCCTGGCGACACAATAACGACCGATATGTGGCAGGACGGTGACATAGTGTCGTTTCGCTGTACGGTCAAGGAGCGTGACGAAATTGTCTTGCGCAATGGAAAGTGCACGCTTGCGGTGTAAGCACGAGGATAAGGTTTGAAAGACAGGATTGACGTAACTGTAAAATCGCATGTTGCCGAGGTGAAGCTCGACCGCGCGGACAAATATAATGCGATCGACGTTCGTATGTTCGAAGCGCTCGGCGAAGCAGCGGATTTTGTTGCCGCAGATGCGTCCATTCGCGCTGTCGTGCTGTATGGCGCAGGTGGCAATTTCTGTGCCGGCATCGATCTCGACGTCATGACGACTTCCGATCTCGACTTTGCCAAGGCATTGGTAACTCCTGTACATCCCTCGCCTGCGAATGTATTTCAGCGAGCAGCCTACGCCTGGCGCGAACTTCGTATGCCGGTTGTCGCTGCGCTTGACGGCGTGGTCTTCGGCGGGGGTCTGCAGATTGCGATGGGCGCGGATCTTCGCTACAGCTCAAGCGACGCGCGTTATTCCATTATGGAGTCGAAGTGGGGCCTTATTCCGGACATGGCGATCTCAACGACGCTTCGACATATCATACCGCCTGATCGAATCAAGGAGCTGGCATGGTCGGCGCGTGTGCTGGCCGCGCAAGAGGCGCTGGACTATGGCCTGGTGACGACCGTCGTCGATGATCCGCTTGCGGCAGCGCGCGAAATGGCTGCAGAATGTGCGGCGCGCTCGCCAGATGCAATTCGTGGCATTAAGTCTCTGGTGAACAGCGCCTGGCAGATGTCTGAGGCAGACGCGCTGCGTATGGAGGCGAAATTGCAAGGCGCGGTCATGGGCCGGGAGAATCAAGTTGAAGCGGTACGGGCAAACCTTGAAAAACGACCGCCAGAGTTTCAGGATTGAGATTAGTTTCGACTGAAAATATTGTCGGAACTTTGCGGAATCTTCTGTACTCCAAGTGAATGAGAACGATGTAACGCAATGGTTAGCAAGTGAATAAAGTGTTCCTGGTAATGGTTTGTACGGCTTTTGTTGCCGTGGCAACGTCTGCGCAAGCGGAACGTTCTGTGGGCTTGTCGACGGATATTACTGACAGCCGCACACTGGCGATACAGGGCAAAGTCGACAAACTGTATGACGCCGGCGATTTCGAACGGGCCTACTTTATCTATCGCAACGAACTGGCGCCGTTAGGCGACAAGTATGCACAGTACATGGTCGGATTCATGCACGTTACCGGCAAGGGCGTTGCAGCTGACGATGTGCAGGCGTCTGCGTGGTACCGGCTGGCTTCCGAACGCGATACACCCGAGTTTGTCGCTGTGCGCAACCGCCTCATGGATTCGCTGCGTGCAGAGCAAGTGCGGCGTTCTGATGTGCTCTACGCCGCGTTATTGGCCGAGTACAGTGATCTGGCGGTGCTGCTCGCAGCGATCAAACGAGATATGGCGCTAGTCTCAAACCGCACGGGGAGCAGATTGCATCGTGGCGGCGGCGGCCCTGTATCCATTGTCAATGGTCGTAGTGGCGCCGTGAAATCGGAAGCTGCCTACTTCCGTCGCATCGACAAGCGCATTGAAGTTTGCTTGCAGCGAATTGTTGAAATCGGCCAGTTTGAAGATATTGATCCTGATCCAGACCGGGTCGATATGGACGAGCTCGAACGCCTCGTCGAAGAGCGGATTGCCAACTGGCAGGGCTAGTCGGCCTTCAGGCCCAGGGCCAGAATCTCTGGAAGTTCATCACGTAGTTGTTGCGCCATTTCCGGGTCGCCGTGGAACCATTTTGGAATCCAGTTAATCGAACCCATGATCGCATTTCCCGTCATGCGGACATTGCAGTCAGAAATGCTGCCGTCGCGAATCCCCGCCCTCAGAATCTCTTCAAATGCGATGCTGTGGCGACGCGATAGCTCCAGTACTTCTTCACGATGAGCCGGGTCCAGAGACGGGACTTCACTCATGATCGCGATCGGTCCGCGTTCGCCCACCATCATTTCGATATGGTTTCGCAGATAGCGCAGCATGATCTCGTGGCCGTTGCGGGCGCCGTTCTGCGCTTCCATCATCGCTTCCCGCCCGAGGTCCGCTGCCCGCACATAGCACAGATAGACAAGCTCCTCTTTGTTCCGAACGTAGTAATAGAGCGCAGCGTCCGTTAGTCCGAGCAGAGCAGACACGTCCTTTAATGATGTTCCGCTGAAGCCTTTCTGATTGAAGCACCGCGCGGCTGCGCGCAGCATGCGGTCTTTTTGCAGTTGAAAACGGGTCGCTTCGAGCTCTGTCGCCATGTCAGTTACTTGAGTTTCACATGAAAGTGGATTATTTTAATCTAGATTAAAATTATTTCAACCCGCAAAGTATCTGATTCTTAAAGGATTTAGGGTATGAGTTCTGCTGCAAGTGACATTCCAGGTATTTCCGGTGAGCGCCGTGAGGCTCCACTACGCTTTGTAACGGCAGCGTCGCTGTTTGATGGTCATGACGCTGCCATCAACATCATGCGCCGCTTGATTCAGGCGCAGGGTGCAGAGGTGATCCACCTCGGCCATAACCGCAGTGTCGATGACATTGTGCGGGCAGCGATTCAGGAAGACGCGGACGGAATCGCCATCAGCTCGTATCAGGGCGGCCACAATGAGTACTTCAGGTACATGATCGATCGCCTCGCTGACCTGAATGCGAGCCATATCAAAGTTTTTGGTGGCGGCGGTGGGACAATAACGCCGGACGAAATCAAAGCTCTCATGGACTACGGAGTGGAGCGGATTTATCACCCGCACGACGGCATGGAGCTCGGTCTTGAGGCGATGATCCAGGACCTGATGGCGCGGACCGCATCGGGACGACGGGCAGTATCCGCACCGCATGAAGTCTTACGCGAAAACACAACTGATATCGCGGCGACGATATCAGCGCTCGAAGAGGGCGCATACGACGATGCGCAGCTGGCAGCACTGCGCAAACAGTGGCAACTGCAGGCCGGCAAGGTGCCGGTTATCGGCATTACCGGCACTGGCGGCGCTGGTAAAAGCTCCGTTACCGACGAGGTGCTGAATCGTTTTCTGGCGAGTTTCGGCGCAATCCGAATCGCGGTACTTGCGGTAGATCCAACCCGGCGTCGCACTGGCGGAGCGTTGCTGGGAGACCGTATTCGCATGAATACGCTTCGCTCGGAGCGCATCTACATGCGCTCAATAGCTACCCGGCGGCAGCATCTGGCAACCAGTGAGATGCTCGCCGATCACATCCTTTTTCTGAAATCGCTCGGTTTCGATCTGGTGATTGTCGAAACAGCCGGTATCGGCCAAAGCGACAGTGAGATCGTGGATATGGTCGATTTTTCAATGTATGTCATGACGAGCGAATATGGCGCGGCGAGTCAACTTGAGAAAATCGACATGCTGGATTTCGCAGACTTGATCGTCCTCAACAAGTTTGACAAGCGTGGCGCCGAAGACGCACTGCGGGATATTAAGAAACAATGGCAGCGAAACCACGTTGCGTTCACGACTGCAGATAAAGACATCCCGGTATTCCCTACTATTGCAAGCCAGTTCAACGATCCAGGTGTTAGCTGGATGTTCAAAGAGCTGTGCCGGCGCGTCGTAGAGAAAGCAGGGCTCGATGCGGCGAACTGGACGCCTGACATTGATACCTCTAACAAAGAGCCTCGTTCGACGGCGACGATTCCTGGCGCACGTATTCGCTATCTTGCGGAAATCGCCGAGCAAGGCCGCAGCGTCAACCAGCGCGCCGAATCTCAATCCGACGTCGCCAGTCGCGCGCAGCACGTATACGAATCCCTAAAACTTCTCAATGACCCACAGTTGCCCGAGGAGTTGGGACTATACAAGCCTGACGCGATCGTCGACGAAGAAGACCGTAGCCTGACTCTGCTTCGGCAGCGCTATCAGGAAACCGTCGGTGATCTCGATACGGAGTCCATACGTTTGCTGCAGGAATGGCCTGCACGCCGTGACGGGGTGCGCTCGGAGCGCTACAGCTACACAGTCCGCGGTCGCGAGATTACTGGCAGCAACTATAAAGAATCGTTAAGTCACCAGAAGATTCCCAAGATCGCAGCGCCGCACTACAGTGACTGGGGTGAGCTGTTGTTGTTCTTGCAGAAAGAGAACCTGCCTGGCGCCTACCCGTATACCGGTGGCGTCTATCCTTACCGACGCCTGGGAGAGGACCCTACGCGCATGTTTGCGGGCGAGGGCACGCCAGAGGCGACCAATCGGCGCTTTCACTATTTATCCGTCGGGCAGGACGCCGCGCGCCTCTCAACTGCATTCGATTCGGTCACTTTGTACGGCGAAGACCCGCACGAGCGGCCAGACATATACGGCAAGGTGGGTAACTCCGGTGTCTCGATCGCGACCCTGGATGATATGAAGAAGCTCTATTCGGGTTTCGATCTCAGCGCACCGACAACGTCGGTATCGATGACTATTAATGGTCCTGCGCCGATGATACTTGCGTTCTTTATGAATACGGCCATCGACCAGCAGGTCGAAAAACACCTGCGTGAAATCGACTCGTGGGATGCTGCACAGCAGAAGATCGACCAATACTTTGAAAGCCGTGAACGGCCACGCTATGTAGGCGAGCTGCCAGAGGGTAATGATGGCCTGGGGCTTGGATTGCTGGGTATCTCCGGCGACAAGGTGGTCGATGCAGAGACCTACGCGAAGATTCGCGAACGTACATTTGCCGCCGTACGCGGCACGGTGCAGGCCGATATCCTTAAGGAAGATCAGGCTCAGAATACCTGCATATTCTCCACGGAATTCGCCATGAAGATGATGGGCGATGTGCAGCAATTCTTCATTGATAACAATGTTCGCAATTACTACAGCATTTCGATCAGCGGATATCACATCGCCGAGGCAGGCGCGAACCCTATTAGCCAGCTGGCGTTTACGTTGTCGAATGGCTTCACGATCGTCGAGTATTACCTTGCGCGTGGAATGAGTATTGACGACTTCGCACCGAATCTGAGTTTCTTTTTCTCCAATGGCATGGATCCTGAGTACACAGTCATCGGCAGAGTCGCGCGTCGAATATGGGCCCGTGCGATGCGTGAGCGCTATGGCGCGAGCGCGCGTTCGCAGATGCTGAAGTACCACGTGCAAACGTCGGGGCGCAGTCTGCATGCACAGGAAATCAGCTTCAACGACATACGGACAACCTTGCAAGCCTTGTATGCACTGTTCGACAACTGCAACAGTCTGCACACGAACGCGTTCGACGAAGCGATCACTACGCCGACCGAACAATCGGTGCGACGTGCCGTTGCCATTCAACTGATCATCTCGCGCGAACTTGGACTGAATTACAACGAGAATCCGTGGCAGGGTTCGTTCGCAGTCAACGAGCTGACCGACCTTGTTGAGGAAGCTGTGTACCAGGAGTTTGAGCGCATTTCCGAGCGCGGTGGTGTGCTTGGTGCGATGGATACGATGTACCAACGCGGCAAGATCCAGGAAGAGAGCATGTACTACGAGGGTCAGAAGCACGACGGATCTTTGCCGCTCATTGGCGTCAACACATTCTTGCCAAAAGCAGGGCAGGAGGACGAAGTGCACGACCTTGAGCTAATTCGCTCCAGTGACGCAGAAAAGAACGACCAGATACAGCACCTGCGTGATTTTCAGGATTCGCATGCCGATGACAGGGCCGAAGCGCTTGAGAGACTTCAGGCGGTGGCCCGTGAACGCGGCAACGTCTTTGCTGAGCTCATGAAAACCGTCAAGTCGAGTTCGCTCGGGCAGATCTCAGCTGCCCTGTACGACGTCGGAGGTGAGTATCGTCGCAATATGTAAGGTGTTGGTATGTAAGCGATAAATCTGTTGTTGCAGCAAATTGTAGAGTCCGTATAATCACTTGCTTGCTGACAGCAAGTAAGTTTACATGCAAAAATCCAGTGCTTCACTCACGCAGGCCGAGCGCTCTGCGCTCTCCGACACGGCAATGCTGGATGCCGCCAAGGATCTGGTGCTGGTGCATGGCACCGAAAAGACGACACTGGCGATGATCGGTGAATCCGCTGGCTACAGCCGTGGTCTCGCGACGTATCGTTTCGGCTCCAAAGCAGGTCTCTATGATGCATTGTGCAAGTCTATTTCGCGGGACTGGCTGGAGTACCTCAAGCGTGGCGTTGGTGAGAAAACCGGAATTGATGCCATGTGTGCGGCGCTGGATGCGATTCGCCAGTTTGTAGAGGACCTGCCGAGGGAGGGGCGAGTCTTGCAGATACTGTATTGCGATTCTGCCAGTCCCAGCTCGGAATTCCCGGAAACGTCGATATCGATTCACAAGCGCCAGCGTTCGGACGTGCAGAAATGGGCCGAGCAAGGGCAGGCAAGTGGCCAGATTCGCAGCGATGTCGATCCAGGTGAAGTTGCGTCGCAGTACGTTTCGTACATCTCGGGAATGACATTTCTCTGGCTGACAAATCCGGAGACATTCAATTTCGAAACGACTAACGCCGAAATGAAACGGCAGTTGCGAGATTCACTCGCGGCAAAGCAAGGGGACGGGCAATGACCGGTACAGCTATTTATGAGCAACAAGGCAGCGTCGCTGTCATTTCGATGAATCGCCCGGACTCACTAAACGGGTTTACCAGCGAACTCTGTGAGGACCTGCTGGCAGCGTTTGAGCAAGCGAGTACTGACTCCGCAATCCGCACCGTCGTACTGACCGGGGAGGGCCGCTGTTTTAGTGCAGGTGCGGATCTGAAGCAGGGATTCGTAGGGGACCGTACAACGCAAGGCAAGCTGCAGTTCGAGTATCGACCGGTTTTGCAGGCAATCGCTCAAATTCCAAAGCCTGTGATTGCAGCAGTGCCGGGTTTTGCAGCAGGAATCGGACTTTCGTTCGCGATGCATGCCGACTTGCTCATGATGGCTGAGGAATCGTTCATCTTGTCGCCGTTTACGACAATTTCGCTCGTTCCCGATGGTGGCGCCAATTGGCTGCTCGTGAAACAGCTCGGCTACCACCGGGCATTTCAACTCAGTGTCGAATCAGAACGTCTGAGTGCGAAGAGCTGCTACGAGCTTGGTATAGCGAACAAGGTAGTGCCGGGAGATGACCTGCGTGTTGCGGCGGTCGCCTGGGCCGAAGAACTCAGTAAGCGAGCACCGTTGTCAATTGCAGCGACTAAAAAAGTTATGCGCCACGCGATGGATCATGACTGGGCCAGCTGCTATGACATGGAAGCGGAGCTGCAAGAACAACTTCGAGGTTCCAAAGACGCTGAAGAAGGCGTGGCAGCATTTTTCGATAAACGCGACGCGAATTTTCAGGGCAAGTAAGCCCACTAACACGGACAGGATCAATGGACAGAAACATTTTTGAAGAAGAGCATGAAATGTTGCGCGATGCCGCAGCCAATTTTTTCGCCAATGAAGTCAAGCCGCATCGCGATCGTTGGGCTGAGCAGGGTGTCGTTGACCGCGAAGCATATACGAAGGCTGGGGAGCAGGGTTTCCTGCTCATGTGGGCGGACGAAAAATACGGCGGCGCCGGCGTAAAAGATTTTCGCTACGAACAGGTACTGATAGAGGAGATGGCCAGGCACGGTGATGCGGGTTTCTTCATGACGTTGCACAGTCGTCTGGTTGGTCCGTATATCGGCGAGCTCGGTACGGAAGAGCAGAAACAACGCTGGCTGCCGAAGTGCGTTTCAGGCGAGAATGTGCTGGCGGTGGCGATAACCGAACCGGGCGCTGGAAGCGATGTTTCTGGAGTTCGTACTAAAGCTGAAGATAAGGGTGATCACTACCTGCTGAATGGTTCCAAGATCTTTATTTCGAACGGCATTCTTGCAGACCTCGTAATCGTCGTCGCACGAACTGATCCGAACAAGCGCACTGGCCTGAGCCTGTTTGTAGTTGAGCGCGGCATGGAAGGGTTCGAGCGTGGCAAGAACCTCAAGAAAATGGGTCTCAAGAGTCAGGATACGGCAGAGCTGTTTTTCAACAACGTCAAGGTGCCGAAGGAAAACCTGTTGGGTGAATGGAACCGGGGGTTCTACCAGCTCATGCATTTTCTCGCTGAAGAACGCCTGTTAGGCGCGGTCGGCTACCTGGCCAATGCGGAAGTGGCGCTTGATATTACGATGGAGTATGTGCAGGAACGCAAGGCGTTCGGCCAGCGTATCGCCGATTTTCAGAATACGCGCTTCAAGCTCGCGGATATGCGTACCGAGATTGACATCGCACAAGCCTATGTCGACCGCTGTGTGCTTGAACACAATAGCGGCAAGTTGAGCGCTGAAGACGCGGCCAAGGCGAAGCTGTTTACGAGTGAACTCGAGGCGCGTGTCACTGACGAATGTGTGCAATTGCATGGTGGCAACGGCTACATGGACGAATACGAAATCAGTCGGATGTACACGAACGCAAGAATATCTCGCATATATGCTGGTAGTTCCGAGATCATGCGCGAGATTATCGCGCGCTCGATGGGGCTCGATCCGCGCAAACAACAGAAGCTGGCGAAAGCCAACGCGGCCTGATCATGAAGATTGCGTTCATTGGTCTTGGCGTCATGGGATATCCCATGGCCGGTTATCTTTCAAAAGCGGGACACGACGTCAACGTTTTCAATCGCACGACGTCGAAAGCCGTTGCCTGGTGTGCTGCGTATACCGGCGAGTTCAGTGAGACGCCCGCCGAAGCAGCGCAGGACGCAGACATTGTTTTCTCTTGCGTCGGCAATGATGACGATGTTCGCGAGGTTCTGACCGGCCCGGAGGGCGCGCTCGAATCAATGCGTGCGAACAGTATTCTCGTTGATCACACCACGGCGTCGGCGACGCTTGCACGCGAGCTTGCGGCCGCGGCAAACAACAGCGCTATCAGCTTCCTGGACGCACCCTTGTCGGGAGGGCAGGCCGGTGCCGAGAGCGACCAATTGACAATCATGGTCGGCGGCGATTCCGATGTATTTGCCCGGGCAAGAGCGGTGATGGACTGTTATGCGAAAGCCATAACGCTAATTGGTCCGGTCGGCAGTGGACAGCTGGCGAAGATGGTTAACCAGATCTGCATTGCGGGTATTGTGCAGGGACTCGCAGAGGGCCTGCACTTTGCTGACAAGGCGGGCCTCGATACGGCGGCAGTCATTGAGTCTATTTCGAAAGGCGCGGCGCAATCATGGCAAATGGAGAACCGCTGGCAAACAATGCTTGCCGGCGAATTCGAATTCGGATTCGCGGTTGACTGGATGCGCAAGGACCTTGGTATCGCGCTGGTCGAGGCACGCGAAAACGGTGCCTCCCTGGAGTTGACGCATCTGGTAGACAGTTTTTACGAAGAGATACAAAAACTGGGCGGTAGTCGCTGGGATACTTCAAGCTTACTCGCCAGACTCTGATAGAATCCCCTCCTTCACAGGGGTGGTCATCTGACCTGAGATCCAGATTCCGAGCGGGTGGTCCGTGGGAAAAGGGAACCCTTAGAACCTGAACCGGGTAATGCCGGCGTAGGAAGGGAACCATGTCATACAGATATCTGCCGCGGCTGAGCGCCGCCATTCTCATGTTCACACTCGCGCCGGTTGCCCCGGCAGACGAGGTGCTCGAAGAAATCATCGTTACCGCGGATTTTCGTGGCCGCACAATCACCGAATTGCCCTCGAGCGTTAGCATAATTGACGCAGACACAATCGAGAATGCCGCAATCCAGCACTTCGAAGAACTCGTACAGGTTGTACCAAACCTGAACTGGTCCGGAGACGGACATCGAGCACGCTACTTCCAGATTCGTGGCGTTGGCGAATTAGAGCAATACCAGGGCGCGCCGAATCCTTCCGTTGGATTCATTATCGACGATATCGATTTCAGTGGCATCGGTAGTGTTGCAACCTTATTCGACATGCAGTCGGTTGAAGTTCTGCGTGGCTCACAAGGCAGTCGATATGGTGCAAACGCACTCGGTGGCCTCATCTACCTGCGTTCTGCCGATCCTTCTGCCGACCGCAACGGCCGTTTGCAATTGACGGCCGGTGAAGACGACGCCATGTCCTATGCTCTGGCTTTTGGTGGTGCGCTCAACAAAGCGGAGACGACTACGTTTCGACTTAGCGCTCAGAGCTATGAGAGCAACGGCTTTCGCGACAACAGTTTCCTGAATCGAAACGACACCAACGGACGTAATGAGGCGAGCGCTCGCGTACGCTTGCGCCTGGCTCCCCATGACGGGCTTTCCGCGAACTTCGCGCTGTTGTGGACAGACATCGATAACGGCTATGACGCGTTCTCGCTCGACAACACGTACACCGTTCTTTCTGACAAACCAGGCAAGGATGGTCAGGAGAGCATTGGCGCTTCAATGCGCTTTGACTGGTACCCGAGTGATTCCACGACCCTCACATCTATTACAGCGTTGGCGAACTCGAATATCGAGTTCAGCTTCGATGCAGATTGGGGCAATGACACTAGCTGGGCGCCTGTGACTTACGACTACATTTCGCTGAGTGCTCGCGATCGTCAGACGATCAGTCAGGAGTTTCGTGTTACAGCAGATGGCTGGCTGACAGGGCTGTACGTGCAGAATCTCGACGAACGACTGGAAACGCTGAATCTGGGTGACTACTACGATCCACTTTACGATTTCTCTGATTCGCTACAGTATCCGTTTAACAGTGCATATGACGCCACCAGCGTCGCAGCGTTTGTGCAGATCGATCGTGACGTAGCGAGCCGTACGCGCGTGTCGGCGGGTCTCAGAGTGGAACATCGCAACACAGACTACAGTGATTCAGATGGACTTCTCGCCGGGCCGTCGGAAACAATGTGGGGCGGCGAATTGAGCCTGAATCATGAAATCGGCAACGATGCAGCAGCTTTCGTTACAGTGTCCAAGGGGTTCAAAGCGGGCGGTTTTAATCTTGGGCTTGTGCCGTCTGGGGAGCGCGAGTTCGGTGCCGAGGAAATGTGGACCATTGAAGCAGGGATCAAGTCGTCATTCTATGACGATGCACTGCAACTGAATGCGTCAGTGTTTCATAGTCATCGCATTGACCAGCAGGTTCGCGTGTCTACGCAGCTTGACCCTGGCGATCCGGCTTCATTCGTTTTTTTCACCGATAACACTGGTGATGGCAAGACGACTGGTATAGAGACGGAATTGCGCTGGCGTGCGACAGACAGTGTTGAGCTGTACGCCAACATCGGACTGCTCGACGCGGAGTTATTCAGTGGGCGCGATCAGGCGCATGCGCCAGCCTACACATTCGCAGGAGGGGTCGTTTATCGGCGGCCCGAGGGATTTTTTGCGCGTCTGGATGTTAGTGCCAAAGATGTGTTCTATTTCGACGTAAGTCATGATCAGCGCTCGACAGCCTACGAGTTAGTGAATGCTCGCGCAGGCTATGAGGGCGAAAGCTGGCGCGTTGCTGTGTGGGCTCGCAATGTCGGCGACAAACAATACGCGGTGCGTGGTTTCTTTTTCGGAAACGAGCCACCCGATTTTCCAGACAGTTTGTACACGCGTCTTGGCGATCGCAGGCAATTGGGTGTGACAATTGAAAGGAGATTTTTCTGATGCAAGTTGCTGTAGATATCAGTCTGTACCCACTCGACGCGGACTTCATACCGCCAATCAAGAGTGTTATTGAGCGTCTCGAATCCCAATCAGGTATTGAGGTGGAAAAGAACCGAATGAGTACTCAGATTCGCGGCGACTACGACATCGTGATGTCCGTGTTGAGTGCAGAAATCAAGTCGACATTCGAAACTGTGCCGAAGGCGGTGTTCGCGATCAAGATACTCAACAATCCCGTCAATTGAGTTCACTGCAACTAGTACTGGAGCAGGCACGGGCGCAGTCTCTGCCCGAAGTGATAGCGGTTTTCAGCGCTGTTATCTACCTGTTGCTGGCGATCCGTCAGAACATTTGGTGCTGGCTGTTCGCGGCCATAAGTACCTCTATCTATGTCGGCTTGTTTGTCGCTGCGAAGTTATACATGGAGTCTCTGCTGAACCTGTTCTATCTCGCTATGGCCGCCTATGGCTGGTACTCGTGGCACTCAGGTCGCCATAGTGAGCAGAAGATGCCGGTAGTCGTCTGGCCAGTACTGGTTCATGCTCGGGCCGTTGTCGCGCTGATTTCGCTGAGCATGGTTAACGGCTACCTGCTGAGCCGGTATACGGACGCGGCGTTTCCATATGTCGATTCGTTGACGACCTGGTTCGCCATCTGGGCGACGTTTCTTGTGGCCCGCAAGGTACTTGAGAATTGGTGGTACTGGTTGATTATCGATATTGCGTCGATGCTGATCTACTGGATGCGAAACCTTGAGCTGACGGCGGCACTGTTCGTCGTCTATGTCCTGATGATTCCTTTTGGGTACATCGCCTGGCGTCATTCCTGGCAAAAGAGTGCAGAATGTCCGGCGAGCTAACACCTCGATCTGCTCTGGAGAATGTCGCTGGTTGGGAAGAGGCACATATCGAAAAGCTGTACGGTGGATTCAATAATCAGACCTACAAAGTAACAGTGGATGGGCGTAGCGCCGTACTGAAGCTCGATAGCGTTCCCAGACGCGCACCATTCAATACGCGTGCAGTGGAGGCCCTCATCCAGAACTCGGCGGCCGACGCCGGTATTGCGGCGAGAGTCTTGTACTGCAGCGAGAGTATTTACCTGACCGAGTTTCTGGCGGGCGAGGTATGGAGTGGCGAGGATCTTGGTATTCCCGGCAATCTCGAGATTGTTGCATCTACATTGAGACGCCTGCACGACCTACCGTTGACTGGTCGCGGCTTCGATGCGGTCGAAGCATCGCGGCAATATGCCAAAGTGAGTAGCAGACAGAGTCGTGGGCTAACGGACTATTGCGAAGCAACGATCGCAAATACGCCGCGTACGCCAACACTTCGTTGTTGTCACAATGATCTCGTCGCAGGAAACATGCTGAGTATGCCGGCGCTGAAGTTTCTCGATTGGGAATACGCCTGCGACAACGACCCACTTTTCGACCTGGCAACTGTTGCCGAGCATCATCAGCTTTCAAGCAAGCAAACGATGACATTGCTGGATTCCTATTTTCTGGGTGACGGTGAAGTGTGGCTTGACCCGTTCAACGATCAGCGCAGACTGTACGGGGCATTGCTGTGGCTATGGATGGCGGCACAGCCTGATAGGGATCAAGATGAATTGGAGCGTGTCGCGATACGCCTGAAGCAGCGATAGCACGACCGGAGTTGCAACCAGGATTGCCTATGAACTTTGAGATACGCACAGATCGTCTGGCTTTGATTCCACTGGAATTGAGCGACAGGGATATTCTGATCGAGCTGTTTACCAACGAGGATGTTGTGGAGTACGCAGGTGAGATCATGTCCGATGATCAGATACTCAGGAAACTGCCACAATGGATTCGTCGCGGCGGAAATGGTTGTCTTGGCGTTTGGTGCGTCACAGAACGTGCCACCGGCGAGAAGTTGGGAACAGGAGCGCTGCTCCCTATGCCGATCGAGGAAGACGATACAGACTGGGACCTTATCGTCCCGGGCAGTATGCCGAACAACGATATTGAGGTTGGCTTCTTTCTCAAGCCATCGGCATGGGGCAAGGGTTTTGCGACAGAGATCTGCACAGCACTGTTGCGATTGGCTTTCGATCGATCGCCCCTGAATGAAGTGTTCGCGACTTACGATTTCGAAAACGCCGCATCCCAAAATGTTTTGCTGAAATGCGGATTCGTAAGACACGGCACCCGGCGTTGTTACGGTGAGGACGGGCCCGATGTTCGGATCAGCCGCGAGCAGTGGCAACTTACGTAGCGACTAGCAAGGGACGACCGAGAGGGCGGAACCGATCGCATTGAAAAACGCGTTGAGAATTTCTGTCGTGATCCGGCCACGATTGAAAATGATATCGCAAAGAAACAGGAAGACGACACCCAGCCAGGCGAGGTAAGCGAAACCAAGATAGCTGTTATGGATAATAGTCAACAGCCAGTTCTGCTCAAATACATAGAAGTACGAGCAGACGAGTGTCGAGATTGCGAGTAGCACGCCCGGTAGAAAGAGGTGTGTGATCGCTGCAAGTTTCAAGAACGATGCCAGCAGCAGTAGAATGAAGACAGCGGCGTTGCTCGCAGTGAAAACACGAATATCCCGCTTTAGTTCCGTTGCCACATTCATGTATGTCGAATGAATGAAGTCTGAGATCTTGTCGTTCGCGGCCTGAAGAAGGACTATGTCCGTCTTGAACCCGCTCTCGAAACGATCTTGCCACTTCTCGCGGCATTCGCAGTCGAGGTTCCTGACGGAAGCCAGCGCAGCTGCCCATTGCTCATGAACCTTGCCTTTAAGGTTTTGCTTTAGTTGCGCGATCTCAGTTTCATTTTTTGCATAAAGGGACTGAGCAAGCCTGCCGAGGGCGCTGTCAGATTCCGGCGGACGAATGGAGTCGATTGAGTTATCAATGCGTTCTTGTGCTTCGGACTCGATGTAATTGGCAGCGAACGATTCGACCCATCCGGGTACCGAATAGGTGAGGGCGAAAAATGCCAGGAAGATACTCGCACCGATTGCGCCGATAGCTCTCAGCGACAGCTTCTGCAGGGTGGGAATGACTACCAACTGTTCCTCAGTTCCCGAAGTTTCAGGAATACACTTTTCGCATCCGGGTTGTCGCCCATGTCAGGGTGCTCTCGCACTAACTTCTCGATGACAGTAGCACTCTGCAAGCGGAAAAACGTATTCACCGCTTTTTCATCTGCCATGGTTGTAATGAGAGCGTCGTCCGGGTCCTGGTTTTTGTAGCGCTCGAGCATCTCGGCTGCGAGCAGGTTATCGGGTTCGCGGTCCAGCGTAAACGCGAGATTGTTCAATAAGTAATCATGGCCGGGATAGATCAACGTGTTGTCGCCGAGCAACTCGAGTTGCTGCTCATAAGTGTCGTACATTTGCTCGGGGTGACCACCATTGTGACAATTGCCGGCACCGGCGTTAAATAGTGTGTCGCCACTAAACAGCGCGGGTTGCTCAGTCCGGGATAACAGGCACACATGCATCATCGTATGCCCCGGCGTATCCAGGCATTCCAGTTCCACCGTCTTGCCAACCTTGATGACATCGCCGGCGCCAACGCCGCGGTCCATGTTCGGGATACGCTCGCCAGCTCGTTCGTGCGCAATGATTTGTGCGCCGGTTGCCTTGACCAGACCTCTATTGCCGCCAATGTGATCGCTGTGCTCGTGAGTGTTAACGATCTGGGTAATGTTCCACCCTTTGTCTTTCGCGACGGTCAGGCACTGCCTGAAGTCCAGCGGATCGATCGCCAGTGCCTCGCCGGTCTCCGGGCATGCGATCAGGTAGTTGAAGTTTCGATAAGAGTTACCTGTCCAGACTTGCTCAACGAGCATCAGCCGAGTCCGCACGTGTGTACTTCAGCTCACCGGCAACCCAGGTCTGAAGAACCTGGATATCGTCGATTTCTGATGCGGGCACCGTGAAGTAGTCCCGGTCAACGACGATGAAGTCGGCCCACTTGCCAGCTTCAAGACTGCCGAGGCGTTTTTCCTGGTTCGCAGAGTAGGCAGCGGCCAGGGTAAACGAGTGCAGCGTTTCTTCGCGTGTCAAAGCCTGGTCCATGTACCAGCCACCCTCTGGCTCGCCATCTCTTCCCTGGCGCGTTACGGAAGCGTACAAACCGTGGAACGGATTTGACAGCTCCACCGGAAAGTCGGAGCCATTCGCTATGATCGCGCCACTGTCTAGCAGGCGTCGCCATGCGTACGCACCGAGAATACGGTCAGGTCCGATACGATCTTCTGCCATGTTCTTGTCGCTGGTTGCATGAGTTGCCTGCATCGACGCAATGACACCCAGTTTGGCGAAGCGAGGGATGTCTTGCGGGGTAATGATTTGTGCGTGCTCGACGCGATTGCGTAATGGCGATGGTTTGCCGCCCTGTGCCTTATCGAAAGCGTCCAGCACCATACGATTGCCGAGATCGCCTATCGCGTGCACACCAACCTGAAAGCCCATTCGATTGGCCTTGGCTACCATGTCATCGAGCTCGCTCTGGCTCCAGAAAGGCAGGCCTCGATTTTCGGCATCGTCGGAATACGGTTCGATCATCGCGGCACCACGACTGCCCAAAGCGCCGTCTGAAACGATTTTTACCGCGGCAATTTCGAGCATGTCATTGCCATATTCCCGAATAGGTGAACCAATTGCATCCAGTACCTCACCTGCGCCGCCGATCATGACGTAGATACGCATATCGAGCAGGCCGTCGTCGGCCATGGACAGATAAACCTCGGCATTCATCTGATCGATGCCAGCGTCGTGTACGCTGGTAATGCCTTCTGCCAACAGGGCGTCGACCGCTGAAATAGTGGCAGCCTGAACATCTGCCTTGCTGTTTTCAGGGACGTGTTTTTGTATGTATCTCATCGCTGTGTCGATGAGGACTCCGGTTGCATGACCATTGTCGTCGCGGATGATCTTGCCACCGATCGGGTCCGGCGTATCTTCGTCGATTCCCGCGATTTTCAACGCAGCACTATTCGCCCAACCTGCGTGACCGTCGATTCTTCGCAGCCAGACAGGTTTGTCAGCGACAGCGGCATCGATATCTGACGCGGTGGGAAACTCCTGGACCGGCCATAGAACCTGGTTCCAGCCACGGCCGAGAATCCAGCGTGCGTGGGGCTTCTGTCCGGCGTAAGCAGCGATCGAAGCCACGGCCTGTTCCAGGCTCGGTGTGCCGGCGAGATTGAGCTGGTGTTTCAGTAGCCCGTAGCTGTACACGTGCGCGTGCGCATCTGTCAGCCCCGGCAATACCGTTTTCCCTTGCAGGTCGACCTGTGTCGCATTCGCATATTGTTCGGCGAGCTGTTCGTCACCGGTCGCTATTATCTTTCCGTCTTCACCAATAACAAGAACCGAGAATTGCTGCAGTCCATCATCGCTGGAGGTGTAGCCATTGGCATTGTGCAGTAGCGTTTGCGCGCCAGCGATAGAAGTCAGAAGGAAACAAAGAAGCAGGCAAGAAGCCAGTAGATGTTTTATTTTGGTCATTCGACTACCTTATCACGACGTTTTCAGAACAGATTGGAATCTACATGAAACTGGCCAGCTTTAGGACCCGGGACCGTGAAACTTATGGAGTGCTTGATGGTGAGCAATTGCGTGAGCCAGGCGGACGGTTGCTTGCAAGCTATCCGACATTGCGCAGCGCGCTTGCTGCGGATGTGCTTGCCGACATCGGTGCGGATCAGAGCGGCAGCAGTTTTGCTGTTAACAAAGTAGAATTTCTGCCGTTGATTCCGCAGCCTGACAAAGTACTTTGCGTCGGTGCCAATTACAGGCCGCATATTGAAGAAATGGGGCGCGAGCCGCCCGAACACCCGATGATCTTCGTGCGCTTTCCGGGTAGCCAGACCGGACATGGACAGGCGCTGTTGCGGCCGGGCGCTTCGGAACAGTTCGATTTCGAGGGCGAGCTCGCGATCGTAATCGGCAGGCCGGCACGCCATGTGCCTCGTGAGCGAGCATTCGATGTGATTGCCGGATACAGCTGTTTTATGGACGGAACAGTGCGCGACTGGCAGCGTCATACCGCCCAATTTACGCCTGGCAAGAACTTCGCGAAGAGTGGGTCGTTTGGACCGTATTTGGTAACGGCAGACGAGGTGCCGGATCTCGGCTCTCAACAGCTGACCACGCACGTCAACGGTGAGCTGATGCAGCAAGGCTGGATCCGCGAGTTGGTGTTTGATATTCCGGCTCTGGTTGAGTATTGCTCCACTTTTACAGAATTGCTTCCCGGTGATGTGATTGCCACTGGAACGCCCGGTGGCGTTGGTGCGGCACGTACGCCACCGAGCTGGCTCAGCAGCGGAGATCGAGTTGACGTTCGTATATCGGCCGTTGGTGAGCTCTCAAACAAGATTCTGGACGAATAGGCGCAAAGCCCTTATTAGGCGTTGATTTAACTGCCAAACTCCCGGCTGCGGTCAAACTCCGAGTGTTGCATTTGTGCCACAAAAACCACAAGAAACGGCGTCAGGACACGGGATTCGCGATAAAGGATTGACAACTAGTGGTTTTTCTGCGAATTTTCATTCCAACAGGCGTAGCCTTTCAGCAACAACAATGGCTCGCATGAAAAGATTAACACCTTCAGGTACGACTTGGCGGGGGACTCAGGGGGCCAGGACCGCGTGCTAACGTAGGTTTGGAAAAAGCGGTTTCGGAAGAAGCCGCTTTTTTTTGTCCGCGATTTCTGTATTCCGTCCGGCTCAGTTGATCCCCGTCAGCCATGCATCGATAGCAGCCGCGATTTCCAGCGGTGAGTCTTCCTGGAGAAAGTGACTGCCGGGGACGGTGACTTCAGTCTGGTTTGGGAAGCCGCGGCAAAAATCACGTTGCGCGCCGGTCAGGATCGCGCCAGGCTCTGCGTTGACGAACAGCTTCGGAAGCTCGCTTTCGGCGAGCGAGTCTGCGTATTTCGCGGCAATTGCCACGACGTCTTCCGGTTCGCCACTCAGTGGAATCTGTCGCGGCCAGGTGAGAGTTGGGCGTCGGTCTTCTCCCGGTTCCAGGAACGGCTGCCGGTACACCGTCATTTCCTCGTCCGACAAGCCACGCAAGACAGAGCCAGGCAGCACGCGTTCGACAAAGACATTTTTCTCCAACACCATCGACTCGCCTGCTGCGGAGCGAAAGCCCTGAAACAATGGTCGTATCACCTCCGGCCATTCATCCCAGCGCATGGGTCGAACAATGCCTTCCATATAGGCAATACCCCTGACTCTGTCCGAATTCTGCATTGCCCAGTTGAATCCAAGCGCTGATCCCCAGTCGTGTACGACCAAAGTGACATTGTCTGTGACACCGAGCTGTTCCCAGGCTGCGTACAGGTACTCTGCATGCTCGGCAAACCGATAGCTGTCAGGCCCAGGGGAATCGAGTTTCTCAGAGTCACCCATGCCTATCAGATCGACTGCAATGCAGCGGCCGTGCCGGGTGAGCGGCGGCATGATGTTGCGCCACAAGTAGGATGACGTTGGGTTGCCATGCTGAAACAGAATCGGGTCTCCAGTACCCATTTCAACGTACGCCATCCGTTTGCCGTTGATATCAATGTACTTTCGCTCGTGCTGTTTCGTTGAGATCATCGCCGCCACCCTGATACGCTGTAGCGATCAACCATAACAACAACGGTCGTGAACATGAATAAAGACAAACGTCTCGCCTATTGGCGTGCCAATCTGCGGCTTGTTGGCATCTGTTTGCTGGTCTGGTTCGCCGTGTCTTTTGGCGCTGGCGTCCTGTTCGTAGAGCAGTTAAACACGATTCGATTTGCAGGCTTCCAGCTTGGTTTCTGGTTCGCTCAGCAAGGTTCGATCTACGTATTCGTCGGCTTGATTTTCTTTTATGCGTGGCGCATGAATCGCATCGACCGCGATCATGATGTGCATGAAGAGTAAGGCTGTAGCATGAGCCTGCAACTACTAACGTATATTGTCGTCGGCCTGAGCTTCGCGCTGTACATCGGAATCGCCATCTGGTCACGTGCACATAGCACCAGCGATTTCTATATCGCTGGCAAAGGCGTTTCGCCGGTCGCCAACGGTATGGCGACCGCAGCCGACTGGATGAGCGCGGCATCGTTTATTTCGATGGCAGGCATCATCGCGTTTATCGGCTACGACGGTTCTGTCTATCTCATGGGCTGGACGGGTGGTTACGTGTTGCTGGCGCTTCTGCTGGCACCTTACTTGCGCAAGTTTGGAAAATTTACCGTGCCCGAGTTTATTGCCGAGCGCTATTACTCGAAGGCGGCGCGGGTCGTGGCTGTGATTTGCCTGATTTTTATTTCGTTTACCTACGTGGCAGGGCAAATGCGTGGCGTTGGCATCGTTTTTTCGCGGTTTCTGGAAGTGCCCGTAACGACCGGCCTCATCATCGGCATGAGCGTGGTTTTCGTTTACGCGGTAATGGGCGGCATGAAAGGCATTACCTACACGCAGGTTGCACAGTATTGTGTGCTCATATTCGCATATACCGTACCGGCAGTATTCATCGCTATCCAGATTACCGGCAATCCCGTGCCGCAACTGGCATTTGGAAGCGAAGTCACAGGGACAGGTACGGCGCTACTCGACAAGCTCGACGACATCGTCACGTCGCTGGGTTTTAATCAGTACACATCGGGAACCAAAAGCCGTATCGATGTCTTTTGTATCACGATGGCTCTGATGGTGGGCACAGCGGGATTGCCGCATGTCATCGTGCGTTTCTTCACGGTGCCGAAGGTTCGGGACGCGCGCGTCTCCGCTGGCTACGCACTATTGTTTATCGCATTCCTGTATACGACAGCGCCGGCGGTCGGCTCGATGGCGCGATACAACCTTATAAACACGATTCAAACGGGAGAGGTCGGTGCGCCAGAGGCGAATCTGGCCTATACGGAGCGCCCCGAATGGTTTCGGACCTGGGAACAGACCGGCCTGGTGTCGTTCGATGACAAGAACGGCGATGGGCGTGTGCAGTATTACAATGACAAGAACGCCGATTTCGCAGCGGCCGCTGCGACCAACGGCTGGCAGGGCAATGAGCTCACTGTCGATCGCGACATCATGGTGTTGGCCAACCCCGAGATTGCAGGATTGCCCAACTGGGTCATCGCACTTGTCGCCGCGGGCGGCATCGCCGCCGCGCTTTCAACCGCGGCCGGCTTGTTGCTGGTGATATCGGCAGCCATCTCGCATGACCTGGTGAAGGGAATCATTGCACCTCACATCAGCGACAAAGCAGAGTTGCTTGCCGGCCGTATAGCAGCTGCTGTTGCAATACTGATCGCGGGCTATCTTGGTTTTGACCCGCCCGGCTGGGTGGCACAAGTTGTTGCCTTCGCCTTCGGGCTGGCTGCCGCATCCCTGTTTCCGGCGATTCTGCTTGGCATCTTTTTCAAGCGAGTCAATCGCGAAGGCGCCATAGCCGGCATGCTGACCGGGCTGATATTCACATACGGGTATATCGAGTTTTTCAAAGGCCTGTTCCTCAAATGGGCGGGCGCGCCCTGGGGCGAAAACCTCGCCGAACACTGGCTGTTCGGCATTTCGCCAGAAGGTATCGGCGTAATCGGAATGTGCCTGAACTTCATGGTCGCGATCACTGTGAGCCTGCTGACCAGCCCGCCGCCTGAGCACATACAACACATGGTCGAGAATATTCGAATCCCACGTCACCTGGAAAAAACCTCATGAAAAAAATTGTCATTCTTGTGCTGGCAACCTTCGCCATGCCTGCATTGGGCGATGCCTTGAACGCAGAAGAACAACGGATGGTGGAGTGGATCGATACGCATACAGACGACGCGTTGGCTTTGCTAAAAGAAACGGTCGATATTCCGAGTGGCACATTGAACCTGCAAGGTGTGCGTGAGGTAGGCGTGGTCATGCAGCGGGAACTGGATGCGCTTGGTCTTGAAACTGAATGGATTGAAATGCCCGAGGAAATGAAGCGGGCAGGGCACCTGTTTGGTCGCAAGAGTGGCAGCGGTAAGAAAATTCTGATGATTGGTCATCTTGATACGGTGTTCGAAATCGAAGATGGTGCGAGGCCGTATGAAAGTGACGGTGAGGTTGCCCGGGGTCATGGCGTTTACGACATGAAGGCTGGCAACGTAATCATCATCTACGCATTGCTCGCGCTGCAGGAAATAGGAGCGCTGGATGATATCCCGCTGGTTGTCGCTTACACCGGCGATGAGGAGAAGTCCGGCAGGCCGAGTTCAGTTTCAAGGAAGGACCTTATCGAAGCCGGAAAGTGGGCGGATATTGCGCTCGGCTTTGAAGAAGCCATGTATTTTGATGACACGGACTGGGCGACCGTCGCGCGCCGCAGTTCAAGCCGCTGGGTGCTCACTGTCGAAGGCAAGCAGTCGCATTCGTCGGATATATTTAGTGAGACGGTAGGTGCAGGCGCAATCTTTGAAGCAGCTCGTATTCTTGATGCGTTTTATAATGAGGTGCGTGGCGAGCCTCACCTGACTTTCAACGCAGGTACTATCCAGGGCGGCACCGAGGTTGACTATGACCCACAGCAGAATCGTGGATCTACCTTCGGCAAGACCAATGTTGTTCCGCGAAAGGTCGTCGTACATGGGGGTATCCGGACAATCTCCCAGGACCAACTCGACAGAGCTCGCGCGGCTATGCAGGCCGTTGTGGCGCAGAATCATCCACATACGTCGGCCAGAATCGAGTTTGCAGATGGCTATCCGCCGATGTCCCCGACAGATGGCAATATTGCGCTGCAACAAGAGCTGTCCGCGATCAATGTGTTACTTGGCAGGAAGCCGATGCCAGCGCTGGATCCTTCCAGGCGCGGTGCCGCCGATATTTCGTATGTCGCCCCACACGCTGACGCATTGGCCGGTTTGGGTGGCATAGGTGGTGGCGGTCACACGCCTGATGAATACGTTCGACTTTTATCAATGCCGCTTGCCATCAAACGTGCTGCAATTCTGATCTATCGACTCAGGCAGGAACGGGCGGCCGACTAGCATGGGGCACGATCACGACCATCATGGGCAAGACCATGATCACGGACACTCACATGTCCATGAGGCCAACGAAAGCAATCTGAAGCGCGTCATGGTAGCGCTGGTACTGACAGGCGCTTTCATGGTGGTCGAAATCGTCGGCGGCATTATCTCCGGATCACTCGCGCTGTTGGCCGATGCCGGGCACATGCTCACCGATACAATGGCACTGGCATTAGCCGCAATGGCCTTCTACGTTTGCAGACGACCCCCGGACGGCAAGTTGACATTTGGCTACCAGCGCTTTCAGATCCTTGCTGCTTTCGTGAATGGCCTCAGCCTGATCGCTGTTGTGGGCTGGATTTTGTTTGAGGCCGTTAACCGCTTCCTTAGCCCGAACGAAATACTTGGTGAGACGATGCTGGCCGTTGCAACGGCAGGCTTGGTGGTGAACCTGTTGTCATTCGCTGTGTTGCACACCGGAGATCAGGAAAACCTCAATATTCGCGGTGCGGCGCTGCACGTCGCCGGTGACTTGCTGGGCTCGGTCGCAGCTATAGTCGCAGCCATTGTGATCATCTACACGGGTTGGACGTTGATCGACCCGATTCTGTCGGTCGCAGTCGCAGCACTGATCCTGAAGAGCGCGTGGTCACTCGTGAAACGCAGCGCGCATGTGTTGCTGGAAGGCGCGCCGGAGTGGCTAAACCGGGAGGTTATGCAGGAACGTATTGTGCGGGGTGTGCCCGGTGTCGGGGAGATTCATCACGTGCATGTCTGGGGCCTGACACCTCAACAGCTCATGCTGACCATGCACATGTCACTGTCCGAAAAGGGGCAAAGCCAGACGGATGTGCTTAGGGATGTAAAACAATTCTTGCTCGACGAATACGGAATTGGCCACGCAACCATAGAGGTGGATGTAGAAGGTTGTTCAGACCAGCAGATTCGCTGACTGCTATCTGTCTGTCGGTTTCACGATGCCGATGTAGGGAAGCGTCCGATTCTGCTCGGCGAAGTCGAGTCCGTAGCCGACCACCCATTCATCACCGATATCAAAACCCAGGTAGTCAGTTGTAACTTCGACTTCGGCGCTTTCCGCCTTACGCACCAGGGCTGCCGTCTTAACCGATGCAGGTCGATGCGATTTTAGCATGCCAATCAAGTACTTAAGGGTGTGCCCTGTATCAACGATGTCTTCGACAATCAGCACATGTTTTCCCTCGATGTTGCCTCTGACGTCCATGACAAGGCGAACGGCGCCACTCGATCGACTGCCACTGCCATAACTCGATACGGCGATGAACTCTATGGTGCGTGGGATGCTGAGTTTGCGTGACAGATCAGCGAGAAAAATAAACGAGCCTTTCAAAACACCGACCATTACCAGGTCTTCTGCGCGTGAGTAATCCTCAGATATCTGTTCCGCGATTTCGGCAACACGGAGCTGTATCTGCTCCTCGCTTATGAGTACTTCCGGGGCTTCATTTTTCACGCTTTAATCATAGCAGGAATGCGGTATGGTATTGCGCCCATGAAGAAGACGATTGCGATTGCAGGAAACATGGGTTCGGGCAAGTCGACGCTGGTTGAGTTTTTGCATCGAACCTACGACGTTTCGCCATTCTACGAACCAAACGACGAAAATCCGTATCTCGCGGACTTCTACAAGGATATGAAACGCTGGGCGTTCCAGTCACAGCTGTACTTCCTGAGCAACAAGTTTCGCTTGCACCAGGAGTTGGACAGGCAGCCAGGGGTGGTTGCGCTGGACAGAACCATTTTCGAGGATGCCGAAATATTTGCGACCGCACTTCACCAGATGCGCAAGATTTCCAAACGAGACTGGGAAACCTACCAGGGCTTTTATCATGCAATCCTGGATGCGATCCGACCACCAGACCTGATGATTTACCTGCGCTGCTCGATGCGCACATTGCGACAGCGTATCAGGCTGCGAGGCCGCAAGATGGAACAGGATATTCCGCTAGCGTATTTGAAACGCCTGGATCGTAACTACGAGAACTGGATTGCATCCTATGACATGGGTGAA
This sequence comes from Gammaproteobacteria bacterium, assembly GCA_022600955.1. Lineage (GTDB taxonomy): Bacteria > Pseudomonadota > Gammaproteobacteria > Steroidobacterales > Woeseiaceae > UBA1847. The sequence goes on from JAHZJK010000031.1 coordinate 230,030, forward strand.
GTGTTGGTTCTTGAGTCGGATCATCTGGATTACATACATGATCTCGTGCATCGCCTTGATGTCATGGAAAGAATCGAGGCGGTTCTGCCCGATGGAATCGGTCGGCCGAACTGCTAGTCCAGCCGGAATCCGGCATTTCTCAACATTCGAGCACTGCTTTCGAACGAGTCTTTGTCGGCGTAGGTCATGACGACCTCGAACTCCCCGGTGCCGCGGCGAAACCAGTCGAGCGCCAGCTGCGGAGATTTTTTCTCCAGTCTGTCAATGAATGCTGCGGCGCGGTACGGCTCGCCAAATGTAAGCAGTGTTGATTGCCCGATATCGGAATACAGGGTGTCCGGGATACGCTTTTTGACCTGTCCGTCGCCAAGTACGTAGTTGAGATGGCGGTAGATATAGCCTGAATACCAAACGGCACCGTCAGGTATTGAACGACTGTTCTTATCGATTCGTCCGGGACCATAATTGTAGGCGGCCAGTGCGAGGTGCAGGTTGTTGTCGTATTTGCCAAGTAGCTCTTGCAGGTAGCGTGCACCTGCATCGATGTTGGTGCATGGGTCGTAAAGGTCCGTCAGTCTGCCGATTCCCAGGTGCCTGGCTGTACCAGGCCACTGGATCTGCATGACGCCATGAGCGTTTGCCCTTGAGCGTGCTGTTTCTTTGAAATCACTCTCACCTCGCGCCACGGCCAGCAGAAGCGATTCCGGGATTTGATGCTGCAACGCCGCAACGCTAAAGCAGGTCGCGTGAGGAAACTGGTACGCCGGTGCTTCACCCGATCGACCAATGGCGTAGTTTGCCCATGCCGCGTCAAGTTCAGCGTGTCGCGTCATGGCGTTGGCGGTTGACGCCAGCAACGCGAACGCGCAGCTCACGGCCAGCATTGCCAGTCTGCGGACCTTTTCTGCAGTACTAGCCACCCGGAAGCTCCAGTCCGGTTGCAGATGCGATCGTCGCGAGCTTGGATTCGATGTCGTCGTTGTCCGCGTAGGCAAAGGCTACCTCATAGACACCGGTCTTGACCTTCACAACACGATAGTCGAGTCCCGTAGTGCGTTGCAGCTGGGAAACGAATCCATTGGCAGCAAGCTCACTTCGAAACGGACTCCAGAACGCATACCAGTTGTCCTCAGACGGCGAGGTCGGTGAGACTGTGGTGCCAGCATCCAGTTTGGTGTCGGCGAAAGTCCCGGTCTCGTCAATGGCGGGCAGGTCGCTGAGCGGCAGGTCAGCGGCGCGCTCCTGCGAGTCAATGTCATTGATCGTCGTTTGTTCCGCATCTTCCGCAGCGGCCGATGCCACCGCTTGAAGTTCTGCAATGGTCTGGTCCTGCTCGGGCAACACTTCTCTGTGCTGACCATAGTCCGTTGGCATCGAGTCCATTCGCGCGGGAACGTCGGGGAGGATCTCGGGAATACCTAGAACGACGATCAATAGCGAAATTGCCAGTGCCGAGCCACACAAGATTCCAATGAGCCTGATCATGCTCGTCCCTACATTACATCGCGGACGCGAATCGCGCGCCAGTCAATGTGCTGCGCCGATTTGGCCGTCATTGTTGCGAAGTCGGTCAGCCATTCCTGCAGCAGTTCACCCTGCAGTCCGGGGCGCATTGAACTTGAGCAGCGCATGGGGAGCTGATCAACATGATTTGCGATCACCCGGGCTGCTCGTGCGTCGGTTACAACGACCGCGTAGTAGGTTGTTTGCTCAGGTTGCGTTGACCAGTCATAGGTCTCAGTCCAGTTGCGGCTGTCCGTGGTAGTGCGAGCAATCGGGAAGTCGAGGGTATCACCGCGACGGGCAACCTTTGCAGCGGTGCGTTGCCGGCACTGTGCGTCGCCGAGCCGCACGAGGCCGTATTGGGCCTGGTGCTCGAGATAGAAAACAATCGCATCTTTGTTTGCGCGAGTTCTCAGCAACGAACACGGCGACCCGCAGTCGCTGCGTGATTGAGGTGCGACAATACTAAGCGAATTTATGTTGCCGTCTTTTCCCGCGTTGGGAACAGATATCGTCCGGCCCGGCGCGTAACCCGTGGTTTGTATTTGCGCCGTGGCCGAGGCTATCGGTGCCACCTTCGCGACCGGTTCTTCCGGCGCAGCGTACGGGAGTATGACGTAGGCGCTGGCGCTGAGCGCGGTCAATGAATCATTTCCAGCCTCGGGCGTTACGGTCAGCCAATACTGGTACAGCGTGCCATCGACGTGATGGGCCTTGCCTTTCAGTTTTGCGTTCGCGAGTCCCGCTTCATCAGTTAATGTAAGCGCCTGCCGCTTGGCGAGGTTATTGCCAATCAACTCCAACGTTCCGCCAAGCCCATCGCCCGCTGGCTCACCGATATCGTTGCGGACAACATATTCGTCTTCAAGCTGTTGCTTCAAAGTGCACGAGAGCTGATGTGCAAGACTGGACGCCAGCAAATCGGTTTGCGCCACATTGAAGGGCACATCCCGGGCACCGAGGAAGGTCGTGTCTGCACGCTGTTGCCGCATCGCCTGTCGCTGAATCGTATTCAGGCGTCCCTGCCAGTCCTTGCCAAAACCTGTAACCCAATTGCGATCTTCGAGATCCAGCGCACGGACGCGTACGAGGTAGCTGCTATCGAGTTCCTGCGTTAGCTCCAGGCCGACAAAATAGTGCACGTCGTTGCGTGCGCAGTCGTCCTGTCGTGGATCCATTGCGCGCGTGGTGCGACCGTGCTGCCAGCCAACGGCCACGCCCGCCGTATTCACCGCAGCGGTTAAAAGGCGGTCACGCAATGAGAGTGCAAGTTCATTACTCGAAGACGCTGGAGCATTATCTTCAAGAACGACAAACATGACGGTTTCGTTTTGAAATCGTGGATGCGCAACGAGTTGCTGTTTGACGTAAGGAATGAGGTCGCGCTCAACCCAGCGATCGAGGTCTTTCTCGCGCGACTGCGCGGTTGCCGGTATCGCTTGCGCTAAAACGAGTGTGACTAGCAGTAACAGTCGCCGCATTAGATTGCCTCTCTTTGAATTGCGCCATTCGCTCCGATGACCAGCGCGCCACCCTGATGCTGTTGCATCAGGCCGTCGAGCTGGGTGCGGAGTTTCCCTGGCAAGGTGACGCCCCACTGCAGATCTGAGGCGCCTGTACCGGTGCGCTGTAGCGCGTCAACGACGATTGCAGGAACGGTACTGATTTCCATTTCATGAAACTGTGCAGGCACTGATGCATCCCAAAAGCTGATACGCGACTCGCTGACCGACATACGTTGCGCGCGGTCACCTGCGATTGCGTATACGCCGATCTGGCTCGCGGCGACAAGGCGCATCAGCGCGGCATCGGATTCGAAGCGCAGCGTGAAACCGACTTGTGGTTCGGGTGATGGCGCCACCGGAGGCGGCTCTGCTCGGGCTGCCATCGTTGGTGATGCATTTTCTGTCACTGTCGCAAGCCTGGGCACCCATTTTGGACGGGTCAGCTGTACCGACTCGACAGGCTGTGGTCCGGGTTCTGGTATTGCAGCTTTGACAGGCTCAGGTTCGGGTGCACGTTCGGGTTCAGGAGCAGATGGTTTTTCGGTCAGCACGTCACGAACAATTGCTGCTTCGATAGTTGCGGGCGACTGAGACGTCTGTACGGGTATTTCCTGGGGTGTCATTGGCATGCTTTGCACCAGCGCGAATATTGCAACCAGGCAAAGCGAGAGAATCGCCATGAACCGCATGATGTCAGTCTGCAGATCGGCCGCACCACCGACGTCCATGTCAGCGCCGCGATTCAAAGGGTATGCAAGTGGTGAGCGACTCATGGCTGAGCCAGATGTTGTTCGATACGCTGCAGACTGGCGCGCATTTCCGACGTGTCGGCTCGTGCAGCATTATCGTACTGTTGCTGCAATTCTGTGCCGAGCGTGATGGTCTTGTACACGCGCATCATGTACCCGCCAACACCGCCGAAAATTGTTGTTGAAAGTGCGAGCAGGATGCCGCCTTCAACCATACGCTCAAGCATCGCGAAGGCTCCCTGCTGCATTGCAGCATCACGGTCGCCGAGTGCGAAAATCAGTGCGCTGCGCATGCCAATCGCCGTCCAGATGACACCCGCACCAAAAAACAGGGTTGTCCAGATATCCGTCAGGTTATCCATATGTACGATGTGGTTAATTGGCCGATTTTCAGTGAGTGCATCTCGCAGTCGACCGAGAGTCACAAAGTAGGCGAGTAGCAGAACGGCAAAGACCGGTATTGATGAACCCAGATTCATGTAAGCCCACTGCAACCAGTCACCGGGGCTACTGACGGTCGTGTCGCCGAAACGAATCCAGCCCAGTCGGCTCATGGTGTATAGCGCCGCGGAGGCGCCGAGCATGGTGCCGAACGCACCTGCGAGCAGGCCACGAACGAACATCTGTGTGCGGCCCATGACTGATTTATCTGCCAGCTGAGCAGGCACTGCAGGTGGCTTCAAGAACCAGTTCAACTTCCTGATACAACTGGTCGGCGCGGTAGTAGCTGTCGGCGTCACGACTCACTTTCAACAGGCCGCGTTCCTTGTCCGATAACTCACGCTCCATATCAAACAGTACTTTTTGTTTGTTCGGGCAGGTATGCGAACAGTTGTTGTAGTCACCGCGCATCGACATGAATTTCACGTTGAAAAAGCGGTTGTAGTAGTCCTCCGCCTGACGCTGACTCAATAGCCCGTTACCTGCAGACCACACCAGGAATTCGCTAAATTCGCGTTTGTTCTCGGCTTTCGGTTCACCCTCGGCGATCTTCAGCAGGTCATCGTAATAGCGGTCAAAATGTGTATGGCATCCATTCATAAGCGATGCCTGTACGTTGTCGATAGCCGCATTCAGATTGCGGGTTTGCGGACTGTCGCAGGTTGGCGTCGTGGATGCGCACGATGCGAGGAACAAAGACGTTGCGAATACAGCAGCTGCGATAAGGAGCGGCTTTTTGATTGTCGAATAGGTCACGATTCGGACTCCTTATTGCTCAAGTGGGCTGCGGTAGGCTTGTTCGATGCTGCCAGGCGGTGGGCCAGCGACGAGCGCTGCAGCTTCTTCATCGCCGAACAGAATGCTTTTCACGCCACCAACGACCTCAATCATCTCGGGCGTGATGATGCCAAACGACTGATTGAGCTGTTCCATGAGCGTTGCACGCGCGATCTCCTGACGCGTGCGTTGAATAAGCAAGCTGGTCTCCTCCATATCGAGGTAAATGTCCGACGCCAGCACCGCAAGCGACTGGTCGCCTTTGGCGCCGGACGTAGCGACCAGCGTGTAATATTGTTTGAAGCGTTCGCTCAGGCGCATGCCGGAGCGCCCGCGCAGCGTAGGAGCGATTTGCGTTTGGGTTTTAGATGCTGTGGTGCCGACCAGGGTTTCTTGCAATTTCCACGGTGTCATTTTTCTCCCGAGCTCGTTTCTTAGTCCCTTTTCGAGACTGTTACGTGTGTTGTTAACGGTGTGTTCCATATCCGGGAGGCGCTCTTCCATGATGGTCAGCATTTCGAGATAGGTCGCACCGATCTGCCGCGCGAGTCTCTGGCAGCCCGAGTCATTTTCGGCGCCGTCACATTTGCTTTCCAGGTAGAGTTCCTGCTGCTGATCGAGACGACCGATGACTTCCTGTAACCCGGTTTCCATATCTCGAGCGACATTGCCGGTCTGGCGCAGGTCTTCAACGACCGTCGTTGGGAAGAGATTGATTGTTGGCGAACTGGCGCTTGCTGAATGTGATAGCAGCAGGGCCAGGGCCACGATGTTCAGGTACAAGGTTGTTCGGCTGACGCTGTTTTTCATGTTGCGTTCCTCGCGGCGAGAGCGATTTCGGTGTTGAGATACGCTACCCGCACATCACTGAATGCAACCTGAATGTCCTATCTGGGAAATCCCCTATTGCGCATAGTAATGCGAATCATTATCATTTGATTAACGTAGGGAACGTACCGAGTAAAACTTAATGGAAACAGATGCTTACACCCTTGCAACATTGCGGCGAGGCGAGAAAGCGGTAATTGAGGCGATTGACACCCGGGATCCGCAGGTACAACGACTGATGGTGCTTGGTCTGGTCGAAGGCGCAGAAGTTGAGCATGCCAGCGCAGCGATCGGAGGAGACCCGATGGAGTTTCGCCTTTTTGGTTGTGGCATTTCCCTGCGTCAGGAACACGCTCGTATGTTCACGGTGGCACCTGTAGGCGCTGGTGTCTAAGTCCTCAGAAGTCCGAATACCTGCCAATGAGATTACTGTTAAGCGGCGCGCAGACGTCAGCATAGCGGTCGTTGGTACTCCTAATTCTGGCAAAAGCACATTATTTAATCGGCTGACCGGCCTTAAGCAGCGCATCGGCAACTATCCTGGTGTGACTGTCGAACGCCATATCGGTACGTTGAAGACGAATGACGCCGTCATCGAGCTGGTTGATCTCCCCGGCACACATTCACTAACCCCGCATTCGCTCGAAGAAAGAATCAGCGTTGACGTAATTCTGGGTCGGGTTGAGGGCACTGCCGCACCGGACGGAGTTCTCGCGGTGCTCGATGCCAGTAACTTGTACCAGGGGCTGTTCCTGGTGCAGCAGCTGCTGGATCTCGATTTGCCTGTTGTTGTTGCAATGACAATGGGCGATGCGGCGATCCGCTCCGGCATCGATGTTGATGTTGCGGCATTGCAAGACGCGCTCGGTGGTGTACCTGTAGTAGAAGTCGTGGCAACGACGGGTTCAGGACTGGATGAGTTGCGCGTTGCCATTGCCGCCATGCGCGGCGCCGCTGCGTCTCGGGAGCTTGTCGTCTGGCCGGAGCTGCGACGCGCGGCTGGTGAATTTCAGCAAGCTACTGACAACGAGCTTTCCCTGCGTGTTTGTGAACGATTGATTCTTGAGGGGATTAGCGAGCACACGCAGAACTACGCGCGGCTAACAGAAAGTCAGACCGCGAATCTCGTTTCGCAGCGCGACAAGTTGTTTGGCATGGAACCGCCGATCGCGGTCGAAGCCCGAATCCGATATGCATGGGTTCGCGATACCTTGAAGAAGGTGCAGCGTTCGGCACCGCGCCTGCAATCCTGGCGCACCCGGTTGACGGCGTTCCTGAATCAGCCATTGCCCGGCACAATCGGCCTGTTCCTCGTCATGGCCGTGGTATTTCAGGCAGTGTTTGCCTGGGCAACACCAGTCATGGACCTCATTGATTCGGGAACCGCGGTGTTGAGTGGCTCGGTCGCGGCAGCACTTGGCGAAGGTGCATTTTCCAGCCTGGTTGCGGATGGCATTGTCGCTGGCGTAGGCAGTGTCATTATTTTTCTGCCGCAGATACTCATCTTGTTCTTGTTCATCATATTATTAGAGGACTCCGGTTACCTCGCACGCGCGGCGTATTTGATGGACCGGGCTATGCACTCGGTCGGCCTCTCCGGGCAGTCCATTATTCCGATGATTTCGAGTTTCGCCTGCGCCGTTCCTGGCATCATGGCGACGCGTGTCATTCCGAATCGCCGTGATCGCATTGCAACGATCCTCGCGGCACCCTTCATGACCTGTTCCGCCAGGCTGCCCGTGTACGCATTGCTGATCGCGGCTTTCGTGCCTGCGAAGCAGGTTGGCTTCATGAACCTGCAGGGGCTTGTCCTGTTCGGCCTCTATCTGTTCGGCATTGTCATGGGTGTACTCACAGCCTTGTTGATCCGCAAAACCGCATTACGCGGTCCTAAGCCACCGTTCGCTTTGATGTTGCCGGAGTTTCGTCGACCCAATCTGCAGACCGTTTTCATTCAGCTCCTCGGCCGCGCAAAAGTGTTTCTCTATCGAGCGGGTACCGTAATTTTTACGGTGGCCGTAATTGTCTGGGCGCTCGCATACTTCCCGCGTTCCGACAGCATCGGTGCGGAAGCTGAGCAACAACGCGAGGCAGCGAGTTATTCGGTGTCCGGGCCTGAACTCGAGGCCGAATACGCACGCATAGAAAACCTGGCCGCCGCGGCACAACTCGAACAAAGCTGGCTTGGGCGTGCAGGAAAGGCCGTTGAACCGCTATTCAAGCCGCTGGGTTGGGACTGGCGGGTATCTGCCGCGGTCATAGCAGGATTTCCAGCGCGTGAGGTTGTTATCGCCGTACTTGGAACAGTTTATGCGGTAGGTGATGAGGCTGACGAGCAGACCCTTAGTGGGCGACTGAAAGCGTCAAGGTGGCCGGATGGCAGCAGTGTATTTACACTGCCCATGGTCATTGGTTTGCTGATTTTCTACGCCTGTTGTCTGCAATGCGCCGCGACGCTGGCGGTCATACGGCGTGAGACCAATACCTGGCGTTGGCCAGTGTTTGCGTGGGTCTACATGACAACTATCGGTTACTTAGGCGCGATGCTGGCATTTCAGGTCGGCTCGGCGTAGCTGTGCTCAGAGCGCACATAGTTTAGCCGCGGCATCGCTCAGTGTTGCGTCATCCTTGGCGAAGCAAAAACGCAGTCGCTGTGCTGTAAAGGGCTGCTCACAGAATACCGTGAGAGGTATAGATGCGACGCCAATATCGCGGGTCCAACGTTGTGCCAATTCCAGATCGTTATCCTGGCTAATTTCGGAATAATCGAGGATCTGAAAAAACGTGCTGCGCGCCGGTTGCAGGAGAAATCTGGAACCTTGTAACAGCTCGCAAAAACGGTCTCTTTTTTGCCGATAAAACTCTGGCAGACGCGAATAGAAATCCGGGTCGCTCCTGAGAAAATCGGCTATCGCATGCTGCACAGGAGTACTGATCGCAAACGTCGTGAACTGGTGCACTTTGCGAAACTCGTCGCTGAGGTATGCGGGCGCGATGCAGTAACCAATCTTCCAGCCAGTTGCATGAAACGTTTTGCCAAAAGATGATATGACCAAAGTACGTTCCCATAGCTCGTCGTGGCTCAGCAGGCTTAGGTGCGGTTTTCCCTCAAACACAATGTGTTCGTAAACTTCGTCTGACAGCAGGAAACAGTCGGTATCCCGAAGCAGCGCGGCAAGCTTATCCAGGTCACCCGGTTGCAGTATCGCGCCAGTCGGGTTGTGCGGGAAATTCAAAACAATCAAACGGGTCTTCGGTCCTATGGCGGCAGACAGTGCAGCCCAATCGATTTCGAAGTCGTGCCCGTTGCTGCCAATCGTGAGTGGGATGTGACGGGTCAGGCCGCCAGCCAGCGTGACGGCGGGTTCATAGGAGTCATAGGCAGGGTCGAAGACAATTACCTCGTCTGCGGGCCGCACGACGGCCTGGATTGCGCTGAAGAGACCCTCGGTCGCACCGCAGCAGACTGTGATTTCGCTGTCCATATCGACCTTGCGGTTTTGCAATCGCAGCGTTTTCTCTGCGATGGCTTCGCGCAGGGCGGGTACGCCCATCATCGGTGCATATTGATTCGCGCCGTTGTGCAGATAGTGGCTTATGCGATCGAGCAGGGCGTCCGGCGGCTCAAAGCTCGGGAACCCTTGTGCAAGATTGATTGCACCAGTGTGGTTTGCCAGTTGGCTCATCACCGTAAAGATGGTGGTGCCAACGTCAGGGAGTTTGCTGTCGATTGTGCGGTCCATCCGCACTAAGTTACTCGATTCGTACGCGAAACACGATGTTGAAACTGGGAGCGCCACTGCCGGTGTCACCGTTCATGGCACCGCCTGGCGTAATGCGATAACCCGTGATCGCGGAATCAAACCCCTGTGCGTCAGGTACTGGCGTATAGCCGTAAGGAGCGCCACCACCCGGCTGAATACTGAACTCAATGTCCGCGGGGTAGGAATAGCTCAGGCCGCTACTTATGGCACCATCGACGAAAGACACTGGATCGCCGCTGACTGTGCTGACATACAAGCTGGTGTTGGCCGGTATCGGATCGGTGATCACCATGGAGTCTGCATCCACGCTGCCGATGCCCTGGTTGACGAGGCCAACGGTGTACTGCACGAATGCACCGGGTATTGCTTTGGGCCCGCTGCTTCCGTTGACGGGGTCAGACAAGGTTGTCGAAAGTTTTGTGACCTGCAAAATCGGATCCGGATCCTGGTCCAGGCAAACGTCATCGACATGCCAGAAGTCCCAGATTGAACCCGAGCCGCCTGTCATGCGAAACCGAATTCGAAACCCTGTGTGCTTGCCTGCAGCAGGAATCGTGTATGAACGTACAAACTGCTGTCCCTGGCCGCCACTGCCGGAGAACGTCTCAAGACTTACCCAGGCAGACGAGTCATTGAGATATTCGACCACAAGGTTTTCGCCGTTGTCAGGGTCTTCGCTAAAACTGTCGGCGCCACGCCGTACCCAGATACTGAGGTCCGAGAAAGTAATGTCGGTGGTATCGATAGCGTTCGACGTTACATCGACAATGCCGCCATTCAGGAACATCGAATTGGATGGCGATTGTGATGTAGCACTACTGATGCCGGCAAATCCGGAACCCGGATTGACGGTCCAGTTGGTCGACAGGCCGTTCTCGAAGTCGTCACAGGTGCCGACGGACAAGCCGGGCGCTACCGCGATTTCGTCCACGATGACATTGTCGAAATGCCAGAAGTCATAGGTCGTGCCACTGCCGCCGGTTTGGCGGACGCGGATAGCGAGGTTGCCGTGTCGCGCATCGGCCGGGAGAACCAGGGACTCATTGTAAACCTGACCGTTTGTGCCAGACCCAAGATAGCTGCTCAGCGGGCCCCAGGTATTATTGGCGCGTCGATACTCGATGATGAAATCCTCGCCATCGTCGGTATCCTCACTGAACGAATCTGCGCCGCGCCTGACCCATAGTCGTAAACGGGCTTCGGGTACGGCCGCATTGAAAGAGGGGCTTGTAACCACAACAACCTGATTGCTGGTGTATGCACCGAAGCTACCGGAACCGAACCAGCCGGCCGTATTGCTCACACCGGATATACCGTTGTTGGTGGTTGTCCAGGCGGGCAGGGTGCCATCCTCGAAGTCATCACTGAAGAGAACGTCGCCAGGTGCCGCAAATGTCGCACACGGCATAGCGACTGCCATGACTAGTGGCAGCGCCCTAAATATTTGATTTATAAGGCGATCTAGCATCAGTTGCTGCGTGACTCTGCGGACTCATTCCGGTTTGACTTAATTCTATTAGGAGCGTCCGAAAATATCGCAACGCAGGTCACAAAATGGAAAGTGTATAGTACGGGACCATGACGTCTTCAACTAGCGTGTTTTGCCTCTGTCTCTTGCTTGTCACCACAGCTCAGGCGGACCCGGAACCAGCAGCATTTGCGTCGATGCTTGCCGGGCGCTTCGATTCCCAGCTATTACTCGCCGCCGACGAGCCGTCCTCGGAGAATCGTCTGATTGCCCGGTTTGAACGAGTTGCGGCGGCGGACATCGGCGAGTTTGTTTTCTATCAACAACTGAACGATGGCGCAGACCTGCGTGTCTATCGGCAACGTCTGCTTGTTCTCAGCATCGGTACTTCGGGTGAGATCATGCAGAGTGCATTCAGTTTCAAAGAGCCAGAGCATTTTGTCGCAGTGCTTGATAAGGACTATGTTTTCCCCGGCGTTAAGCACGAGGACTTGATCGAGTTCATGCCGGCTGGCTGTGAGCAAATATGGCATCCGGTTGATGGGGGCTATACAGGCTATGTCGACCCGGTTCGCTGCATCATTATTTCCAGCCGCACTGGCAAGCCGCGGGGCATTGAGGCCGAGGCAGAATTGACGTCGACGGAACTCAGGCTCACGGAGCGAGGCTACGACGAGGCCGGACAACAGATTTTCGGCAGCAAACCGGGTGAGTTCAATATAATGCCGAGGGTTGTAAAGGAGTCTCGCTAGCGATGGAAACCGTTTTCGCCTTTCTCAAGTACGCGTTCCTGGGTTTTTTCGGCCTGATTGCTGCTTTGTTTGTACTCGCGATTGTATTCGGAAAGCGCATCGTCAAGCAGTGGGAGTTTGATGCCGAGTTTCGAGATGCAAACGGACGAGAATTCGGTGAGCTGGATATTGAACTTTCGCGAATTGCGAAAGAAGAAACAGTCGACACTTTCAAAGCCAAATTCAAGATGCGTCATGAGTCGTTGCAGGTTGGGCAACGAGTACAGGTGTTCGTTGATGACGTCCTGGTTCTTGAGGGGGCAGTCGAGACAGCAGGTAGAATTTGGCTCACTCAGGAGAACTGCAAGAATTCTCTGCAGAGCGCCTCAGCCGGTCAGCTGTGTCGAGTAGTTTACGGCGGTGTTGAGCAGTTCTCTGAACCACTGGTACGCGACTAGCTTCGGTCCAGGCGCCGCAATAGCGCGTCGGCCTGTTTCTTGAGGTCATCAGACTTGCGCGCTTCTTTGAATGCATCGCGTGCCGCTTCTTTCATGCCACCATGTTCCGCGCTGATACCAGCAAGTAAATAGATACGTTCGGGCTCATCCAGACCGCCGAGGTCTATCGCTTTGAGATAGGATTCGTGCGCGTTTTCCCAATCTTCATCCTCGAAGAATATATTGCCGAGCATTTCGTAGGTGCGGCCGTCGGGTGCCGCCGCGGCTGCTCGTCGTAACACGGCTTTCGCCTGCGGGCGTTCTCTCGACAGCATCCACAAATCGGCGAGCCTTTTCAACATGTCCGCATCCGTTTCGACTGATTCGTCGGCAAGATGCTTCTCGAGGAGTCGTGCGGCTTTTTCCGGCACTTCGACCACACTGTAGAGTGCGATCATGCGTTTCAGATCATCGGCTTCGTCAAGCAGGCCTTCGTTGTATGCAATCGTAATAGCTGCAAGGGCCGCCTGAGCGTCTTCCAGCTGCATGTGGTGATTCGCAAGGAGTCGCCAGTTGTCGTGCTCGTAAGGATCCCGCTCAATAATGCCTAGTAATAGTTGCTCGGCCGCGGAATACTTCTTGCGGTCGAAAAGGACCTGGTAATAGAGTCGGTGCCATGATTTTTTGGGATTGCCGGCCTTGCCGATCGCGATAGCCAGCAAGTCTTCAGCGCGCTCGAGATTCGCAGTCATGTAGTTCGCGTACGCAAGCGTGAAAATCTGGTTTGGCGGCTTTTCAACCTCTGTATTGGCGTACCAGTATTCGAGCGCCTCACGTGCCTCATCAAAACGATCGTCTCCAAGTACGATCTGTCCGTAGACCAGTTTCAGCTCTGCCGTCAGCGGAACGCCGATATTGGGCAATTGCAGGGCTTTTTGTAATGCCACCCGTGCCCCTTCTATCTGATCCATGAAAACGTAAGTATGTGCGATGTACTGCAATACCACTGCATGATCATAGGGCTCACGATTTATTTTTTGCTCGAACTCCTGCAAGACCTGCAGCGCTTCGGAATAGCTGTTCTCGTTCCACAGCTCCTGCACGTCCATCATTTTCAGGTAAGTCCTGTTGGACGCCTTATCCGGCGCCGCCAACAACACTGGTGTGATGGCAAGAGTCGCAATACAGCATATGCAGACCAGTAACGCTCGCATCTATTCGTCCGCCATGATGAAAGTCAGTCGAGTGTAAGTCTTGACGCGGACGGGCTTGCCATCGACAAACTGCGGCTGGTACTTGAACCTGACTACTGCACGAAGTGCTGCACGATTGAATACGCGTGGTGGCTCGGCCCGCAGAACTACCGGGTCTTCAACTGAGCCCGACTCGGTCACGGTGAAACGCAGGATTACGTAGCCCTCGGTACCGCGTGCCAAGGCGGATATTGGATACTCCGGGGGAACGCGCACGAGCGGTGTTAACTCGCGGGCGATAGCTATGTCACTACCAATGCCGATATCAAAATCAATATCCGGAACGTCAATGGACATGCCACCCAGACCCGAATTGTTTGCCGCGTTTAGTCGACGCAGGTCTTTTTGCATTTCCTGCGGCGGTTTTTCCGGGGCCTTTGGGTCCCGGCGTGAGCGCACATCACGCGACTGTTCCGCCATACGGATGAAATTTGCTATGTCGACATTGTTCGCATCCGTCAATCGGACACGTTTCATTCCAACCATCATTTCGATGGCAGTGAACATCAGAATGTTAACGACGATTGCCGCAAAGACGATCATTGGAATGCGGGTCGAATCCAGCTGCATTACATGCCGTCCGGCGTTGCTGCAACGGCGACATTTTCGACACCGGCAAGTCGGGTCTGGTCCAGAACTTCGATCACGAGGCCGGTTTTGGAATCGTCATCAGCGAGGATGACGACAGCGCCCTCGGGGTTTTCGGCATGCAGTCTTTCGACGTGTCCACGAACGCTGCGCGGATCGACGCGCTGCCTGTCGATCCAGACTTCGTCATTCGTCGTGACCGCGATCATAATGTTGGCCTTCTGTTGAATCTCTGCGGTCCGGGCACTGGGCCGTTCAATTTCAACTCCTGACTCTTTTACAAAAGACGCGTTCACGGCAAAGAAGATCAGCAGGATGAACACCATATCGATCAACGGTGTGATATTCATCGCCGAGGGACCGGCTTCCGATTTCAGATGGTCACGTGTTGCCACTTAGTCTCCCTCCACTAGTTCGGTTTCAAAACGCAGCGCCAGCTCGTCAGAGCGGCTTTCCAGGTCGGCGACGAAGTACAAGCCGGACAACGCCGTAAACAGTCCGGCCATTGTTGTAACAAGGGCTTCTGATATTCCGGATGCCATGCCGCGCGTATTGCCAGTTCCGAATACGGTAATAACTTCGAACACCTTGATCATTCCGGATACTGTTCCCAGAAGTCCGAGCAGCGGCAATATACCTGTCAATGCTTGCAATGCCTGTAGATTGCGATTCGACTCCGCGGTCAGTTCGGCAACGATTGCGCGAATGCGACGAAAACGCATTTCTTCGCTCAGTCCGGTCCGTGAGCCTTGCCAGTCTGCGCGCAGCTGCTCTCGAACATCACCCATCTGTCGCCAGTGAAACCAGTAGCGTTCGATGATCAGAATCCACAGCAACAACGAGGCGAACAGGATTGCCCATAACGTCATGCCACCCTGTTCAAACAGGGCCGCCAGACCATCCTTGTAGTCAGTCCAGTTCACTGTCGGTCAACAGGTCGCTGCTGTACTTGCCGAGTCGTTCGACAAGGCGGTTCGCGCGTCCGGTCAGCAGGCTATGAAACAGAACCAGCGGTATGGCAACAGCGAGGCCGAGCTGCGTTGTTATCAAAGCCTGAGAAATACCACCGGACATCAATTTCGGGTCGCCTGTGCCGAACAGAGTGATCGACTGAAAAGTTTCGATCATGCCGGTTACAGTACCCAGGAGGCCCAGAAGCGGGCTGACTGCCGCAAGTACTGCGACGGTCGCAAGCCCTCGATTCAGAAACGATGCTTCTTCTGCGAGTGCCTCGTCGAGGCGTATGCCAAGTGAGGTCATGCTTTCATTGTCATTCGCGACCGCGATCAGCTTAAGGCGGCCAAGTGCATTCTTGTTGCTGGCCTCTTTGTGGATCGCCTGTTTGTCCATGGCACGACGCGCCAGCAACAACGAGATACCACGCCGAATGACGATAATGACGCCAATCGCACCGAGGAACAGAATCAGGTAGCCGATACTTCCGCCTTGCCGCACGCGTTCCTTAAGGTCAGGCGATTGCACCATGAGGCTTAGAATCGCACCTTTCGAAGGATCAAGCGCCATGGCGACCATTCCGGATTCCGCGTCCTGAAGTTTTTGCGCCATTCGCTGGAAGCGTGGCGCCGGCTGGCGGCTCAACTCCACGAGTTTGCCGCTGTCCGGCAGGTAGCGAAGAAATGCACCATCACTCACAGAAGTAAAAACGCCCGCACGCGTAACCACCTGCTGCAGTTCATCGCCCTGCGGCTTAATGAGTGTTGCGTTGAAGCGGACGACTTTTCCAGACTCACTGATTTCGGTCAGGACTGTTGTCCACAGGCGCTTGATGTTGTCGATTGTAGGCGTCGTTTCGCCTTTACCGATGTCTTGCAGAAAGCTGGAACGTTGTACTTGTTCGGCTGCGACCAGTGAAGACTCAAGAACGTTATCAGCGCTAAGTGCGGCCTGCCGGACGATGGCGAACAAGTCATTCAGATCACCAGCGCGCTCCTCGAGCGTCGCCGCATATTGAGTGAGAGTCGCCTCATTGCCTTCGTACGCATTGCGTAAACGGTCAGCACGCTGATTGGCGGCCGCCAGCTGCGCCTTGGCATCCGCGAGAAGTTCTCGCTGTTGTTGCCGATCGGCGAGGAAGCGGTCGATTCGCTGTTCGTCATGCTCTGCCTCCTTTAACGCTTCCTGTCGAACAGATTCGACGAGAGCATCGACATCCTGCGTATCGGCCCACGCCATTGATGGCAGTAGCAGCAGTAGACTGAGAATCCTTAAACTCTTCATGTGCGATTCTCCGGCGCCGGAATGGGAAGTCGTATCAGGTCTGGTGGCAATTGCTTGCGGGCGATTCGGATGGCGCGATCCAGCGGTTGCCGGAATTCGTCGTCGAGTACAACCCAGTCGTCACGCGAGTTATCCCAGTAGCCGATCTCCAGCCCGTCGAGCGTCATGTAATACAGTCCAAGCCGGCCGAAGCGAAGAAACGCGACTGTCCGAGTCTCGTTCTGAAATGTCATCTCACCTTCGTATGCCTCAATAGTGTGGCCGTATTCGAGTTCGATCTGGTACGCCTCTGTCACGCGCCGGTACTTCTCGGATGTCGGGACTTCGGGCCGCTTCATGAGCTTCTTGAGTTCGGCGATACGTAGTCCACGTTCCGATTCGAGGTACGGAATATCAATCGAAACGAATTCCTCCAGTACTTCGATCATGCGCACAATCAACGGCAGAATCCGGCGCTTTGTGATCTCTATTTCCTGAAACTGGCGTTCATAGTCAGCGATCTCGACGCGCTGCGTAGCGACAAGCTGTTCAAGCTGATCGTTGTAAGCGCTCAGATCCTCGACCTGTGCCATGGTTGAACGAAAATCGTTGAGAAGATCCCGTGTATCGTCATCCAGTGCGTTGATACGCTTTTGCACATCGGCACTGGTCTTCAGGCTGGCGTTTTGAGTATCTAACGCATCTTCGGCTGTTTGCTGAGCGAATAAGCCACTCGAAACTGAAAGTAGAATGAATGCGCCGTACAGTATGGCTAAGTGCTGTCTCTGCATGAGCAAGAGCTCCCCTGATTTGATTTACAATGAGTTTTTGGGGCTCTGTCATTGTAGGAAGCCTTATGCCCGGGAAGCGTCGTGGATTGTACTTAGGGCAGTTCGTGATTCTGAAGCTCTGTGATGCGGGGCTTGGCTGAACTACAGGAACTGCTGTAAGATTCGCGTCCCACGGTCGGGGCGTGGCGCAGCCTGGTAGCGCACTTCGTTCGGGACGAAGGGGTCGGAAGTTCGAATCTTCTCGCCCCGACCACTTTTTCTTCGCTTTGCGCTATTCGCGCGTCGTGAACAGGCAGTCGCCGAGTTCTTCTTCGGGAACCTGGTCAAGCCACGCAGGCTTTCGAAAATTGCGTTTGATCGCACGGGCAAGCTTGCCGATTTGCAGTCCATCAACGATGCGGTGATCAAACGTGCCGGTCAATGGCAATATCGTGCGTACCTGAATCTCCCCTTGCCGCACGACAGGTTTTTGCTCAACTTTCCCCAGCACAATAACAGCCGGCACTTTCGCCGCCGGCATCAGTGCGGTCATGCCCGTTTGCAGCCCGAAGCTGCCAATGTCCGAGACAACGAACGAGCCGAAACTGTCCGCGGACAATCCGAGTGCCCTGATTTCGACGCCCATGTCGACCGTGAGCCACTTCAGAATCAGAAACACGGGTCGCCGGAGTGGCCACGGTATTCGGTTCAGAAGGTATTTGTTTTGTGCTGTTCTTGACTCGCTGCCCGTACGGTTGTCGATAGCGCGTCTACGTACTTCCTCGGCGATCGCGGTCACGGGTCGGGCGTGGGCGTCCTTGACGACGATCGCAGACACACCTTCGCCACCGCCGATTGCGACTGGCACCATGACGTCCAGGTGCTGGCGCCCAACGATCGCTCCTCGTCGAATAAAACAGTTCATTTCGGGGACATCGAAAGCGACAGCGCGCGCGAGAACTGCAGTCGCAAGATGCGTCATAGTCAGTTTCACACCTTCGCCACGTATGTCATCGAGGTAGCGCTTCGCGTCAGTGACATCTATATCCAGAGTGCCGTAGACGCGGGAGTCAGTAGGAGTCGTATAGATCGCCGCTGCGGTAACGCGCCAGGGCGTATTGAAGCGGTCCATTTCAGGAGCGGCGCTGGATAGACAACGTCGCTATGTCGACCAGTGCCTGCTTATATTCTGACGCAGGTACTACGCTCAGGGAGGTGATAGCGGATTCAGCCGCCTCTCTCGCTTTTTCAGCGGTGTACTGCAATGCACCGGTTGCATTAATAATGTCGGTAATCTTGTCGAGCTGTTCCAGTCCGCCGTCGAGAATGGCCTGGCGGATAAGGTCACGATCCGACGATGAGCCATTTTGCATAGCGTATATCAGCGGCAGTGTTGCCTTGCCCTCCGCGAGATCATCGCCAATATTCTTGCCCAGCTCATCGGCGGAAGCGTCAAAATCGAGCGCATCGTCGACTAGCTGAAACGCGGTGCCGAGATGCCGGCCGTAATTGACCATGGCGTCTTCAACGGCCTGATCTTGATTGCTCAGCACGGCGGCTATCTGTGCGCCGGCCTCAAAAAGCCTGGCGGTCTTGCGGTAGATGACCTGCCGGTAGTCCTCTTCGCTTGTGTCCGGGTCGTGCACATTCATAAGCTGCATGACTTCGCCCGCAGCAATGGTATTGGTCGCATCGGCCAGTATCTGCATAACTCGCATATTGCCGACATTGACCATCATCTGGAATGCACGCGAATACAGAAAATCGCCGACAAGCACACTGGCCTGGTTGCCAAATACCGTATTGGCTGAGTCCTTGCCACGGCGTCGTTCAGAAGAGTCGACTACGTCATCGTGCAGCAGGGTAGCCGTATGGATGAACTCAATGATTGTGGCGGCACTGATATGCTGAGTGCCCGTATAGCCCAGTGCACGAGCTGCGAGCAAGACGATCAGCGGCCGCAGTCGCTTGCCGCCACTCATTACTATGTAGCCTGATACCTGGGATACCAATGCGACGTCGCTCTCGAGGCTGGAAGAAATCAGCTGATCGACGGCATTCATGTCGGCGCGGGCGAGCGCAGCGACATCCTCGAATTTAACAGAATCCGGAGTTTTTTCGGCCACTTGCATAACATTCGGGATAATGCCTGAAAGCGCAGCCATTGGCGACAAAATCGGCGCCGTCGGCACGACAAAGTGCGCATTCTGCAGCGTTCTTCAAGTTATTGAATAAAGGTACAATTTTGCGGCCTGTGAACGTTGACCCGGGGCAGCGGAATCTATAGAATTCCCGCTCTTTTGTGGCACCCGCCAGTTGCGCGGCTGCGTGGCTCTCTTGCAGCCCCACAAAAAATGTCTTAATTCTCAGTGAGTTGCTGTTTCGCAGCTTGCGTAATGGAGCAAAAACAATGTATGCGGTTTTTCGCACCGGCGGCAAACAGTACCGCGCGGCAAAAGGTGATGTCCTGCGTCTCGAGAAAATCGAGGCGGATGAGGGCACGACAGTACAGTTTGATGACGTTCTTCTGATCGGTGAAGGCGCTGATATCAAAGTTGGCAATCCGATTCTTGGCGGCAGCTCAGTCAGTGGCAAGGTGCTGCGTCAGGGCAAGACCAAGAAGGTTCCGGTCGTCAAGTTCAAGCGACGTCAGAACTACCTTCGCCAGGGTTCGCATCGTCAGTTTTTCACTGAAGTTGAGATTACCGCTATCAGTGCATCGGGTGCCAAGAAGGCGGCTCCGAAGAAAGATGACAGTGACGCTGTAGCAGCGAAACCGGCAGCCAAGAAAAAGGCTGCCAAGAAGCCGGCTACGAAGAAAGCTGCTGCGAAAAAGACCGCAACCAAGAAACCGGCTGCGAAGAAGAAGGCTGCGAAGAAAACCGCGGCCAAGAAGAAAGACTAGGATTAACGAAACCTGACGTCTGGCGTCGGGTGATGGAACACACAGGTACAGTACAGTGGCACATAAAAAAGCAGGCGGTAGTACTAAGAACGGTCGCGATTCAGAAAGTAAACGCTTAGGCGTTAAAATCTACGGCGGCCAGGCGATTATTGCTGGCAACATTATTGTTCGTCAGCGCGGTACGCGTTTTCACGCGGGTACGAATGTTGGTCTCGGCCGCGATCATACGCTGTTCGCCAAGAAAGACGGTTTTGTGAAGTTCGAACGCAAAGGCCCGAAGAATCGTCAGTTTGTGAGCGTCGTTGACGCCTAGCAGGAATGCGATCGCTCATTGGGGCGAGTTCCTGCAGTGCATAGAGTTTTAAGAAACCCCGCTCCTGCGGGGTTTTTTTGTTGGATAATAGAATCATGAAATTCGTCGACGAAGCGACAATCCGGGTACAGGCAGGCAATGGCGGGCACGGTGCCCTGAGCTTCCGCCGTGAGAAGTACGTTGAACGCGGCGGTCCCGATGGTGGTGATGGAGGGCACGGTGGCAGTGTCTACCTGGTGGCGGACAAGTCTTTGAACACGCTTGCGGATTTTCGTGTCGCCCGGAAATTCAAAGCCGAAGGTGGCGAGGGCGGGTCGGGACGCAATAAGACCGGCCGATCAGGAGAAGACCTGGAAGTCATGATTCCTGTCGGCACAGCTGTTCAGGACGTCGATACCGGCGAAACTATCTGTGATCTGACTGCGCCAGGGCAGCGGCAGAAAGTGGCAGAGGGCGGACGCGGAGGCCTTGGAAATACGCGCTTCAAGAGCAGCGTGAATCGCGCGCCGAGAAAATTTACCAATGGCACGCAGGGAGAAGCACGGCATCTCGCATTGGAGTTAAAGGTGTTGGCAGACGTCGGCCTGTTAGGCATGCCGAATGCTGGCAAATCGACGTTGATTACCTCGATGTCGCATGCGAAGCCTCGTATTGCCGACTACCCGTTCACGACATTGCACCCGAATCTGGGGGTCGTACGCGTTGGTCGTCTGCAGAGTTTCGTCATGGCCGATATACCGGGTCTGATCGAAGGCGCCTCAGAAGGTGCTGGCCTGGGCATTCAATTCCTGAAGCACCTGCAGCGCACTGGGCTGTTGTTGCATCTGGTTGATATCGCACCACTGAATCCGGAAGTCGACCCGGCCGCGGAGGTCAAAGCCATTGCCGGCGAGCTCGGCAAGTTCTCTGCTGAATTGGCTCAGAAGCCTCGTTGGCTCGTGATCAACAAGACTGATTTGCTGGCGGCGGACGATCTCGCGGTCGCCAGGGAGATGTTACTCGACGACCTGGAGTGGGATGGGCCGATATTCGAGGTGAGTGCAGCCACCGGCGAGGGCACGGAGGCGCTCGCTCAAGCGATCATGAAGGAACTGGAATTGAAGGATGCAGAAGACGCTGCAGAACAGGAATACGATCCTGCAGCGGTCTGACTATGCTGAAAGCGCTTTGATGCGCGCGTTCAACCGGCTCTTGTGACGTGCCGCTTTATTCTTGGTAACGATACCCTTATTGATCATGCTATCGATGACCGGCACAGCATCCTTGTAAGCTGTTGAAGCAGCTTCCTTATCGCCCGCATCACATGCGACGACGACGTTCTTGATCTTGGTGCGCATCATAGAGCGCAGACCCATGTTGTGTTTACGGGTCTTCTCCGCCTGAACGGCGCGCTTCCTGGCTGATTTAATGTTTGCCACTGGTTTTTTCCGTGTCCTGCTCTCAAAGAGCCGCGTATTATTCGTGCCCGGAGGGGTATTGTCAATGACTATCGGCCAGTGGCCCGCCATTCCCTCCAGATATTGTCTAAATGACTGATTTTATGACTTTTTTGGGCTAAACTCGGCGCTCCTATGACGACCAAAAAGAGAACATCCGGGCTGGCGCTGGCGCTCAAAACGTCAATTGTTAGCGGCATGACCTTGTTGTCTAGAATCCTCGGTCTGGTTCGCGATGTCGTATTTGCCCGCTATTTCGGCGCCGGGCTCATCATGGACGCATTCCTGGTCGCTCAGCGCATTCCCAATATGCTGCGCCGATTCTTCGCTGAAGGCGCATTTTCGGCGGGATTCGTGCCGATCATGGCGCGCTACAAGGAACAGCATAGCGATGAGGAGACGCAACAATACGTTGATGCCATGGCGGGCACATTTGCCACGGTGCTCTTCGTTGTCACCGCGCTGGGCGTCATCGGTGCCCCTTTGCTGGTGCTCATTGTGGCACCAGGCTTCGTTAGCGACGGCGGGGACTTCGACCTCGCCTCAATGATGCTGCGATTTACGTTTCCGTACTTGTTCTTTATCTCATTGACCGCGTTCGCTGGCGGCATTATGAACACCTACGGGCACTTTGGTGTGCCCGCCTTCACACCGGTGATTCTCAACATCGTACTAATTATTGCCGCCATCTGGGTTGCGCCGATGCTTGACCAACCGGTCATGGCGCTGGCCTATGCTGTGCTTATCGCAGGCTTGTTGCAATTGCTCCTGCAGTTGCCATTTCTCGCCAGAATCGGCGCCTTGCCGCGGCCGCGCTGGCGGCCGCGCAATGCTGGAGTAAAACGTGCTTTCAAGCTCATGCTGCCAGCGATTTTCGGTTCATCGGTGGCGCAGATCAATGTCTTGTTAAGCGGTATCATCGCGTCCCTGCTGCCCGTTGGCAGCATCAGTTACCTGTACTATTCCGATCGTCTTATGGAGTTTCCGCTCGGCTTGTTTGGAATCGCATTGGCGACCGTAACCTTGCCCTATCTTTCCAGGCTGTGGGCCAACGAGGACAAGCGCGAGTTTTCCGAAACGCTGGACTGGTCGATGAAACTTGCCGTCTTGATCGCGGTTCCGGCTGCAGCCGGACTCATCCTGCTCGCCGAGCCGCTCGTCGTAACGTTATTTTACGGCGGTGAATTCAACGCCAACTCCGTTGCGATGACGGTTCTGGCGTTACAGGCTTACGCGGTTGGTCTGGTCGGGTTTTCGTTCGTGAAGGTTCTCGCACCGGCTTTTTTTGCCCGCGAGGATACTCGTACGCCGGTGCGCATCGGCATCATCGCGCTCCTGGCGAACCTGCTGCTCGGTGTCAGCAGCGCCTGGTATCTGCTCGGCCATGGCTTTGCGGGCCCGCACGTCGCCCTGGCGGCTGCAACTTCATTTGCGGCAGTACTCAACGCGCTGCTGTTGTATTTCGCTCTCAGGCGAGCCGGTGTGCTCAGTCATAGCCCGGGGTGGGGTGCACTATTGCTCAGGATAGTACTGTCCAATGCCGCGATGCTGGTTCTGCTGATTGAAATCAGCCGTTCCCTGGATTGGTGGATCGGTGCTGCGATGACTGAGCGGCTGCTGTGGTTATCGATCTCTGTAATAGCAGGCGCCGGTGCCTACATCGCCGTCTTGATCATGCTCGGCGTGCGGCCATCACAGTTCCACTTAAGGCGACAATAGTATGCGCCTGGTGAGACATCTCGAAGACATGCCGTTCAAACGCCTGGCCGGAGGTAGCGTCGTGACGATTGGCGCCTACGACGGTATTCACCTCGGCCATCGACAGTTACTGCGTCGCGTTGTCGACGTGGCGATTGATACGGGCCGCCCTGCGGTCGTCTTGAGCTTCGAGCCGACGCCAAAGGAATTCTTTGCTGGTGACGCACCGCCTGCACGCCTTATGCGCTTTCGTGAAAAGTACGAAGGGCTTGCAGCTCGCAAGATCGATGTATTCTATTGCCCGCGTTTCAGCACAGAAATGCGCAGTATCCCGGCGACATCGTTCATTCGCCAGGTCTTGGTTCAAGGGCTTAACGCTCGCCACATTGTCGTCGGGGACGATTTTCGATTCGCGCGGCGTCGAGAGGGCTCCATTGATGATTTGATCAGAGCATCAAGAGCGCTGGATTTCACGGTTGAACAAGTGCCGAGCATTCTTTCCGGAGATACCCGGGTTAGCAGCACGGCGATTCGCGAGGCGCTTGCAGCTGGTGACGTGAAGGGCGCAAATGCGCTGCTTGGCAGGCCTTATCGCATGTCTGGAAAAATTGTCAAAGGGCGTCAGGTAGGCCGTACGCTTGGCTACGCGACCGCTAATGTTGATCTCAGGCGGCGACGCAGTGCGGTCATGGGGATCTACGCTGTACGCGTCCACGGCTTGCCTGAAGGTGTTATAGATGGCGTTGCGAGCGTCGGAACCAGGCCGACGTTCGATCTGACGAAGCCACTGCTTGAAGTGCATTTGTTCGATTTTGACCGCGACATTTACGGCGAATACATACATGTCGATTTTGTCAAGCACCTGCGCGACGAAGCGCGATTCGATTCGGTTGACGAACTGGTTGCGCAAATGGATGCAGACGCCGAAAATGCGCGTTCAGCTCTCGCCGCCAGGACCCCATGAAGGAAGATAAATGAGTACACCAAATGCGCCCGCGAACAACGCAAGATTCATGGTCTGGATGTTCGTTGCCGCGGTCATAGTCATCGCTGACCAGGTCACGAAATGGGCAATCATCGAGTGGGTTCCACTGTATGACAAGGTACCCATAAACTCGTTTCTGAATCTGACGCACCAGAAAAACCCGGGCGCCGCCTGGAGTT
Source organism: Gammaproteobacteria bacterium (assembly GCA_022600955.1). Taxonomy (GTDB): domain Bacteria; phylum Pseudomonadota; class Gammaproteobacteria; order Steroidobacterales; family Woeseiaceae; genus UBA1847. Next base: position 254,577 of record JAHZJK010000031.1, read on the forward strand.
TTCTCGCGGATGCGGGTGGCTGGCAACGCTGGTTTTTTGTGACGCTGTCGAGCGTTGTCAGCGTTGTAATCGTGGTGTGGATATGGCGCATACGCAATGATGCTCACACACTGTTGTCCGCTGGGCTGGCGTTGGTACTCGGCGGTGCTATTGGCAATCTGATCGACCGTATCGTACTTGGCGAAGTCACAGACTTTATTCAGGTGTGGTTTGGAAACTGGGCGTTTCCTTCGTTCAACGTCGCAGACGCCGGCATTTCTGTCGGCGCTGCGTTTTTGATTATTGATGCGTTGTTCTTTTCAGGCAGGGAGGAAGCGCGCGCACGCGATAGCTGAGTCAGGTCTCGACTAGCGCGTTCGTGTCCAGCAATCACCATCCGGTGCTGAGGCCTTTACGCCACGCCCGTCAATCGTCAGCGTTTGGCATTTTGACGCCTCGAGGCCGCCAAACTGGAACGTCGCTGTCACCGTAAAATTGCTCGCCGGATTGGGCGCAGCGACCGTGATGACGTACGAGCCAGTCTCCGTTGTGAACGGACTTGCACTGAAACCCAGCGGCACCAGGTCGGTCGAAAACGCCTGGTTCTGCAGGTAAAACTTCTCCTGGTTGGTTGCTGCCATGAGCAACGCTGCCTTAGCTTCGTTGCGTTTGGCTCGCGCCGCAAACTCCCGGTAGTTGGGGTAGGCGACTGTGGCGAGGATGCCGATGATAACTACGACGATCATCAGCTCCATCAACGTGATGCCTTGCATCTTTCTACGAATGTGCATGCTGTTCAATCCTGTCAGTCTGTTGCTAATCAATGCCATCCTGGGTCCACAAGGTGCGCACTGGGAAATTCGCGAAGCCCGGATCGAAACATTCTACACCCACACAGCCGACTGGTGGCGGTGAACACTCGTCGCCTGAGCAACTCGGGTTGGTCGGGCTCGGGAAGAAGAACGTCGGTTTGGGCGCAATGCCTCCCTGCTCCAGCTTCGTCACACGTGCATCATCGGCGGCTTCCGGGTCGCCTGGGGGTACTGAAAAACCATGATCGAGTACCGGATCACCGTTGACCACGTTTACGCGGTAAAGACGATTGGCAGCCAAACCGGCCTGGCAAGGATCTTCGGAGTTGGTGCGTGGTTCGAATGATACGAAATACACTGAGTTATCAAACGTCTGTGAGTCAGACAGAATCTTCTCGTTGGGTGGCAAGCTGAATTTCCAGCCGTCCCCAGCAGCGGGTATCACCGTGCCGAGTTTTCCGGAAACGTCGACCAGGTCGCCGTCTTCAACGATGTCGTAGCTATTGTATTGCGCTTGCGTCAACGCATTGAAGATATGCGGGTCGCGGATCGAGTAGAAGCGGTCTGACGCGCTGTTATCGAGCGGATGAGCACGATAGCCGGTGCCGATATTGATTGCCAGGTAGCGACGGTCCTGACGCTTGTCCACAAACATGGCGACATCCGGCGTCGTGTACAGACGTCGGGTGTCAGCAGCAGTCGGAGTCGTCAAACCCTCGGCACCTACGCGTGCAATCACGCCGCCAGCAACCAGCAAGTCAGGTTTCTCACCGTTCTTGACGTCAAAGCGCCATATCTGGCCGCCGAGGTCAGCAGCATACATGCGATCTGCGAGTCCGTCGCCGTTCAGGTCAATAACCCGGACGCGGCTCGGGATTGCGCGTTTCATTTTCGTTAGCTGAAGATTTGCGAACGTGTCGCGCCCGGCACGCCAGAGCATGTTACCGGTCTCAAGATCCAGCATGTAGACACCGGCACCTTCGAGGTCGGCACTGACCGGATGTGCGGGCGCGTCATGGGTCGTGTCATAGCCGCCACCCAGAATAACTACAGCTTTCTGTGCGCTGGTTTGAGCCGCATCATTGATGTCAATCTTGGCAACTACCGGTGACGACCAGGACTGGCCAAACTCGGGGTAGGTCTTGATCCACTTCAGAGTTGGCAGATCCGGATTGCTGACATCAACGAGGTAGTAGTTGTCACCACCACGACGCATGCCGAAAATCAGGTATACGAAGTCTGTTCCTACCGCAATAATACCATCACCATTGGCGTCGTGTACTACTGGCACGATGTCGCCATCGATACCGTAGTTCTTGTAGTCGACATTGTCGTTCTCGTAGAGCTCGGCCATGTTCACCAATAGCTCTCGTGGTACGAACGACCATTTTTCAACACCTGTTTCTGCATTGATTGCGTGCAGATAGCCGTCATTCGTGCCGTTGAAAATTACGACGTCATACAGATTACCTGGCTTGCCGTAAACGACAGCGGCTGGCTGCGAGTGCAGCGTGTCGCCCATCGCATCACGTGTGAGTGTCGAGGCAATTCCGTCTTCATCTTTGACATCGACGCCACGCATCCAGTCGATCAGCTGTGCCTTGGTGGGCTCGCCAGATGCGCCCGTAAGACCAAAATCAGCGTCTGTATACGCGGACTGATTGGCTACCGACAGGTGATTGGTCGGAACCGTCAGGTTGCCTGTGCCGTTGTTCGTGTACAGCTTGCGAAGCGACGGGTTGGGCAGAATGTTTGCGGTACCACCCTTGAATACATTGGCGCCATCGTTGCCGGTTTCGCCATTCCAAAAGTTCTTCGACTCATCGTCAAAGTAGCCGGAATCCGGATCAATCGCATTGTCGCCCTTCGCGTCCTCGATAGTCGTATCCTTAATGCGGTACTTCTTCAGGTTACCCGGCCAGCGAGCTCTGTCCTCCGCACGGAACACAGAAACATAGAGGTCATTCAGGTGCTGCGTGCGGTTAAATGCGTTTACTGCCACAGCCGGCGCTGTGAACGAAATATCCTCGTCGAAGATATCCGTCACGATCTCTGTCAAAACAGCCGTTAACGATTTGACGTCTGAAGCAAGGTAGTACTCGCCGCCGCCGCGTTTCGCTGTATCTCTGAGAATGGGCAGGTCGACCGAGAAGCCGATTGTGTAGGTAGTTACTTCCTGTTTGCCAGCCAGCGCCGGATTGATATCGACGCGATTCAGGTAGTCAGCGACGTCGTCAAGACAGGCGCCATTAACGGTACTGCTGTCATTAACGCCGTCTATCGAGTTACAGCTGCCGCGGCCGAAGCTCGGGAGCAATGGAATGTCGGTGAATGCGCCAGTGTCCTGGGTTGGCGCACCATCGGTCAGCAGCACGACAAAGTTCTTGGAGCAGGAGTACTCGGCTGGTTGTTTGTAGTTGATCGAGTTGGTATCAGCGTCCCATGAGTCAAGAGCATCGGTATCTGTGGCGCCAACACCGCCGTACACTCCGTCCATGCCATGCCAGTAAAGAGCTGCTTCGTACATGGTTTCAGACAAAGGTGTCCAGCCTGACGCAGGAATGCCATCAACAATCGCGTCGGCCGCAGTTCGGTTGGCATCCAGGTCCTTGATGCCATGGATAACCGGGCCGCCTTCGCTGTTGTGAAAGCGCATGAAGCCAACGTTTACGTCTTTCACAGAACCGAGCACGTTCTTGGTTACGGCTTTGACAATATTCTGGCGGCTCATGCTTGTACCGGGCGGATTGTGATACCAGCTCAGGTAGTCGCTGTCGTACATGGTGACGATCTGGTGGGTCGGTTTTACGCCCCAGTCCACTTCACGAGCATCGTCGGAGGTGTAAGGGTCAATGTTGGTTCCCGCCTGTGCATAGGGCTCAGCGGTCGGGTCTGATCCATAGCCATGGTCACCAGAATCAGACTTACACTCAACAGCATTGTTGGTGCGCGACTTCGAAAGCGTGCGCCATTTCCATTTGCCCTTGTTGTTCGGGCGGTACATCGACATTGTGTCTTTGTAAGAGCCTGCTGCGGCGATTTGGGTCAGTCCCTGTTGGCAGAGGAAGGCCGTCTTCAGAATACGGTACTGGCTGCCGCAGTTCGGCACGCCGTTGCCTGTCGTCCAGTAGAAATAGCTGTCATCACAACCGCCACCGCTGTACGGGGTGCCGGCAATAAACGGTTCCTGGCTGGTCTCGACAGTTTTCATGCTGCCAGACGAGTCAATGATGAAAAGAATATTGGGCTTCGCAGCGTTGCTCGAAGCTGGTGTCGATAACAACAACTCGACGTCGTCAGCCCAAACGGGTGACGCCGTAATCATCGTCAGTAGCAGTCCTGCACCTGCCCAGGCGGTGCGTATCCGGGACGTAAACATGTGTCCGTACCTCTGTTGTCAATCCGTGACTTATCGCTCAGTCAGTCACTCAATAAAAAAGTGTTTACCTGGCTAGCTGGATACTTGTTGCTGTATTCGTAGCTGTTTCGTAGCTCACCAACGCGTAGCTCGTACTGGCCCGCTTAATGGTGGCAAAATTCCTCCTGAAGTCCTCGTATTTAACGGCCTTGCCGTCAATCGTGAATCTTGTACTGGCGTTGAGTTGAACGCGCTTGTATTCGGCATCGCAATCGCCATCACATGGTTTGAATGTCATCATCCCGTCGGTCGTGGCCGGCAATATAATATTCGCTGGCGACGTTTCAACGGCATCGATCATGGTCTTGATCTGTGCCAGTGCAGGCGCAGAAACCATCAAGAATGCGGCAATCAAAATTGTTCGAACTTTCATTTTTCCAACTCCATGTCATCGCGACAAATCTATGTGCAATTGTCGCAATTCCGGGCGTTCCATGCCCGGAACCACTACTCAATTATTCAATTCCATCCTGCGTCCAGAGTGTACGTACCGGGAAGTTTTCAAAGCCCGGATCAAAACACTCTACGCCCACGCAGCCAATCGGCGGAGGTGAGCACTCGTGGCCACTACAGCCTGCATCAGCACCCGGGAACAGGAACGCCGGTGTCGGCGCGATACCGCCCTGTTGCAATGTTGTAATGCGTGCGGGGTCGGCCTCGGCATTAGTCATCGTGTCGAGGTTGTTCGCAATCGGATCACCGTTGGCCACATCAACCTGGTACAGGTAGTTTCGCCCTGGCCGTGCCAGGCAGGTAGTCGCTCCGGTCACGTCAGGTTCATAGCTAATAAAGAAGACAGAGTTGTCGAACGTCGCTGACGAAGAGAGAATCATCTGTCCGGCCGGAACCGTTAGCTTCCATCCTCGGTGATTGGGGCCGATAGAGGTATTCACCTGGCCTGTGACTTCAGCCATGTTGGCATCCAATGCAATGTTATACGTGTTGTATTGAGCCTGAGTCAGCTTCGCGAAAACATTGGGGTCGCGTAGTGAGTAGTACGCGTCCGTTGCACTGGTATCCAACGGGTGTGCGCGGTAGCCACTGCCTACGCCAACTGCGAGAAAGCGGCGGTTCAGTGCCTCGTCAACAAATATGGAAACGTCCGGCGCTGTATAGAAACGGCGAGTGTTAGTAGTACCGGCACTCGCTACACCTTCACCGCCGAAACGTGCAATGACACCACCGGTCACTGTCGCATTCGGAACCTGTCCGCGGAAAACGTCGAAGCGGAATACCTGGCCACCCACGTCGACTGCATACATGCGATCGACAAAGCCGTCACCCGTAAAGTCTACAACGCGAATCTCGCTCGGGATCGAGCGAACCATACTTGGAATTGTCAGGTTTGCATTAGAGCTGCTGGCACGCCATACGCGGTCACCCGAGAATAAGTCGAGCATCGAGATGCCTGCACCAACATTGTCGTCATTCGCCGGGAATGCAGCCGTGTCATGGACCGTGTCATATCCTTCACCAATGATTACTACTGCCTTCTGAGAATTCAGTGCGGCAAGGTTCATGTCTACTCTGGCGACGACGGGTCGACTCCAGGACTGGCCGGATTCTGCGAAAGTCTTGACCCAGTTGAGGCTCGGATTGTCTTTGTCAGTCACGTCAATCGAATAGTAGTGCGAACCGCCTCGACGCATGCCGAAAATGATGTGTACGAAGTCGGTGCCATCAATGATGCCGTTGTCATTCAGATCGGCAACAACCGGGACGACATCACCGTCGATTCCATAATGCTTGTAAGTTGAAAAACTATTCAGCATCAGATCCGGCAAATCAGTAAGCAACTGCTTCGGAATGAAAGACCAGAGTTCAACACCGGTATCACCATCAACCGCATGCACGTAACCATCATTAGTCGCCGTGTATACCACGACGTCCGGATTGGTTGCGTCGCCACCGTAAACAACAGCGGCAGGTTGTGAGTGCAATGGATCACCCATGGTGTTGCGTTGAGTTGTCGTCGAGTTGTCGTCGTCGTCAAGTACGTCTGCGCCGCGCGTCCAGGCAATGATCTGCGCGAGGGTTGGCTCGCCAGCTGCGCCAGTCAGTCCAAAGTCGGCAAGCGTCAACGCCGTATTTGCAGTTGAAACCGCATTGCTAACGACAGTCAAATTGTCGTTACCGCCGTAATTGGTATATACGTTGCGGTTAACCGGGCTCGGCAACACATTGGCCGCGCCTCCCAAGGCAACGTCGGCACCGTCCGCAGTAGCGGACCAGTCGCTTCTTGCTGATACCGTACTGGTCATGCTGTTCGCGTCTTTGAAAAAGCCGGTAAGCGGATCAATAGCCGGAATGGGTGTAGCTGAGTAGTCCATCAACACACCATTCGCAATTGAATACTTCTTCAGGTTTCCATCCCAGTGAACCTTGGAGTCTGGCTGGAAAGTAGAGATGTAGATGTCATTGAAATTCTGCGTACGGTTGAATGTGTTGACAGCAACCGTTGGCGCGGAAAACGACAGGCCCTTGTCAAGCGCAATCTCAACGATCCTCATCAAGGCGGTTGTGAGCGTCTCAACGTCATCTGCGAGATAGTATTCACCACCAGATTCTTCGGCAGCCTGCTTTAGAATATCGAGGTCGACTGCGAAGCCAATAGTGTGGGTAACGACGTTTTGGTCGCCTGTCGTCAGTGGATCGATATCGACCACCGACAGATAGTGAGAAATGTCGTCAAGGCAACGGCCGTCACCAGTGCCGTCGCAGGCCGTAAAACCTGAGGTTGGCAGGCCGGTCGGGGCAAGGCCTTGTGCATCTGTATCGCTGGTGGGCTGGCCATCAGTAATCATGACGTTAAAGTTTCTGGTACAAACAGGCATGGTCGGTTGCTGGTACTGGCCGGGTACACCGCCCACGAACGCATTCGAATCAATGTCGCCAGTCGGAACACCCATGCCGTCGACCTGCAAGTTGCCGTAATGCGGCGCCATACCGCGCCAGTAGCGAGCAGCCTCGTAAAGCGTTTCGGCCAGAGGTGTGTTGCCGCCTGGTGTGAGCCCGTTTATTTCTGCAAGAATGGCAGTACGGTCAACGTTCAGGTCGCTAATGCCATGAATAACTCGTCCACCGTCAGAACCTGTGAAACGCATCAATCCAACATTGACGTCCTCAATGGCATTCATGAGATTGCGTGTAACGGCCTTCATGATGTCCATCTTCGGGATATCAACGCGGACAGCGGTCTCTTTCCAGTTCAGGTAGTTACCGTCATAAATTGTGTAGGTCTGAGACGCGTCGCCTGAGCCCCAGGAAATTTCCTGATCAGGATCAGCAGTGAAGAGAGTCGAACCGGACGCAGCTGTGGCGTACAACTCGGGGCCGACACCGTCACCGTGAACGCCGGAGTCGTTCTGGCATTCAACAGGCTCAGTGGCGTTGCCTGCGATAATGTTCTGCCAGCGTTTGGGACCGGGGCCGGTGGAATGGTGCTGCACCAGTATTCCGGTATAGGCGCCGATTCCCGACATACGCAGTTTTGCGTCAGCGCACAAGAACTGATTATCATCAATGTACTGATTGTTGACGCCCGCACAACTGGGCTCGACATCAAGTGTCGTCCAATAGAAGCGATCGGTCCGGCAAGAACCAGAACCATAGTTGCGGGTGCTGTCGTAGGGTTCCGTCGTATTTGCGTTGTTGCCCATACTACCCGACGTATCAAGAATGAACATGATATTCGGCGGAGTCGCATTTGTCGCTGACGGATCGACGATCAGAAGTTCCGTGTCATCTGCTATCGCAGGTGCACCGATGGCGAGCGTTAATAGCAGCGCGGCATTCGCTGAAACTGCTTTTGAGAATCGTGTATTCATAGTCCTGTCCCCAGTGTCCGTTCTGAGTGTTTTAGTCGGTGTAAGCAAAGACACGAATAACCGTGTTGCTCTGATCGCCGCGCGTTACGTTCATAGTCTGGTCGCCATTGGCTCGCAGGTTTTCCACGAGTATCCGGAAGTCCGCCAGACGCATACGCTTCTTGTCAAACACGTATTGCGTGCTCGAGGTCACACGAAGTGTGATGTACTCGCAATCATCGCATTCGCGCAGCGAAATCGTTCCGTTCATGTTCTGTGGCAAACGCATCTTGTGAACAGTGGTCTCGTATGTGAAGGGACCCCGAGGCTCATCGGCAGCCGCCATTCCTGTAAGCGAAAGCAATACTGCGAATAACGTAATTTTGATCTTTTTCATCGGACTACTCCGTTCCGAATTTAAATTAAAGCGCCGACGACTCAGGGCCGACGACGTAGAAAGCTTGGGTATGAACTGCGCCCGCATCGCGCTCGCCACCACTGCCAACTGCGCGCACAGACGATGCCTGTGACGTAGCAAGGAAGTGGTATGCCGCGATACCGCTGCCGACACCCAGACTGAATGCACGATCCGGTACCAGGGTCGAGTCTTCAAACCGAATTGTGGCGCTCAGGTCATGGTATGAAACCGTCTGCGTCAGCGTCGTGTTGCCGAGCGTATTAAAGCGACCCTGGTTAAGCGCGTTTTCCAGTCCTGTTTCGGCAGCCTGGAAGGCGTTCTCTGCCGTTTGGTCATTACGCGCCATAGCGAGCTCTGTCGTGGCCGTATTCATGCCAGAGACGGCCAGTACGGTAATTACGACCAGCAACATCAGGCCGACGACGAGCGCTGCACCTTTCTGGTTGCCGCGGTTCAATGATTGTATTTTCATTTTCATCGTTGTTCTCTCGATCAGGTGCGTGCGTTACGCAGCAGAATAGTTTTTGAAACCAGCATGCGGCGGAAGTTGTCATTTATGACGCCTAGCGGCTGATTCCCTGGTGAATAGTTGGTTGAATCCTGCACGCCCGGTTCGGCAATGATGCCGCGAACCAGCATCCAGACGCGCGCCGTGATAACTCGCGCACCCGGTACATATCCAGCGGCCTGAGGGTCATAAATCGGGTCGCCGGGATTCACGTAGCGATCGACAGTGTTGTCCTGGTCGATATCGATACCAAATTGCAGCTGCAGGTTCTCGACCCCGGGTGCAACCTCTTCATCAACAATGGCGGGACCTGCAGTCAGGCGCTGCCTGCGCAGCGTCGGAACACCTGCGATAAGACCCGAGGTGGGCGCTACGTAGTAGCTCGTCACCATCAGATCATGCGTGGTCGAATCTGCGGGGGAGAAGGAGTTGGGTATCAGTCCGTTCTCAAAAATCTGACCTTGAATTCGGGTGGTCTGAATTTGCAGCTTGCCGGCCAGCGGCACTACCGGGTTCACGCTGGCGCGACGCACCGTGACAACATCGGAATTAGGGTCTTCACCATCTACGCCGCCACAAGCGAGCGTGTAGCCGTTGTCGCTGCCGTCGATCGGAATACCGAGATTTGTCGCCCAGTCATCGCCGCACAGTACGGGTACCGTCGCCAGGCTGATCGGATTCGCGTCGCCGGCAATCGCACGACCCTCGACTGCCAGACCGCGGCTATTACGGCCCCAGTTACTCGCCATACGCAGATCGGCTTCTATCGTGTCCATCGCAAACTGTGCGGTTTCCTGCACACGGGCGATGGATTCATTGACGACGAATGCCTGTCGACTCTGGTTGTAGATCTGCACGGTGCCTATCATCAGGAATGAGCCGATTGCCAAAGCGACCATCAGCTCAACGAGCGTAATGCCAGTTTGCCTGCGTCGCATTTTTATCAAGTCTGAATTCATTGTCATCATCCTTATACGCCGAGGACCGGAATGGTGATCGTGAAGTTCTGTGCGCCCTCGGGCTCAGTCCATCTGACATCGATCTGGTAGATCGGCGGAGTATTGGCCGCGGCGTCAGGCGGGGTAAATGTGATGACGACATTGCCGCCAGGCAGCGTGTTTCCCGCCTGCTGATTCCAGAGCAACACGTCGTTGCCTGCCATCTCCGCCGGGTTGCAGTCTGTTCCAGCTGCAACGCAGTTGTTGTTCGCACCGGCTGCCACGTAGGCAGCACCGGCTGTCGGGTTAGCACGTATCCGGTCAGCCACGTCACCCGCCAGCGTTACTGCGTGGTGTCGCAGCATCGACGTACGACCTGCCTGCAGGCTCTGTACATACAGCCCTGCGATGCCGAGCATGCCGATAGACATGATCACGAGTGCGATAAGCACCTCAACCAGTGAGAATCCGCGTTGCCGCTTGTTGTTGCTGTTCGTCGTTTTCAAGTTCATGTCTTAGCATCCACCGTGAAAATCTACCTGCTCTTTCTTACGCAGGACCGTCGCTCTGCCGAGCGGAGTAATGACCAGTACCCTGGCTGTCGACAAGCCGCCAGGCGCGATTTCGCTGCCGCGGTCGTCACACATCATTATGGTCGAGACCGGGTCGGTGCCGTTGACGTTGCCGCGACCGAGTCCGGTTGAGGCGAACGAAAAATAATCAAACGCTTCTGCAGTGTTGATAACGACCTGATCCGCGGCCGGACCGAAGCTGCGCAGAACCGTTTCGCCGGCATCGACTGTGATATCGCCGTCGAGATCCATGAACACAATCCATCCGGCAACGAATTTGCCGCCACAGACCGGGTTGGCTGCCATCGAGTTGGCGCTGGCACAGACCGTGATATTGGTTTTCGCACGGACCGCTTCGCTTCGCCCAAGGTGAAAGCTGGAGTGAAGGTCGTTGGCTGTGCTCGTCATTCTGGCGTTCTGCCGGAACTCACGAAGATTCGGGACGCCCATTGCCAAGATGACGCCGATGACAAGAACCGTTATCAGGAGTTCGTATAGCGTAAAGCCGCTTTGGTTTGTCTTTTTCATGGACGCCACTATAGAGACTGGCTGTCAGTGGCGCCGAGGTGGCCGACGAGCGGCGCCAGCGGGCCGACAAACGGTGCAAATCAGGCGCGGGTTTTTGACTTAATCCGCACATGAATACAGTTCACGGCTATTCTTGTGACGTGCGACACGCGGGCGTCCCGTGTAGCTGATCACCAGTGCTTTGGGTGGGATACGTGCCTGAGGGTCGCAGAATACAAGGGTTCCATTGGTAGCGCGCAGGAATGTCGAGCGCAATGTGAATCCCTTTCGATTCGCCGAAATACGTACCCTGTCACCGGCAATATGACGTTGCAGGATGGTCTCGCCGGCATCGATCCGGGGTGGAGAATCACGGTCGCTATTCTCGAACAGGAGCCAGCCACTCGACCAGTCTTTGCTCGACTCGCATTGCAGGCCATCCAGGCTTGGGCACAAGGACACAACCTTGCGCCTCATTACGGATTCCTTGCGTGCCCTGTGTACGGCATGAAACAACGCGTCGATCTCTGCAGCCTGCCGGCCCCGGGCGACGCTTGCCGACAATGACGGTACGGCCAGCCCTGTGACGATCACAATCAGAAGCAGCGTCATCAGGAGCTCGAATAAGCTGAATCCATTTAGTGTTCGCAATGCCAGACCTCCATGTCCAGGGTGAGTATGTTGGCGGCACGGGATTGGCGTCGCGGTGCTTTTCAGGGCGGAAAGGGCACTTTTGTCGTGATATGCTGCCGGCACGCTAAAAGCATTGAGATGAGGAACCGCCACATGTCGCGCCTGGACATACTCAATAAGTTTGCAGAACACACCATTCTGCCCACACCGCAGAGGCTGGAAGTTGCTGAAGTTCTGCTGGAAAAACCGCAGCATCTTTCGGCCGAACAAATCATCGATCGACTGCGTGAAAACGGCAGCACAGTTTCCAAAGCGACGGTCTATAACACGTTGAAATTATTCGGAGAAAGAGGGCTGGTGAAAGAGCTTTCTGTCGATCCCGAGAGACGTTTCTACGACTCGACGACGCATGCTCACCACCACTTCTACAATGTGGACACAGGCGAGTTGCGTGACATCGCCGACGCGGAACTGACGCTGAGTTCGATGCCGGATCTGCCGGAGGGCACGGTCGCTGACGGTGTCGAAATTCTCGTCAAGGTTCGCAACCGCTAGAAAATCTTCGCGGCACCCCTTTTCGCGGGCAGGCCGCGCGGCTATACTGCGCGCCGCTTACCTGTGCCGGATTAGCTCAGTTGGTAGAGCACCACATTCGTAATGTGGGGGTCAGGTGTTCGAATCACCTATCCGGCACCATTTATTCTGCTGCGACCTCACGCAGATGCATCTCGTAGCCGACACGCTCCGAGAACTGATTGTTGAGCATGATGACCACGCCATACTCGGTCCAGTGCGATGTCTCTATGTCACCAATATCAATCGGGTGCAGGCCCATCGCAGTCACCATCGCAGCGACTTCACGTTTCGACGCTTCATCATCGCCGGAGAGCGGTACCGACAACGGGCCGGCTGATGTGCCGGGATCAATCATCGACTGCCAGTTGATGGTGTTCAGCGCCTTTACGACATGCGCATCGGGCAGGGCGGCCTGGATCATTTCACCGTTCGAGCCCGCCACGCCAAATGTGAACGTCAGCGGCGGTTCAACGACGAGCGGATTGGTAACGTCAATGACGATTTTGCCGTTCAGATCCCCCAGTCCTTTCGCAACATCGAGCGCGACCATGCCGGGCACAGCGAGCACTACGATATCGGCTGCAGCGGCAGCCTCATCGGGTTTTGCGGTCTTGGCCCCATCGCCAGTCTTGCTGGCAAGCTCGAGCGTCTTGAGTCCTGACGGGCTCCGCGAACCATAGATAATCGTATGGCCTTGTTCGGCGAACACGCCACCAATTGCGGCACCGACTTTGCCGGTGCCAATAATGGCGATGGTATCGGCGAAGGCTGGTGACGCCAGCAGCAGCATCAGGCTAGGCAACAATCGTTTTGCGAGCATGGTCGGGCTCCTATTGAGTTTTTTCGATCCAGGCCATTACTGCCTGCTCCATCATGGGCAAAGTCATGCTGCCGTTCTCGAGAATCCGGTCATGAAACTCTCGCAGATCGAATTTTTTACCAAGCGTGGACTCGGCGAGTGTTCGCAGACGGCGGATTTCCAGCATGCCGAGCATGTAGGCGTTCGCTTGTCCCGGCCAGGATATGTACCGGTTGATATCGTTCTGGATGTCGACAGGCGCCCACCCGGTGTTGTTCATCATATAGTCAACCGCCTGTTGGCGCGTCCAGCCCTTGGTATGGATGCCGGAATCGATCACGAGCCTTGCGGCCCGGGCGGCCTGGTCCGAATACAGTCCCATGAGATCGAGCGGACCGGAATAGAGATCGAGTTCTTCTGCAACGCGCTCCGAATACAACGCCCAGCCTTCCCCGTAACCGGAGTTCCAGAGATAACGCGCGAGTGTGTGGACCTTGTCGCCGAGCTCGAGTGCGATGGCACCTTGCAAGTGATGGCCGGGATACGTCTCGTGATACAGCGTGGACTGCTGAGTTGCACGTGAGCGATTCTCAGGGTCGCGTACGGCGATGTAAAAAATGCCGGGACGCGTGCCGTCTTCGGATGAGGAGTGATACTCACCGACGCCACTCGCGGCAAATGCAGGGTAGGGTTTGATCTCCACACCGGCTTTGGGCAGCAAGCCGAATACTTCGCTCATTTTATTCTTCGCCGCTTGCAGCGAATCCACGGAGTATTGAAGAACCTCGTCCTCACTTCGGAATGTGAACTCGGGGTCGACATTGATGCGTCGTACAAACGACTCGATGGACTCACTGTTGTAGTCGGCAGCGAGCACAATCTCCATTTCGGCACGAATCTTTGCCATTTGTGCAAGCCCGAGTTCGTGTATCGCGTCGGCGCCTGGTGAAATGGTTGCGAATGATCGTACCAGGTGCGGGTAGCACTCAGCGCCGTCAGGATTGAATGAGATCGCGATCTCTTCGCGGGCCTTGTCGAGATACTCGTTCTCGATGAAGTCTGCGTAGCGGTTGATGGCTGGCGCAATCTCTTCATCGAATATGTTTCGTACAGCACCTTCGAAGACCTCATCTTCCGCTCTCACTCCCATGCTGATGAACGGGTTTTGATCGTCGAGCAGTGAGCGAGCTTCGTCCGGTACCGCCGCAACCGTCAGCCGAGGCGAGCTGTAGCCCAATTCAAGACCTTTGCGAAGATTGGCGATCTCATTGTCGACAAACTCGTCCACGGAACCGAGCCGCGCGAGTGCCTGATCCTTGAGGTCGTCCGAGTCGAGCGGCTGGATGTCGAAAATGAAAGGCATGCCGCCGTACCAGGCTGTCGTCGTACTGGTTTCCCAGATTTCATTGCGGCAGATTCGCGTTGCACGCGAGGCCGCCAACTGCTCGTGCAGAATTCCAAACGTCACCCAGTCGCGACTGCCGATATCATCTGGTTCGCCAATAGCGTCCAGCTCTTCGAGCCACCCGTCTTCACGCGCCTGCCACTCGGCCAGCGCGTCGAGCGAGTTGTCGTACAGCTTGTCGTGACGAGCTCCCGCGATCGAATAACTGGTCGCCATCGCCGGAAAGCGGATCAGCATCGCCGCGAGATACTCGTCTGCGATAGCCTCGATGCCGCGTTGTTCATCGACATTCAGTTCAACGTCTTGCTCGGCGTTCTGGCAGCTTGCGACTGCCAGCGTTGTCGCAAGCAATGAAATTAACAGTGGATTGCGTCGGATCGACGACATACAGATGCTCCAGCTCAAAAACGGCCGCCAATATTGACACAAATGCCGACCCGAATGGAGTCAGGTCAGACGGTCTCGCAGCTCTTGTTTGAAGCGTCGGCTGACGGGAATGGTGGCGTCACTACGCAGTTTCGCCTGCCCATCGCCGCTATCAAACGCGACGATTTCGGCGACGCGGTCCAGATTGACGATCGCGCTGCGATGCACGCGCTGAAAGCCCATTGGCACAAGACGCTGGTCAATACGCGTCATGGTCTCTCGCAATGGATACGTGCGACTTCCTACGTGCAGATTCACATAGTTGCCGCAGGACTCTATCCAGTCAATCTCGTCGATCCGGACGAGAAACTCCTTGCCGAGCTTCTTGACCAGGAACCGGTCTGATACGCCGCGCGTCTGCAACTCGCCATCTTGCTCGGACAGAAAGCCCGCTTCGCCCTGTAAGCGCCGCAGCACGAAGCGGTACAGGTAGATCAGCGCAACGACGATCAGGTAAGTCCGGAAGTCCTTCAGGTACTCATAGCCAAAATCACCGAGCCAGTTCGCCCAATGGTAGTGACTGCCATTGACTGCGGGAAACACAGCAACGCGCATCCAGTACATCAGAAATACGTGCGAGAAAGAAAAGGCGACACTGAACCCGAGATGTGCGAGCAGGCTATTCTTCCAGGTCAGAAGCCGAATTGGCAACAATGAGTCGAACCATAGAATCAGCGGCAGCGACAACGCCATGGCGATATGACTGGTGACTTCCAGGACGATCGGGACGGAGCCGTCGAACGCGGTACCTGAGCGCATGAAATCAATCCACTGGACGCCGAGATTTGCACCCAGGCTGATGAGGATTAACAGCACAAACAGGCCGAACTCCCAGAATCGGCGGTTAGCGATATAGGACTGCAATGTCATCGCGCAATCCTAACCTGTAGCACACAGAATCGCCGACAATTTGTCCCTGTTATCCGCCGTTTGTCACAAAAGCAGCGCTTTTGGTCACTTTTGCCTGTTTTGAAATGCGCGACTGCCTGACACTGGCATTCTTGCAGTGAAACATGAGTTCGCCATGACCGACAAAAACGAAAACGCCGCTATTGCGACATCTGAGCTGTCCACAACAGACCAGGGGCGTCGCTATGATATTGATGCTCTGCGTGTCTTGGCATTCAGTCTGTTGATTCTCTATCACGTGGCAATGTTCTATGTTCTGGATTGGGGCTTTCATATCAAATCGGCGTATCAGTCCGAGGCGATTCAGGTGCCCATGTTGCTGGTTAATCAGTGGCGTATGTCGTTGTTGTTCGTTATCTCAGGGCTGGCGGTGAGTTTCGTCTGGCATAAGTACAGCGCCGGACAATTTGCGATCCGTCGCGTGCGCTCATTGTTGCTGCCGCTGTTGTTCGGCATGGCGGTCATTGTCGCACCGCAGTGTTACTACGAAGCTCTTGGCAAGGGCATCATCGAACCGGGCTTCCCGACGTTTATGATTCAGTACTGGACGTTTCAGGATTTTCCGGGTGAGGCCTGGGCTGGCGAGGAACAGATCCACTGGACCTGGAATCACCTTTGGTATCTGCCGTATCTGTTGATTTACACACTGTTGCTGATTCCATTGGCCAGGTTTCTTGATGGGCCCGGGAGGCGCTTGCGCGACTGGTTTCGCGCATTGCGGGGCGTGTGGATTATTCTGCTGCCGACTGTGCCATTGATGCTGTATGGCTATTTCATCTTTCCGAGTTTTCCGCGCATAACTCACGCGTTACTGGACGACTGGTACGCGCATTCAATGTACTTCACGTTTTTCGTTATCGGCTACCTGGTCGGACGAGATACCGGCTTCTGGGCTGAACTTGCGCGCTTGCGGAAGGCGACGCTCGCGCTCGCTGTATGCTTTTTCGGGTTGTTCATGTTTCGCAATGCGATGATGCCCGATGACGCAGGTTTTCTGCTGGGCCAGCTCAGCTCGGCCATTACGTATCTGAACCGCTGGCTCTGGATCCTCGCGATACTGGGCTGGGGTCACTACCTGCTTAACCGGCCGATGAAGTGGCTGCCGTATGCGACTGAAGCAGTGTACCCGTGGTACATCCTGCACCAGACGCTCATTATCATACTGGGCTACGAGCTCGGCAAGCTGTCACTGGGTCCTGTCGCCGAGCCCGTATTGGTGCTGGGAGGGACCATTGCCGGGTGCTTGCTGATACATGAGTTCGTCATCCGGAGAAACACACTGCTGCGACCGCTCTTTGGCCTGAAGTAACGCGAAAACGGCTCGCCTTTGTTGTAACCTGTTGAGATACAAGAACAACAACGAGTGGGCGAAAACCAGTGCTGAAAGTAGACAACCTCACCAAGCAGTACGGTGACTTCACGGCAGTCGATGGTGCCTGTTTTGAGGCCGGTGACGGTAAAGTGTTTGGTTTGCTCGGGCCCAACGGCGCTGGCAAGTCGACAGCCATAAACTGCATTTCCGGTTTGCTCGCGCCGACGTCCGGGCATATCTCGGTATCCGGTTTCGATATTGTCAGAGACGGTAAGAAGGCGAAGGCAACGCTCGGCGTTGTGCCGCAGGAACTTGCTCTCTATGAAGACCTGCCTGCGCTCGACAATCTCAACTACTGGGGCAAGGCGTATGGTCTGCGTGGCGCAGAGCTGGATGCACGTGTGCGTGAAGTGCTCGATTACATCGGGCTCGCCGACCGGGCGAAGGATCTTCCCAAGGAGTTCTCCGGGGGCATGAAGCGCCGCCTGAATTTCGGTTGCGGCATTGTCCACAAGCCCAAAGTACTGTTGCTCGATGAGCCGACAGTTGGTGTTGACCCGCAATCGCGCGCCAGGCTGTTTGAGATGGTTGAGGCTGAGCGAGATGCCGGTGCCTGTATTCTGTATACAACGCACTACATGGAAGAAGCGGAACGCCTGTGCGACTCACTCGCGATTATCGACCATGGCAAAATCATCGCACACGGTTCGGTAGATCAACTGAAGGCACAAGTCGGGGCGCGTGACGTCCTGCAACTCAGTGGCCGCTTTCCAGATGGACTGGCGGCAACGATTGCGGATCGCGGAATCGCTGACCTTGACGTGCTAACAGATGAGTCGAACGTCTTGACCCTGACAATGACCACAGCGTCACACCATTTGCCCGCAATATTCGAAGCCATCACTGCAGCGGGTGGCAGTGTCTCGGAGACCAGCCTGCGCAGTCCCAACCTTGAGACATTGTTCTTGTTGCTGACAGGCAAGGAGTTGCGCGAATAGTCATGGACTTCATTGTTGCCACATTTCGCAAGGACCTGACTCGCTGGCGTGAGGATGCGCATGCGTTAATCATCTGGCTTGCAATTCCGTTCCTGATTGGTGGCCTCATTACGGCGATGGCCGGTGGCAGTGGCGGCAGCGGGCCAAGCGGCACCCTGCTGATCGACGACCGGGACGATACTCTTATCAGCGGATTCGTCGCAGGCGCGTTTGCGCAAGACCAGATCGGCGATATGTTGACAGTGCAGAACGTTGGCGCCGAAGAAGGCAAACAGCTGATTGACGCGGGCGAAGCAAGCGGCCTGCTAACGATACCGGAAGGATTCCAGGACGCGTTCATCAATGACACACCTGTCGTTCTGACGCTCAAAACGAATCCGGCACAGACGATTCTGCCTGGAATTATCGAAAACGTTACCGAGGTCCTGTTGGATGCGGGCTTCTACCTGCAGGCATTGTTCGGTGAAGAAATCGCTGCTATCCAGGGTGTTGACGACGAAGCTGGCCCAAGCAATGCGTTTGTCTCAAGCATGTCGGTGCAGGTCAATGACAAAATGCAGGCGCTGGGCCCAGCGCTGTTTCCGTTGGCGTTCGATATTGAAATTGTAGAGCCACCGCCAGCAGAACCGCGACCTGATATTGGCCTGTTGTTTTTGCCGGGTATCGTTATGATGGCCTTGCTGTTTTCATCACAGGGTCTCTCTGCCGACTTCTGGAAAGAACGCGAAACGGGCACGTTGCGACGTCTCGTTTCTTCCCCTGGATTGCTGAACCAGTTTGTTTTCGGCAAAGCACTGGCGGCAACGCTGGTTATTGCCGGGATTTCCGGAATTACACTGGCGGTCGGCTTCTTGTATCACGGTATCGCATGGAGCAAGTTCCTGCCGTCCATGTTGTGGTTGATCTTTGCCGGCGCTGGTTTTTTTGCCTGGTTTGCGGCGTTGCAAATGCTGTTTCCAACACAAAAAGCGGCGAACCTTTTGTCAACGATATTCCTGTTTCCATTGATGATGATGGGAGGCAGCTTTTTCCCACTTGCAGCCTTGCCAGACTGGTTGGCGTCGGTAGGACGCATGTCTCCAAATGGTTTTGTTGTCGACAAGCTGACGGACGAGCTGGTCTCGGCAAATGCCTGGAGTTTCGACATCCGCAGTTGGACGATCGTTGCAGCAATAATGCTTTCGGGTTTGTTGCTTTGCAGTTGGCGGCTTAAGTCCGGATTCGCGAGACGATGATGAAAAATATTTTGTTTATCGCCCTGAATGACGCGCGACACCAGCTCAAGCAGGGTTCTACGCTGGTTTGGGTCTTCGTCATGCCGCCGATCTTTTTCTACTTCATCGGTACGGTCACAGGCGGATTCTCTTCGGGCCTCAGTGCAACGCAAGCAACGCCCCTTACTGTCGTAGCCGAGGCTCCGGGATTCCTGAAAGATCAGCTCGAACTGCGCTTGGCCGCAAACGACTTCGCCCCAGTGTGGGTTGACGAAATAGTCGTTGCTGAGGACGCGGTGGCACCGCGGCGTACTTTGACGATCGGGCCCGATCTGACGAACCGGCTCGAAGATGGCGAACAAGTCAGCATACGGTACGAAACGAAGTCATCGTCCCTGACTCGCGACTACGAGGTCATCCGTATTCAGCGCAGTCTCTACACGGCACTGGCCGATATTGTCGTCGCAAAAGCGAATACAGCGGAGCCACTGACAGCCGCCGACCTGATCGTACTAAACGACAAACCACGAATCTGGCAGCTCGAGACATCACCAGCGGGCAAGCGCCAGGAAATTCCCAATGGTTTCGACCAGGCAGTGCCAGGCATCCTTGTCATGTTCACGCTACTCGTGTTGCTGACCAGTGGCGGCACCTTGCTCGTCATCGAACGCAAGCAGGGCTTGCTGCGTCGCATGGCGTCAGCGCCAATATCGCGCCAGGAACTCGTCTCCGGCAAATGGGGCGGTCGCATGATCCTGGCAGCGATCCAGGTGGCGGCAGCGCTACTGGTGGGGACATTCCTGTTTAAAATGGACTGGGGACCGGACTTTGCAATGGTGTTGGTCGTTCTCGGTGCGTGGGCCGGGTTCTGTGCATCTGCGGGTTTGTTGCTGGGTAGCCTTGCGACCAGCGAGGCTATGGCCGGCGGTCTGGGCGTATTGGCGGCAAACCTGCTGGCAGCACTCGGCGGCTGCTGGTGGCCTATCGAAGTAACGCCGGGCTGGATGCAGTTTGTGCAAAAACTGACTCCAACCGGCTGGACGATGGACGCGTTGCATAAGTTGATCAGTTTTCAGGCCGGTGCAGCAGCGGCTCTGCCGCAGGTAGGGGTGCTGCTGGTCGCATCGCTGGTTCTGGCGGGCCTCGCGGTACGCAATTTTCGCTACGAATAACACTTTCTTTTCGTCCGGAACCTGTTACAGTCCGCCCCGTCTTGGCGCACTTCGGTCTGCGCCACTCACTCCAGACTCCGCATTTCCGCGACCTGGAGCTCAATACTGAATTCCAGCCTGGACCGAACCGCACGTCTTAAGACGCGTCGGATCAGGCGACCTTGGAGCAAAATCAATGTTATTTAACCAACTCGGCCTGGCGGCCGAATTGCTGCGTGCTGTCGAAGAAAACGGCTACACAAAAGCAACCCCCATACAAACCAAAGCGATCCCTCATGTCCTTGAAGGTCATGATCTTCTCGCGGGTGCCCAGACGGGTACTGGCAAAACGGCTGGCTTCGTACTGCCGATACTTCACAACATGCGAGTTGCGCCGAAGGGTGCCCGCAGAGTACGTGCACTAATCCTGACGCCGACCCGTGAGTTGGCGAGCCAGGTCAATGAAAGCGTGCAAACTTACGGCAAGTATCTCCCGATACGCAGCATGGAAATCTATGGCGGTGTTAGCGCCCGGCCACAGATCACCAAGCTTAAGCGCGGTGTCGATGTTGTCGTCGCGACTCCAGGCCGGCTGCTCGATCACGTCCGGCAGGGGAATATAGACCTGTCGAACATCGAGTACTTTATTCTTGACGAAGCTGACCGCATGCTCGACATGGGCTTTATTCGCGATATTCGTCAGATCATCAAGGCGCTACCGGACAACCGTCAAAATCTGCTGTTCTCTGCGACGTTCTCGCAAGAGATTCGCGACCTCGCAAACAAGCTCTTGAATAATCCGAGCGAAATTCAGGTTGCGGCACGCAACACGACGGCTGACCGCGTCGAACAACTCGTGCACCCGGTCGACAAGGCGCGCAAGCGCGAAATGCTGTCCGAGATAATCGGGCGAGGCAATTGGCAACAGGTGCTGGTGTTTACCCGTACCAAACATGGCGCGAACCGCCTCGCGACACAGCTTGGCAAAGATGGTATTGCGACTGCCGCAATTCACGGTGGCAAGGGGCAGGGTGCGAGGACCCGGGCTCTGAGTGATTTCAAGGCGGGCAAGATTCGCGTTTTGGTCGCAACAGATATAGCCGCACGAGGTATCGATATTGACCGCCTGCCGCACGTCGTCAATTTCGAGCTGCCGTTCGTAGCGGAAGACTACGTGCACCGTATTGGCCGAACGGCTCGAGCAGGCCAGGATGGTACGGCGATTTCCCTGGTGTGTATCGACGAGCAGAAACTGCTTGCGGACATTGAGAAATTACTCGGCCGCAAGTTGGAGAAAGCCGTTATTCCGGGCTACGAAGTTGATGCCCGAATCAAGGCAGAACCGCTTCGCAAGCAGGGAGGTCAGCGTCGCGCAGGCCCGCCAAGGCGAGGCAAGCCAGGTGGCAAGCGTCCCGCTGGAGCAGGCAAGAAGCGGGGTAACAGCCAGCGTCCGGGTAAAGCCGCGCGCAATGCGAAGCGCAGTCGGCCTCGAAGCGCCTGAGATTAGCCAAGGTCTGCGGGGAGCATGAGTACATCGAAAGTTGTCCCAGGCTCTCCGTAAACATTAATCTGGCAAGTACCCCAGTTTTCCGGAATTTGCCATTCGACCAGGTCCGAAACGGCTGATTCAAAGCGCTTGTGATCACAACGCATCTCTATTGATTTGATGGATCCGGCGATATTTCCAAATCGAAAACTGTTGCGTACGGGCGTGAACCGCCAGCTGTTATCGCAGAAGGCACATTCGCCCTTGCGCCGCACCTCAGCATTTATCCTAAGAACCTGATCACCGTCGATCATTTTCTGTAGCCGCTCCATCATGGGCTGAAATAACGCTACCTCATCCGAGGATTCGCCGGTTGCGTCGACGAGCAACTCGTACGTGTTTATTGCGGCGTGATACTGCCCCAACTGAACTTCAGTCTTGATGCGTAATTGCAGCAGCTGCACATAACTTTTCCGATCTATCCACTCGCCTTTGGATGCTGTTGCACGATGCAGCGCCATGTCCAGGTTGTACAAGTCTCCGCTCTTGGTTTCGTAGATGACACGCTGCCCCCAGAGTTTTCCAAGTTCATACAAGGACAGGTCGCCGCTGTCGTACAGGGTTCTGAAAACTTCATCCGCTTTTTCCAGGTCGCCATTTTCAATGAGTTTGCCCATCTTACGAATGCCCCGGATGAACGTCCTGTCCGCTCCCTCGTTCATACCATCTATCGAAAACGTTATGTAGGACTGATTGCGAGACTGCCAGGATGGTTTGCCATTCAGCAGTGCGGGCTCGAATTTCCAGTCTTGCACGGTGTCTATTGCGGCTCTTTCAAAGCGTCTATGACCCACAGATTCGATCACTGACACGTTTTGCGGCTTGCCGGATTCATCTATGCAATATGCGATGTGCACCCAGGCTTGCCGGCCCTTGCGCAATTCAATAGCAGGATAGTTTGGTGCCGGGCGATCGATCGTCTTTGCAGGTACGCTTTGCCTTGCTGATTCGTTCACTGCTTCAAGTGCCTCAGTGGCGGCGTCGAGGCTTGTTTCGTCGGCCTGCGTTAGTAGCGAGGCGCTAAGCAAACACGTCATGGCGCATAGGTTTCGCATGTCCTTCCTCCAATTGGCGTAAAGTTCAGGCGGGCAATGTACGAACCAGTTTCCTGTACCTCGGATGCTGTCGTAGCGGCTCTAGGTCCGGATCGTTCTCAATCCACGCTCGAGCACTTATGGACTGCTCCAGAAGATCGAGCGATCGGTCGATGTCTCCTGCTCTTGCGTAGAAGCAGGCGGCGTTGTATTGCGTCGCTTTGTCGTTCGGGTTTAATTGCAATGCCTTCTCGGTCCATTCCTGTGCGGTTTCAAGATCTCCGAGAATTTCATGCCCGCCTGAGCCGAGATAGTACGCTCGCTGGTTATCCGGGTAGTCTTGCAAAATGGCTTTCGCGCGCTGTATTCCAACGACTGCCATGCGGCGGGCGTTTTTCTTGTCGTCCAGGCCGAGGTAACTGTTAGCTGCGAGCAACGGGCTTTCATAATCTTCTTCGTCACGCTCTGTCGCGAGCTCGAAATTGGCAGCTGCTTCAGCACGCTTGCCCTGATGCACTTGCGCCCTGGCAAGGTGGTGATAGGCGCTGGCAATGCTGCTGTCCAGTGAAATAACTTTCTTGAAGTCAATCTCCGCGAGATCAAATTCGCGGCACGCTGTGTGTGAATAAGCGCTTGCAAGGTAGCTCTGTGCACTATCCGGCAACTGATGCCTGATTGCCGCCTCGGCTCTTCGTGACCAGGTTTGCCAGCGGTCGTTATTCTGAAAAAACACTGCATGTATCGCGCACATCTCGGACAGGCAAACCCAGGCGCGGGTGAAGTCAGGATCGAGATCCACAGCCTTTAAAAACATCTCCGCCGCCAGTTCTACTTCGCGGTTGCTCTTTGCTATCGCGTAGCCACGTCCTCGCAGGAAGTACTCATACGCTTTCGGGTTCTTCGTAATCGTCTCGGCAACCGGCACAACGCCGAGTTTCAGTTTCAGCGTGGCGAGAATACAAGCAGCGATATCGTCCTGAATCGCGAAAATATCGTCCAGTGTCCTGTCGTACGTCTCGGACCAGACGTGCGAGTCGTCAGCAACCTTGATCAATTGTGCGGTGACGCGAATCTGGTCACCAGACTTGCGTACGCTGCCTTCCAGAACATGTTCGACACCAAACCGTTGCGCAACGTCCGCGATGTTGACTTGCTTGCCCTTTAGAGAGAACGAAGACGTTCGTGACGCGACACGCAATCCCGGAATGCAGGTCAGGACGTTGATGAGTTCTTCTGTAAGCCCGTCGCAGAAATGCTCGTGATCCCGCTCCGCACTCATGTCAGGGAACGGTACAACAGCGATAGATGGTCCGTCGGACCCGGCTGCAGGAGTCCTCTTGATTCCTTTGGACGTCAGATCGAATACCCAGCTCAGGATTAGTGCCAGCGGAAAACCGACTGCGACGAGACCGATGACCAGGGTTACTGATCTGTCCGGCAGCCCGATATTTGGAAATACAGTCTCGGCAATCTGAATGACAACCCATGCGCCGATGAGGTAGGCAATTGCCACCTTGTAAACCTTACGTCGAGCCAATTCCTTAAAGAAGTCAGGCATCTGCGCAGTATAGTTGAAAGCGCTGCCGCCCTAAAATGCTTTTCAAAAGAGAGCGACGCAGTGCATTCGTCGTATACTGCAACCGACCGAGCTGTAGTGGACAGGAATTGAGGCGACCAACATGAAACTGAAAGTCAATGGCACGGACTACGAACTGGAAGTTCAGCCGGATATGCCCTTGTTATGGGCGCTGCGCGATGAACTGAATATCAAAGGCCCGAAGTTCGGCTGCGGCATCGCAATGTGCGGCGCCTGTACGGTTCACATCAATGGTCGGCCGGTACGATCGTGCTCTTTTCCCGTGTCTGCAGTCTCCGGCGAAGTAACGACCATTGAGGGGCTTGGTACGCCGGACGCCATGCACGCTGTACAGGAGGCCTGGGTTGAGCATCAGGTTGCCCAGTGTGGATACTGCCAGTCAGGGCAGATCATGTCGGCGACGGCATTGTTGAATCAGAAGCCGGACCCCACAGATGCTGAGATTGACCAGTTCATGTCCGGCAATCTTTGTCGCTGTGGCACGTACCCGCGCATTCGGGCGGCCATCAAGGCGGCGTCATCGCGCCTGCAGGAGGGCTGAGATATGGGCCGTGCTGCAAAAATAACTCGTCGCACATTGCTGGTCGGATCGGCTGCGATCGCAGGCGGCGTGATTTTCGGTTACTGGAAGTACAAACAGCCTTACAATAATCCGCTGCTGGCGAACCTCAAGGACGGCGAAGCCTCGTTAACGCCGTACGTACGAATCGATCAACAGGGAATTACGATCATTACGCCACGTGCTGAGATGGGGCAGGGCGTACATACAACTCTGGCGGCGCTGGTTGCGGAAGAGCTCGATGTTGATCTTGCGGCAATCAATGTCGAACATGGTCCGGCTTCCAGTGCCTATTTCAATTCCGCTTTGCTCGAAGAAGGTGTGCCATTCAAGCCGACCGATCACGGCCGGATGGCGGAGGGTGTTCGCGAGTTCATGCGGGTTCCAGCGAAATTCCTGGGCCTGCAGCTCACGGGCGGCTCGACGTCCGTTCCTGACGGTTTCGTGAAGATGCGTACGGCGGGTGCGGCAGCAAGGCAAACACTGTTGATGGCTGCTGCCACGAAACTCAACGTCGAAGTTGCCTCGCTAAGAACTCACGATGGCGCAGTGATCTCCGCCGATGGATCAGTGTTGCCCTACACGGAGCTGGCGAGCGTCGCTGCGGATATCGAACCGCCGGCAGAGCCAGAGCTAAAGCCCAGGTCAGAGTGGCGCTTGTTAGGTAAGTCGCTACCACGGGTTGACGTGGTCGCGAAGTCAACCGGAACAGCTGAATACGCGATCGATGTTGAATTGCCGGGAATGGTGTATGCGACGATTCGCCGCAACCCGCGCCTGGGCGGCAGCATGAACGGCTATGATGCATCCGCTGCCGAAAAAATGACGGGGGTCAAAAAGATTGTCGAGTTCACCGACGGCGTTGCGGTGGTAGCCACCAATACCTGGTATGCGATCAAAGCGGCGGACGCTATCGAATTTGATTGGGGCAAGGTCGAGTATCCGTCATCGACGGCTGAAATCTACGCACAATTCGAGGCGTGCTTCGACGATAAGTATGAGGATAGCCAGGCCCGTGATGATGGGGATATCGAAGCGGCGCTGATTGAGGCGGATGTACTCGATGTGGAGTACCGTGCGCCGTTTCTCGCGCATGCCACGATGGAACCCATGAACGCCGTGGCATTGTTGCAGGATGGCCGGCTGGATATCTGGGCGGGCAATCAGTTTCCCACGCAAGTCAAGATTGACGGCGAAACGCTCACAGGTATCGAGCAGGACAATATTCACGTCCATACCACCTATATGGGTGGCGGCTTTGGACGACGTGCAGAGATTGATTTCGTTCGACAGGCGATCGAGATCGCACAGCAGATGCCCGGTACGCCCGTGAAGCTGACCTGGACACGCGAAGAAGACATGACGCATGACGTTTACCGACCCGCCGCGATCGCACGGTTTCGCGGCGCAGTCGCCGACGGCAAGCCGTCGGCATTCGATCTTCGGCTCGCGACCTTGTCGGTGGTCGAATCTCAGATGGGGCGTTACGACCTGCCCGTCGGTGGCCCGGATCTGTCGATTGTGCAGTCGGCCTGGGAACAGCCGTACGCAATACCGAATTATCGTGTTACCGGGTATCGGGTACCCGCGATGCTGCCTGTCGGGTTCTGGCGTTCCGTCGGTGCATCACAAAATGGATTTTTCCACGAAAGCATGATCGACGAGCTGGCGTATGCGGCAGAAGCAGACCCGCTGGAAATGCGCCTTGCCATTGTTAGTCATGAGCCCAGTCGCAAGGTCATTGAAGCGGTTGCCGACCTGTCTTCCTGGGGAGCTCCGTTGCCTGCAGGTCATGGCCGTGGAGTCGCGTTCGTTTACTCGTTCGGTGTTCCAGTCGCCGAGGTGATTGAGGTGGCAAGTTCCGACGCGGGAATTCGAATCGTCAAAGTCTGGGTTGCGGCCGATGTCGGGACGGCACTCGACCCGCGTAACATCGAGGCGCAGCTGCAGTCCGGCGTCAATTTTGGACTTGCCGCGGCCATGCAGGGCGAGATTACTCTCGAAGATGGCAAGGTGCAGCAAACCAACTTCCACAATTATGATTCGATCCGAATGAACCAGGCGCCACCGATAGAGGTGCGAGTGCTGGAGAATGGCGCCAAGATTCGCGGCGTCGGAGAACCGGGTACGCCGCCAGCAGCGGCAGCGCTGGCCAACGCTATTTTCGCTGCGACGGGTGAACGAATCCGTGAGCTGCCGCTAAACAAGCACGTTCGTTTTGCCTGAACGAGCAGAATGCCGGTTTAGCTGGTGTTCCGGGTAAGAAAGCGGTCGAGCTCGTTCGCAAACGATTGCTTGTCGCGCTGACTAAACGCTGCGGGCCCGCCACTCATCTCGACACCGCTCGAGCGCATTGTGTCGAGGAAGTCGCGCATATTGAGACGAGCGCCGATGTTTTCTTTGGTATGCATCTCGCCGCGCGGACTCAGCGCATGTCCGCCTTTCTCGATCGCTTCGGCAGCAAGTGGAATGTCACTGGTTATGACGAGGTCACCGGGCTGTAGCCGTTTCACGATCTCATCGTCAGCGACATCGAACCCTCGTGGTACCTGCAGGGAATTGATATTTCCAGCCGAGGGCGTGTTCAACGCCTGATTGGCGACGAGAGTGAGATTAACCCCGGTGCGTTCCGCTGCTCGAAACAGAATCTCTTTGACGACAACCGGACAGGCATCAGCATCTACCCAGATTTTCACTGCGAGCGTTCCTTTTCTACGCGTCGGCGCACGGCCTCGGCCGGCACGAACAACTGTTCCATCAGGTACACCTTGAATTCATCAGCATATGGCTGCTGCGCAACCGATTCCGACATGCAGCTTAGCCACTGATCGCGTTCATCGGATTCGATAGCAAGGTGCGCATGTACACGGGGTATGCCAATTGCACCGTATTTTTCATTGTAGAGCTTTGGTCCGCCCAGCCAGCCGCACAAAAAACGTGCGAGCTTGTCCCGCGACATATCCTTGTCGTCCGGGTGCATATGCCAGATCGTCGCGAAGCGCTTGTCGCTGCTCATACGATCGAAAAAATCGTTCACAAGTCTGAAAATACCGGTTTCGCCGCCGGCGGCCTGGAATGACGCGTTGCCTTGTCCGTAAGCAGGTTTCATACAGCTTAGTCCTGATCGACTTGATAGTAGTTTTCGCGCATCAACAGGCTGAAGCCGTCAAATCGAAACTCGACGTTGCCGTCGCCGACGGGTACCGGCTCGACGTTGCCTGCGAGCACCTCGTTGACGCTGTTACGTAGTTCGATCAACAGCGACGGTTTCGCATTCGGTGTGTTGTGCGCCGGGAAAACGGTTTTCAGGTCCGGGGCCAGTTCCGCAAACTTCTCGACCGACTGACGGTAGGCTACAAGGTCGGTCTCCGGGAAGAACAGCCAGATGGGTCCTTCGTAAAAGCTGTCGCCCGACCATAAAAATCCGGCGTCACGATCCAGCAAGGCGATGGCATCGTCAGTATGGCCAGGGACGCGCAAGACTTCGAGAGACCGCCCACCCAGATCGATGATCTCACCGTCATTAATAGTCTGGCTGATCGAGAACGGCCGAATGCGGTGATTCTCGGGCGTCACGCCATCGGGCGGCTGTTTGCAGGTGGCCTCATCGGAAACCTCCATAGACAGTTCGTCGCTGCGGATACCTTGCGTTCGTTGCATTGTAAAAGGGGTTGCGACGGACAGTATCGCTTCAAACTGATAGTTTCCGCCTATATGATCGAAATGACTGTGTGAGTTAATCACCCGAACCGTTTTGTCGGTGAGTTGCTCGACCACCGACTTGATGTCGCCGATGCCGTTCCCGGTATCGAACAGTATTGCGGATTCCGCACCGATAATCAGGTAGGAGATCACCTCCTGCCATTGGTAAGGTTCGTGGATGGCCCAGACATCCGTTTCGATATCATAGACCTCAAACCACTCAGTACTCGATTCATGTTTGCGAAGACCGGCGAAAGCCGGGCGTGGCAGTCTGTCGCAGAAGCTTTGCAACTCCGACGCGCTCGAATACGATTCCACTGGCTCGGCAATATCAACCTGCTTTTCGGCACAACCCAAGCTGAGGCTCGCCGCCAGCGCTATGACTAGAGGCTTACCGACCCGTTTGCTGTGTTGTTTACTCACTCCGCTTTCTCCAGTTGTTCACTCGCATCGAGCCATTCCCACTCGAGGGTCTCGATACTGGTCTTGATTGCCGCCTGATCCCTGACCAGTTGTTTGAGCTCCGCTTTGCGCTCCTGGTCTGTGTAAATGCTCTCATCCGCGAGTTGCGTGTCCAATTCGGTCAAACGCTGGCGGTCGCCGGCCAATTGTTTTTCAACTGACCTAACTCTGTCATACAAGGGCTTCAAGCGTTGTCGACGTTGCGCCTGTTCCTGACGTTGTTCTTTTTTACTGAGTTGCTTCTCGGCTTGAGGTTGCCACTTCTTCGCAATCTCGTCTTGTTGCTGCTCGCGGTCCTTGAGCCATTGAGGGTAATCGTCGAGGCTTTCCTTGAATCGATCGACGATGCCATCGTGCACGATCAGAAGCTCATCGCACACGCTGCGCAGCAGATGTCGGTCGTGCGAGATGACAACCAGTGCGCCCGAGTACTCGATCAGCGCCACACTGAGCGCCTGACGCATTTCGAGATCGAGATGGTTGGTTGGTTCATCGAGCAACAACAAATTTGGACCCTGGCGAATCATCAGCGCGAGAACCAGTCGAGCTTTCTCGCCGCCCGAAAAGGGCTCGACGGGCTCGAATATTCGTTCGCCACCAAATCCAAAGCGGCCGAGATAATTGCGATGTTCTTGTTCCCGGTCATCCGGCGCCACTTCGGAGAGATGCTCAAGCGGACTCATCTCGGGGTGTAGCAACTCAAGCTGATGCTGAGCGAAGTAGCCGATTTGCGTGTCTTTGCTCAATACGCGTTCGCCGGATAACAACGTATTGCCCGTCGAAAGCGCCTTGACCAGTGTGGATTTACCCGCGCCATTAACGCCAAGCAGTCCAACGCGATCGCCGGCCGAAAGGTGCAGGTTTATTTTGTCGAGAATAGTTGTATCACCGTAACCGACGGCAGCATCTGTCAGGCCGAGTAAATGCTGCGGTTGCTTCTCGGGCTCGGGAAAGTGAAAACGAAATGGCGAGTCTGCATGTGCAGGTGCGATTTTCTCCATTCGCTCGAGCATCTTCAGGCGACTCTGTGCCTGGCGTGCTTTCGAGGCCTTGTAGCGGAAACGATCGACATAACTCTGGATGTGCTTAATGTCTTTTTGTTGTCGTGCAAACATTGCCTGTTGTTGTGCAAGGTGTTCTGCGCGTTGCGCTTCAAACTGGCTGTAATTACCGGTGTAGAGCTTGATTTTCTGATTCTCAATATGGGCAATGCGGGTGCAGACCTGGTCGAGAAAATCGCGATCATGTGACACAACCATTAATATTCCTTCGTATTGCTTGAGCCACCGCTCGAGCCACAGGATCGCCGGCAAGTCGAGGTGATTGGTTGGTTCGTCAAGCAAAAGGATATCTGAGCGGCACATCAGTGCGCGTGCAAGATTCAGCCGCATGCGCCAACCGCCTGAGAACTCGCTTACAGCCTTGCTGTATTCGTCCGCGGAGAAACCGAGCCCGTGCAGTAGCCTCGAAGCGCGGGATTCAGCCGTGTAGCCGTCGATTGTGTCCATGCGCTCATGCAGCAGGTGCACGTCACTTTCATTCTGCTCTGCCAGGGTGATCGCGGCCTGTACGTCGCGTAGTTCCTGGTCGCCATCCAAAATATGGTCGACGGCGGAACTTTTGCCGGTCGGACTCTCCTGGGCCACATGAGCAATAACATCGTTCTCATCAAGCGACAACTCGCCGTCGTCAGGCTCAAGTGCGCCCATCAACATAGCGAACAACGAAGACTTGCCGCAGCCATTGGCGCCGATCACACCAAGGCGCTGGCCAGCGTGCACCTGCAGGGCTGCATTTTCGATGAGCACCTGCCGGCCGCGGCGCAGGGCGATGTTGCTAAGGCTGATCATTGCGCCGCGATTATAGCCGTTGTATCACTCAGGCATCGGGAAACTGGTAGTCGGCAAACTGCTCTCGAAGGCCAAGTTTGTTGATCTTGCCAGTCGCCGTGTGCGGCAGTTCGTCGACAAACACGACGTCGTTCGGTTTCCACCAGGTCGCGACGCGGCCGTCGAACCAGGCCAGCATTTGTTCTTTCGATACGCTCTGGCCCTCTCGCACGACGACGATGAGCAATGGACGTTCCGTCCACTTGGGGTGGTTTCGTCCGATAACGGCCGCTTCTGCAACGTCCGGGTGATCGACTGCGGCGTTTTCCAGATCAATTGAGCTGATCCATTCACCACCGGACTTGATGACGTCCTTGGTGCGGTCAGTAATCTGCATAACACCGTTCGGATCGATCGTAGATACATCGCCCGTGTCGAACCAGCCATTCTCATCAAGCGGGCTGTCCGCGTCATCCAGCCGATAGTAACTGCTGGCAACCCACGGGCCGCGAACCTTCAGCGTGCCGAATGCCACGCCATCCCACGGCAGCGGCTGATTATCTTCATCCGTAATGCGCATTTCGATGCCGAACACGCCGCAGCCCTGTTTCGCCTGCAAGTCGTAGCGCTCTTCTTTCGACATTTCACCCATGCCCGGTTTGATCTTGTATACCGTACCGAGCGGGCTTGTTTCCGTCATACCCCAGCCCTGGTGAACCGAAATTCCATACTTCTGGTCGAAGTCCTCAATGATGGAACGCGGACAGGCGGCGCCACCAACGCTGACGCGATTGACGCTGCTCAGCGTATTTCCTGATGTATCGAGATAGTCGAGCAATGCGAGCCAGATAGTCGGCACGCCAGAGGCAACGCTGACTTCTTCTTTTTCCATCAGTGCGTGCAATACCTCACCGTCGGCCATTTTCGGGCCGGGCATAACGATCTTGGCACCCACCATGATCGCGCTGTAGGGAATTCCCCAGCCATTGACGTGGAACATGGGAACGACCATTAAGACGCAGTCATGTCCCGAGAATGCCAAGACATCTGGCAGGCAACCGGCGTACGCGTGCAGGACGATAGAACGGTGGGTGTACAACACTCCTTTTGGATGGCCGGTCGTGCCCGAGGTGTAGCAAAGCGTTGAGGCGGTACGTTCGTCAAACTCTGGCCACTCAAATTCGTCGGACTCGTCTGCTATTAGCGTTTCGTAGCACATTACATTCGGGAGGTTGGTCTCCGGCATATGCGCTTCGTCAGTCATGACGACAATGCCCTCAACAGCCTTGAACTGAGCCGCAAGCGCCTCGACTACTGGCATCACAAGCGGGTCGACAAACAGGAACCGGTCTTCGGCATGATTGACGATGTATGTAACCTGTTCGGGGTACAAGCGCGGATTAATGGTATGGCAAACGAAGCCGCTGCCCGAAATGGCGTAGTACAACTCGAGGTGTCGGTGGTCATTCCAGGCCAGCGTACCGACACGGTCGCCGGATTCCAGGCCCAGTTTCTGCAACGCGTTGGCCAGTTTGCGCGTGCGAATGAACGCCTCGCGGAACGTGTAGCGTTGTTGCGGGTTGTCCACAGTCACGGAGACAATCTCGCGGTTCGGGTAGTTTGCGTCCGCAAACCTTAGCAGCGACGAGACCAGGAGTTGCGTGTCCATCATTAAACCGTGCATCGAGTTTTCCTTTTCTTGTAATTCTTATGCGCTATTCGTCTAACCGGCATCGGCGCTTTATTGCGGGCGTCACGGTGAGATTATCAAAATACCAACGAGGAGACGAACCACAAGCCACCTGTTGCGTAATAAGTAGAGGAAACCGCCGGTCTTGTGAATCATGAGACTACTTACTTTGTTTGCATGCTTCCTGACTGCTCTTGCAGCGCCTGCCCACAGTGCCGATACGAACAGTGTCGCGCCGGACTGGGTGCTGGAGTCCATCGACGGTGAATCTGTGCGTCTGAGCGAGGAGGTGCAGAAGCAACCCGTTGTTTTATTTTTCTGGGCGACCTGGTGTCCGTATTGCAAAGCGCTGATGCCGCACCTTCAAAGTATGCGCCTCGAGTACGGCGAGGAGATCAGGATACTTGCTATCCATTTTCGAGATGACAAAGATCCCGTCGCGTATATCCAGGGAACGGGTTACGACTTCACCGTGCTGCCGAACGGCGACGAGGTCGCCAAACTATACGAAGTGTGGGGTACACCGGGAATCGTAGTCGTCGACCAGCAGCAGCAGATGCTGTTCGACTTACGCGCATTGCCGGCGCTGCAGCCGCCAGCAGGAACCAATTCGGGTAATCACAAGTCCAAAGCTGCATATCGCGCGCCTTACTGGGCCGCGGCCATTCGTATGGCACTTGATCGTGTGCTTGAGGAAAACGAGCGATGACGCTAGCCCGACTGACGCACAAGGCATCCGGCCAGGTGTTAGCGGAAGGGCCGCTTGGGTGGGGTATCACGCCGTTCGAGGGCAATGTCTATATTCGGCGCAAGTTTCTTAAAACCGACGGATTCAAGGTCAACTACACGCCCGGTATCTGTATTTACAAGTTTCTGTATGTTTGGCTTGATCTGCATCTGGCCAACGATACTCGGGTCCGTAGCCTCGGCTGGATGTACTGGTTGCCCAATCCTCTGTTGCCCTTTATCTGGTTTCGCGTCGCGCTCCCACGAGAGCATCCTGACATTATCTACGAAGAGCTACCGGCATAGTGGTTTGCCGATATCGGCAGAGCGCCCACAGCTTTCTATAATGTCTTAAGCCCGTTCTACGTGGGAGATGGACATGAAGCACACAGGAATTTTGCTGGTCGCAGCGTCACTTATAACAAGTTGTGCCTCGGAGCAACCAATAAGCCCGCTCGATGCGTACGAGGAGATCGATACAACGACCATCCTCGACGCGCCTGAGGCCGAACCTGGCCGGTATTTTCCTGGCGATCGGGACGCTGTAGAGCGGGGCGAATACCTGGTTGAGTTGCTCGGCTGCGGTTCTTGTCACACCAACGGTGCCTTCGAAGGCGCACCCGACATGTCACGGGCACTCGCCGGTTCGAACACAGGCATCGCGTTTACAAATCCACTTGGCGACAAGCGCCCTGGAGTCATTTATCCCGCCAATATCACACCTGATACCGCGACAGGAATTGGCGACTGGACAGACAGGCAACTTGCGAATGCTATCCGCGCCGGAATCGGACGTCACGGCACGCGGCGTATTGCCTCCATGCCTTGGCAAGGCTACTCGCGGCTCACGGACGATGATGTGAGTTCGATCGTGGTGTATCTGCGTAGCATCAAGCCCGTGGAGAACAGCGTTCCGGCAGAGGTGCAACCTGGCCAGAAGGCCAGGTACCCGTACGTATATTTCGGCGTGTACCGCAGCAAGCGCTAGCGCGCGAAGCTGTCCAGCAGCTCGCTGAACTTGTTGAGTTCGCCGGCGATTTGCGGTGAGCGCTTTAGTGACGTTTGCATCGCGTCATCGACCACACCGGAGGCGTCCTCGAGCATGTCTCGACCTGCCGGCGTGAGGGCGGCTATCGCCAGACGCGCATCCCGTTTGCTCTTTAGCGTCGAGACGATCCCCAGTTTCTCCATTGGTCGCAGAGCCCGGGTGACACCTGATGCCGTAAGGCCTATGGCATGCGCCAGATCAACCCGACTAGCCTGAGCACCCGGCGCATCGCCTAGCGCCCGCAACAGGCGAAATTCCGCCAGGCTGATGCCGCGAATGGCGCCAAGACTCGCGTCCAGTCTGCGTTCAAGCCGGTTCCAGGCAGCAGCAAAGGTCAATGCGAATTGTTGTTCTGTCGATAGTTGAGATTTCATGCCAAAAGCATAACAGAAGCGTGATTAGTCACGCAACACGCAAATATATGTCGTGCTGCCAATGCGCTGTTTTCACGAGTGACTGTGCCTGATGAATAGCGCATGATTGGGGCTGGCGAGAATCAATTTGAGTGAGGAAGACTCTGTGCTGCAAACCCTGAATGATGTTGAGGCGCGGGTCGTTGGCTGCCTCATCGAGAAGTCAATCGTGACACCCGATCAATATCCTATGACCCTGAATTCATTGGTCAATGCCTGCAATCAGAAGTCATCCAGGAACCCGGTAATGAGCCTTTCCCAGGGCGAAGTGCTGCATGCAATACGTGAGCTCGAAGGCAAGCATCTCGTACGGACCGAAGAAAACTTCAAGAGTCGAACCGACAAGTACTCACAGCGTTTTTGCAGCACGCGATACAGTGACTATCAATTTGATGAAGCGCAAGTCGCGGTGGTCTGCCTTCTGTTGCTGCGAGGCCCGCAAACGCCTGGCGAACTGAAAGCGCGCAGCGGCCGTTTGCATGGCTTTGCTGACAATGCCGAAGTGAGCGTGACGCTGGAAAGCCTTGTTGAGCGTGACGGCGAGCCTTTGCTCGTGAAATTGCCACGTGCGCCGGGTCGCAAAGACTCAGAGTATATGCACCTGTTCTCCGGCCCCGTGGACATGGACGCTTACGCAGCCCAGGCTGCAGCAGCACCCGCAGGATCATCGCCACGCACGAGCGTCGGCGATCTCGAGAAACGTGTTGCAAATCTCGAAACGGAATTGGCGAACTTGAAAAAACAGCTGGGCGTCTAACGCAGCTGACTGTCTTTGCTGCCGCGGCGATTGTAGGCACTGAACCTGGCGGCTTCGTCGTCTTGTTCTGACTGGCACACGATGCAAAGGCGGACACCCGGCACGGCTTGCTGCCGAGCTGCGGGTATGGCGGCGTCACACCCTTCGCAAAAGCTCAGGCTCGGACCTTTAGGGATTCGATCGCGCGCGCGACTCACCGCGTCTTCAACAGTTGCGTCAATTTGATCCTGTACTGCTCCATCTTTTGCGAATCCACCGGCCATTTCGGGATTATACACCGTGACTTTAGTTTCTGATCGGTGCGAGCAGCGCAACAGCTGCACACATCGCGCCGGTGCCGATGACGGCCGCCTGCAGACCGAACGCGGAAGCTGCCGAGCCAACCAGAATTCCACCGATTGCCGTGCCGCCAAACGCGATCATGCCCCACAGGCTGCTGACGCGGCCGCGAATGTGCTCGTCGACGTGAGTCTGAATGAGTATCTGCGAGCCAACCCCGCCTAGCGAGAGCACGATTCCCAATACCGTAGAGACAGCGACTGCTATCCAGAACGAGTTACTGGAGGCAAAAATAATGATTAACACGCCAGCTGTTACTACAGTGGCCTTGATTAGTCTGCTGTTTAACCAGTGGTTGTGGCGTGCGAGTACGAGACCGGTTGCAATTGCACCGACGCCGATCGACGAGGTGAGTACTGCGAGTCCTGCAGCGCCACGCTGAAATACCTCATCCGCAAACGCCGGCAACATTTCCAGCGCGCCACGTGCGAATACAGAGGCGACGGCGATGACAATCAGCAAACCACGAATCGTTTGATGCTGCACTACGTAACGAACGCCATCGAGAAGTTCTGCCCAGATGTCACTGGTTTGTGTATCGCGCGGCGCTCGGGGTCGAATTTTCACTATTGATACCGCAGCAACAACGCCGAGGTAAGTCACTCCGTTCGTTGCGAACGCAGCCGCGACGCCCCAGTGCGCGATAATAAAACCAGCGATAGCCGGACCGACGAAGCGCGATACATTGAACGAAATAGAATTACTGGCGATAGCGCTTTGCAATTGCTCGCGCGTGACAATATTCGGAACAATCGTCATCCGAACGGGCGTGTGCGCACCATCCAGAGCGCCCTGCACAAGCGACGAGGTTGCCAGCACGTAGATATCAACATGTCCCAACGCCGTGAGAGTACCCAGCGTCAGCATGTTCACCGTGCCGAGACTGTTAATAACAATGGACGCTGCGCGGCGATCAATGCGATCGACGATGACGCCGAAAAGAGGTCCGAAAATGACGGCAGGGGCAAACTGGGTAAACGCTACAATGCCAACCCAGAGTTCCGAACCGGTCAATTGCCACGCGAACCAGCCTAGCGCGACCCGGTAGACCCACAGTCCGTGCAGCGAAATCGTACTGCCAAGCAGGTAGATAAGGTAGTTTCGGTTGGAGAGGGCGGAGGTGCTCATGCGCTGGCTTTAGTTGTGGTGCCGCATCATAACGCGAACCAGCGCCAGGCTTATTGCGAATTGACTAACCTGTCTGGCCGTATTTCTTGAACAGAAGATCTTTGGCCTGACCGATCCAGTCGTCCTGTTCCATGCGGCCCTTGAATTCCTTGAGCTCACTGTTTACGCGTGCGATATCGCCAACACCGAAATTGGCGATCTGGCGGAAGCTGACGATACCGAGTTCGTGCAACGTGCGTTCGAAAACCTTGCCGATGCCGACGATGTCTTTGAGGTCATCAACTTCTTTCGGATCATGGGACTGGTCGTTGGACGCTTCGACGGTTGCTGTTTGTCGTGCCTCATTCAACGCCTTACGCTGCTGCTTTTCCATGTCGGCGAAGTTCTTCTCTACTTCGTCAAGCCGGACCCGCAAGGTTTCAGATTGTTGCTCCGTTTTCCCGGCAT
Organism: Gammaproteobacteria bacterium; assembly: GCA_022600955.1. Lineage (GTDB taxonomy): Bacteria > Pseudomonadota > Gammaproteobacteria > Steroidobacterales > Woeseiaceae > UBA1847. Next base: position 292,235 of record JAHZJK010000031.1, read on the forward strand.
GTTCCCGGTATCGGTTTGCGTCCTCTTCGTACTGCTGGCGGCTGTTCTCCATTGACTTCAGGCAATGGGCGAGTTCCTTGTTCTGCACCTTGAGCTCTTCGAGTTCGGCAACATCTCTATGCAGTGTTTCAATCTCGAGGCGTTTGCCTGCGGCATCGTGCTTCAGTTGCGCGTTTTCGGCCTCAAGCTTGATCACGTCCTGTTCGAGGTCATCAAGGTTGTCGAGCCGGGTACGGGCGGAATCCAGCATCTTGTTAACGGACTCTTGCTCAGAACGAGAAGAACTCAACAAGTTGCCAAATGACTCGTGTTCAAGTCTGGCGTTTTCCAGTTTCGCTTCCAGGTCCTTGCGTTTCTCAAACGACTTCTGAAGTTGGCTCTTGTAGAAGTCGCCGGACTTCACAAACTCGTGTTCAAGTTCTTCGGCCCGCTGTTTGAACGAGCCCAGGGCATTCTGGAACTGCAGCACTTTCGTCTTGAAATCTTCGCGCTCGGCACGCAGTGTGAATACATCCTTGGTCAAGGACTTGATGCGTTCATGCGAGGATTCGATTTCGGTTCGACCGCGGGCTACAGCAGTCTCATGTTTGTGCATGAGCTCCTGCTGATTTTCGATAGTTGTGCGGAGTTTCCCGGCCTCGCTGGTCAGCGTATCGCGCTGCCGCGATACAACGTCCAGCTTGTCCTGCCAGCTGTCGCTGACCGCATTGATACGGCGATTGTTGCGGCTGCTATTAAGGAACCAGCCGATGGCTCCGCCAACACCGGCGGTACCGGCGAGAACCACGATTACTTGAGATATGAGGCCTTCCATCGCGCAATTATTACTGAGCGACATAATCCGGAACATGATCTTGCGCACATTTTAGCTAGAAAAATCGCCATAAGTGATTGATTCGGTGCAAAAAGCTTCGTTTCTTCTATACTTCGAGGACTCAAATAGGGAGAACAACAATGAAAAAAACATCCTTACTGGTCACGGTTGCGGCCAGCTTTGCACTGTTTACGCCAATCAGCCTGTTTGCTGATGATCACGAAGAGGCGCCGCCAGCATTGTCCGATGTCTGGATTATGGTTCCCAAGAAGGGCATGGAAGCAGAGTTCGCAGCTGGCGCAAAGGCACATATGGCCTATCGCGCCGAGAACGGTGATGAACGCAGCTGGGACGGATTCCGAGTTGTGCTTGGGGACAAGATCAATGTGATCCAGTTTCGCTCATGCTGTTTTGACTGGGCTGACCAGGACGCCTTCGCGGAAGCTGATGCCAGTTCCGACTTCGGAAAGCACTGGAATGAAAACGTGCACCAATATGTCGATCACTACCATCACTATTTTGACGAGATGGACTGGGAACACAGCCATTGGCCGGAAGGTCAGGGCGCCGGACCGTATTATGGGGTGACAACATGGGACGTCAGGGAAGGCAGAGGCCCGGAGTCAAGCGAGGCGCAAAAGGCCATGAGCAAAATGGCCAAAGAAGGGAGTTGGGCCAGTGACGACAACAACTGGCTCTGGCACCGGCGCATCGGTGGTTCCGATAAGCAGATGATTGTTTCGTCATACGCGACCTATGCCGACATGGCACCTCCCGAGAAAAGTTTCTACGACTTCGCCGTTGAAGAAATGGGTGAGGAAAAGGCTGGCGAAATGTTCGATGCTTTCGGGTCCGGTTTTACAGGTTCCGACTACACCGTCTGGGTCCACGATCCCGAAATTTCTTCTCCGGAAGACGAGGAGTAGCGCTTAGTAATACCAACTCAGGCGAAGCTGCAAGTAATCGTCATTCTCGATACTTTGCAACAAGCCGCCAGGTTTTGCGTTCATAAATGATCGCAGCTGCAGTTCGGCACTGAGATGGTCACCAAACCGTCGCTCGGCCTCGATATTCAGAAACAGCTCCCGAGTATCGAGGTCGACCGCGACACCTGCCAGCACACTCGAGTCTTCGGCGTCATTCAACGCAAGCCGCGCGCCAACGAAGATGTCATTTTCCGATACCGTCTGTGGTGCAATGTCGCTGCGGCCATCATAAAGATATTCGACCAGCACGCCGATGTCCGCCGCGGACTCCCTGACACCATAGAAAGTGTATTCAAAACCGCCCACAGCCGCTGCAAACGTGTCGACACGACTGTGGCGGTGAATGGTCTCCAGTTTCCAGAGCCAGGCCTCAGCCGTGTACTGTATGTCCACGCCCACCTGCGTCATCTGGTCGTAGACAGGCAATAGCTGATCACCTGCTGCAGAAAGGACGAAACGTGCCTCTCGAGAAGTTCCTTCAAAAACATGTGCGCCAAAATCGACATCGCCAAAGTAATGGCTGTATCGCAGCGCAAAGTCCACATGTTGCTCCTCCTCGCTGGATTCATAAATCGGATTGTTCGTGTCAACAACCAACGGTGCCCGAAAACGGCCGTCGCTGCCGGGAAAAGTGCGATCACGAAAGTAGGGCAGAACAAAAACGCCGAACCTGCCATAGTCCCGCTGCAAGTTAAGATTGATCATCGGCTGACCAAGCTTGCTTTCTTCATCGATGCTCTCTACCAGGTCAGTCTGATTAATGACATCAACAAGATGTCGTGACTCAGTGACCCCCCAGAACACCTTGCCAACTCCGGCCGTCAGGTCCCAGTTGTCGCCTTCGTAACCCCAGTAAGCTTCCCGGAGGTCTGCATGTGAGCGTTCATCATCCTGCGCGTCGAGCCGTGCAAAACCGACAATACTGATGCGATGTCGACCTTCGTCATCGCGCCAGTAAAACTCGGGTTGCAGCAGCAACGAAGCATTGAGTCCGTTGTTCTGGCCCGCATATCTTCTGTTCTCCCAGAATGCCTGGCTGTCGAGACCTGCAAACCCGGTGACATCCCAGTCCTCGGCCAGGGCACTGCTGTTTGAGCCCAGCACAACCAGCAGTGCCATCATAGTGCTCAGAACCTTCATCTCAGCGCAGCCGTGTCAGGCGACCTTTTACAAAGTCGCTGTCTTTGAAACCGAGACCAAACGCGTAGTCGCTGTAGATCATGTCAGTGCTCTTTCCTGTCTGGTGGTTAACCATCTCAAGACGCTGACTGCGCCATATGCCGTCGTAAGAACGGTAATCCTTCAATTCGAGCGTTTTCAGAAGGTCACCACGGCGGTCATAAAACTCAACCTTGCGAACCTGATGTACGTCCTTGTCTACCCAGCTCACCTGGCGTGTGTATCCGGAATTGTCATAGCGCGGCGTGCGTTCGATGACATCAGTAGCCATGCCCTCATAGTCCTCTTCCCGCAAGTAAGTGTAGTCGTACTTGTTCAGCTCAAGAGCCGTGAAATCTTCGAATGCGAATTCTGAGCCCACGAACGGACCGGACTTGTTGGCAGACGAAATTCGCTTGACGCGCTTTAGAGCCGGTAAGAAAAGCCACTGGTCATCGGGGTCGAGAATATTGGCGTGCGAGAGCAAGGCAGTGCCTTTGATGTCATTCGGATCGTCAAACACGACAAGAGACTTGTCGCCAACGCCTTCATCAGCAATCTCGAGCGTTGCGATCTTCAATGTTCGTCGAGACTCGCGGCCGGCCGCGTTACGCAACACCATCTCGAGTTCAACTTCGCTATCGCCAAAGCCGCGGTCTGTGCGATCCGCACGTGCTGCGATCTCAAACCCGGCGCGTTGCGCATCAGTGTCACCACGCACTGGCGTTGTGTCTGCAGCGCTCACACCTGGAGAAGACAGCAGCGCCATCGTCATACCTGCGAGCAATACGACACCGATCGAAGCGGGCCGCGGGAGGGTTACAGGATTATTCATGGTCGTTACTCCTATGGTTTCTTTGTGGGTGCGTGGCTTGTCGATCAACAACAGCAACGCGGGCAGGAACAGAAAGTCCAGAATCAAAGCGAATACAATGCTTAGCGCCGTCAACAGCCCCATGTCGGCATTGACTTTGAAGGCCGAGGTGAGCATTACAAGGAACCCGGCGGCGAGAATGACAGTATTGACGAGTACCGCGACGCCAACATTTCGGAACGCATAGCGAATCGCATCTTCAGCGGAAACCTTGCGTTCGCGTCGCGCCCGTACGTACTTCGAAAGCAAATGCACCGTATCGTCAACAATGATGCCGAGTGAGATGGGTGCAATTACCGCAACCGAAAAACCGACCTCACCGACCAGCAATGCCCACGCGCCGAAAGAGGCAAGAATGGGCAGGCTGTTGGGTACGAGGCTAAGCAGTCCGAGTCGAAAGCTCTGTAGCGCAAGCATCAGAATCACGGATATTGCGACGATCGCAATGATCGTTCCCGTAATCATGTTTTCAACATTGCGATCTGAGATGTAGGTGAACATTACCTGCGCGCTGGTCGGATTCGCATGCATGTATTCGGGTAGATTCTGCTGCATCCAGATTTCGGCGTTGGTCAGTAATGCTTTGGTTTGAATCGAATCTACATCTCCCATCGTCGCCGTAACTCGAGTTGCGGATTTGTCGATATTGATACGGTCATTCAGATCCAGCCCGTACGGCAGTGACAACTCGTACAGCAACAGGTACTGCGCCGCCTCGTCGCGGTCAGAGGGTGTTCGATAGAACGTCGGGTCATCGCCATGCAGATTCTTGTTGAGTCGCTTCATGATGTCCGAGAATGTGTATACATGCGTCACGCCAGGCTGATCGGCAAGGAAGGCGGCGAATCGTTCGAGGTTGGCGAGATACTCAGGGTCACTGATACCACCGCTGGCCTTCGCCGGCACGGAATACTCGATCGGGTACATGCCGAGGTGTTCGAGTGCCTGGTCGGTATCGCGACGAAACTCAATGCGCTCATCAAAATACTGTGTCCACTGGTCGTTAAAGTCGATCGTCGGAATCAACATTACGAGAACAAATGTTGCAGCGCCCATCGTGAGAAGGATGCGACGCGGCCTCGCGATAACGAATTCCGCAATAGAACTCATAAGACGTTCGCCGCGACCAACGGCTTCCGTCGCTCTCACTTTGTATGGCAGGGCGCTGATCAAAGCCGGCAACAATGTTATGGAGAGGACCCATGCTGCCAGGATACCTACGGCGGTGATGTTGCCGAGATGCCAGAAAGGTGGCGAATCCGAGAAGTTCAGTGCCAGGAATCCGACAACCGTGGTAATCGATGTTACGGCGATGGGCATGAAGTTCAGTCGAATCGCTTCGACCAGGGCTTCAGTTTTCGCCATACCAGAGCGCATCGCTGCTCTTAGCGCGATCAGGATGTGGATCGAGTCTGCGATAGCCAGTGTCAGAATAATGATCGGTGCAGACCCGGAAATCGGCGTCAGCTTGATGCCCATGAATCCAGCCCAGCCCATGGCGATCATTGAGGAGAACAGGATTACGGCGAGCGTCGCCAAGGTTGCAATGGCGGAACGAATGATCAACAGCGTGAGAATCAAAATGACGCCGAACATAACGGGTACCAGTGATCCGAGGTCCGAGACTCCGACCTCCGCGAACGCATTGTTGAGCATCGATACGCCTGTCAGCGAAACGTCAATCTCGGGATGCGCTGCTTCTATCCTGGCGCGCAAATCGCGAGCGAATTCGACCGCCTCCGGAACCTCGGTGAGGCTTTTTTCCGGATACTGCAATACGACGTTGACTGCGGTCACTGATCCGTCAGGCTTGATCAGCTGATTGTTGAGGAGTGGCTCGGCAATTGCGATGTTTCCGCGACGCTCGCGTTCAGCCGAACTCATGGCGACGCTGTTTTTGAAGAGGTCCTCAACAATCAGGTCGTCTTCTATGCCGTAGCTGTGTTGAAAGTTGCTTATCGAGTCGACGCGGATTGCAAATGGTACTTTCCATGCAGCATCAGTCAGCGTTTCTACGGCGGCGAGTGTATCTGTCGAAAACGCGTCGCCGCTGGACGGTTCAAGAACAAACAGAAAGTTATCGTTCTTGGTATAGGTGGCTTGCAAGTCCTCGAATGCCGTCAGTTCCGGATTCTCGTCGGAGAAGAACACGCGATAATTGTTGGCAAACTCAAGGTTCTGAGCCGCCGAGCCTGCAGCGATTGCGCCGAGGACGGTTACCAGAATAACCAGCCAGCGAAAGCGCACGACGCGTTGCGTCAGCGCTACCGCGAACTGGTCTATAGATTGAAATAGTTTTGACATTGTTCTGTCCTCTTGTATTTTCGTTCTTCGTTCATTAGTTACCGATCGGTCATAAATTGGGCCAAAAAAAACCACGCATATATGACTAATCGGTCAAGAATTACGCCAAAAAAAGGCAACTCATATGTGTTTTCGTTCTTCAAAAGAGTGCGTCCAGTTGTGCCGTGAGCAAGGCGTGACCTTCTTCAGCGGATGCGCCGCTATTGCCCCAGGTTGCGAGCCCATCCATGAATACCATGAGCAGAATCGTGATCATTTCCGGCGATTTATCTGCCGCTAGTTCGCCGTTCCGTTGCGCCTCTTCGAGTTGCGCCTGCATGGATCCCTGCATGTCCTGCTTATGCTTGTCCATGATTAGCTTCACTTCAGGATCGTGTGGTGCCATTTCAACGAGCGTTTTTACTGCCAGACAGCCGTGCGGGCAGTCGCCGTCACCAGACTTGTCGATGAACCCGTGTAACACGTCACGAATTCCAGACAACGGGCTCTCCGCGTTGGCGAGCGCTTCTTTTTTACACTCGCGCACCTCGTCCAGATAGCGGTTCAATGACTGCAGGAAAAGTGAGTGTTTGTCCCCGAATGATTGATACAAACTTCCTTTGTGCAGCCCTGTCGCCGCCACAAGGTCGGACAGTGACGTCGACTCATAGCCGTTCGCCCAAAAAGCGCGCATTGCCGCTTCCAGTACTTCATCGGGGTCAAATTCTCGGGGTCGTCCTACCATGTGGCGCATCCTAATAGTTTATGACCGCTCAGTCAAGAACTATTCTCCTGTGCACTTCACTCAGATTGGCTTGCCCTGTTGAATGTCGTGAGAATGCTATTCTTGAGCACTGATTCATAACGGAAATCGGTCATGCCTTTTTATGTAGACCCGGAACGCCAGCAATTCGAGGCGTTCAAGAGACTGCCACGCGACGTGTCTGTGATGATGCTCAACTTCCTGCGTTTTCGAGACGAGGCGATCTACGCGGATGGTCACCAGGCAACGGGCGCGGAAGCCTATGCGGCGTATGGAAAAGAAAGCGCACCTGTCTTCACTCGGGTCGGTGGCGAAATAATCTGGCGAGGCAAGCCGGAGGTCATGTTGATAGGCCCGCAGGACAAACACTGGGATCTGGTTTTCGTTGCACGCTACCCGACGGCGGCTGCATTTCTGGAGATGGTCACCGATCCGGATTACCAGCTCGCGGTCAGGCATCGACAGGCGGCGGTGCTGGACAGTCGGCTTATCCGAACGTCGGAAACAGGTGAGGGCGGCGGTTTCGCCGGCCAGTTATGAACGACCAATACATGCAGGCAGCAATTGAAGAGGCGCGCAAAGGGCGCGACGCCGGCGGTATCCCGATTGGTTCGGTGCTAGTAATTGATGGCGAGATCGTCGCCCGCGGACACAATCAGCGCGTTCAGAAGGGTAGCTCGGTCTTGCATGCGGAAATGGATTGTCTCGAAAACGCAGGTCGTTTGCCGGCTCGCGACTACGGGAAAGCCGTGTTGTATTCGACCTTGTCACCTTGCGACATGTGCAGCGGTGCGATTCTGTTGTACGGCATCCAACGGGTCGTCGTCGGAGAGAACAGAACGTTCCAGGGACCCGAACAATATCTTCGCGATCGCGGCGTCGTGCTCGACATTGTCGACGACCTGGACTGCAAGCAACTAATGAGAGCATTCATACAGAAACACCCCGAGCTGTGGAACGAAGATATCGGCGTGTAGCGTCCCTATCCTTTGGGCTGCGCCTGAATCGTAGTTTTGCCCTGTGAACCCAGCGGCGAGCTCAAGCGATGGGACGCAGATGATGTATTGGCCACAGGCTGACACGAGCAGCGTTAGCGCCAACATTGCCGTCAGATCGCGAGTCCAGATCCACTAACTCGTCATACTTTCATGCGGGTCGCAGCACGAATCCATTGTCACGACAATTAGCGATCCCGGACAGTTACTCTACGAGCGACGACGCCAACGCCCGCAATCAACATCAGGCTGAGCAATAACAACAGATCGAATGAACCGCCGCCTCCGCCAGTCGCAGGCGGTGGTGTACCGCCGCCGCCAGCATTGATGAGAGTGTTGGGAGCGGGGTTCAGACCAGCGGCGCTATTGACCGTCGTGTCAGTGACAATGACGGCACTGACAATGATGAACTGCGTGTCGTCAGGAATCACTGCATTGTTGAAATCAGTACTAGTGAAATTCTGCAGCGGCATTTCATTCAGCGGCGGATTAAACGCGAAGCGAGGCAATGCTGCGATCGCGTCGACGACGTCCATTCCGTTTCCGGTCACCTCACCAAATACCGTGAATCCGCCATTTTGCGGGTCCAGTGATGCGCTGTTATCCGCCAGGTTAATGAACCACTGGTTGGTCGCACTATTCGGGTCGCCGCTGATCTTGGCCATGGCTATCGTGCCGCGGAGATTCGAGTAGGTGGGTTCGTTGGTCACAGCGGGGTCCGCCGGGATGTCGACAACAGGGTTAGTCGCGGTGCCGTCATATGCGAAGCCACCGCCCTGAATGATGAATCCGGGTACTGAGCGATGTACGATGGAGTCTGAATAAGCACCATTATTCACATAATTCAAGAAGTTAGTGACGGAAGCTGGAGTGGTTTCGTCATAGAGATTGACCTGGAAATTGCCAAGCGAAGTTTGAAACTCAATGATTGTGGCGTTGCTCGGCGTTGCGGTGAGCAATGCGACGAACAAGATGCTGGCAGTACAAGTGCGCTTTACTAGCTGAAGCATGGTGAATCCTTGTGGCAGTTGATGCGGTGCTTAATCGGTCGGCAAATTTTATAGACCCTGCGGCAGAAGGAAAGTTAAATTTTCCGCGATTTACCTTAATCGGCGGCTTCATAGCGTATCGACAGCACTTCGAGGGTCGTGGTTCTCTCACCGGTCCGGACTGTTACCTCGTCACCAACCTGCTTCTTGAGCAACGCTCGGGCAAGAGGCGAGTCCATGCTGATCGACGCCGATTTGGAGTCAGCCTCATCCGGGCCGACGATCCGATAGCGCTTTCTTGTTTCGGATTCGTCACAAACTTCGACAAATGCGCCAAAGAAGACTGCATCCCCCTTAGGTACTTCTCGCACGATGTTCAAATCGGGCAGGCGCTTTTGTAGATAGCGGATGCGGCGGTCAAGTCCGCCAAGTTCCTTCTTGCGATAGATGTACTCGGCGTTCTCCGAGCGATCACCTTCGGCCGCAGCAGCAGCGAGTGCTTTCACGACATCGCGCCGACGAATCCAGATGTCTTTTAACTCATCTTGCAGGGCAGAGAAGCCGGCCGGCGTGATATACGCAGACGACTTAGGAGTTGGTGGACGCCATCGACCCATGTGTTTTCTCAATCTACAACGAGAACGTCTATTGTATGTGTCGTGGGCAGAATCGCTAGGCTTCCTTGCGTGTACCGAGGAGATCGTCCATCCAGAATTCGACGACAGCGAAATTAAAGCGTGCATCTTCGTGGTGAACGAAGTGCAGGGCACGTTTTTTCCGAAACCATGCGAAGCGTTCCAACGGTGTTCTTCTCAGGTGGTAGTGTTTGTGCAAATAGATGTGCCAGCGGAACGTCGCAAATACGCCAACCAGGTGGGCGGTCATGACCAGCGGTCCGAACAATACCCAGGTAAGAACGGCAATTGCGGCGATCGGGATGCCGTAGTAGTTAAGAGCATGCGATTCCAGGTCCTCGAAAGTCTCTGTCCGCAGATTGTTCTTGTTGTAGAGTCCGTGGTGTCCTATTGCATGCGCTTTAAAAACCCGCACGATGCGATTTCGGTGCCCATAGTCTTTGTGCAGAATCGTTTGCACGAATGCCATAAGGTAATAGGACAATACTGCTACAGTCAGGAATATCAGGATGTTCATGGGATCTCCGGGTATGCAAATATTCAACCTGGAGCTTCTTCGCTGTTGGCTGCTGTTTCCTGCCGGATGGCTGATGCTTCGCCGATGATGGTCTGATGCCTGTCTAAAGTACTGATTGTGTGAGGAGAAACTATGAACGTCGATCAAAGAAACAAGCTCGTTTCGGTACTGCGCGCGGCTGGCCCTGCGCACCACCAGGCTTATATCGAGACCGATGGAGTGGATCCGGATTGGCCGGTTTGGTATGCCGGTTACCTGCAGGAACCGATTGCCGAACAGGTGGGCTTGTCTTTTACGAAAAGTCAGCTCGTGTACTGTCTGATGAACGCAGACTTGGAGTATCAGGCGAGAGGCCCGGACAGCGATTGGCCGGAATTTTATGCGGACGAGATCATGGAGCATTGCGCTCCCTCTGCAACGGCGGTCACAGACCAACTCGCACTCTATTATTTTGATGGTTGCCCGTTCTGCGCCATGGTGAGGTCAGCGATAGACCGACTCGGTATTAGTGTGGAGCTCCGAAGTATCTTCGACGATCCAAATCACCGTGACGACCTGCTTGAGGCGCGTGGTCGTGCAACTGTGCCTGTGTTGCGCATATCGTCTCCCGGAGGAGAAGAGCGCTGGATGCCCGAGTCCCGGGATATCATTGATTATCTTGAAAGTCTGAACTAGTTTCGGGCTGGAGATGCGCTAATCAGGGTGGACCTCTACGATCGCGCCTCGACTAATGGTCTCGTGCACCATGGTTTTCAATGCGATGCCGGCTCTACCTTCGTTGCTTTTGAGAACCGTTCGAATTATGTCCGTGTCGCGCGGCAGCATACCCTGGCTCAACGCAACCATGATGCAACGGCGGGTGTCGTCATACACCTGGCACGGTAGCGACCCGAGGGTTACATTCTTGCCGACCCAGTTGTTTTCAACAAACCCTGTCTCACTGGTTTCGACCAGGAAGTTTGGGCGGAAACGCGCTTTGTGAATTTTCGATTCCGGTAGCAATTGCTGAAATTGCAGCAAAGTTGCTGATGTCAGCAATTGTAGTGGTGCGCAATCGAAGAAGGCCTCTGTGTCCGGTTCGTACAGGAATGGCTCCCCTTGACCCTCGGTAATCGCGCTTGGAAATTCGTGCTGTATCTTCCCGGTTTCGTTTGCTGATTGGGTGATAACCTGTCGCCCGAGGAGATCGGAAAGGGCGCCCGCGACTTCGATAGTGCCCGCCGGGTATTCGCGACCGTCCGGCAGACCAATCATGACGCTGCTGCCACTCGTCCACGCGCGGCAGTGAAGCAGATCGTTATGGCGTTTCGCACTTAAAGAAACGCCAGACTTCGCGTCGATAACTGCCCAGTGCCGGTCGCCGGCAATACCCCCAGGGCCAGCATGAGCCTGCTCCAACTGCTCACCCTGCATTGACTTGACCGGGTATCGCCAGATTTCCAACAGTTCCATTACGGATGTCTGTGCCGTAGCAGCCCTGCTAGTCACGCCTGATCACCTCACCGTCCTTCATCACAAACGTAACCTGTTCCATGACATTGATATCGTCAAGCGGGTTCCCTTCAACGGCAATGATGTCGGCTAATCTGCCTGGTTGGAGTTCTGCCCGGTCAGTTACGCCAAGCAATTCAGCGGCGTTTATTGTCGCCGTTTGCAATGCATGCAAAGGCGTCATTCCACGGCGAACCATCGCGTAAAATTCTTTACCAACTTCGTCATGGCGTAACACGCCGGAGTCAGTGCCCAGTGCGATATTGACGCCGGAATCGACCGCCATCCGGAAGCTCTTCTCTACAAACGGGGCAAGATAGTCGCTCTTGTCGATAGTATCTTGCGGCGTGTTTTCGGGTAGCGGGATATCTGAAAGATACAATGTAGGAACGTAGTAAGTGCCGCGCTTTTTCATTTCCTTAATGATTTCCGGCGTCAACATGGAGCCGTGGTCAATTGATGCGACACCTGCTTTCACTGCCGCCATGATTCCTTCGCTGCCATGTGCATGCGCCATTACTCGCAAGCCGTGTCGCGACGCCTCCTCGACGATTGTCCGCAACTCCAGGTCAGAATACTGTTGGGCACCTGGTTGTTTGCCCGCCGAAAAAACACCGCTGGTCGCACAAACCTTGATGACCTTCACGCCGTGTTTCGCCTGATAACGAATGGCCCGTAGAATTTCGTCGACGCCGTTCGCGATGCCTTCGTTTGGTCCCAACTCCATGATGCCGGGCGCGAACCCCGTGACGTCACAGTGACCGCCAGTTATCGACAAATAGTGGCCTGCCGGGTAAATCCGTGGGCCAGTGATGCGACCGGAATCCACCGCGCGCATTAACGCGACGTCGGGGAAGCCCGGCCACGCACCTGCATCCCGCACCGTCGTAAAGCCGGCATTGAGTGTCTGTTGCCCAAATTTCACACCGTACAAGGCCCAGTCAGCTGGAGTTTCTTTCACGGCGGCAGTGGTCCAGTGGTCGCCTGTGAAAAAATCGAGCGTCAGGTGGGTGTGCATGTCGAACAGTCCGGGCAGGAGTGTTTTGTCACCGAGATCGATTGATTCAGAACTCGCCGGCAGGACCGCCGGGTTAACGCTGACAATCCTGTTGCCCTCAACAACAATTGACGCAGGGCTAACAAGCTCACCGGTCCTGACGTCAATCATGCGGTCGGCCCGGATTACGGTCGTTTCCGCGTATGAGTGGCTGGCTGCGATGATGCAGACCAGGATAAGGCCTCTAATTGTGCTCAGATTGGTCACTGTTACTCCTTTGTCGAGGTCGGCAGGTGGCCGGTTTTCAGAAACAGCAACGCGCCTTCGTTGCCCGTAAACGCATTGTGTGTGCTCTGATCGGGCAGGCGCAGCCAAGTGCCGGCCGGATAGTCGCCATTCTCGTCCGAGAAACGGCCCGCCATAACAAACACTTCTTCCCCGCCATGATGTGTGTGTTCTCTAAACGACGTGTTGGGTGCCCATCGGATCAACACTACGTTCTCGCTCTGGAATTGGTGCAGCAGCATTACGTCGAGACCCGGTGCATAGTCCGGAGTCCAGTCTGCGCTATGCGTATTGACGATGACCGGGGTTGTGTCCGCTTCGTCAAACTGGTGCAGCTTGACCAGGATAAGGCATCCCTGGCGACCGACTCGTGGCGAGTGGCTCGTGCCGATAGGATTGCGCACATAGGTGCCGGCCGGGTAGAGATGATGTTCGTCACCAAACTCACCTTCCAGGACCAGAAACTCTTCGCCGCCGTCATGGACATGCGGTGAAAACGTACTGTCAGGTGCGTAACGCACGAGCGAGGTCGCGCGCGCCACTTCCTCGCCGATTCGATCGAGCATCATGCGTTCGACACCCGGCACAGGTGAGGCCACCCACCGGTAATCGTCGGGGCGAATGACTGCGGGTTTTGAAAAGTCTGCGTTCAGGCGCATAGGACTGAACCGTAACACCCGATTCCCAAAAAGTCTTATCTCGAATCTGCTAACTTCGGGCATTCGAATTGCGAACAAAAACAAAAAAGAGGGCGCTAATGCTATCTGTCTTTAAACGACTGATCATGCCGGGTCTCGTGTTTCAGTCGATCGGAATTGCGGGTGGTTATGGCACTGGCCGTGAGCTCGTCGAGTTTTTTCTTCAATACGGGCCAGTTGGCGGCTTGCTCGGGATCGTAATACCCGCGACTCTGGTCATTAGTTTTGGGTGTGCGATCTCATTTGAACTGACACGCATGAGTCAAAGCTACGACTACCGGAAGTTCCTGAAGGAGTTACTGGGCCGTGGCTGGTTTCTCTATGAGATCGCTTACCTGTTCACAGTATTGCTGGTGGTCGCAGTCGTCACAGCGGCGATCGGGACTCTCGTGACCGAAACCTTTGGGATTCCGGCAAACGCGGGTTCGATCGCATTGCTGCTGGCGGTTGCCTTTCTCGTATTCAAAGGGACCGAGGTAATCGAAGGCGTCATGTCCGTCTGGTCGCTGGTGCTATATGGAGTATATGGCTCAATTTTTGTTGCGAGCATGTACGCGTTCGGCAGTACGCTGGGGGATAGTTTCGCTCTCCCGGCAGAGAATGACGGCTGGTTTTTCTCGGGTGTGCGTTACGCCGGCCTGATGTTATCCCTGATACCCGCCATTCTGTTTGCAACAACGCACATTAAAACACGCCGCGACGCAGTTTTAGCGGGCATGTTGACCGGGCCGCTTTACCTGATTCCTGCCGTATTGTTTTTTCTTGCGTTAGTGCCACATTACCCGTTGATCCTTGAGCGCCCGGTGCCCGTGAACTATGTTCTGGAACTACTCGATCTGCGATGGCTGCAGATGGCGTTTGTGGTCATGTTGATCGGGACGTTCGTCGAAACAGGCAGCGGCATGATCCACGCCGTGAACGAGCGGATAGCGGGTACACTCGAAGCCGTTGGCAAGGAGCATTCGCCCAGAAACAGAGCGTTCGTCGCACTGCTGCTACTGATTGCAGCGTTCATGATCTCAAGCTTCGGGATGATTGAACTGATCGGCAGGGGCTATGGTGCGTTGTCCTGGGCTTACCTGATAATCCTGGTCGTGCCGCTATTCACAGTTGGCATTTGGAAGGTCGTGAAGGGAGTAGAAAAAGCATGAAGTTGCCTCGCCTGAGAACCATCTTACTAGTACCAGTCGTATTGTTCGCATTGTTTTACCTCACGATGCTGGTTGTGGTGTTGCTGGACGACAGAGTAGCGGAACCGCTTGACGATTCGGAGATCGATCCGATAACTGTCGCAATCTTCGGTGGCAGCGGTACAGCTGGAGACGGCATATTGAAAGCTGCGCTCGCAAGTTCCGATATCGAGAAAATACATGTCGTAACACGACGGTTAACACCACGGATGGAGCAAGGTATTGCCGACGGCAAACTCGAGGTCTCCGTACATATGGACTATCTCGACTATTCGGCTGTCATCAATGAGCTAGTAGATGTCGATGCTGTCTATTGGGCACTGGGGATCAGCTCTCTCGGTGTCGACGAAGAGACTTACGGGATGATCCACGTCGACTTCCCGGTGCAGTTTGTAACGGCGTGGCAAAGCGTTAGCAAGAAGCCTGAATACTCATTTCACTACGTAAGCTCAAGCGATATTTCGGAAGAATCGAGCGCAATGTGGGCGCGGGAAAAAGTCCGCGCGGAGAACGCCCTGTTCAAGCTCGCGGAGGGGTCGAATCTGCGCGTTATCGCGTATCGTCCGGATTACATCGGTCCAACTTCGGAAGAAGCTCACATCGGGCAGGACCTTTTGTACTGGTTCTTTGCACCGGTCAAGTCCGCGGTTCGCGCGACGAAGATCGGTCAGGCCATGATCGAAGTGAGTTTCAGGCCGGTCGAGTTCAAGAACGGCGACAAGCTGTACACGGGCAAGACCATCAGATATAGCGAAGCGTATGAGGCGCGCCAAGCGCAGAATCACGAAGACAAATGATAAGCGCAAATGCTATGGACGCCGGGGTTTAGCTCGTATTGCAATTACGGTGTTGTCGTATCCAGTCGGTATCAGCGCTAGACCTAATGCCAGTGAGTAACCGTGATTGGCACTGCTTACACCTTCACCTTCAAGAATCTCGATTTCTTCTTCACTGCGGTATCGGATCAGCGGCCCGCCGACCGGCGTAACTTGCAGGGTCCCGTCTTTTTCAAATTCAATGCCGTCGATATCTGCGAGAAGTGGCGGGCCCACTGTTTCAACAGAGTTGTCTTGCAGATCGACCCGCCAGAGCCTGGCGCCACCGACATAAAGCCCACTTCCAAACAGTTCGATACCGTTCGCGTTCTCAAAGTTAAAGTGTTCGCTTACTGCTGACATCTCACCACTGGGGCTGCGCCGGACGACCTCGTGTCTGGCGGAGTCGGTAACGTAGATCGTATTGTCTGCTGCGACGGCTACGTCATTGGCGACAGTTGTGCCCATTTCGATAGTGGTTTGAAGCTTAAAGCCAGGCCAATCAAAAACTTTTATGCGGTTGTTGTCGACAACGTACAGGCGATCACCGGACATTGTCATCCCCAACGGTGAGTCGAGCTTATCCACGATGCGCCAGTTGAGTACCTGGCCATCGCCATCCAGTAGTGTCAGGAAGCCACTTCCTGATTTACTGAAGCCACAGACGTTTGACACCAACAGCGATTCGTCCGGCAACGGAAGCACTGTTTCCGGTTCGCAGTAGTGGCCGGCGGAGACCCAGGCGATGTCGGCTTCCACAGCGAATGAGTAGTCGCAGGCCAGCAAGGCGAACGGACACAGGCATTGCGTAAGCCGGCCTTGAAATCGATTTGAATCGTTGCGCATGAATTCGAGCTCCTGGCACCCACTGAGGGTGTAAGACGACTGCATCAGTGTCAATAGTCTAGGTGAAAGTACCGATGCCGTGGAGGCGCAACAGTCGTAGCATACTATCAGGCACTGCAAATTAAGGAGACGAATCATGCGCCGCATTTTTCCACACCTTGGGTTGGCGATGTTGCTGTGTGGTTTGATCGGCGCTTGCGCACCCCAGACCAGTGTAGTGAAACTCTATGAGGATCCGGAGCAAGCATCCCGGACCTACAATCGCCTGTTGATTGTCGATATCGCTGCGGATTCAGCCCAGCAACAAATGTTCGAGAGCGAAATCGTCGCGCGTCTCAAGCAGGATGGGGTAGATGCAATTCCTGCGTACACAATGCTCGACACCAGCAATGGTGTTACCCAGGAGGACATCAATACGGCGGGCGAGCAGGTGCGTGCGGATGCCATATTGGTGTCCCACATTGCCAGCCTGGATACGCAAGTGGATATAATCGAAGGCCGCCAGGTCCTCGAGTCAACTTGCCGCCGTGGCGACCCAGTCGACTACTTCCTGTATGACCACGAGATCATCGCAGAACCGGATTCAGTCAAGATTGCGCACACGGTTGCGGTAATCAGCCACCTGTACGACGGATCCAGTCACAAACGCGTCTGGTCTATTCAGTCCACCTGCTTTGAAAAAGCGAGTTTGTCAGCGGCGTTGATCGAGGAGGCCACAGCAATCGCCCGTCAGTTGCGTATTGACGAGCTGATTGAATAAACCACTACGTACGTTACTATTGAGCACTACCCAACAATAAGAACAAGGGATGCTCAATGAAAACCTCACGTCGCAGTTTTATTCAGGCTGCATCGGCATTGGGCGCTCTCGCTGCAATGCCGGCTTGCTCGAAGGTCGTTGATACGACACCGAAGACCCTTGATATCCTGGTACTGGGTGGCACCGGCTTTATCGGGCCACATGAGATCAACTACGCGTTAGCCCGCGGTCACAATGTCACGATGTTCAATCGTGGCAAGACTGCCCCGGGAATGTTTCCGCAAGTTGAGACGCTCGTCGGCGACAGAGACGACCAGCTGGATGCGCTGAAAGGCCGCGACTGGGATGCCGTCATCGACAACTCCGGGTTCTATCCGCGTCACGCGCGCCTTTCTGCTGAGTTACTGCACGGCCATGTGGACCAGTACATGTTCGTTTCCAGTATCTCGGCTTATGCAGAAACGCTATCTGTCGACGATGACGAGTTTTCAGGCGCCTACGGCGTGATGGACGACCCGACCGATGAAAGCGACTCGATCTACGGTGAGACGTACGGGCCACGAAAGGCCTTGTGTGAGCAGGAGATCACCCGGGTTTTTGGTGACAAAGCGATCAATATTCGTCCAGGCATTATTACGGGTACAGGCGACCCGTCAGAGCGGCTACGTCATTGGCTGCGACGTATGGTTGTGGGTAACGAGATTCTGGTTCCCGGACAGGACGATTTGCCAGTGCAATACATCGATGCTGCAGACATGTGTGGCTGGATGGTGCGCATGCTCGAAGACGGAACTGGCAGTGGTCCCTACAACGCTGTTGGTGCCAAAGACCCATACCGTGCGCGACCGCTGCTGGAGGGGCTGATCAAATCGACAGGATCGACCTCAACCTTGACCTGGGTCGATTGGGAATGGATCCGAAATCAAGACCGTGGCGAAGCGCGATATGGGCCATGGTATGGCGATGGCCCAATTCCTTTTATGCAGGTCAATAACGACCGGGCTGTGGCAGCGGGCCTTACCTTCCGGCCAATTGGCGAGACTGCGAACGATATGATCGCAAACCTTGAGCAACACGGAGAACCCAAGTGGGGGCCGGGTGGATTCGATATGGCGACGGAGGCGGCGCTATTGACACAGTGGCATGAAGAGCACGCGTGAGCAGGTTCACGCATTTGTTGTATTTATCCGGACGGACCTTGCTGGGTCTTTACTTCATAGTTCCGGCAATCATGAAGGTAACGAGTTTCGGTATTCACGCAGACTACATGGCGGCACATGGGATGGTATTCATTCCTTTTTTCCTGTCGTTGACGATCATCCTCCAGCTTGGTGGCGGCGTGTGTCTCATTGCCGGCTACCGACAGCAGCTGGTGTCGTTCGTACTGGCCGGGCTCGTGCTGGTAATCAGTTTGGTCATGCACAACTTCTGGGGAATGGAAGAAGGCCTGCAAAAAGCACACGAGCTTCAGAACTTCGTCAAGAACATGGCGATCATGGCGGGGCTACTGGTATTGGCAGGCGGAGTCAGGTGGCCGGATCGAGTGGATGAGTCTTAGCGCCTGGCCAGATAACGTTGCAGGCGACATCCTGTTCCTCATGGATGCTGCGCATGACGTTGAGCGCGAACATCTCAACGGCTGGCTGGAACGCGATAGCGAAAAACAGAAACACACTGGCAACGTCGAACGCGTCGTTGTGCCAATTGCCGCGTCACCTGAACGCATCCCGACCAGGGATCTGCTAACGAAACTGCATTTGCCGGCTGAGACGCTCGTTATCCCGGTGCGGGTTGTCTGGCTCAAGGCTCTTGACGTCAAAAACACAACGCCGAGAATTCGCGACCTGTTGTTTGGTACGCCACGGCATCCGGGTCGTTTTAAGGCACGACGCATACTCAAGAATCACCCGATGCGGGCCAAATGCGTTAGCGGTAAGCCTGCGACGCTGGGTGAGCTGACAGAGCGCTTGACGAGCCGACTTGGCGCCTCACCCGAAGACGAGCAATTGGCAGAGTTCATTGCCGGCCAGGCAAGTATTGCTCTGGACCTTGCAGAACGCCGCCTGCGTGGCAGCCGCTACAAAGTGCCGCGAAGTGTTGCACAGAACCTGAGCGCGAGTCGCGAGTTCACGGCAGCGCTCGAGGAGCTCAGTAAAGACGTCGGTAGACCCGTAACGAACCTGAAGACCGAAGCGGCCGGAATATTCAAGGAATTGATTTCGGTGCCGCAGGCCTTTTGGCTGGATGTGAGCTATGTACTGAATCGCAAAGTTTCGTCGCTGGGATACAAAGCGAAAACCGTCATCAATGAAGAGCAACTTAACCGCGTTCGGCAGATCAGCAAAGAGCATCCCACTGCCATTTTGTGTACACACAAGTCGCATATCGACTTTCCTGCATTGAACGCAGCGTTCTTCGAAAATGATTTTCCAGCACTGCATACGTTTGGTGGGGTCAATATGGCGTTCGCAGGCGTCGGCTTTCTCGCGCGGCGTGCGGGTGTCATATTTATCCGCCGCAGTTTCCAGGATGATCCGCTCTACAAGCTCATCCTCCGACAATACATTGCGTACCTTATGGAGAAGCGATTCCCCTTAAGCTGGGCGTTTGAAGGCACGCGTTCGCGGGTTGGTAAACTCATGCCGCCGAAGTACGGAATTCTCAAGTACGTTATTGAAGCTGCAAACGCCAATGACTCTCGCGATCTGCACATTGTTCCATTGGCTATCAATTACGATCTCATCAGTGATGTACGTGACTATGCTGCTGAGCAATCAGGCCACAAGAAACGTCCCGAGAGCCTGAGCTGGTTCGTCAGCTACTGGCGCAGCCTGAAGCGACCGATGGGGCAGATTTACATGGATTTCGGTGAGCCGATCGTACTCGAGAAAGCGCCCAGTGGAGACGATCGCCTGGCTTTGGCGAAAGTCGCCCTAAAAGTGGGGGTTGAGGTGAATCGTGTAACGCCGCTGACTCTGACATCAGTGGCAACGATGATGCTGCTGGGAAGTGCGCCGCGTGCGTTGACGCGCGACGAGTTGCGCCGGGACATAACGAGAGTCATGACCTGGGCGCTTGAGAGGAACATCAAGTTCACGCGAATCTTCAAGATCGATAATGAGGATGAAGTTGATGAGCTGGGCCAGGTCCTGATCGAAAACAGGCTCGTTACGCGTTATGACGACGGCCCCGACGAAGTCTACGCGATCAAGAGCAACAAGCATGCGGTCGCAAGCTACTATCGCAATACGACGATTCATCACTTTGTAAACAAGGCTATAGCGGAGTTGGCACTGCTCTCCGTCGATGCGGGTGAAGAATCTCCGCTTGAAGCATTCTGGCAGGAGCTTGATGAGTTGAGGGACCTGTTCAAGTACGAATTCTTCTATACACCACGGCAGGAGTTTTATAGCGACGTACGCCAGGAACTAAGACGTTATGCAGAAGACTGGGAGGAAAGCCTGGCTGCCGATGCTGAATACGCGAACACATTGCTACTCCAGTTCAGCCCGCTTGTTGCTCATGCGACGCTGACGCAGTTTGTTGAGGCATACTATGTCGTTGCAAAGGTTGCATTGGCGACGCCACCCGAGACAGCGCTGCAGCTTGACGACTGTGTCCGTCGTAGTTTTGAATATGGCAAGCAGGCCTACTTGCAACGGCGAATTAGCAGTGAGGCATCGATCGGCAAGTTGCTATTTCAGAATGGTTATCAATGGCTCGACAACAAGGGGCTTACCGGACTGGGCGGTGATGACCTGACCCAACAACGTTCCGACGCTTGCAAAGGTCTACACCGCTTAATGCGGCGTCTGCAACAAATACAGTCTATGGCGTTGCCTGTTGACTAGATTCTAGAACGTTCGGTTTGCGAATTCCGGGTCTGAGGCCGGAAAAAGGTCGGAAAGCTGCCGAGCAGTGCGATACCAATACTGATATCAAGAACGACCAACGCCAACAGACCCCAATAGTTGCCGCTTGCCAGCGTAGAGAGGGTCGCGCCGAGCAGGATCATGGCAGTAAGGAACACATAGAAGCCAGGCCGGAAAGCGTTCCACAGGCGTGGTCTAGTCAGTGCAGCGACTCGCGTGAGATTCTTCTGACAAAAGCCGCTGAACAAAAAGTGCGCCTTGAATGCCCCAATTAATAGCGCAATGGCTACAGCGAGCCACGGCCAGATTTCACCGGGCCGCAGCGCAATCGCTTGCAGGTTCAAGCTCGCGGCCTTGAGCAGCAAAATGAATCCGCCACTCAACCACACGAAGCCCGCAATGACTCTAAGTGTCTTTTTCGATACAGCCAAGACTGCTTCCTCTAGAGTCGTTGCTGTCGCCGTTGTCCAGCTTCCTCAAAACGGCGCTTCTCGACGGTTGATTCCGGCGTGACCGGCGGAACCGCCTGCGGTTTGCCAGCATCATCCAGTGCCACGAATGTCAGATAGGCGGAAACGACGTGCCGTGACTCACCTGTATGACTGTTTTCGGCGGCTACATGCACGCCAATTTCCATTGAGCTTCGCCAGCTGCGATTTACCGCCGCCTTGATGATGAGCGTGTCGCCGGCCCGCGCAGGTCCCACAAAGTTAAGGCTGTCGACGGCAGCCGTTACGCAGGGTGCACCGCTGTGGCGCTCCGCGACAATCAGTGCCGTACGATCGCAAAGACTCATCACCAATCCACCGAACACCGTGTATTTGGAATTCAGATCGTTGGGAAAAACTTTGTAGACGTTTTGCTCTATGGCCGATTCCGAAGGTGCTTTGCCTTGTTCGCTCATTGACTTGTCCTGTCCAGTGCATGGTGAAGCAGACGTTGCATTAGCCGCTCCTTTAATCCGCTTGGCTTCTCAAGCTGCATTCGAGACAGTGCCTTTTCATTGCCAGACTGCTCGCCGCCGGTACTCGCTTGCAGCATCGTTCGCAGCCGTTTCGGGGTGGTGGCAGTATGCGTCTTGAGCCATCCAAGCGCCTCAACCAGGGCCTGCTCCTCAGTGCTCATTTCTGTGCCAAGTGGATACGCAGGGAAATGCGGGCGATGCTGCTCCAGGAGCGAGCGAACAACGTCGGGTCGGTTGTGGCCGGCATCGCGTTCCATCTTGTAGCCACGTTCGAGCTTGCCGGAGCGTCGCGGTTGTTTCATGAGTGCGCCATGAAACTCGGCGTCGGCGATGTGCAGTAATCGGTCAATCGTGTCGCGGTCGCTGCAACCACGTGTCGCTGCGATTCCATACTCTGTTACATACACATCACGATGGTGACGAGGCACAGTGTTGTGGCCGTAGTTCCAGCGGATGTTTGATGACACCTTGCCGCCGCTCTCGCGTCGCGCGCGACACATCAATATTGACATCGCACCGTCCAGGGCTTGTGCCATCGAGACAAAATCAAACTGGCCACCAACACCGCTGACGACGCGGCCGTCCTCCAGTGCGTCAGATACGGCTGCGCCGAGCAAAGTAATCATCATGGTTTCATTGATGAAACGCGCGTCGCGGCGCTGCGTCCGCTTTTCGGCTTCCTCGCCAAACAGCGTGTTTACTTTCGAGATGCGGGTCATGTCTATGAGGCGGCGTCTGTCTTCGGGGAGATTGCTTAGTCCTTCATACAGGTGGTTCGAGCCGATAAAGAAACCGGCATGCATAACTGTGTCGGTTGAGCTGTCTGCGGGCCGCTTGATGAGACCGGCATCGAAAAGAGAAAACAATGCATCGCTCAAGAGCTCTGTTGATGCGTACAGGCCCTCGTGGAATGGCGCCAACTCAACTGGCAGATGTCGGCGCCGACGCACGCCGGTGCCTCCGGGAAGGTGCTCAAGTACTTCTGCAAACAAATCAGGCGATTCATGCCTGAGTTTGAGGCAGTGTGCGACGGCGTCGCTGAGGGAGCCGATGCCGAGCTGCAATGTGCCACCGTCACGCAGGAGGCTTGCTACATGCATCGCCGTCGCGTAGTCGCCGTCTGAAACACGCCGATTCGGCAGCGTGAAGAGCGGATAGTCGAGCCGATCGTCCTCAAGGATGATGTCGATATTTGAACCGTCGAGGTCGGCATCACCGCTCATGTACGGCATTTGGTGGTTGACCTGCCCGACGATCAACGCAGGCTGACCTTGTTCACGACGCTCGTAAAAATATGGCATGAGGTCGAGAGTCACCTCGGGATTGGCGCCAAGGCTGTAGCGCCCCGGTTGATCTGGTGAGACTGCGACCAGTTGCGCGAGCACGTTGACACCGAGATGCATTAACTCGCCGGCGACTTCGCTGTAGTTGATGCTTGAGTAGTGTTGTTGAACGTAAGGATCACCAAGATAGCCGCCCGGGCGGAGGTAGAACTCCTGTACACGGACATTGGCTGGCAACGACTTGTTGCGAATCGCCTCGGCGTAGCGGGGTACCGGCCAGTCCGGATACAAGCGCTCTACGAGCGGGCCGAGAAAACGTTTCTCCAGCTCGCTTCGCCCCCGCGGTGGTTCCAGCGTCAGTCCGGTGAATATCGTTAGTGATATCGACGGATCTTTCGACGCGAGCTCGAACAAGGCATCTGCAACGTGCGTTGCTTTGCCAATTCCGATGGGCAGGCCGAGTACAACCTCACGACCGACTCGTTCGATGATGGCATTTGCGGTTTCTTCAGCTGATTGGCATGTGACGCTCACGCCGCGAGTATAACAACGTCAACGCGTGCAGACTTACTTGTGTTTCAGTGCAGCGATCGTATGTTGCGCTCGTGCCCGGCGAATATCGTCGAACTGCATCAGCGTTTGCGTTTCGGCGATATCAATCCGTTCGTCAACGTCTCTGCTGTATTCTGGCGCATGCTCGAGTTTCAGGCGGTGCTGCCCCAGCGTGATAACGTCATTCGAACGCAGGACTTTGGTCTGGACCTGGACCGAATTCACCGTCGTGCCGTTGGTGCTGTTCAGGTCGACAAGAAGTATGGCGTTTCTGTAGATCTGCAGCAGAGCGTGATTGTTGCTAACAAATCGATCGTCAACCCTGATGTCCGAGAGCTTGCTGCGACCAATGACGTAGTTACCCGGTTCCAGCGGGTGTCGGTCCACGGTATCACCATCGCGTGTGACGACGACACTGGGTTTCTCGGCCTGATCGATTGCGAAGCCTTCGAGTTCGACAATCGCATTCTCATTCAATGCGCCCGGCCACCCCTGCGATGCGGCGTGAAGTCGTTCGCAGACATCGCGAGAAAACAGATTCTCTGCGCTGTCGCCACCGTCCACGGCTGTCCATTTTGCTCGCAGGTACATAAGCGTTTCCTGCGGTTGCAACGGATTCATCGTCCAGCTGGATGGCTGCCGCAGCGCAAGGTCGCGCATACTGTGGGTGCGTAGCATTGCGGGCAAGTCCGCGGTGCCCGTAAAGATGAATCTCAGTGACGGTTTGCCGTGCTCCTCGAGTGCTGCGAGCCAATTCAGCAATGTTCGAGTGCTAGCCGTCGTGCGATCGAAGTCGTCTACGCACAGCACTGGCACCTGATTTTTGGCGGTCATCTCGCCAAGATAACGGCTGAGCACACCCAAAAGCCGCTCTTCGCTTTGCTGCGTCTGCTCGATGCCAAATTGCGACATCATGTCATTCACCAATTGTCGTGGTGAAAGGCCGGCGCCGTTGATGACGGCAACAGGAGTGTCTCGCCGGATCCATGCGGCGTGCTCCTGGATTGTTGTTGTTTTGCCAGATCCGCGAGGACCAGACAGAAGCGTGCAGCCGCTGGAGTGGTCGAAAACTGTGCTCAGATGGTGTCTTGCCGCCAGGTACGCGCCGTAGGCGATGGTGAGCCCCGGGTCTGTGTGTTTCCCGAATGCTCTGCTGCAGAGGGTTGGGCTGGCTGAATCCATAGATTGGGTTTCTGGCTTGTTCTTATGTCCACATTATGACGTGAATAAGGGCTCAGCCGGAGCTGAGGTTCCATAATATACGCCGGATCGCCCGATCGGTGAAGCTTTCAAAGGCGCGCGGCGAGGCGACTGCCCTGGTTGATTGCGCGTTTGGCATCGAGCTCCGAAGCAATATCTGCGCCGCCAATAACATGTGTCCTGATGCCGGCGTCCTCAAGCGGCTGCTGCAAATCCCGGTTTGGAACCTGCCCGGCGCACATCACGATGTTGTCGGCTTCAATCCAGGTCGGATTCTCATGCTGGTCGCCGTAGCTGACCAAAAGACCTTCATCGCCAATGCGCTCATAATTCACATCACCGATCATTTGCACATTATTCATCTTCAATACGGCGCGGTGGATCCAACCGGTCGTTTTGCCCAGGTTTGCTCCATGTTTGCCGGCTTTACGCTGCAGGAGCGTAATTTCGCGGCTTGGTTCAGGAGACTTGCGTTGCGTGGCAAGTCCACCGCGAGCTTCGGCAGGATCGACGACACCCCATTCGGCCAACCAGGCTTCGAGGTTCAGGGTTGCGGAATGACCGTCATGCAAGAGGAATTCGGCGACGTCAAAACCGATTCCGCCGGCGCCTATAATGGCGACTCGTTTGCCAACCGCTGCGCGATTGCGCAGTACATCGATATAGCTCAAGACTTTTGGGTGATCCTGCCCTTCGATCTGCGGGTCACGCGGCGTGACGCCCGTGGCAATGATTACCTCATCAAACGCGCTCGCCTGCAGATTATCGAGTGTTGCGCGCGTATCTAGGTGAACCTGAATCCCCAGAAGCTCCAATTGCCGCTGAAAATATTTCAGCATCTCGTAGAACTCCTCCTTGCCGGGAATCACTTTGGCCATGTTCAACTGACCGCCTATCTCGGATGCCGACTCGAACAATTCGACATCATGGCCGCGTTCAGCCAAAACCAGCGCGGTCGAGAGCCCTGCGGGTCCTGAACCAACGATAGCGAAGCGGTGTGATAGCGCGGACCTGGTGTAGTTCAGTTCGGTCTCAAAGCACGCTCTCGGGTTGACGAGGCAAGTTGTCATTTTGTTCGCAAACGTGTGGTCGAGGCAGGCCTGGTTGCAGGCGATGCAGACATTAATTTCGTCTGCACGGTTTTCGCGAGCTTTGCGGACGAACTCCGGATCTGCAAGCAATGGGCGAGCCATCGACACCATGTCGGCAGAGCCGTCGGCCAGTATGTCCTCGGCCGTTGAGGGCAGGTTGATGCGATTAGAGGTCACCAATGGAATGCTGACCTCGTGTTTCATCTTCTTGGTTACCCAGGCAAATGCACCACGGGGCACCGACGTTGCGATGGTCGGAACGCGCGCTTCATGCCAGCCGATACCGGTGTTAATGATCGTCGCTCCGGCAGCCTCAATCGCTTTCGCCAGCATCACGGTTTCTTCCCAACTGCTGCCATCGGGGATCAGGTCGATCATCGACAGCCGGTAGATGATGATAAAGTCCTTACCCACCGCTTCGCGGGTTCGTGCGACGATCTCAACAGGAAAGCGCATGCGCCGGGCGTAGTCACCGCCCCATTTGTCAGTCCGCTTATTGGTGTGCGTGACGAGAAACTCATTGATGAAATAGCCCTCGGAGCCCATGATCTCGACACCGTCGTAACCCGCTTCGCGTGCCAGTTGCGCGCAGCGCACAAAATCGTCAATTTGTTTCCGAACGCCGGCCGTCGACAGCTCACGCGGAGAGAAGGGCGTAATGGGAGAGCGAATCTTCGAAGGTGCGACCCCTATCGGATGGTAGGCATAGCGACCCGCGTGCAGAATCTGCATGGCGATCTTGCCACCTTCGCTGTGCACAGCACTGGTAACCTGGCTGTGCTTTCGCGCTTCTCCGTGGGTCGTGAGCTTTCCTGCGAAGGGTTTAACCCAGCCGGCCCGATTCGGCGCATACCCGCCGGTAACTATCAGTCCTACATCACCGCGTGCGCGTTCGCCGAAGTAGGCAGCCAGGCGGTCGTGTTTGTTGCCGTCTTCAAGACCGGTGTGCATGGAGCCCATGAGAACGCGATTCTTCAGCGTGGTGAAGCCGAGGTCGAGAGGCGAGAGCAGGTTTGGGTACTGGGTGTCTTTCATGGGCGCTAATTTGGCACAGAACAGTGCGGAAAGCGACGCTATTCAGCGGCCAATCCAACTAATCGGTTTTATCGAATACTGTAAGAGAAATATACCATCAAGTAGATCGATCAAATGCGCTCTAATGGAAACGTAATCCCACTCACTGTTTTTCCAAGGGGAAGTCCAATGCGCAAACAAACCATTCCTTTGCTGATCGCACTCGCTGTCGCGATTTCAGCAGTGGCTCCAGGCAGCACGGCTCTTGCTGAAGGCGAGGCGAAGTCAAACCAGTTCTGGTGGCCAGACAACTTAAGTCTCAACGCACTGCGTGATCACGGTGTCGAGTCGAATCCAATGGGCAGCGACTTTAACTATGCCCATGCGTTCGCCGGTCTTGACCTCGACGCAGTACGGCAGGACATCGAGTCAGTACTGACAACGTCACAAGACTGGTGGCCAGCCGACTACGGTAACTACGGCCCATTTTTCATACGCATGGCATGGCACAGCGCGGGCACTTACCGCGTGTCTGATGGGCGCGGTGGCGCCGGCGGCGGTCAACAGCGGTTTGAGCCGTTGAACAGTTGGCCGGACAACGTCAATCTCGATAAGGCGCGCCGACTACTCTGGCCAGTCAAACAAAAATACGGTCGTAGCATTTCCTGGGCCGACCTGATGGTCTTGGCCGGTAATGTTTCGCTTGAGTCTATGGGATTCAAGACCTTCGGTTTTGCGGGTGGTCGCGAAGACGACTGGGAAGCCGAGATGGTGTATTGGGGGCCGGAAAGTGAGTGGCTTGCCGATGAGCGCTACGAGGGCGATCGTGAGCTTGAGAAACCGCTTGCGGCGGTTCAGATGGGCCTGATCTACGTGAACCCGGAAGGCCCGAATGGCGTTCCCGACCCGTTGCTGGCTGCAAAGGACATCCGTGACACGTTTGGCCGCATGGCGATGAACGATGAAGAGACCGCGGCCCTGATTGCGGGCGGTCATACATTTGGGAAGGCCCATGGCGCAGCGCCGCCAACGGGCTGCGTGGGTGTCGACCCGGCGGCTGCAGATCTCGAGCAGCAAGGTTTTGGCTGGGAGAACGAATGTGGAAGTGGCAAGGCTGGAGACACAATTTCCAGCGGTCTTGAGGGTGCATGGACCGTCAACCCGGTTGCCTGGACTCACAGCTACCTGGTAAACCTCTACACCTACGACTGGGTTCAGTCGAAAAGTCCGGCTGGTGCAACTCAATGGATCCCTGCAAAAGGCGCCGCATCGACATTGGTGCCCGATGCTCATGATCCCTCGAGGCGGCACGCACCGATCATGTTCACGACTGACCTGTCGCTGAAGTTCGATCCGGAGTATCGACGCATCACAGAGCGTTGGTTGAACAATCCTGAAGAATTCGAGGAGGCTTTCGCAAGAGCCTGGTTCAAACTGACGCACCGCGACATGGGTCCACGTGCACGCTATGTCGGTGACGGAACGCCAATCGAAGCACTGCTCTGGCAGGATCCAGTACCGGCTGTCGATCACGAATTGATTGACGCTGGGGATATCGCGAAGCTGAAGAATGAGATTCTGGATTCGAGACTGACCGTTTCCGAACTTGTGCGCACCGCGTGGGCATCCGCCTCGACGTTTCGCGGTACCGACATGCGTGGAGGTGCAAATGGCGCCCGGATTCGCCTGGCACCGCAGAATGACTGGGACGTCAATAGTCCGAAAGAACTGGATAAGGTGCTGAATCAACTGGAACGTATCCAGAAGAGGTTCAATCGCGGGGGCAAGCAGGTATCGCTGGCCGATTTGATCGTTCTTGGTGGAGCAGCTGCTATCGAACAAGCGGCCAAGGCCGCCGGGCAGGACGTTGAAGTTGCGTTCACGCCGGGTCGCACTGACGCCAGCCAGTCACAAACCGATGTGCAATCTTTTGCCGTTCTTATGCCAACAGCGGACGGATTTCGCAATTACTTTGGTGATGGCAACTACCGCTCACCAGCGGATATGCTGATCGAAAAGGCGGACCTGCTGACTCTGACGCCACCTGAAATGACGGCGCTGCTTGGCGGCATGCGCGCTCTGGATGCCAATGTTGACGGCAGCCGGCACGGAGTGTTTACGGAACGCCCGGGAATGTTGAGTAATGACTTTTTCGTAAACCTGCTTGATATGTCAACAAAGTGGTCGAAGTCTTCGAGCACTGACGGTGTTTATGAGGGGCATGACCGTGTGAGCGGTGAGCTGAAATGGCTGGCAACGCCCGTTGATCTTGTGTTCGGATCACACGCTGAGCTGCGCGCTATTGCAGAAGTTTATGCAGAGAACGGTGGTGAACAGAAGTTTGTCAGTGACTTTGTAGATGCATGGACGAAGGTGATGGCGCTCGATCGCTTCTAGAAAAGAAATCGCTGGACGAAATGAACGGCGGCACACGATGTGTCGCCGTTTTTTCTTGCAATCAGTTCAGCAGGTCGAATATGTGGCTGTACTTCAGGATGAACTCACGGCCGGTCGATGGCGCACCATCGAAGCGTTCGTCGACCTCGTTGTACACCAGGTAGAGCCCCGAATTGGCGTTGCGTAGCCAGGAGAAACGTACGTTCGTGCCAACAGTATCGGCGTTTTCGTTGTACTGGATGAGCGCTTGCAGCTGCATACTGGGCGTGAATGAGTACGACAGTCGCAGTCGCGCGAGATTGGCCGTGAAATCACCGTTTGGGACGGGCAGGTCGAAATCATTGTAGACGTACGTGAGTTCAGAGCGAAACGTCTCGCCGATCCGGTATCTGATCGTCGGTCGCAGCGACACGCGGTCTCCGCCAAATCGCCCGCCCACAGTGGTGCGAAGGTTGAAGCTCACTGGCTTAGACTGGTTCGTAAAGTAGACGATCTGCACTTCGCCATGGTCGTACGTTCCGGGCTGCACGGTCACACCGTCAACAATCTCAAATGCATCAATAACACCTGCCTTGGTGAAGTTGACGCCGGTGTGAAGCTCGGTACCCGTGCGGAACTCAAAGTGATTGTCGATGTGCAGAAAACCGCTTTCCTGAAAGCCATCGGGTTTCCAGTAGCCGGTGTACGAGATGTGCGGACGGAGTTCCAGCAGGCCCCAGGTATCGGCGGGACGCACCCGGCGCAGAACTCGGCCGCTTATCTTGCGGTAGTCTGTGCGTGACAGGAAGCCAACCTCCGGGTTGAAATCTTCGCCGACCTCGGTGACGCTCAATGCGGTCGACCACGTCGAGGTATTGTAGTCAGCGCTTACGGAATAGGCATTGTCATCGCCCGTTAGCCCGGGAGTATCCGACTTGGCGGCCCAGGCTTTCAGCAATACGTTGTCACCGATGCCCCAGGTGCCGTCTACAGCGTAACTGCGATTGTAATCGTCACTCTCAGGTGTCAGGAACGAACCGTCGCCGTCGCGACCGACGTAAATAGCACCGATTGACGAGCGATTCGACAATTCCTGACTAACGCGGGCGACTGCAAAGTTGTTGCCGGGCGCGAATCCAGCGACCGAGTCGGTACTCATGTACAGCAATCCGACATTGGTGCGTTCGCCCACTTTTCCGGATAGCCGGGCGCCGCCATCTACCGGAATAACAGCGCCTTCGTCGCTGATGCCAATGCGGCGACTGAAGAACAGCTCCACCTCGCCACCATTGCCGACCCCGAACTGCCCCGCGTTTTCGAGGAAGAATGGTCTCTTTTCAGGAAAGAACAAAGCGAAGCGATCGAGGTTCAGCTGCTGCTCATCGGCCTCGACTTGTGCAAAGTCAGTGTTGTAGGTCAGATCCAGTGTCAGGCTTGGTGTAACTGAGTACTTGGCGTCGAAGCCAACATCAGAATCCGTTTCGGTGTCCGTCAGTCCGCCACCTCGACGCACGCTGCTGAGAACATAGGGCGTAAATTGCAGATTGCGTTGCGCCGGTGGTTCGATGCCCTTGAGAGTGCCGGCCTCTGATACGCGTTGCAAAGAACGATTTCGATCAAGCGGCGACCAGTAGGCGACCTCGTTATTGCGCCGAATATTGCGTCGGAAATTGATGCCCCAGTCCTGTACGTCGCCTGAGCCGTAACGAAGCGTGCGGAACGGGATTTCAAACTCGGCGCTCCAGCCGTGGTCGCCAATTTTTGATTTTACGGTCCAGGAACTGTCCCAGTTCAGATTGAATGCGCCGCCACCCGAACCGAAGTCTCCACTGCCTTCCTTGGTAATTTGCGCATCGTACTCGATACCAGCGGCGTTGGTGCCAAACATGAAGCCGTTTTGCCTGTCGAGGAGGCCGTCGATGATGACGAGAAACGCATCTGTGTCCTGCAGATTCGAGTCGCGCCTGCTGTCCGTGACGATAATGCCGGCAGGGTTATCGTCATGGGCTACAACCCCAATGTAGAGGGAGGTGTCTGAGTAGCCAATATAGACCTCTGTCTCTTGCGATGAGGGCTGACCGTCATTGGGTTGCACCTGTTGGAATCCAGTCGCAGGTGTCGCGCCGCTCCAGGCTTCATCGCCGACGACAATACCGTCAATGACGGGCGTCGTTTCGAGCTTGTGGGCGTGCATATCGGGGGCTGCCGCGAACAATGTATTCGCAAAGCACAGGGCGCTGGCGAGAAGCGCATGCCTGGTGGACAGGTAGTGTGTATTGTTCATTTAAAAGGGGTTCACCGTATAGCCTTGCTGTTGCAGAACGGCATGCGCCGTCATCGCCGACAAGGCCATCTCAACACCTGGTAACAAATCGTCAGTCGCGACGTCGTAGTATGCCGCACTCTGCCCGCAGACAATAATTCTGACATTGTGCTTAGTGAGGGCTGCGATCAGATCGGCACTTGTCGAATTCTCGTCAGCCATTTCCATGGTGGCCTTACCATGCACGACAACGGCAACCTGGATGTTGTCTTCGGCAATACCGGTGGCAGCATGCATATTGATAAAGCGAGCAGCTGATACGAGCGTCGAGTTCGGTTTTCCATCCACTGCTGGCGCGGATACATCGAAGCTATGCTTCAACTCCATGTCTGGATCGACAGGCATCGTGACGTCGACGACTGCGACCGGGCCATAGTCATTGAACACCGGGCCTTTGCCAAACGCGGTCTCGCTTGCCGGCGCCGTTGTGGCCCAGGTAGTGAGGATCAGGAAGGTAACAACGTTGCGCATTAATGAAATCTCCGAATGGGTGTGGTGGAAACGGAAACCAGTGCTTGCGCGCCACCGCTCTGCAACTGGATGCACTGGACTCAGTAGTACTCCGGCGCGTTTCCGGGGCGCCATTTGATACTGCAGCCGATGCTCGCCTTTTGCTCGGTCACCGGTTTCCCGGACGCCAGCACGGCATCGAGCGCTGCGCGAAGGTCGTGTCCGTCAACCGGCAGTTGGTTCGATGGGCGGCTGTCGTCAAGTTGGCCACGGTAGACCAGTTTCTGCTCAGCATCGAACAGAAAAAAGTCAGGGGTACAGGCGGCGGAGTACGCTTTAGCTACCGCCTGGCTTTCGTCAAACAGGTATGGAAATGTGTAGCCGTACTTTGCTGCCTCTACTTTCATGCGCAGCGGGTGATCGGCCGGGTGCGTTTCGACGTCATTGCTGTTGATTGCGTAAATGGCGACGCCACGTGAGCCGTAGTCGGATCCCAGGCGCGCGAGCTCGTCACGCACATGCACAACAAACGGACAATGATTGCAGATAAACATGACAAGCGTTGCGGCCGCGTCGGCGCGCAAGGAATGCGGTGTTCCATTCGGGTCAGGCAATGTAAATGCGGGCGCTGGTGTACCGAGCGGCAGCATTGTTGATTCGACAGCAGGCATATTCTCGCACCCGGATTGGATAACGGCAGCAGAATAGCAAATTCAGACTGATGTGGTGTGACCCTGGAGCCTTCGATAGAATACTGCTTCTGTCCAGATTCACTTATAGAGAGTAGCGACGATGAGAAGAATTCTGCTGGTGACGTTCTCTGTATTCCTGCTGGCTGGTGCGCAGGCGCAGGATGAATTGCCGTTTGAGGTGGAGCCACTTGCCTCGTTCGACCAGCCGTGGGCGCTGGCTTTCCTCCCGGATGGACGCATTCTGGTGACTGAAAAGAAGGGCAATCTCATGTTGCTCGCTCAGGACGGTCGATCTTTCGGCGCAGTGCAGGGAATGCCGGATGTCGACTACGGCGGGCAGGGCGGACTCGGTGACGTTGCACTGCATCCGGATTTTGCAGACAACGGCCTCATCTACCTGAGCTACGCAGAAGCCGGCGTTGCGGGCACTCGTGGTGCCGCTGTCGCGCGGGGCGTTCTGGAACTGACGGGGCGTGGTGGGCGATTGAGTGACGTGGAGGTCGTTTGGCGCCAGTATCCCAAAGTTGTCGGCTTCGGTCACTATGGTCACCGCATCCTGTTTGATGATGACGGCTACCTCTGGATTACCTCTGGGGATCGGCAGAAATTCACGCCATCGCAGGACATGCAGTCCACTATTGGCAAGATTGTTCGTCTGCATGACGATGGATCGGTGCCGGACGACAACCCCTTTGTCGACTACTACAGTGAAGATGCGTTTGTAGATGACGATGGTGTCTACGCACAGATCTGGTCGATGGGTCATCGCAACCCACTCGGAATCGCCACCGACCTCGACGGCAAGCTCTGGAGCATCGAAATGGGTCCACTCGGCGGCGATGAACTGAATCATATTGTTCGCGGCGGCAACTACGGCTATCCGGTCGTTTCAAACGGTACTCACTACGATGGCCGGGATATTCCGAATCACGACACGCGTCCGGAGTTCAACGCTCCTGCGGCATATTGGGTACCTGCGATTTCGCCTGGCCACCTGATGATATACAGCGGCGACCTGTTCAGCGATTGGCAGGGCAATGCATTTGCGGCTGGGCTCTCGTCGCAAGCAATCGTTCGTATTGAGCTTGATGGCTCCGAAGCGCGCGAAGTCGATCGCTTTGATATGAACGCCCGCATTCGCTCTATCGCGCAGGGACCCGCAGGCGCACTTTGGGTACTCGAAGATGAACGCCGTGAAAGTCAGGGCAGCCTGTTGAAGCTGACGCCGAAGGACTGATGAACGAGTGCGGCAGCGTATGTGATACCTTGCGCCGCTGCGTACTCCGGACTCCCTGACAATGATCGAGCAACTTCGAGCAATTCATGAGCTTCTTCCGCTGGCCGGGGGCTTGGTCGCGTTGCTGGCAACAGCGGTCGTTATTCACGTAATCGTCAAGTACATCGTGGTAGGCATCGTTCGCGCATTTGCAAAAAGAACGCGTGTGGCATGGGACGATGCGCTGGTCTCTCACAACGTGTTCGGTCGTCTCGTGCAGGTCTTGCCAGCGCTGATCGTATTCGTCGGTGCGCCCCTGGTCCCCGATTTGGCTGATGGCGGTGTACAGTTCATTCGCAATGTTGCGATGGGCTACATGGTGTTGATGGTGACGATGTCGCTGACAGCATTGCTGAGTGCGGCCAATTCAATCTATGAGTCATTGCCGGTAGCCAGGGATCGTCCGCTGAAAGGCTTCGTGCAACTGCTGCAGATCGTCATCTGGGTGTTCGGCGGAGTCTTGGTCGTAGCGGCCGTACTGGATCGTTCTCCGTTGTTGCTATTGAGCGGCTTCGGTGCGATGACCGCGATCTTGCTGCTGGTCTTCAAGGACACAATCCTGTCGTTGGTCGCGAGCGTGCAGCTGACGGCACAGGACATGGTGCGTGTCGGGGACTGGATCGAGATGCCGCAGTTCGGCGCGGACGGCGACGTTGTCGATGTGCAACTGCACACCGTCAAAGTGCAGAACTGGGACAAGACGATTACGACAATTCCGACGCACCGCCTGATTACGGATTCGTTCAAGAATTGGCGTGGTATGTCCAAGGCGGGCGCCCGGCGTATCAAACGTAGTATTTACATCGATGTGTCGACTATCCGCTTGCAGACAGACGAGGAGGTGCAGCACTTCACCCGCTTTGCGTTGTTGAAAGACTATGTGTCAGACAAAAAGCAGGAACTGGCGGATTACAACGCCCGACTGGCAACCGAGGTAGATGAGGCGGTCAACAGACGGCGTATGACCAATATCGGTACGTTTCGAGCTTATGCCTATAACTATCTGAAAAATCACCCGAAAATACATGAAGGAATGACGTTAATCGTCCGTCAGCTTGCGCCAGGCCCTGAAGGACTGCCGCTGGAGATCTATTGCTTCACGAATACCACGGCGTGGGCTGAATACGAGGGCATTCAGTCGGACATCTTCGATCACCTGCTGGCGATCGTACCGGAGTTTGGATTGCGCCTTTATCAGAAGCCGGCGGGATCAGATTTTGCGCTGATGAACGGCAGGCCTGCGCCTTAAATACGCGCCACACTGTAATGCGGATCATCAGCGGCAACCTCGATCACGATCAGGTTTCCGGCGGCCGTAATCATCTTCTGACACTCCGTGCTCAGATGACGCATCCGCAGGGTCTTGCCAGCGTTTCGATAGCGCTCGGTGATGGCGTTGAGCGCTTCCAGACTGGAGTAGTCAACAACGCGAGCCTCTTTGAAGTCGATGATGACTTCGTCAGGGTCATCGGCAGGCGTCAGTCGTTCCGAGAACTCGCGTACTGAACCGAAGTAGAGCACGCCCTGCAAATTGTAGACGCGTACGCCCGGTGCAATGTCCTGCGGCATCAGTCGCACGTGATGGGCACTTTTCCATGCAAACACCAATGCCGAGACAACCACGCCCACAAAGACAGCCAGTGCAAGGTTGTGCAGGAACACGGTCGTTAGTGTGACGACGAAGATAACGAAAATATCGGCCTTGGGAACTTTTCCAAAGGTGCGGAACGTTGCCCACTCGAAAGTGCCGATGACCACCATGAACATGACACCCACCAGCGCGGCGACCGGTATCTGTACGATGATTGGACCGCCCACGACGATGAACGCAATCAAGGCAAGGGCTGCCACTACACCGGAGATTCGGCCGCGCCCGCCAGAACGAATGTTGATGAGGCTCTGACCGATCATGGCGCAACCACCCATGCCGCCAAACAGTCCCGACAGGAAGTTCGCACCACCCTGTGCGAAACACTCGCGATTGCCTTGTCCACGTGTTTCCGTCATGTCGTCGATCAGCTGTAACGTCATGAGTGACTCGATCAGGCCAACCATGGCGACCGCGACGCCGACGCCACCGATGAGCATGATGGTTTCCTGATTCCAGACGATATCGCCGGGCCAGCTTAAGCCTGGCAAAGCGCTGCGCAGCTGGCCGCTGCCGGTTCCCTCGAGGAGAACGTCAGAGACGGTTTTGGTGTCCACAATATTAAAGAAGCTCAACATGCCCACTGCGACAATCGCGACCAGGATCGACGGTATGGCGTTGGAGATTCTTGGGAAGAACTTGATGATGACCATCGTCAGCAAGGCGAGCGCGCTCATGACGAGCAATTGATTGGTTGCCAGCCACTGCCCGTCGGCCGTCTGGAATGATTTGAACTGGGAGATCAGGATAACGATAGCAAGACCGTTTACGAAGCCCATCATCACAGGGTGCGGCACCAGCCGGATAAAGCGACCCAGTTTGAGAATGGCCACCATTGCCTGAATAACGCCCGCCAGCATCACCGCGGCGAACATGTATTGCATACCGAGGTTGTCGATACCGAGTTCAGCACCGGCGATGTTACCCATATCCACGGCCTTGGCGACAACTACGGCTATCGCGCCCGTCGCTCCGGATATCATCCCCGGGCGGCCACCGAAGGCCGACGTAATGAGGCCAAGGAATACAGCGGACCAGAGTCCGACGATAGGGTCGACTTTAGCCACAAATGAGAAGGCTATGGCTTCCGGTACCAGCGCCAGGGCGACCGTCAGGCCGGACAGCGTATCGGCTTTCCAGGTACCGTTTCGTTTCGTAAACAGGTTAAAGAACATCGGGCAATCACAGTAATCCAGGCCGCATCAGTGCAGGCGGCCCGGATGAAGAGGGTGGGGAGGGAGAAATCTACGTGGGTTACAACTGAGACAAACAAGGTGCGGTTGTCGCGTTGCGGCGCGAGTCTACACCAAATCGGTTGCGACTGTTTGATGGGTTAAATCGGCTAGTGAAATACACTCTCCCAGGCGATCGATTCAAGCAATCGACTAAGGTATGCGCTTCCATCCGCGGTATGCAGCCAGACCAGACCCGTACAGTTCAAAAGTATCGTGAACCAGAGAAACACTCGGAAAGAAGTTTTCCTGGACTTATGGCGAAGCAACTGTTGCGCTATCAACGCACCAGGCCAGCCACCCACGAGCGCGCACAGGTGGAGTGTATTTTCCTTGGTACGCCATCGACCGGACTTGGCAGAGGCTTTGTCCCACGCGTAGGCGCAATAAGTGATCATGCTAATGATCAGGTACGCTGAGAGAACCACTACTGGCGTTTTCTCGGCATACGTCGTTACACCAAGTACCACGAGGAAAAATACCGCAAAGCGAATCGCGAACAAGTTGGTTTGTCTGCTTGACCGGACACGCAAGTTGTCGCCGGGTCCGGTAACGTTGGCTGCTTGAGTCCGACCATTGCTGTCTTTAGTCACGGAGTAGGTGACTACATCATTCACCTGCGGTCGATTGCTGCGATTACCTAAGACCTTGATGTGAACAAAAACTCTGGCCCCACCGTCAAGCGGGCTGATGAACCCAAATCCTCTGTCATCATTCCAGCTTGTGATTATTCCCTTCTGGCGCATAGCACCGACAACCTAATCTTCAATACTCCGCATTACATGACCAAATGGCAGCAGCGCCATCGGTACGAGCTTCATGTGCTGCACGGCCAGTGGATAGCCAATGATGGTAATGGCAAATAATGCCGCCAGGAGCAAATGCATGATCGCCAGCTCGAGCCCCGGCAGGATGATCCAGATGATGTTCATGATCAGTGCGACAGGTCCGCCAGGCGGTTCGGTCTCGCGAACTTCCTTGCCAAACGGCGCAATAACGCCGCCAGCCAGCCTGAAGCACATCAATCCGAACGGTATGCCAATGATCGTGATGCACAGCAAAATGCCGCCCAAAACGTAGGCGATAAAGATCAGGAATCCGCCAAATACGAAAAATACCAAATTGCCCAGTAGCGACATGATCAGAAACACTCCGGCTCGTTGCCCGCGGTCCTCATGATACTGCAGCCTATGCTCATTATCTTCGTCGCCATGTTGTAGGATTCTGCTATGGCTTCCCCCAGACCCTACCTTTCCAAGTCCCGTCTCATATCTGCCTCGCAGTGCTCGAAGAAAGTGCACCTTGAGAAACACCACAAGGAACTCGGTGTTATCACGTCGCAAATGGAATCAGCGTTCGCCGGTGGACACCAGGTGGGTGATATTGCCCAACAGCTGTACGGTACCGACCAGTCTGTCGAAATCGAGTTCGACTTCAAAACCATGCTGGCGGAGACCAGGCGGCTCATCGGGAACGGTGCTGATTACCCAATCTTTGAGGCGACGTTTCGCCATGAGAACGTGCTGGTTCGTGCCGATGTGATGATTCCTGACGGTGACGGCTGGCACGTCATCGAAGTCAAAGCCTCCGCCTCGGTGAAGGACTATCATGTTCTGGACTGCGCAATTCAGGACTGGGTCCTGCGTCACTCGGGTATTAACGTTCTGTCGATATCGCTGGCGCATATTAACAACCAGTTTGAGTACGCCGGAGACGGCAACTACGATGGCTTGTTGCTGGAAAATGATCTCACCGAAACGGTGCGCTCCATGGAGTACGACGTGCTGGAGCTGGTCGCGACGGCGCGCGAAGCCGTATCCGGCCCGTTGCCCATTGTGGACGTCGGCACACATTGCAACAAACCCTACGACTGCCAGTTCGTCTCTCATTGCTGGCCGACGGATGCGGAGTACCCGGTCACGGGTCTGGGCGGCGGCAAGGCTAAACTTGCGCAGTGGGTCGTCGCTGGCTATCAGGACATACGGGATGTGTCTCGAACGGAACTATCGACCGAGCAACAGCAACGTATTCACCGCGTGACCGAGTCGGGCGAACCTGAAGTGCTACCCGGTGCCAGGGAGATTCTGGAGGCGTTGCCGTATCCACGCTACTACCTGGATTTCGAAACGATAGCGCCCGCCATTCCGGTTTGGGCGGGGACTCGTCCGTATCAAATGCAAGCTATCCAGTGGTCGTGTCATATCGAAGAAGAGGGTGGGCAGATTGGCCACGAGGAGTTTCTGGATCTATCGGGAGCGGCCCCTGTGCGAGCGCTCGCCGAGAAAATGATCGAGTGCCTCGGGGACTCCGGTCCCGTCTTGATGTACACGAGCTACGAAAAGACCGTAATCAACGGCCTGATCGATTTGCTTCCGGATCTGGCAGAGTCGTTGACTAAAATAGTTAACAGACTCTGGGACTTACACCCGTTAGTTAAAGCGCACTACTACCATCCGGCGATGCTCGGATCGTGGTCTATCAAGGCAGTTCTACCGTGTATTGCGCCGCACATGGACTACTCGCAGCTCGCAGGTATCAAAGAGGGTACCGCGGCGAGCGACGGCTTTTTGGAGGCGATCAACCCGTCAACCGATGCCGGCCGCAAGGCGGAATTGGAAGAGCAACTGCTCCGCTACTGCCGCTTCGATACCGAGGCGATGGTGGAAATTGTAAAAGCCCTTTAACGCCTCTCATGTCATAATTTCAGATCGACCGATAAGAAGAAATCAGGATCCAGAATGGCGGACACGTCCGATCGAATCAGCCAGCTAAAAATTGACCGCAATGCGCCAGCCAAAGCCGAGCGGAGTGTGCTTCTGCCAGGTATCGCAGTCGCGGTCGTGCTTGCCGGTCTCGCGTGGTGGTTATTCTTCAGTTCGGGATCGGCAACGGTGCTCGTCGAAACTGACATCGCACGCAAACCACCCAGCGCGGCTGCCGCCAATAGTGTGCTGGATGCGTCCGGTTACGTCGTTGCGCGACGCCAGACGACTGTGTCCTCAAAAGTCACGGGCAAAGTTGTACAGGTCTTTGTCGAGGAGGGGATGCGCGTTGAGAAAGACCAGGTCGTAGCGCTGCTGGACGACACAACGCAGCAGGCACAGCTGTCCCTTACAAAAGCGCAGGCGGATTCTGCACGCGCTTTGCTCGATGAAATAGAAGCGCAACTGCGCAATGCAGAGCTGGAACGTGACCGCTTGCGCGATCTTGCAGCACGCAACCTGGCGAGCCAGTCCAGCCTCGACGCGGCAGAGGCCACTTTCGACCAGCTTTCAGCCCGGCTACAGACGGGCCGTGAGAATGTGAAAGTAGCGATGCGAAATATTGCGATCGCCGAGGACTCATTGTCGAACATGACGATCAAGGCGCCATTCGCTGGCATGGTCGTGTCCAAGAACGCACAGCCCGGCGAAATGATTTCGCCGATATCGGCTGGCGGCGGCTTCACTCGTACCGGCATCTGCACGGTTGTTGACACGGAGTCGCTGGAGATCGAGGTTGACGTCAACGAAGCCTATATACAGAGAGTGGAAGCGGGTCAGCTTGTCACTGCAACGCTCGATGCGTACTCGGATTGGCGTATTCCCGCTGAAGTCATAGCAATCGTGCCAACGGCAGACCGTCAGAAGGCGACGGTGCGGGTTCGCATTGGCTTCCTCGAGCGCGACGAGCGCGTATTGCGTGACATGGGCGTCAAAGTGGCGTTCATGGGTAGTGATATGCCGGCAGTTACTGCCGACGACGTTCAGGGCGTCATGATTGCAGGAGAGGGCTTGCGCTCCGATACCAGCGGGGACTTTGTCTGGCTGGTCAAAAACGGCTCGGTCGAGAAGAGATCTGTACAGATTGGTGGACACAGGGACAGGCCACAGGTATTGATTGTGAACGGATTGACTATTGGCGATACAATTGTGCGGTCCTCTGAAGCTCCACTGGCCGCAGGCTATTCGATAAAAACAAACTAAAGGATCCGACGATGTCCGAAATTCTGGCTCGACTTGAAGGCGTAAGTCGCACTTACAAAAAAGGCAAGGAAAGTGTCGCGGTTCTGAACGAACTTGATCTCGAGATACCGCAAGGTGATTTTCTGGCGATCATGGGTCCGTCGGGTTCGGGCAAGACGACTTTGCTGAACTTGCTGGGCGGTCTCGATAAGCCCACGTCGGGAAAAGTGATAGTCGGTGACGATGAATTGTCGTCCATGTCCAATAGCCAGTTGTCGAGTTGGCGCTCCAGTCACGTTGGCTTCATTTTTCAGTTTTACAATCTATTGCCCGTCCTGAACGCACACCGGAATGTCGAGCTGCCGTTGTTGCTGACCGACTTCAGCAGCAAGGAACGCGCCGAAAGGGCATCGATCGCGCTGGATATCGTTGGTCTCGCCGAGCGTGCCAAACACTACCCGCGCGAGCTGTCCGGCGGTCAGGAGCAACGCGTGGCGATCGCCCGCGCCATTGTTTCAGATCCTTCTCTATTGCTCTGTGATGAGCCGACCGGTGATCTCGATCGTGATACAGCTGACGAAATTCTGCGGCTGCTGCAAGTCCTGAACCGGGATCATGGCAAGACGATTATCATGGTGACGCATGACGCCCAGGCCGCCGAGTATGCCAAGCGAACACTGCATTGTGACAAGGGTACGCTTGAGGCGAAGGAAGCGGCATGAAGTACTTCCGCCTTGTCTGGAAGAATGTGTGGCGCAAGAAAATACGAACGTCACTGACCATTCTTTCTGTGTTGGTCGCGTTTCTGCTGTTCGCCCTATTGTCTGCGCTCGGTTACGCGTTTAAGGCCGGCGTCGATGTAGCGGATGCTGAACGGCTGGTCGTTATTGACAAAATCTCACTGATCAATCCAATTCCAATGAGCTATCAAAACCGCATCGCGTCCACGCCGGGCGTACAGTCGGTCACGCATGCGAGCTGGTTTGGTGGTTTTTATCAGGAGCCTCGCAACCAGTTCGGACAGTTTCCTGTCAACCCGGAGAATTACTTCGACATGTATCCGGAGTTCAATATTCCGCCGGAACAACTGGAGGCGTTCAAGAACAATCGCACCGGTGCTGTCGTTGGTCAGGAACTTGCGACGACTTATGGCTGGAAAGTCGGTGATCGAATTCCTATTCAGGCAACGATATGGACCAAGGCCGATGGCGGGCGTACCTGGGACTTCGTTCTGGAAGGCATATTTTCAACGGACGACCCTCGCGGTAGTTCGGCTCTGATGCTGTTCCACTATGACTACTTCGAGGAAGCGCGAGCTTTCGGTAAAGGTACTGTCGGCTGGTACGTGCTGCGAGTCGCAAATGGTGCTGACCCCGTACAGGTCGCGAACGCCATCGATCTGCAGTTTGCAAATTCTCCGAACGAAACGGAAACGAGTACCGAAGCAGCATTCGCGCAGTCTTTTACGAGTCAGTTTGGCAATATCGCACTGATCGTCACGATGATTCTCGCAGCTGTATTTTTCACGCTGTTGCTGGTGTCGGGGAACACGATGTCACAGTCAGTTCGTGAACGGATTTCGGAGCTCGCCGTCCTCAAGACCCTCGGATTCACCGATCGAACCGTGCTCGGTATCGTGCTGTCGGAGTCTATTCTCATCATGATGATGGGAGGTCTGTTGGGTCTCGGCCTCGGCTGGCTGGTCGTGCAGGGACTGTCGAAACAAATGGCGGCGTTCTTGCCGGGTGTATTCCTGTCGCCGGGGGCGATGGGCGGCGCTGTCGCGATTATGATCGGTGCCGGCATACTCGCCGGAATTTTCCCTGCCGTTAAAGCAATGCGCTTGTCGATTATCGACGCGCTTTCCCGAGCCTAGGAGGCAGCGATGCGTGGTCCTAAACAAATATTCGCGGTTACCTGGCTGAATCTTCGCAACTTGCCGCAACGTATCGGTTCGTCCGTCGTGGCAGTCATAGGTGTCGCCGCTGTTGTGCTCGTTTTTGCGGCGGTGCTGTCGATGGCGAAGGGGTTTGAGCGCACAATGATTTCTGCCGGTTCTGATGATACCGCGATCATCATGCGCAGCGGTTCAACGTCAGAGCTCAACAGCGGACTGTCCAACGAACAGGCCTTGATCATTGCCGAATCGCCCGGCGTATTGAAAGACGGCGATGCACCGGTAATGTCCGCGGAGTTGTACGTC
This sequence comes from Gammaproteobacteria bacterium, assembly GCA_022600955.1. Lineage (GTDB taxonomy): Bacteria > Pseudomonadota > Gammaproteobacteria > Steroidobacterales > Woeseiaceae > UBA1847. The sequence continues at coordinate 335,451 of JAHZJK010000031.1, forward strand.
GTCGTGGACGTAAAGAAAAAATCCACTGGTACTGATGCCAATGTGCCGTTCCGGGGTGTGCAATCAGGTGCATTCGATGTTCGCAAAAACGTCTCGCTCGCCGACGGCCGGATGTTCGAGCCGGGCAAGAACGAGTTTATCGTCGGGCGCTCCGCGCAGCAGGAATTTGCTGGACTGGAGACCGGTTCGACTATTCGTTTCGGACAGACGGAGTGGAGTGTCGTCGGTTCCTTCGAAGCAGGTGGCAGTGTGTCCGAGTCCGAGTTGTGGACCGACGTGCGCGTCTTGCAGGGCGCGTATCGTCGCGGCAATGGATTTCAGTCGGTACGCGTAAAGCTGCAAAGTGAGGCGAGTCTGAGCGAGCTTGAGGCGGCGTTGGAGGCAGATCCCAGGATCAACCCGGACGTCATGTCGGAGAAAGAATACTACTCGGGTCAGGCGGCACCGATCAGTCAGTTCATCAAGCTCGTCGGCTATCCGCTAACGATTCTTATGGCCATCGGAGCTGTGTTCGGTGCATTGAATTCAATGTACTCGTCGGTATCGGTGCGGGGCAAGGAAATTGCGACGCTGCGGGCGCTGGGTTTCGGCCCACTCTCAATACTGGTCTCGACCATGATCGAGTCGACCATTCTCGCATTGGTAGGCGGGCTGCTGGGCGGTGCTATCGCCTATCTCGCATTTAACGGGTTTCAGGTTTCGACCCTGAATGGTGCGACATTCAGCCAGGTCGTTTTCGACTTTGCTGTTACACCGGACTTGCTCATCGACGGTCTAAAAGCCGCTCTCATCATCGGTGCTTTCGGCGGACTGTTCCCGGCGATTCGCGCGGCGCGATTGCCCGTAGCACAGGCACTGCGCGAGCTTTGATTTCCTTGCGCGTGTTGTCGAGCGCTAATTGTCATGGAGTTAGGTGATGGATTCACGTGACCGGCGCTTGGGCATGGATCGCGCAATCTCGCGGCGAGACTTCATGAGTGGAGTGAGCATCGCGGTTGGTGCTGCGCTGTTACCAGCCTGTAGTCGAAGTGGCGCTCCACCTGCAGATGGCCCGGTGGCGCATTATCCGCCAGCATCAACCGACATGCGTGGTTCTCATGCCGGTTCTTTCGAGGCGGCACACACGACGGTTCAGGGACGTCAGTGGATGCCTGAGAAAACCGCTGAGCACTATGATCTTGTGATCGTAGGTGCGGGTATCAGCGGTTTGTCGGCAGCCTATATGTACCGCCGCGACGTGGACACTAATGCACGTATTCTGATTCTCGATAATCACGACGACTTCGGTGGCCACGCGAAGCGTAACGAGTTTGAACTCGATGGTGAAACCTACATCGGCTATGGCGGCACGATGCTCATGGAAGCGCCGGCAACCTATCCCGCCATTGCCAGGCAGTTGGTGCAGGAACTGGGTATCGACGTAGATCGACACGGTGAATTTTTTCACGCGAATCTGTTCGGCTCCAGTGGTGGTCGGCATAGCTTCTTCGACAAGGAGACGTTTGGCGCCGACTTTCTTGCGAACGGTGCACAAGGCATAGAAGACTCGATAGACGAGGCACCCTTGTCAGAATCGGCGAAAGCGGAACTCAAACGATTGTTTGACGATACGGAAGATTATCTTGCCGGCATGACACCCGCGGAGCGACGAGCAGTACTTGAGACACACAGTTGGCATGACTATCTTCACAAGTATGCGGGTATGGGCGAGGAAGTGCTGACGTTCGTGCACAAATGGTCACACGGTGTCTGGGCGATCGGCGCAGACGCGCTGCCGGCCTGGATGGCGTGGGGAGAAGGGTACCCGGGATTCGCAGGTATGGATCTTGGTAGCAGCGATGACAGCGGTGAAGAAGATCCGCGCCGCTTTTACTTTCCTGATGGCAATGCATCAATTGCTCGTCTGTTGGTTCGCAAGCTGGTTCCCGAGGTTGCGCCTGGCGATTCGATGGAAGATGTCGTTACGGCACGCTTCGACTATTCGAAACTCGATGTGCCAGAGAGCCCGACAAGGATACGTCTGAATAGTACGGTGGTTGGTCTGAGTCACCAGAATGGCAAACTCGACGCCGAAGTGGACGTAATTTACGCGAATGCTGACAAGGCGCGAACCGTAGTTGCACGCAAGGTGATTTGGGCGGGTTATCACGCGATGCTCCCACATATCTGTCCGGACTTGCCAGATGAGCAGATTGTTGCGTTGGGAAATTCAGTACGTGCACCTCTTGTCTACACCAATGTGCTTATTCGCAACTGGCGGAGCCTCGACAAGCTGAGTATGCGGCGGGCTTATTGCCCTGGCAGTTTCTTCCAGACCGTAATGATGACCCATCCGGTAAGTATCGGCGACTATCAATTTTCCGAGTCGCCTGACGAGCCTGTCATTCTGCACATGCAGCACATTCCACTATCGCCAGGATTACCGGCTGCTGATCAGTTTCGGGCAGGGCGCCAGGCATTACTCGAGTTGCCCTTTGAGACTTTTGAACGCAATGTACGCGACCAGCTGGGTCGGCTGCTCGGACCGGGTGGCTTCGATTCCGGGCGAGACATCGCAGGTATTACCGTCAACCGCTGGCCACATGGTTATGCGTACTCAGTTGATGCAGAGTCCGGTGACGTGTCGTGGTGGCCGGAGTCCTGGAAACATGAACGTCGGCCCTGGGTTGATGCAAGGCAGCGGGTCGGTAACATTGCGTTCGCCGGTACAGATGCATCGTCGAATGCGATGACCGAGTCTGCGATCGAAGAGGCGCACCGCGCGATAAGCAGTTTCGCAACGGAAGGCGCGTAGCGTGGTTGCACTGGATTCACCTGGAGCATGAATTTGGCGCTTTGTTGCCAGATTCGCGTTAATCTTGGGTCAGCGGACTGTTGTGGAGAATCTAGTGCCAACTGAATATATTCTGATCGACTTTGAAAACGTACAGCCGAAGAACCTGGCTATTCTCGAGGCACACCCTTTCAAAGTATTCGTTTTCATCGGCGCCAATCAGACTAAGGTTCCCCGGCATGTGGCTGTTGCCATGCAAACAATGGGTGAACGGGCAAAGTATGTAGAGATTGACGGCAGCGGACCAAACGCGCTGGACTTCCACATTGCCTACTACCTGGGCGAACTGTGTACAAGAGATTCTGCGGGCAGCTATCACGTTATCAGTAAGGACAAGGGCTTCGACCCGCTGATACGTCATCTGAAAGGCAAGAAAATCAAGGTGCGGCGCGAAAACGACCTGGCTGAAATTCCGAACTTGCGTATTCCGAAAAAGACCAAGAAGGCCGACAAGATCGACGCGATCGTCAAAAACCTCGTAAACCGTGGACATGCCCGGCCGAGGAAGGTCAAGACTTTGCAGAACACAATCAGCAACCTGGTTTCTGAGGCACTTACCGATACGGAGCTCGCGGAGCTCGTCGAGGAAATGCGAAAACGAAAACTGATCGTCGTGAACAACGGTAATATCAAGTACACGTTGCCGAGCTAGTGATGAAAAAGCTTCTGCCACTGCTGGTACTTGGCCTGATTGTCGCCTTCCAGTATCTGCAACAGAACAGCGGTGCAGGTAGTTTCGATGGATCTGCAAGCGATATTTCAGGCTACGATACATCTGCCGATCAGCCGAGTTTTGTTGATGACAGCAACTGGCGTTCCGGGAATCAGGTGCGCGGCAATGGAACCGTAGAACGTGTGCTGTCCGACGACAACGATGGCAGTCGTCATCAGCGCTTCATCCTCAGGCTAACGTCCGGTCGTAGCGTTCTTATCGCGCATAACATCGATCTTGCACCGAGAGTCGAGTCGATTTCGACAGGCGATGTGGTCTCATTCTATGGTCAGTTTGAGTCGAACGACCGTGGCGGTGTGATTCATTGGACACATAGAGACCCTCAGGGCCGCCATGCGCATGGCTGGCTACAGCACCGAGGGCGGAAATACGAGTAACGCAGCAAAGCTTGCGCAGCTTTGCTGCGGTTGTTCTTGTGCAACCTAGTTGACGCTCGAAATAAGGAGTTGTCTTGAAGCCGGAAGTGATCGTCGCGTCAAGCATTTTTATTGCGTTTTGTATCGCCGAACTTGCGCGCACCAATCTTCTTAACAAGCCAGGGCAGCGCCGCAAGGACGCAGTCGTCGAGGTGATCGGCACCCTGGTGCTGCTGGTCGTCACCCAGCCGCTGGTTTTGCTGGCCGGTGGTTTGCTTGCCGCTGCACTCCTGCCGGAGCATCAGGGCGCGCTCGGTTCGCTGCCGGTGCCTGCACAGGTTGGGTTGCTATTGGTTTTTGACGACATGACGCAATACTGGTGGCATCGCATTACCCACAACGTCAAGTGGCTCTACGAGCTGCACCGCCCACATCATGACGCCGAATACATGAGTATTCGCATCGTTTACCGCAACAACATCTTTTACTATTTTCTGATGCCCGGGCTCTGGTTATCTGGCGCGTTTATTTACCTCGGTATGGGCAAGGTTTATGCCTTTTACCTGATGACCAAATTGCTGGTTATCTGCGGTGCCCATTCCGATTTGCGATGGGACAGAGCTTTGTACAAGAATCGCTTTTTCTCGCCAATCATGTGGGTGCTGGAACGCACCATATCGACACCCGCAACACATTCGGCACATCATGGGCGACACATGGACGACGGAGTGACCCATTACAAGGGCAATTACGGAAATCTGCTGTTCTTTTGGGATGTCCTGTTCGGCACTGCTCGAATTACACGTCGCTATCCCGAATCGTATGGGGTCGAAAACCTGGCCCCGGTTAGCGCCGCGAGACAACTGCTATGGCCATTGGTGCGGGATAAAAAGAGTTAAGAACCACCGCGACTGCGAGGTTCTCGACTATTTGAGTTCCTAGAGTTACCTCACGTTCTGGCTGCGGGAAATGATCTAGTATTTCAGGACTATGAACTCGAACGTCCACCCACTTGTTGCCGCGCTGGTTCTGCTGTTAACCGGTGTCGCGATCGTCACCTGGATGTGGTTCTCCGGAGAGGCCGCAGGTATCGGGGGGCCGGCGGAGCTGAAGAAAGACCGTGACGGCCACGTCTACGTGCAGATTCAGAGCTACCTGGTCGAGCACGACGCGAATGGCCAGTTCCTGCGGACGCATGACCTGACAGATATGGGTGTGGAGCTTTTCCTTGGCTCTTACGCATTTTTCTCAAACGGCGATATCCTTTTGCGTCGTGGCCCGGACCCCCGCTCATTCAGCGACAACTTCCGGGCTTATCAACGCAAGACCAATATGCAGGCAATCGCTCCGGAATCACTGGACAGCGGTCTCTTCCGTTGCGACCTGGATACGAAACACTGTTCGAGGTTTGGCGAACAAGGCATCGATTTCAAGGCTGCGCATGGCGTGTTCATCGACTGGACCCGGGACGAGGTCTATGTGTCCGACACAACGCGGCATTTGCTGCGTAAGTATTCGTCAGAAGGCGTTGAGCTGGCACCACCGGTTTCAGGTTTCAAGTTCCCCAATCAGTTGTTGATACATGAGGATCGTCTGCTCGTCGTTGATACGAATCACCATGTCGTTCGTGCCGTTGATGCACGTAGCGAATCATTCGGTGCTGACATCGAGAGAATGGATGTTGTCCCCGAGACTGCGAACATCGAACGCCAGACATGGCCCAGCCACCTCGCGCGTGTCGGAAACGACTGGTGGGTGAACAACATGCGAACCGGCATGAATCAGGGTGGGGTCTATGTTTTCGATGACAACTGGCGGTTTGTACGCCGCGCAAGATTGCCCGATGGCGCTGATCCAATCTCACTGGTGGCGGTTGGCGAAGAAGTCTGGATAAGTGATTGGTACAACGACCGTGTAAACCGATTCTCAACATCGGGAAAGGTCCTCGCCGACCTCGATTCCGCCGGTTTGGAAGCCGTGCTTGAGGAGTCGCGCGTCCAGCGCCGCCACTACGAGCTCCTCAGCTATGCAGGGATACTACTATTCTCGATCGTGATGGTTGCTTTGCTGTTGCAAGCCTTTGCTCGCAGCATGGCATCCAGTTCAGCGGAACAATTGGCGAGTAGCACTCAAGAGACATCGGCGGCCGCGAGACCGTTGATGCTGCAGCCGGATCCCAAGGTACTGAAAAAGATGCAGCGTATGGGGCGCGCGGCAGTTGTTCTGCTTGGTATCGTCGCTTTGATGCTCGTCTACATCATCCTGGTACATGGTAAGCCCGGTATGGCGATGAAGCTGCTACCAGCGGTAGCGGGTATGGCTGCTGTTGTCGGTCTGGTGTTTTGGTTACAACGATCCAATATCGGCACGTCCATCAAGCTGGAGGGAAATCTCTTGACGCTGTGTGATCACACAGGGCGTCAATCGAGTTGTACGCTGACTGATGTGCGCTACAACGAGAATGCAATCGCCACGCTCGATGCAGTGGTATTTTTAGGCAGACCAATGGCCTGGATTTACGATCACGACAAATTGAAAGAAGAGCTGTTCCCGCGGCTCTCTGAAACTCAGAAAATATCGCCGATCAAAATGCAGCAAGTACTCTTTGAGCAGCGGCACCCTCAGGGTGTCGTGACAGTACTGGCGCTCGCCGGCCTGGGCATCTATGCAGGTGCCGTTCTCAGCGGTGCCGTCTCGTTCTAGGGAAATCCCATTGACAACAATCACTTAAGGTCTCAGTAGATACTAACAGTTCATTAATCCCGTTGGCAGGAGAGTCCGTGTTTCGCAGAAAATCGTTGACTGGCCAGGCTGTCGCTGTGCTCGCATTCAAATCCGCGCCGTTATGGCGGCGGCCTGCAGGTCTGGACGTGTTCTCGCCGCGCTACTTCGGCTATGATCTGGATTACATTCCGGTAGAGCAACGCCTGCACGCATCGAATGGCCACAGCTGAAAAACTGCTTCACGAAGCACAGTACGCATACCAGTGCATCAGCTTCGGTGAATCTCGTGACAATCGACGGAATCGGTCAAAGGCCACTTCGCTTGCCAAAAAAATCATTCGCAAGTATCCCGCCAGCATGGAAGCCGGTGAAGCTCGTGCGATATTGCGACGGCTGGGTGAGGAGGCGTATTCAGTAGCCCCCAGGAACAGACATACGCATGCGCTGCCGTATGCCCCGCAAGAGACTCAGCACAGTCATAGTTTGTCGCAGACCCAGTCAGCGAAAAATCAACGCATTCCCAGCACGGGGTCGACGACCGACGGGCAGGCTGACAAGCTGGAACTGGGGCGTCTCATTATCTGGCTAATTGGCTTGCCACGTTACCTGCAGATCGTCTTTGTTTTCGTCGGCTTTGTTCTGCTGTCGATATTCGGTCCGTTCTTGCTTATTCCACTGGCACTGGTCATTTTTCTTGCAACGCCGTTGCGTCAGTTTGCGCCTGCAGAAATGAAACACGAGGTGAACGTATTTGTCCGCAGCGTCAACGCGTGGGTAATCGAACGTGAGGACGTGGGCAAATGAGGAACTGTAATTCTTGTGGCAAGTGTTGCGACACTGCTGGTAATGGCGGGTTGTCCGCAACACCTGACGAGATAGACTGGTGGGAAACCAATCGACCGGAGATTGCGCGCTTCGTACAAGATGGGAAAATATGGGTGGATCCGGAGACCGGCAGATATTTTGCCGCCTGTCCCTGGCTTGCAAGGACTCCCGGCCAGAAGAAGACAAGCTGCCTGATCTATTTTGATCGCCCGGAAGACTGTCGTCATTATCCGGTCGATATCGATCAAATGCAGAGGCATGACTGTGAAATGCTTGAGCCGTCAGACCTGCGCGATGTTCGCAAAGCGCAGCAGAAACTAGACCTGATGATGTCGGAAAATCGTCCGCCGGCTGGCCGGTAACTGATGAGGCTCGGCGACGTAATTATTGTTGGAAGCGCCTTGGTCTTGCTGGTGTCGTTTATCAATCGAAACGATTTACCTCGCAACATCGACTACGTTGCAGCGATCGCCGAGGAGCCGACGCAGAAAAAGTCTCGTAAGCAAAAGTTTGACGTCACCTATGAAAACGTCGAATACCGCATTACGCCGGAATACGAATATGACATTGTCGGTATGATCGTGTCCTACCGCCATCACGACGACAACAGTCGTATACACGAGCAGTCGAATGATCAC
>JAHZJK010000032.1 GCA_022600955.1 Gammaproteobacteria bacterium
CAGGAATACTCTCTGTGTTGCTGATGATCACCGAATATGTACTTGCGACGCCCATACCACTTCCTCATTGGCTGAAAACTGTGTGTAGTCAATACTACATCTTGCACATTTGCTTGTCGCAGTGGATATTAGGTGCATGAGCAAGCACGCAGACGCCCACAACTATTCCGTCATCGAAGAACGAATCAATGTCGCGTCCCATGCGCTGGGATTGCTGCTCAGTGCGGTCGGGGTCGTCTTACTGGTCGCAAAGTCACTGTCGGACGGAACTGCCATTCACACAGTCAGCTTTACTATCTTCGGCATCAGTCTGGTCACGCTATACAGCGCGTCAACCGCTTATCATGCTGCACGAACCGCTCATGTACGCAGTGCGCTCAGGACTTTCGACCACGCTTCAATTTATTTGCTAATCGCGGGAACCTATACGCCCTTCACTCTGGTTACCCTGCAGGGAACAGTCGGCTGGGTGATTTTCGGCGTCACGTGGAGCATGGCTCTGATCGGGATCACAGCGAAATTATTCTTTACCGGTCGCTTCGATCATCTATCCACTGCGATGTACGTATTTATGGGGTGGATCATCATGTTCGCGGTCAAACCGCTCGTCGCAAACCTCTCTGTCGAGGGTCTTTTCTGGCTCGTCGCCGGCGGCATTTCATACACAATAGGCGCACTGTTTTACAGCATCAAGAAAATGCCATTTGGTCACGCCACCTTTCATATTTTCGTATTGCTGGGCAGCGTCTGTCATTTTACGAGCGTGTATTTCTACGTAATCGCAACACCTTCGTGATAGTTATGTGACAACTCGCGCCAATACTTCCCTCTGTAAATTCACACTTAGCAGAGGGAAAACCAATGAAGTCACTTGCCAAGGGCGCGCTCGCAAGTATCGCCTTGTTCAGCATCGGATCCGCGAACGCCGCAGATATAAACGTTCGCATAGAGAATCTGACCAACAGTATCTACTACACCCCATTCCTCGTCGCAGCACACCCGGATGGCACCAGTTTGTTCACTAGCGGACAGCCTGCATCCGCAAACCTGCAAGCCATGGCCGAAGGTGGTGACATCAGTGGACTCGTTATCGACCTGCAGGGTCTCGGCGCGACAATCGCCGAAAATCCGGCCGGCGGTCTGCTGGCTCCGGCAACAAGTACTAACGTAGATATCAATACTGACGGCACACAGAACACGCTGCTGTCCGCTGTCGCAATGCTGCTGCCGACGAACGATGCGTTCGCGGGACTCAACTCGATTGTAATTCCGACAGACCCGGGCACTTACGTTTACAACGTCTCTGCATATGATGCCGGCACAGAAGCTAACGATGAGCTGATCACCGGTGGCGGCGCTCCAGGGGCACCAGGCATTCCGGCGGACCCTAGCGGCGCCTCGGGTACAGGTGGCACCGGCGCAGCAACAGCGGATGCCAATACCAATGTCCACATACACCGCGGGTCTCTTGGCGACACTGACAATGCCGCTGGCGCCAGCGATCTCGATAGTCGTGTGCATCGCTGGCTAAACCCTGTTGTTCGCGTCACCGTAACGGTTCGCTAAGGAGAAGATCGTGAATACACACAAACGAATTCTCCTCGTGGCGGCAACGGCGATGATTTTGCAAGCCTGTGACGGCAGCGGCAATTTGGTTAATGCGCCAAACCCGGTGGTTCCGCCACCGCCACCGCCACCACCTGCAATGGCTAGCTTTGATGTAACCGTCATAAACCTGACCAACGCCCAGCCGCTCTCCCCTGCAGCCGTCATTGGCCATCAGGATGGCTACTCCGTGTTCACTGTAGGAACTGCAGCGACGGCTGGTCTCGAGCAAATGGCAGAAGGTGGCGACAATACCGCCTTGCTGGCCGAAGCCACTGCCGATGCCAATGTCCTCGCTTCCAGTAGCGGAGCGGCGCCCATCGGTCCGGCAGGCTCTGAGACGATCACGATCGAAGTGCTTGAAAGCGACGTTGCGAATCTGCGCATGTCGATAGCCACCATGCTCGTCAATACCAACGATGCGTTCAGCGCCGTCAATGGCATGTCGTTTGCCGGCATGGCTGTCGGCGATTCAATGACGCTGGACACGATCGCGTATGACGCCGGAACCGAGGCAGACAGTGAAGAAGCCATTCACATTCCCGGTCCGGCAGGCGGCGGCGAAGGCTTCAATGCTGCCCGCGACGATGAAGGCGACCGCGTGTCAATGCACTCCGGTGTCGTCAGCGGCGAGGACGGCTTCGCGTCCTCGGACCTTACCGGACAGCATCGTTTTGACAATCCTGTCATGCGCGTGCGCATAGCGCGCACTCAATAGGCTCCCCGCGGCCCCCGGCAAGGATGCTTTGGGCCGCATTTCTCTGTGATATTTGCGTGAAGTTTCCGGTCTATTATCCCGACAAGGGGAGAGAACTAGTGAGCAAACGCCGCATTTTGATCGTCGAAGACGAGCAGGACATCGCAGATCTGGTCGCATTACACCTCGGCGACCTGTGTGACGAGACCGTAATCGCTGCCGATGGCCATGAAGGCCTGCGACTCGCCTGTAGCGAAAACTGGGCCGCGATTATCCTCGATCTGCGGCTTCCCGGGCCGGATGGCCTGGAAATATGTCGCGCTGTGAGACGCGAGAGGCCCTATCAACCGATACTGATGTTGACCTCAAAGTCATCAGAACTGGACCGCGTGCTGGGGCTGGAAACGGGTGCCGACGACTACCTGACCAAACCATTTAGCGTACTGGAGCTCGTGGCCCGGGTCAGAGCCCTGTTCCGGCGTATTGAGAACATTCAGGAGGCACCGTCCGCCAATGACTCATCAATCATCGACTGCGGCGGATTGCACATCGACTCGAACAGCCGTGAAGTCTTGCTTGACGGCCAGCAGGTAGAACTCACTGCCCGCGAGTTTGATCTCCTGAATCATTTTGTTCGTCATCCGGGCCGAGTGTTCCGCCGTGCCGATCTTCTCGACAGTGTCTGGGGATATGGCCACGAAGGCTACGAGCACACAGTCAATTCCCACATCAACCGGCTGCGCGCCAAGATCGAAGGCGATCCGTCACATCCGGAGATGATCGTCACGGTCTGGGGTGTCGGCTACAAATTTGCGGCCTGATCCATGCGTACCCTGTTCTCCAAGCTGTCCATTGCCCTCGTCACGATTGTCGTACTGATGGGTGCTGCATTTTTCGTCGCCGATCGAATCAACACTCGCGTTTACTACGAAGAACTGACACAGAAGCTCAATGCGCCTATCGCGATGTACGTCACCGGGCAACGTGACCTGATTACTGCGGCAAACCCCGATCTCGAAAGCCTGGCTGAACTGGCATCACACGCGATGGTTATCAATCCAACTGCCGAAATATACTTGCTCGACACGAATGGCAAAATACTCGGTCATGGCCTGCCGCCCGACACTGTTATGCAAACCTCGATCGACTTACGCCCGGTACAGGCACTCATTTCGGGCTCGACAGCGTTTCCGATTCGCGGTGACGATCCGCGCAGCAGCATGCAAAAAGTATTCTCGGCGTTTGAAGTTCGCACCGGCGACACTCTGGAGGGCTACCTGTATGTCGTTCTCGGTGGACAGACCTACGAACAGCTTGCGAACGATATTGGCGGCTCCTACGTCGGCAAGGCTGGCGCGTACGTCGCTTTGGCAATCATCGGGCTCACGGCGCTCGTGGGATTGCTGGTTTTCAGTCTGTTGACAAAACGACTGAAGCGGCTAAGTTGCGAAATGCAACGCGTCAGCCATTCCGGATTCGAGCTTTCCCCTGAGATTGCCCCACCCGAGAGCGGTGGCGACGAAATCGACCAACTCAGCCGCTCGTTCGTCGACATGTCGCAACAAATCCAGGTGCAAATCGAGCAACTGACGGAAAACGACAGGCTACGGCGTGAACTTGTTTCCAATATTTCTCACGATTTGCGCACGCCGTTGTCGGCGATGCAGGGTTATCTCGAGACGATGATTATCCGTGGCAATACATTGTCAGATGACGAGCAGAGCCGTTACCTGGAGATAGCGCGTAAACATGCGACGCGACTCGGTGTTCTTATTGGCGACCTGTTCGAATTGTCAAAACTGGACTCGACACGCATGCAACCCAATATCGAAAGATTCTCCTTGCCCGAGTTGGTTCAGGACGTTGCCCAGGAGTTTCAACTCCTGGCCGAGACCAAGGGAGTATCAGTCGTCATTGAAGCAAGTATCGAAAACGCATTTACGTATGGCGACATCGGCCTGATACAGCGCGTACTCGAAAACCTGATGCGCAATGCAATTCGATTTACACCGCAAGGCGGAACCGTCACGCTTTCTATTCAGGATCGCGCGAACAACGTCGCGATCGCGGTTACAGACACGGGTTCTGGTATTTCAGACAAGGACATTCCGAGGATTTTCGACCGCTTCTATCGTGCCGTTCAAGGCGAAGAAGCGCGCTCCGACTCATCGGGACTTGGGTTGGCCATCGTCAAACGCATTCTGGACCTGCACGACAGTCGAATCACCGTAAAAAGCCAGCTAGACGTTGGTACAAGCTTTGAGTTTGAGCTGCCCGCCTATCAAAAAGCAGCCTGACCAGCACATTCAACACGTCCAGCTATTTGCGACAACCGCCCATCAATTTGCGCCCATCAATTTGTATGGACCGCCCTTCTGCAGGGCTGCACGATACTTCGGCAATGCGTGGATCCTGCTCAGATACGCTGCAAGATTTGGATAGTCGGTCTGCAGGTTCGTGCGCACCGCGGCTGCTTCGACTGCAAAACTCATCTGAATATCCGCAGCCGTCATGCTCTCACCACAGAACCACGGTGACGAGGCGAGCGTAGCCTCCATGAAATCGAGATTGCGTTTCACATTCGGGCCAAGGTAGCCGGCCTGAACCTTTGCAACGATCCCTCTTGCGACTGGTTTAACGAAAAACGGCATCGGTGCCGTCTCGATACGGTTGATGATCAGGGACACAATCATGAGTGGCATGAATGTGCCTTCGGCATAGTGCAACCAATACGTATACGACAATTGCTGTGGCGTGCCCTGGGCCGGGCGAAGACGGCCATCATCGTACTTGTCTACCAGGTATTCGACGATGGCGCCGGACTCAGCGAGCGTGTTGCCCCCGTCTGTAATTAGCGGTGACTTGCCTAATGGGTGCAGCTCCAGCAATTCAGCAGGTGCCAGGCTGGTCTTCGAGTCACGCGCGTACTTCTTAATGTCATAAGGAACACCCAGTTCTTCGAGCAACCAGATGATCCGTTGCGAGCGGGAGTTCTCAAGATGATGCAGGGTGATCACTAGTTACTCCTCACCCAGCTGGTCCCATAAATAGCTGTATAGCATCGCCTGTATGCGGGCGGCCTGCGTATTGTCTGACGCGCCGGCGTGGCCGCCTACGGTGTTCTCGTAGTACAGCAAATCATGACCCATTTCGCTCATGCGCGCGACCATTTTGCGCGCATGTGCAGGATGTACGCGATCGTCACGTGTAGAGGTCGTGAAAAACGCTTTCGGATACTTCACGTCCTTTTGAATGTTGTGATACGGAGAATACTTCTTGATGAACTCCCAGTCGTCCGTATCAGGGTCACCGTATTCACCCGTCCACGACGCGCCCGCCAGCAATTTGTTGTATCGCTTCATGTCCAGCAACGGTACCTGCACAACAACTGCATTCCAGAGATCCGGACGTTGTGTCAGCATCACGCCCGTTAGCAGTCCACCATTCGAACCACCCTGAACGCCAAGATGGCGTGGGCTCGTGATGTCCCTCTCGATCAGGTGTTCGGCAATAGCGGCCATATCGTCGTAGGCTCTCTGACGATTCTCTCTGAGTGCCGATTGATGCCACCGTGGGCCATACTCCCCGCCACCGCGTATGTTGGTCATTACGTAGACACCGCCCCGAGCCAGCCACGCGTGGCCAACGGTTGCGCTGTAATTTGGTGTGCGGCTGACTTCAAAACCGCCATAGCCGTACACCAGTGTCGGCGCATCACCACTCGCTACAAAACCTTTTGGCAGCACGATGAAGTACGGCACTTTGGTGCCATCCTTGCTGCTCGCGAAATGTTGTTCAACCCGCATGCCGTCCGCGTCAAAAAAAGCGGGCAACGCGAACAGCGCCTCGGCGCTGGTACCGCCATCGTTGGCAACGTACAACGTATCCGGACGCAGAAAGCCTTCATAATTGTAGAAGAAGACATTGGATTCCTCGGACGACGTAACCAGGCTAATAGTACCCAACGGCTCTGTCGGTATATCAGTACCAATCCACTCACCGTCCCGAAATTCGTAGCGCGTCAGTTTTCCGACCACATCTTCCAGCTTGCTCACAATCAGATAATCGCGGGTCGTCATTGCGCTTCTTATCGCAGTGCGATCGGTCGGTACATAGACAGTTGTAAACTCACGATCGCCCGCCATGAACGCGTCAAAATCGATCGACATCAATGTACCTTGAGCGTACTCGATCTCTGCAGGTTTCCAGGCGCTTTTGAGCTCCAGCAACATCTGGCCATTGAAGAGACCGTAGAAGCGAGAGTCGTCAGGGATTTCAATTTTTCGATGTTGACCGTCATCTGCATACAAATAGCGATCGGCCGTAAAGAAACTCGGCGTACGATGCACGACGTCATACGACACGTCGCCATCCCAAGCTCGGTATATCGTCGCCGCAACATCTTCTATCTGTCCGGCGTAAACCTCTTTCGCCTCTTCCACCGGCGTGCCGCGACTCCAGAGACGCGAGGTTCTCGGATAGCCTGAGTCCGTCAGCGATCCATCTCCAAAATCACTGCCGATGAATACATTATTTTCGTCGATCCAGCTTAGCCTCGACTTGGATTCGGAAACATAAAAGCCATCATCAAGGAATTCTCGTGTTTGCGTGTCGAATTCACGCACTACCACGGCATCGGCGCCACCGCGTGAGAGGCGCAGCAGGCAACGCCGGTATACAGGTCGAAGGCAGTTTGAGCCTTTCCAGACCCAATCCTCACCCTCTTCCTCAGCCAGCAAATCAATGTCGAGAATGACATCCCAGTCGGCCTCGCCAGCAACGTAGGATTCGAGAGTCGCACGACGCCAGATACCACGCTTGTTATTGGCATCGCGCCAGAAGTTGTAGGCAAAGTCGCCCATGAGCGACGGTGACGCGAAGCGCTCATCCGAATCGTAGATCTCAAGATTACGCGCGTAGAACGGCTCAAAGGTTGGTAACGACTCCAGGTAAGTCACCGAGACATCGTTCTGTTCCTCAACCCAGGCCAGCGCCCTTTCACTTTCAACCTCCTCGAGCCACAAGTACGGATCGTCTTCACCCGGCGTTTTGGAACACGCAGCCAGAAAAAGAACCGGGAATACAAAAAGGAGTTTTGTGTGCATTTTTCGCGCCTGATCTGAAAACAGCTGCAAGGTTAGCATTTGCGCCGGGGGTGACGAGCAGCCAGTGGAAAAATGCTCGGTACGCCCCGCTGGTGACTGTCGGGCACCATTCTGAACAAAAGTCGCGTTTCTACCCAACGCACATCAGGGCATGTGCTTAAAACCTGCACCGATTTGCCCTTTTCAGTGCCGGACTGGCACAAATACGCGACTCCAGTCTCCGAAAAAGTCACGGTATTTCATTGACCTGCACCAAATGGGAGCTATACTGCACGCAGCTAGAATGATCGGCTGATATTTATGTACACCATTTCGCAGTTTCTATTTAGTAGCTCGTCCTGATCTTCATAAGTACCAAGCAGCACTTCTCGCTTAATAGCCTCGCTTTTGAGGCATTAACTTTTGACTATTAGGAATAGAAAATGTCTACAGTAACCGGAACCGTAAAATGGTTTAACGAAGCAAAAGGCTTCGGATTCATCGAACAAGAAGGTGGACCCGACGTATTTGCTCATTTCAGCAACATTACTGGCAGCGGATTCAAGACTTTGGCTGAAGGCCAGAAAGTTGAGTTCACTGTAACTGACGGCCAGAAAGGTCCTCAGGCAGAGAACATCGTACCGTTATAATTAACGCGTTACGAAGCTGAACAAGAAGGCGAGGTTTTCGGACCTCGCCTTTTTTTATTCCGCAGGCGGAATTCTGGTCGCCTGCCAGGCTATGGCCCGCCAATGGCCATCACGTTTCAGAAACGTCCCTGTATTGAAGTAGTACAGCACCTGTGCGCTCTCAGCACCATCAGCAGGCCTGCCCACGAGCTTGAACGCAACTACCGCAGTGTCTCCGTGCATGCGGATATCGAACTCCTCTCCCGAATAAGTCATGCCTGGTTCGTCCGCAGGCTCATCGTCACCTTCAAAGCCTTGCATGATGTCTTGCTTGCCAAAGCGCAACCCGGCAGACGACGTATAAATGAGTTCCTCCGACCAGAAACCGGCATGCGCTTCCTGTAAATGCGAATTCGCAAGAAACGCACGGGTCAGCGTCTCAAGCTCGTCAGTGTCAGATGCCGAAGCTGGCAAGCCGTAAAAAGACAGCGCCAGCAGCAGGGTTGCCATTGCAATATTTGTCTTCATATCTGGTCCTTGGTTTTCCAGTACTCTTGGTACGTATGGCCGACAACAATAACAACTCGGAAGCAGGATTCCTACGCAGGGCGTTTGGCGTGTTCAGCTACAGTCGGCGTGCGATGGAACTGGTCTGGACGACCAGTAAACCCCTCACGATAGCGCTGGCATTACTGACCCTTATCGGCGGTGTGCTACCCGCCGTTATTGCATACGTTGGGCAGCTCATTGTCGACGGCGTAGTCGCTGCAAGCCAGTCCGACGACCCCGATACCCGAGGCGTCCTGATTCTCGTCGGCCTTGAAGCACTGGTGGTAGTCGCAGTTGCTGCAACTCAGCGCGGCATATCGGCCAGCCAATCGCTGCTACGGGCACTGTTGGGGCAACGCGTAAATGTCATGATTCTTGAAAAAGCATTGACGCTGGAACTTGCGCACTTCGAAGACTCGGAGTTCTACGACAAACTCACACAGGCACGCCGCGAAGCATCCAGCCGGCCGCTAAGTCTCGTTACGAGAACATTCGGTCTGGTGCAGAATGCTATCTCGCTGACAAGCTACTCGATTTTGCTGTTTGCATTTTCACCCTGGGCTGTTCTCATATTGATTGTCGCCGGCCTGCCATCGTTTTTTGCTGAAGCCAAATTCTCGGGCGACGCTTTTCGGCTGTTTCGGTGGCGCTCGCCGGACACGCGCATGCAAATGTACCTCGAAACGGTTATAGCCCGTGAAGATGGAGTCAAGGAGGTCAAGCTGTTTCAGCTCGGGCCACGTCTGCTGCAACGTTACCGCGAGATTTTCAAGAAACTGTTCGTCGAAGACCGGCGACTCACGATACGCCGTGACACCTGGGGTTTTATTCTGGGGCTGGTATCAACGGCCGCGTTGTATGGTGCCTATGGCTGGATCGTTGTCACGACGATTGCCGGCGCGATAACTCTCGGTGCTATGACGATGTACCTCGTACTGTTCCGTCAGGGACAGTCGGCGGTGTCGGCAATTCTCACTGCGGTCAGCGGCATGTACGAGGACAATCTGTACCTTTCAAACCTGTACGAATACCTGGAGCAACCGGTCCCGGCGCGGCAAGGAAACGCGCTGACAGGACCTCACCCTGCGCGTGGCCTGGAATTTGAAAACGTCTCATTCAGCTACGCCGGAGCAGAGCAGAACGCATTAAATAACATAAGCTTACAGGTGAAACCTGGAGAAAGTCTGGCCCTGGTAGGCGAAAACGGATCGGGTAAAACCACGCTCATAAAGCTTTTGACCCGGCTGTACGAGCCGACCGCGGGTAAAATTCTGCTGGATGGTCTGGACCTCAAAGAATGGGACGTAGAAACGTTACGACAGCGCGTCGGTGTGATCTTTCAGGACTTTGGTCGCTATCAGTTCTCGGTAGGCGAAAACATCGGTGCGGGTGACGTTCGCTATATCGACGACAAGGCACGATGGGAAAGTGCGGCACAAACCGGTCTCGCCGCCCCGTTTATCGAGGACATGCCGAACGGTTACGAGACACAACTCGGCCGATGGTTTAAGGGCGGCCGCGAGCTATCAGGCGGACAATGGCAGAAAATTGCGCTGTCGCGGGCGTTCATGCGTAGCGATGCGGATATTCTCGTACTGGATGAGCCGACCGCAGCAATGGATGCATCCGCTGAAGCCGAGGTCTTCGATCATTTTCGCAAAGCCAGCGATAAAAAGATGACGATCCTGATATCGCACCGGTTCTCAACAGTGCGCGCCGCAGCAAAAATAGTCGTCATGCATCAGGGTGAGATACTCGAGCAAGGCGATCATGCAAGTCTGGTCGCGAAAGACGGTCAGTATGCCCATTTGTTCAGGTTGCAGGCACAAGGCTATCAATAGGGCCTAGCGAGTCATATTGCTGGCGAGCGATTGTACGCGTTCCTTTTGTTTTTCTTCGAAGACCGCCATTTCCTGCAACCTCTGTGCAGCGATATCCAGCGGCGCGGCCAGCGCAGTCAGGTCCGCACGCTGCTCCTCTTCCAGCTCGGCATTTTCAACAGCGGAAACAGCTGCCGCAACAATGAAACCAAGCCGCGCGTCGCAATGAGACGCGGGAAAAGCGCGGAATTGATATGACGCCACCATCGGGACCGGCAAACTCCAGGTTCGTCCCAGTTCCGCAGTCATGATCTTGTGATCGGTTTCGAACGCATCCGCGAACAGTCCTGCGAGTGAATCGGGCACCGGCGACTTTTGGTGTTTTCTCAGGACTGCGTTAGTTCTTTCCGGGTCGATATGCGCAAGTGCCATCAGACCAAGGTTGTGACACAGGCCAGCGGAGTAAGCGAGGTCACGATCAGCGTCGTCTGCTTCAGCATCTTCGGCAACAATCCGCTTGCAGCACTCAGCGGTGAGCAATGACTGCAACCAAAACCGTTCGACGTCGAAAGAAGGACAATCCTTGCTGTTGAAAGACTGCTGAATTGCCATGGCAAGTACAAGAGAGCGGACGGTATCAACGCCCAGGACTCGCGAAATCGCCTCACTTATATTATTGACCGGCTCCGCCAAACCAAAATACGCAGAGTTTGATAAGCCCAGTAACTTGGCGCATATGCCCGGATCGCCTTCGACAACAGCGGCTACTTTCACCGCATCAATAAATTCGTCCCCAAAACAAGTGAGAATTTTTTGTGCCGTCGCCGGTAGTGGCGGCAGTGCCATAATGGACTCCGCGAAACGGGCCGCTGTCTCAGTTATATTTGTTGCCGCAGTCATCTTTTTCCCTCAACCTGCTTTTGCTTTGAATTCGGCCAACTCAGCATTGGCCGAACGCGGAAATCTCGGCGCCAGTTCATATGGCCGGCCGACAGCGAAACCTTGCGCATACTCAGCGCCAAGCTCTGCTACTAGTTTGAATGTATCGTCGCACTCCACAAACTCGGCGATCGTCTTGATATTGAGAGTCTTCGCAATATCGATAATTGATTTGACGAAGATCCTGTCGGTCTTGTCATTCAGGATGTCGCGAATGAACATGCCGTCGATCTTTAGATAGTCGACAGGCAGTTTCTTGAGGTAGCCGAAGGACGACAGGCCGCTGCCAAAGTCATCCAGTGCGAACTGGCAGCCCATTTCACGCAGCGCAGACATCAGGTTGCCGGCCTCGGAAACGCTGCGAATTACCGCAGTCTCCGTAATCTCGAAGTTCACTGTTCCTGCCGGCAAAGGTGACTTTTTGATCGCATCGGTCAGGAACTCTGCGAATCGCTTATCCCCTACGCTACTGCCTGACAGATTGATCCAGTAGCTGCGTTGCTCCGCTTGAAAGGCGCTGTGTATAAAAAGTGTATCCAGCAGACTCTTAACGACCCACTTGTCGAGTTCGACACTTAAGCCGTAGCGCTCTGCGGCTGGCAGAAATGCGCCGGGTGGAATGAGTTTACGAGACTCCGGATCACGCAGCCGCAGCAGGATTTCAAGACGTTCGGGCTCATTCGGATTTTCCACGATTGGTCGAATTGGCTGCGCGTAGATCGCAAAACGATTGCTATCCATCGCTTCACGGATCCGTTGAACCCATCTCACCTGGCCACGGTGCACGCGCGCCGAATCCTTGTCACCGTCCACCATGTGTACACGGTTTCGGCCAGCCTCCTTCGCCGCGTAGCAGGCTGCGTCGGCCAATTGCTGCAACTCACTGATATCACCAGTGCCCGAGTCAATCGGGATGCCGCCAATGCTGACACCGATGCGATACGTCTCGGTGTCCCAGTGAAAGCGAAAGTTTTCGATCGTACTGCGAATTTCTTCAGCTATTCGCCTGGCAACGTCTGTGGGGCATTCCCACAGAATAATGCCGAACTCGTCTCCGCCCAATCGGCCGACGATATCGTTGCCGCGCACACTGTCGACCAGGATCTCACTTACGGCACGCAACAGCTGGTCGCCCGCGGTATGGCCAGAAGTGTCGTTGACGACCTTGAACTGATCGAGATCCATAAACATCAGGTAGCTTTGCTTGCCGCCTCGCGCTGCCGAGTCCCATGCTTTCTCAAGCTGCGTCTCAAAAGCGCGACGATTCAATAGTTCTGTAAGCTCGTCGTAGCTGGCCTGGTACTCGAGCTGCACCGTAAGTTTCAAGGATTCCGTGACATCCTGGATCTGCAGTACTGCATACAGGAACTCACCGGTTTCGCTGCGTACCGCAGAACAGTTCACGACCGTCTGCAGTTCCTCACCGTCGTCACGGATACAGCGAGTATTCTCAGTCAGCTGATCCCGTTCTCCCAAAACGATTGTCCTGAACAGCATGGTTGCACGCTCGCGTTCGTCCTCGCTAATCGTCGAGCCGAAGTTTCGCTTCGGCAACTCATTGGTCGCCGGCCAAAACATTTGTCGCAATGCCGGATTTGCGTCAAACAAAACGCCCTTGTCGTTGAGCAGCCCCATGCCAATTGGCGCGTTCTCGAACGCCAGTCGAAAGCGCGTTTCGACCTCGGCGCGTGCATCGATCTCGACGGAGAGTCGTTCGTTTGACGCTTCCAGTTTTTGGCGCGCCTGTTCGATTGAGCGAGTCCGCTCGTCAACCTGGGCCCGCAACGTATCGTTCATCCACTCGACTTTTCGAGTCCGTGATGCAACAACGAGCCGGATCGCAACCAACAACAGGATTACCAGGACGGACACAAACCATGGCGTTTGCCAGAAATACGGCAACACCGTGAACCGCTGGCTCGCGACCTGACTACTCCATTCACCACCTGGATAACGCGCCCTGACGATAAACTCGTACGAGCCAGGTGGAATGCGCGGGTAGCTGACTGAACGGTTGGTTGTTGGCGAGCCCCAACTGCTATCTTCACCGATCAGTTTGTAGCTGTACTGCACACCCTTGGGCGATAGCAGCGAGACCGCTGCATAGGTAATGTGGGCACCGAACTCTCTTGGTTCGATCTCTTGATTATCCAGAATCTGACGCCCGTCGAGTTCGGTTTCGATGCGCACGATGGTCGGCGTTGGCTCGAATGATCGCGGCATCTCCTGACTGGCATCCATGCGTGTCGCGCCATCGACAGTACCAACCCACAGGTCACCCGAAGAATCTCTGAAACTCGCATGGACGTTGGTTTCCATGCCGATAAATCCGACTTGCGGATTGAAGTGCGCAAACTTCTCTTCACCCGGTACGAATTGGTAAAGACCCTGCTCGCCACCGGCGACAACGGTACCGTTCTCGAGCGGCTCGAGCAGATAGACTGTTTGATCTGCCAGCGGCGTATCCGCGGCGTACTGGGTCGCCTTGCCATCCTCAAAAAAGAATATTCCACCCTCTTCGGTTGCAACCCATAAGGACTCGGGACCTGTAAGTCGAACGTGGTTGAACAGGCGTCGGCTCCCATCCAGCGTATCTACGATAAGTTCTTGTTCATAGCCGCCAGCGCCGTCAGGGGAAAGATGCACGAGACCAACCTCGTCGGCACCGTACCAGACGTCACCTGTCTCCCAGGTATCCAGCGTGTATACAGACGTCGTCTCGGGCACCGAAAATTTCTTAAGTTCCCGAGCAGACGTGTCATAGCGGTAGACGCCAGATCCAATGGTCGAAAACCAGACTGCGCCGTCAGCCGCGATATCGATATCGAGAATGTCCATGTCGTAAGTGCCATCGACACGTTTTGCTTTGAGGCTGTTTGCGTTTACCGCAAACAAACCTTCTTCCGTAAGACCAGCCCACACGGTGTTTTTCCCGTCGAAGACTATGTCGCGCACCGTGCCCAGTGGCAGGCCGTATTCAGGACCGACTACTGTGACCGACTCATCGGTTTGGCGCACCAGCAGCTTGGTTTGAGTGGCGAACCAGGATCGTCCTTTACCGTCTTCACTGATGGCCCAGACAGTTACCGGGTCTGGTCCCGTGCGTAACTTGTAGTTTCGAAAGCGATCGCCAAGAAAGCGGATTAGCCGGGCTTCGGTCGACAACCAGAGCGAGTCCTCTTTGTCGACATACAATGAGGTAATGCGATCCATACCATCGTACTTTCGCAATGCACCAGCGATATGCGTATCTGCAGAGCCATAACGGCCAAAACTGAAAAGCTCATTTGTCGTGGCCACCCAGACCAGACCCTGCCGGTCTGTAACTATGCTGACCACTCCTTTTTCAGCCTTCAGAGCCATGCGAGCATCAAATGCCCCGTCTTTCCACACGCCGACGACGCCATTTGTATCTGCAGCCCAAAGCACCCCACCGTCATCAACATGAATGTTTCGGATACTTGCATCCAGCAATTCGAGATGTGCCTCAGTTCCGAAGTGAAGTTTGTACAAGCCTGTCCCAGACTCGACCCAGATATCTTCGCCGTAAATCTCCAGATTGGAGATCAGCGTCGTTTCGTCACCCGCAATATAGGTTGAACCGTAAGGAATGCCATTCTTGCCCACCCGCACGATGCCGACGCCCTCGACCACCGTCAGTACATCTCCACCCAGAAATTCAAGATCCAGAACCGGCTTGTCCGCACCTTCCAGTGGCGCATATGTGTGTACGACTCGCGCGCCGTGTATTGCTGTGACGCTGCCCTTCTGATCGCCGACCCAAACTGAGTTGGCGGGGCTGACGTGGATAGACGTGAGCCAGTTATTCGGCAGTCCGTCAGCGATCGTATAGTGATCGAATTCCTTTCCGTCGAAGCGGTTCAAGCCTCTGGCGGTCGTGAACCACAGGTAACCCGCCTGATCCTGCTCAATATCCTGAACATTGGATTGCGTGAGGCCATCGAGAACCGTGTAGTAGCGGAATGGCGCCTCCGCGGTACCCGCATCAGCAAATGCAGGCGCTGCGACAAATGCCGCAAACGCCAGAAAACATGCCGCCAGTGCCGGGTTTTGGAGTCTCACAAGGCCACTCTCGAGAATCAATAACTTACATGAATACTCTGTCGGCCGATTCGGCCTTTTCTTTAGCCGGAAATCAGTGGCTAAAGTCGCCTTCAGCGGCGCCGATACTGAGGTTCAAGCTACCTGGAGTTGAAACATGCTGAAGCCGTCGCTGCCAATCGACGAAAATAACCGCCTGGGGCGCCTGCATGGGCTCCGAATCCTCGACACTGCAGCTGAAAACCGCTTCGATCGAATCACGCGCATGGCTCAGCGGCTATTCGGCTCGGATATTTGCCTGGTTAGCCTCATTGATAAGGACCGCCAATGGTGCAAGTCCAGGCAGGGCTTTGGTTTCCCGGAGGTGAAACGCGACATTTCTTTCTGCGCACATGCCATTCTGGACGACGAAATATTCGTGATTCCGGATACAGCAGACGACATCCGCTTTCACGACAATCCCCTCGTAACAGACGAACCGCGAATTCGCTTTTACGCCGGTTGTCCACTGCACGAACCCGGCGGACATCGTGTCGGCACCCTGTGTATTCTGGACACTCGTCCGCGCGACCTCTCGGCCGATGCCGCAGAGACGCTACGCGACCTGGCAAGCATGGTCGAGAATGAAATCCAGGTATCAGCGCAGATAACAATCGATGAACTCACAAGCCTGCCTAATCGGCGCGGCTTTCACATGATGGCCAACCATCTCTTGTCGCTATGTCGCCGTACGGGAGCCGATGCAGAGCTTGCACTATTCGATATTGACCAGCTAAAAACAATTAACGAATCGTATGGAGACGCGACCGGCGATTCGATGCTGGTTGAGTTTGCGGACATGCTGGCAAGCTGTTTTCGCACTGCCGATGCTATCGGTCGCGTGGGTGGCGACGAGTTTGCCGTGCTTTTGAGCGCCTCCAGCAATTCGGCCAGCTCCGCCCTGACGCGACTCAGAGGCCTTGCAAGCAACTCGTCGAGCGAAATGCTGCGAAAACTTCGCTGGAGTGTTGGTACTATCCAATACGACGCTGAGCGCCACGACACGCTTGAAATCCTGATGGCTGATGCAGATGCCTGCATGTACAACGACAAAATACGGAGGCGTATCGCAGGAGGCCTCTAAGCAATAACAAGAAAGGGACTGACCTCAACATGTTTCAAAGCGGCAGCATCGCAGCGCCATTATTGATGGCCATTACTATTGGCATAAGTTTGATGGGCTTGTATCAAACGCCGCGAATCATCGATATGTGTCTGTTTCGACCGTATTACTTTCTGCGCAGCAAACAATTCGACACAATCATCCTGAGCGGATTTGTGCACGCAGATATCCCGCATCTTTTGTTCAATATGTTTACCTTCTACTTTTTCGCGTTTCCGATGGAACGGTTTATCGGCACGATCCCGTTCCTGATTCTGTATTTCTTCGGCCTCGTCATTAGCCACACCTGCACCTGGTACAAGCATCGAAATAACCCCGGCTACGCATCACTGGGCGCATCGGGCGCGATTTCCGCCGTGTTGTTCGCGTATATCGTCTACTTCCCAACAACGACGCTGATTATCTTTCCCTTGCCGGTACCAATTCCCGCATTCCTGTTCGCCATTGGCTACGTCGCCTATTCCTACTACTCATCGACCCAAAACACCGGACGTATCAATCACGACGCCCATTTGTGTGGTGCAATCAGCGGGCTGATGTTTGTCGCCCTCACGGATCCGGGTGCGTTCGGACAGTTTTTGGGGTAACGTCGCGAGATCTGAACTTACTGAGGTCTCTCGAAATGAAAGCACTGCCCCTCCTTTGCCTGACGCTGCTTGCAGGGTTCGCATATGCCGATAATTCAATTGACGCCAAAGTTGAGGCAGCGCTCGCAGCAGACGCCCGACCAGAAACGGACAGGGCTCGAGATAAGAACCGTAAAGCGCTGGACACTCTAAACTTTTTCGGACTCGAAGATGACATGCGAGTCATGGAATTGATGCCCGGAGGCGGATGGTACACGCGTATCCTCGCACCCGTTCTAGCGGACAAAGGCAAACTCTATGTATCGATGGGCGCAGGCCGCGTTAACGAACGTCTGTTGCCGGAAGCGGGCTTCGAAAAAGTTGAGTATATAGACGAGCAGGCAAACATTCGGCGTCCGGAGGGCAGCCGCTTTTATACGCTCGATGCGTTCGATTTTGGTGTCGATAATCTCGACATGATCCTGACATTTCGCAATCTGCATAACTTCGGCGCCGAGGGTCGCGCCATTATGAACGCAGAAGTGTTCCGGTCACTCCGTAAGGGCGGCCTGTATGGCGTTGTTGACCATACGCGTCGTCACATGGAATCGAATAACAACGAAAACCGGCGCCGCATCGATCCAGTACTGGTCATCAAGGAAATGCTGGACCAGGGTTTCGAATTCGTTGGCTACTCGGACATGCACTTTCGTGCCGATGACGAACTTGAGTACGAGGTTGGGCGTCGCTCGGTGAGTGGCAACACTGATCGCTTCACTATGCTGTTCAGGAAGCCGTGACAGCTTAGGCTTTTCGCTGGTCCGGTTTGACCAGGTGTGCTTCGCGGCGAAATTTGGCGCGACGCGCATCGGAGATGCTCTGCATTTTCGCAGTATCTGCGAGGTCGGGGTCTTCGATTTCGGATAGCGCCGGACTCGCTGCGTGCAATACCTTGATGCGATGATCACCTAGCACGACTATGTCATTGTTTCGCAAAACCGTACGCTTCACGCGCCGTGAGTTGACTGTGGTGCCGTTAGCGCTATTGAGATCCACGAGAATAACGACACCCTCTTCGTAAACCAGCAATGCGTGTTGTTTACTCACGAAATGATCATCAAGAACAATGTCGCTGAGATCAGCGCGTCCGATCAATGCCCGCGACGACACCAGCTCAACTTCCTGAATAATCAATCCATCGCGGGTCACAATAAGCTGCGGCAACTCCGTGTCCTTGCGGATGCTGGGATGATTTACTTCACCGATCTGTATGGGCAACTGGCTCGCCTGTTCGAGCACTGTCATGGCAATATCGTCAAGCCTGCCTGGCCAGCCTTCTGATGCCGTATAGAGTTGGTCGCAGATATCAATACAGAAAACATCGTCAGGTCGACGTGCGCCCGCATCGCGGAGTTTTCCGTACAGGAATCCTATCGACTCTTTGGCTGACAAAGGTTGTAATTCAAAACTACCGACAAGACGTTTCGCAATCGGTCGCATACTCTGCGCACTGATAATGCGTCGATAGTCGCGATTACAAACCAGGACGATTCGGACAGCGTACTGATCGCCAATCTTTAACTCCGCCAATTTGCAGATTGCACTCAACGCACTTGGATACATCTCGTTGATGTTTTCAAGAATCAGTAATGGTGCCTGACCGGAGCGCGTTTGTTGTGCGAGAAAGACAGTCAGCATGTTGAGCATTTCGTCGCCGGACGTCAGCGTTACGTCATAGCCAAATTGCGCGAGTATTTCGGACAAGAATTCAGGTGTTTTCAGTCGGCCACCATTGACGATGGCCGCCGCCTGGTTGTCAGGTAACTCCTGTACAAATTGATCGAGAATAGTCGACTTTCCAGACAACGCCGGGCCGTACAGCAAACCTACGCCGCCTTTTTCTCTAAGGATATCGCCAAGAAACGTGAACGCTTCCTGCTGGGACCGATAACGAATAAATGTTGTCGGTCGACCTTTGCCCCGGAACGGACGTTCCTGCAAACCTATACTTTCTACATGCATGGCATTTTACGCTCTAACGGCACATACGCTCTGTTGATAGTGCCGCCCCCACTGGCACCTCTTTTGTAACGATACTTTCGCGCAAAAGGTCCGTGGCGTCTAGATGTCTCCAAATAGTGACACTATTGCCGTTATTGGCCTATCGATTTGACGTAATATGCCCGTCCGGGCTCATCACATAGCTGTCAAGATCAAAGCCAATGTAGAAACTACCTGTTTCGTCAGGGTTTTCCGCAACTTTGATCTGTTCAGGCTCTACCCGGCGATTCAGGTGCTCGCTGAACAGGCTGGCAATACTGGGTTTTTCTGCAGCGTAAATAATATCCATGACCTGCTCCTTATGAACGTTCCTTTATCGTTCGCTTGCAGAATAGCGCCGCGTGCCTTAACCGAACGTGAAACTTTTCTAAACGTCTGCTGAACGGAAATTGCCGGAAAAACAAGCTTAAATTCTCCGCATGTATAGGTCAGACTGGCTGTCTTAGCGTGAAAAACACGGGGTTCTGCATGAAACGACACATGGTCTTTTTTGGCGCAATAGTCGCGTTGGTTATAAGTGATCCTGCGAGTGCACAAGACCGAACCGGGTTTGCCATTCATGCCGGCATCGGATCAAGCGGTGTCTATGACGACGACGGCAGCGACGAGTTCAGTGCGACCGACGTTGGCGGGCTTTTGGGTGTCGAGTATCGGTTCACTGATCACTTCGCACTGGGCATGAATTACTTCAACCTGGGTAGACCCAATGATTTTTTCGATGGTGCCGATACGTCGATCAAAGTAAAGGGCCTCGACCTTGTCGGTCGCATCATTCTTCCTGTTTCAGATAAAACAGAGGTGTATGGCCTGATAGGTGGCGCGACTTACACGGCCGATCTCATACCTGGGGGCAATAACGGTCTGTTTGGCGAAGACGCATGGGAGTTTGGTGCCGGTCTGGACTTCAACACCAGTGAAGACTTTGCCATACGCCTCGAAGGACGCTACTTTCGCGGCCCACGCGATGAAAGTGGTTCACTGGTTACGATTGGCTTCAGCTACAGATTCTAGTTATCGGCGAACTCTCACGGGCCGTCTGAAGAACAGTAGCAGTCCGAACGCCAGGGTCGCGCTCGATCCATACATGGCGCTGCGCCACATGCTGGTTGCCGAACGAACGATCTCGAATCTCTCCACATAAATCGTTTCGCAGGCACCATCGCCGGTATCGAGGCGCGTCGTACTTGTGCCGCGTGGCGGTATGCCCGGGCTGCCGTAGCTCGCGAGGTAACCACGCACACGAATTTGATCACCAATGCGGATTTTATGTACTTGCTTGCGAATGTACTCGTCGTCCGATATCAGGTGATTGTTCGACAGCTGATACATATCGAACGAGTCCCAGGCAACTTGATCGCGCGTCTGCACGTTGCAGGTAAAGATACCGTTCCAGAATTTCAGCTTGTGCAGCAAGGCACCCTCGGTATTGTCGCCCCAAACGACGTAGACATCGATCATGTTCAAGTGATCATTCGACTGCTCGTGCATACGACTGTCGTCGTCGTGATGGCAGTAGGACACGATCA
>JAHZJK010000033.1 GCA_022600955.1 Gammaproteobacteria bacterium
CATAATAAAAGTAATTAAAACCAATAAGATATGAAAGAATGCAAATCCACCCTTCACCACCAAACACGAAAAGGGCGGCCGTAATGGCCGCCCTTTGTCATTCGTACCTCGAGTTGCCCAACTCATTTCTCCGTCCCGACAGGCTCGCAACTTCCTGCGTCGAGGGTCTTGTACAATCTGGGCTACTTTGCGGACCTGAATAGCCCCACGCCGCTAACCGAGAGGATGATAACGATGACGAAATACCTGTGGACGCCACTCCTTATCGCTCTGCTTGCAGCGCCACTTTCCGCTGCAGAAGCCGAGGATCTCGACAAGTGGTTCAGGGATGGTTACGCGGCATTGTATGTCGAAAACGCTTGGGACAAGGCTGACGAATTCGCGCAGTACTTTTCGGATGAGATTGCTTTTCGCTCGGATGACGGCCTTTCCGTGCTGAATGTTGACAGCTTTGTCATCGACTCGCTTGACGTGTGGCGCAGCGAAGGCTGGCTGGGTACGGACGTTGCAGCCCTTGAAACCACGAAACTGAACGCCACGACTGCGGTGTTTGATGTCACCTGGCTTGACCGAAATAACGATGGCAGCACCGAGTTATCCTGCGGTTGGTACTTTGCGGACAAAGTGGACGGAAGCTGGCTCCTGTCCCAGTACATCGCGATGACCTGTGCCGAATAGCAGGACCCCGTTCAGCTAAACGTCATCCGGTCGATATCGGGCGCCAGACGCCCCAGGTGTGCTGGCGCAACAACCATTTCGACATTTTCTGCATCTAAGCATGTGAACCCTTTAGAATGGAGGGGCAGCTTTGTTGTAGTCTCTTAATCCTCTCTTTCCGATTGCCACGGTATGTCGATATTTACTGAACTCCAGCGTCGTAATGTTCTTCGTGTCGCAGCCGCGTACCTGGTCGTCGGCTGGTTGCTTACCGAGGTATTGACGGCGATTCTGCCGGCGCTCGGCGCGCCTGACTGGGCAACGAAAGCCGTCATCCTGTGTTTCGCGTTCGGATTCTTGCCGGCCGTGGTGCTCTCTTGGGTCTATCAACTGACGCCGGACGGGATCAGAAAGGAGACCAGTAGAGGTCGGGTAGATTCCACTGCAACTGCCGCGGTCGGAAAACTCGACTACGTGACGGTACTGAGTGTCATTCTGATTACTGTTTTCATCGCAGTTATTGGAGCCAGGCAAGCCCCTGAGAAGCTGAACGCTGACACGGCAACCGTCAGCGCAGAATCTGTCGCGGTTCTGCCATTCGTCAATATGTCGAGCGATGAGGACAACGACTATTTTTCCGATGGGCTGACGGAAACATTGCTGCACATGCTGGCGCAGATTCCAGACCTCAAGGTCGCGGCGCGCACGTCCAGTTTTGCGTTCAAAAACAAGAATCTCGATATCCGGGAAATTGCAGCTGCATTACAGGTGGCGCATGTTCTTGAGGGTAGCGTGCAAAAAGCCGGCAACCGCGTTCGCATAACGGCGCAGCTGATACGGGCGTCCGACGGTTATCACATTTGGTCGGAAATTTTTGATCGTGAGAGTGACGATATTTTCGGTATCCAGGACGAAATCGCGATGAAGGTCGGGCATGAGTTGTCTGCGTCATTGCTTGGACCTGATGCAGATACGATGGTCGCTGGTGTCGGTACAGAAAATCCGGATGCATACGACTTGTATCTACTGGCATTGAATCAGCGCGCGACCGGTTCCTATGGCGGGCTTGAAGCCGCTGAAGAACTGCTCAAGGGAGCGTTGCTGATCGATTCCGGTTTCGTCGATGCAAAGACAGAACTGGCCAGCAACTACCTGCATCAGTATGAAACCGGACTGATGAATCGGGATGCTGCGCTTGCCGCAGTGCTCGCGATTACCGATCAGGTATTGCAAGTGAGTCCTGAGGACGTTAACGCACGTGCCCTGCATGTGTACGCGAAGTCGGCGCAAAAGACGTCTGATGGCGGTGCGCAGCAAGTGGCAGGCGCGATCGACGAGCTCAGGGCGCTGGTCGTATCGAATCCCCGCGAATACCAGGCTCGCCTGCTGCTGAGTCGCATGCTGCAGGGCACACAAAACCTGGAAGAAGCACTGCGGCTGCAAAAGGACGCACTGCAACAGGATCCCTACAACGCGCGCATCCACTTTGAGATTGGCTCGCTCAGTGTGGACCTCGACCTGTTGGACGAAGCTTGGGCGTCACTGCAGGCGTCGCTTGATATT
Organism: Gammaproteobacteria bacterium; assembly: GCA_022600955.1. Lineage (GTDB taxonomy): Bacteria > Pseudomonadota > Gammaproteobacteria > Steroidobacterales > Woeseiaceae > UBA1847. The sequence continues at coordinate 2,221 of JAHZJK010000033.1, forward strand.
GAGCCTCGGCAGCCGAATGCGTATTTGAGGCTGGCGACTATCGCGCTGAAACGCGGTGATGGTGTGGACTATTTACAGCAAAGCCTCAAGGCGATGGAAGTCGATGCAAGGGACCACGAAATACCTGGCTTTATCGCACAGTTTCTCTATCAGCTTGGCCTGGTCGAGGAAGCGGATGATTTTCGCAAACGCGTTTTCGCGATTGCCCCGAGCAGTGCAGTGGCGTACAGGATCGACTTGTTACGCGCAATCAGTACAAACGACCAGTCTGCGGGCATCCTCGCCGCGCGAAGGGCGATAGAGAACAACATCGAGGATCGTCAGTTCGCATTTGGCGGGGCGGTTCAGTACTTGCTTCGAGCCGCAGTCGCCAATGGTACAGTGGATGCGGAGAGCGCTTACCTCGAACGCCACTGGCCCGGTATTCTGAATGTTGATGCGGACGCGATACCAACCCGTTTCCTGACAGTGCAGGGGGTCGCGTTCGACGCGTGGTACACAACACTTCCGCGCGAGGAATTGCTTCGACGCATCGCGAGGATGCAGGAGAATGCGTCATCCTACGGTATCGACCTGACCCAGAACCCGGATGCTCAAATGGCCGCTTTTGCCATGCAAGGCGATATCGATGCTGCAGTCGAACTCGCGTTGGCGGACGTATTCGTTCGGCCTGTATTGCTGGAACAGGGCTGGAGGGGCCGTTTCTCGCAGGCTCAATATGAAGACGTGGTAGCGGACCCGCGGGTCCAGGATGCCATGCGTGAATGGGATGCCCAGGAAGCAGAGGTCCGCGACGAAGTCAGAAATTACTTGTTGGACCTGAGCTCACCGGCGGAAGCAGACACTTGAGCGATGCAGACAATACGCCTCGCATAGATTCGCCTGACGAACGCACTCCAGGCTTTCGCTGGATGAATCCAGCCGGCCTCACAGCGTTTGTGACTTTTGTCGCTGCGAGCGTCGTCTCGGCCGGATTGACTGTGGTCGCGTTCTTACCCGTTACGCAGAGCGAGCACTTACCTGTTGCTATTGCGTTTGGAGATGAGACGCCGACACTGTTCGGTGTTCCGGCCGCCTGCCTGGTATTCACCTGGGTGGTCTCGGGATTCGCTGGCCAGGTGCGATGGCTACAGGTCATCGTATCCACAGGGGCGTTCCTGGCAACAGCTGCGCTGGCGGTGCTGCTCGCGGTTTCGGTGCTTGCGGCGGGGATGGATCACTAGAGCGGCAACGCAACCGCGCGGCACGATGGCTCCCGGCCCTCACTAGTGTGCACACCCTAGATTCTCAGCCTACGATGAACCCATATTCGGCAAGATTGACGAACAGGAGATCATCATGGCCAAGGGCAAATCATCAAAGAAGCGGGACAGCGGACGTACGAACGAAGTTGCAGAGCAGCTTGAGCATGCGTTCCTCGCGGGCTTAGGCGCGCTGTCAAACACTCAGAAAGCAGGCAGCAAGGCGTTTGAAAAGCTGGTTGAGCAGGGACAATCCTTCCGCAAGCAGACCACGAACAAGACCGAGTCGCTAATCGACGATGTTCAGGATGCAATTCGCGATATGGCAGACGACGCACAGTCAAAGGCCTCTGGCCTGTTGGACCAGATGCGTGAGACGCCACAAATGGAGAAATTCCAGAGTGTTTTTGACGCTCGCGTGGAAAGCGCCCTTGATCGTATTGGCGTTGCCAGCAAGAAAGACCTCGACAAGCTGAACGCAAAGCTGGACAAGGTGCTGAAGGCAGGTCAGAAGAAAAAGCGTGCAGCGAAGAAAGTTGCCAAGAAGGTCACCAGGAAAGCGCCGGCAAAAAAGGCTACTACCAAGAAGAGAGCTTCTAGCCGGAAAGTATCTGCGAAGAAGGCTTCGGCAAAGAAGACTTCCAAGAAAAGCAGCTAATCGACAACTAGTGTGATCACCCTAGGTGATCACACTAGAATTCAGTTATCGCTTAGGCAATAGCCAGATTTTAGGAGAAAAGAGATGGCAACGAAGAGAACGAAAAACTCAACGAAGACCTGGATCGGCTCTGTAGTAGCCCGGTTCGATGGCACAATCGCAGAGCAACCACTGGCCGCAGCCAACAAGGCATTGCTGGCGGGACTTGGTTTTGCAACACAGCTGCAGACCACCGTCGAAGCAAAGTACGACGATCTTGCAAACGACGGCGAAAAGGTTCGCGACCAGATTGAAGAGTCGATTGAAGGCGCACAGAAGCGCGTTCTCGGACGGGTCAAATCAAGACGTGAACAGGTTTCGAAAGGCGCTGAGTCAGCCCTTAACCGGGTACTGAGTTTCGCGCCGATCGCCCGCTCGAGCGACATCGACAAGCTGAACGCAAAACTTGACAAGGTATTGCTGCAAGTTGCGAAATAATACTGTCTGAGTAATCCTGAAAGGGCCGCGATTGCGGCCCTTTTTTTGTGCCTGAGTTGAACGCCATAATTAGTCGTGGAACGCGATCAGCTCCGCAAAAACAGGTCGCGTGTCTTTCGTCGCATAGGGCACAAGCAACCCAAGGATTCCGCTCGCAGCTCTCAGTGCCGCGCGATCAGCGGTCGTCGATGGGTCGCAGACTTCGTCGTATCGTTCCGAGTACAAAGCCACAATGACAAGACTGCGACACAGGAGCGGCACCTCTGCGTCGCCGATATGCAATTGCTCGTCGCGTCGCATTGCTTCAACGTAGAGCTGCATTGCAGCGGTGAGCGCATTCGAAAATCCTCTCAATGCATGGCGTGTTTTCGGGTAGGCATCCGCCAGTGTTGCCATATCCCGAAACAGGAAGCGGTAGGCGGCCAGTACCTCCAGAAGCAGATGAACGAAAGCGAGGAAGTCGGCAATCGTTGCGTGGTTCTCAGCCGGTGGACGCAATATACGGCGTGCATCTGCCTGAAATTCTGCCAGTAGCGCCTCGACAATCTTTGATTTCTTACGGAAGTGGTAGTGCAGATTCCCGGGGCTGATGTCGAGTTCATCGGCGATCTGGTTGGTCGTCGTATTGGGCTCGCCGTGCTCATTAAACAGCAGCAGGCTGTTGACCAGTATACGGGTGCGAGTTTTCAGTGGCGCGTACCGCTGTCGTTGTCGATAATTGTTTTAGTTTTTGTTCTCGGTGCAGATCGCGTTTTCTTCTTCCGCGGTTTTGACTTTGGTTTTGCAACCTCGACCGGTTCCGGTAGCTGCGAAGCCTCGCTATCGTCGCCTCCCTGATCCAGGGCCTTCAGATACATGTTTCTGACATCGGCTACGTGCGTGTCGATCGTTTCCCTTGTCCATCCACTGGTGTCGATCGGTGCCAGTACCTCAACATCGACGGTGCCTGGGTGGTAGAGGAAATCACCCTTTGGCTGCACATCATTGGAATTGTGAATCACGATCGGAACAACCGGAACGCCGGCTTGGATAGCCAGGTGAAAGGCACCTTTTTTGAACTCGGCAAGTTTTGGCGTGAGCGTTCGGGTGCCCTCCGGTGACAGGCACACTGATTTACCTTCGACGCGCATTGCATCAACCAGCGGAGTCATCGCTTCAATGGCACTCGCAGTGTTTTGCCGGTCGATCAGCACCATGCCGGCGGATTCCATCACTCGCCCGACTATCGGAATGTTGCCGATCTCGCGCTTGCCGACACCGCTTACATCCCGACGCATCAGGCGGGCAACGATAACGAGGTCAACATTGCTTTGATGGTTGAATATGAAAACGGCGGGACGATGCGACCACAGGTGGTGTTCGCCTTTTGTATTCAGGTTCAGCCCGATCAATGCGCTTGCTGTATCGGCAAATACAGACAGTGAGAAATTGAGCGCATCGCGCTTCGAGCCAGTCAAAGCCCAGATGGGTAAACCGGAAAAGAACGATCCGACCAGGCTGGCTGGCACCATCAGGGAGCGCAGCAGGCTCATTGCGCCCGGTTGACCGCGACTCGCAAACTTGCGAATTGGCCAGCCGTTCTGCTCGGCGACGGCCCGCAATTTGTTGTTTGGATTCAGCGGGCGGGGGTTGCCGACTCGTTCGAGAAGCTCGATATCGTCGTAGCTGTCCGAGTAAAAGAAACTGCGGTCGAGATCGGCACCGTATCGCTCGCTGAGCATTTCGGCCGCAGCCACCTTGCCTGGCCCGAAGCAAGTGGGGTGAATTACGGCGCCCGTAAACGTACCGTCTTCAACTTCAAGTTCGGAACACAGGACATGTTCGATACCGAGTTCGCGTGCTGCCGGCCGTACCTGGTAGGGCGTCGCTGATGAGATAATCGCGACCGTATGACCTTTCTTGAGGTGTGCCTGGATCAGCGTCCGCGACTCTGGATAGATCAATCGCGCGATGTGAGACTCGAACAGTTCCTCACCAAAATGTTCGTAGCTTTCTTCCCGAACACCTCGAAGGAACTGGGTTGCGGCTATCATGAACGCCGAGAAACCCACGTTGCCGAGGCCGAAACCTGCCATCGCGGTCAGTAGTTCTGCCAGTTCCGATGGGGACAGGTGCCCGCGGCGCAACTGCTCGCGCAGGAAAGCAAACGCTGAATAACCGGATATAACGGTGCCATCAAAATCAAAGAACGCACCGATCTCCGGCCCGTCCGGCTGTTTCAGGATTTCAGCGACAAGTTGTTGATTCGAGGGCATTCAGGTCTCCAGTAAGCCCTCTACTATAACAGCAGAAACAAGCCCGTAATGTTAAAACGGAAGGCCGTTCGGTGAAGCTGAGTCGTGTATAGTTTGTTGATGCAAGAAAAAACTATAATAAACCCTGCGGCGCTCAATAGTGCGTTGGCAGCGAAAGCTCCGTCGTGGTTGCTGAGCTTGCTCGAAGTTCCGCGCGCATTGTCTGAAGCAGCAAGCCTGGTTCCGGCCCGTTCAATGCTCAGGAAGCTGCCAAAAGGCGACGGCCATACGGTTATAACGTTGCCGGGGTTTCTTGCCTCTGGTCGTTCAATGCGAACCGTCCGTCGGCACTTGCGAACCTGGGGTTATGACGCTCAGTGCTGGAACCTGGGCCGAAACCTCGGACTCACATCTGAGCGTGATCTCGAGGCGTTGATGGACGACAGACTTCGAGAAGTGTTTGAGAAATCGGGCGAGAAAGTCAGTTTGATCGGTTGGAGCCTTGGAGGGCTGCTGGCACGTGAGGTTGCCCGACGAAACCCGGATTTCGTACGCTCTGTAATTATGCTCGGAAGCCCGATTGGTAATCCGAAGTCAACCAAGGTCTGGCGTTTGTACGAATCTGTGTCCGGACAAAAAATTGACGAGGAGTCGATCCGCCGTCGCATTGCCTCGCTTCGCGATCCTGTTGAGGGTATTCCGATGACGGCAATTTACAGCAGAACGGATGCAATCGTCTCCGCGCGAATCGCGCAGCTCCCGCCGGGACCGGATGTGGAAAACATTGGCGTGACCGCCAGTCACCTTGGTATGGGCTTTAATCCCGCCGTCCTGTATGTCATTGCCGATCGTTTGAAAGAGCAGCATTCCGACGACTGGCAAAAGTTTGAGATTCACGGACTTCGTAACCTGTTCTATCACTAGACGTTCACGTTGTCGGTTCTGTCGACAACTCAACAGAGAAAACCTATGCACCAACTTTCCGGCATGGACTCTTCGTTTCTTTACCTGGAAACCGGTAATACACCGATGCACATCGGCAGCCTTGCGATCTACGACCAGAGCACGGCACCCGGCGGTAAAGTCACATTCAAAGAGATTCTGAAATTTTTCGGTGAACGCCTGCACAAAGCTCGTGCCTTCAGGCAGCGGCTGGCTCGCGTTCCACTAAGCCTCGACCATCCTTACTGGATAGAGGATCCCGATTTCGACCTCGAGTTTCATGTCAGGCACATTGCCTTGCCCGCGCCCGGAGACTGGCGACAATTGTGCATCCAGGCGGCGCGATTGCATGCGCGACCGCTGGATCGTAACAAGCCCTTGTGGGAGGCCTACGTTATCGAAGGACTCGACAATGTTGAGGGTGTGCCGAAGGGAAGTTTCGCGCTGGTTACGAAAATACATCATGCGGCCATTGACGGTGTATCCGGTGCTGAAATCTCTGCCGCGATTCACGACCTGTCTCCGGACGCGGAGGTTGATGAACCTGATAAACCGTGGGTTGCTGAACGCATGCCAACGGGCGTGGAGCTCCTGACGCGAAGTGCCGCCAAAAGCGTCGGTGCGCCGATGAAGCTTGGCAAGTTGCTGTACCGGTCTGTGCCGCAGCTTGGAAAAGTGGTCGCTGGCCTCGCAACCAAGCAACTCAAGATTCCAACCAAGGTTCCGCGGACTCGGTTTAACGCGGAAGTATCGCCGCACCGCGTTTTCACGGGTCGTTCCTTTGATCTGAACGACGTCAAAGCGATCAAAAATTCTCAGGAAGGCACGACCGTCAATGACGTTGTTGTGAGTATTTGCGGTGGGGCGTTACGCTACTATCTTGAGGACAAGAATGAGTTGCCATCTGAGTCTTTGGTGGCGATGGCGCCGATGTCGGCAAGACCGCCCGATAAGAAGAAGTCGGCAGGTAACCTCGTTACTGCAATGAGCTTGCCGATCCGTAGCGATATTGCGGATCCGCTCGAACGTCTGTTGGCAGTCAGCAAGGAAAGCACCCAGGCCAAGAAGCTCACGTATACGATGGGGCCACATCTTGCAGCGGACGCCGCCGAGTTTTTACCATCGACGGTGTCAGGACTCCTGGCGCGCACCTATGTGGGCTGGGGAATGGTCGATCGCGTGCCACCGATCGTGAATACAATTATCACGAATGTTCCGGGTCCGAATATTCCCTTGTATTCCATGGGTTCCAAGATGGTTGCGACATATGGTCTCGGACCTGTCGTTCACGGACTCGGGTTGTTCCAGCCTGTACTAAGCTACAACGACACAATTACCATTAGTGCCGTCGCGGACAGGGAGATGATGCCCGACCCGGCGTTCTATGGTGAGTGTCTCGAACGCTCTTTCAATGAGCTCAAAGCGGCGACGATTGGAGCGGCGACCCGAAAGTCGGCCAAATCAAAGCCCAGCAATGTAAAGAAGATCAGGAAAGCACCGCGCGCGAAGGCCTCTTAGCACGAGGCGGCAGTGACAAAACCCGGACCGCATCAGTATTTTCACGCATTGCTCAAAATTCCCCTGCGGCTGACTATACTGATAGCAATGACTCTGGTGTCGATGACACCACTAAGGGAGGGTCGGACAAATGCGTATCTCTCATGTAGCGTGGGTGGTCGCCGTTGTGATGCTTGCGTCGCAGGCAATCGCTGGCGATTTCGAAACAGGCCTGTCGGCCTACAATTCTGCAGACTACGAAACAGCACTGAACGAATGGCAACCATTGGCTGACGCTGGCGATGCTGACGGACAATTCGGTCTTGGACAAATGTACGGCAACGGATTCGGCGTCATGATGGACGATGCGGCCGCAATTCACTGGTATGGACTGGCCGCCGGGCAGGGACACGCGAAAGCGCAATACAATCTCGCGATCATGCATCAAAATGGCTGGGGTGTGCCGCAGAGCGACGCAGAAGCGGTGAAGCTCTATACGCAGGCGGCAGAACAGGGTGTTACAGAAGCGATGCTGGCGCTCGGACGGTTCTTGTCAATGGACTTTGCGCCGGAATACGATCCCGTGGAGGCGTTCAAGTGGTACAGCCTTGCAGCCTTGATGGGGGATATTGACGCCGGTTTGAAGCTGGAAGCAGTAGCGGGCTCGATGAGTGTCGAGCAAGTCACTGAAGGTAATGCGCTCGTTGAGCTTTGGTCTGGCGAACATACCGACCTCTTGGCCAGTCACTAACCGGCGTCACTCTGCTGTTCAGGCGCGGCTCGCCGGAAAGCATCCAGCTCATTGCAGAAGTCGACGGCCGCAACCAGTTTTGGATAGGCATCGAGCGGCACGTCAAAGCGCCTTGCGTTATACATTTGTGGCACAAGGAGCGCGTCTGCAAGCGTTGGCGTATCGCCAAATACGAACGGACCCGGTTTGACCATTTGCTCCAGGGCTTTAAAACCCTCATGAATCCAGTGGCGGTACCAGTCTGCCTGCGGATCTGCCTTGAACTCTGCCTTGATGTATTTCATGACTCGCAGGTTCAGGATTGGGTGAATGTCGCAAGCGATTGCCTGGCAAAACGCGCGAACTTCGCTACGCAGGGGTTGTGGCTTTGGTAGCAGCGCGATTTCCGGATACTCTTCCTCGAGATACTCCAGCATTGCCATGGATTGACCAATGGCGACATCGCCGTCCTCAAGAAAAGGCACCAGCATTTGTGGATTCTTGCGTGCGTATTCCGCACTACGGTGTTCGGAAACGCCGGGCGCCAGCGACACAGGAATGATCTCATGATCAAGCCCTTTCAGGTTCAACGCTATACGCAGGCGGTAAGCTGCAGATGAGCGCCAGTAGCTGTAAAGTTTGATCGGCACTAGCCTTCGTATCGTGTGATGATCTGATCGATACTGCCGAAGATCGAGTCACCATTGTCATCGTTCATTTCGATTCGAACACGATCGCCGAATCGCATAAACGACGTGCTCGGTTTGCCATCGTTTATCGTTTCGATTGTACGAATTTCGGCAATGCAGGAATAGCCAACGCCACCGTCCGAAATCGGTTTGCCGGGACCATCATTGAGCTTGTTCGAGACTGTTCCCGATCCGATGATTGCACCAGCCGACAGCGGCCGCGTTTTTGCGGCGTGTGCTACTAGCTGGCCAAAATCGAAAGTCATGTCGACGCCTGCCTCCGGTTTACCGAATAATTCATCGTTCAGGAACGACAGCAGCGGCAGGTGTACTTTGGCGTCTCGCCAGCTGTCACCGAGTTCATCAGGCGTGACAGCAATCGGCGAAAACGCACTTGACGGTTTTGACTGAAAGAAGCCGAAGCCTTTCGCGAGTTCACCCGGTATCAGGCCACGCAGCGAGACGTCGTTGACGAGCATGATGAGTTCGATGTGATTGACCGCATCCGTGGCAGAGACGCCCATAGGTACGTCGCCAGTCACGACTGTCACTTCTGCTTCGAAATCGATGCCCCACGCTTCGTCGCCCAACGGTACGTCGTCGCGAGGACCGACAAATGAATCTGAGCCGCCCTGGTACATTAACGGATCAGTCCAGAAGGTCGCCGGCATTTCGGCGCCGCGTGCCTTGCGAACCAGCTCGACGTGGTTGACATAGGCTGAGCCGTCGGCCCATTGATAAGCACGCGGGAGTGGTGAAGCGCAGGCGGCCTGGTCGAATGGCTTGCCACCGCCGGTTTCCAGTTCAGCGGCGATACGTTCAAGTGCGGGGCGCTTGTTTGCCCAGTCATCGAGTGCTGCCTGCAGTGTATCGGCAACCGCTGCCGCCGATGAGTATCGCGTCAAATCTCTGGACACAACAACGAGTTGGCCGTCACGGCCGTTTTTCAGGGATGCGAGTTTCATCTATTGATCGCCTCGAAATTCAAGTTCATGCAACCATGCCGCATGGCGCGGTGCCTTTTTGGTCTGGCTCCATTCTTCCAGCATTGCGGGGGCAACGCGCTTCAGCTCATCGACCTGTTCCTGCGTATGTGTATTGGCGACAAGCTCGAGCCGGTGGCCGTTCGGGTCGAAGAAATAGATCGACTGAAAGATGCCGTGATTGGTCGGGCCGATAACATCCAGTCCCTCGCCCTCGATATGTTTTTTCGCTGCGAGCAGCGCTTCGTAGTCCTCGACTTCGAACGCGATGTGTTGCACCCAGGCCGGTGTATTGTGGTCGCGGTCCATGTCTGCTTGCGTCGGTAACTCAAAAAATGCGAGTACATTCCCCATGCCGCAATCAAGAAAGACATGCATGTATGGATCGGGCTCTTTTGTTGAAGGGACCTGGTCTTCTGCGAACGCCACCGTGAACTCCATGTTCAGGACACGTTGGTAAAAGTCGACGGTCTGTTTCGCGTCTTTACAGCGATACGCCACATGGTGAATGCGTTTCAGATTCATGTTCTGCTCCTGTCAGCCGTTTTCACTAACGATGCCGCGTGCAACCTGGTCGCGTTCGATGGACTCGAACAGTGCCTTGAAATTGCCTTCGCCAAAGCCCTCGTCCTGCTTGCGCTGAATGAACTCGAAGAACGTCGGTCCAACCATGTTGGCTGAAAAAATCTGCAGCAACAAGCGCGGCTCGCCATCTTCAGTCGTGCCATCCAGCAATATGCCTCGCGATTGCAGCTCGTCCACTGGCTCGCCGTGCCCCGGGAGGCGTTCTTCGAGCATCTCGTAGTACGCCTCAGGTGGTGCCGTCATGAACTCGATACCTTGTTTCTGCAGGCGGTCCCAGCACTCCAGCAGGTTGTCGCAACTGAAAGCAATGTGCTGGATCCCCTCACCATTGAAATCCATGAGGTATTCCTCAATCTGCCCCGTGCCTTGTGAAGCCTCTTCGTTCAGAGGTATACGAATCTTGCCATCCGGCGCGGTCATCGCTTTGGAGAGTAGCCCTGTATGTTTGCCCTTGATATCGAAGTAGCGAATCTCGCGGAAGTTGAAGAGCTTCTCGTAGTAGTCCGCCCAGTACTGCATGCGACCACGGTAGACATTGTGCGTCAGGTGATCGATGACGTCGAAGCCGCAACCTTTCGGGTGCCGGTCAATGCCTTCAAAGAAATTGAAATCGATATCGTAAATCGACGTGCCTTCCTGGTAGCGATCGATCAGATAGACAGTGGCGCCACCGATACCCTTGATCGCAGGGAGCCGCAACTCCATCGGACCCGTTGGAATCTCGACCGGCTCCGCGCCGTTCTCAAGTGCATGCGCGTAAGCCGCGTGCGCATCTCGAACGCGAAACGCCATGCCGCAGGCACACGGACCGTGTTCGCGTGCGAAGTAGTATGCGTGGCTGCCGACTTCATTATTGATAATGAAGTTGATGCCGCCCTGGCGCCACAACGTGACATCCTTGGAACGGTGCTTCGCAACTTTGCTAAAGCCGAGCAGCGTAAATGCGCTTTCGAGGACACTCGGGTCAGGTGCGGCGAACTCGACAAATTCGAAGCCGTCGAGGCCCATCGGGTTTTCAAACAGGTCTGCCATTAGAATCTCCTCTGTCGTGCAGTGCTTTTCGACATTATGCGCGCTGATCGCAGAAATTGTGTTCGAAAAGCGCTATAGTCAATCTTCAATTGAAACAAAAGTTTCAAAAAATAAAGTATTTAGGAGCAAAAGCGCATGGATTTGTCGAGAGCTGACCGTCGCCTGTTAAACGAGCTGCAGCGCGATGCCACGCGTAATCAGAGTGAGCTGGCCGAACTTGTGGGTATGTCACGGACTTCCTGCTGGCGCCGCATCCGCGAATTCGAGGCCGCGGGGCTTATCGAGCGACAAGTGGCGATAGTCAATCCAAAAGCCGCCGGCTTCAATATCCAGGTGCTTCTGTTGGTTGCGATGACCGAGCACACGGACGAAAACCGGCACAATTTTGAGCGCCATGTGTCACTGCTGCCAGAAGTAACAGAGTGTTTTTCAGTTTCGGGCGACAGGGACTACATACTGCATGTCGTTGTTCGTGACATGGATAGATATAACGATTTTCTCAACAGCGAGATATTGAAACACGCTGCGGTGCGCTCAGCGAGCTCAACGTTCGTTTTGCGGCGCGTGAAGTACAGCACCGAACTGCCGGTGTAACACGCTTCAATCGCAGCTCACGGCTTGACGGCTGACTGGATCGATTGAAAGTCTGTGCTCAAGGCATTCTTGCTGTCGCGCAGGCGGTCGACAGCAGTTTCACCACATTCCAGTGCCAGTGCGACGTGAATGGCATCCAGCAGGGCTAGTTGAGCGAGCCGCGAACTCATCGGAGTGTAGACACTTGTGTCCTCAATGACCTGGCAGGGGAATAGCAGGCTGGCTTCAGTGGCGAGCTTTGATTCAGGGTTGGTAATTGCAATGACCGTCGCACCACGAGTAGTTGCGAGCCGCGCAGCATGTGCAAATTCTACCCAGCGCCCAGTGTGTGAGAGCAGCACCAGGACATCGTCAGGTTCTGCAATGGCTGCAAATTGCAGGATCATCGGCGTGTCATTCAAAGATGAGCAGGGGATACCAAGGCGAAAAAACTTGTGGCAGGCATCTCTCGCAACGTGACCCGATGCCCCCAATCCTGCGAAGGCGATCTGACGAGCACGCGACATTGTTCGGATTGCTGCATCAATCGGCATCGTTGACAACAGAGAGCGCATGTCAATCAGGGATTGGATCGACGCATCCATGACTTTGAGGACGGCGTCCGACGACGAGTCGTCCGGGCGTACGTCGCGGTGCACAAAACTGGCGGGGTTGCTGAGGGCCTCGGTTAGCCTGATGCCCAGTTCGCGAAATCCGCTGAGCCCTACATGTCGGCAAAACCGTACGACGGTGGGCTCACTGGTTCCGCACTCTGCCGCAATATGCGCAAGTGTTGCTCCAGCGGCCTCTTTTGGGTGCGCTAGAACCCACTCAGCGACGCTTTTTTCAGAGCGACTCAGGTCGGGCAGCGCGCGATTGATTGTCGATAACATGTAGTAAAATTACATCAATATCGCGGAATTTGCTACAAAAGTTGCGTACAAAAGGACAAATTGTAGTAAACTTTCGTAAATTAACCAGGAAAACTCATGGCCCAATTACTACCGGTCGACACCTTTGACCTCGTTATTTTTGGCGGTACTGGCGATCTGGCAATGCGTAAGTTGCTGCCGGCGCTGTACCACCGCGACAAGGATGGGCAGATCACTGCTGAGAGTCGCATCATCGCGGCGAGTCGCGGCGCACTGACGCAGCAAGCCTATCTTGAGCTTGTTGAAGAAGCGCTGAAGAGCAACCTTGCTGAAGGTGATTTTGATGAAGCGCACTGGAAGGTCTTTGCCAGGCGCCTGCACTATGCGCAGGCGGACGCGTATGAACATGACGGTTGGGGCGAACTCAATAAGCTTTTGTCCGGCTACGAGGAACGAACACGAGTCGCCTACCTGGCAACCGCGCCCGGTCTGTTCGGTGCAATCGCAACGGGTCTGAAAAGTAACGGACTGGTGACTGAGCCGAGTCGAATCGTTCTGGAGAAACCACTCGGACGAGACCTGGATTCAGCGCGCGATATCAACGATGCCGTTGGCCAGTGTTTCGCAGAGAACCAGATTTATCGTATTGACCATTACCTTGGCAAAGAGACGGTACAGAATCTGCTGGCATTACGTTTCGGCAATTCACTATTCGAACCGCTGTGGCGCCGAAGCGCGATAGATCATGTGCAAATCACAGTGTCCGAGGACCTTGGTGTTGGCGGCCGCGTGGAGTTCTATGATCGCGTTGGCGCACTGCGCGACATGGTGCAGAACCACATGCTGCAACTGGTTTGCCTGTTTGCGATGGAAGCACCATCCAGCCTCGATCAAAACGCCGTGCGTGACGAAAAGATCAAAGTGCTGAGATCTCTCAAGCCGATCTCCGCCGAGGGTGCGAAAAAACATTCCGTGCGCGGTCAGTACTCGGCTGGTGCAGTTAACGGCGAAACGGTAGACGGCTACCTGGACGAGTTAGACGGTGGCAAGAGTACGACAGAGACGTTTGTCGCGTTAAAGCTTGAGATCGAAAACTGGCGATGGTCGGGTGTGCCGTTCTACTTGCGGACCGGCAAACGCTTGAAAGCGAAGCATTCGGAAATCGTAGTGCAGTTTCAAGACGTACCGCATTCAATTTTTCCGGAACAGGAATACAACGTATCGCCGAACTTGCTGCGCATTCGATTGCAGCCAGACGAAGGAGTGCAGCTGTCAGTCATGGCCAAAGAGCCAGGCCCGGGCGGCTTCGAACTGAAGCCTGTATCGCTGGATCTGAGTTTTGCCGAGACCTTTGGAGTCCGCTATCCGGATGCCTATGAGCGCTTGCTGATGGAAGTGCTGCGCGGTAATCCCGCGTTGTTCATGCGCCGCGATGAAGTTGAAGCGGCATGGCAATGGATCGACGGCATCATTGATAGCTGGCAGACCAGCAATCAGAGCGTGGAAAGCTACGTATCCGGTTCATGGGGACCGTCAGCGGCAGCGTTAATGCTTGATCGTGATGGTCGATCCTGGCACCAGGAAGACTAGCGTGGTCGTAGAGCAGCGATTCGAGTCACGTGAGGCCGCGTCAATTGCAGCAGCAGAATGCATGTCGGGCCTGATCCGCGGCAAGCTCGACGATACCGGTGTCGCCATGTTCGTTGTCAGTGGTGGCAGTACACCCGCGCAATGCTTCGCTGCACTGTCACGAATGCCTTTGGACTGGGGCAGTACCAGCGTGGCGTTGTCGGACGAGCGTTGGGTGCCGAACGATCATGCGGATAGCAATGAAAGACTCATACGTGACACGTTATTGACGAACGCTGCGAGCGAGGCCTCGGTCTTGCCTGTTTATCGCGATGGCATTTCTGCAGAGAAGCGTTGCGATGATTTGCAACAGTGCCGACCGAAGAGTGGCTTTGCCTGTTCGCTGGTCGGGATGGGAAGCGACGGTCATTTTGCGTCGCTGTTCCCTGATGCGGGCGGTCTCGCGGAGGGACTGTCGCAGGGTACAGAGAAGTTCTACATGCCCGTGACAACAGCCGCGAGCCCACACCCTCGCATCAGCATGACGCTTGCGGCATTGCTGCAGAGTGAACTGCTGCTGCTGCTGTTTTTCGGCGAAGACAAATACGCTGTGTATGAGAGGGCCAAGACTGGTGACAAAGAGTTTCCTGTTGCGCACCTCCTGCAACAGGACACGGTCGACATTAACGTTTATTGGGCGCCGTAGCGCCCTGGGTATTTGCATGAATCCTGTAATAGAAGAAGTTACCGCTCGAATCATCGAACGTAGCAAGACAAGCCGAGCCGCGTATCTCGCCAGAATTCTTGATGCCGCGAACAACGGACCGGCACGTGGAGCGCTGTCGTGCAGCAATCTCGCGCACGGCTTTGCCGCGTGTGGCACGGGTGACAAGAAGGCACTGTCCGGTGACGTGGTACCTAACATCGCGATCGTATCCGCCTACAACGACATGCTCAGCGCACACCAGCCGTTCGAGACGTATCCCGCGCTGATCAAGAAAACGGCGACGGAAGAGGGCGCGGTCGCCCAGTTCGCTGGCGGCGTTCCGGCAATGTGTGACGGTGTTACGCAGGGACAGGACGGCATGGACTTGTCGCTGTTCAGTCGTGACGTCATCGCGCTGTCGACTGCAGTGGCCTTGTCCCACAACATGTTCGACGCAGTACTGTGTCTGGGTATTTGCGACAAGATTGTACCGGGACTGTTAATCGGGTCACTTTCATTTGGCCACTTGCCGGTCGCGTTCGTACCTGCGGGACCCATGGTCTCTGGACTTAGCAACAAAGAAAAAGCACGTATTCGCGAGGAGTATGCCAACGGCAAGATTGGCCGTGACGAGTTACTTGCTGCGGAGTCTGCCGCCTATCACGCGCCGGGTACCTGCACCTTCTACGGCACAGCGAATAGCAATCAAATGCTGATGGAGTTCATGGGACTGCAGCTGCCGAGCGGTTCGTTTGTAAACCCGGGTACAGAATTGCGTGATGCGTTGACCGCCGATATCACGCGCCGCGTGCTCGCGAAAACCAACCTTGGCAATGACTACTTGCCGCTGGCGAAGATCGTCGACGAAAAAGCGATCGTTAACGGTATCATCGGTCTGCTGTCGACCGGTGGCTCAACGAATCATACGATCCACCTGGTGGCCATCGCCGCTGCGGCAGGCATTGTGATCGACTGGCAGGACTTTTCGGACTTGTCAGCCGTCGTTCCGCTGTTAGCTCGCGTCTATCCCAATGGTTCAGCGGACGTCAATCACTTTCACGCTGCCGGCGGGCTTGGTTTCATCATCAATGACATGCTCGACAATGGTCTGTTGCACGCTGATGTCAATACGATCCTTGGGCATGGCCTCGACAGGTTCTGCCAGGAACCGCAACTTGAAGCCAATCAGCTGACATGGCAAGCCGCGCCGACCACATCGCTGGATGAGGATATTCTCAGGCCGTGCAAGCGTCCATTCAGTGATGAAGGTGGCATGCAGCTTGTGCAAGGCAACCTCGGGCGCGCGATTGTAAAGGTGTCCGCCGTGGATCCCTCTCACTACTCTGTAACTGCACCCGCAAAAGTATTTCTCACGCAGCAGGCATTTGTCGATGCATTCAATGACGGAGGCCTGGAGCAGGATTTCGTCGCCGTTTTGTCGGGCCAGGGGCCGCGTGCGAACGGTATGCCCGAGTTACACAAACTCACCCCGTACCTGGGTGTCTTGCAGAATCGCGGATTCAAGGTCGCGCTGGTGACGGACGGGCGCATGTCCGGTGCGTCCGGAAAAATTCTTGCGGCCATCCAGGTTACGCCGGAGGCAGTCTGCGATGGCGTTATTGGCAAAATTCGTGACGGTGACATGATCACCGTGTGCGCGAACAGCGGGGAGCTTTCTGTAGCTGCTGACGATGTGATTGAGGTTCGCGATGCAAATGTCACCATGGCCCCTCAACAGGGTATGGGTCGCGAGTTGTTCACAGCGTTCAGGGATCGCGCTGGCAGTGCGGAGTCTGGCGCAAGCTTGTTTGACTGAGCATAGAGTGGGTGCGGCTTCAGCCAGCGTATGAGAGCATAGCGCGCATGACGACCAAGACGCTTTTGATCGGTGATATCGGTGGAACCAACGCACGGTTTGCGCTTGCTCGCGACGATGAGCCTGGGTTTCATGATGCACTGACATTGAAATGCGCGGACTACGCATCCGGTGACGACGCGATACAGGATTACCTGTCGCAGGTATCCGCAGGCAGCCCGGACGTTGTTTGCCTTGCAGCCGCCGGCCCTGTTATCGACGGCACCGTTCGAATGACGAACAACCACTGGACCTTGTCGACTGCGGACATCACGGACGACTTCAGGCCTGATGCTGTGCGACTGATGAACGACTTTGCTGCAATCGCATACTCAATTCCCTGGCTGGCTGACTCAGATCACGAATCAATCGGTTTGCCAAAATCGGATCGTCTCCCCGATCACGATTTCACTGTCGCGATAGTCGGTCCCGGTACTGGTCTCGGAACGGCCGGCCTTTGCCGTCGCGGCGACACTTTGTTTCCCATAGTCGGCGAAGGTGGTCATATTGGGTTCGCGCCGAAGTCACAGGTCCAGCTCGAGATTCTGACAGCACTCCGCGACAAGTTCGACCGCGTATCCATAGAACGACTGGTTTCCGGTGCCGGGCTGGAAAACATCTACTGGGCCCTGAATCTCCTGTATGGGGAAAAACGCACGCAACTGTCGGCGCGGGAAATATTCGCGCATTCGATCGATGGATCGGACCCACGTGCCGTTGATTCCACACATATGTTTTTTGAAATTCTCGGCCAGGTAGCAGGGGATCTCGCACTGACGTTAGGTGCAGAAGATGGGGTCTACATTGCTGGTGGCATCGCCAAACGCTATCCGGAGATGATGCACAACAGCGGGTTTCGCAACGCGTTCGAAAACAAGGGCCGGCATCGTGCACTTATGGAGCGCATTCCGACGCAGTTGATTACACATGATGAGCCGGGACTATTAGGCGTTGCTTATTGTGCGCTCGAGTTGTCGGCGTCATCCTGACGCAATTTTTCCGGGCGTGGGACTGACGTAATGCCCACCTCGTGGCGAGGGAACTGTTCGGCATCAATGGTTTCAAGGTAGCCATGCCAGGCGGCATAGCCGATCACGGGTATCACAACGACCAAGCCAATAAACGCTGTCGCAACGCCGACCAGCAGCGATATCACGATTATTGTTAGCCACACAAACATCGCCCGTTTGTTGCGCAGCACGGCGTTAATCGAAGTCACAATAGCCGTGATGCTGTCGACATTGCGATGCATGATCATCGGCAACGAAAATGCGCTCGCGGAAAATGTTACTGCCGCGAAAACGGCCCCGATTGACGACCCGAACGCGAGGTAACCGGCGAGTTCTCTCATCGTTGGATTGCCATCCGTCGGAAAAAAGACAGTGACCATGACGGCAGCGCGTGCCCAGACCAGGAAGATCACGAGTAGCACGAGCGCGAAAATCATTTCATTGCCGAAATGGCGTTTGAAAGCAGCGCGAAAACTGCGCGTGATTAGCGCCGGTTGGCCACGTTCAAGCTGTGCACTGATGGCATAAAGGCCGATACACGTCAGTGGTGCAATAAAAACGAAGCCGCCAAGCATCGCGAACATGAACCATTGGCTGCCCTGCATCCATGCCAGCAACGAGACTACAGCGATGAGAATTGCGACTGTAAGTCCATAGGCGAGGCTCTGTTGCGGTGCCTGCAGCATGTCCGCAATACCCGCACGGACCCAGCCAAGAGGTGCCCAGGGTGACAGCTTCCTGCAGGGTGCGACGAATGGCATTTCGTCGCGGTTGGTGCCTGGCTGTTCGACGTCGCTCATTGCCACTTCCCCCAACTAATTGTCCGATCGCAGGAATGATGTGACATTTGCGGCGTGGCCGCAATTCGTGGAAACCCGCAATAGGCGGATGAGTCTTGTCAGGCCGGCTTACGCGACTGGCACAAACGCCGGATTGTCGAGCACCCGGACGGCGACCTGCTGGCCCGTGACCGAATAGCCGATGTACTCATACTCAAGCCCGGAACGTTGCACGAATTCCTGGAACGCCTTGAATTCATGTTGTTGCCAGCGATGAAAGTTGTAGTACTCGTCAAACAGGATGATCGTGCCGGCTTGCAGGCGGCTGCCCAGCAAGTCAAAAATCGTGACGGTTGACGAGTACAGGTCACAGTCAACATGCAGAAAAGCAACAGGGGCATCGTTTTCTTGCAGGAAGCCAGGCAGCGTTGCGTCGAAGTAACCGACGTGAAACTCGACATTGTCGGGGACCTTCGGCATTTTCCGCTGCGCAAATGCACCGACTGGATTGCCGTTCCAGTGCTCCTGGATACCCTCAAACGAGTCAAAACCGTGCACGGTCGTTTCTGCTTGTGATGCGATCCAGCGCATCGATTTGCCGCGACCGACGCCAAATTCGAGATACAGACCTTGCTTATTCACTTCGTCGAGGGCAAAACGGACCAAATGTGGATGCTTCTCGAAGTAGGGCGCGTCGACCATGTTTGCCTTGATGTATTCGAAGGTGTCTTTCTTCGCCTCAAGACTCATGTCGACGAGCAGGTTGGACGAGTAGTGCTTGAGCATGAATCGTCTGAAGACGAATTCGCTCAAGGTACGCTTGAATAAAGGCATGTGGACCGCTCTGTAAGCCAATTTGGACGCCGCGTACGGTACCACAAACGAGACTTCAGCCGCGAGGTATAGGCGGGCGATTTATTCGACTTTTGCCGCGAATAGCAATTCGAAAGATGGCACGCCTGCTGTCGCAATACTCGCGAGTGTTCCGGTCAGCGTAATTCGCACCGCGTCGACCTGGGCATCGAAACCCCCGGCGTCCGGTGTTGGCACGTAGGCATAGCTGACACCGCCGTCATCAGAGTATTCGATCAGCCCGACTGCAATGCCCGGAGCCACCGGCGAGCCGGACGTGTCGAGCACGACCGGGCCGCCCGCCTGGCAAAGGTTGCTGACGCACATGCTGAGCTCTTCAGGAATGTCATCGGTGATGATCAGGCTGTCTGCATCGGGCGATATGGAGCCGCGGTTTTCGATCGCGATTGTGTACTGCACGACCGCATCGGGAATCGCCTTAGGGCCACTGACGCCGTTCACGGGATCAGAAACGGTTGCAACGCGTTTCGCGGTATTCAATTCAACGTCAAAGTTGGCGTGAAATGCCGTTGAGGCCGCGACTATGCCCGCTCTTTCAGAGGTGTGGCTGCGTTCCGAGTCATTGTCCTCATCCTCATCAACGGCAAGCCCAAGTCCGACAGCGCTTTCGCTGCAACGCCGTACCCAGCCACCATTGTTGCCGTCGCGAGAGTTCACAGACGCAACGGCTATTGGAGATGTGCTGAAGCTCACCGGATAGCCATTAGCGACGCAGCCATTGCTCCAGCCGACAACGTTGTCGGGTGTGAGAATAGCCTGCAGCTGAACGGCTGTTCCGGATGAATCGACGAACGAGACATTGGCCTGGTCTTCAATCGCCAGAACCGCAACCGATTCAGGTGTTGTGAGCGTGCCGGCGATGGACTCCGCCCGCTCAAGTGTGATCTGTGCCGACGCCGGGCCGAGATTCTGCAGGCTGACGTCCATGAATGGCTCAGCACTGGATGCCGGTGGGTTCAGCGCTTCATTTGTCGTTGTCTGGATCTGCGTCAGTACCGCCGGCGAGGACGGGAAAACAGCCGGAAAGCTGACCGACTGCCAGGTCACGGAAATGAAGCGATTTGCAAATGCGGTGGTAGTCAACTCCTGCGCCGTGATCCGGGTCCCATCCGGAAACTGCCAGTTGCCGGCTTCAATCGCGAGGTATGCCGTATTCATTGCAACGTGTGGCCCGTCGTTACCACCGGGTTCTGTCTGTACGATTTCAAAGCCCGTTGTTGAGACATTACGAATACGCAGAGTCGCCGGGTCACTACCCTCATTGGTTGGCAGCGCAAACACCAGTGGCGCGCTCCGAAACGGCTCGGCAAATGTGACTGACGTCCAGCTCGCAACAACGAAAGTATCGGCCACCGTCACAGTGCCCATTTCGAGCTCGAAAGCGGCTGCCTGCTGTGACGCCACAGCGGCAATCGCGCCAGCCAGGCAGCGCCAGAAGTGGCGTGAAACAGTTTTCTTTAATGCAGTCATAGGATTCACAAGAACGCAGTCGAGACCATACCTCGGCAGACACCGCCTAGCGAGCCGCAATATCACATAATTCGCGGTTTGGTGCGCTACGTCACGCCTCTTTGTGTGCGCTGCTCGTAGACTTTGGCGCAGTTGGAAATGTCTATATTCCAGGCATCATATTATGTCAAATTCGTCAATAACAGTGCCGTTGCAGAGCAAAGTGTCACTGACGCTCGTGCTACTGATCGCGGCATTTATTGTCGGTAGCTATGCAGTCTTGCGCACGGTTATTGCGCCTGCTTTCGATGAACTGGAATTATCCGCAGCACATTCCGACCTGCATCGTGCTGAGGGCGCAATTCTGACCGATATCGAAAATCTCGAAGCCATTACAGCGGACTGGGCGCCCTGGGATGAAATCTATTACTACGTTAGCGGCCAGAACCCCGGATTTCGGAAATCCAACCTCGACCGCCCAACACTGACCAATCTCGGCCTCGACCTGATGGCAATTTACAATTCCAAAAGCGAGTTCGTCTGGGGCCAGGTCCTGGTTGACGGCGAAGAGGTCTCGATCGATACGCTGGAAATACTCAGTCCGGGAAATCCGGCGTCTGAGGGCCTGACAGAACACAGCGCAATCTCTGATCGTACTGTGGGTTTCGTCAGATCCCTTATCGGGCCAATGATCATAAGTTCCAGACCTATCCTGAAGTCGGATGACTCCGGCCCTGTTGCAGGCGCGTTGGTGATGGGCCAGCTACTTGATATTGCTCGGCTCACACGACTTCGTGAGCGCACCGAGGTTGATATGTTGTGGATACCGACGATCGAGGGTGAGACGAGTTTCGACGTTAGCACTTTTTCTACGGAATCCACGGCAATTCTCGGCCGGAAGACATTGTCCGACGTACATGGCAAGCGGATCCTGTTGCTCCAAACGAGAACCCCGCGCAATATTTCATTTCTGGGCGCGCAGACGATAAATGCGGCAATGTCGTTTCTTTTGCTCGCAGGTGTGCTTGTGACGGCCTTCATCTGGATCATGTTGCGTGGCACAGTCCTGCGGCCGATTGAGCAGCTAACGTCGCATATACACGAAATCCAGGCGAGTGGTGATCTGTCACGGCAGATCAACATGCCACGTGGAGACGAAATCGGCCGCCTGGCGCGCCAGTTCAATTTCATGGTCACCGATGTTCATGATGTACGAAAGGCGCTGCTCGATCAGTCATTTAAAGCAGGCAAAGCTGATACAGCGGCAGAAGTTCTGCACAACATTCGCAATGCGATGACGCCGATGATCAATGGTATTGACCGGCTTCGTAAGTTTTTCGGCATTGCCGACAAGCTGCGGATTCCAGAAGCCGTTGAGGAACTCGCGAATCCGGAGTGCTTGCCCGAGCGCAAGCAGAAGTTCTTGCAATACATCGAGGCGTCATTCGACCACATCAGGGATGCTGGCGGTGAATCGGCCGCAGATCTCAGGTTGGTGCTGGCGCAAGCAAAACAGGTTGAAGGAATCCTGTCAGATCAGGAGCGCTTCGCCAAAGTGGCTCCAATTGCTGAGAACGTCGCGATGCACGAATTGCTCGACGAGGCTGCGCACGTCATACCCAAGGAAGGTACAACTAAAATAGACGTCAATCTGGACGTAGCTGCCGAACGCGCAGAAGTTCACGCGCACCGCATCGGGCTGGTGCAGGTTATGGGTAACCTCATTCTGAATGCGTATGAGTCGATCGCCAGAAGTGGCCGAACCAAAGGCCAAATCGCGCTAACGGCCAGTGACGAAATAGTCGATGAGACACCGATGGTGCGGGTAACGATTCGCGACAACGGCAGCGGTTTCGACGCCGATACGAAATCTCACATTTTTCAGCGTGGCTATACGTCAAAAACCCGTGGAGAAACGACAGGCCTTGGCCTGCATTGGTGTGCCAATGCTGTCGCAGGCATGGGCGGACGAATCTCCGCTGAAAGCGATGGGGAAGGCTGTGGTGCAGAATTTCACGTGTTGTTGCCTGCGGCTCAGGGAGGCTAGTTTTGCACAGTGTAAGTGATCGAGAGCTTATTAAGGTCTTGGTGGCGGACGACGACGACTATGTCCTCGAATGCTATCGAGAGGCTTTTGCTGACGAAGAACCCACGAGCAGCCTGCGGGCATTGAATGCGTTGGAGGCGGAGTTGTTCGACCCGGAG
The DNA here is from genome assembly GCA_022600955.1 of Gammaproteobacteria bacterium. Taxonomy (GTDB): domain Bacteria; phylum Pseudomonadota; class Gammaproteobacteria; order Steroidobacterales; family Woeseiaceae; genus UBA1847. The sequence continues at coordinate 25,180 of JAHZJK010000033.1, forward strand.
GTTGCTGCAGAAGATCCTCCGAAGTTCGACGTTGTTGAGTGCCATCAGGGCGACGAGGCGATCGAATACGCGAAACAGGCACAGCAGCTCGGGCAGCCTTTTGATGTCGTCATCCTCGACATAAGAATGCCGCCGGGCATTGATGGTGTTGAGGCTGGCAGCAGGATTCGAAAGCTCGATCCCAACGTCCAGATCGTTTTCGTATCCGGATACTCGGAGATTCCGATGGAGGAATTGCAGCGCCGCGTGCCACCTCCGATTCGTTTGCACTACTTCAACAAACCCTTGTCATTCGCGCAGCTTGCTGAAGATGTTGTGTCGATGGTTCGGGCCCACTGAGCACTATGACGATGAACAATTTTAATGACAGCTCGACTAATCGCGTACTCGTCGTTGACGACGACGCGCTGCTGATTGGCGAATATGTTCGCTGCCTCAGTGAAGACTATGAGCCCGAAAGCGCAACGTCGACGCTGAGCGATCTGGAGAAGGTCCTGTTTGGCGAAGAGACTGATGAACGCGGTGCGGCGAAGTTCGAGGTGCACTCGAGAAATCAGGGTGGGGCTGCAGTTGAAGCAGTTGCCCAGGCGATCAAGGATGGCAAACACTTTGCGATCGTGTTTCTCGACATTCGTATGCCGCCCGGTATCGACGGTATCGAGGCAGCTAAACAGATTCGTTTGCTGGACCAGAACGTCAATATCGTGCTTGTTACAGGCTCCATGAGCCCAGAGCCGGAAAACCTTGGCCGGGAAATCCCCCCGGCCGACAAGATCTTTTTCTTCAAGAAACCATTTCATGCGCTTGAATGCAGGCAACTGGCCGCAGCGCTTTGCGGCAAGTGGCATGCTGACAGGGCCTTGCGCAAAGCCAACGAAGATCTTGAGCGTCACGTCGAAGAGCGGACCGCAGCACTGCAAAAGCTAGCTTACTTTGATCCGGTTACCAGACTGCCAAACCAGTGGTTGTTGTTGGAAGAACTCAAGGCAATTATCGAGCGCTCTGAAGACTCTGACGGCGATTCCGTGGCGATACTCATCGACATTGATCGTTTCAGTTTTATCAATGAGACGATGGGTTACGATGCTGGTACCGAACTGTTGCGCTCAATCGGCAATCGCCTGAGTCGTAAGTTCTGCGATGAGGGCAAGTACAAACGAACGATTGTCGGCCGCTTCGGCGCCGATGAATTTGCAGTCTTGGTGCCGGGTGTTGACGGAGATGCCGAAGTCACCGCTCTTGCAGAAGAAGTGCGTAAGACCGTTGAATCACCGTTTCTGATTAACGGCCGGGATCTGTTCCTGAAGGCCGCGATCGGTGTCGCCTGGCATCCAGTACACGGGCGCGACGAAAAATCTGTATTTCGTTGTGCGGAAGCTGCGCTACATCGATCAATTCGCAGCATAGACATGGCCGTCACCTACTATCACAACGAAATGCGCTACCGGGCACGGCACAAGTTTGATCTTGAGGCGGAGCTTCGCGCTGCGATAGAGAACGGTCAGATCAGGCCGCACTATCAACCGCAGCAGTCTACGACGACGGGCCAGGTTGAAGGTGTCGAAGCATTGGCTCGCTGGATTCGCCCGGATGGCTCAGTCGTGCCACCGTCAGATTTCGTGCCACTCAGCGAAGAAATGGGCATCTCCGATGTACTGTTTCAGTCCGTAATGCGCAGCGTATGCGCTGATGTCGCGAACTGGCGAGAGAGTATCGACTGGGCGATACCGGTTGCGGTGAACGTGTCTGCTCATCAGCTTCGCAATCGAGATCTTGTCAAACTGATCAAGGGTATTCTACAGAGTGAGAAGGTTGACAGGACGCTGATCAATCTCGAGTTGACCGAGACTGTACTGCTCGAAGACCTGACAACTGCGCAGCCGGTCCTGAATGATCTTGCCGCTTACGGTGTTGGTATTCATATTGACGATTTTGGAACCGGGTACTCATCGCTGAGCTATCTCGCGCAGCTGCCGGTTCAAACCTTGAAGATCGATCAGTCGTTTATCGCAAAACTGTCTGATAAAAACGCCGACACACGGGTCGTCGAGGCTATTATCGCGCTGGGCAAAGCCATGCAGCTTGAGCTGGTCGCCGAAGGTGTGGAGACGGAGCAACAGTACGGCATTGTGCGTCGTCTCGGCTGTGACCTGGTGCAGGGATACTTTGTTGCCAGACCCATGCCAGCACACCAGCTCTTGAACTGGACACAGGGCTTTGAGGACACTCAGAGCCTGAAAAAGAAATCCGGTGTAATTGAGCTGGATAGCCAGCGCTCCTGAGCCGAATCGTCCAGCCAAAAAAAAACGCGCAGCAACTGCTGCGCGTTTCTTGTTTGGCTTGTTGCGATTCTTAACGTTCGAGAATTCGCAGGACCACACGGCGGTTCTCTGCCTTGCCCGCAGCCGTCGTATTGTCAGCAATCGGCTGTGCTTCACCGTAGCCGCGAACTGACATGCGGTTTTCGGCGATGCCGTTGCGCGCAAGATAGTCATACACCGTTTGTGCACGGCGTGCTGACAGACCCTCGTTGTAATCCGCAGCACCGTCACTATCGGTGTGGCCGGCAACTTCTACCGTAATACTCGGGTTCTTGCGGAGCGTCGCAGCAGCGTCACTAAGTACACTCTCAGCACCCGCTACCAGGACATCTGAGTTGGACTGGAAGTTCACACCTCGAAGTGTAATTTCTTCCTTGATCTCGCAACCTTTGATATCGACCTGCGCGCCTTCTGCGGAATCCGGGCACTCATCGAGGCGATCTACGACGCCATCGTTGTCGCCATCCATTTCACAGCCGTCTGCGTCTACCGATGCACCTGCAGGCGTGCCAGGACATTTGTCCTTGTCATCTGTTACGCCGTCGCCATCGCTGTCGACCGGGCAACCGCTTGCGTCAACGCGTATACCAGCCGGAGTTCCAGGACATTTATCCATTGAGTCCTTGACACCGTCACCGTCGCTGTCAACTTCGCAGCCGTAGGCGTCAACGCGCGCGCCTGCCGGCGTATTCGGGCAGCGGTCCATGTCGTCATTGACGCCGTCGCGATCAGTATCGACAAATTTCGGCGTTGCCGCACCAAATGGAATCTGCAAACCAACGCTGTATAGGTTGTCAGCCAGACTGTTTGGGCCTTCGTCGAAGCGATACTTCCACTCGCCTCTCAAGGCGACATTCGAAGAGAACATATCCAGCAAGAATCCCGCACCGCCCGAGATGACGATAGCGTCAGAGGATGAGGAACTGTTGGACGACTCGATATTCAGGTGTCCCAGACCCGCATGCAGGTACGGGCTGAATCGTTCCGAGCGCATAAAGACGCGCTGAACATCGAGACCGAAACCGAGGTGGTCCTGGCTGCCATTACGGGTATCCGTAAAATCCGGAATCGCAGCAAACAGCATGCCCTCAATATTCCAGTGTTCGTTAATAGCGTAGCCAATGTTCAGCTGTCCGCCATTGACGCCATCATCAAGCAGGCGATCCTGATCGTCGTCGATGTACGATCCCATGGCGCTAAAATAGCCCTGTCCCGCTTCCGCGTCCGCAAACGCGTCAGAGGCCCCCATTGCAACGATTAGGCTCGCTGCGACAAAGCAACTCAATTTTCTCATTTTGTTCCACTCCAGTGTTGTCTTGTCTACAAGACGAGTGCGTGTACGAATTTGTCACAATCCCAAAATCACGGCTTATGCGGCAATATAGGCCAGATAATCTGTGACTTTGGCGCTGACTCCACCGTCTGTTCCCAAAATCATCGAAAACTAACAACGGCGTGGCGCGATTCTAGCACTGGAAAGCACATATGCGTAGCGAACAAGACATCCGACGCTTAATGCGGTCGGGAATGGAGCAGGAAACCGGCCCAAGACGGGCCATGGTCGCGGTCGGCAGGGCGCGCCGTCAAGTGGGCCAGCGCGATTCGCTCGCGTTCGCCCTGGTGCGGATATGGGCGGTTCTGGCTCGCCTGCTGGCACCTCTGTTTGCCGCATTCAGCGAGCGTCAGGCGCAAGCCATACACCAGCATTCCAGCGGTCAGAAGAAACTGTCAGCTGATGATCAGGATCAAAAAGGGGAAAATAATGATTGATGAAGTTCAAGAGTCGGTTTGGCAACCGATGGTAGGTCTATGGACCAAAGTTGCGGAATTCCTGCCCAATATCGCCGGGGCGATACTGTTACTGGTCGTCGGTTATCTCGTTGCCAAGATGATCGCGCTGATTATTACGAAATTGCTGGCCAAGCTCGGGCTCGATAAGCTGACGGAGCGCTCCGGAATAGCATCCGCTGTTCAATCGACCGGCCTGCAAACTTCGGCATCCGCGATTTTTGGCAAAATAGTCTACTGGCTGATTTTTCTGACGTTCATGATCTCCGCGGCCGATACGCTCGGGCTGCCGCGCGTTTCATCCACAATTGATGACTTCGTGCTGTACCTGCCCAAGCTGATTGGCGCGATGCTGGTCGTCATAATCGGACTGTTTGCGGCTCACATGGTACGAACCGCCATCGAGACTGCTGCCCAAGGTATGCAGCTGGAGTACGGAAAAGCGCTTGCCAGCCTGATCTACGCGTTGATGGTCATTGTCATTATCTCGCTTGCGATCGGCCAGCTCGAAATTGAAACTGACCTGCTAAACCAGGTGATTTCCATAATCCTGTTTGCCGTTGGCGCCGCCGTCGCGTTGTCGCTGGGGATGGGCACGCGCGCGACAGCCAGCAATATTATTGCCGGTCTGTACGCGCGGGATCTGTTTCCTCCTGGCGACAAGATTACGGTCGGTGAAGTGTCAGGCCGGGTAATGGAGGTAAGTACAACCAACACACTGCTGGAACTCGACGACGGTACGATGTACACGCTGCCGAACAGTGTGCTGGTTGAAAACCAGGTTCATACAACCGAAAGAATCTGACCGGACACATCACCACCCTGGAAACAGGGTGCCTGATGCTGTCGAGGATCTTCGATTGCAGAATCTGCATGCCAATCTGGCGGGAGTGGTGCGTTGAGTCGGCGCCGCGAGCCCTTGCCCAAAGAGTACAGGTCTCTGGAGGACGAGGAGCTTGTTGCGCGCGCGTGTGCGGAATTGCCATACCGGACTCGAGCGTACGAGGAACTCATGCGCCGGCACGATCGCCTGATGTTCGGTGTTTGCCTGCGGCTTGTAGGCAACAGACAGGACGCTGAGGACATCACTCAGGACGTGATGTTAAAAGTGTTCGGCAAGCTGGGGACTTTTGAGGGACGCTCCTCGTTCAAGACCTGGCTGGTCAGGGTGACGCGCAATGCCTGCAAGGATTGGCTCAAAAAGAAGGCGATATCGAAACACTATGCAGAAGCTCTGGCAAATGAGCCTCAGGAACAGCCGACCGTCGAATACGAAGAGAATCGCTTGCTCGGATTGCTCAAAGAGCTTTCCCCAACCGACCGAGAGATTCTCACGTTGCGATTCGTCGCTGACCTGAGTCTGCACGAGATTGCCGACACGACAGATCTGAGCCTCAGTGCCACCAAAATGCGCTTGTACAGGGCAATTGAGCGTCTGCAAAAGTTAGCAAAAGAAGCCTACGGGCCCGAATTGGTGTAAAACCCATTCTGGCTTATATTTCAGTAACAACAGCAAGTGGAAAAGGAGTACAACATGAGTGTTGCAAAAACCTCGGAAATCAGTGCATCGTCGTCGAAGAGTTTTGAAGATGCGATTCGCAAAGGTATAAAGAAAATGTCCGAAACGGTCCATGGCATAGAAAGCGCGTGGATCAAAGAGCAAAAAGTGGTTGTGGACGACGGTGAAGTCAAAGCATATCGTGTCACGATGAAGGTCACTTTCATCGTTAAGTAACGTAATTGGTTGGAAACGTCTTTTAAGAGGAGATAGAAATGCCAGGTAAGTTCGAAGTTTATAAAGATAAAGCGGGTGAGTTCCGGTTTCGCCTGAAAGCAGCAAACGGCCAGAACATTTTGAGTAGCGAAGGCTACAGTGCCAAGAAGAGCTGCATGAACGGTATTGAGTCGGTTCAGAAGAACTCGCAAAACCCTGATCGTTTTACGAAGAAGACGACGGCGGGCGGAAAATTCCGTTTCAACGTTACTTCAACAAACGGACAGGTAGTTGGCACCAGTCAGTCGTACGCGTCGGCATCCGGTTGCAACAACGGTATGAAGAGTGTCACCGAGTGTTCGAAAGGTGCAACGATCGACGATCAGACTTAAGACTTGACCCTTAAGGTTTGATCAAGGGGTCCACGGCGGTCGTGCTATTCGTCCGAGTCGTCGTCGGACCCCGGTTTTAATCCATACAGAGGCCTCGTGTCCACTCCCCACTGCGTCAGGGCGGTCAGGGTGTCGGTCACGGACGCATTGAGCCGCGTCACCTTATCTTCCGCAACAACGTAAACATTGCCGACCGTCGCCACAGGCGCTGACGGAACGAAAACAGCGCAACGCTTGTCCGGCAGTGATTCGATCAGAAAGCCGATTGCCCTTGCATCAGATCCGTAAAGGTCTATCTCGACCGGCGCAAAGTCATTGCCGTCAACACCGGCAAATCGTTTGGTCAGATTCGACAGGGCCCGGTACATTGGAATGCGTTTGCCAACAGTCCGATTGAACCAGTGCTTGAACGCGAGGCCGAAACGAGTCCTCACCAGCAGCCCCGTAAAGAAACACAGTCCGACGAGGGCCAGAACGGCAATGCCCAGGACTGTTAACGCATAGCTGACCTCAATGCCCAGCTCGCTGATGATTTTTTCCGACAGACCGTACAGCGCGTAGAGTACCTGGCCAAGTACGAACAGGATAATGGCCAATGGGACGATGACGAGCAGTCCGCCGATGGCGGTTGTCTTAATGAAATTCAGAAATCGACTCACAGCCAAAGACTCCGATTACGGGCAAATAACCATCTAACTTGCGCCCGTCGCTGTCAACCTTTCCGCGTCGGCAGCGTTGTTCTCCATGTAAGCAATATCAACCTCAATGGAATGTTAAGGAGAAGCCGGATGGATTCTGTAAAACGGATAGCTGCAGTAACAATATTGATGCTGAGCGGCGGCGCCTGGGCCGATGTCGGCGATCGCATTGAAGAACGCTTTGATGAGCGCGGCGATCGCATAGAGGAACGCCTCGATGACAAGGGCGACCGAATCGACGACCGCCTGGATGACAAAGGCGATCGCATTGACGAACGCCTCGACAACCGCTCGGATCGCGCCTCGGATGCGGGTCGTGACGGTGTTGCCAAGCGACTGGACCGGAAGGGCGATCGAATTGATCGTCATCTGGACAAGAAAGGGGATCGTATCGATCGCAACCTCGATAAAAAAGGTGAACGTGCTGACCGCCGCAACGACAAGCGCGGCGAACGCATAGACGATCGCGTCGATCGCCGGAAGGCCAAGCGCAAGTAGGTCCCGGGTCAGTTCGTAACACGGGCCTCGCCCCGATTTCTGGGGTCAGAGGCCGCGTGTGTTTCGCCATCGACGATCTGAATAAGCTGTACGTCACCAAAGCGGAAGGGATGTGGTTCCGCGCGATAGCCGAGATCACCAAGTGTGGAGATTACGTCCGCCGATAGCGGCACGCCCGGGCTATAGGTGACCAGGTCCGGTGGTAGTAACTGGTGATGAAAGCGACCCGCTGCCGCGGCTTGCAAGGGCGTCATGCCAAAGTCGTAAATGTTGGTTATCGCCTGGAACACCGACGTAAAAATCGTCGTCCCGCCCGGAGTTCCGACCACCAGTCGGACCTGTCCGTCTTGCAGGAGAATGGTTGGCGACATTGATGACAGCATCCGCTTGCCGGGCTGAATTTCGTTGGCTGTGCCACCCACAGCGCCGTAGGCATTCGCAACGCCCGGCTTGACGCTGAAGTCATCCATTTCATCATTCAATAAGAAACCCGCACCGCCGACGACGACACCGTTTCCAAAGGTCCAGTTGAGCGTGTATGTGTTCGATACGGCATTGCCAGAATTGTCCAGAATTGAAAAGTGCGTCGTGTCCATGGACTCGATCCCGGGCGGAACGGCGTCGATTGACGAAATATTGTCGGGGTCAATTTGGCTGGCGCGTTGTCGCAGGTAGGAATCGCTAAGAAGCTTGTCTATAGGTACATCGAAGTAATCCGGGTCGCCAAGATACTCAGCGCGATCGGCGAAGACACGTTTCTCAATTTCGGCGACGAGGTGAATATACTGTGGCGAGTTATGCGGCACCTGATCGAATTCGTGCTGTAACAGGTCTTTCATTTTGAGCAGCTGTATCACCGCGAATCCGCCCGAACTGGGTGGCGGCGCCGCGAGAATTTCGAAGCCACGCCAATCCGCACGCAAAGGTTCGCGCACGACCGCCTCGTAGCGTTGCAGGTCCTCCGCAGATATCAGGCCGTTACCTCGTTGCATCTCCGCGACTATCAGGTTCGCGGTCTCGCCGCGGTAGAAATCATCGGGACCGTCAGCTGCAATTCGCGCCAAGGTCTTGGCTAGATCTTCCTGCCGGAACAGCTCGCCGCTTTTCAGTGCCCCGAAATACTCCTGAAAATTGACATCGTTTCCAAACCAGTCGACCGACTCATCGGCCGCGTTGGCGAGCTGCTCGTGTACGATGAACCCGTCGGCCGCCAGGCGAACAGCCGGTTCGACCAGCTCACGCCACGGCAGGCTGCCGTACATCTGATGTGCTTTCCACAGACCCGCGACTGTGCCTGGAACGCCCGCGGCACGATGGCCGACAAGGCTATCGCGCAATACTGCGTCGCCGTTCTCGTCCAGGTACATATCCCGGTTCGCCGCAAGCGGTGCTGTCTCGCGATAGTCGATGAACTTCGCCTCACCGTCGAACTGAACGAGCATGAAACCGCCGCCACCAATATTGCCGGCTTCCGGCAGAGTCACAGCGAGCGCAAAAGCGGCCGCGATCGAAGCGTCAACGGCGTTGCCTCCCTGCGCCAGGATATCGTTCGCAACCGTGGCGCTGTATGTGTCGGGCATCGCGACGGCCGCAGTCGCACGTTCAGCCGGTGCTTCGCTTGAGCATGCTGCCAGGAGTAGGAGTGATGTGCCGAGAACAATACAAAGCGTTCGTATCAGGTTGTTGTGTACCATAACTGGCTGTCTTCCTCGTAAGATGTTAGTTCGCCGGTGCCCAGTAAGTAGTGCAGGTGCGCAAGCGCTTCGCCGGTCGCCAGGACCAGGTTGCCGTCGTTGATCTTACTGCGATACAGAGCTGGAAACACGTCGACGGTCCGGTGAGGTTGCCGGCATATGTCCCGAAGCACGTCGAGACGTTCCTCGTGCTCCTGAATCAGTGCGTCAATACGTGGCCATGCACCGCGAAAAGGCTTGCCATGTGAAGGCAGCACCAGCGTCTCTTCGTCAATACTGCTCTTCAGCTTATTCAATCCGGTGAACCAGTCTCGTAACGGGTTCGCGAGCGGCTCCGTCGGCCACACGCTTACGTTCGGTGAAATCGTCGGCAGCAATTGATCGCCGGCGATCAGCAGCTTCTGTTCGCGGTCGTAAAAACAGCAGTGTTCCGGGGAATGTCCACCACCCGAAATAACCTCCCAGGTGCGATCTTGCAGCGGCAGCCGGTCACCGTCGCGCAGGCGTTTGTAGGATTCCGGTAACGGCGTGACAAATTTGCCGAAAAAACCGAAGGCCCGGCGATAGCCCTTGAGTTGTTCGTCGGTGAATCCAGCGCCCTTATAGAAATTGATTCCCTCCTCTGGCGCCGGCTTGTTGGTGTCCGCAACCAGGACCCTGCACAACATGTATTCCTCCCGTGCCATCCAGAGGTCAACGTCAAAGTGCCGAGCAAGAAATCCGGCGCAGCCGATATGATCGGGGTGCAGGTGAGTCGCGACGATGTGGGAAGCAGGCCGGTTTTGCATTGCTCCCATAAATACCTGTTTCCACAGTTCAATGGTCCGATCGTCGCCAACGCCGGTATCCACGACGACCCAATGATCTGCATCGCGCAGGACCCACAGGTTGATATGTTCCAGTGAGAACGGCAACGGCATGCGCAACCAGAGGATATCGTCCGCCACGGGCAGGGTGGTGCCGTAGTCGGGTCGTTGTTCGAATTCGTAGCGGATAGTCATCGCGGCCATGGTGGCACGTTCCGCGACAAAAAGCGTTACGTGCGTGACCGTAAACGTACAGCAGTTGGAGCCAGTCTAGCGGGCCTGGCTGGCGACGGGGGACGCTTGTTTTGACAGCAAGTCTTCTTGCAATCGACCAATGCTGCGGCGGACTTCAGCAATAGAAGTTTCCTTGACCGGGCCATAGCCACGGATGTCCATAAACGCTGCGGCGATTTTACGGGACGTCTCGAAATTGCCTTGGCTTAGTCCGGCAAGCGTAGTCTCCATAAGTGTCTCGAATTCACCGATCAGTGCGCGCTCCATACGGCGTTCTGCAGTCATGCCGAAGATATCGAATACGCTGCCGCGCAGAATTTTGAATCGCGCCAGGAGCTTAAAGACCGGTAACATCCAGTCACCGAACTGCTTCTTCATTGGCCGTCCGCGTGCATCGCGCTTGCGACTCAGTATTGGTGGTGCCAGGTGGAACCGGAATTTCGCTTTTTCACCGAATTGCGCGCGCACGGATGCGAGGAAGTCGCCGCTGGAATGCAAGCGGGCAACCTCGTATTCGTCCTTGTAGCTGAGCAGTTTGAAGTAGCTTCTGGCGACGGCCTCCGTCAATGTGCCGTCGCCACTCACGGCGTCTTCCGCGAGCTGAACCCGACTGACGAATGCTGAGTATCGCTCGGCGAGCGTTTCATTCTGGTAATCCTGCAAATAGTCACGCCGTCGCTGGATTAGTTGCGCGAGCGTTTCGGGATCGTCGTCTTGCTGGCCCAGCGCTGTTGCAACTTGTTGGTAGTCGGCTGCTGCAACGCGCCCCCAGGCAAATGCGCGGTGGTTGTTTTCTACGGCAACAGCATTCAGTTCGATCGCGCGCGTCAATGCTTCAAGTGATACCGGGACCAGTCCCTGTTGCCACGCGTATCCGAGCAACAGCACATTTGCATAAATTGTATCGCCCATGAGCCGTAGCGCGAGGTCATTGGCGTCGATACTCGATAATCTGTTTTCGCCAAGCGCATCGGCAATTGCGGCAATACGATCATTGGCGCGCAGATTGGCATCGCGATGCTGTACGAAGTCGCCAGTCAGCATCTCGGCAGTATTGATGACAGCACGTGTGTGATTCTTGCCGTACGTTATGGATGCTTTTGGCGATGAGCTTACGACCAGATCGCAGCCAATCAGGGCGTCGGCACGCGCAGGCTCGATGCGAACCTGGTTAATGCCGTCGGGCTGCGGTGCGATGCGAATATAGCTGAGCACGGGGCCAAATTTCTGCGCGAAGCCCATGAAATCGAGCACGCTGGAGCCCTTGCCCTCGAGGTGTGCGGCCATCGTTATGAGTGCGCCCACCGTAACGACACCTGTACCGCCAACACCGGTTACGAGCAGGTCAAAGCACGCGCCGGTATCCGGGACTGGTGCAGTTGGCAGATCAGCGATATTTGCGATCTTTTGTTGCGCGCTGCTGCTACCGGGTTTGCTGACATCGCCCTCGACAGTAACGAAGCTTGGACAGAAGCCGTTGACGCAGGAAAAATCCTTGTTGCAGGTGTTTTGGTCTATCTGGCGCTTGCGCCCCAGCGGTGTTTCTTTCGGCACGACTGACAGGCAGTTCGACTCTATCGAACAGTCCCCACAACCCTCGCAGACCAGGTCATTGATTACGACAAACTTCTTCGGGTCCGGCATCGTGCCGCGCTTGCGGCGGCGACGTTTTTCTGTGGCACAGGTCTGCGCATAGATCAGCGCGGTAACTCCCGGGATTTCGCGCAGCTCACGCTGTACAGCGTCCATCTCGCGCCGATGCGAGATTGTTGTCGCGGCAGGGAAGTCGCTCGTCGAGAACAACTCCGGTTCATCCGAAACGAGCGCAATGCGTTGCACGCCCTCGGCTCGAACCATGTGCGCAATAGTATGCACGGATATGGGCCCGTCGACGGGCTGTCCGCCGGTCATCGCAACGGCATCGTTGTAGAGGATCTTGTAAGTGATATTGGTACGGGCTGCGACAGCCTGGCGAATAGCGAGAGAGCCCGAATGATAGAAAGTACCATCGCCCAGATTTTGAAAGATGTGTTTGCCGCCGTTGAATCGAGACCGTGTCACCCAGTTGACGCCTTCTCCACCCATTTGAATGAGACCGTCTGTGTCGCGGCTCATCCAGCTGGCCATGAAGTGGCAGCCGATGCCAGCGAGAGCTTTGGAGCCCTCGGGTACTTTTGTCGATGAGTTGTGCGGGCAGCCCGAACAAAAATACGGCATGCGTTTCGCGCCGCCTACTTCGATCGCGGCGCCACGTTTTGCGAGCTCTGTACGGGCACGGTCGGTGAAGCGCTGTCCTCCGAACTCCTTGTCCAGGCGACGCGCGACAATCTCCGCAAGTTCCAATGGGGACAGTTCGCCTACCCACGGTACCAGCCGGTCGCCGTTTTCATCTTCCTTTCCGACCATTCGCTTTGGCTTCCGGCCGGGGTAGTCATAGAAATATTCTTTGAACTGGCTCTCGATAATGCCGCGTTTTTCTTCGACGACCAGGACTTCATGTTTGTCTTTTACAAACTCCAGGGCGCCATTCGGCTCGAGCGGCCACACCATGCCCACCTTGTAGACGTCGACACCGATCTGCTTCGCGTTGTCTGCGGTAATACCAATCAGGCGCAGCGCCTCCATCAGGTCCAGATGCGCCTTACCCGTGGTGACGATACCGACGCGGGCCCGGGGTACATCAAATATCTTGCGATCGATTGGGTTCGCTGCGGCGAACGCAAGTGTCGCGTTCTTCTTTGCTTCAAGTCGTTCTTCGATCTGCGGGCCAGGGAAGTCCGGCCAGCGATAATGCAGTCCGTCTGCCGGCGCTACGAAGTCGCGGGGAATGACAAAATTCGGATAGGGCGGCAGCTCGACGGACATCGCTGACTCGACAGTCTCGGAAATTGCTTTGAACCCGACCCACATCCCGGAAAAACGCGATAGTGCCAAACCGTACAGACCGAAGTGCAGGTATTCAGCGACGTTAGACGGATTCAGATTCGGCATGACAAAGGTCATGAACGCGACATCAGACTGGTGTGGCATTGACGATGAGACGCAGCCATGGTCATCGCCAGCGACTACCAAAACGCCGCCGTGTGGCGAGCTGCCATACGCATTGCCGTGTTTCAGGGCATCGCCGGAGCGATCAACGCCGGGTCCCTTCCCGTACCAGAGTCCGAAAACGCCATCGACAGTGCGGCCCGGGTCAGTCTCGACCTGTTGCGAACCGAGCACTGCTGTCGCAGCAAGATCCTCGTTGACTGCCGGGAGGAACTCAATATTGCTTGCGCTGAGAAACGACTTGGCTCGCCACAACTCCAGGTCGACGCTGCCGAGCGGCGAGCCGCGGTAGCCACTGATGAAGCCAGCTGTATTGAGCCCGGCCGCAACATCCATAGTTCGTTGCATAAGAGGAATGCGGACCAGGGCCTGCGTGCCAGTCAGAAAAACGCGTCCTGATTCGCGCCGGTAGCGGTCGTCGAGTTCATAGTTATCGAGAGGAAATGGCATCCGCGTAGTGTCTCAGGAACGGCGTGCGGACGGGTTCCAGATATCCCGGTATACTGCGAAAATACGGTACTAGTTACCGAAATTTGAGAAAAAACGGTAGAATAATCCATTGTAAACTGGATAATCGAAAAATGGCCCTTGAAGCGAAAGACCGTCGCCTGCTGGCAGAACTGCAAAAGGATAGCCGCCTGACGATGCAGGAGCTTGCTGAGCGCGTCGCAATGTCGACCTCGGCCTGCTGGCGCCGGGTGAAAGCGCTTGAAGAGGCGGGCGTTATTTGTCGCTATGCGGCTATTGTTGATGCCCGCAAAGCGGGCTTTGGACTGGCGTCAATGGTGCATGTATCGCTTGCCAGGCATGAACAGAAAAATGTCGACAATTTCATTCGCGAAATTTCACGGCAACCGGAAGTACTCGAGTGTTTCGCGACGAGCGGGGAGGCCGATTTTCATCTTCGTGTTGTCGTCGAGGACATGGACGCTTACAACACGTTTTTGGACGACTTCGTCTTCAACTTGCCAGGTGTGTCTCAGGTGCGCTCGAATATTGTGTTGAAAGAGATCAAGGCTGATACTGCGCTGCCGTTTCGAATCTAGTTAACGGATTGCCATTGTTCGTCGGTAGCCACCATGGTCAGGACGTCATAAGCCGCAACAATTTCATCATCCTGATTAGTGACCTCGGTATCCCACCGAACCTCTCCGTAGCCGCTGCCCGCCCGCAAGGTTTTTTGTTTGCAGGTCAGTCGCACTCTGAGCGTATCGCCGAAGTTCACCGGCTGCGCGAAGCGCAGATCATCTACACCGTAGTTCGCCAGCACGGGTCCAAACTCCGGCTCGACAAACAGTCCGGCGGCAAAAGAAACGATCAGGTAGCCATGCGCAACGCGACCATCGAAAAACGGGTTCTTGGCTGCAGCTTCCTCATTCGTATGGGCATAGAAATTGTCGCCCGTGAACTCAGCAAAATGCTGGATATCATCAAGCGTTACTTCGCGTGAGTCCGTCAACAATGTGTCACCAATTTGCAGCTGTTCAAATGTCTTGCGAAACGGGTGTACGCCAGGATCTTTTTGCTCGGCTCCGTGAATCCAGCGGTGGCCGATATGTGACAGTGTCTGCGGCGATCCCTGGATAGCAGTGCGTTGCATGTAGTGCAGCACTCCACGCACGCCGCCCATTTCTTCGCCACCTCCCGCGCGCCCTGGCCCGCCATGTACCAGGTGTGGCAGGGGCGAACCATGACCTGTCGACTCAGCTGCACAGTGACGATTGATCAGAACCATGCGCCCGTGGAATGCGGCGGTACCCAGCACGAGCTCGCGCGCAACCTGATCGTCATTCGTTACGATGGACCCGGCCAGGCTACCTTCACCGAGGCGTGACAGTTCGATTGCTGCATCCAGGCTGTCGTACGGCAGAACGGTGCTCACCGGGCCGAAGGCTTCAACTGAATGCACGAGGTTCGAGCTCAGTGGTTTCTGACAGTGCAACAACGTAGGCATGAAGAAAGCACCTTTTTCTGCATCGGCCTCCAGAACGGCAAAGTCTCGTTCTCCGCCGTACACAATCTCAGCCTGTTTGGCGAGTTCGCTCACTCGATCACGAACCTCGTCTCGTTGCCCGAGACTCGCAAGCGCTCCCATATCAACGTCTTTGCTGCCGGGATTGCCAATGCGTATCTTGCCGAGAGATATTGCCAGGGCGGCATGCAATTCATCGGTGATCGAGGCAGGCGCAATGATGCGTCTGATAGCTGTACATTTCTGCCCGGCCTTGCTCGTCATCTCCCGCGTGACCTCCTGAACAAACAGGTCGAATTCCGGCGTTCCGGGGACAGCGTCGGGTCCCAGTACGGACGAGTTCAAAGAGTCAGTTTCAGCCGTAAACGCCACGGATTCACTGACTACTTTATGATGCTGTTGCAGGAATTCTGCAGTGTTTTTTGAACCGGTAAAGGCAATTGTGTCCTGGCAGGTGAGATGCTCGAACAAGTCGCCAACGCCACCACAGATCAGTTGCAGAGCACCGTCGGGCAATATGCCGCTGGCATGTATTCGCCGAACCATGAGTTCTGTCAGATATGCGGTACTCGACGCAGGCTTGACGATTGCGGGTACGCCGGCGACGAGTGCAGGTGCGAGTTTCTCCAGCATCCCCCAGCATGGAAAATTGTACGCATTGATGTGCACTGCTGCGCCGAGCTTGGGCGTGAATATGTGTTGCGCTGTGAAGGTACCGTTCTTCGAAATCCTCTCGGGCGGACCGTCGAGGTAAACATGATCGTTTGGCATTTCACGGCGCGCTTTGCTGGAGAACACGAACAGCGTGGAGATGCCACCATCGATGTCCACCCAGCTGTCTGCACGAGTCGCACCGGTCTCAGTTGAGAGCGCGTACAACTCTTTTTTGTGCTCCATGAGATATTGCGCAAGCGCCTTGAGCATCTCGCCGCGCTCGTGAAACGTCAGCTTGCGAAGATTGCTGCCGCCGACGTCCCGTGCATGCTGCAGCATGCCGCCAAAGTCCAGTCCGTCACTGTTGATAGCAGCGAGCACTGCGCCGCTAACGGCGCTGGTCAGAATGTTGCCGTCGCCGGTGCCTTCCACCCACTGGTCACGAACCAGGTTGCCAAGTTTTTTTTGCATACAGAATATGACCAAATGTGATAAAAACTGTATCAGATTGTACGGCCAACTCGACCGAAAGCAAATGAGCTCCCCGATGAAGATCGACACCGCATGCCGGAAACTGATCGAAGATTTCAGCGCCCGACCCACGTTACGGGCCGGTTCGTTGATCACGACCGTGTTCGGCGACTGTATCGCGCCGCGAGGCGGCAATATCTGGCTGGGCAGCCTGATCGAGGCGATGGCCGAGTTTGGCATTGGCGAACGATTGGTGAGAACGTCAGTATTTCGGCTCGCCCGCGATGGCTGGCTTCAATCGGAGCAAATTGGACGGCGTTCATTTTATAGCCTGACCGGGCAGGGACGTGAACGGTTTGACCAGGCAACGCACCGAATTTATGCTCAGCCACAGATCGAGTGGGATGGCCGCTGGACGTTATTGCTGCTGTCGGCGCTCGCCACCGGTGACAAGGAAAAGGTGCGCAAAGAATGTGGCTGGCTTGGGTTCGGCGCCTTGTCAGCGAATGTGCTGGCGCACCCGTCGCCGGATCTTGCTGATCTCGATATCACGGTGCGGCGACTGCAGGTGGGTGATACGCTCGTGGTGTTGAGCGGGCAGACCGTACGCAATGAAGCAGGTATGAGACGCCTCACACACGAAAGCTGGAACCTTGCGGATCTCGATGCGCGCTATAGTGACTTCATCCGCCAGTTCCGACCGGCTATGCAAGCGCTGTCCAGAAACCCGCAAGTACATGGGAAAACAGCGTTTTTATTACGCACGCTGTTGATTCAGGAGTACCGCAAAGTGTTGTTGCGTGATCCTCTCTTGCCGGCTGAGCTGTTACCCACCAACTGGCAAGGCAGCGCGGCCTACCAGCTCTGCCGAAATCTCTACCTGGCCGTTTTTGCTGCCGCTGACGACTACCTGGATCAATCGATGCAAACCGCGGATGGACCCTTGCCGCCACCATCGCCGCTTTTCATGAGACGGTTTGGTGGCTTGTCGCCCGAAATGTCGAGGCGTGCCAGCAATGGCTGATCTGGAACAGGCCGTGAGTTGCGCCGCGCAGATGTATGCGAGTGATGCCGCGTCGCAAATGCTGGGTATTGAAGTGGATATTCCAGCGGTCGGCGAAGCGGTCGCCCGCATGTCGATCAGAGACGATATGTTGAACGGCTTCGGTGTCTGTCATGGAGGCTTCATCTTCGCACTTGCGGATACGGCATTTGCGTTCGCCTGCAATGCCTACAACCGCCAGGCGGTGGCAGCGTCGGCGCAGATTGAGTTCTTGCGTCCTGCGCATCTGGACGACAGGCTGACCGCGACCGTTACTGAAGACTATCTCGGTCGCAAGCGAGCCTATTACAGGGTCGTCGTGAATAATCAGGCGGACCAGACGGTCGCCTTGTTCCAGGGACGTTCGGTGAGCAACGAAACGCCATTGCTGGAGTTTTAATGTGATACAGAAATCATTGTAAAATCGTGAAATCCGTGACACATTAGAGTCATTCTGAGAGGAGATGTGCCCGTGTATACGCAGGGTCTTGATCAAAAAGAATCGGCCGGCAAGCGGCCGGTAGATGCGGTGGAGGCTGCCGAGCAGTTGCAGGCGTTTCAGGCGCGCATTGATGCAGAAGAGAAAATCGAAGCCAAGGACTGGATGCCAGAGGCTTATCGACGCACCCTGATCAGGCAAATTTCCCAGCATGCACACTCCGAAATAATCGGCATGCAGCCGGAGGGCAACTGGCTGACCCGGGCACCATCTCTGAAGCGCAAGGCCATCTTGCTGGCAAAAGTCCAGGATGAGGCCGGGCACGGCCTGTATCTGTATTCCGCTGCGGAGACTCTCGGTGTGTCGCGCGATCAAATGGTTGCTGACCTTCTCTCTGGCAAGGCCAAATACTCGAGCATTTTCAATTACCCGACCGTGAGCTGGGCTGATATCGGCGCAATTGGCTGGCTTGTCGATGGTGCAGCGATCATGAATCAGATTCCATTGTGCCGTTGCTCCTACGGACCGTACGCGCGCGCAATGGTGCGCGTTTGCAAAGAGGAGAGTTTTCACCAGCGACAGGGTTTCGACATCATGCTTGAGCTGAGCCGGGGTAGTCCCCGGCAAAAGGCGATGGCGCAGGATGCGCTGAATCGGTGGTGGTGGCCGTCACTCATGATGTTCGGACCGAATGATTCGGAGTCGAAGCATTCTGCGCAGTCCATGGCATGGAAGATCAAGCGCTTCAGCAATGATGAACTGCGGCAGAAATTCGTCGATGTGACTGTCCCGCAGGCGGATTTCCTTGGCCTCAGGATGCCCGATGAGGCGCTGCGCTTTGATGCCGATGCCGGGCACTACCGCTTTGGCGAAATCGACTGGCAGGAACTGTTCGACGTTATTGCGGGCAATGGCCCATGCAACAAACAACGGCTGGAGAAACGCCAACAGGCACACGATGATGGTGCCTGGGTACGTGAGGCCGCTCAAGCTTATGCCAACAAGGCGGCCGCAGCAGCGGCCTGAGAGAGATAACAATGTCCAAACAGGAATGGCCACTGTACGAAGTTTTCGTTCGCACACGCTCCGGGCTCAGTCACCGTCACGCTGGGAGTATTCATGCGGCGGACGATCAAATGGCGCTCGATAATGCGCGCGACACCTATACTCGCCGCAGCGAGGGCGTCAGCCTTTGGGTCGTGCGATCTGATCGTATCGTTGCGTCCGATCCGGCCGAGTCAGCCGCCTTTTTTGAGCCTGCCGAAGACAAGATCTATCGCCACCCGACGTTCTACGATGTGCCGGACGGAGTGGAAAACCTGTGAACGCCGAGCAAACTCTGATCGATTACACGCTACGACTGGCGGACAACGCTTTGATATTGGGCCAGCGCATGGTCGAGAACGTTGCCGCATGGCCAGAACTTGAGGAAGAGCTGGCAAATGCCAACTTCGCGCTCGATTTCCTGGGGCAGGCCCGAATGCTGTATTCCTACGCTGGAGAGCTTGAGGGCAAGGGGCGCAGTGAGGATGATTTTGCCTACCTGCGTGATGAACACGAGTTCCGCAACGTGTTGTTGCTGGAACAACCTAACGGGCATTTTGGCGATGCACTGGTCAGACAGTACTTGTTTGAGGCCGCCTATGTGCACATCCTGGGTGCACTGGTGGAGTGCCGGGACGAGCAACTCTCAGCAATCGCAGCGCGGGCTATCAAAGAGGTGCAGTATCACGTCCGGCACACGTCGAAATGGTTAATCCGTCTTGGTGACGGTACCGAGCTGAGTCAAACGCGAGTTCAGCAATCACTTCATGATGTCTGGCGCTTTACCGGAGAGTTGTTTGCCGCTGACGATATCGACATAGCGTTTCAAGAGACGTTTGGCGGACCGGACTTGTCAGCGGTTGCCGCTTTGTGGCGGACGGACGTCGCTGCCGTGGTCTCCGAAGCGACCCTTGTATTGCCGGATGATGAGTGGATGGCCACGGGCGGCAAGCAGGGGCGTCACAGCGAACACCTTGGCTATTTGCTGGCCGAGATGCAGTACTTGCCCCGCAGTCATGCAGGTGCAACTTGGTAGCCAGCGACATAAGCGAACAGCAGGTTTACGAGTGGCTGGAGCAGGTGCCGGACCCCGAGATTCCAGTACTTAGTATTCTTGACCTGGGTATTGTCCGCGAGGTATCCGTCGATTCCACAGTAACAGTGAGCCTTGCCCCGACATATTCAGGCTGTCCGGCAACTGAGGCGATTGAAAGCAGTGTGAGACGAGCATTGCACGACCACGGCGTGGAGGCGCCGGTTATCAAGCGTGTCATCTCGCCACCGTGGACAACTGACTGGATTACCCGTCGAGGTCGGCAAAAACTTCATGAGTACGGCATTGCGCCGCCGCAAAAGAGCCTTGAGATTGCTTGTCCACAATGTTCATCCCTGCAAACTGAGCTCGTGAGTGAATTTGGTTCCACCGCGTGCAAGGCGTCCTGGCGTTGCCGCGATTGTCTCGAACCCTTCGAATATTTTAAGTGCTTATGAAACAGTTCCACGCTCTGAAAGTCGCTGCCAAACAACTTGAAACCCGGGACTCGGTGCGTATTGCACTGGATGTGCCCGAGGACCTGCGCGATGAATACACGTTTCTGCCAGGCCAGCATGTCCCGGTGCAGATTGAGATTGATGGCAAAAAAATCAGGCGGACTTACAGTATCTGCTCCGAGCAAGATTGCTGGCCACTTGAAATCGGGGTCCGGCTACAGCCAGGCGGTCAGTTTTCCGGGTACGCGGCCGAGCAACTTCAGGTGGGCGACAGCCTCGAGGTGATGCCGCCGAACGGGCAGTTTCATGTGCGTGCAGCGAAAAAAACCGGCAAGCACTACCTGGCGTTCGCAGCGGGGAGTGGAATAACCCCAATCTTGTCGATTGCCACATCTGTCTTGCGCGATGAATCGGACAGTCGCTTCGCGCTGTTCTACGGCAATCGCAAGCAAAACTCGACAATGTTTATTGATGACCTGTATGCGCTCAAGAATCGTTACGCGGACAGGTTGCAATTACATTTCGTGTTCAGCCAGGAAGAACAGGAGTTCGAGATTTCGGGCGGCCGACTCGACGCAGATAAAGTACGGGAGCTCTACCGGCATTTCTGCAACGGCGCAAAGCCCGACGAAGCGTTTGTGTGCGGGCCCGATACGATGATCGATACGGTGACTGCGACGCTGCAGGAGCTGGGCATGGCGGAAAGCGCGATTCATGCAGAGCGTTTCGGAGCGCCTCGCAAGTCCGGGCGCCCCTCCATTCCGGTCGAACAGGCGGGTGGCATGGCCAATGTTACCGTCATCATGGACGGCCATCGCAAGAGCTTCGAGATGCAAAAGGCCGGGACAAATATTGTCGATGCGGCAGCAGAACAGGGCGTCGAATTGCCTTATTCCTGCAAGGGCGGCGTATGTGCGACCTGTCGCACACATGTCCAGAAGGGAAAAATTGATATGGCTACCAACTTCGGTCTTGAACCCTGGGAGGTAGAGCAGGGCTTCGTGCTGGCCTGCCAGAGTACCCCTGTCAGCGATGACGTCACGCTCAACTATGACAAGACCTGACCGGCGTATTGGCGCGATTTCCAAACCCTGTGGGCTGACATCGGCGTAAGATCAGGGGTTACCTGTGCCCGCAAAGGGCTTACCCCGTACTGGCGCCGGAGGGCGTATGAGCAATTCAACAAATACCGCGGCCGAAGTTTTGCCGGAACGTCAGAACTCGTACGACTATGACGAACTGATTCGCTGCAGCAAAGGTGAGATGTTCGGCGCCAGCAATGGCCGATTGCCCGCGCCACCGATGCTGATGACAGACCGGGTGACGCTGATCACCGATGACACTGGCAAGTACGGTAAAGGTGAAATCAAGGCCGAATTCGATATCAAGCCCGACCTGTGGTTTTTCGATTGTCATTTCGAAGGCGACCCTGTCATGCCGGGTTGCCTCGGCCTCGACGCTTTGTGGCAACTCGTCGGCTTTCACCTGGTTTGGGGTGGTCACCCGGGTCGCGGACGAGCACTCGGCTGTGGCAAGGTGAAGTTCACCGGTCAGATTCTGCCGACGTCGAAGCTCGTTTCCTTTCAGATCGACGTCAAGCGCATCATTTCGCGTAAGCTCGTGCTGGCGATTGCTGACGGCAGCGTGGCTGTCGATGGGCGCGAAATATATACGGCAGAGGACCTTCGGGTCGGTCTGTTCACCTCCACTGACAATTTCTAGGATCAGAGAATGCGGCGTGTTGTAATCACCGGTCTCGGTGCAGTTTCCTGTATCGGCAACTCAAAAGAAGCAATAACGGAATCACTTCGGCTCGGACGCTCGGGCATCGTCGCCAACGAGAGCTTCAAAGAGATGGGCATGCGCAGCCAGGTGTCTGGCAGCGTCGACATCGATCTTAAAGAACATATCGACCGCAAGGTGCTTCGTTTTATGGGGAGCTCCGCCGCATACGCGTATATTGCGATGCAGCAGGCGATCGATGACTCCGGACTTGAGGAGTCTGATATCTCCAACGTGCGTACCGGCATTATTGCAGCGTCGGGTGGCGCCTCCAGTGAGAACATCGTGAAAGCAGCGGACATCCTGCGCTCACGCGGTGTACGCAAAATTGGGCCGTACATGGTTCCGCGGACGATGGGTAGCTCGGTCTCTGCTTGTCTTGCAACGCCGTTCAAAATCAAGGGCGTCAACTATTCCCTGACATCGGCATGTGCGACGAGCGCACATTGTATTGGCTCGGCCGCCGAGCAGATACAACTTGGCAAGCAGGATGTCGTGTTCGCTGGCGGTGGTGAGGAAGAGCACTGGTCACTGGCTTGTCTGTTTGACGCGATGGGCGCGTTGTCATCGAAATACAACGACGATCCAACAACGGCATCACGCCCCTATGACGCAACGCGTGACGGTTTCGTCAGTGCGGCAGGCTCGGGCATGGTCGTGGTTGAAGAGCTCGAACATGCCAAGGCCCGTGGTGCCAGAATCTATGCCGAGCTGGTTGGTTATGGCGCCAATTCAGATGGCTTCGACATGGTAGCACCGTCCGGAGAAGGCGCGATTCGTTGCATGGAAATCGCAAGCGCTACCGTTGAGGGCGACATTGACTACATCAATACACACGGCACGAGTACGCCAGTCGGCGACGTGAAGGAAGTCGAGGCCATGAAGACTTTGTTCGGCATCGAGAATATGCCGCGCTTCGGCTCGTCCAAGTCGATGTGCGGACATTCGCTGGGTGCCACGGGTGTGCAGGAGGCGATCCACTGTCTTCTGATGCTCGAGAATGATTTCATTGCACCGTCAATCAATGTCAACGAGCCCGATGACGCGGTTGCCGGCACACCATTGGTAACAGAGCTGGTTGAGAACGCGGGTATCAAGACAGCGATGAGCAACAGTTTTGGATTCGGTGGAACCAACGGCACACTGGTCTTTCAGAAACGTTAAGGTTTCGCATTGATCGGCAGTCGGCCATAATCGGCGACTATGACTATCGAGACTCTGAGCGAAACCGGCTGCTTCGGCGGCAAGATTGGTTTCTACAAGCACGCATCCGCAGTGAACAACTGCGATATGCAGTTTTCCGTCTTCGTACCGCCGCAGGCTGCCAGCGGCAAGGTACCTGTCCTGACATTCCTGTCGGGCCTGACGTGTAGCGAAGAAAACTTCATGGTGAAAAGTGGTGCACAGCGCATGGCCGCAGAACTCGGCCTGATGCTGGTGTCGCCCGACACCAGTCCGCGTGGCGACAACGTAGCGGATGACCCGGATGGTGACTACGACTTCGGTCTTGGCGCAGGCTTCTATGTCAACGCGACCGAGGCACCGTATGCCGAGCATTTTCACATGTACGACTATGTGACGCAGGAGCTACAGCAGGTCATATTCAAAAACTTTCCAGGTGACGCGGCCCGACACGGCCTGACCGGGCACTCGATGGGCGGTCACGGGGCGTTGACGATCGGTCTGCGAAACCCGGACATGTTCAAGTCCCTGTCGGCTTTTGCGCCAATCTGTACGACCTTGCACAGCCCGTGGGGCAAGAAGGCGCTTGGCTACTATCTGGGCAAGGACACGGCTAGCTGGGCGCTGCATGACGCCTGCGAGGTCGCGCGCAATGTTCAGGACAGCGGTGTCTACGACAGCATACTTGTTGACCAGGGTGCTGATGACCCGTTCCTGGCGGAGCAACTCAAGCCCGAGTTGCTGCAGGCAGCCTGCGACGAAAGTGGCCTGCCGTTACAGTTGCGAATTCACGACGGCTATGATCATGGCTACTATTTTATATCGACGTTTATCGAAGAGCACTTGAGATTTCACGCCGAACGCCTGCAGAACTAGGGTAAGTCAGCAGCATGGAGCAGTGGCTTACTCTGGGTGCGGGCATGTTGGCCACCGGCGCGCTTGCGGGGGTGATGGCGGGTTTGTTCGGCATCGGTGGTGGTATCGTCATCGTTCCGGTCCTGGAACTGATACTGACTTTTCTTGATGTTGACCCGGCGATACGCATGCATGTTGCAGTCGCTACCTCGTTGGCGACGATTGTGCCGACGTCACTCTCGTCGGCTCGTGCGCATTACAAGCGACAATCGGTGGACCTGGCAGTCGTCAAGAACTGGTGGCCGTACGTCCTTGCAGGCGCGTTGGCAGGCGCCTGGATTGCTGCGCAGGTGCACAGTCGAGTGCTCGCTTTGGTGTTTGCGTCTCTGGCAATGCTTGTCGCCGCGAAGATGGTCGCAATGCCGGTGAGCAAGAATCTGACAGAGGGCATACCGCAGAAAGCCTGGGTACCGATAATCCCTGCCTGCATCGGTTGTCTTTCAAGCATGATGGGTATCGGTGGTGGTACATTTTCTGTCATGACACTGACGCTTTTTAATCAGCCAATACATCGTGCTGTTGGCACCGCGGCACTGTTTGGTCTCGTCATTAGTTTGCCAGGCACGATTGGTTTCATTGTTACCGGATGGAACGACGTACATTTGCCGCCCGGTAATTTCGGCTATGTCAGCATTCCCGGTTTGTTACTCATCGCGCCCGCAACAGTGCTTTTCGCGCCCCTCGGCGCACGTCTTGCGCATGCGTTGTCCGAAAAACAACTGAGCGTGTTGTTCGGGCTGTTTCTCGTCGCGGCGGCCGCGCGATTGTTCTATGGAGCTCTTATATGAAGCAAAGTCTTGTCTTGTTACTGCTGGCCTGCGTCCTCGCGGCGTGCGGGCCGCGTGAATTGCAGCCGGATGCCGACTTCGAGTGCAGTAATTGTGACGACTGGAACAAGCCACTGGCACCGTTCCGGGTCTATGGCAACACCTGGTACGTTGGCATGGACGGGCTTTCGGCACTCCTGATAGAGACCAGCGAAGGTCTGGTTTTGATCGACGGCGGGTTACCGCAATCAGCAGTGCAGATAGATGCGAATGTTCGTGCAATCGGATTCGATCCCGAAGACATTCAGGCGATCCTGGTTTCACACCCGCACTTCGATCATGCGGGCGGCATTGCCGCATTGCAGCGCTTGAGTGGTGCGCCGGTCTATATCAGTGCCGCGGGTGCGGCGGTACTGCGTACTGGAAAACTACAGGAAAATGATCCGCAATTTGGCTACGGTGCAGAAAACACCAGTTTCGCAGCCGTCAAAAATGTGCACGATGTCGAAGATCGTGGTGTCGTCAGCGTTGCAAACGTCGACATCACCGCTATTCATACGCCGGGGCATACGCCTGGTGGGACCAGCTGGACGTGGGAATCGTGCGCTCTGGATGCTTGCTACACGATCGTTTACGCAGACAGCCTGACGGCGGTCTCGGCACCGGGTTTTCGTTTCACTGAAAACGATGCGGCCGCACAGATGCTGGACAGTATTGCTACTTTGTCGAGGCTGGACTGCGATATTTTGTTGTCACCGCATCCATTTTTCTTTGGTCTGCACGACAAGCTCGAGAAGCGAGAGGATGGCAATCCGTTCGTCAATAATGTTGCTTGCGCGTTGTACGGAGAAACGATGCTGGGCTGGCTGGAGCAACGGCTGGATTCTGAAGGCTAGACATGTGGTGCTTGTGTCCCGATTGGTTGAACAATCCGGATACCGGCATCGCCAGAGTAGCGATGCCCAGCAATACGATTAACAGTCCGGCCGTAAGTCGATTGCGATTCATGAACGCAGACAGTTTCGATGCGCTCAGCCCGGATAGGACCATTGCCGGCATAGTGCCAGCGCCAAATGCGATCATGACCGTCGCGCCGTCCAGTGCTGAGGCTGTCGTCGCGGCAATCAACAGGGCGCTATAGACCAGGCCGCAAGGCAGCCATCCCCAGACGAGTCCAAGTGCCGCAGCTTTGCCGACGCTCTCCGCCGGGATCAGCCCTTTGGCCAGCGGCGCGATACGCTGCCAGACGACCGCGCCACCGCGTTCTACAGCGGCTAGCAACCGCCAACCGAAAGCGACCTGCAGCCCAACCACGATAATCATTGCGCCGCTGAGCAGGCGGACCGGCGCGGCAAGCCGTGGAACTGCCTCGACCATTGCGCCCCCAAAAGTCGCAACTACCAGGCCCAAAACCGCATAACTCGCTACTCTGCCAGCGTTGTAGGCCAGCGCGAGCGGCAGCTGCGATCGCAGTGACGCAACACTGGCGCCTGCCGCAAACAGGCCGGAGAGTCCGGCGCACATTCCGAGGCAATGTGCCGAGCCGAGCAGGCCCGCCGCGAATGCCGCAGTGAGCAATGGCAGGCTATCTATCATTCGTCTGCCTCACTCTTGGGCGCATCGTCGTCGTCCATCAGGATGCGCATTGCCGGCGTGTCCAGATCGTCAAACTGACCGCTGCCGACGGCCCAGAAAAATGCCCACACGGCACCACCCAGGATAAGCAGGGCAAGCGGGATAAGAACGTAGAGTATCGACATTACTGGTATTTGCTCAGGCGCAGTGCGTTGAGAACGACCACCAGCGAACTGGCGCTCATGCCGATGGCGGCGAGCCACGGTGGAACCCACCCGGCCACCGCGAGCGGCAATGCAGTTGCATTGTATACGATGGCCCAGATCAGGTTCTGGTGCACAATCCGCATCGTTTTTCGTGACATTCCCAATGCGGTGCGCAGTGGGCGCAATGATTCGCCGAGCATAATCACATCAGCACTGGTTTGTGCCAGCAGCGCACCGTGCGCCGGTGCGATAGAAGCATTAGCGCCGGCCAGGACCGGCGCATCGTTGATTCCGTCGCCGACCATAACGACATGCTGGCCTTGCTTCTGCAATGCTTCAATGAATTGCAGTTTTTGGCGTGGTGTACAGCCAGCTTCGAAGTTATCGACACCCAATGCAGCCGCGGTTTTTGCAACCGCAGCAGGATTGTCACCACTGATAATAGTGGTAGCCAAACCGGCTGCACGCAGGTCCTGTAACACCTCGCGCGCATCGTCTCGCAACTTGTCTTCGATTCTGAACTCGGCAACACATTGCCCGTTGCGCGACAGATATATCGTGCCTGCTGACTGCTCTGATTCACGGCTGTAGTGGGCGAACGCCGCACTGCCGATGTTCCATGAATCAGTGCCAATGGTTCCGCTAACACCTTCTCCAACATGCACTGACAGGTTCTCGGCCTGCAGCGAAGTTTCGATGGCTCGAAACGCGTGCGCGAGAGGATGCGATGATGCTTGTTCGAGTGTTGCCGCAACCTGCTGGCAGTACGTTACGCTCAAATCGTTGTCGAAGACTGTGGTTGCAAGTAATTCTGGCCGGCCTCGGGTTAACGTCCCCGTCTTGTCAAACACGAAGTGCGTTGCGCGCGACAGGGTCTCAATAGCACTGCCGCTGGTAACCAGCAACTGCAGCTGCGACAGGCGACTTGCGGCCGTAGCGAATGCGGCAGGAGTGGCCAGGGCAAGCGCGCATGGGCATGTCACCACGAGCACGGAGAGTGTTATGACGAAAGCTCGCTCGGGCTCCACGTTGGCCCAGAATACGGCAACAGCCGTCGCAACCAGCAGCAACGCGACCACTATGTAGCTAGCGATGCGATCCGCGAGCTGCACAAATGCAGGGCGCGCAAATCGAGCACGCTCGCTAAGGCGACTGATTGTGCCCAGAGTCGTATCGGCACCGGTCACAGTGACTCGCATTTCTACCAGGCTGCCGAGGTTGATGCTGCCAGCCGCCAGTAAGTCGCCGTGCTTCCTGAGTTGTGGATTTGCTTCCCCACTCAGTAAGGCCTCGTCAACGGATGTCGTACCTTTTACGATGATCCCGTCAGCAGGAACGGGATCGCCGGCGCGGACAATAATCACATCGTCGCGTTGCAACTGCGTGACTGGCACTATGGAGCGTTGTCCTTCCTGACTGAGCGTTGCAGTGTTCGGAACGAGTTGCGACAGGGCGGCACTTCGGTCAATCGAGCGATGCCGGGCGCGCATTTCCAGGTAGCGGCCCAATGTCAGAAAAAAGACGAACATCGTCACAGAGTCGAACCACACGGCCGCGCCGTCTGCAAAAGTCGAATACAATGACGCGATATAGGCCGCGCCAATAGCGACTGAAACCGGCAGGTCCATGCCCGGCATTCTGGCGCGTATACCCCGCCACGCGGCCGCAAAGAATGGGCGTGCCGCGTACAGCACGACAGGTGTGGTAACGAACAGGCTGACGAAGCGGAGAAATCGCCGCATATCGGCGTCGATTCCCTGAAAGTCGCCTGCGTACAGACCGACTGCAAACATCATGACCTGCATCATGCCAAGCGAAGCAACCAGCAGCCGCTTCAATGCTGCACGCTGTTCCAGGACCTCAGGTCGCGCCGTGTCGTCGGGCAGTAGTGGTTGCGGCTGATAGCCGAGATTACTAAAGGCCTGCAGGATTCCGCCAAGCCCCGTTTTAGCGGGCGAGAAAGTCACCCTGACTCGATGCGTGACCGGATTTACGTCAACACCGCGAACGCCGTCTAGTTTTCCCAGTGAGGTCTCGATGAGCCAGCTGCAGGCCGAGCAGTACATTCCGCCGGCATACACCGTGACACTGCAGTCATTGTCACCAATATGGGCAAATGCCCGCAACATGTCGTCGCTATCGAAAGTCTGCCACTCATTGCTGTCGTCTGCCGGTTTGCCAGTGCCCGGAAGTGGTGCATCTCGCATCGCGTAGTAACTGGACATGCCGGAGTCGCGTATCAGCTCGGCAACGGCCTTGCATCCAGGGCAGCACACCGGGCGTTCGACGTCTTCCAGGCAGACGCGCAGATCGCAGTTACGCGGAATCGGCAGCGCACAATGAAAGCAGTTTTCAGGGACCGCCATCCGCCGCCGCGCCCATGCGTATCAACGACTCGCCTGACCATTCACCTGACAGGCGCCATGCGTCGCCGGATGCCAGCACAACGTAGTAGCGTCCCTTGGGTGGACTGACAAAATGTCCTACCCAAACGGGCTTTCCATCCTGCCCTGGCATTCCCTGTAACAGCTCCGCCTCCGCATCCCTGGTAGCAAGCGTCGGGTGCAACAGTTGCAGCGTTAGTGATGTCGACGCTGCAAGTGATTTGTCAGATGACAGCGTTACAACGATTGACCCGGTATCGGAATTGATCGCGACCCCTGCTGAAACTCCGGCATCAGTCGCGCTTCGTTCTGCGGCGAGATTGCGTTCGGTGACGACGTTCACGCCGTCATCCGAGTTGATGACGAGTGAGTCCGAGGTTTGCATGGCAATCCAGACCGTGTATAGACCGGCTACAACGGCGGATGCTGGCAGCGCAATGATGAACCACGGCCAGAATTGCCGGTACCACGGAAGTGTGTCTTCTCTTTGCATGTGGGTCCGTCAGGGGGTCGGGCCGAGGAAGCGACTGTCTTCGGTCCTGTTTGTATTGGTGTCATCGAGTGCCGTTGCGATGAAGTTTATCGTCGCCACTCCGGAAGCGTTGTCGCGATGAGCACGTGCTCGTACGGGCAGCGACAGCACCCCGCCGCCGGCAACGGTCACTGTTTCGTCTACACCGTCTAGAAAAATCCCGTCGACGCCTTCGACCGCGAGACTGAAATGGCGTTCTTCATTGCTCTGATTAATCAACTTAATCGTATAGCTGTTTTCAATCAGGTCACCGGGCAGCTCACGGTAGAGTGCGTTTCGGTCGCGGATAACGTCAAGGATGATGGGTGTCCGCATCGCCATGGAGGTGACCAGTGCGCCGACCAGCAGCAGCAACAAGCCTGCATATACGAGCATGCGCGGGCGCACAACATGAGTTTCCTTGTTGTGTAGAGAATGCTCTGTCGTATACCGAACCAGCCCGCGCGGGTAGTTCATTTTATCCATAACCGAGTCGCAGGCATCGATACAGGCGGCGCAGGCAATGCACTCGTACTGCAATCCCTCGCGAATATCGATACCGGTAGGACAGACCTGCACACAGAGTGTGCAGTCTATGCAGTCACCGAGGCCTGCCTGTTTTGGGTCAACAGAACGTTTGCGTCCGCCGCGTGGTTCGCCACGCTCTGTGTCGTAGGAGATTATCAGCGTGTCTTTGTCGAACATCGCGCTCTGGAAGCGCGCATATGGGCACATGTATTTGCAAACCTGTTCCCGCATATAGCCCGCATTGCCATAGGTTGCGAAACCGTAGAACAGCCCCCAGAACAACGTCCAGCCGCCAACGCTCAGCGCAACAATCTCAGCGCCGAGTTCCCGGATTGGTGTGAAGTAACCTACGAACGTGAATCCGGTCCAGAGAGAAAACGTGACCCACAAGAACTGTTTCGAACCCTTGCGCCGTAACTTGTTCCATGACCACGGTGCCTTATCGAGCTTCATGCGTTGCGAACGTGTGCCTTCCGTAAACTGCTCCATCCAGATAAACGCTTCTGTCCAGACGGTTTGCGGGCACGCAAAGCCGCACCAGAGGCGACCGGCGAGCGCGGTAAAAAAGAACAGGGACAGCGCGGCAATAATCAGCAGCAACGCCAGGTACGGAAAATCCTGTGGCCACAGGGTGAGACCGAGCAAGTAGAATTTGCGCGCTGGCAGGTCGAACAGAAATGCCTGACGCTCATCCCACACGAGCCAGGGCACAGCATAGAAGAGGCCCAGCAAAATGATCGTTGCCAGCTTGCTGAGGTTTGCGAAGCGACCCTTTATTTCGCGCGGGTAGATTTTCTTCGCGCTCTCGTACATCGACGCGGGTCGCGGGTCAGTCATTGTCGATCCCTGCTATTGCTGCTTGTCGCGGTGCGCTGCGTCGCGTTTTGGCGCCGTGCGCACCAGGAACGCTGTGATTCCTGAACAGACCAGACTGAGCGACCAGAAGAAAAAGAAGCCCGCAGCATAACCGGCGTCACGATCGATATTGAGGTCTTCATCGAATACCACCGAGAGATCAACGGGATCGAATAATGCGAAAAAAACCATCGTCCCGACCGCAGCACACAGAAATGAAATCCAGACGACCGTGAACACTGCCTGCTTGTCGCGGCTCCATTGTTTCGCGCCTCTGTACTCTTCGCTGATCACCGCGCGCTCGTACCTCCGGGTTAGTCCTGTCCTGACAGGCTGGCAACGTAAGCTGCGAGAATTTTGGTGCGATCTTCGCCCAGCAACTCTCCGTGAGCAGGCATTATGCCATTTCGGCCACTGATAATCGTGGTGTGGACGGCGTCATGCGATGAGCCGTACAACCATATATCGTCAGTAAGATTCGGTGCACCGAAAACCGGGTTGCCACTGCCGTCCGCGTTGTGGCAAGCGCTGCAAAGTGCAACAAACATTGGCTTGGCGCTATTCGCTGCGGCATCTGCTTCGATGAGTTCGCTGAGGCTTCTGACATAGCTGACCATGTTGTCGACTCCTGCATCGCCACCCAGTGCCGGCGCAAGTACCGGCATTACGCCGCTACGGCCATGCGTCAACGTCGCCGTCAGTGCGGCTTCGGTACCACCCCACAGCCAGTCATCATCGGTGAGATTTGGATAGCCGGTTGCACCGCGAGCATCTGATCCGTGGCAGGTAGTGCAGTAACTCGCGTACAGGCTTGCGCCGAGGCTCATAGCCTCGTCGTTGTCCTGCAGCGTGTCGAATTCCATTGCGGCGAAACGCTCGTAAATTGGCTCGTAGCGTTCTGCGGCGGCCTGCATTTCGGCTTCGTACTGACCTTCCTGTGACCAGCCGATGACACCTTCCCAGCTGCCGAGGCCAGGGTAGGCGATCATATAGCCAACTGCCCACGCGATGGTAATGAAGTACAGGTACAGCCACCACTTGGGTGCCGGGTTGTTCCATTCTTCGAGATCGCCATCCCAGGTATGACCGACGACGTCATCGTCAGCGATATTTTGTGGGCCCTGTTTTGATGACCAGCTGATTAGCCAGGCACACCAGATTACAAATGCGATGGTGCCGGCAGCAATGAACCAGTGCCAGAATGCAGGCATTAGATGTTCTCCCGCTCATTATTTAAGTGTGTGTCGTCTTCCAGCGGCAATGCGGCGGAAGCATCAAAGTCTTTTTTACGACGGCTGCTCCAGGCCCAGATCCAGATGCCAATGAAGGCAAAAAAGATCACTGCCGTGAGAACGCCGCGGACCAAATCGATATCCATGTGCATCTACCGCCGAGTCTTGCGGTTGGTGCCAAGACCCTGCAGGTAAGCAATCATCGCGTCCAGCTCGGTCTTGCCCTCGACAGCAGCCGCTGCGCCTGCGATGTCTTCATCGCTGTATGGGTCGCCCAGAAACTGCAGCGTTTTGAGCTTGGTCGTGATCAGTTCGCCGTCAACCATTGTTTCGGCGAGCCATGGGTAGGCCGGCATGTTGGATTCCGGCACCAGCGCACGCGGGTCCATGAGGTGCAGCCTTTGCCAGGCATCGCTATAGCGGCCACCGACTCGCGCCAGGTCCGGGCCGGTGCGTTTCGAACCGAACTGGAACGGCCGATCGTAGACCGTTTCGCCTGCTGTTGTGTAGGGACCGTAGCGCTCGGTCTCGCTGCGAAAAGGGCGAATCATTTGCGAGTGACAGTTGTAGCAACCCTCGCGAACGTAGATGTCACGCCCTGCCAGTCGCAACGGTGGATACGGCTCAATGTTCTCTGCCGGTTCGGTAGCATCCGAGCTCAACATGAGCGGAATGATCTCAATCAGTCCGCCAACACTGATCGCGACGACGATCAGTACCATCATCAGGTTCAGGCTCTTCTCAATAGTTTCGTGGCGCATCAATAGGCTCCTTTACGCCGGGTCCAGAACCGCAACGGGTACTGGTTTGTTATTGCTTACGGTCTTCCAGACGTTATAAGCCATGATAATCATGCCGCTGAAGAACAGCAGTCCGCCGATGAGTCGCAGGCCGTAGTACGGATACGTCGCCTTGAGCGATTCTACGAAGGAATACGTTAGCGTGCCGTCGTCATTTACCGCACGCCACATCAATCCCTGCGTGATGCCGGCGACCCACAGTGCTACGGCGTAGAGCACAACACCAATCGTTGAGGTCCAGAAGTGAACATCGATCAACTTGGTGCTGTACATCGAGTCGCGATTGTATAGTCGTGGTATCAGGCAATAGAGCGTACCGATCGTCATCATCGCAACCCAACCGAGGGCGCCAGAGTGAACGTGGCCGATAGTCCAGTCCGTGTAGTGAGACAGGGCGTTGACGGTCTTGATCGACATCATCGGCCCCTCGAAAGTCGACATGCCATAGAACGACAAGGAGACAATCATAAACTTCAGGATCGGATCTGAGCGTAGCTTATGCCATGCACCGGACAGCGTCATGATGCCGTTGATCATGCCGCCCCAGGACGGCGCCAGCAGAATAATTGAGAACACCATGCCGAGCGTCTGTGCCCAGTCGGGTAATGAGGTGTAATGCAGGTGATGTGGGCCAGCCCACATATAGATAGCGATCAGGGACCAGAAATGCACAACCGACAAGCGGTATGAATACACGGGCCGGCCAGCCTGTTTCGGTACAAAGTAGTACATCATGCCAAGGAAGCCAGCTGTCAGGAAGAAGCCCACAGCATTGTGGCCGTACCACCACTGCATCATACCGTCGACGACCCCGGTGTAGATGCTGTATGACTTGAACAGCGATACCGGAACGGCAAGATTGTTGAAAATATGCAGGACTGCAACGGTGATGATAAACGCACCGTAAAACCAGTTCGCAACGTAGATATGTTTGATACGACGCTTGGCAATGGTGCCAAAGAATACAACGGCGTAAGAGACCCAGACGACGGTGATGAGCAGATCGATCGGCCACTCAAGCTCTGCGTATTCCTTACTTTGGGTGATGCCCAATGGCAACGTGATGGCCGCCAGAAGAATGACGACTTGCCAGCCCCAGAACGTGAAAGCCGCGAGCTTGTCAAATGCCAGCCGTACGTGGCAGGTTCGTTGCACTACGTAGTAGGACGTTGCAAAAAGCGCGGAGCCACCAAACGCGAAAATGACTGCATTGGTGTGCAACGGTCGTAAGCGGCTGTAGGTCAGGAATGACAGATCAAAGTTGAGCTGCGGCCAGATCAGCTGTGCGGCAATAAGAACGCCAACCAGCATGCCGACGATGCCCCAGACGACCACCATGATCGTAAACTGACGTACCACCTTGTCGTTGTAAGAAGCTGTTGTATCCAAGGGACGGTCCCTGCAAATTGAAATTGAGTTGAATGGGCTGCGACGCGGCGACACTTGCTCACGCATGGAGCAGTATAGCCTCCGAAGCCGCGGCTAGGCTAACAGGACTCAGCGACGAATCGGATAGGTGAGGATACGTATGGCGCCGGCGTTGCAACAGTGGTCCAAATGTTACCCCGGCGCGATTCTGCGTTGGTGCCCCAGGTACTGGTAAGCTACTCATTATGAATAAGAAACCGCTTGCTTCGGAAATCGCGAAAGTTGCCGAGTCGGATGTGTTTTTTCGCAACTTACTTGAATCGGCACCGGATGCGATGGTCATCGCTGATGCGTCCGGGCATATGGCTTTGGTCAACGCCCAGACTGAGGCGATGTTCGGCTACGCCCGGTCGGAACTGATCGGCTTTCCGATCGAGAAGCTGTTGCCCGAGAACATTCGGGACAAACACATACAACACCGGACCAGCTACCAGGACACTCCCGCTGTCCGACCGATGGGGCAGGGCATGCAACTCGTGGGCAGGCGCAGCGATGGCACTGAGTTTCCGGTGGAAATCAGTCTCAGTCCCGTGCAAACGGAAGCCGGGCAATTTGTATCCAGCGTGATTCGCGATGTTACCGTGCGCCAGCGGATGGAGCAGGATATTATTGCGGCACAGCGCGCTGCAGAGCGCGCTAACAAAGCCAACAGTGCGTTTCTCGCAGCGGCAAGCCATGACCTGCGGCAACCGGTGCAGGCCTTAAGCCTTCTGAATGGGGCATTGCGCCGTACTGTGCAGGATGAGCGCGCCCTGCAGATGATCGAGCACCAGGATGCGTCATTGACGGGTATGACTAACCTGTTGAATTCGCTGCTTGATATCAGCCGCCTTGATGCCGGTGCCGTAGTACCGGAGTTCGAAGAATTTCCAATGCAGCGCCTGATTGACAGGCTGTCGGCTGAGTTTGCACGGCAGGCACAACACAAGGGTTTGAATTTCTCGTCGCTGGCCTGCGACGCGGTTGTTCGTAGTGACCCCAACTTGCTCGCGGAGGTGATTACGAACCTGGTTTCCAATGCGATCCGATACACGGTCAGCGGCGATGTTCGGCTCGAGTGCATTGAAGAAGGCGGTCATTGCCATCTGCAGGTGTCTGATACCGGTATCGGTATCGAGTCGGATCAGCTTGAGCAAATCTTCACGGAGTTTCATCAGTGCAAATCGACCGGCAGCAGCAAGGAAGGCTTTGGTCTCGGACTGGCGATTGTGCGGCGTCTGACCGACTTGCTTGATCACCGCATTGATGTGGACTCGGATCCGGGCAAAGGCTCCAGGTTTACGGTGATGGTGCCGATCATCGAGGATGCCGTTGCAGGTGACGAAGATGATGAGGAAGGTCTGCACAGAAGTGGCAATAGCGGCGGTCTGATCATTCTGATAGAGGACGACGTGAATGTCGCGGACGCCTGGGGCATGTTGCTGGAGGCCGAAGGATACCGGGTCGCCATGGCCGCATCCGCGGCCGAAGCCAGCGCGCTGGTGCAGCATCTCGACGAGCAGCCGGTACTTCTGATTTCAGACTTTCACCTGCTTGGTGGGTCAACGGGCATCGAGGCGGTGCGGCTGATTCGTGCGGAGTACGAGCGTGATATTCCCGCTTTCATTGTCACGGGTGACACGTCGAAAATCGTCAGGGATTCGCGATTGCTGGACAATTGCACGTTGATGAGCAAACCGGTCGACACCAACCGACTGTTAATCGCCGCAACGTATGCGACGCAAACGGGCGTTGTACCTGAGGACTAAGTCAGCCGAACGCGATCCAGCTCAGCACAGACTTCGACATTGCGACACCTGAAATGTACGCAAAAACGGCGAGCGCAGCGACGAATGCCGTGATTCTGATCTGTCGTGTCGGGCCGCGTTTTATCGCGATAGTGCCAAGTACGATGTAAACAATCAGGCCAGTAAATTTGGCAAGCAACCACGGTTGCGTAAATACGTTCAATCCCAGCAGCCAGACCAGCGCGATGCCTGCAAGCAGGAACACGGTGTCGATAATATGCGGCGCGATCCTGGTCACGCGATGCTGCAATAGCTCAGACCCTTGCATCATCCAGATACTGCGCAAAATAAAGCCGGATATCGTCAATACCGCAGCACCCATGTGTATGTTTTTCAGTAGCAGGTAACTCAACGTCGGGCTCCTCCCGATTGAACGCCGTCATTCTATTTCAATACACACCGAAAGACCCGGATTTTGCTGCAGAAATATGCGAATCCCGCTGCCCGGTAGGTGAAGCTACCTATAGTTTCTGAGGGCGCCTCTGGCAGTGTACGCGGTGGGGAATTCACAGTTACCAAGGCTCTAAAATGCGCTCACATTTTCGCTTTATCCATGCGCCTGCCGCGCTGCTCGTGGCGGGCGTTTTCATGTTCGCAGACATGCCTGCGAATGCAGAATCGGCAGTCGACACGACTGAACAACCGATCGAACAGATCGTTGTCGTCGCTCACAAGGACGAACGATCAGTTCGCGAGATCGCCGCAACGGTGACCGTCTTGTCACGTGCGGATCTGAACAATGAAATGGCTACCTCGATTGGCGACGTATTTCGTTACGTGCCGGGCGTCGACTATGAAGCTGCTGGCACTCGCTTCGGTACGGAAGGTATCAATATCCGTGGTATTGGTGGTAATCGAGTAGCAATCCTTGTCGATGGAGTACCGCTAACCGACCAGTTTGATACCGGCAGTTTTTCAAATGCCACGCGCGACTTTATCGATGCCGGGCTGGTGCAGAACATAGAAGTGTTGCACGGTCCTGCGTCGGCTCTCTACGGCAGTTCGGCGATAGGTGGTGTTGTCGCGGTCCGCACGCCCGACCCATCAGACCTGATCCGCGGTGATGGCCTGAGTGGTGACGTACTCGGTACCTGGCGTGGCGCGGACAACAGCAATCACGGCCAGGCAATGCTTGCGTTCGGTAGCGATGCGCTTGGCATGGTAGCGGGAATCAGCTGGCGCGATGGCGAACAGACCGATTCCGCTGCGGCACCGAGCGATGTCGATACGCGACGTTACGAGCGGCAGACGGCATTGCTGAAGTTCGTTGCCGATAATCGCCTCGGTCATACGATGCGTGCCAGCCTGGTGCATCAGGATGCATCCACAGTGTCAGATATGAACTCGATGCTTGGCGCAGGTCGCTATCGCTCGACTACTGCCCTGGAAGGTGACGACGACTACCAGATGGATGTTGCCACCCTGGCTTATGAGTTTGGATCACCGGAGAGCTGGGTTGACTCAGGCGTGTTGCGGACGTTTTTTGAAACCGCATCCGTTGAACAATTCACACTTGATGAACGAGCCGCTGCGAGAACGCCAGTTTCAATCGACCGGTTCTTCTCCTACGAACAGGAAATTCTGGGAATCGAGTTAAACCTGTG
Source organism: Gammaproteobacteria bacterium (assembly GCA_022600955.1). Lineage (GTDB taxonomy): Bacteria > Pseudomonadota > Gammaproteobacteria > Steroidobacterales > Woeseiaceae > UBA1847. The sequence continues at coordinate 63,042 of JAHZJK010000033.1, forward strand.
GAAGGACTTCTCGGGCGATGTGTTCGACCATCGTTTTGGCTTCGGCCTCGAGTATCGTGATCGTGTCACCGAGGAGTACCGGGACGGCTTGTCGACCAATCTCGCGACCGGTGCACAAACCAACGTGCTGCTCGGCGAAGTGTTTCCGCTGCGCGATTTTCCGATCAGTGACACTACGGAAACAGCAGCTTTTATCGAAGACACGATAAGTTTTGGAGACTGGACCGTGATCGCCGCAGTGCGGGCCGATCGCTTTGAGTTGTCGCCGCAAGTAGATGCGATGTATCTCGAAGACTACCCGACCTACGAGCTGGTGCAACTCGAGGAGTCAGACCTGTCGCCGAAGCTCGGCGTCATTTACACGCTCACGCCCGGTATCGACCTGTACGCGCAGTACTCTCATGGCTTTCGCGCACCGCCGTATTCTGATGCCAATATCAGTCTGGAAATACCATTCTTTGGCTATCGCGCCATACCCAATCCGGACCTGAAATCGGAGTCGTCGGATGGTATTGACGTCGGAATCCGCTGGCAAGGTGTCCAATCATCAGCTCGACTGTCCGCTTTTCGCACGCGTTACGAAGACTTTATCGAATCCAAGATTAACCTCGGCGTCGACCCTGTGACCGGTTTTACCATGTTTCAGTCACAAAACCTGGCCGAGACTGAGATCGAGGGAATTGAAGCGGGCTGGGACAGTCGCTTTGGTGACGACGAACGTTTTGGAATTGATGGTTCTGCCTACTACGCCAGAGGAGAAAACAAAGTTTCGGGACAGCCGCTCAATTCTGTTGGCCCGTCACAAGGTGTACTTGGTTTCACCTGGTACGCTCGAAATGAGCGCCGCCAACTACGCTTGAAAGGCACCTTCACAGCCGCCTACGACCGTCGCGACGAAACTGCGGGTGAGTTGTTCAAGCCAGCGGGTCATGCGGTTTTCGACGCTTACCTGACACAAAAGATCGGCAACAACGCAATTGTTCGCGCCGGACTTCACAACCTGACAGACCGCACATACTGGAACTGGTCCGATGTTCGCGGCATGTCAGCCACAGATTCGATTCTTCCATTCCTCGCCCAGGCCGGACGCAGTGCGTCATTGAGCCTGAACGTGGTGTGGTGATTTTTCAACTGGGATAAGAACCTGGGAGTTCAACCATGAAACTTAAGACACAGAGCCTGCTGACAATCATCCCGATATTGGGTTTGTCACTGGCGGCTTGCTCCGCGGAAACTGCTGATTCGGCGTCCGCGAGCAATGATACGGCCGTGCATACTGCGGAAGTAACTGCGGCGAGCAAAGATGAGCTTGTCGCGAATGGCGAAGCGATCTATCTCGCAAATTGCTCCGCCTGTCATCAGCCGAATGGTAGCGGCCTTACGGGTGCGTTCCCGCCTTTGGCCGATTCGGATTTTCTCAAGGGCGATCGGAAAGCTGTCATGTCGGCGGCACTGTTTGGTTTGTCAGGCCCGATTACCGTTAACGGTGTCGACTACAACGGCGTAATGCCGAGCCTCGGCCATTTGCCAGACGAAGATCTTGCCGCAGCTTTGACCTATGTCTTTAACTCCTGGGGCAATGAAGGCGCTGCAGTCAGTGTGAGCGAAGTCGCCGCACTGCGCGCCGAGCTCGGCCAGGAAGATCGTGCGGCGGGTGAGCGGCACAAAGGTGCAACGGAAGGCGAGCTGAAGTATCAGGGCGCACCATCAGGCATCAATCCGGAAGATACGCGCCAGATTATGGCGGCCGGTGGTCCGGTCTTGAGCGAAGCCGAATTTGCGACGGCGACGCAGCTGTACTTTGAACGTTGCGCCGGTTGTCATGGTGTACTCCGCAAAGGAGCGACCGGTAAGGCGCTGACACCCGATATCACGAAAGAAAAGGGAACCGAGTACCTGAAGGCATTGATTACTTACGGCTCACCTGCCGGTATGCCGAACTGGGGTACCTCGGGTGAGATGACGCCAGAACAGATCGACATTATGGCGCGCTTCCTGCAGCAGGAACCGCCGGCACCGCCGGAGTACGGCATGCCGGAAATGCAGGCGAGCTGGAATCTCATCGTGGCGCCGGAAGATCGACCGACTGAGCCGCAACACGATCGCGACATCGAGAATTTCTTCTCCGTAACCTTGCGTGATTCGGGTGAAGTGGCGCTTATCGACGGCGATACGAAAGAAATTGTGACAAGGCTAAAAACCGGTTACGCGGTACATATCTCGCGTGTATCAGCCTCAGGCCGTTACGTGTTTACGATTGGTCGTGACGCGAAGGTCGACATGATCGACCTGTGGATGGATCCGCCGCAGCGCGTGGCTGAAATCAAGGTTGGTCTGGAGGCGCGCTCTGTCGAAACGTCCAAGTACAAGGGCTATGAAGACAAGTACGCCGTTGCGGGTGCCTACTGGCCACCGCAGTACACGATCATGGACGGCGACACACTCGAACCGCTCAAGATCGTGTCGACTCGCGGTATGACGGTCGATACACAGGAATACCATCCGGAACCGCGCGTGGCAGCGATTGTCGCATCGCACGAGCACCCGGACTTCATCATCAACGTTAAAGAGACCGGGCATATTTTGCTGGTTGACTACAGCAATATCGATGATCTGGCGGTAACCGATATCGGCGCAGCCAAATTCCTGCACGATGGCGGCTGGGACCGCACGAAGCGCTACTTCCTGACGGCGGCAAACCAGTCAGACAAGATCGCGGTCGTTGATTCCAAGGAACGCAAGCTCGTGGCTCTCGCCGATGTTACCAAGACACCGCATCCGGGTCGTGGCGCAAATCTCGACGACCCTGAGCATGGTCCGGTCTGGGTAACGAGTGCATTGGGTAATGCCAATATCACTTTCCTCGGTACTGATCCTGACGGCAACGCGGACAAAGCCTGGAAGACGGTGCGAGTCCTTGAAGGCATGGGCGGCGGTTCACTGTTCGTGAAGTCGCATCCTGAGTCGAGCAATCTCTGGGTTGATGCACCGCTGAATCCCGATGAGAGTTTCAGCCAGAGTATCGCGGTTTTCGATATCAACGATCTTGATGCAGGGTTTGACGTTCTGCCAATCGGTGAATGGGCAGATCTGGGTGAGGGTCCGAAGCGTATCGTTCAACCTGAGTACAACAAGGCAGGTGACGAAGTCTGGTTTTCAGTCTGGAGTGGCAAAGAGCAGGAATCTGCAATTGTGGTTGTCGACGACAAGACGCGTGAACTGAAGGCGGTCATCAAGGACCCGGCACTGATTACGCCGACTGGCAAGTTCAACGTGTTCAACACTCTGCACGATATCTACTAGGAGCGCAGCTGATGGACAGGAAAACTATCGGCGCTCTCGTCGCAACTGCTTTGCTGTCCTCGACGGCGACCCTCGCGGTCGCCGAAGAGGTCAGCGAACTGGGCGCGGCGCTTACGTCGGGAAAAGTCGGTGTCAATGTTCGGGCTCGATATGAAAACGTTGACCAGGACACTATTGCAGATAGTGCAGATGCACTAACTGCACGGTTGCGGCTGAACTATCGCACTGCTAGCTGGAACGGTCTGACGGGCTTCATCGAATACGACCATGTATTCCATCTGCTCAGTGACTTCAACAGCGGTGGTGGAACCAGCCCGGGCAAGAGCAACTACCCGGTGGTCGCCGATCCCAAGGGCTCGGACCTGAATCAGCTGTACTTCGACTACAGCTTTTCAGAGAAGACCAAAGGGCGCTTCGGTCGGCAGCGAATACTGCTTGATAACCAGCGCTTCGTCGGTGGAGTCGGGTGGCGCCAGAATGAGCAGACCTATGATGCTGTAACGTTTACATCGAGCGCGATCGACAAGGCGAAGCTGCACTACAGCTATATTGGCAACGTGCGTCGCATATTCGGCGATAATGTTGCGGCAGGCCGCAACAACGTTGATACGCATCTACTGAATGCAAAAATTGCGCTCAGCGACGCGTGGTCGGTAACACCGTACTACTATCTTATCGACAACGATGATGTGACGGCATTTTCAACCTCAACCGTTGGTGCCCGCGCTGCGGGAAGTCTCTCGGCGGGCGACGGTAAGCTGGCATTAGTTGCCGAGTTTGCTGCGCAATCCGACGCAGGAGACAACCCCGTATCCTACGATGCGGAGTACGCGCATCTCAGTGGCCTTTGGTCGGCGTCCAACGGGCTGTCACTTGGCCTCGCGTACGAGTCCCTGGGAACCGATACGGCTGCGTTGCAGTCATTCCGGACGCCACTTGCGACATTGCATGCATTTCAGGGTTGGGCGGACCAATTCCTGTCAACACCGGCGCTCGGTGTTGAGGACTTGTTTGTGACTGCCAAATTCAAGGCAGGCAAGTGGAACCTGACCGGTGTTTATCACGATTTTTCATCGGCCAGCGGCGGGATCGACTATGGCACGGAGATCGACGTGTCGGCGGCCACCAAGATAAGCCAGAACTACAGCATTCTCTTCAAGGGTGCGTTCTTTTCCTCGGATTCGATAGCGTTCGTGGACACCAACAAGTTCTGGATCATGTTCACGGCTAACTACTAGAGCGCAGTAGAAGGCCGTAACGGACAAGGCCCCGCGAGAGCGGGGCCTTGTTTTTTTTGCTTTGAAGAGTTTTGTCAGGCAGCGTCGTGATTGCTCAGGTCAACCGGTGTCTTGAACCAGTCTGGCTTCAGAATCAGCAAGTCGCATGGCAGGTGCTCGAGAGTGCGCTCTGCGGTTGCACCGATAAACAGGCGCTTCCACCGGTTCCTTGCGACAGCGCCCATGACCACAACATCAGCAGCCAGTTTGTCAGCGATGGCCGGCAACTCCTCGTGTGTGAGGCCGGCTATCAGATGTGCTTTGTCGTCATCTACATCGTGAAACTCGGTAATTTCCTTGAATCGTTTCTGATGATCCTCATGCATTTGCTGCTCGATTTCATCGAAAGGCAATGACACAGGAATGTAGGCATTGGCCGTCGCAGTAGCTACTGCAATACGTGGATCATATGAATGGAAAGCATGCACAACGCCGTCGACCTTGCCGGCAATGCGCTTGCTCATGCTGAGAATTTCATCATCGAGTGCGGCTGGCTTGTCGTGTTGGTTCATGGGATCGATCGCTGCAACGAAAGCGGGCTTTTCCGCAAGCGCGCGCGGCTTGACGAGCCACAACGGCATAGGGCAGGTGCGTATCATGTTCCAGTCTGTGTTGGTGAGCAATGCTCGCGTGACAGCGGAGTGATGGTGAGTATCTTTGATAATCAGGTCAGCACCACTGGCGTTGGCGTGGCGAACGACGCCTTCATACAACGGGTGGTCCCAGACAGCGGACGTCTTTACCGTAATGCCATCCTTGCGTATTGGCTCGGCAATATCCTCAAGATGTTTCTCATGGTTCTCGATAACCTCATTTCGCGCTTTTTCGAGAGATGGCGAGTCAAACAGCCGGTCTCCGCTAAGGTACTCGTTGTAGTAGCAAACCAGCAGCTCAAGTTCGGCGCCGGTGGCTTTCGCCAGCCATGCCGCTCGGCTCACTCCGGGTTGCTCTGGGCTGGTCGGGTCGACGACAGCGAGAATTTTGGAAATTTCGTTCATTTCTGCATCCGGTAGTAGGTAAGTTGTTCAATTACTCAGGTTCAGGATACGCATCGCTTGCTCGCAATCCATAAGGCGTGTTGCCTAAGGGCTATCGGTTTGTACTTACGGCTTGCAGTACGGTAACAGGGCTATGATGGCAGGGCTGTAGGCTTTGGAGAAAAAAGTGACCGAAGATGGACACGAGCAGCTGCGCGCTGCGCTGCTGGCCAAGAAGACCGAGCTGGCCGAACGCCTGGAGTGTATCTCGGCGAATTTGCAGCGCGGTTTCGATGCGGACTCCAAAGAGATGGCCAAAGAGCTCGAAGACAGCGAGGTTGTCGATGCGTTGGGCAACGAGGCACGAGACGAGATCCGGAAGATATCCGCAGCACTGCTACGCCTCGATGATGGTAGCTACGGCCGTTGCCTGGAGTGCGGTGAGCCGATAGAGAAACAACGGCTTGCGGCGTATCTATACGCTGATGAATGTATCGACTGTGCGAGATTTGACGAAAGGCGGCGAGTGCGCACCTAGGCGGTCATGTGCATTTTCACAAGATCAGCAAGTGACCTGGCCTGCATTTTTTCCATGACCCTGGCGCGATGGATCTCAACGGTGCGCTGGCTGACTCCGAGCTCATAAGCGATGACCTTGTTTGGCTTACCAGTGACCACCAGATCGAAAACTTCACGTTCGCGATTTGTCAGCCGTTCGAGGCGAGTCGCGACCTCGGCATGTTGCTGTTGCTCTTCGCGGCGCTCTTCATCAGTCTCGAGTGCATCGCGAATTCGATCCAGAAGATCCTGGTCACGGAAGGGCTTCTGAATGAAATCGACGGCCCCTTTTTGCATGGCATCGACAGCCATCGGAACATCTCCGTGACCGGTGATAAAGATTATTGGCAGGGTATTGCCGCGCTCAATAAGCTCTTGCTGCAGCTCAAGACCACCGAGGCCGGGCATGCGAATATCGAGTACCAGGCATCCGGGACGCTGTTCGGAGACTTTTTCGAGAAATTCGTCAGCCGAGCCAAATATTTCGTGTTTGAGATTGACGGAGTCCATGAGCGCCTGCATGGCGAAGCGAATAGCGGCGTCGTCGTCAACGATATAAACGGTCTGTTCATTTTCTGTCGTCATCGACGATAATTGGACCAGAAAGAAGCGAGTTTTGCGAGTCTTTTGGCGCTACAGGTGACTTTCGATGGATCCACTCCTGCATTTAGCGATAATCTGGGCAGCTGTTTTCGGTGCTGTTGTCGCTGCAAAAAAGACCCGATTGACGCCGGTTCTGTATTTCCTGTTTATCGGTTGTGTTCTGGCAAATGCCGGCGTGCTACCGCTGGAAAGTGGCGCATTCATCCGCACCTTCGCCGAACTCGGCATTATTTTTATCATGTTCGCGCTTGGTTTCGAGGAATCAACAGACAACTTTCTGGCCAGCGTGAGGCGCAGTTGGGGGATCGCACTGTTTGGTGCACTTGGGCCGTTTGTAGTGGCATACCTGATCGCCGACAGTATCTGGCAAGACGCAAACGTTTCTCTGATGGTCGGACTGGCGATGACCGCAACTGCAGTGTCGCTGACGATGGTCTCACTGCAGGGGCTCGGGTTGTCGAAGTCAATCGTCGCAACACGCATCATGACGTCGGCGCTGTTGGACGATATCGGTTCATTGGTGATGGTCGCGCTCGTGGTGCCGATAGCGACAGGTGCCGGCGAACTAACGATGGCCGGCCTCGCTCTCACGGCCGGTAAGGCCGTTGCTTTTTTCCTGATTGTCACGTTCATCGGGTTTTGGATATTTCCGAAAGGACCGCTGGAGTGGGCACAGAAGCTGCCGATTTTGCGCGTTCTGAGTATGCAGAATTACCTGACATTCGATAACGGCAAGTATGCGACGCTCGCAATTCTGCTGGTCGCACTGGTGGTTGGTCTGCTCGCTCATATGTTTGGCTTTCATGAGGCGGTTGGTGCCTACATGGCAGGCCTTATCGTTCGCGAGGAACACTTCCAGCTTGCAGCCAAAGAGGATGCGGCAGGAAGGTCCCTGACACAGGGTAACGTCTATAAGGAGACCAAGCGGATCGTCGATAACGCGGCGTTTTGCTGGATAGGGCCGGTCTTTTTCGTCGACCTTGGCGCCAAAATTCTGTTCGACTGGGATTTGTTGCGCGAAGTTATGCCCTATGCGCTGGCTATGACGGTCGGGATATTCGTTATACAGATTATTTCGGCCGGGCTCGCTGCAAGGTATACGAGTGGCATGAACAATGCTGAAAGCCTGATGATAGGGCTCGGCATGTTAGGGCGCGCCGAACTTGCATTCGTCGTGATGGATATCGCTTATGTACAGCATTCCATTATGCCGGTTGAGGCATTTTTCACTCTGATGATCACAGCGTTTTTCCTGAACGTGCTGGTGCCCGTGACGATCAGCTGGTGGCGACCGTACTACCTGAAAGCTACTTCGGACTTGATGCGCTAGTCCAGCCGCTTGGTGAATCGGGTCGCCGCGACCGTCATTGCGACCAGTGTGAATCCGACCAGGTAGAAAAGGTCGTACGTGAGTTCGCCAATCGGCGCCTCACGCAACATGATGCCGCGTGTCAGGCGAATGAAATGCGTCGTTGGCAGTATCTCGCCGATGTACTGCGCGATAATCGGCATGCCGTCGAACGGAAACATGAAGCCCGATAACAGGATTGATGGCATAAGAATAAAGACTGTCATCTGCATTGCCTGGAACTGCGTGTGCGTTGCGGTCGATATCAAAAGACCCAATGCAAGGTTCGCGGCGATGAACGCGCAGCCGGCGATATACAGGTCAACCACACTACCCCGTATCGGAACATCGAACAGCAACTGACCAACCCCGAGGATGATTGCGAGCTGTAACAACCCTATAACGACGTAGGGCGCGACTTTTCCAATCATGAGTTCTGCAGAACTTAGCGGTGTATTGATGAGCATTTCCAGATTACCGCGTTCGCGTTCTCGCACGATGGCGACGGCCGTAAACAACATCATGGTCATCATGAGAATGATGCCCATGAGTCCTGGGACGATGTTGACGGGCGTACGGCGCTCCGGGTTGTAGTAGGGGCGAACCTCGATCAGTTCCTGTTTCGCTTGCCGCAGAGGTGAGACGTCAAATCGCAGCGGCATGAATCTAAGCTGGTTGGCGACGCCGAGAATCGTCGGATCGCTGCCGTCGACAAGGATGTGAACAGCCGCACGATCCTGGTCTACTACGCGGCGGTCGAAGTCATGCGGAATCATGATACCGATTGAAATTTCGCCACGCCGCAGCATCGCCTCGAGCTCGGCAGCGTCCTCGGCCGTCGCGATTATGTCCACGACCTGTGACGCGCGCAGTTCGGAAACAAACTGTCGTGACAAGTGGGTGCCTGCCTGATCGGCAAGCGCTGTATTCAAATTGCGCACGTCCGTGTTGATCGCATAGCCGAACAGCAGAATCTGGATGATTGGCAGGCCAAAGACCATGCCAAACGTGAGTCGATCGCGTCCGAGCTGCAAGACTTCCTTCTTGATAATTGCCGATAGGCGTGACAGGAATGAGTTCATTGTCTTGCTTCGGGTTTCACTGTCACAGCAACGAAAACATCTTCGAGTGACGGCGAAGCGATGTTTGCACTTGCGCTGACACCGCGGGAGTCGAGTGCCGCGGACACTCGATCAACGGGATCGGCATGCCGATCCGGGATGAGGACGCGCAAACGTACGCCGAGCTGCGTGACACTGACGATTTCCGCTACTTCGTCGAGTGCCGCCTGGGCTGCGTATGGGTTTTTCGCGACGACTTCGATGACGTTCATGCCCGTGTTTGCCTGCAATTCTTGCGGGGTACCGTCTGCGACTTTCACGCCTCTGTCCAGTATCGCGAGTCGGTGGCAGCGTTCTGCTTCATCCATGTAGTGGGTGGATACCATAATGGTTGTGCCGCTTTCTGCCAGGCGAAAAAGATTGGCCCAAAAGTCACGTCTGCTTTGCGGGTCGACGGCGCTGGTGGGCTCATCGAGCAACAGCAGATCCGGATGGTGCAAGACTGCACAAGCTAGCGCGAGCCGTTGTTTCTGGCCACCTGACATTGTTCCTGCAAACTGTTTTCGCTGTTCGACGAGGTCGTAACGTTGCAGCAGTTCATCGATACGCCGGCTACGGTCAGATCTGCGGTACGAATAGATCTCAGCAATAAACTTCAGGTTTTCCTGCACAGTCAGATCACCGAACAGCGAAAACTTTTGCGTCATATAGCCAATCCTGGGCTTCAGGTTTTTGGCGTCACCGGGAATGGTTGTTCCCAGGACGTCGGCGCTTCCGGTCGTCGGTGTTAGCAAACCACAGAGCATACGGATCGTCGTCGATTTTCCAGATCCGTTCGGGCCAAGAAATCCGTAGATCTCACCTTTGGGTACGTTCAGGTCCAGCTCGCTGACAGCCTTGAGCTCACCAAAGTGTTTGCTCAAACCGCGGGCGGCGATCGCGTACTGGTTTTTCATCGCTGGTCCTGACCTAATCCAGGTCGAACTCGACTTCCACGGGAACCCCATCAGGCAGCCGTTCGTGTTGCTCGGTGAAATCCACTTTCGCCGCATAACTGAGTCGGCCTCTGTCGCGTTCGGTCAGGGCGAAGTAGGGCGTAAACGCAGGCTCACTTGCGACCCAGCGGACCCGACCGTTCAGCGCTGAGTCGAGTCCGTCGACGAATATTCGGGCCGGCATACCGGGCGAAATTCGGACACGCAGATGTTCTGGCACGTAGATTCGTGCATGCGACTGCTCGCCAGCCAATAGAATCAACACCGGCTGTCCGGCCGCAGGCCGCTCGCCAATTTCGAACAGGCGACTATCAAGTAAGCCATCAACCGGCGCGCGCAGTTCGTGCCGACGAACATCGACAGTCGCGGCATCAAGCCTTGCCTGCGCCTGTTCAAATACGTGTTGTGCCTGTGCAAGTACCTCGGCGGTTGTCCCCGTTAACAACTCATCGAGTTGTGCCACGCGCAGTTTGCGGTTCGCGCGGGCCGCATCGAGTGCGGCACTGGCCCTGTCCATATCCTCGGCCGACGCGAGATTGCGCGCGTGGATTTCCGTGACGCGCTCCAGTTCGGTTTGCCGAAACTGCAAATCTTTGTCCGCGCCCTCGAGGTTGGCCCGAGCCGCTGCAATTTGTTCACTGCGTGGTCCGCGCATTAGCTCGTCCAGCCGCGCCTTGCTTTGCTGCAAAGACGCTCTGGCCTCGCGCTGCCGGGCTTCGACCCGGGTACTGTCTTGCCGCAACAGCAACTGCCCGGCGCTTACAGTTGCGCCTTCAACCACGTCTATTCCGACAATGGGCTCGCTGGTTTCAGTCGTGAGCTCGATGCGGTCAGATGTGAGCTCCCCGACCATGCGATTTTCGTTCGCGGCAGGCGAGCATGCTGTAAGGGTGACAAGCGCTATGCTCAAGTTGGCAATCAATTTCATATGCAGTGCACCACTCATGTCTTGATCTGCGTCAATATCAGGTTGATCTGGGTCTCCATGAATCGGTCGGTGTCGAACGAATTCTTCGAAAACAGGATGCGCCAGATCACCGACAGCACGACAGGCGCGACAAACAAATGTGGAAGATCGGTGACGGCCGAGGGCTTGAACTCACCGCGTTCGACACCTCGCTCAACCAAACGCGTAATTGCAGCAAGGCCTCGCGAGACGACATTTTCGTAGTAGTAGTCGACCAGATCCGGGTAGCGCTGACCTTCTGAGATCAGTAGTCGGATGACGACGGCGACCGGCGAGTCCGGAATCCTCTTCATGAAGTCGAGTACCGGTCCGCGTATAAAAGCTTCTGATGACATTTCAGTGCCTTCGACGGTGTCGATAAGGGCATCAACACGTCTTACAACCACGCTTTTCACAACTGCCTTGAAGAGCTCTTCCTTGGTCTTGAAGTACAGATACATAAGGCCTTTGCTGACGCCGGCGCGGCGAGCAACCTCTTCGACCCGAGTGGCTGCGTAGCCATTTTCTGCAAATGCGTCAAATGCTGCGGCCGTGATTTCCTGCGGGCGGTCCTGTTTGCGGCGCTGGTAGCGAGGTTCGGACATAACTGAGGATTAATGACTTATAGGTCAGTAAGTATAGTTAATGACCAGAAGTTCAGCAAGCTGCCGGATCGCAATAGCTGAGAATTGCTGCATAATCCGCCCATGTTTACGTATATCGACCCTGCAGTACGCGAGCGTCTGGCCGCGCAGGGCACATTTTTCCAGATTGACCAGAACGGCAACAGAGTTGCCGATGGCGCAGAAAGCGGCTCAACGATCAGTATTCTCGGGCCAATTCCGCTGCCCCTGAAATTCTGTGATAGCGAAATTGAGGTGCAGTGGTTCGCCTGCGTTCGCAACACCGAACTCGGAAAAATCCAGGAACTCGCAGACGACCTGCGTGCGCAAAATGGCCAGCAATCTTTCGCAACAATGGCGTCCTTCATGGCCGTTAACAGTGTGCTTGTCGTGGGTGATCCTGAGACTTGGGAGAACCCGCTGGTGCGGGTGCATTCGAGTTGCCTGACTGGCGATGTATTCGGTTCACAACGCTGTGAGTGCGGACCGCAGATGCAGACGGCACTGCAACGGATCCAGGATGATGCCGCGGGCGGCATGCTTATCTATATGTCGGGTCACGAAGGTCGCGGAATAGGCCTGTGGGCGAAGGCTGCGACGTACTTGCTGCAAGATGCTGGAGAAGACACTTACCAGGCAAATCGCTCACTGGGACTGCCGGACGACTCACGCGACTTCAGTGATGCCGCTGTACTGCTCAAGTATTTCGCGGCAGGGCAATCATTTCGCCTGCTGACAAATAACCCGAAGAAACTCAACGATCTTGCCGAGCATGGGCTGCAGAATGTTACGCGCGTAAAGCATGTCAGCGGCGTCGCGGCGGCGAATCGCGATTACCTGCAAGCGAAACGCAGTTGGGGTCACAAGCTGGATTCCGAGGACGTCAGCTAGGCGGCTCGTAAGAATCGCTTATTGTCGCCACAATCGAAGATTGCCAGGGCAGGCCTCGAAGTTGCTGCGGAACGGATTGATGTCGATTCCTCCACGGCGCTGATAGCGTGCGTACAAACTGAGTCTGTCCGCACGGCAATATTTCAGGATGTCGACGAACATGCGCTCGATACAGGCCTCGTGAAAATCATTGTGCTGTCGAAATGAGACGACGTACTGGAGCAGCGACGCCGGGTCGATCTTTGGGCCGATAGCGTGTACCCACAAACTGCCAATGTCAGGCTGGCCCGTCACCGGACACAGGCTGCGCAACAGGTGAGTGTGCAAGTGTTGTTCGACATGCGCAGCGCCGTCCGCGCGCAACAGGCGCGCATCGACATCGGTGGCGTCAAAGCTGGCAGTCAGCGCGTCGATGCTCTGGCCCGGGAGGGTGGCAGCCTCGCTGTTCGTGTCTGCATTCTGCAATAGCACGCTGACATCACCGCCGGCAGCGGCCGACAGATCCCGCGTGATTGTCGCAGCGACCTCCGCGCTGTTTTCCGCCACCGTCATTGCGAAAGAGCTCAGGTACAGCTTCAGGGATTTCGACTCGATCAGGTTCGGTGTGCTTGACGGAACGCGGATTTCGGCAACCGCAACAGCGGGTCTGCCTCCCGGCAGAAGCCAGGTAAGCTCCCATGCAGTCCAGACATCCTCACCGTCGAATGGTTGCTCATCGGCACAGCCGAAGTTTTCACGCGCGTCCCGTCGCGCAATCGGAAATAGCAAATCCGGATCAAACTGAACCGGGTACTCGCTGTTTTGCCCCAATGGATTAAGTGGATCGGCCAATACTGGCCTCCTTTAGATAATTCGCGGCTATTTTGCCGTATTAAGGAGAGGAATTGCGCGATTCTTGTGTAAAATAGCCGCCTTTTTCTCGCCCCAAATCGCTCGATCCGAGCGGAGTTACCCATCATGTGTCCTGCAGACAATATTTCCGGAACCACACGCGGTTACATCATCCCTATCGGAGGTGCCGAAGAACGCCTTAATAATCCCGAGATCCTCGATCGTTTTATCGATGTTTGCGGCGGTAAAGAAGCGCGCATCGGCATCATTCCCACGGCGTCCGAGCTTGAGGACACCGGCCGCAACTACGAAAAACTATTCCGGAAAATCGGGGTGAAACATGCGCGTGTGTTGCCGTTCATTACGCGTGAAGATTGTCAGTCCGGCACTGACGTTGACTACATAGAGAAATGCGACGGGGTGTTCATGACCGGCGGCAACCAGCTGCGACTGTCAACGACGCTTGGTGGTACCCGGGTAGCTCAATTGATCCGCAGAAAAAATGCCTCGGGCATGCACGTCGCCGGAACATCCGCCGGCGCCGCGTTCATGCCGGAGCATATGATCGCAGGCGGCTCCGAGGGCAGTACGCCATCCCCTGACATGGTAACGATGGCGCCCGGACTCGGACTGACCAATGCCTTCATTATTGACCAGCATTTTCGCCAGCGTGACCGGCTCGGCCGCCTGTTGACAGCGCTGGCCTACAATCCATTCGCTGTGGGAATCGGCCTGGACGAGGACACCGCAGCCTTTATTCGGCCCGGTGATGAGCTGGAAGTCGTCGGTAGCGGTGGAATTACCGTGATAGACCCCACCGATCTCAGTTATTCTTCCATGGACAGAGCGCGCCGCGGCGAGCCGGTAAGTCTGATCGGCGTCAAGCTGCATATACTGGTGTCAGGCGGGCGCTTTGATATCGCGTCGCGAGAGGCATTCGCGGAAGAATAGGCCAACAACAAAAACGACAGGCTGAAGATATGAAAATCGAGAGCACTAATGTATTCGTAGGTCCGAATATCTGGGCACATTTTCCGGTTGTTCGACACGTAATCGACCTGGGTGAGCTTGAGAACTGGCCGACAGGCAAACTGGGCGAGGCCTTCGTCACCCCACTGCTGGAATGTCTCCCTGGATTGCATGAGCATGGTTGCTCCTACAAAGAAGCCGGCGGATTCGTGCGCCGCCTCCGCGAAGATGAAGGTACCTGGATGGGGCATGTCATGGAGCATGTCGCGATCGAACTGCAGAATGTCGCTGGCTCGAACGTGACATTCGGCCGTACTCGTTCCATCGAAGGTCGGCCCGGCTTTTACAACATGGTGTTCCAGTACAAGGACAAAGCTGTAGGTCGTGAAGCGAGCGATCTGGCGATGAAGTTGTTGCAGAGTCTGTTACCCAAGGAACTGCAGTCAGGTTCTGCGCCCGATGATGACTGGGATTTTGCCGAAGCCCGTGACTCGTTCATTCGCTATGCGCAGCGACGCGCGCTGGGCCCCAGTACAGCATCTCTTGTGCACGCTGCCGAAGAGCGTGGCATTCCCTGGCTCAGATTGAATGACTACAGCCTTGTGCAATTTGGTCATGGGCGCTATCAACAGAGAATTCAGGCTACGACGACCGGCAAAACCAGCAACATTGCTGTGGAACTCGCCTCAGACAAGGAAGAAACAAACTCGATTCTGCGTGACCTGGGCTTGCCAGTGCCAGCGCAATACATCGTACGCCGCGCATCCGACGCGGTGCGAGCAGCAAAGCGTATCGGCTATCCGGTAGTTTTGAAGCCACTCTCCGGAAATCATGGTCGTGGTGTGTCTATCAACCTGAAGTCGGCGGAGGAAGTTGAGGTCGCGTTTGAGAAAGCATCGGAGCATGGTCGTTCGATAGTCGTCGAAAGTTATATTGAAGGTCTCGACCACCGCCTGTTGGTGATTGATGGCCAACTGGTTGCAGCGGCCAAGCGCGTGCCCGGTCATGTGGTCGGTGATGGCAAACGCACGATTGAGCAACTCGTCGATGAAGTGAACGAGGATCCTCGTCGTGGCGTTGGGCATGAAAAAGTCCTGACGCGCCTGGATTTTGATCACCAGGCAGAACGCCTGCTGCAAAAGCTTGGCTACGACAAGGACACAGTTCCTGCGAAAGACGAAACTGTCTACCTGCGTTCAACGGCGAACCTGTCAACGGGCGGCACCGCCGTTGATGTCACGGATACGATACATCCTGATAACCGTGAGATGGCGATTCGTTCGATCAAGGCAATAGGGCTCGATATCGGCGGCGTGGATTTTCTGTGCAAGGACATCACACAGTCCTACCGCGATGCCGGTGGTGGCATCTGCGAAGTTAACGCCGGACCGGGTTTTCGCATGCACGTTGCACCGAGCGAAGGCACATCACGCGATGTCGGCGGTGCTGTCGTCGATATGCTGTTTCCACCCGACGCGCCGAGCCGAATTCCCATCGCGGCGGTAACCGGTACGAACGGCAAGACAACTACGTCGCGCATGCTTGCACACATCCTGAAAATGTCGGGATTGACTGTGGGACTGACGTCGACAGATGGTGTTTATATCGATGGCGAACTCAGTGTACCGGGTGATATGACCGGACCGGTTTCTGCACACATGATCCTGCGCGATCCTTCTGTCGATGCCGCTGTCATGGAAACGGCGCGCGGCGGAATGTTGCGCAGCGGACTCGGCTTCCAGACATGCAATGTGGCCGCCTGTCTGAATATCTCTGCCGATCATCTCGGGCTGCGCGGTATCGACACGCTGGAGCAGCTGGCCGAAGTCAAGCGCGTGCCGGTCGAGATTGCAACTGACGCGGCTGTTCTGAATGCAGACGATCCGCATTGCCTGCAGATGGCCGACTACACTGAAGCATCACTGCTCAGCTACGTAACCATGAACCCGTCTCATCCGCTCGTGAAGCAGCACATCCAGGCTGGCGGCCAGGCTTTCGTACTGGAACAGGGCATGAACGGCCACATGATCACGATCTACGACAATGAGAGTCATATTCCCCTGGTCTGGACGCACCTCATTCCGGCAACAGTTGAAGGGCGTGCCATGCACAACGTGCAGAACGCGATGTTTGCGGCCGCGCTGGCGTACAACATGGGCATCAGTCTCGAAGACATTCGTCACGGCTTGCGCACGTTTGACTCGAGCTTCTTCCAGGCGCCGGGGCGCATGAATATTTATGACGAACACCCGTTCAAAGTCATTCTCGACTACGCGCACAATCCTGCAGCAGTCGGGGTGATGTGTGACCTGGTGGATCGATTCGAGGTGGAAGGCAAGAAAACCGTGGTCCTTGCCGCACCGGGTGATCGTCGGGATGAAGATATTCGAGAAATCGCAGGCATCGCGGCCGGGCATTTCGACCGTTTCATTTGCCGGCGCGATGACAATACGCGTGGCCGTGACAATGATGAAATACCACTGATGCTCAAGAACCAGCTGCTGGAAAGCGGCGTCTCGTCGGATCAGATTGAGGTCGTAGCGGATGAGCAGGAAGCAACGCTGCGGGCTCTGGAGTTGGCGGAAAGCGGCGACCTGATTCTGATACTTGGCGACAACATCAAACGCACCTGGAAGCAAATAGTGTATTTCAACTCGGGCGCCAAGGTTGAAGATCCCGCCGTGAAGTCGACCGTGGTCATGGACTTGCCTGAGACAGAAGGTTTCTCGTTCAGCTCTGATGTCGAAATCATCAGCGATGAACGCGGTGTTCGTATCGCGCGTGGCGAGGAATCCGACTAGATCGCGCCATGGAGTTCATCGATGCACGCCGACTGACTGGACCCAGCCTGATTTTTGACGGGCCGGGTGCGATTCTTGATGTCGCCTGCACGACAGAAGAGGCAGAGCGCCTGGTGCCTGTCTGGCGCCGTAACATTGAGAAAATTCTGTCGGAGTTCGGCTGGCAGGAAACGCGTTTCGCATCACGACAGCTGCTGGGCGGTGTCAGCCTGGCATTCTCGGCACCCATTGACGCGCTATACGCCGCATCCGAAATGAATGAATGGGCCTGGGCCGCAAGCGCAGCGGAGCTTGGCGAAGCTGTCGATGTTGCAGATTTCGCTGAGGCAGTCGATGCAATCAGAAAGGCCGCTGATGAGGAGGCCAATCCAGAACTAATGCAGCTGATCGAGGACGCCAGTGCACACGACACGACCCTGCTTTGGGACGACGACGAGGTTTCGGTAGGCCTGGGCCGCGGCTCCCAAACCTGGGGCGTTCGTGAGATTCCATCCGGCCTGGATTGGGGCGACTTCTACGACATTCCGGTTGGCCTGGTGACAGGCACGAATGGCAAGACCACGACTGTCCGGCTCGCCACTCATATTGTGCGCGCGGCTGGCAAGAATGTTGGTCTGAGTTCGACCGACTGGATCGCCGTGAATGACAATATTCTTGATCACGGCGACTGGTCCGGGCCAGGCGGCGCGCGCGCAGTATTGCGACAACCGGAGGTTGATGTCGGGATTCTCGAGTCCGCCCGTGGTGGGCTGTTGCGTCGGGGATTGGGAGTTGATCATGCCGATGCCGCTTTGATTACGAACATTGCTGAAGATCATCTTGGCGATTATGGCTCGCAGAGCCTGCTGGAGTTGCTCGACGTGAAGTGGATCGTCAGTCGCGCTGTGCGTGAGTCAGGAAAACTGATTCTGAACGCAGACGACGCGCTGTTGCGAGAGAAAGCAAAAAGTTTTGACGGCGATATCGTCTGGTTCAGTCTAGATCCTGACAATGACCTCGTCGCTGGCGAGTCGCTGGCTTTCGTATTGTGTGATGGCGAACTGCAGCGACGACAGGGTGGGAAAATCGAGGTCATATGCCGCAGCGAGGAAATCCCGATAACGCTTGGCGGCGCTGCGAAACATAATGTCGCCAATGCTCTCGCGGCCGCTGCGCTCACCTGCTGTCTCGATACCCCGATGCAACATATCCGTGCAGGGCTGAAGTCCATGCAGCAGGACGAGAACCCTGGCCGTTGCAATGTTTACGACTTGAACGGTTTTAAGGTGCTTGTGGATTTCGCACACAACCCGGCCGCAATGGGTGCACTGTTTGACATGGCGCAAGCGATTCCGGCGTCTCGCCGCAGTTTGTGTTTTGGCCAGGCGGGTGATCGCCCTGATGGCCTGATTCGCGAGATGACACGTGACGCCGCTCAGATTGGGCTTGATCGGGTGATGATCTCGGAGCTTGCTGCGTACCATCGTGGACGCGAGTACGGCGACGTTTTTGCCCTAATCAGCTCTGAGCTTGAGGCGGCGGGCCTGGACCCATCCAGCGTCGAGCACCATGAAGAAGAAATGGACTCCTTCAATGCTGCGATTGAGTGGGCACAACCCGGCGACCTGGTCATAATGCTGGCGCTGGGCGGAGCCGCACCCGTTCAGGCTCGCCTTACCGAGCTGGGCGCAAAGTAAACTCTGCTATCACGGTAGCTATCTGTGCCGTAGTCCCGGGAGACAGGATGTCGCCGGCGAGCACATGGTGGCTCGGGTCTCCCGGATTCTTTATCGGCACAATGCGCTTTTCGCGAGCGTCGATCTGATCAATCGCAGCAAGTGTCGCCGTTGTTGATACAACCTGGTCGTCGGGTGAATAAAACAGCAACACGCGTTGCGATACAGATGCCGGCAGCGCTGCATTTGCACGGTCGACCGTACGCATCATTTCTACTGCCGCCGTCGTTGGATAGGTCGTGGACCAGTACTTTGCCTGCAGCGCATTATGCGCTTGCCAGCTACGCGTCTTTCCAGCGATCAAGTCCGCAAGTATTGGGCCATAGGGCCGGGTCAGCCACTGCGCGTTGCTGTCGCGCGGTGCAAAATTTGGAGATATCAGGACAAGCGTATCGACACGCTGCATCAACTCATGGCTGAGCAGCGACATCGCCAGTGTCGCACCGGTACTGGTGCCGATAACAACCAGCTTGTCACCCAGAGCCGCACCGGTCGCCAGCGCACGCGCCGTATCGTTTAGCCAGTCTTCGGCACTCGCGTCGACCATCGGCGCGTCGCGAAGCCCATGCGCTTTGAGTCGTGCCTCAAACAGATTGGCCTCCAGGGACAGCGCGACCATCTCTGCCAGCGGCGCCGTTTCCTGTCGAGTGGCTGAGAATCCGTGAATCGCTACTACGACCCATGAGGTTCGCTGTTGATCGTCATGAAACCAGCTAACGCGTTCTTCCGTGCCTGGAATGACATTTGGGTCATCCGGTCGCTGCTGCAGATTGACGGAAATATTTTGTGGATCAAACGTCAGGCGCTCGGGCGTCATGAGCGGCGCAAAACCAAGCAGTATTATCAGTATGAGCAGCAGGGTCCCTGCCAGCCAGCGTTTCATTCCAGGCTCAGAATCTTGTTCCAGTGCTTCGTGGTAACCGGCATGATTGACAGTCGGTTACCTTTACGCGTCAAAATCATGTCGTCGAGACTCTTCTCCGCCTTAATTTCGGTCAGCGTAATGTTGCGCTTTAGTTTGCGCTGGTATTTGACGTCGACAAGCAGCCAGCGCGGATTCCCGGGATCACTTTTTGCATCGTAATAGTTCGACTTCTTATCGAACTGCGTTGGATCCGGGTAGGCGGCGCTGGCGACCTTCGCGATACCCACGACTCCGGGTTGCTTGCAGTTGGAGTGGTAGAAGAACACCTCGTCGCCAACCTTCATGTCATCTCGCATCATGTTGCGCGCCTGGTAATTGCGTATGCCATCCCATGGCTCGCGTTTGTCGCGTTTCAGGTCGTCGATACTGTAAGCGTCGGGTTCGGACTTCATCAACCAATAGGCCATGGCGTTCTTCAATTCTCGTGGTCCAGGAGGTCGCGCAGTTTATCATGCGAGCAGTGGCTTTTTCTAAGATAGCGTGTGTTAGGATTGCGGCTCCGAATTTGAGACCCAAAGAGGTAGTTATCGGATGGCCAATGTACTGGCAAATATCTTCGGCAGTTCACCTGTTCAGCCGCTCGAAAAGCACGTAGATATCGCGTATCGCTGTGCCAAGAAACTCAATGCATTCTTTGCGGCCGCCGTCAGCGGAGACTGGGCGGAAGCCGGCAATGTCCGTGACGAGATCGAACAGCTCGAGCACGATGCCGACAACCTGAAAAAGGAAATCCGCCTGCATCTGCCCAAGAGCCTGTTTATGCCGGTGCCGCGCGAAGATTTGCTCGAGCTGCTGCTGGTGCAAGACAAGATCGCAAATCGTACCAAGGACGTTTCCGGAATCGTACTCGGCCGCAAGCTGCAGCTGCCTGCTGCTATTGCAGCGCAATTTCTGGAATTTGTCGATCGCAACATTGACGCCGCCAAGCAGGCCAGGAAAAGCGTCCGTGAGCTCGACGAGTTGTTTACCGCTGGATTTCGCGGCGCCGAGGTTGCGCTGGTGTCAGGACTAATTGAAGAGCTTGACCGTATTGAGACTGATACTGATGACAAGCAGGCAGCATTGCGCGGTGCATTGTTTAAGATCGAAAAGTCGCTCGACCCGATAGACGCGATTTTCATGTACCAGGTGATCGAACTCACCGGCGAAATCGCAGATATGGCGGAGCGCGTCGGGCGCCGCCTTGAACTACTTCTCTCTCACTAAAGAATAACAACAAAACGGGGCACAGCGCTGACCCCGGGAGCAGTTAATGGACGCGTATTACATTTACATCGGCCTGGCAGCGGCATTTGGTCTGTTCATGGCATGGGGCATTGGTGCGAATGATGTCGCGAATGCCATGGCCACATCCGTTGGCTCCAAAGCGTTGACGATCAAGCAGGCCATTTTCGTCGCAGCGATATTTGAATTTGCTGGTGCGGTACTTGCTGGCGGGGAAGTGACTTCAACGATTCGCAAAGGGATTGTCGACGCGGACCAGTTGGCCGGATCACCCGAGTTGCTCGTCTACGGCATGCTTGCTGCGTTGCTTGCGGCTGGCACCTGGTTACTGGTTGCCTCGAAGAACGGCTGGCCCGTGTCCACGACGCATTCGATCGTCGGTGCGATCGTCGGTTTCGCGGCGTTTGGCATCGGTATGGACGCTGTGCAATGGGGCAAGGTCGGTACTATTGTCATGAGCTGGGTTGTGTCGCCAGTGACATCCGGCTTTATCGCGTTCCTGATTTACGGCAGTGTGCAGAAACTGATCTTACGTAAAGAAGATCCGTTGGCGATGGCCAAGCGCTGGGTACCTGTCTACATGTTTTTCGCAGCATTTACGATAACGCTTGTGACCATTCTCAAGGGACTGAAACACGTTGGCCTCGAGCTTAGTACACAAGACAGTTACTTTCTCGCGATTGCGATCGCTGCAGGAATAGCCGTACTGGGTGCGGTGCTCATTCATCGCATCAAGCCTGATCCCAAGGCAGAGAAGAAAGCCCACTTCCATACCGTTGAGCGTGTCTTTGGCATACTTATGATTATCACCGCTTGTGGAATGGCGTTTGCACACGGGTCGAACGATGTTGCGAACGCAATCGGCCCTGTGGCGGCAGTGTTCTCTGTGGCGAGCACCGGTGAGATTGGGGCCAAGTCCGGCGTGTCGATATACATATTGCTGATTGGTGGCGCGGGTATTGTGTTCGGTCTTGCGACATACGGCAGGCACGTCATTGCAACGGTCGGCAAAAAGATTACGCAGCTGACGCCGAGTCGCGGTTTCGCCGCTGAGCTGGCAGCAGCGACAACAATCGTAATTGCGTCGGGCACGGGTATCCCGATCTCGACAACGCACACCCTGGTCGGCGCGGTGCTTGGCGTTGGACTGGCGCGTGGTATCGAGGCTATCGACCTGAGAGTCGTGTCGCGAATTCTTGTATCGTGGGTCGTGACGATTCCGGCGGGTGCATTTCTCGCGATTCTGTTCTTCTTCCTGTTCAGCAAGCTGCTGCCGCTGGTGGGCGCGTAAGCATGCCGCGGGTCGTGCCCGGCAAGTCTGGCTTGCTCGCGTCGCGGTTGTTCGCTGACGCGTGGCGTCCGGTTGCCGTGAGCATTACAGTCGGACATTTGCCATCGCAATAGATCAGCAGACAGGCACGTTGTCGCTTGGCGCGCGCCGCTACACGATGGTCATCCTGGCGATCGTGTACATGTTCAATTTTGTAGACCGGCAGATCCTTGCGATCTTGCTGCCGCAGATAAGAGATGAATTCGGTGCCAGTGATGCCTACCTTGGTTTCCTGGCGGGAACCGCGTTTGCGCTGTTCTATATAACGTTGGGAATTCCTATCGCGCAGATTGCTGACCGCGTCAATCGTCGCAATCTGATTGCCGGTGCGGTTGCTTTGTGGAGTGCGATGACGGCTTTGTCAGGACTAGCGATGAATCTCTGGCAACTGACCCTGGCGCGTATCGGCGTCGGCATCGGTGAGGCCGGTTGCAGCCCGCCCGCACATTCGATGATCGCGGACCTGTTCCCTCCAGATAAACGCTCGACCGCGATGGGCTTTTATACGCTCGGAATTTCCGCAGGCATCATGCTGGCATATATAGCCGGCGGCTGGGTGGCGCAAAACTTCGGTTGGCGAGAAACGTTAATAGCCGTTGGACTCCCTGGCGTCCTGTTGGCGGCCGTCGTCTGGTTGACTGTGGCTGAGCCGCAGCGTGGTTCGTCCGAAGGCCGCTCGCGCAGCTCCGCGACTGCTTCGTTCAGCGACGTACTACGATTTGTGTCGCATCGTCGTTCGTTTCTGCATATGGGCATAGGCGCCGGATTGTCGTCGTTCGTGGGCTACGCCGTAATAACCTTTATGCCAAGTTTCCTGTACCGGAGCTTCGGCATTGGGATTGCCGAGATCGGTATCTGGCTGGGTCTGATTCTCGGTATATCGGGCGGCGCTGGATTTTTCCTGGGTGGCTATATCGCCGATCATCTGGGCAAGTCAGGACAGCGCCGATCGTTGCTGTTCATCGCCGCGACAATTGTTGCAACCACCTCATTCCTGGGCTTCATGTTCGTAGCAGACAGTTGGAGCACTGTGCTGATTGCCTTCATCATTCCTGCCTGCACCAGCAACGTTTATCTTGCGCCAGTGCTTGCGAATACACAGAGCCTTGTTGCCTTGCGCATGCGTGCGACAGCCTCCGCATTAATGTTGCTGATGATCAATATCATCGGGCTGGCGCTGGGGCCCTGGATTACCGGAATGATCAGCGATGCGTACGAAACGAGTTTCGGCGTCGAGTCGATGCGATACGCATTGCTCACTGTCAGCGCGATCGGCCTGCCGTGGGCCGGGTTGCACTACTGGCTCGCGAGTCGTAGCATCGATCAGGACCTGGCGCGCGTCGACGAGCGCTAGCAAATCAAGTGAAGCGCCACATCGGCGCTATCAGACAGCGCGCAGATACCAATCGATTTCGAGCTGCGTCACCGAGTTGTGGAACTTCTCCGCTTCGGCACGGCGGTTCAACGCGTAGTACCTGCAATAGTCCTCGCCGAGGTACTGGGGCAGAATTTTGCTGCGCGCAAACTTGTCGATTGCCGCGTCCCAACGATTAGGCACTTTCAGTTTCGGCACAACATGCGCGCCTTGTTCAACCATCTTACCCGGATCGATCTTGTGCTTGATGCCATGGTGAACGGCGGCGACGATCGCCGCCATGACCAGGTACGGATTCGCGTCGGCGCCGGCGGTGCGGTGTTCAAAGCGCAAGTTACCCGCGTCCGATTCCGGAATACGGACGGAAACAACGCGGTGATTGACGCCCCAGTTGGGCTCAACGGGTGCAAACATGTCGGGCCGCAGGCGGCGATAGGAATTGGCATTGGGCGCGCCTAGCAGCGTTGCTTCCGGCATCAGCTTTAACAGACCGCCTACGGCGTGCCGCAATCGCGCTGAGAACGGTGGTAGAGAGAGCGAATCTTTGCCTTGCGAAAAATAGTTCTTGCCGTTCTTGTCGAGGATGCTCATATGCACGTGCAGGCCATTGCCCGCATCGTCCTCGAATGGTTTTGCCATGAAACACGCGATGAATCCGTGCTTGCGAGCCGCGGCTTTGATAATGCGTTTCAACAGCACGGCATGATCGCAGGCAAGTATCGGGTCGTCGACGTGGTGCAGGTTGATTTCGAACTGGCCCGGTGAGTACTCGGATATGGCAGCCTCGGCTGGCACGTTTTGCAGCGCGCACCAGTCATAAACGTCGTCGAGAAATGCTTCAACCTCGAACAGGTCATCAGGGTGATAGACCTGCGTACCGGGTTGTATGCGCTTGCTGCCCGGAACTCTTGGCGCGCCGACTCGCAAGTCCTTGGATTGCCCATCCAGCAGGTAAAACTCAAGCTCGGTTGCGACTACCGGGCGAAGCCCGGATTTGCGGAGAGGCTTTAGCGCGTTCTCGAGAACCGTGCGCGGATCGCCGAAAAAATTCGAGCCATCTTGTTCGACGACGCGAAACAACGCCTGTCCCATGGGCTTCTTCGACCACGGAACCGGTGCGATCGAGCCCGGTATGAGCGTTGCCGGGAGGTCAGGGTCTCCATCGTCCTCGCCAAAGGGGACACCGGCAACGGTCTCGCCGAGAGTCGTCAGCAAGGTAGCTCCCGCGCAAAAAACGAATCCACCCTCACAGCATTTCGCGAAATCACCGGGGCGGACCCGCTTGCCTTTCAGAATTCCGCTGAGATCAGGGATCAGCAGTTCCAGGGATTCGAACTTGCCGTGTTTCCTTTGTGCTGCCCGCAGCTCTGTTACCAGGGGGTGTTGTTTCGCCATGTTGTTGTTCTCATTGGGATGTTTTCAGAAGCATCGACGATTTGTATCACCATCGCAATAGCTCGTGCGTTGTTATATTATGAAACACAATTTCATTATATGGAACTCTAATGCGTGATCACGCTGCTCCACAAGGCGCGCAGGCCGCTCTGCGAGCTATACGATTGCTCAAACTATTCGCCGCTGAGACATCGGAACTGCAATTGGCGGAGATCAGCGTGAGCGCCGGCCTGAATAAGACAACAACGCATCGACTGTTGCAGGCATTGCACAGCGAAGAGATGCTTGAACGTAACCCGGCGACCGGAGCGTACCGACTTGGCTCTGCGATGATGGCACTGGGGGTGCAGGCACTTTCAGGCAATGAACTGCGACTGCGCGCACGGCCAATGTTGCGCCGACTGGCGGATGAAACGGGTGAGACGGCCACGCTTGAGGTGCCGGTCGACGATACAATGCTGATCCTTGATGAGGTAACTACAAAGCATTTCGTCGGTGCATCCGGCAACGTCGGGACGCGCTGGCCAATTCATGCGACGTCGACTGGAAAAGCGCTGATTGCGTTCGAGCAATGCGGCGTACAGCGACTCAATTCAGACCTTACTGCATTGACGGCCCATACAATTACCCGCCTCGATACGCTTGAAAACCAGCTAAGCGATATTCGACGCCGCGGATTTGCCGAGACGGTCGACGAACTGGAAGACGGGTTTTCGGGCGTTGGAGTCGCTGTGCGGGGCGGTATGGGAGAGGTTCTCGGCGCGTTGTCAATATGCGGCCCGACGCAGCGGCTGTCAGAGGCGCGACGAACTCAACTCGGGGCCACCTTGTGTACTGTCGCATCACGGCTGCAGCCGCGCTACTAGCGGGATCGCCGTGCTAAACTGCCCAACGACAAAGAGCAGCAGGAATAATCAAATCAATATAAAAGCGCTGGTCACCAGGGGCACATTTTTCTCATTAATCGCAGGTCTGTTTCTGACCGCGATTGTTTCTTCTCCCGCGGCGGCTCTGGAAATCGAGACGCCCGCTGTCGGCCTGTCGGCAGTGCCGATGAACTATCAGGTTAGTGGCGCGGACCCGGGCACAAGCGTCAGTCTGACTGTTGACGGCCAGCGCTACGAGGCGATTGCAAGCGAGAGCGGCGTCGCAGAGTTTCGCGGCGCTGCGATTGCCAGCACCGGGCTCAGTCAGATCAGCGCAACATCGAGCGCCGGATCGGTCAGCACCGAACTAAGGGTTATTCCGGGCTGGTTTTCAATCCTGCCTGCTGTTCTCGCAATCGTTGTCGCGCTGACCCTTCGCAACGTTATCCCTGCCTTGTTACTGGGTCTTTGGCTTGGCGCAACCGCGTTGCAGTCGTTTTCCGTGAAGGGTGCCGGGCTCGGTCTGCTCGACAGCTTCCAGGTATTCGTTCGTGGTGCGCTGGCCGACGCGGATCGAGCGTCGATTGTACTTTTCACGATGATGATCGGCGGCATGGTTGGCATCATTACGCGCAACGGCGGCATGACCAGTATCGTGTTGTCGATTGTCAGTCGCGCCAAGACCGCGGTTGGCGGACAAGTGGCCGTGTGGTTGATGGGACTGATGATCTTCTTTGACGATTACAGCAATACACTGGTCGTCGGCAATACCGCTCGCTCACTGACGGACCACCTGAAAATATCGCGCGAGAAGCTCGCGTATATCGTTGATTCGACCGCAGCACCGGTCGCTTGTATTGCATTGATTACAACCTGGATCGGCTATCAGATCGGACTGATCGACCAGGCGCTCAGTACGATCAGTGACCTGGACGCGCAGGCCTACACGGTATTCATCCAGTCTATTCCCTATAGCTTCTATCCGATTCTGGCGATCGTTTTTGTGCTGATGATTTCAGCATCCGGCCTCGATTTTGGGCCTATGTACAAGGCGGAAGTGCGTGCCCGCAACGGTCAGGTCAAACCGGTACTCGCCGAGTCGCTACCTGCGCTTGAAGGGGAAGACCTGGTACCGAAAGAGAAGATTCCGCTGCGTGCATTCAATGCGTTTATTCCAATTCTCGCATTGATCGTCGCATTGGGCGTCAGCCTGATCATGCTGGGTGAGGGCAATACCCTGACCGCAATCCTGGAAACCACAGAGCCTTACCAAGCCATGATGTATTCGTCGTTTGTCGGTGTGCTGGTCGCTGCATGCCTGACGATCAGTCAGGGCATACTCTCGGTGCACGAGACAGTCGATGCCTGGTATGGCGGTTTGCGGGCGACATTGTTTGGCATGATTATCCTGGTGCTGGCCTGGTCTTTGTCGGACGTCACGGCCGCTCTTAACACGGCAACCTATCTCGTAACATTACTCGCCGACTCCGTTCCAGTAGCACTCATACCTGCGATAGTTTTTATACTTGCCGCGATCACGGCATTCACAACCGGAACCAGTTGGGGGACCATGGCGATACTGATGCCGCTGGTTATTCCTTTGGCCTGGGCCGTGATGGGCGTCAATGGCGTTGCCGATCCCAGCGGCATGCATATCATGTACTCGTCCGTGTCTTGCTGTCTGGCCGGAGCGGTTTGGGGCGATCATTGTTCGCCAATATCCGATACGACAGTTCTGTCGTCCATCGCGAGCGGTTGTAACCACATAGAACACGTGCGCACACAATTGCCGTATGCACTGCTTGTCGGCATGGTTGGACTACTGGTAGGGACTATCCCGGCAGGCTTTGGCATGCATCCGCTGGTTTCGATCGTCGCGGGCATCGTTATTCTGTTCAGTGTCCTGAAGGTGATTGGCCGGCGCGCTTCGGCCTCCTGATAATCGTATGAAGCCCGTAGTAGCCATTCCTGCGGATCGCCGCATACATGCAGGCCACCCGTTTCACCAGGTTGGTGAGAAGTACGTTCTCGGTATTACGCGAGGATCAGACTGCATGCCGTGCATGCTTCCGGTGCTTGCGAATGAACTCGACATCGATGAAATCCTGGCGCGCGTCGACGGTGTTCTTTTTACCGGTAGTCCTTCAGATATTGAGCCACATCACTACGACGGTGAGCCAAGTGCGCCGGGTACCTTGCATGATCCACATCGAGATGCGCTGACCCTGCCGCTGGCACAACGGGCACTGCACAACGGTATTCCGGTACTCGCAATTTGTCGCGGTTTTCAGGAACTCAATGTCGTCATGGGCGGGTCTCTGCATCAGAAGGTGCATGAAGTGGAGGGATATCACCGCCACAAGGAAAACCCGGAAGATACAATCGACGTACAGTACGGACCATCACATCCCATCGATCTCATCGAGGGCGGTTTGTTGCACGGGCTCGCGTCACAATCGCGCGTCATGGTGAATTCGCTGCATGGCCAGGGCGTCGCCCGGCTGGCAAAAGGCGTCACTGTCGAAGCCGTCGCCGATGACGGACTGGTCGAAGCATTTCAAATAGACGAGGCGCCAGGATTTAATCTTGCTGTGCAGTGGCACCCGGAATGGCAGGCGACAAAAAACGATTTCTCAATGGCAATTTTCAAGGCGTTTGGTGATGCGTGTCGATCACGCGCGGCAAAACGACAGGTGTAATTTGAGCGACAACGACGTATTTCAGTCCTGGTTCCAGGAACGCAACATTGATGATGTAGAGGCAATCGTGCCCGACATGGCGGGTGCAGCGCGCGGCAAAGTGCTGCCGTCCAAGAAATTTGGAAAGGGTGAAATGAAAATGCCCGAAGGTCTGTTTGCGCAGACTATTTCCGGCGACTACATCAGCGATCCGAGTAATGTCGAAGACCGTGACATGCTTCTTGTGCCCGACCCGAATACGTTGCGTCCTGTGCCGTGGGCAGCGGAGCCTGCCGCATCAGTCTTTATGGATTGTTATCACAGGGATGGTTCGCCGGTTGAACAGTCGCCACGAGGCGTACTACGCAATGTGCTTGCCAAGTACGAGGCACGTGGCTGGATTCCTGTTGTGGCGCCAGAAGTGGAGTTTTACCTGCTAAGTCCGCACTCCGATCCGAACGCAGAAGCGGAGCCGCCGGAAGGTCGCCTGGGATGGACCGAGGGCGCGAATCAACCCTACAGTATTGACACGATGAACGATTTTGACGCGTTCATTAATCAGGTATATGAGTACTGTGAAGTGCAGGGGATCTCGATTGACACGATCTCCCAGGAAATGGGGCCGGCGCAGTTTGAGCTGAACTTCCTGCACGGCAACGCACTGGATCTCGCCGATCAGGTATTCATGTTCAAGCGTACAGTTCGTGAGGCTTCAATCAATCACAACATGCACGCGACGTTTCTGGCCAAGCCAATGGCCGAAGACGCCGGAAGTGCGCTCCATATCCACCAAAGTGTTGTCGACAAGAGCGGCAACAATATCTTCTCGGATGCAGCCGGTGAACCGACCGATTTGTTCTACGGTTTTCTGGGCGGCTTGCAAACCTACATGAACGAGGCGTTGTTGATGTTCGCGCCGTACGTGAACTCGTATCGGCGCTTTGCGAGTCCGTGGTCTTCACCTGTGAACCTGGCCTGGGCGATCGATAATCGCACGGTCGGTCTGCGTGTGCCGGACTCGCCTCCCGAGGCCCGGCGGGTTGAGAACCGACTCGCGGG
Organism: Gammaproteobacteria bacterium; assembly: GCA_022600955.1. Taxonomy (GTDB): domain Bacteria; phylum Pseudomonadota; class Gammaproteobacteria; order Steroidobacterales; family Woeseiaceae; genus UBA1847. The sequence continues at coordinate 92,792 of JAHZJK010000033.1, forward strand.
ATCAGATGTCAACCCCTACCTGGCGATTGCGGCTTCGCTCGCGTGTGGCTATCTCGGCATGACAGAGGGTCTTAAGCCCGGTGAGCCGACGGAAGGCAGCGCCTACAGTGAGGATTTCACACTCCACCGGCATATTTTTGCGGCAATCGAAGCGATGCAGGGAAGTGAAGCGATGCGCAGTATGCTGGGTGATTCTTTTGTCACGCTGTATACGGCATTGAAGGCCGATGAGTATCGTGAGTTTCAGGAGATCATCACGCCATACGAGCGCGAGATCCTGATGTTCAACGTTTGATGGTCATGATCTGAAATACTGCTTCATATTATGATGTGAGACTGATTTCGGTGCATGCGGGTCGCTAGAATTCGCAGCACTTTTGGCTTATTGAGTCGTCCGGCTCTGGCGAGGTTTTATGGCTGCTATCGAAAAGCGTTCGAGTGATGACTGGCAGGAACTCGACAAGAAACACTACCTGCACCCGTTTACCGATCACAAGGAGCTGCATGAGCAACGCTCGCGCATCATAAGCCGCGCGGATGGCGTGTACATTTATGAAGAAGACGGGCACCGGATTCTCGATGGCATGTCAGGACTGTGGTGTGTCAGTGCCGGCTATGGTCAGGAGGAGCTTGTCGAGGCCGCAGCCGAGCAAATGCGCGAGCTGCCGTACTACAACAGTTTCTTCCAATGCGCACACCCGCCAGTCATTGAACTGTCAAAAATGTTGCAGGAAGTGAGCCAGCCGCATCTGAACCGTGTCTTTTACACAGGCTCTGGTTCCGAGGCGAACGATACTATCGTACGCATGGTTCGAACCTACTGGGACCTGATGGGCCAACCGGGCCGACACACGATCATCAGCCGCAAGAACGCGTATCACGGATCGACTGTCGCAGGCGCGAGCCTGAGCGGCATGAGTGCCATGCACAAGCAGGGTGGCTTGCCTATTCCTGGCATAGTGCACGTCGAGCAGCCTTACTGGTTCGGCAGTGACCAAACGATGTCGCCAGATGAGTTTGGCATCGCAGCTGCCCGGTCGATTGAGGAGAAGATCAATGAACTCGGTCCCGAGAATGTCGGCGCCTTTATCGGCGAGCCAATTCAGGGTGCTGGCGGAGTAATTGTGCCTCCGGACAGTTACTGGCCAGAAGTACAACGTATCTGCGATGAGTACGGCATCCTGCTGATTTCGGACGAAGTGATATGCGGCTTCGGGCGCCTGGGTGAATGGTTCGGCGCGGACTATTTTGGAACGCGCCCTGACTTTATGCCGTTTGCAAAGGGCGTAACGTCCGGGTACCTGCCATTGGGTGGTGTCTATGTGAGCGACCGGGTTGCAGATGTTTTGATCGACAAAGCTGGCGAATTTGCGCATGGCTACACCTATTCCGGGCATCCGGCTGCGTGCGCCGTTGCGATCGCAAACCTGAAACTGATTCAGCGGGAGAACCTGGTAACACGTATTCACGATGACATCGGTCCGTACCTGCAGCAGCAATGGCAGAAACTGACTGAGCACCCAATCGTCGGTGATGCACGCATGATTGGGCTTATGGGTGCTTTTGAAATCGTCAAAGACAAGCAACCGATGCAGCGCTTCGAAAAGGATCTGCACGCCGGAGTGCGATTCCGCGATACGCTGATCCGGAACGGTGCCCTGATGCGCGCTGTGGGAGACACCATAATTTGCGCTCCGCCGTTCGTGATTTCACACGCTGAAGTCGACGATCTCATGGAAACGACATGGAAGGCGCTCGACCTCACACACAATACTTTGCAGGAATAATTGCGTGGACAAACACGACAACGATTTCGCTTTAACACGCAAGAATTTGCACGGCACAACGCCCGAACCGACGTACGGTGGCGTGACGTCTTTCATGCGTCGCAAGTACAGCAAAGACGTATCGCAAGCGGATGTTGCGGTGCTTGGTGTACCGTTCGATACGGCGACGACGAACCGGTCCGGTACGCGTCTCGGGCCGCGCGCCATTCGAAATTCGTCAACGATAATGGCATGGGAACGCCCTTACGGGATGGAGTTCGACCCGTTCGACAAACTCGCTGTCGTTGATGCTGGCGATGCGTACTTCGATTTTGGTAAGCCTGAGTCTGTGCCTGATGCGATCCAGCAGGCGGCATTCGATATTATTTCGCAGGGGCCGGGATTACTTTCGCTGGGCGGCGACCACTTCATCACCTATCCACTCCTGAAGGCGCACGTCGAAAAGTTTGGCGGTCCCATTTCATTGCTGCATTTCGATGCGCATACGGATACCTGGGAAGATGAGAACGACCGCATTGATCACGGCACGATGTTTTATTGGGCGACGAAACAGGGCTTGCTGGACCCGGCCACCTCTGTGCAGGTCGGGATTCGAACACAGAACCCCGATACGCTTGGATTTAATATTATCGACGCGCCGCAGGTACATGAGCAGACTATCGAAGCGACGGTGCAACAGATTCGCGCCACGCTGGGCGATACGCCCGTGTACGTGACGTTTGATATCGATTGCCTGGACCCGAGCTATGCGCCGGGCACCGGAACCCCGGTTTGCGGTGGGCTGACGACCCATCAAGCGTTGACTATCCTGCGCAGCCTGGCGGGCATAAATGTCATCGGAATGGATGTGGTTGAAGTCGCGCCGCAATATGATGTCGGCGAGATTACCTCGCTGGCGGCGAGTTCTATCGCTATGGAAATGCTATACCTGTACGCGCGGCGCCCGTCTTCCGAGACGCGCAGGTAGCCCGAAATCAGGCTGGCGCTTCGCCCGGCAAGAACACCTGAATGACCATTTCGGCGATTTCGTCCAGGGTTCCGGGCGCATCGATATCGATTCCGCTTGAGTCCTTGAGTTCGTTACCAAGAGCCAGCAGTCCACCGGATGACAGGCGAATCATATTGAAAAGCAGAGCCGGGTTGCCAGCAGGCGCTATGCCGAGCTGCTGCAACTCGGTGATCAATCCGAAGGTTGCTTCGAAAAAAGGCTGCAGGTGTTCTTCGATAAGCCACTCAAGCCTCGGGTTCGCGTAACTGGATTCCTGCACCATGACCTTGTGCATCGCAGGCTGTTCTTTTGCGTACCGGACGTACGCGTGAATCATTGCGCACATGCGGTCTTTGGGAGACTTGCCGCGATGTGACTCAAGCGACTCTGACAACGAGTTGGTGAAGTCGCTGAATACCTTTTGTGCCGCTGCCCGCCAGAGCTGGTCTTTGTTCTTGAAGTGATAGGTAATTAGAGGATGGTGAACACCAGCGCGCTCTGCAATATCCCGGGTAGACGTGCCTTTGAATCCGTTTTCCGAAAATGCCTGAATGGCAGCATCGAGGAGTTTTTGCTGCGTGACGATTGATCGTTGCTGTTGCTTTCGTGGGACTTTTTCACCACTGGCGGCGGCTTGTTCTGACATTTTGCAGTCCAGAATGGAAGAATCCCGCTAACAATAGCGGGATTCTTAGAATTGATCCAGTCATAAATCGTTGAATCTGCATGACTTTAGCCGCGTTGGACTACTCAAGGGCAAACATCATGCGCACGCCAGCCTTTTTCTCCACCAGTACGCCGTTTTCGATCACCGGCTGGAATTCCCACTTCTCGACTGCCTTGACGGCAGCGGCGACAAACGTCTCGCCAGGTTCAGAGTCGCGGACAGAAACGTCCTTGACCGAGCCGTTCATGGATACGGTGAAGACCACGTCGACCCAGCCTGACTGGTTGCGTCGTTGTGCATTGCGCGGGTATTTGGGGGCCACATACTTGGTGCGAGTTAGTGAACTAACCGGCACAGGGATTTGTGAGTCCGTGGATGGCGGGCCTGACGCGGATTGCGGCGGACCAACAGGTTCTGCTCTCTGCTGCAAACCGGCCGTTGTATTTGCAGCGCCTGGACCACTTTCAGACGCATTCTCTGTTGCGTTCTGACTAGCTGCGGCTGCTGTAGCGCGTTGCTCTGCAGCCAGCTTTTCGGCGGCCTGTCTTTCTGCGGCCAGTCGGTCTGCTTCAGCCTGTTGCTCTGCCAGGCGTCGTTCGGCGGCCAGCCTGTCCGCTGCCGCCTGACGGTCGGCTTCGGCCTGGCGTTCCGCAGCAGCTCGTCGTGCGGCTGCTTCTTGTGCCTGGCGATCAATGACGCTCTGGCGCGCAGCACCCAGTGCCGTAATCGCCGTAGCGACATCATTGCTCGATGCATCCACACGGCGTGCGTCATCCAGGATGGCTTCAGCAGAATTCAGATTGCCATTGTCTATTTCACTGCGGGCTTGTGAAGCGAGCTTGCTTGCTATAACACCGAGACCCTGTGCCGCAATAACATTTCCGGGGTCATTCGATAGCACCAGCTGGTAGTAGTATCCAGCGTTGTCGTTGGCGGGCTCCAGGAGCTGCCCTGACTCCAGACGGGCGGCCGCTCTTCCGAGAACATCGTCGGTCTGCTGTGCGCTACGTGCTTCGCGCAACTCGTCGGCGACCGCATCGATTTCAGAATTATCCGTAGCACCAACAGTACGCGCGGACGCAAGCGCGTTCGCGGCATCCTCGAATCGCTCTTCGCGAATCGCGCGTCTCGCACCATCAAGGCCGGCACGCAACTGCATCTGCCCCAGCTGTGCATTAAGGAATGGCAGGCGCGGATTCTCCGCGTCTACTGTCGCCACGCTTTGCAAAGCGCCTGTGGCATCGTCGATCCTCGATTCGAGCATTGCAGTTTCGGCCATGCCAAGTGTCTGCTGAATTACGGCAGCAAGTTCCGTCGTCGCAACTTCATTGCCGGGTTCGGCTGTCAAGGCAGTAGCGAACAACTCGATCGCGTTGTCGCCTGCTGGCGCATACAATTGCCCGGCGTCACGTGCAGCGCGCGCACTACTCAACGTCGTTTCGAAATCGACACTTGCGACATCAGGAGTGTTGATTTCTTCTGCCTCGGAATCTGTTACGGCCGGAGTCGGCAATGCCACCTCAGCCTGCTGCGGAACGCTTTCAGGTTCAGACCCGCTGAATATCCAGAACGCAATGGCAGCGACGACCGCGACGGCGACCCCGGCAATCCCGAGGTTCTTTGGACTGGCAAACAGTGATCCGCCAAGACCTCCGCCACTATCGAGCTCCATGTTGGCTGGAGATTCTGTAATGAAAACTTCCGCGGGTGGCGGCTCTTCCGGGATGCTGGTGTCTTTTTCACCCTGGAATTTCTTGGTCACGGAACTGATAAGTCCGGTTACTGTTTCAGTGAAACTGCTGTCGTCCTGACCGAAGGCGTTGCCCAGGCCGTCCGCTATTGGTGAATCGTCAACCGCAGCTGAAACAGGGCCCAGTGGCGGGTCAACGGGTACGCTTGCGTCTGCCTTCGGCTTTTTCGACTTTGGCGTACTGGTTTTCGGTTGTGGCTTGGGCTTCGGTGCTGCCTCGGCCTTAGCAATCTGTGCTGGCTTGGGTTTCGCTACCGGCTTCGTTGCCGGCGCCGGTGTTTCGCCGTTGACCTTAAAGGCGGCATCCGGCGCTTCGAGGTGGTGCTTGACTGAAGCTTCGACGGCGAGTCGTGCACGACCGGGAGAAACCGGTTTCAGCAGAAAACGGTATACCTTGCCGCGATTGATGAGGTCCATGAGCATCTCACCGTCGTCGCGTCGACCTGCGACTATTGAGACAAGCCTCGATGAATTCTTGCGAAGATGCACAGTCAGTTGTTCGACCTTGTCGCCGACCATGGCGGCGTCAACTACAGCGACCCCCACCTTGTGCTCGCGGATTGTCGCGTCCGCCTGCGCCAGCGTATTGGCATAGTGAACTGTATGCATGCCGCGTGACGAGTCTTTGATCGTTTCCAGAAACTCCTGATCTTTTGTCAACACCAGAACGTCGACAGAACGCGAACCAACGCTGGCCGCCGCAGAAACTTTCTGCGGATCCAGCTGCGGTACCTGCCCGGTACCATCACTGATGATGGTTGAGCCGTTCTCCGATGTTTCCATGACGATGTGCTGTGCGGGCTCGTCGACATTCGCAGTTGTGTCATTGGCCGACTCGGCGAGTGCCATCAGGCGCATTTGGCGTGTCGCATTGTCAACAAGCTTGTGCAGTGCGTCGCTCGTGACATTGCCGCGCACTACCTGGAATACTTCTTCGTCACCCACGAGTGCCTCGAGTCCCTGGCCTGCGTTGCCAGCGAGCAGAATGCCAACCGTATCCGGTGAGCGTTTCTTGGCTTCCCGCAATGCTTCGAGACCGCTCATCCCGGGCAGTTCCTGCGCGGAAACGATAACGTTGATTGGTGTGTCGACCAGAGTGTTGAGTGCTTCGCTGCCACTGGTAGCGCAATGCACCGTATAGCTGTCGCTGAACCCCGAACTCAACGTGTCCAGGGTGCTTTGCTCGCTATGCAGCAGCAATACTTGAGTTTTGTATTCGTCCAGCGGCACTTCGCTTCCTCCAAAAATCTTATGTCGAATCTCAGACGCAGTCCTTGCGTCAGAGCAGTATAGCCTTGAGCAGGAATCGGGCAGTCGCAGAACGGCGACTGATTGCCGATTCTGTGACGCGGCGCACAGTGGAAGTGCAGGGCGCGTCACGTTTGCTCGCCAGACGGGCTAAAGAAATGCGACTGCGCCCGTGGCTATTGGGATTGGGGTGGATTGAGAGGTCTGAACCAGGCGCGTGATTCAGTCTTGGGAAGCGCGTTTTTCGACTTCGTCCAGAAGCGCCTGAATAGCGTCCGCAAGTGACATAACCTGCTGTTTTTTGGAGCCAAGACGCCGAATTGCCACCGACCGATTTTCGGTTTCTCGCTGGCCGACGGCGAACTGCACCGGAATTTTGGCGACGCTGTGTTCGCGGACCTTATAGGAGATCTTTTCATTGCGCAGGTCGGCTTCGGCGCGCAATCCCCGTGCACGTAGCTCGGCAATGACTTCGCGGGCGTAGTCATCTGCATCTGAGGTAATTGTGAGGACCTTGATCTGCACGGGTGCCAACCACAATGGCAAATTGCCGGCATGGTGCTCGATCAGAATACCCATGAAGCGTTCAAGCGAGCCAAAAATAGCGCGGTGCAGCATTACCGGCAGGTGTTTTTCGCCGTCTTCACCAATATAGCTGGCGCCCAACCGACCCGGCATGTTCAGGTCGACCTGCAATGTGCCGCACTGCCAGTCACGACCGATCGCATCACGCAAAACGAACTCGAGCTTGGGACCGTAGAAGGCGCCTTCGCCCGGGTTGTGCGTATATTCAAGACCTGAAGCATCCAGTGCACTAACGAGCGCCGCTTCCGCCTGATCCCACACCGCGTCTTCGCCGACGCGTACTTCGGGTCGGTCGGCAAACTTGATACGCACATCCTCGAACCCGAAATCACGGTAAATACCAAGGATCAGATTGCAGACGGCAATCGACTCTGACGTGATCTGTTCTGGCGTACAAAACACATGTGCATCATCTTGTGTGAAAGCACGCACGCGCATCATGCCATGCAGTGCACCTGACGGCTCATAGCGATGACACTTGCCGAATTCGGCAAGTCGGTAGGGAAGGTCGCGGTAACTCGTGATGCCTTGTTTAAAAACCTGCACATGACCTGGGCAGTTCATCGGCTTGATCGCGTACATGCGACCGTCGACGGTCTCTGTCGTAAACATGTTGTCGCCGAAGGACTCCCAATGACCGGATGCTTCCCACAGGGAGCGCGACATGACTTCGGGCGTGTTGATCTCCTGGTAACCCGCCGCGTTTTGTTCCTGTCGCATAAAAGCGATAAGGCTCTGGAACAAGCTCCAGCCTTTCGGATGCCAGAACACCGCCCCCGGTGCCTCCTCCTGAAAATGGAACAGGTCCATTACCCGGCCGAGACGGCGGTGGTCGCGCTTCTCAGCTTCCTCCAGCATGTGGAGATATTTCCTGAGCTGTTTGTCGTTTGACCAAGCAGTGCCATATACGCGCTGCAACATTTCATTATTGGAGTCGCCACGCCAGTAGGCGCCGGATACGTGCGTCAGCTTGAAGGCTTTGCCCAGCTTGCCGGTCGAGGGCAGGTGGGGGCCGCGGCACAAATCTATGAAATCACCCTGACGATACAACGAAACATCCTCTCCCGCCGGAATACTGTCAATGATCTCCGCTTTGTATTCTTCGCCTATGCCGCGAAAAAAAGCCACAGCGTCGTCGCGCTTCCAGATCTCGCGTTCTATGACCTCGTCCCGATCGACGATTTCCTGCATACGGGCTTCGATCGTCTCAAGATCGGTCTCGGTAAACGGTTCCTTGCGCGAGAAGTCGTAGTAAAAGCCGTTTTCGATCGCGGGTCCGATAGTAACCTGGGTGTCTGGCCACAATTCCTTGACGGCCTCGGCGAGCACATGTGCGGCATCGTGGCGCAGTAGTTCCAGCCCGTCGTCCGAGTCACGCGTCAGGATTTCGACTCTGGCGTCGTTTTCAATAACACGGGTCAGATCCCAGGGTTCGCCATCAACGCGTACGGCGACAGCCGCCTTGGCCAGCCCGCTGCCGATACTGGCAGCGATCTCGGCGCCGCTTACGGCGGCATCGTATTGACGCTCGGAACCGTCAGGAAGAGTAATTTTTGGCATGATTTGGGCTACTGATCAGACTGTGAGGTGTAACGGCGCGATATTGTACGCGAAATGCCCCGCGGATAAACAAGTTCGAGTACAATGGCGCCCCTTTTTGCAGTAGTCAGACCAGCACCCATGAGCGAGACCGAAACACGGGACTTTATCCGCCAGATAATTCACGACGATCTGGAATCGGGCAAACACGACAGCATCGTGACGCGTTTCCCGCCGGAGCCGAACGGTTACCTGCATATCGGCCACGTCATGTCGATTTGCCTCAATTTCGGTGTCGCCGCCGAGACCGGTGGCAAGACCTACCTGCGATTCGATGACACCAACCCTGGACGGGAAAAGTCCGAGTACGTTGATGCCATCGAACGGGATGTGCGCTGGCTCGGTTTTGACTGGGACGAGCGCCTGACGCATGCGTCCGACTATTTTGAGCGCCTGTATGAAGCGGCTGTGCGGCTGGTCGAAATGGGCGTTGCCTACGTAGACAGCCTGAGTGCGGATGAGATTCGCGAGTATCGGGGTACGCTGACGGAAACGGGCAAGAACAGCCCCTATCGCGATCGCAGCGTGGCGGAGAATATTGACCTGCTGGGTCGCATGCGCGCCGGTGAATTTGCAGACGGCGAGCATTTGTTGCGGGCCAAGATCGACATGAGTTCGCCGAATATGAATCTGCGTGATCCCGCCCTGTACCGCATTCGACACATCACGCACCAGCACGCGGGCGATGCGTGGTGCATTTACCCGATGTATGACTTCGCACACACAATGTCTGACGCATTTGAAGCGATTACGCATTCGTTGTGCACGCTTGAGTTTGAAGACCACCGGCCCTTGTACAACTGGTTCCTTGATCAATTGCAGCCTGAGCACCGTCCACGCCAGATTGAGTTTTCACGCCTGAACCTGGCTTACGCCATTACCAGCAAGCGCAAACTCAATGCGCTGGTTGAAGAGCAGATCGTTAGCGGTTGGGATGACCCGCGCATGCCAACCATTGCCGGCATGCGCCGGCGCGGCTATCCCGCGGCCGCCTTACGCCAGTTCGTAAAACTTGGCGGTGTGACCAAGAAAGACAAACTCATTGAGATGGGTGTGCTCGAAAACTGCGTTCGGGAAGTCTATGGAGAAACCGCTGAACGACGCATGGCGGTCCTGAAGCCGCTCAAGATTGTTCTTAGCAATTATCCGGAGGGCCAGGTAGAGATGATGGAGGCGATGAATCATCCCGGAAACCCGGACATGGGTACTCGCGAAATGCCTTTTTCGCGTGAACTGTGGATAGAGCAGGATGACTTTATGGAGGAGGCGCCCCGCAAGTTTTTTCGTCTCAAGCCAGGTGGTGAAGTGCGCTTGCGGTTCGGCTACATCATTCGCTGTGACGAGGTCATAAAAAACGATGCCGGCGACGTGGTCGAGCTGCGTTGCAGCTATGACGCGGATACGCGCAGTGGCACGGGCAGCAGTGACCGAAAAGTTAAGGGTACGATTCACTGGGTTTCATGCGAACATGCGGTGCAGACTGACGTGCGGCTGTATGACCGGCTTTTTACAGAGGCCAATCCAAACTCGGCTGAGGACTTTCACGCAGTATTGAATCCGGGTTCGCTCGAAACCGTATCAGCACAGCTCGAGCCAGCACTCGATGATCTTGAACCCGGAGTAGCGGTGCAGTTTGAAAGGCTGGGCTATTTTTGTCGCGATAGTGTTGACGGTCAGGCTATCAATCGTATCGTAACCTTACGAGACTCGTGGGCAAAACTCGAAAAACAGGCGATGCAGCAACAAAACTGATTCAGGTTGTATAGCCGTTTGAAATAACCAGCGGTGCGCCTCGTTCCAGACCGAGACCCTCTGCTGCACTGCCTTCTGCCTTTGCTACTTCGACTACGCCGAATGAGTTTTTCAGTGCAAGTAACTGGCCGGGCTTTGCGCGCCCATAGGATGAGAGCATCGGTATCTCATGACCCGCGATACTCGCGACTGGCTCGTCAAACCCTGCGATCAGTGATTCGTCGATATTGCTGATCAGGTTGCCGAAAGCATCGATCGTGATAATGATTCCTGCGACCCGTTTTCCGGCCACATCCGGTTCGTCTACCCAGCCAGGCGTCCAGTCCTTCGCTGGATTGCCAGCTTGCGACAACGACAACCTGCCAGCGGCGAGTTCGGCCGCCACCGGTGCGAATATGTCTCGCCCGTGAAAGGTCTCGCTAGGCTGCGCAAGCTGCAAACTGCCAAGGCGCTCTGTATCCAGGGTCCAGACTCGTGATTGATCGCTGCTATCAAGCAGTGGTCCGAGCAGGCCGTTGTCCGGGGCGATAAAAATATGATCGTCATGCTCCACCAGCAGAATGTCTCGCTCGGTTCCAACGCCTGGGTCGACGATTGCCATGTGGATTGTGCCGCGCGGGAAGTACTTGTAGCTGCGACTGATCCAGAAACCAGCCTCGGGCGGCCAGTGCGGCGGAATATCGTGCGCGAGGTCGATGACGTGCGCGTCAGGGTTGCGAGTCAGTATGACACCGCGCATGACGGCGGCAAACGGCCCTTTATGGCCGAAGTCCGTTGTAATAGTGATGACGCCTGAGACTTTCAACATTGAGCTCCCGTTGTCTCTTCGGGATACTATCAGGCCGACGTAGTCTCCGCCGGATGACGTTGACCGTAGGCGCGCTTCGCCCAATAGATAAAGACCGTGTCAATCATCGCGATGCCGAGTTTGAAGACATACTTGGCGGCACCGAGTGCCAATGCGGTTCGCAAGTCGACAATGCCCCACCAGGCAACCAGCGAGTAGATCAACGTGTCTATGACCTGCGAACCCATCGTCGAGAGATTGTTGCGCAGCCAGAGCCAGCGTTCGCCGGTTATTTGCTTGATCTTGTGGAACGCCCACACATCGAAACTCTGACTGACGTAGTAGGCAAGAAGCGAGCCAAAAATGAAGCGCGGCGTAAAATTGACGATGGTTGCGAACGCATTGTGAATGCTGGCTGAGTACGCGGCTGTTTCGGGCTTGCTGCTTGGCAGATAGAGCAACGCGAGGCTGAGCATGAGCAGTACAATGACACTGACGGCAAAGCCCATGCGTACCGCTTTGTTTGCCTCGGCCTTGCCATAGTTTTCACTCAGTACATCTGTCGCGAAGAAAATACTCGAATAAAAAATGACTCCCAGGCTTGTCTGCAGCCCAAAAATGATCGTCAGTTTCGGGCCTTGCAGGTTAGCGAGAATAATCGCGGTCGCGATAGCAACCTGCAATCCTGCCTTGCCAAACAGGCGGTACAACACCACAGTTCCCGCGAGGTCGGCAAACAGCGTTGTCAGCCACAGCAGTTCCTGGTTAGCCGTAAAAAACTCTGCAACGCTGGCTGGGAACACGCCGTCGCTCAGCTGGCGAGTTTATCGAGGTGCCAGTCGGCGCTACCGAACATGTGCCGGATGGCGGTCAGTCGCTTAAAGTAGTGTGCAACATCCAATTCCCACGTGACGCCCATACCACCGTGTATTTGCACTGCTTCCTCGCCAACCTGCTTTCCCGCCTTGCCGATCTGGTACTTGAGAGCGTTGATAGCCGCTGGGTCATCGGCGCATGTCATCGCGGCCCACATCATGAGTGAACGACTCTGTTCACAAGCTGTGTACATATCGACCATTCGATGTTGCAAGGCCTGGAAGCTGCTAATGGGAACACCGAACTGGACTCGACTCTTGGCGTACTCGATAGTTTTTTCAGTCAGCACGGTCATGATGCCGACAGCCTCAGCACAAATGGCGAGAGTTGCATCATCAACCGCCGCCTTCAAAACCGCGTAGCCGTCATCCGCGTCGCCGATGAGCTCAAGCGCGCTAACGTCTTGTAGAGATATTTCGGCCGCACGCTGACCGTCGATAGTGGCGTAGTCGCGTATTGAGATACCATCCGCGTCAGAAGCGACAGCAAATAGTGCTATTCCGGCTTCATTTGCCGGGTCGCCCGAGGTGCGCGCCGGCACGATAATCAGCTCCGCGTTGCCACCGTTCAGGACGTAACCCTTGTTGCCGTTCAGAATCCAGGCATCACCGTCCTGACGTGCCGTCGTCTCGACGTTGTTGATGTCATAGCGAGCCTGGGCTTCGAAAAAAGCCAATGCGCATTGTAACTCGCCAGCCATCATCGGCTGCAGCCATTTTTCTTTTTGCGCCGGGCTGGCTGCGCGCTTCAAAACGCCACCGGCGAGCACAATATTGGCCAGGTAAGGCTCGACGACAAGCCCGCGTCCAACGCGTTCCATCACAACCATCATGTCGACCGGGCCGCCGTCAAAGCCGCCATCATCTTCGGAAAACGGCACCGCTGTCCAGCCGAGTTCCGCGAACGTTTGCCAGACCTGCTTGCTATAGCCTGTTTCGCTGTCTGAGTATTTTTGGCGTTGCTCGAAATCATAGTCGTTGGCGACGAATTTCTCGATGCTATCGGCCAACATTAACTGTACTTCATTCAAAGAAAAGTTCATGTTTCCGGTCCTATAGTCCAAGCACGTGCTTGGCAATAATGTTTTTTTGAATCTCGTTAGAGCCGCCAAAAATCGACTGCTTGCGATTGTTGAAGTAGTTCAGTGCGGCCGTCGCCTGGTTGGTGTCGCCAACACGTTCTTCGTCCGGCAGATCAAGTACGAACTGGTCTCTCACATACGCCAGTCCATAGTAGCCAGCCGCTTCCATCTCAAGGCAGTCGATCGCTTGCAGCAACTCCGTCCCGGCAACTTTCAGTATTGACGATTCCGGACCAGGCGCCTTGCCGGCGGCCACGGATGCCAGCTTACGCAATTCGGTATATTCGAGTGCCTTCAGTTCGACTTCGGCAGCTGAGATACCGCGCATAAAGTTGCGGTCTTCGGCTAGTGGCGCGGCACCTCGAACCGATTTCTGCGCGCGCGAGCGCAGCCGCGACAGACGAAATTTGGAACGCGCAACGCCTGCGATATTTGTGCGCTCATGCTGCAACAGTACCTTGCCATAGGTCCAGCCCTTGCCTTCCTCTCCGACCAGGTTTTCTACCGGCACTTCAACATTGTCGAAGTGAATCTCGTTAACTTCGTGTTCGCCATCAAGCAGTACGATCGGTTTTATACTGACACCCGGAGTTTTCATGTCGACCAGTATGAAACTGATGCCTTCCTGGCGCCTGGCGACGTCGCTGTTAGTTCGAACAAGGCAAAAAATCCAGTCCGCAAACTGACCGAGCGTTGTCCATGTTTTGGTGCCGTTAATGACGTAATGGTCGCCGCGCAAATCGGCGCGCGTCTTCAGGGATGCGAGGTCAGACCCTGCACCGGGTTCTGAATAGCCCTGACACCACCAGACGTTGGTTTGCAGAATGTCAGGCAGAAAGCGTCGCTTCTGTTCTTCGTTGCCATAGGTGTAAATGATCGGGCCAACCATGTTGACGCCAAACGCCAGCACCGGTGGTGCGTTGGCGCGCGCACGCTCTTCGGCAAATATGTATTTCTGAACGGGACTCCAGCCCGTGCCGCCGTATTCCACTGGCCAGTTTTCTGCCAGCCAGCCCTTCTCATTGACTGCCTTGTGCCAGCGGATGAGGTCCTCGGGTTGCAGCGGAACACCTTCATTCTGCATGCGCAGGATATCCTGAGGAAACTCATTCTCGAAGTAGTCGCGGACTTCTTTGCGAAACGCGACTTCTTCGGCGGAAAAGGTGACATTCATAGCAATACCCGGTCGCTCAAATTGCGCCGAAGCATAGCAAAGATGGTGTTTCGCAGGTCAAAACTACCGTTAATCCGGTACTTGCTGCAAAATGCGACTATGAGCTCAGAATCACTATCCACCCGGGCGTCCAGCAGCACTGCTGACGCGCTCGGACGACCGTTGCACGATCTGCGCATCTCGTTGCTCGATCAGTGTAATTTTCGTTGTCCCTACTGTATGCCGGAGGCGACGTTTAACTCAGATTATGAGTTTCTGAAGCGACAACAAAGACTTAGTCACGACGAGATTTTTCGGATTGCCGCCGCTGCGACGACTCTCGGTGTCAGCAAGCTACGCCTGACCGGTGGGGAGCCTTTGCTTGACAAAAATATCACGGGCTTGATCGAGAGGCTGGCGGCGCTGCCGGGAGTTGCGGACCTTGCCCTGACGACCAACGGCATGTTGCTCGAGCCAGTTGCGCAAAATCTGGCCGATGCCGGTTTGCACAGAGTGACCATCAGCCTGGACAGCGTTTCGACAGAAGTTTTCGCGAGCATGAGCGGTGCTCGTGGCGATCTGGATCGCGTACTCGCCGGCCTGGAAGCTGCAGCCAGCGCGGGCCTGGGGCCCATAAAGATCAACGCAGTAGTACAAAAAGGCGTCAACGACGATGGTGTACTCGACCTGTTGCAGCACTTTCGAGGCAGCGGCCACATCGTCCGACTGATTGAATTCATGGATGTCGGCAACCGTAATGGCTGGCGAATGGACCAGGTTGTTCCGTCCAGGGTGTTGCTGGAGCAGGTCGAGTCGCGCTGGCCTGTGCGACCGGTTGGCAAGAACTATCCAGGCGAAGTTGCTCGCCGCTACGAATATATTGACGGTGCCGGCGAAATAGGATTCATTTCCTCGGTGACCGAACCGTTCTGTGGTGATTGCAGTCGTGCTCGATTATCGGCGGACGGCAAGTTGTATACTTGCCTGTTCGCGAACAAGGGCACCGATCTTCGTGAGTCGTTGCGCAGCGGTGCAGATGACCAGGAGATCACGGATATTCTTTCGAGCATCTGGCTGCAGCGAGCAGACCGGTATAGTGAATTGCGGCGGCCGGATCTTGCAGAGCATCACGTCCTGAAGAAAGTTGAAATGTACAGAATTGGTGGATGACATGAGCAAACTCAGTCACATAGACAGTGCTAACAGACCAACGATGGTTGATGTCAGTGAAAAGTCAGCAACCCTGCGTTTAGCGCATGCCCGCGCATGCGTCGAGTTGCCGGACGCTGTGCTCGCCGAGGTCAGTGGCGATGAAATAGCGACCAGGAAAGGTCCGGTGTTTTCGACGGCGATCATTGCGGGTGTCATGGCAGCAAAAAGAACGCACGAGTTAATCCCGTTTTGTCACCCGCTTGGATTAACAAGTTGCAAGATCGCCATCGAGGTTCAGGACAATCTCGCGGTCGTCGACTGTCGCTGCAAAGTCGAACACAAGACCGGTGTTGAGATGGAAGCACTGACCGGGGCCAGCGTCGCCGCACTGACGATTTATGACATGCTAAAGGCTGTGTCTCATGACATCGTTATTCGCGACACCCGGTTGATAGCGAAGTCGGGTGGCAAAGAAGATTTCTCCCGTGACGCGTAGACCTGTTTACGGCCTTGTGCTGGCCGGCGGACAGAGTCGCCGCATGGGGCGCGACAAAGCGTTACTTGAACGTAACGGGCAGACCCAGCTCGGCTATCTCATGCAAGTTTTGCGTCGCTCGTTGCAAAACGTATTCGTTTCCACACGCAGTGACCAGCAAGACGATACTGAACGCAGTCGCTACCCGCAGATTATCGATCGTTACGACGATATGGGGCCACTGGCCGGGATTCTGTCCGCACTCGAAGCGCATCCCGACGCAGACTGGCTGGTCGTTGCCTGTGATTTGCCGAATATTGAACAGGCCACCATAGAGAGTCTGTTGGAGCAACACGACGAACAATACCCGTTCACGGCCTATGTCAGTAGTCATGACGGTCTGCCGGAACCATTGTGTGCCGTTTATCATCATGCAGCTGCTGACATTATCAGAGCGTTTTCCCGCGATGGCATCAACTGCCCACGCAAGATAATGATTCGTTCGAATACGCAGCTGCTGCAGCAGCCAGACCCGCGTTCGCTCGATAACGTGAACACACCGGATGATTTGCGCGACAGTATTCTGGAAGCCAGCTGATGAAAAGTATTACCGTTCGTTACTTTGCGCTGTTTCGTGAAAACGCTGGGGTGAGCGAAGAATCACTCCAGCTCGACGTCGAGACCGCGCTGGATGTGTTTGAACAAACACGTGACCGGCACGGTTCGAATGAGCCGCTTGGTCACTGCAAAGTGGCTGTCAATGATGAGATGGCTGACTGGTCGACGAAAGTCGCTGATGGCGACAGCGTTCTATTGTTTCCACCGGTTGCCGGAGGCTGACGTGTTTGCAATCTCAGAAGACAGTATCGATACATCCGAATGCCGTCGCATGATGTCCGATCATGCCGCAGGTGGTTTTTGCGTGTTTGAAGGATGGGTACGTAACGTTAATGAAGGTCGCACCGTGGATCGGCTGGAGTACGAAGCGTATGAACCACTGGCGGTCAAAGAGGGTGAGAAAGTTCTTGCTGAAGCCCGGCAGCGTTTTCCGCATCTCAAGGCGACTTGCGTACATCGTACTGGGCTTCTTGATCTGGGCGACTGCGCGGTTTGGGTCGGTGTCGCAGCACCACATCGCGACGAGGCGTTCAGGGCGTGCCGCTACATTATCGATGAGATAAAAATTCGCTTGCCGATCTGGAAAAAGGAACACTACACCGGCGGTGACTCTGACTGGGTCAATTGCGAACGGTGTGCTACGGTTGGTCGTCACACTGGTGCGGGAAACTGATTTGCTCGTCATACGTTCAATTGAAGATGCCAAGGCACTCGAGGGTACGGAAGTTGGTCTCTCTGATTGGGCGGTAATTGATCAACACCGTGTTGACCAGTTTGCCGAAGCGACTGCTGACCATCAGTGGATTCACGTCGATACAGAGCGTGCGAAGCGCGAGATGCCTGACGGGAAAACCATCGCTCATGGCTACCTGACACTGGCGCTAATTCCTGCCTTGACCGGCAAATTTGTCGAATTCGAAAACCTTGCGCGTGCAATCAATTTCGGTCTCAACAAAGTCCGCTTCTATGCACCTGTCCCGGTAGGTTCTCGGTTACGCGGTCGAGCTACAGTGCTGCAGGCACGCAAGCGGGCAGGTGCTTTGTTGCTCACGTCCGAAGTACGTATTGAGGTTGAAGGCCACAAGAAACCAGCCTGCGTTGCAGAGACTCTGGGAATGTATTTCTTCGACGAGTAGCGAACCAGGCGGCGTGCGTGACCTTTCTGTAGCGAAGGCCGTCTAGAAGACGGTAAATCGATCAAAAACTCTAATTCAGGGGATTCTAATGGGTGACCTAGGCATATTCGGTATTCTTCACCTCGCAGCGCTCGTTTATGCGGCACTGCAGATATTCGGCAGCTCGGCTGATACAGCCAAGAAGATTATATGGGTGCTCATCGTCGCCCTGCTGCCGGTTGCGGGGTTGATCGTGTGGTTCTTTATCGGACCGGGAACGCCGAAAAAATAGTTATTCGTCGGAAAACTCGGCGGTCGCCTGTCGCTTCCGATTGACGACGAGTGTGGTGACGTCCGGCCTGGAATAGTGCCCGGCCACGTCGAGACTGTGTCGTTCTTCCAGTACCTGCTGGTGGTCGATTTCGACAACGTAGAGCATTTCTTCGCCGGACTGCGGCTCCAACAGCCACTCGCCGTTCGGTGCGGCTACGCACGAGCCACCGTTGGCCATAACGTCGTCGGCGGTGTCTCTTAACAGTTTCGCTTCGGGCAATTCACCCGAAATGTCGTCCTTGCGCATTAGCCCGCCGACCGAGACAACAAACGAGCGGCTTTCACGAGCGATGAAGCGTGTGATTTCTTCGGTATTGCGTACATTTCCGGGCCATATCGCGACGTGCAGGTCTTCACCCTGCGCATACAGCGATGCGCGTGCCAGTGGCAGCCAGTTCTCCCAGCAATTCAGACCGCCCGCGGTAAATGGACCGAGCTTGTGTGTCCGCAATCCATTGCCATCGCCAATCGCCCAGACGAGACGCTCTTCGTAGGTCGGCATCAATTTGCGGTGCACCGAGCCGACGCAACCGTCGGCATCAATGTATACCATCGAGCAATACAAACTGTGGCCGCCGCGATTGCTGGCGCGTTCCATTACGCCCAGATAAATCGCGATATTATTGGATCTGGCGGCGGCGCAAATCTTATCCAGATCGCCGGCTTCGATGTCTACCGCCTGAGATACATAGTGCGCATACAGTCGTTTTTGCAGCCTGGATTCGAAGCGGGCGCCATCTGTCCGCTCTACCCAGAACGGGTAGCCCGGCAACAACGCTTCGCCGAATGCGACCAGGCGGCAGCCCTCGGCGGAGGCTTTCTCTATCCACTTAATGAGCTTCTCAACAGTCGCTGAGCGGTTTAGCCAGACGGGTGCGATCTGGGCGAGGGCAACGGATATTCTGGTGTCTGACATGCGCATTGAGCATAGCATGGTTTTGTGTGCCTCCCGCAGCTGGTAAGCTTCCGCAAGGCTGTTGCTTAGGCAGCCGACATGTCCAAGAAAAACTCAAAATTGCGAAGGAAAAACATGGCTGACCCCAAGCGCCTGTACGGACTAAATGCGCTAGTACTTAATGCGGGAAGTGGTATAGGAGAAGCGATTGCGCGGACCTTGCTTAAACATGGCGCAACGGTACTTGCAGTCGATTCAACCAATAGCGGCGTCGAGCGCCATTTCTCCGCGGTTCGCGGCATTACCGGATTGCCCGCGAACCTGACGGACGTTGATTCGATGCCATCCCTGGTTCAGGAGGCCGTCAATTCGCTGGGTGGAATCGATATTCTGGTCAACGAGTTTCCGTTGTCTTATGAGGCTCCGCTGAATGACAAAGATGACAAACTCGATCGCCTGGTGAAGTCGCGCGCGGCTTTGACGCTGGCAATGTGCCGCGCGGCCATGCCACACCTGAAGAAAAGTCCGTCCGGGCGAATAATCAATATGGGTTTTGTACGCAGCGCGTTTGGGCCCAGGGCAAACGAGGCGTGCAGACACGCCGAACAGGATCTTGCGAACCTCACACGTGCGCTGGCAGTCGAGATCGGTGAGTTTGGAATTACCGCCAACTACATTCAACCAGGCGGCGTAATGACACCGGACAGTCGTGACACATTTCGTCGCGAACCGTCACTGCGTGATCATTGCATCAAGGCCTCAGCAGCGCGCCGCCTTGGCGAGCCGGTCGACGTCGCGAAGGTCGCGCTGTTCCTAGCAAGCGATGACGCTGCGTTTGTCAGCGGAACAGGAATCTCTGTGGACGGTGGCCGTACCGGCGCCTGATCATGCACCCAGTATTGCAAGACTTGATTGGTCTGCTTGGCCTCGAACGCATCGAAGACAATATTTTTCGCGGCGACAGCCGGGATATTGGCAGTCCGCAGGTATTTGGCGGGCAGGTCGTCGGACAGGCGCTATCCGCCGCACAACGCACTGTGGACAGACGCGTCGCGCATTCACTGCATGCCTATTTTTTGCGTCGCGGAGATGTGCACGCGCCGATCATTTATGAGGTTGACCGGGCGCGAGACGGCGGCAGTTTCTCCAATCGTCGTGTTGTCGCAATTCAGCATGGGCGGCCGATTCTCAATATGGCAGCTTCGTTCCAAAACCCGGAGCAGGGGCTCGAACACCAGTTTCAAAAGCCGGATGTTCCTGGACCTGATGGCCTCAAGGACCTGACCGACGTTGCCAAGGACATGCTCGAACACATTCCATCCAAGATGCGCCGCTTTCTGACGCACAAGCGACCGTTCGAGTTTCGTCACGTTGAACCCGTCAGCTTCACCAAGGCCGAAAAGCTTCCCCCACAAAAGCATGTGTGGATTCGAGCCGTCGACAAGTTACCGGATGATCCGGTGTTGCATCAGAATCTCCTGACCTACGTTTCTGACTACGAGTTGGTTGGTACATCGACACTGCCACACGGATTGTCATTTAATCGCGGCAACGTGATCATGGCGAGTCTTGATCACACGCTCTGGTTCCACCATGAAATCCGCATGGATGAATGGCTGTTGTATGCGATGGATAGCCCGAGTTCGTCCGCGGCGCGCGGCTTTGCCCGTGGACAGTTCTTCACTGAGGACGGGCGCCTGGTCGCGTCTACCGCGCAGGAAGGTCTGATGAGGGTGATCGATCCCGACAGAGTCCGGGCGCAATCCAGGCCCGGGTCGCAGCAGTAGCTAGCCGGATTTACCCTGCGCCGCGACCGCAGCGGCAGCCTTGGCGATTTCGTCAGCGTTGCCAAGAAACTCGCTCGACAAGGGCTTCAGATCATCGTCCAGCTCATACGCGAGCGGCACACCTGTCGGAATATTGAAGCCGGTAATTTCTTCGTCCGACACGTCGTCGAGCATTTTCACCAGTGCGCGCAAACTGTTGCCGTGTGCCGCGATCAGCACGTTCTTGCCCGCTCTCAGATCGGGGGCGATGACGTCGTTCCAGCAGGGCAGTACGCGCTCAAGTGTTAATTTCAGCGATTCGGAGCCCGGCAGGCCCTCGATCCCTGCATAGCGCGGGTCATAGCTTGGGTGGCGGTCATCGTCGTCTTCAAGTTCGGGTGGCGGAATATCGTAACTCCGACGCCAGATATGGACTTGCTCATCGCCATACTTCGCGGCTGTTTCGGCTTTGTTGAGCCCCTGCAAACCACCGTAGTGGCGTTCATTGAGTCGCCAGTCGCGTACGACAGGAATCCACATCTGATCCATCTGATCCATGACGTGCCACAACGTACGGATTGCGCGCTTCAGGACCGATGTATAGGCAATGTCGAACTCATAGCCGAGTTCACTCAGCAAACGGCCCGCGGCTACCGCTTCCTCGTTGCCTTTGACGGTCAGGTCGACGTCATGCCAGCCTGTAAACAGGTTCTTAAGATTCCAGTCACTTTGTCCGTGACGACACAAAACAAGTTTGCCAGCCATTCTAACTCCGCACTAAATTGAAATGAGATCGCGCAATTCCTGCGCTGCGACCGTGAGCGTAGCAAAATCGATTTCATCGCGTAGCTTCATTTCGTCCATCATCAGCCGGAAGCGTTCTACCTTGGCCTCGTTCTGGGCGAGCCATTCGTTTGCGATTGCACCAGGATCCTTTTTGCTGCGTAGTTTCACAAGCTTAAACGCGAGTTCGCGGCGAATTCGAAAGAAATCATCGCGCAAATTGCTACGAGCCATGGCTTGCCAGCGTCCTTTGACCTCAAGATCTTCCGCGCGATTGTGAAGCCAGAATAACCTTAGCGCATCATTAAAGATTGAGTAGAGACGCGCGACATCCAATACATTCCGGTTACGTTCTGATGCAAGGTCAGACATATCCAGCGCAGGACGTGTCAACAATAGCACTGACATGCGATTCGCAAGCTTTTCCGGGACACCCATTCGTATGTAGTGCGCTTCAGCCTTTTCGTGCCGAACGCGGCTGGCGCTGGACAGATAGGTCGCAGAGCGTGAATAAATGCGTGCCATGTTTTCCTTGAGGCGATCCACTGCGACCACGATATCGAGCTCATCACCGTATTGTTCGATCAGCCAATAACAGGCGTGACGCAATGTGCGGCTCACCTCAAACATCATGGCAACCTGCGCGCTGGCAGGAATCTCATAGTCGAGTGACTCGATCGTCCGCAGCAGCGGACCCGCACGGCAAATGATACGCGCCACTTCGTAGGCGCGCGCGACTGTCACGATGTTCGCGCCAGTATCGGTCTGCACGCGTTTCACGAATGCGGGGCCCATACGGTTGACGAGATCGTTCGCGACCAGTGTTGCCAGGATCTGGCGACTCAATCGGTGGCCAGGCAGCAAGTCCAGGTAGCGGCGCCGCAGCAAAGGTGGAAAGTAGCGTTGTGGGTCGATAGCAAGAAAATCGACCAGCGGCTGATCCGAATCGATAAGGCCGTTGTAGAGGTCAATTTTGGCGTAGCTCAATACCACTGCCAGCTCGGGGCGTGTAAAACCCTGTTTACGACTACGACGCTCGTCGATCTGTGTTTCGTCCGGAAGGAATTCTATTTCACGGTCGAGCAGTCCGGTGCGCTCGAGATCCGTAATCAGGCGAGCCGTTTCATCGATACGTTCAGCCGAAATCGTTTCACTCATGCTTATCGACTGAGTCTGCAAATAGTTGTTCCGCAACACCAGTTCTGCGACGTCGTCGGTCATTGATTCAAGCAAGACGTTGCGCTTGGCCCGGGTCAGTCCTTTCTGCTTGGCCGCATCGCTCAGCAATATCTTGATGTTGACCTCGCGGTCTGAGCTGTCGACACCCGCCGAGTTGTCGATGAAGTCCGTGTTGATACAACCACCACCCAGGCTGTACTCGACGCGTGCAAGTTGTGTGAGGCCAAGATTGCCACCTTCACCGATGACCTTGCAGCGCAACTCATTGGCATTCACGCGTACGGCATCATTGGAGCGGTCACCTGCATCCGCGTGTCCTTCATTGCTCGCTTTTGCGTAGGTGCCGATACCGCCGTTCCAGAGCAGGTCAACGCGCATCCGCAGTATCGCGCTGATCAATTGATCAGGCTTCAGTGACGGTGAATCAATGTCCAGCATTTTGCGAACTTCGTTACTGAGTCGAATCGTTTTTGCGTGGCGAGAAAACACGCCGCCGCCTTTGGAAATAAGTGATTCATCATAGTCGGCCCAACCGGTGCGGGGCGTTTTAAAAAGGCGTTGTCGCTCACGGTAGCTGGCCGCAATGTCTGGCTCAGGATCGAGAAAGATATGCATGTGATTGAAAGCGGCGACCAACTTGATCTTGCGGGACAACAGCATGCCGTTACCGAACACGTCACCGGCCATGTCACCGATACCGGCAACTGTGAACGGGTCTTTCTGCGTGTTGATGCCAAGTTCGCGAAAGTGACGCTTGACGGCTTCCCAGGCGCCGCGCGCCGTGATCCCCATTTTCTTATGGTCATAGCCGGCAGAGCCGCCGGAGGCAAACGCGTCATCAAGCCAGAAACCGTACTCAGCGGAGATACCGTTCGCGATATCTGAAAACGTTGCAGTGCCCTTATCGGCTGCGACGACGAGATACGGGTCGTCGCCGTCACGACGAATGATTGCCTTTGGCGTTATTACTTCGCCATCGACGACATTGTCGGTGACGTCCAGTAAGCCGCGAATAAATGTCTTATAGCAGTGGATACCATTCTTCATGATCGCGTCGCGATCACCTTGCGGCGCCTGTTTGGGGAAAAAGCCGCCTTTTGCGCCCGTTGGAACAATCACAGTGTTCTTTACTACCTGTGCCTTCATCAAACCCAGGACTTCTGTACGAAAATCCTCTCTGCGGTCTGACCAGCGCAACCCGCCGCGCGCGATGTCGCCGCCACGCAAGTGGACGCCCTCGACTTCGGGTGAGTAGACGAAAATCTCGTACTTGGGCCTTGGTAGTGGAATCTCCGGCAGTGCAGCCGGGTCCAGCTTGATAGAGATGAAAGGTTTCGGCTGGCCGCTGACACGCAAGAAGTAGTTGCTGCGAAGTGTTGCGCGTATTCCGCCTGCGAAGGCACTCAAAATACGATCTTCGTCGACATTCCTGGCTTTGGCAACGCCGCGCTGTACGGCCTTCGAGACCTTCTTCAACGCGCGTGTCCGCGTTGCTGGTTTCAGCGCCGGGTCGAATTGCGTTTCAAACAATTCAACCATTTGCATCGCAAGGTGAGAGTGCGAGACGAGTACATCTTCCATGTACGCCTGGCTGAACGGCAGGCCAAGTTGCTGGGCGTGTTTTGCATAACAACGCAGCAGCGAAGTCTGTCGCCAATCGAGTCCGGCGCTAATGATTAGCCGGTTCAGTCCGTCATCTTCGGCGAGACCATCGCGCACGGCCTCGAAACAGGCTTCGAACCTGGCGGCACTGGCATCGACATCAATGCCACCACCGCTCTCATGGCGAAGATGAAAGTCCTGAATCCAGAACGTCTGGCCTGTGGTCAGGAGCGCCTTGTAGGGTCTTTCGGAATACACATCAACACCCATGTTCTCGAGCACCGGCAAGGCGTTCGACAACGGCAACGGGTGGTCAAAGCTGTACAGCATGAAATGCAGGTGGCCCGGTTCCGAGCCTTCCGGAGCGTACAGGTGCACTGTCTGTTGCGTCTCGGACGCGAGCATTTCATCGATGCGCCGAATATCGGAGCATGCCTCCGAGGGCAGAGTGTGTTCCTGGTAGCCAGCCGGGAAAATTCCGCCATAAGTGTTGAAGAGTCGCCGACAGTCTTCTGTCTCAAAGCGGCTCAACATAGTTTCGTGCAGGCGGTCCGACCAGGTGACAACGAGCTCGGCAATCTGTTCCTCAATCTTGTGAAGACTGATCTTCGGCCGCGAACCGTCCGCCGTTCGAACGATGATGTGGACGCGCGCGAGCGCCGAATCGGAGATTTGCACCGCGGAGTCGACAGATATGCCTTCGAAAGTGTCCTTCAGTAAGGTTTCGACCTGTCGTCGAATTGCTGTTGTGTATTTTTCCCTCGGTATGAAGACGAGGCACGAAAAGAAACGCCTGAACGTATCTCTGCGCAGGAAGAATTTGACGCGTTTGCGATCCTGCAGATTGAGTATGCCGAAGGTTGTTCGTGCCAGATCCTGGACACTACTCTGGAACAGTTCCTCCCGGGGATAAGTTTCAATAATATTTGCGAGTGCCTTGCCGCGATGTCCGGAAACATCAACGTCCGCACGTTCGTAAATTTTCTTGATCTTGTGGCGTAGCAGCGGAATGTTTTTCGGGCTTTCATTGTATGCGACAGAGGTTAGCAGCCCTATGAAGCGCCGTTCGCCGATCGCGTTGCCTTTGTCGTTGTATATCTTGACGCCGACGTAGTCCAGGAAAGCGGGGCGGTGCACAGTCGAACGGGAGTTTGCTTTGGTCAGGATCAGCCAGTCGCGCGACCGTGTCAGCCGCCGCATCTCCGCGGTCAGTTCTACGCTGCCCGACCCACGGTCATCTTTACTCAGCAAGCCCAGTCCACTGCCATCAACAGAGTTCAGGAAATAGCGCTTACCCTTGCGGGACAGCTTGTACTCACGATAGCCGAGGAAGGTAAAATGATCGTCAGCAAGCCAGTCGAGCAACTCCTGACTTTCCGTCCTCAACAGCTGGTCGACCTTCTTTGGGCCATTCGCAAGAAGTTTGCGCGTTTCCAGCATGCGCTGTTTCATTTTTGGCCAGTCTCGAACAGCTATGCGTACGTCTCGCAGAACCTTGAGAATCTCTGCGCGCAGAACTTTTAACGCCGCTGCGTCGGTTTCACGGTCTATCGCAAAGCGGACAAACGATTCAGATCGAGCGGCTTCGTCAGTAGGCTTGGCAACGCCCTTGAGCAGACCCTTGCTATCGCGCGTGACCGAAATCACCGGATGGACGGTTATGTGTACAGCAAGTTGGTGACGGTTAATCGCTGAAGAGACCGAGTCGACGAGAAACGGCATATCCTCATTGATCATCTCGATCAACGTATAGGTGGACGTATAGCCATGTTCCTCTTCTGTCGGATTAAAAATTCGCAGCAGCGCCTGGCCGCGTCGCCGACGAGTCCCGAACTCCAGATGGTCGAGAGCCGCGCGGGCCATGGTTTTTTCAGGACGCCCGACGAGATCCTCGACGGGTACATCTGCGAAATACTGTTGTAGAAACTGTTTGGTTTGCGAGGCATGTTTGAGAGCCTTGCTGCGGACTCGTGACGAGGTGATCGTGTCGACGATGGATTTCTTCAAAT
The DNA here is from genome assembly GCA_022600955.1 of Gammaproteobacteria bacterium. Lineage (GTDB taxonomy): Bacteria > Pseudomonadota > Gammaproteobacteria > Steroidobacterales > Woeseiaceae > UBA1847. The sequence continues at coordinate 118,992 of JAHZJK010000033.1, forward strand.
CGCCGACTCGACGTTGTTCCTTTGCTGGCACGTTGTTACTCCGGCCGGGGTGACCGACCAATTGAATGAGGGACCGGAAAAGACGCCGCCGATTATACCGTAATTACATTCGAAACCATCCCCGTGATTGACTGAATCGAAAACTAATTCAGAGATTTTCGGGCGATTCCGGAACTGGACGAAGTTTGGCGGCTAGGGGTTGCCGATCAGGCGCGCACTGGCGAGGAGGCGTTCCATCGTCATGTGGAGTTGCTGCAGTTCTTCTTCACTAAAACCGTTCAGCAAATCGCGTTCGAACTGCAATGCCAGCTCCGCGATTTCATCATGCAGCTGCTTGCCGTCCTCAGACAGGTTCAGTATCGAGCGGCGCTTGTCCGCGTCGGCAAACTCGCGATCGATCCTGCCATTTTTGATGAGCTTGGTAACGGCACGGCTGACGGCGACTTTGTCCATCATCGTCCGTTCTGCGACTTCCACGGCGGACAAGCCCGGGAAGCGGCCCAGCACAGCGATGACTCGCCACTCCGGGATCGACACGTTGAAGCGCTTGTCATAGGCGCGGGCGACTGTCGTGCTCACAGTATTCGACAGCACAGCAAGCCGGTAGGGCAGAAATGATTCGAGGCGTAATTCGTCGTCCATGCGCTAAATCTATCACGCGAGGTGCGGCAGGGCGAGATACTCCAGGGACTGCATTTCGATCAGCCGGCTAATGGTCCGGTCAAACTCGAATTGTAGCCGTTCGCCGGTATAGAGTGCCGCTGGCCCGGCAGCGGCCTGCACAATGAGCTTTACCCGACGGTCGTAGAACTCGTCCACTAAGGCGATAAACCGACGGGCCTGGTCTTCGCGCATAGGGTCCAGTAGCGGAACACCTGAGACGATGACGCTCGGGTACCAGCGCGCAATTTCGATATAGTCTGCCTGGCTGCGCGGCCCATCGCATAGTGCTTCAAAATCGAACCACGCAATCCCTTTGGCACACTTTTTCGCGAGAATCTCTCGCCCATTGATACCGAGAGCCCGATTGTCCTGAACCTGGCTCGATGCTGATTCGTTGAAGTAGAAATCCAGGCGTTCACCAGCATCCTCGTCCCTGGGTGTCAGGTAAGTACCGGCCTTTTGCAACAGACGCAGGCGGTAATCGATCTCACCGTCCATGTTGCAGACGTCGGTATGCTCGTTCAGGAGTTCGATGGCTGGCAGAAATCGTTGCCTTTGGAGTCCGTCTTTGTACAGGTCGCCAGGTCGTGCATTAGATGTTGTAACAAGTGTGACGCCGCGGTCGAACCAGCCACGCAACAGGCGGCCGAGAATCATTGCATCACCTATGTCACTAACAAAAAACTCGTCAAAACAAAGCACCCGCGTCTCAGACGCGATATCGGCTGCGACCTGGTCGAGTGGATCTTCCGTTGCAGACAGTGCAGCGAGTCGATCATGTACCTCGTGCATCATGCGATGGAAGTGAATGCGTCTCTTGGCCTCGATTTCGAGCGTTTCGAAAAACAGGTCCATCAGGAATGTCTTGCCGCGCCCGACACCACCCCAGAGGTACAGCCCCTTGACCGCTTCGGGTTCGTCTCGGCCGAGCAATCTCCGTAACAGGCCCGGACGGCGGCCGGGTCGCTGTGACAAACGTTGCTGCAGATCCTCGAGCCGCGCAACGACATCGAGCTGAGCCGGGTCTCGGACATGACCGTCGCGTTGCAAGCTCTCTTCATAGGCGGCGCGAATATTCAATCTACCCTGTTACCTGTATTCCCGGTGTTGATGTCTCCCGGCAAGATAACACTGGATACTGAACCGCTGCCACAGTGGCTGCTAGAATACGCAAAACAACTCTCAAGGAATCAACACTCATGTCGGATGCGAGCGAGCGCGAATCCATGGAATTCGATGTCGTCATTGTTGGCGGCGGACCAGCCGGGCTTGCCGCAGCGTGTCGCCTGATGCAGATGGATGACAGTTTGGCCGTCGTAGTGGTTGAAAAGGGTTCCGAGATTGGTGCCCACATATTGTCTGGCAATGTGTTTGAGCCTACTGCACTGAACGAGTTGTTTCCGGACTGGCAGCAAAAGGGCGCGCCGCTCAAGACTGCAGTGACTGGCGATCGGGTGCACTATCTGACCAGCGAAAATGGCGCCATGCCTGTACCTGGATTGTTGTTGCCCCGGCCAATGCACAACAAGGGCAACTACATCATAAGCCTGGGTCAGCTTTGCCGTTGGCTCGGGGAGCAGGCCGAAGCGCTTGGTGCCAATATTTTCCCGGGTTTTGCGGCATCCGAGGTTCTGTATGACGAGCACGGCAGTGTCAGGGGCGTTGCGACCAGCGACATGGGCATTGGCAAGGACGGCGAGAAGAAATCTTCCTACCAGGCAGGCTACGAGCTGCTCGGGAAGTACACGATTCTTGCTGAAGGTGTGCACGGCAACCTTGGCCAGGAGCTCATGCAAAGGTTTCGGCTGCGTGAGAATGCGGATCCGCAGCACTACGGTCTCGGTATCAAGGAAATCTGGGATATCGATCCAGAGCTGCACGAGGAAGGCCTTGTCGTACACACGGCTGGTTGGCCGCTCGACTCTCACACGGGTGGTGGTGGTTTCCTGTATCACGCTGCAAACAACAAAGTCTTTGCTGGCCTGATTGTTGCGCTCGATTACAAGAATCCGCATCTGTCGCCATTCGAGGAATTTCAACGCTGGAAGACACACCCTAAAGTTCGACGCTACCTTGAGGGCGGCACTCGCGTTGCTTACGGCGCACGCGCTGTTAACAAGGGCGGGCTGCAATCTTTGCCGAAACTCACGTTCCCGGGCGGCATGCTGGTTGGCTGTGATGCGGGCTTTCTCAATGATGTGAAGATCAAGGGCGCACATACCGCGATCAAGACCGGCATGCTGGCTGCAGAAAGCGTGCAAAAGGCGCTCGCGTCCGGTGACCAGGGACAGTCCGAGCTTGGCGACTACGAAATCAGCGTAAAGGCCTCTTGGGCGTACAAAGAGTTGCACCAGGGCCGCAACTTTGGTCCGGCGTTACACAAGTTTGGCAACTTCTGGGGTGCTGCATTCACGTTCATTGAGCAAAACATTTTCTTCGGCAAGCTACCGTTTACCTGGCGTAGTCCACAACCGGATCATGTGTCGCTGGATCGTGCTGCTGACGCAAAAGTCATCGAGTATCCGCGGCCTGATGGCAAACTTACATTCGACCGTTTGTCATCCGTATTTCTGTCGAGCACCAACCACGAAGAGGACCAGCCGTCGCACCTCAAACTGAAGGACGCGTCGATTCCGATCGACGTCAACCTGCCAGAGTTTGACGAACCGGCTCAGCGCTACTGCCCTGCGGGAGTCTATGAAATTGTAGAAGAGGCCGGACAGAAACGCTTTCAGATCAACGCGCAGAACTGTGTGCACTGCAAGACCTGTGACATCAAGGATCCGCAACAGAATATTGTCTGGACGGTTCCAGAAGGCGGCGGCGGCCCCAATTATCCGTCTATGTAGGGCGACAGCCGCGCTATTTGGGTTGCATTCGAATTGCGCCGTCGACGCGGATCGTCTCGCCATTTAAATAGGTTGTCTCATACATGTAGGCCACGGTGTCGGCGTACTCATGCGGTTTGCCGAGACGCGACGGGTACGGCACTTGTTGTCCCAGTGACGCCTGCACGTCTTCTGGCATTCCAGCCATCATCGGCGTCAGCATGATGCCGGGTGCGATGGTGTTGACGCGAATGCCGAACTGAGCGAATTCGCGAGCGAGTGGCAGCATCATGCCCACTACGCCGCCTTTGGATGCGGAATAGGCCGCCTGACCAATCTGGCCTTCAAAAGCCGCAATTGAAGCAGTGCTGATGATCAGCCCGCGTTCCCCGTCCTCTGTCGGCTCGTTCATGGCAATAACCGCAGCCGCCTCTTTCGTGACGTTGTAGCTGCCAACAAGATTTACCTGAATAACACGGTTGAAGTTTTCCGCTGGCCACGGACCTTCGCGGCCCAGGGTGCGTCCCGCAGTGGCGATGCCGGCGCAATTTACAGCAAGCGTAATGCCACCCATTAAATCCTTCGCGGCCTGAATAGACGCTTTGACATTGGCTTCGTCAGAAACATCGGTTCTCACAAAGCTTGCGCGTTCGCCGAGTTCTTTAACACTCGCTGCGCCTTGCTCTTCATTGACGTCAAAGAGCACGACGTGGCCGCCTGCGGCGATGACTTTCTGTGCCGTGGCGAAGCCCAGTCCTGATGCACCGCCAGTGATGACGGCTTTCGCGGTTGCGAGATCCATTGCGCGTTCCTCTTGTTAGCTGGTTTCAATTCCGATCGCGACAGCTTCGCCACCGCCGATACACAGTGACGCTACGCCGCGCTTGAGATTGCGGTTTCGCAGCGCATGCAGGAGCGTCACAATAATTCTCGCTCCGGTCGCACCAATGGGATGACCCAGGGCGCAGGCGCCGCCATTTATGTTTACTTTGGCGTGATCGAGTCCGACATCCGTCATGGCCGCCATCGTTACGCATGCAAAAGCTTCGTTAATCTCGTAAAGATCAACGGTGTCGGGATTCCAGCCCAGTTTCTCGTGTAATGCCTTGATTGCAAACACAGGCGCTGTCGTGAACCATTCGGGTTCATGTGCGAATCCTGAATGGCCCACGATGGTCGCCAGCGGCTCCAGGCCGCGCTGCTCGGCGTCTTTCGCACTCATAAGGATCATTGCCGCCGCGCCATCAGAAATCGACGAAGAACTGGCCGCCGTTACCGTACCGTCTTTGGCGAATGCCGGGCGCAAAGTCGGAATCTTGTCGGTGTTGGCAACACCGGGGCCTTCATCTTCCGTTACGGTGATATCGCCCTTGCGTGTTGAGATCACCACGGGCGTCGTCTCTGCGGCGAAAGCACCGTCGGCCAGTGCCGCTCGTGAACGGGTTACGGATTCGATAGCGAAAGCGTCCTGATCTTCGCGTGAAAACCCGTACTTTTGCGCCGTCACCTCGGCAAAGTGGCCCATCATGTTGCCATCAGCCGGGTTTTGCAGACCGTCGAAGAACATGTGATCCAGGACTTGCTGATGCCCCATGCGATAACCACCGCGCGCTTTCGGCATCAGGTATGGCGCGTTGCTCATGGATTCCATGCCGCCGGCGACAACAATGCCTGCACTGCCGGCTCGAATCAGGTCGTTGGCCAGCATCGTGGCTTTCATCCCGGAGCCGCATACTTTGTTCAGCGTCGTGCATCCGGCTCCCAGCGGTATACCGGCACTGAGCGCAGCCTGACGCGCCGGCGCCTGTCCGACGCCCGCCGGCAATACGCATCCCATCAGCACCTCGCCAATGGCCTCTGCTTTGATTCCTGACTCTTGTATACAGGCACTGATCGCGGCCGCACCCAGCTGGGGTGACTCGGCGCCCGCAAGCGAGCCTTGAAACGCGCCCAGCGGCGTGCGCTTGGCGGCAACAATAACTACAGCATCAGAACTCATTATCTTGTGTCTCCGGTCAGGTCTGGTCTCGATGGGTGGGCTACTTTCGAGCAAATATCGATAAATCACAATACAGGCATAAGGGTAGCTCAGGTTGCCAACAGATCCGGCTCATCGAGTGCGGTGAGGACTCTTTGCCTCGCGGCCTCAGCCAGGTGCTTGCTGTCCAGATAATCGACGTCGCCTGGAGCAATAGCGGGCAGGATATCAATCGTAAGCTTCGCTGGCCGTGGTAAAAACTGCCTGGAAGGCAGCATAGCCCGGGTTCCCGAGATCGCGACAGGCACAACTGGCATCTCGCCTTTAGTGGCTGCCATGAATGCGCCCAGCCTGAAACGGCCGACGCCGGGCTCGAGCCTGAATGTGCCTTCGGGAAAGAACCCCAGCGATGCGCCTTCCTGGGCCGCCTTCACAATGCTGCGTGCATCACGCGCGCTACCACTGTGATCCTTGCGTTCGACAAACTTGGATCCTGATCGCCGCAACAAAAAATGAACGACCGGAATGTCGCGCATCTCACCCTTTATAACGTAGCCGAAACGCGCGGGTAAAAAGGCTTTCAGCAGGACACCGTCGATGTAACTCGCATGGTTGGCAACCACAACGCAGTTGTCGACGGGCAAATTATCAATGCCACGTACCGCGACCCGAATACCGGCGAGAGCAAAGATTGATCTTGATGCGAAAGTGACGAGTCGCGCACGGCGTTCAGGCCCCGGCACGAATATAGTTACGAGCAGAGAGAAGATGCAGGCCAGTGCAAAGCACAGCCACGCATACAGCCCCCAGAGGCTTTCCAGAAGTCGTGTGACCCAGTTCACTTTATGTTAACGCCCTTGAGTTTCTGTGACAGCGGTCACGCTCGCCTTGCAGCAGTGTGCTCATACTCATAAACCTTGATAAATCCGTCGCTTGGCGGTGCATGGGTTCGCGGCCGGGTTGAGGTGATACAAAGATCCAGAGGGTGGATCGGCGTATGCTACCAGCCTGACCACCAAGATTGCATGTGCATCGCAGCAATGGATTGCGCGACTTACGAAGATGGACGCTATGGGTAGTGGTAATAAACAGAGTACAACCGAGTCACTAACGCTCGCCGGTTCTGAGGAACTGGTTGATCAATTCCTTGATGCAATCTGGATGGAACGAGGTTTGTCCAAGAATACCTTGGGCGCCTATCGTGCCGACCTGATGACTCTCGGGCGTGGTCTCGCGGAGGCTGGCAAGCCAATCGGCAAAGCTGAGAAATCCGACTTGTTGGCATTCATCGCCCAGCGCGTTGAAAGCGGCGCAAAGCCACGCTCGACCGCGCGTCAATTGTCGAGCTTTCGGCGTTTCTTTCGCTACATCATGCGCGAAGGTATGCGCGACAGCGATCCGACAGCCGACATCGAAATGCCACGCATCGGACGTTCGCTGCCCAAATCACTGTCCGAGGACGAGGTCGACGCACTGCTGAATGCACCGAACACCGATGAGCCGCTGGGTCACCGTGACAGGGCCATGCTCGAACTGTTGTATGCAACAGGACTACGAGTTTCAGAACTGATTAACCTCAAACAGTCTCAAGTGAACTTCAACCAGGGCGTATTGCGCATCATTGGTAAAGGTGATCGTGAGCGTCTTATTCCGCTTGGCGAAGAATCACAGCGCTGGTTGCAGGAGTTTATCAACGGGCCACGAATGGAAATTCTGCTCGAGCGGCAGACGGACTATTTGTTCCCGACCCGTCGCGGCGACCGCATGACCCGCCAGGCGTTCTGGCACATCATCAAGCGTTACGCGGAGAAAGCTGGCGTACGACAAAAGATGTCTCCGCACAGTCTGCGACATGCGTTCGCGACACATTTGCTGAATCGTGGCGCCGACTTGCGCGTCGTGCAGATGTTGCTGGGCCACAGCGACCTGTCGACGACGCAGATCTACACGCATGTGGCACGCGAGCGGCTAAAAGACCTGCACGGCGAGCAGCACCCGCGCGGCTAGGCTGTATTCGGGCTCTGCGGGTCTGATAAACTTGCCTTGCCGATGGAACCGGGCAACTCGCTACCGGTCCATAGCAACAGGCACAGGAATTGACGCAATGACTCGCAAGATCACTATTTTTCTTAGTACGCTGGCTCTCAGCGTATTCACCAGCACTGTCTCGATAGCGGCGGAAGACCCCGAACTTGAGGCTGTACGCGCCAAGATGGACGCCATGTTTCAGGAAATCGGTGCGGAGAACGTTAACGCCAGCCCGATCGACGGCTGGTATACCGTGCACAAAGGCTCCATCGTTGCGTATGTTTCGAAGGATGGTCGCTACCTGTTGCAGGGCGATCTGATCGATCTTGATCGTCAGATGAATTTGAGCGAGATTACCCGGACCGACGCCCGCCGCGCCCTGATATCCACAATCGACAATGATCAGGCAATCGTATTTTCGCCTGCGGAAGTCAAACACAGCGTTACAATTTTCACTGACGTCGACTGCACTTACTGCCGCAAGTTGCATGCCGAGATCGATGAGTACCTGGCCGCCGGAATTGAGATTCGCTATATGCTCTATCCGCGCAACGGGCCAGCGTCGGCGTCCTGGAATACGTCAGAGAGCGTCTGGTGTGCCCGCGATCGTGCGAGCGCACTGACTGCCGCCAAGCTCAGTCGGACATTTGAATCGCAAAGCTGTAACTCAAACGGGGTAACGGAATCCTACATGCTCGGACAGGACGTTGGCTTGTCCGGCACGCCTGCGATCGTGTTTCAGGACGGCACCCTGGTCAGTGGCTACCTGCCGCCCGCTGCGTTGAGCATGCGGCTGGAGAGTATGGCCGCGAAGTAGAAACGGATCAGGATCGGGCGCGACGCAATTCGTGGAAGTGCACGCCATTGTTCTCGCCGCGGTCCTCAAAGTACTTTTGCAATGCGAAACGGCCGCTGTGGAATGCGAGATCATCCCACGGAATTTCATCTTCACTGAATAGCTCCGTTTCCAGGCTTTCCTCGCCGACACCATAGCCGCCGACAACTTTGCCGGTGAAAAAGACGTGGACCTGGCCCGCATCGACGACGTCGACGGACGCAAACTGGTGGCCGATCTCAATCGTGGCGCAGGCTTCTTCAAGAGTCTCCCTGGCTGCTCCACCTGCAAGAGTTTCGCCGAGTTCCATGAATCCAGCGGGTACCGTCCAGTATCCGTGGCGCGGTTCGATCGCGCGCTTGCAGAGCAGGACTTTTCCGTCCGACTCGGCTACGCAGCCTACAACGATCAGTGGGTTCTTGTAGTGGATTTCTCCACAGTCGTCGCATATAGCTCGCTCACGGTTGTCGCCTGGCGGTACTTTGAGGCTGATCGTGCCTGCGCAACTTGAGCAGAACTTCATCGTCGAGTGTGTCCTTAGATGGTGCCGAGGGGGGGAATCGAACCCCCACTTCCGAAGAAACCGGATTTTGAATCCGGCGCGTCTACCAGTTCCGCCACCCCGGCATTGATTGGTGGGCATCGCAGGCGACAGTTGCCCTGCCGCGAACGGCGCACAGTATATTCGTGGATGCGGCCTTCCGCCACAGCCAATTCGTGGAACAGTCCAAAGTTTTGCTCAAATGGGCGGAAAAAGTGCGACCCTTTACAGTGAAAGGGCATCTAAGATTGCAGATATGAGCAAGTTTGCCGACATTCAGATCGATTCAGCTATTGTCCGTCGCGCCACTGAAGGCGACGCCAAAGCGCACGAGATTATCTATCGGGCATTTTCCACGCCGGTGTACTCGATTTGCCTGCGTTTCACCAAGTCGCCTGCGCAGGCGGAAGACCTTGTTCAAGAGACTTTTATCGAGATCATGCGGTCGATCGCGCAATTTCGTGGCGAGGCGGCGCTCGGCAGCTGGATACGGCGTATCGCGGTGACCAAATCACTGATGTTCCTGCGTTCGGCTTGGACAAAACGCAGCCAGTCGCTGGCGGACGATTGGGACGATATGACGGCCGGCGAACCTGTCAGTCACGGCATTTCCAACCATCCGGACGATGCGATCGATCTGGATGCTGCGCTGGCCAATCTGCCAGATGTGGGTCGAGCCGTGGTCTGGTTACATGATGTTGAGGGATTCACCCACAAAGAGATCGCTGGGCTAATGGGCAAGACCGAGAGTTTTTCGAAGTCGCAATTGTCACGGGCGTATCAGAAGTTAAGACCCTTGTTGAGCGCTGGTGACGGCGCACAACCCGACGCTGCGAGCGTCAGGATTTACTAGGAGTGGTTTGCTGCTATGAGCAATGACCAGAAGGACGAAGAGATGATTTGTGCACTGACAGCTGAGGAGGCGGGCGTATTACGGCGCGGACTCGATGAGTTGCCCGAGACGATGCCACCGCGTGATGTCTGGCACAGGATTCGCGAACAGGCCGAGGCAGAAGGTTTGTTGAATGCGCCGAAGGCTGCTACGCAACGTCGCTGGTACGCGGGCGTGGGTCTTGCAGCTGCAGCTGTGCTGGCTGTTGTGTTAATGCCTGTCGCGCCGGAGTCTGTTGTTGTTCCGGAGGGGCCTACAACTAATTCGACAGACCTTTCAGGTGTCCGTGCCTTAATGGTGCAGTCGCAGCAGCTTGAACGTGACCTGCGATCGCTGCCGGCCGAGCCGCGCGTTGCGCGCGCAGGTACTGTCGCAACGATCTCGGAAATCGAAGATCGTATCGCCGCGATTGACTACCAGTTGAATGATCCTTCTGCACAGATTGCAGAGGGTGACAAAGAAATTTTCTGGCGCGAGCGCGTCAGATTGATGAAATTGCTGCTGCAGTTGCGCTATGCGCAGGCGCAACGGGCAGCCTTTTAACCAGGAGTAGTACTGAATGAAGATGTGGAAGTTAATTGGGCCGATAGCGGCGACGCTGCTTTTCGCAGGACAGGCCGTTGCGCAGTCTGAAGAACAGCAGGCCGAACGTGAAGTACAGGTCCGCGAGGCTGAGTATGCGGAGCGCCTACGGGATGCTGAGGAGCGCATGGAGCAGGCTGCGCGGCAGATCGCGGAAATATCGCGCGAAAGGATGCCGAACATGGCGAACATCCAACGACGTTTCGCGTTTTCGAAAAAACCGATGATCGGCATCACGATCGAAGGTGATGACGAGTCGGGGCCAGTCGAGGGCGTTGAAGTTGGCGGTGTTACGCCGGGCGGCGCGGCAGATGATGCTGGCATTCGCGCCGGCGATATCATCACGTCGGTCAATGATGAGTCGATGAGCGCCGAGAGCAGCTCGAAGGCCGATAAGAAGCTGTTCGAATTCATGCACGGTGTTGAGGAAGGCGACGAGTTGGTGATCGAATACTTGCGCAACGGAAATGCAGGTAGCGTTGCCCTGAAACCGCGTGTCTCGGAGTCGCAGGTTTTCGCCTGGTCGTCCGATGCGCCGGCCGGCATGCATATTGAGAAAATTCCTGGCATGCCAGAAGTCATTCGCGAGTTTCGTTTCGACGGGCGCTTTCCCTGGGCCGACAGTGGTCTCGGCAGCATGGAGCTGGTTGAGTTGAATGAAGGACTGGGCAAGTACTTTGGTACCGACGCTGGTCTGCTGGTCGTCAGTGCACCCCAGTCCGACGCCTTTGAGCTCCAGGACGGGGACGTTATCCAGAGCATCGACGGTCGCGTGCCAAAGGACGTGCGCCAGGCGCTGCGCATTCTTGGTACCTACGAAGCGGGTGATTCGCTCAAGCTTGGCATCATGCGAGACAAGCGAAAGCGAACACTGGAAATCGAAATACCCGAGAGCGATCAGCAAGGTATGTTGCTCGAGCCCGGCGCGCCGCTGCCGGTCCTGCCGGCCCGAGCACCTGCGCCGCCAGTAGCACCTGTCGTTGACCTGTTGACCTAAGGCCGGCGCCAGTCGTGCCGCTAAGCCGGCATTGATGAAGAAGGGCGCGCATGGCTTTGCTACCATGCGCGCCCATGTTCATTTCAGACTTCGATTATTCGCTCCCCGATGAGTTGATCGCACGCTACCCGGCGGCAGATCGACGCGGCAGCCGTTTGCTCGAAGTTGCCGGTCGAACGACAGACCGCGCGTTCGCGGAGCTTCCCGGCTTATTGCGCCCGGGAGATTTACTTGTCTTCAACGATACTCGCGTTATCAAGGCGCGCCTCGCAGCACATAAGGAAACCGGTGGTAAGGCCGAGGTACTGATCGAACGTGTGCAGGATGCGGCGACCGCACTGGCGCACGTTAAGGTGAGCAAGACACCCAAACCCGGCGGTCGCCTCATGTTTGCCGGTGACGTTGACGCAACCGTCGTGGAACGCCAGGGAGACCTGTTCCTGTTGCGGTTCTCCTGCAATATCCTGTCATTCCTCGACGAGCACGGAGAAGTTCCGTTGCCCCCTTATCTCGAGCGTGACGCAGACGATGCCGATGTCGCGCGTTACCAGACGGTCTATGCGAGGGATCCTGGTGCCGTGGCTGCGCCCACCGCAGGACTGCATTTCGATGAAGCGATGCTCGCCGAAACGCTGGCCGCTGGCGTGCAGCATGCCTGGGTGACATTGCACGTTGGCGCAGGCACGTTTCAGTCATTGCGAGCTGAGCATATCGAGGAAAACCGCCTGCACAGCGAACGTGTCGAAGTCAGCGACGACTGTGTTGCCGCAGTGCGCGCTACCCGACAATCAGGTGGCCGTGTTATCGCTGTAGGGACCACGTCCGTTCGCGCGCTGGAATGTGCGTCGAGCAGCGGCGAACTGCAGTCGTTTAGTGGTGAAACCGACATGTTCATTCTACCGGGCTACCGGTTTCGCAGCGTTGACGCGATGCTTACGAATTTTCACCTGCCGCAATCGTCGCTGTTGATGTTGGTTGCTGCGTTTGCCGGGAAGCAGCGCATTCTTGATGCTTACCGGCACGCTGTTGATGAGAAATATCGCTTCTTCAGTTACGGTGACGCGATGTTCTTGACACCGGGCACAAAGCAATGAAGTTCGAGATCAGCCATGAGGCTGGATTAGCGCGACGTGGCAGGCTGAGTTTTCGGCGTGGCAGTATCGAGACGCCGGCTTTCATGCCCGTTGGTACCTACGGCACCGTAAAAAGCGTCAGTCCGGAAGAGGTTGCCGCGGACGGTGCAGAAATTATTCTGGGCAATACTTTCCACCTGATGTTGCGACCGGGCACTGAGGTCATTCGGGCACACGGCGGATTGCACGAATTCATGAACTGGGGTGGCCCTATCCTGACGGACTCGGGTGGCTTCCAGGTGTTCTCGCTTGCCGCGATGCGCAAGCTATCTGAGGAGGGTGTGCGGTTTCAGTCGCCTGTGAACGGGGACGAAGTATTCCTGACACCGGAGCGGTCGATGGAGGTGCAACACGACCTCAACGCGGACATCACCATGATTTTCGATGAGTGCACTCCCTATCCCGCGACCGAAAAAGAGGCGCGTGATTCGATGCAGTTGTCATTGCGCTGGGCGGCCCGCAGCCGCGCACGTTTCGATGAATTGAAAGACGCCGAACCGGAGCGCGGTGAAGCGCTGTTTGGCATCGTGCAGGGTGGCGTCTATGACGAACTGCGAGAGGCGTCCAGAGCCGGCCTCGAAGGCATCGGCTTTGACGGTTACGCCGTCGGTGGCCTTGCTGTCGGCGAGCCCGAAGAAGAACGAAACAAGGTACTTGATGCCCTCATGCCCAATATGAAGAGAGACGCGCCGCGCTACCTTATGGGTGTAGGCACGCCTGTCGATATCGCGGAGGCCGTATTGCGTGGTATCGACATGTTCGATTGCGTGATTCCGACGCGCCACGCTCGCAACGGCCAGCTGTTCACGTCGCAGGGCTACGTGAAATTTCGGCATGCCCAGTACCGCGACGATACGTCGGCGCCGGACCCGAACTGCGACTGCTACACCTGCCAGAACTATTCGCGCGCGTATTTGCGCCACCTGCACAAATGCAGCGAAATTCTTGGTCCACGTCTCGCAACCATTCATAATCTTCATTATTATCAGAAGCTTATGCGGGACATTCGGGCGGCTATCAGTGCCGATTCGCTACCCGGTTTCGTGGCACAGCTGCGCGATACCTATGCGAAATAGCCGCAATCTTGCCGCGGCACCTTGCGATCGTCTTTAGCGCCCCCAAGACAGTGGCTTGTGCCATAATACCGCGCTGTTTTTCGGCGATTGCACGTCAGACAACCTAACTAAGAAGCTAAACAATTATGGAATTCTTTATTCAGAGCGCTCATGCACAGGGCGCAGCAGCACAGGGCGACTCAACCAGTTTCATCATCATGATGGTGCTGATGTTCGCAGCCTTTTATTTTCTTCTGATTCGTCCGCAGCAAAAGAAGCAGAAAGCGCATACTGAACTCGTGGCAGGATTGCAGATAGGCGATGAGGTTCTTACGGCCGGCGGTATTCTCGGCAAGATTACAGGCGTCAGTGATCATTACGCTGTGGTCAAGATCAGCGACAACAGCGAAATCAAAATTCAGAAAGCCAGCGTTTCCATGGTCGTGCCGAAAGGCACCTATGACGAAGCCTGATTAGCGGATCGCAATGAACAAGTATCCTGCCTGGCTCAATATGCTGGTGCTCGCCATTCTGCTGGCGGGTTGTTTGCTGGCGCTGCCCAATATCTACGGCAGCGTTCCTGCTGTCCAAATCGCCGACAATGGCGGCGTTGCGTACACCCAGGAACGACTCGATGATTTCGTCGCTCTGGTTGAGGAAGGCGGCGTTACGCCAGAGGTTGCTTACCTTCAGGATGGCCGTGCTGTATTACGGTTCGACTCTGGAACCAACCTGGCGCCGATCGATGAGCAATTAAGGGATCGCTACGACCGTGTCGCAAGCATTGCGCAGACGTTGACACCGAAGCTACCCGAATGGATCAGAGATTTGGGGCTAAGCCCCATGAGTCTTGGGCTTGATTTACGCGGCGGCGTTTACGTTCTGCTCGAGGTGGATATGGCGAAGGCGGTGCAGTCTCGCCTCGAACTTTACCAACAGGATCTGAACGATCGCTTACGTGCGGAAGGTATTCGCAATCGCGTAGACCTCAACGGCGATTTAATCAATGTCCGCCTGACGACAGCTACGGAGCTCGAACGGGCGCGGGCTGAAGTAAGCAGAGCGGACCCGGACTTGCTCATTGTCGATGGTGCAGACGGCAAATCATTGCAGGTACGCATGAGCGACGCGCAGATCCAGGCACGCCGGGATTTCGCTATCGACCAGAATGTCACCACACTAAGGAATCGCGTGAATCAGCTCGGTGTTGCCGAACCATTGGTGCAGCGCCAGGGTGAAGATCGAATCGTGTTGCAGCTGCCGGGCGTTGACGATCCGAACAAAGTTGATGAAATCATCACGGCAACAGCGACGATTGAGTTTCGCATGGTGGATTTGTCAGGCGATGAACCCGGGTCCCGCCGCTATCAGGGTCGTGGCAGTGAGCCGTCGCAAATATTGAAAAGACGTATCGTCGCGTCAGGCGATCAGATCGTCGATGCCTCGGCCGGCTTTAGTGAAGGCAAGCCGATCGTTTCGATCTCCCTCGACGGTGCCGGTGGCGAGAGCATGCTGGATAACACGATGAACAATCTCGGCAAGCCGATGTCGACCGTATTCATTGAGTCACATCGCGAAGAAATCCGGGTCGGCGATCGTATGGAAACACGTGACTATGTCACTGAGGAAATCGTTAGCACAGCCACTATCCAGGGCGTGTTCAAGGACAAATTCCAGATCAGCGGATTAACGCCTGGCGAGGCTAGCAGCCTCGCATTGTTACTGCGTGCGGGCGCCCTTGCAGCGCCGGTTTACAAGATCGATCAACGTACAATCGGGCCGAGCCTTGGCCAGGACAATATCGACCGCGGATTCAACGCCATCAAAATCGGCTTTCTTGCGGTGATCGTTTTCATGGCGATCTATTATCGATCGTTCGGCATGATTGCTAACGCCGCATTGCTGTCGAATCTTGTATTCATTGTTGCGATGCTGTCGTTCTTGCAGGCGTCTCTGACCTTACCGGGAATCGCGGGGATTGTGTTGACAGTCGGTATGGCTGTTGACGCCAATGTGCTCATTTTCGAACGCATACGCGAGGAACTTTCGGCCGGGCAAACGCCGCAGTCCGCAATACACTCGGGCTATGAAAAAGCGCTCTCCTCTATCGCGGATGCCAACATCACGACCTTGATAGCAGCTGTTGTGTTGTTTGGTGTTGGGACGGGGCCAATCAAGGGTTTCGCAATAACATTGATGCTCGGCATCATTACATCGATGTTCACTGCCATAGTCGGCACCCGTGTCATCGTTAATCTACTGTACGGCGGGCGCAAGCTGACGTCGTTGCCGGTTTAGGAACTCGTCATGCGTCTGATCAAAGAAAAAACCAGCATCGACTTTCTCAGCCCGAACCGGCGCAAAGTAGCGCTGACGTTTTCGGTGCTGTTTGTCATTGTCTCAATAGCCTCCCTGGCAACCCGCGGCCTCGAATTCGGCATCGACTTCACAGGCGGCATCCTGCTCGAGGTCGGGTATGAGCAATCCGCCAATCTTGAAGAGATTCGCACCGATCTTGGCAGCGCTGGTTACAACGACGCCCAGGTACAGCGTTTCGGCGCCGACGAGGTTGTGCTCGTGCGTCTGCCGCCGCAGGAAGGAGATGTCGACGAGATTCGCGATCGACTCACTGCGACGCTTACAGCCAGTGGCCAAGGCGCTGAACTGCGCCGAGTGGAGTTCGTCAGTCCGCAGGTTGGTGCGGAGCTTGCCGAAAGCGGTGCGCTTGCAACCGTGTTCGCGTTGATGATGATTTTTGTCTACGTGATGGTTCGCTTCCAGTGGAAATTTTCAGCGGGTGCTGTCGCCGCGCTCGTGCATGACGCGATCGTGACGGTCGGCTTTTTCTCCATTTTCGGTTTTCCGTTCGACCTGACGGTCGTTGCGGCAGTACTTGCGGTGATCGGCTACTCACTCAACGATACGGTTGTCGCGTTCGATCGAATTCGCGAGAACTTTTTCGCATTGCGCGGAGTCTCGGCCGAAGAGTCGATGAATATATCGATCAATGAAATGCTGGCTCGTACGTTGATTACCGGCCTTACAACACTGTTGGTGCTGATTGCTCTGCTGGTGCTGGGTGGTGAATCGATCGCGCCATTCTCGATAGCCCTGATCGTTGGGGTGATAATAGGTACGTATTCGTCGATCTATACAGCGAGCGCAACCGCACTCGCACTAAACGTCAATGCACAGGACCTGATCGAGCCGATCAAGGATCCGTCGCTAATCGACGATCTGCCATAAATTGGCAGCAATTGGCGACACTTTTGATACACCAATGACTTCTCCACGACCCACAGGCGAACTCATTGGTGTATCAAAAGCGTCACGCTAGTTGGCGCTTGTTAGAATCTTGATTTCTTTCGAGCAGAGCTTCGCAATACCCGAGTAGATCTTCGGCGTGCCCGTCAATATATGGCCCGTATCGAGATAGTTCTCGCCACCGTCCAGAGCGCTGACGATGCCGCCTGCCTCGCGAATAATGAGTGAGCCTGCAGCAAGGTCCCACGGCTGCAGTCCGGTTTCCCAGAACGCATCAAGACGGCCGCAAGCGACGTAACAGAGATCGAGGGCGGCGGCACCGGGGCGGCGCACGCCGGATGTATTGCCAATCACTTTCTGCAGCATGTCCATGTAAGGCCCAATCTCTTCATCAGCCTGCCGGTACGGAAAGCCGGTGCCAATGAGTGAGTGTTCCAGTTCGCGGTTGCCGCTAACGCGTATTTTGTGTTCGTCGAGTTGCGCGCCATCGCCGCGCGTCGCCGTGAACAGCTCTTCGCGCATCGGGTCATACACGACGGCATGCTCCATGCGGCCTTTGATCTGTAGCCCGATTGACACGCAGAACTGTGGGAATCCATGCATGTAATTGGTGGTGCCATCCAGCGGATCGATAATCCAGACGTGGTCGGAATCGCCCTGGGCGCCAGACTCTTCAGCGTGAATAGCGTGATCCGGGTAGTGTTTGTGGATAACATCGATGACGGCCTGTTCGGCTTCGCGGTCCGCCGATGTAACGAAATCGTTGTGGCCTTTCTTTTCAACTTTCAGTTTGTTGCGTTTGTTGAAATTTCGTCCGAGTACAGCGCCGGCGCGTCGCGCGGCCATAACCCCTACGTTGAGTAGTGCGTGCATGAAACGATTCCGTCAATGTCAAAGAACTGGGCCAAAACTGCCGACAAACCTGTCAGCGAGGGCCACCGGGGCGGTAGAATACCCGACTTTTGAGCAGCTGTCTCACCGATGAGCATACGAATAGTCTTGGTTGGAACGACTCATCCCGGGAATATCGGGGCCGTCGCGCGGGCCATGAAAAACATGGGTCTGCACGATCTCGCGCTCGTGAATCCGCGCCACTTTCCGCATGAGGATGCGACGGCGCGAGCGTCTGGTGCGACAGACGTTCTCGACGATGCCGTTGTCGTAACATCGCTGGCCGATGCACTGACCGATTGTGTGTTCGTGGCAGGTGCCAGTGCCCGCTCCAGGGCCATTAGCTGGCCGACCATGGGACCGCGGGACTGTGCGGAGCAGCTGATCAAAGAGAGCAGCGCAGGGAAAGTTGCTGCCGTATTCGGGCCCGAGAAGTCGGGCCTGCATAACGACGACCTGGATCTTTGCCACACCTTGCTGAGTATTCCGACGAACCCGGAGTTCAGTTCCCTCAATCTCGCCATGGCCGTGCAGGTTCTGACCTACGAATTGCGGGTTGCCAGCACGCTCAACGATGGGCCTGAATTCGAAAGTGAGGCGGCGCCGGCGAGTGGCGAAGAAATGGAGCATTTTTTTACGCATCTCGAGAAAGTTCTGCGCGACATTCGGTTTCTGGATCCGGAGAACCCGCGACACCTGATGCGACGCCTGCGTCGCCTGTTCGTTCGCGCGCGTCCTGACAAGAATGAGGCAAACATTTTGCGCGGCATCCTCACGGCCGTGGACCGCCACGGGTCCGAGCGCAAGGACACAGCAGACGAATGAGTGCCGCAAACGAATGGCTCTATCTCGACTATGCCGCGACGACGCCGCTTGACCCTAATGTGGCCGAGCGTATGCGCGAGGTGCGGCAGACGAGTTTTGCCAACCCGGCGTCGAATCACGCGGCTGGCCGGCTCAGCGCTACCGTCGTTGACCAGGCTGGCGTGCAATTGGCTGAGTTGCTGAATACGGATCCAGGCAGGTTCCTGTGGACGTCCGGTGCCACTGAATCGAACAACCTGGCGATCACCGGCGTTGCAAAGCAGCGCAGTCATCTGGGCCGCCACCTGGTGACGATGCGGACCGAGCACAAAGCCGTGGTGGACGTGTTCCGCGCACTGGAAAAACAGGGCTTCGATGTTAGCTGGCTTCTGCCTGATGCCGACGGCCAATTGTCGGTGGAGCAATTCGAGGCGGCGCTGCGCGATGACACACAGCTGGTATCGATTATGCACGTCAACAATGAGACGGGCTGTTTTCAGGATATCGCGACGCTGGGTGGTATTTGCCGGACACGCGGCATTACGTTCCACGTTGATGGCGCCCAGGCCGCAGGCAAAGTTCCCGTCGACCTGGAAGCGCTGCCGGTCGACCTGTACTCGATGACAGCCCACAAGTTTTACGGGCCCAAAGGGGTCGGCGCTCTGTACATCGCAGACGGCACGGTCATTGAGCCACTAATGTTTGGCGGTGGGCAGCAGCGTCGATTGCGTCCGGGCACCCTGGCGGTCGAACTGATTGCGGGGCTGGGCGCCGCGGCCGCTGAATCAGCCAGTCGCCTGGAAACTGACCTTCTGCACCTTACAGCTTTGAAGCAGCAATTGTTGCTCGGTATCGAGACAATTGAGGGCGTCTGCGTCAATGGTCCGAAAAGTGGCGCCTATCCCGGGATACTCAATGTCAGCGTGGCAGATATAGAGGGGGAAAGCCTGTTGCTCGCGCTCGAACCGCTGTGTGTCGCGACCGGCTCGGCCTGCAATTCGCAGAGCCAGGAACCCTCTTATGTTCTCAGGGCACTGGGGCGCAGCGATATGGAGGCGCAAAGTGCTGTTCGCTTCAGCCTTGGCAGGCCTACAAGCAAGGCGGATATCGCTCGAGCGATCGACTTGTACAGGGCGGCGGTCGTAAAACTGCGCAGTATTGCGCCAGGACACACAACATGAACAGCGATCCCTACAGCCTGAAGGTTCGTAAACTGTTCGCGAATACCGCTCACGCTGGCGACATTCCAGGCGGCGTCAGTGGCTTCTACGAGGATCAGGGTGTCCGTCTGCGCCTGTCTGCCAGCGTCACAGATGGCGCCATGACAGCGCTGCGATTTCAGGCCTGGGCCTGCCCGCATGTGATCGCGGCGGCAGAGATGGTTTGTAGCCTGTTCGAAGGGCGCCCGGTGGCGGATCTTGAACTCTTCAATACGGCCCAGATTATGGATGATCTGGGTATACCTGTGGAGAAGACCGGACGTATACTAGTGCTTGAAGACACGGTCCGGTCGCTTGGGCAAGCCATACAGGACCGCACTGATCACTGATTTGAGAGAATTTACATGGCGATTTCGTTGACGAACTCGGCTGCTGAACGTGTTCGCAGCTACCTGGACAAGCGTGGCGGTGGTGTGGGCTTGCGGCTCGGCATCACGGAGACAGGCTGCTCCGGTTATTCATATGTCATCAACTACGCCGATGAAGTCGCGGAGTCGGACGTCGTGTTCGAAGACAAGGGCGTCAAGGTCGTTGTCGACCCGCAAGCGTTGCAGCTCATCGATGGCACTGAAGTCGATTTCGTGCAAAACGGGCTGAATCAGGCGTTCAGCTTCCGGAATCCCAATGTTTCCGGCGAATGCGGCTGCGGCGAAAGCTTCAACGTCTGAAGATACCGTAGTAGAATTAAGGGTTTACATCTACGCGCCCGGTATCTGCCGGGCGTACTGTCACTACCAACAAGAAAGGACTAACACATGGCCGTTGAGCAGACGCTCTCCATCATCAAGCCTGATGGCGTACAAAAAAATCTGATCGGAGAAATCTACAGCCGTTTTGAAAAAGCCGGGCTGCAAATCGTTGCAGCGCGCATGCTGCACCTGACGCAGGAACAAGCTGAAGGGTTTTATGCTGTGCACAAAGAGCGCCCGTTTTTCAACGACCTCGTCAGCTACATGACGTCGGGTCCGGTCATGGTATCGGCGTTGAGCGGTGACGGAGCTATTCTGCAGCACCGTGACATCATGGGTGCGACGAATCCGGCTGATGCGGATGCGGGCACGATTCGCGCGGACTTCGCCGAGAGCATTGAAGAAAATATTTGTCACGGCTCTGATGCAGCGGAAACAGCGGCTGTTGAGATTGCTTACTTTTTCGGCGACGACGGCGTCTGCCCGAGAACCCGTTAGGCGGTCAAACCTGTGACCAGCACTGCAGAGAAAACTAACCTGCTCGGATTGCCTCACGGCGATCTCGAGCAGTTCTTTGTTGAGCGCGGCGAAAAGCCCTTTCGCGCACGCCAGTTACTGCAGTGGATTTACCAGCGCGAAGTCGACAATTTTGACGACATGACCGATCTGTCGAAGTCGCTGCGAGCGAGACTCAATGCAGACGCGGTTATCGAAATGCCTGAGATGGAGTCGCGACACGATTCCAGCGACGGCACCGTGAAGTGGTTGTTCTCAAGTGGATTCGGGCAAGCTGTCGAAACTGTGTTCATCCCCGAAGCTGGCAGGGGTACCTTGTGTATTTCTTCGCAGGTGGGCTGTGCGCTTGACTGCCAGTTTTGCGCCACGGGTGCGCAAGGCTTCAATCGCAACCTGTCCAGTGCAGAGATCATTGGCCAGGTGCGGCACGCGATTCGTGAACTTCCACGTCGTGATAACGGTGAACCTGCCATTACCAATGTTGTCTTCATGGGTATGGGAGAACCGCTCGCGAACTATCGCAACCTGGTACCGGTACTGGAGCTACTTGTTTCGGACTGGTCCTATGGGATGTCTCGTCGGCGTGTCACCGTGAGCACGTCCGGAATTGTGCCGCAGGTAGAAAAGCTTGGGGCGGACTGCAATGTAGCGCTCGCCGTCTCTTTGCATGCGCCGAACGACGAGCTGCGCGACTGGATCGTACCAATCAACAAACTGCATCCGATTCGTGAACTACTGGATGCCTGTTGGCGCTATGCCAGCAAGCACTCGAATCGATTTATTACGTTCGAGTACGTCATGCTGCGCGGGGTTAACGATTCCATTGAGCATGCTGATCAACTGACGAAACTGTTGAAAGGGAAGCCTGCGAAGGTAAACCTGATTCCGTTTAACCCATTCCCGGGTTCCGAATTCAAGTGTTCATCTACCGATACGATTCGACACTTCCAGAATCGCCTGCGGCAGAAGGGCATGGTTGCTACAACACGTAAAACGCGCGGCGATGATATCGACGCGGCATGCGGACAACTGGCCGGCAAAGTGAGCGACCGTATCCGCAAACGACTGGGCCAGAAGAACATTGGCCAGAAATCCAAGGGCGAGCAAAACATCGGGGCGGCATCAGTATGAAATCGAGCAGACTGATTTTTACAGGGGTGATTGGTTGTTGGTTATTGAGCGCATGCGTATCAACAACAACCGGGTCCGTAACGGAGCCGGAGCGAAACGAGAGTGATGCAGCTGAGCTCAACTACCAGCTTGGTGCGCGCTACTACCAGAACGGCAACTATGAGCTGGCGCGCGATCGCCTGTTACTTGCGACAGAGCTTGATCCAAAAATGGCTGTCGCGTATTCCACGCTGGCGCTGACTTACGAGAAGCTGGAAAACAAGCGGCTTGCAACGGATGCGTATGAAACTGCAGTACGAGTTGCACCCAGAAATTTCGAAGTGCAGAACGCCTACGCAGTGTTTCTGTGTCGCTCAGCAGATTATGAGAGAGCGAAAAAACACTTCGATAAATCGATAAGGCATTTTGAAAACGACAATGCAGAAGTCATGATGACGAATGCGGGCATGTGCATGATGCAGAAACCCGATGTCGTTGCCGCGGAGCAGTATTTCCGAGCTGCGCTGGATCGGCAGCCGAAATACGTCGAAGCTCTGTTGCAGCTTTGTTTGCTGAAGTTTTCAGAGAAGGACTACCTGGGCGCGAGGGCATTCTTGCAGCGCCTCATGGCCACCGGCGCCAGGAGCGCGGGCGTGCTGTATCTCGCATCGAGAATTGAAGACATGCTCGGCAACGATCGCGGCCGTATCGATTTCGAAGATCAGCTGATTCGCGAATTCCCGGCGTCGCCAGAAGCGCGTAAGGTATTGAGCAGCAGTTAATGAGTGACGAGACTGACAAGGATGACGTCGCGGACGCCAACTCTGAGCCGACCGGTCCGGTAGGCGGTGAGCGACTGGCTGAAGCGCGTCGTGCATTGCAGATTCCCGTGTTGGAGATTGCAAAAGAACTGCATCTTGACGAGCATAAAGTTCGCGCGCTGGAAGCCAACCGGTTTGATGTTATCGGAGCACCGGTATTCGCCAAAGGGCACCTTCGCAAGTACGCCCAGCTCGTCAATGTCGATCAGGCAGACGTAATGGCCGACTACTACCTGCTGAACAGGGCAGGTGATGCGCCGCCGGTCATTGCCAAGCGCCCCAAGCAGAATCGCGAGATTTCGCCAGGCCCGTGGGCAGCGGTGATTGTGGTCATCATTATCGCGGCAACAGCGTATTGGTGGTTCGCAGTGCGTGACCCCGACGTCACGCCTGCGTCCGGCGCCATCGCGCCGCTGCCACAAGTGACAAACGAAGACGACGACAGCCCGGGACTGGTCGCCAATGAACCGACTATCGAGTTGCCGGGTCAGGGCGCTCCTGCTGAGGAAGTGGTCGAATTGCCCACCGACGTCGAGGCACAGATCGAACAATCTCAGGACAGCCAGCCACAAGTCGTGGAAACGGACGGCTTGCGCCTTAGCGTGACGTACAACGGCGATTGCTGGACAGAGATTACCGACGCCAGTGGCCGACGCTTGTTTTTCGATCTCGGAAAAGCCGGTCGCACGGTTAATCTGAGTGGAGACGCACCGTTCAATGTCCTGTTCGGAAACGCCGGCAACGTTAGCCTCGAGGTCAATGGCGCGCGTTACGATATTCCGGCCGCCAGCCGGCGCGGACGTACCGCAAGACTGACGATTACGGGACCATGAGCAGCAAACCACGCGCAATTCGCGGGATGAACGACATCCTGCCCGAGGTTTCCAGTACCTGGCGGTACCTGGAGACCGAAGTGCAGGCGATCGTCGAGTCCTACGGCTACCGTGAAATCAGGTTGCCGTTGCTCGAATACACAGAGTTGTTCAAGCGTTCTATCGGCGAAGTGACCGATATCGTGGAAAAAGAGATGTACACGTTTCTGGACCGTAACGGCGAGAGCCTGACGCTGCGGCCTGAGGCGACGGCAGGCATGGTTCGTGCGGGCATGACGAATGGTTTGTTTCACAATCAGAAGCAGAAGCTCTGGACGACCGGACCCATGTTCCGATATGAGAAGCCGCAAAAAGGCCGCTATCGTCAGTTCTACCAGTTTGACGTTGAAGCGGTTGGCTACGAGGGTCCGGACGTCGATGCCGAGCTCATCATCATGAGTGCGCGTATGTGGCAGCGACTGGGAATATCCCAGCTCACGCTGGAAATAAACTCGCTGGGCATTCCGGAATCTCGCGCCCGCTACCGGGAGGCGCTTGTAGAGTACTTCTCCGGCGTGAAAAATCGGCTGGATGAGGATAGTATTCGGCGGCTCGAGCAAAATCCGCTGCGAATTCTGGATAGCAAGAACCCGGAAATGGCGGACATTGTTGCAGCGGCGCCCGTCATGCTTGATTACCTCGATGAAGCATCAGCGCAGCATTTCGATGGCCTGAAACGCCTGCTGGATGCGGCCGGTGTGGCGTACAAGATCAATCCACGACTGGTGCGTGGGCTGGACTACTACTCGCGAACGGTCTTTGAATGGGTGACCGACGCGCTGGGCTCACAGGGTGCTGTTTGCTCTGGCGGCCGCTACGACGGTCTTGTCGAGAAGCTGGGCGGCCGTTCGACGGTGGCGGTCGGCTGGGCCATGGGAATCGAACGGCTCGTGGCATTGTATGAGGTGTGCGGTGGCAAGGCACCTGCGCGGGATGCAGATGTCTACATTGCGGCACTGGGTGAAGGCACCGGGGAACAGGCGGTGGCACTGGCCGAAGAATTGCGCGATCAAATTGATGCAATTCGGGTCGAACTGAATTTGGGCGGCGGCAGCTTCAAATCGCAAATGAAGCGCGCCGACAAGAGCAACGCGGCATTCGCGTTGATTCTCGGTGAGCAAGAGCTCGCTGATGGAACGATAGGGATCAAACCACTGCGCAGCGGTGATGATCAAACAAGCGTAGCGCTGGATGACCTGGTAGCAACGGTAACGGAAAAATTGAGCTAAAGGCAGTTTTGTGGACGATTTACTTTCAGAAAAAGAACAAATTGAACAGATTCGCTCCTGGTGGTCGGAGTATGGCAGTTATGTGGTCGGCGGCATCGTCATTGGTGCGGGCATTCTGTTCGGTATCAACTACACGCAGAACGCGAAGTTGCAGGCGCAGCTCGAGGCGTCGGATCGCTACGAGACTCTGACCGACTATGTTGCGGACGGCAAACTCGAGGATGCGGAGCTGCTGGCTGATGAAATTATCGGTGACTACGCCGATACAACGTATGCTGCCCAGACCGGTCTCGCAATGGCGCGACTGTATATGGACAAGAATCGCGATCAGGATGCCACAGACGCACTCGCTGCCGTTGTGGACAGCGACGCCGACGACGCCTTGCGAAATGTCGCACGCTTGCGATTGGCGCGCATTTTCCTGTACCAGGACAAAGCGCAGGAAGTGGTCGATCTTCTCGACGGCGAGACCGATGAGTCTTTCGCACCTGCATATAACGAAGTGCTCGGTGATGCCTACACAGCGCTTGGCCGTATCGAGGATGCGCAGGCTGCCTACCAGACGGTGTTGTTGAACCCGCTGGCACAGGGAACGGTTGATTCACAACTGGTGCAGTGGAAAGCGCTGGACCTACCGGAAGTGGTTGCTGTTGAGACTGCGGCTGAAGATGAAATGGAGCCAGAAGGGCTGGCCGGTGAGGGCGCCGAGTGACACATTATCTGCGACTGACCGGTTTATTGCTTGCGACGCTGTTGTTGTCGTCTTGCAGTCTTTTCGGTGACGATGAGGAGGAGTCCGAGCCAAAGGAACTGGTCAAGTTTGACAGTACTGTAGTGATCAAGCGGCTCTGGACCACGAAAGTAGGTGGTGAGTCCGAGTTCCTGCTCGTGGGCCTGCGTCCGGCAAGTGATGGCAACCGGATTTACGCAGCCAGTCAAGACGGCAAGGTTGTTGCCGTCGATCCTGCGAACGGTAAGACGAGCTGGAAAGTCGATGTTGAAACCGAAATTTCGGCTGGCCCATCGGTCGGCGCCGGTATCGTTGTTGTGGCCGGCAAAGACGGGCATATCATTGTGCTCGATGCGGCGAGCGGCGCGGAACAGTGGCGTGTTGATATAGGTGGCGAGTCTCTGGCGCCTCCGCTGGTACAGGGTGAGGCAATCATTTCGCAATCCATCGACAATCGCCTGACGTCGCTGGCACGCTTTGACGGTCGCCAGCGCTGGGAGCTCGAGCAATCCCCACCCGTACTGACGATGCGTGGCGCTGCGACGCCGCTGCTGGTCGGGTCTACCGTGGTTGCCGGCTTTGACAATGGCCGCCTCCTGGCTGTGAATGTCGATACCGGCGACATTGAGTGGGATTCCATGCTCGCGCTACCGTCAGGACGTTCTGACCTGGACCGTCTCTCCGACATCGACGGGTCGATCGCGATCGTCGGTCAGGATATTTACGCTGGCGGGTACCAGGGACGCGTTGCATCGGTCGCGGCAGAATCTGGCCAGGTATTGTGGGCACGCGAAATATCAACTCACGTTGGTGTAGCGGCAGACTGGAACAACGTCTACACGGCCCGCGATGGTGGCGAGCTGGTCGCGTTGAGCCGCCTCAATGGTTCTGACTTGTGGCGCAATGACAGCTTGTTGCGTCGTGACCCGACGTTGCCTGTACCGTTTAGTACCACAGTCGTTGCCGGGGATTTTGAAGGGTACTTGCACTTTTTCAATAATCTTTCCGGCGTGGCCGTCGCGCGTGTTCGTTTTGGCAAGAGCGCGATTACGAGTGAGCCATTGGTCGTCGGCAATCAACTTGTCGTGCAGAGCGACAACGGCAGTATCGCTGCTTACGTAGTCGTCGACGCCGTTCCCGAACGCACGGCGCCTGATATTTCTGAATCGGCCGACGAGTCCTGACCGGACACGCGAAAGGTGCCCGACAATGCTACCCGTCATAGCGCTTATTGGCCGACCCAACGTCGGCAAGTCGACTCTATTTAATCGACTGACGCGCTCGAGAGACGCACTCGTTCACGATTACGCCGGCCTTACCCGAGACCGAAAATACGGCTTCGGCAAGCTCGGGCCCGTACCGTATCTTGTCATCGACACGGGTGGTGTTGCCGGCGGCGAAGAGGGTATCGATGAAGCAATGGTCGACCAGACCATTCTCGCGCTGCAGGAAGCCGATATTGCGATCATCATGGTTGACGGCCGCAGTGGTCTGACAGGCGCCGACCAGCACGTCGCAGAGCTTGCCCGCAAGCACGCCAAAAAAACCTGGCTGGCCGTCAACAAGGCCGAAGGCCTGGACGCTGGTATTGCCAGTGGCGAATTCCATGGGCTTGGGCTTGGTGAACCGGTCGCTGTTTCCGCTGCACACGGTGACCGAATTAGCGCGATGATGGACGATGTGCTCAGTGGCTTCGTCGTCGAGGGCAGCGACGACGAGGTCGATGACGATTCTGAGGTCGCGGATGAAGATCGCGAATTGCGAATTGCCGTGATCGGTCGACCCAATGTCGGCAAGTCCACCCTGATCAATCGCATGCTCGGCGAAGAACGACTGGTTGTCTATGATCAACCCGGTACGACACGGGACAGTGTTGCCGTGCCGTTCGAGCGCAACGATCGGAAGTATGTCCTGATCGACACGGCAGGCATTCGCCGCAAGGCGCGTGTACATGAGGTTATTGAGAAGTTCAGTATCGTCAAGGCGCTGCAGGCTATTGAACGTGCCGAGGTGGTTATCGCCGTACTGGATGGACAGGAAGGTGTGACCGAACAGGATGTCAGCTTGTTGGGCCTGGTCACCGAGCGCGGCCGAGCGCTTGTGGTCGTGACGAATAAATGGGATGGCCTGTCTTCAGACCATCGCAAGAAAGTCCGCGACGATCTTGAGCGGCGCCTGCCATTCCTGGATTTCGCAGAGCGTATTACGATTTCCGCTCTGCACGGCACCGCTGTTGGCGATCTGTTGCCCGCCGTCGAGCGTGCATACAAGGCCGCGATGCGGGACATGTCCACGACCGAACTTAGCCGCGAACTCGAAGCCGCGGTGATAGCGCATCCGCCGCCGTTGGTGCGTGGTCGGCGCATAAAACTGCGCTATGCGCACCAGGGCGGGCGCAACCCACCGGTGATCGTCATTCATGGCAACCAGACAGACAAATTGCCGGAGTCTTACCGCCGTTACTTGATCAACCGGTTTCGTAAAGTGTTTAAACTCAAAGGTACGCCGGTCAGGTTGGCTTTTAAGACCGGCGATAATCCGTACAAGGGGCGGCGCAATACCTTGACGCCGCGCCAGGAGCGCAAGCGCAAACGCCTGATGAAAAAGGTCAAGAAATGAGTTCTGCTCGCAAGTCGTACCAATACGATGGCCAGTTTCGAATGCACCGCGGGGGCACTGTGGATGCACCTGTGCTGGCATACGAGACCTGGGGTGAGTTAAACGAAGCGAAAAGCAATGCTGTTCTGATCTTCAGCGGCCTGTCGCCATCAGCACATGCGACATCGTCCGCCGAAGACACGTCGCCGGGCTGGTGGGAGGACATGATTGGCTCTGGCCTGCCCGTCGACACCGATCGTTTCTTTGTCATCTGCGTGAATTCGCTGGGCAGCTGTTTCGGGTCTACAGGTCCTGCCTCCGTCAATCCGGCCACGGGCACGCCATATCGCCTGACGTTTCCGGTACTGACGCTCGAAGATGTTGCAGATACTGCCAAGCTGGTTGTTGATCACCTTGCTATCGACTGTCTGCACACAGTCATAGGCTGTTCCATGGGTGGCATGAGCGGGCTGGCATTCTGTTTGCGACACCAGGATGCCGTGAAGCGATTTGTTTCGATTTCCTCAGCGACACGAGCAATGCCATTTTCGATCGCTGTTCGCTCTCTGCAACGCGAGATGATTCGCTCAGACAAGAAATGGGACAAGGGCGACTACGAACCCGGCGACCCGCCAATCACCGGGCAACGCCTGGCGCGCAAGCTAGGCATGATTACCTATCGCTCGGCCGAGGAGTGGGTGCAACGGTTTGGACGTGAGC
>JAHZJK010000034.1 GCA_022600955.1 Gammaproteobacteria bacterium
AACTACTTTATGGCCTGGGGCCATCGCTCTACCTTTACTGCAAGACAGTCAGCGATCCCACGTATCGATTGAGTTCGATCGATTTGATGCATTTCTTACCGGTAGTCCTCGAGACTATTTACTACTTCAGTCCGTTTTACGCACAACCGGGTATGTACACGTTCACTAATGCGCGCGATATCTACCACATGATCTGGATGATCGAACAATCTGGAGCAGTACTTTCGGTCCTCATCTATCTCTTCCTGGCCAACAGGCTGCTGCTGAATTATCGCAAGTGGGTCAATGCGAATTACTCGGATACAGGCAGCAGATCATTGACGTGGCTCCGACGGCCCGTCGTCTTATATTCCATTTTCTTTGTAGTGTGGCTGAGTGTCCGAGCAATTGACGTTACATACTTTGGCGACAAGATATCAAACCAACAGTACTATCCGTTGCTGATTTTTCTTTCCTTCAGTACTTACTGGATCGGTACAAAGGGCTATATCGAAAGCCAGATTGATGCAGCGGGATTCAGCCAATCAAACCGCAGATCTGCAGATGATCCTGCGGATGACGCCATGCTTGAAGCGATCTTTCAAGAGGTTGCGGGTGTCATGTCCAGAGACAAAATGTACCTCGACAATGACTTGAATCTGACTCAATTGGCAGAGCAGACGGGCGTAAATCCGCGGCTGTTGTCAAAAGCCATCAACGAGCGAGCACAAATGAACTTCTACGATTTTGTAAACCGATACCGAATCGATGAATTCAAACGGCTTGCGGTACTTCCTACGGCGCCGAAAACCCTGTTCGAGTTGGCTTTGAGATGTGGATTCGGATCAAAGACGACTTTTAATCACGTATTCAAACAAAGCACTGGCCTCACACCTGGCCAATACAGACGACAAGCCAACTCGGCTGCGTTGAAATCTGCCGAAGACTCCTAGGGGGAGCTGCTGCTCACCCAGTCTGCGCAAGTCGTTGCTCTCGTGCTCGTGTGAGCGCGGCATAACATTCAGGTGCACCAGCTAGCTGATTTCGAAGTTATGCTCTTTGCAGAACACTATGAATGATCGGGTTCGCCTTGGTGTTCGACTGCTTCTATGATGCGCAGCAGTTAGTAGCAGTGCCGGTGGCCGCCAATCAGGTATTACACGTACCAGGCGGTTGCTCTTGTGTTCGTCAGCACACAAATAGTCCGGCAAGATAGCAAGGCCGAGTCCAGATACGCACGCATCACGGCATGCGACAAGTGATGGCAATCGAAATCGGGGAAGTATTGAGAGTTCCACCGTATTTAGCTCATTGAGGAGCAGCCATCTGCTGTTACCGTCCGTCGCATCTGAAACGCCAAGGCAAGGTAAGCTCTTAAGCGTGTGCGGACCGCCGCTGAAATCAGCGTTCTCGGCCAGCTTCGGCGCGGCCCAAATGCTCCGCGCCAACGACCCCAGCTCGTGAAATCGCACCCCGGGTTGTTGGCGTGCGCCCAGTTGGATGACGAGGTCGGAATCGTCGGGAATTGACCGCTGAAGCCCTGGAACAATCGTGACTACGACTTCGGCATTGGCGTGTTGTGACGAATAAAGGCTGACAGCCGGCGCCAGGAACCGACCCGCTTCCTCGAAGTCGGCGAGAACATTCAGAATCTGAGTCTCAATCAACTGCCGACCGGTGATGCGAGATTCCGCTTCCTCGACTAATTCGCGAACACTGTAACAATATTTTAGATACGTGCTGCCAATATCGGTGAGTTGGATCCGTTTGCCAGATCGATCGAACAACGGTACGCCAACCCGGGATTCCAACTCCTTCAGACGCCTGCTTAGGGAGCTCCGGTCGAGTCCTATTGATTGACACGCCGCTGTAATTGACCCGGAATCGAAGATTTGTGCAACTAGAATCATGTCCTGGGTATTTTTCAAGATTGCTGCCTTCATACCTGCCCCTGAGAGTTACGAGTTCTGCCAGAATGAAAGGGATTGGACAGACGCTATCGCAGAAACGTCTCTGATCGTTTCGTAGGATTTATATGAATGAACCGGCTAAAGAGGATTTATCGCAACGTCACGCCTGACCGAAGAATGAAATAAAGCTGAAATCGGACAATTTGCGTTGGCTAACGCGTTAACAATGCCACGATACGGGACGTGAATTGCGGTTATGGGAGCAACTCTACGAGTGACTCAAAGTCCGGATGTGTACGCAGGAATCTGAACTGACCGTCGAGCCGCACGAATAGTACCGGAAACTCGCGCTTCTCAATCGCGTAGGCTAGTTGCTCAAGCGTCTCATTGCTCCGACCGCAGCTCGCAAGATAACGGGCTAGTTGATAGTGCGAGACCTGCCCCGTCTTTCCGCGACCGATAAGATCGTCCGCGCGCATGCAGCCTAGTTGTTGCCAGCTTGAAGGCACTGCTCCGTCCGTTTTCGACATTCCGAGGTCAGAGTTTCGAATTGCCTCCCACATGATCTTAAGCGCCGATTGTTCTTCTCCAGCCTCGTACAACGCAAGTGCTAAGCCGAGGGTCGCGGCGCCGTCATTGGGTTTGAACACTAGTGAATTCTCACAAACATCTGCAGCTTCTTTGTATCGTTGGTCAAACAAAAGAAACCAGCAGCGATCGGAGCGCACCACCATTGCGGCAGGGTCCAGTCTTTCTGCTAGTTCCGCGGACCTGACCGCTCCCGCAGTATCCCCGGTGGCGGCCCGAACTGACGCATGTGCGCCATGTGCTCTTGCATCACCAGGCGTAATCAATAGTGCTGCCTCAATCAGATTTTCGGCCTCTGCGAGATCCCAGTCACGAAACAGGCGGACATGGCTCAGAGCCTGATAGGGGAGACTGCTGACAAAGTCGCGCGCCAACATCTCCTGTGCCAGGGACTCTATCTGATCGTGCAATACCAACTTCTTCGAATGATTTAACTCAAAGAATGACTTTTCGACCATTGCTGTGAGCTTTCCCTCCATTGCCCAGACATGATTCGGATCCAGAACGATAACCTGATTGAGAATGTTCAGCGCTTCATTCAAATTCTGAGAACTACCGGACTCCATGTACCAAAAAGCAGAGGCAACCTGGTCGTTCAAATCGGCACCATGCTCGTCGATGCTAGATGCCAGTTGCGAACTGCCTGCGATGTCCAGAGCTTCGACAGTCCAGTCAACGATCAATGCGGGAGTCCGGCGCAGCACCGTTGCCATTGTGGACTCGAAACGCTGTTCAAACTCGGAAACGATAGATCCGTCGATGCTGCGCCGTAACTTGGCGCGAAGAACAAGGTTGTCGCTATCACTCTCAATCCGGGCACGGACGATCAGGTCCGGTGTTCTGCTAAATCCCGCGTTCGTATCGAGGCTGGCCAATTCCCTGACGCTTCGCGAGTTAATGATCGAAAACTTGTGAGGGTCCAGCTTTGCCAGATACTCAGATACAATAATTGCAGTGCCGTATGCGGCCATGGGGTCGATTGCCAATTCATCGTCGCTCTCAATAGGCAAAACGACCAGCAGCTGTGGTTCTTCATTGTTCTGCTTGCCGAGGAAAAACTGGGCCACCGACAACACGGCGACAATCGCAATCACTACGGCAGCAATCGTAGGCCACGAGTGCTGTGTGTGTCCTTCAGATTTCTGCGACCCGATTAGTTCTGCGACAAAGCGATAGCCGCGTTTTGGTGATGTTTCGATGAAACTCGATCGACTAGCGGTGTCGCCGAGTGCGGCACGAACTTGTCGAACGCAGGCATTGAGTGCGCCTTCGAACTCTATAAAGGTACTGTCACTCCAGAGCGCTGAGTGCAACTCACTCCGCGAAACAAGATTGGGCGCATTCTCGAGCAAAACCAACAAAAGCTGAGTCGCTTTGGGCGTCAGCGAAATTCGCTCGCCATTCTTGCATAAGGTCTGTGTCCGCCTGTCCAGGCAGAAGTCAGAGAACACATACGTGTCGGCGCGATCCGTTTGCTTCATCGTCGTATCAGGTTCATCGAAAAGTATGTGCACTACAAATGAAGACACATCGCAATAGAGCAAAGTTCAATAATGGCCCTGGCTATATCGTGAATGTAGTCTGAGGTTCGAACGCCGACAATCTAATGCGAATACCGCGCTTGCGCAAACTGTTGCTGACAGAGCGGTATTTTTCGTTCGATTGATATCAATGAACGGTCGAATTTCTCCCAAAATTTGTAACGAAACAACACGCTTGAACGGAGTCAACGGCGTCGCGTGCGGTTTTTGAGATGAATGCCGCCTGCCTTTGACCGTCTCCTCGTTTCGCAGCTGCAATTGCCCGCCAAACTCGCGAATACATTAGTGACTAAAACACTGCACCAACAACTTGCTGTAGTGAACGTGACACAAATTGACAGTTTTCCGCGGCCAATTCTATGTTGTGCGCAACTGTCGTTCGATCAATGGGGGATTAACCATGGAAGTACAAAATAGAAAGTCGAAGAACTACCAAACCGCATTCCGGAGACGTGTCAAAGCTGCTTTCGGTTTGGTAACTGTTGCTGCATGTCTGCTGCCAATGAAGGTAATAGCACAAGAGGTTCCAGATGCGCTGGAGGAAATCGTAGTAACTGGTTCGATACTCCGTCGAACCGATACAGCACCGTCTCCGGTAACCATCATGACGGATGAGTACTTGGAGCAACGCGGTATCAATACAGTTTCCGAAGCAATGCAACGCATGTCGGCAAACAATGCCGGTACGATTGTGAATAACTGGAATGTCGGCTTTAACTTCGCGTCTGGCGCAACCGCTCCTGCGCTGCGGGGTTTGACCGTACAGTCGACGCTCTCTATGGCCGACGGACTGCGTCTGGCTCCCTATCCGCTCGCGGACGATGGTCAGCGTAATTTCGTTGACCTCAATACGATTCCCAGTGCGATTGTCGAGCGCATTGAGGTGCTCCGTGATGGTGCGTCCTCAACCTATGGTGCTGACGCAATCGCGGGCGTCGTCAATGTCATTACGAAGAAGGAAGTACAGGGATTTCACCTTGGTGGTTCAACAGGATTTTCGGCGGACGGCGGAGGTGAAGAGCAACGCATCGACGCAACCTGGGGTCATGGAGATATTGCGGTCGATGGCCATAACTTCTACATAAGCGCCGAATACCAACTGATGGAAAGCCTCAGAGCAAGTGAACGGGGCGGGCCTTTTAACACTGCAGACTGGAGTAATGTCTGCGGTGCGAGTGGCAGCTGTCTGACGAACAATAACTGGAATGGCGTCACGGCAGAGGACGGTACCTTTAACGGGTTTATCAGCGTTCCCGGTGTCACAATGGTCCGTCCGGTGGCTGCGGGCGCCACAACGGGCGCAGGCCAATTCGAGTACCTCAATCCCGCGGCAGGTTGCCTAAACTGGCCAGAAGTCTCTGTGACGCCGGCACAGTCGGGAACATCACCGGCGATAAACTGTGAGGTAGACTTTAGAAACGCTTACTATCAACTCCAGCCTGAGATTGAACGTACTGGCCTTACGTTCCGCTACACTGCCAACATCAGTGAGAATAGCCAATTTTACGCTATGGCTAACTTCTACAAGACCGATACACAGGCGTCCACGACGCCTCTCGGCTTTCGTGGCACTCCGGCTACACCACGACCTGCGGGCCTTCCCCAATATCGAGTCTTGCTTCCCGCTTATGTTTGCTCGACGGGCGTTGGTACATTCAGTGGCGAGAATACCGGGTGCGATGCGACCAATGGACAACTGAACCCGAATAACCCGTACGCAGCGCAAGGGTTGAGAGCACAAGTTGAGTTACGCTCTCCACGTGGCCGCGCAATTGACACATCGTCGCAGGTGCAACGCGTGGCGTTTGGTCTGGAAGGTACCTTCGGTGACGATTGGCGCTACACCAGCAACTTCACCCAGTCAGAAGTCAGCCTTACCCGAACGTCAAGCAATTACCTCATCCCGCAAAGGATAATGGATGTCGCTGCACAAGGAACCTTTGACTTTTCGGATCCCGCCGGGAATTCAGAGGCGATCTGGAACTTTATCTCGCCCAGCAGGACAGTGACGTCTCCCTCGCGACTTTGGCAGGTCCAAGGTAACGTCGCCAGGGATCTGATGGAATTACCGGGCGGCCCGCTACAGCTAGCTGTCGGGGCTTCTTATCGTGAGGAATCGATTGACGCGCCGAGTGCCAATGCCGCCAACAATTCCGCGCCGTACGAGCGTTACTATTCAATCAATGCGGTGGGAACAGCCGGTAGCCGCAGTGTGACATCGATGTTTTTTGAGGTCGACGCACCAGTCGCGGAAATTCTTGATATTGTCGCGTCTGGACGATTTGACGACTACTCGTCCGGCCAATCAAATTTCTCACCAAAGATTGGCTTCAAATTGTCACCAAGCGACAGTGTTGCCCTTCGCAGTACCTGGTCACAGGGATTTCGCATACCAAGCTTCAACGAGGCGTTTGGC
Organism: Gammaproteobacteria bacterium; assembly: GCA_022600955.1. Lineage (GTDB taxonomy): Bacteria > Pseudomonadota > Gammaproteobacteria > Steroidobacterales > Woeseiaceae > UBA1847. The sequence continues at coordinate 6,435 of JAHZJK010000034.1, forward strand.
CTGCCGACCACCGGATTCGTAACCCGTCAGGTCGATTGCGTAACGTTTGCGGATTTTTGTAACGCGCATGGTGGCAACGCATATGCAACCACCAGCTACTCCCTCGGTCTGACAACAACCGGGGAACCTGGCCTTGACCCGGAGGAGTCGGAGTCGTTTACGGTTGGTGTGCTCTGGAATGCAATGGATAACCTCACCGTGACGCTCGACTATTGGCAAATAGAGGTGGATGGATTGATCACTGGTGTGACGAATACGACGGCGGCAGAGGAGCAGTACTACAGTAACAATGGCGTCGTGAATCTTCCTGGAATCGCAGTTGTACCCGGCAGTGCTGATACCGCATTCCCGAACGCGCTGCCGTTGCTCGGCTTTATCGAATCGTCATTCCAGAATCAGGACTCCCAGGAAGTGAGTGGCTTCGATATCAACGTTACTCTCAGTGATATTCCGCTCGGCAGAGTGGACTGGACAACATCGCTTGACGTCTCGTTTCTTCAGAAATATGAGCTGACAACAGATGCTGGCCAGGTGTTGGTGTACGACGGCACATTGAGTCCCTGCAACATTACGTCCTGCTCGGGTGCCCCAGAAGTTCGCGGCAGCTGGCAGAACACCGTGTATTTCACTGACAAGACTATGGCGTCGTTGACTCTCTACTACACAAGCGGTCTGGATACTGCGTCAATCGATTTTGGTGGTGTGGCAGGTGATTGTCAGGGTAACGCAGACAATTTCGCGTCGACGATTCCCTATGTCGATGGAACACCGTCGGTGTGCAACTCTGAGGATCAGTGGAACGCGGACCTGGTCGTCTCACACCAGTTGAACGACAATGTCCGACTGTTCGCTGACGTACTAAACGTCTTCGACATTGATCCCGAGTTCGACCCATCGGCCGCATATGGCCTGTACGGTTTCAACCCGTCGTGGGCTGGCCCGAACATCATGGGGCGTTATATTCGGATAGGTGCAGAACTCGACTTCGAGTAAGATTTGCTGCAGCAGGATAGTGGGGCGGTCCCGAGTGGGCCGCCCCTTTCTTTTGGGCCACCAGAGGCTCGATAGTGCTGGAACCGCGTTGACAGGGAAACTAAAGAGATGAAACGATGCTCGTTGAGAGTTTGAGGCCTGTGGATGCAGTGGCGTAACGGGAAGGTTGGGTTGATTGAGATATTCAAATACGAACATCGGGCCACGGATCTGGATTCTATTAACAGTAGTCTGCTGCGTATTGCTGGTTAACTCACAGCTCACGCAAAATGCGGTCGGCACCATCATATCCAAACTATTGGCATCGACCGGTTTCGTATGTGCTGCATTGAGTGTAGGGGCACTTCGCACTCGGTATGGCAAACTAGTTGTAGCTGCCTTAGTGCTGTCATGGGCCGGTGACGCTTTTCTGCTTGGGTCGAGTGAGGGGTGGTTTCTCGCCGGGCTTATCGGATTCTTGCTGGCTCACTGCATGTTTTTAGTCGCATTTGCGACGATAGGAATAGACCGCCTGTCTTTCGCGATAGCGTCGGCCGTGACGCTGGTGCTCTCAACGATCGTCTTTCTGTGGTTAAAACCCTATGTGTCAAACGAGATGGTGTGGCCCGTTGGTATTTATACGCTGGTCATCAGCATGATGGTCGCGGCGGCTTTTGGCGCTAAGGGCAGCGGTGGGACCGTTCTGATTCCTGCTGGTGCATTACTCTTCTACCTCTCGGACCTGTCGGTTGCTGCGGGACAGTTCGTGCAGCCCGATTTTCCCAACTTCGTCTGGGGTTTGCCGTTCTATTACGGTGGTCAGGTCCTGCTTGCCCTGAGCACGCGAACGCCTGTTTCTGAATGTGCAGCTGAAATCCGTACGCAGCCGTCGCGGAATGCGATGTAAATCGTAGCTCGGTTACTGCGGAATCTCTGATACCTCAGATTCAAAGCGGCGCCTGAGATAGCCTTCATCCTCGGTCGGTGACACTAGCTCGGATGGCGGTAGTCCCGACTCGTGTGCAAGTGCGGCAATTCGACCCTGCCCAAGAAATAGGGTGTCTGGTTCGAGCCCGGCGATCGGATCCTCGTACGCGTCATTCGCAGGGATGATTTGGAAACCACGCTCACGCAACTCTGTTACAAGATCGCCAATGAACAACGCAGACATGTCGTTTTCATGCAATAGCAGGACATGCCGGGGAGAGCGGTTGAGCACTTTCTGCGCCATCTCGTCATAGAACTCCGTACTACTGACAATGACATCGACATACAAGTCGCGCAGGTCTTCTCTATCAATCTCGATATCCGCATCGACTGCTTCCTTGGCCAGGCGATCAATGTACCAGTCATAGGTATCGATTGTGACATAGCCATTGCTGAGGCTGCGCGCCGAGAGTGCGCGACGTAAAGCGTTTCTTTTCTCTGGCGAACGGCCTTCATCAAGAAACGGAAATCGATAGAGGCTGGTCAGATTGGCGTATGGCTGCAGACGGTCAATCGCCAGGTCCAGATCCGCAATGTACTCGGCCGTCGGTGTTCGGTTGAGCCAGAGGTGTGAATGTGAATGGTTTCCGAGCATGTGGCCAGCATCAGTGTAAGCAACGATGCGTTTGTGGCCACTTTCGCCTTGCCGCTCAACGTTTCTCGTGGTTACAAAGAATAACGCCTCGCTTACGCCGGCCCTCGACAAACTATCGATCAGTCGTTGCGTCCTCTCGGCTCCGGTAAAAAAAGGACCATCTCCTTTAGTCGCGTCATCAAATGTTATGGCGATGCTACGGTCCACCTCGACGGGCTTCTCTGCTTCCTGCGCGAGGGTGACACTCGCAAACACCGAGAGCAGTGAGTAGAAGATCACTCGTCTGATTGACTGCTTATGCATAGTGGCTAGACCCAACGTAAGATTGTTGATGTTCGAACAGTACAGCAATCGGAGTTGTTGCGCGGACATGAGTCTCGCCCGGGGTACATAAGGAACTGCCGGCATTGCTGCCTGAATGCTATGATCATTGTCTAAGCCTCAAGTATTGGACCGCTGTTTTGAAGCCGACGACGTCAACTCTCGCTTTTTTTGGAATGCTGACTCTCGCCGCGTGTCAGGTGACTGATGACTCGCAGCAGCTGATGGAGCAGTCAAACCTGGAGAAAGCCATCTACTGCATGGATTTGCTCGAATCCAAACTGGATATTGAGACTGCCGACCGCGAGTGTTTTGCAGATACCTACATCCAGCATTCGCCGCACGTCCCCGATGGCAGGGATGCGGTTATCGCGTTTTTTGCTGCGAGGATTGAGAAGTATCCATTGAGCAAAATAGAGATCAAGCGCGGAGCTGCCGACGGTGATCTTGTATGGTTACACCTTCATTCCAAACGCACTCCGGATGCCCTCGGTAGTGCGATTATTCACATCTTCCGCATGGAAAACGGGAAGTTCGCCGAACATTGGGGCGTGGGTACACCTGTAACTGATGATGCTCTACACGACAATTCGATGTTCTAGACTGATGAGAATCCTGCTAATCGTCCTGTTTGGCATTCTGCCAGCTTTGTTACTTATGATCTTGTCGTTTGGGGTGATGATTGTCGGCGGAGGAATGTTGATGGACATGAACCCTTTGGGACTTCTTTTTATTGTTTGGGCGATTCTTGGCGTTCACGGTTTGTTTTCGCTGGTCTCGGCGACTTTTGGTATGAAGACCGGGAGAACTCTGTTCGGGCTGCTTGCGGGGATAGTTGCCGCGTTGCCCGTTGCAATTGTTCCTTTTTTTATCGGCGCAGGTCGGGAATTCGTCGACTTAGTCCTTGCCGCCAGTAGCGCCATTGTGGTGGCATTGTATTTGATCCATGAGCTTGGTTACGCTCGCCCGGGATCACAGGATGCTAACGGCCATTTTCAGTCCTGAGCATCGTCATATCCCCAGGGCGCCGGCGGAGCCTCGACAGGGTTGGTCAAGTCAAAATCTACCCTGAATTCCCGGCCCTGGCGGATCAGTCGGTAGGTAAAGCGATCAGGGTAGATGAACATCTGCCATGTATTGCCGACCGATTGCGGGATAGCGCGCTCGACGAACAGTTCTTTTGAGTATTGGTCTGCGGGAAACGACTGTACCTGTGCCCACCCGGCATCGACCGTATGGCCTCCATACTGCGTAAGAGAGTCTTCAGAGCCATCGCTGTGTCTGTGATCGTGTTTGAGCGACAAGCCGGAGCCGGTCTTGGTAATAAGCCAGGTGCGAGAGGCATCTTCGCCTACATGAAAAGGTACCTGTAGTTGCGTGTCGTCACAGCGCCGGACGTGCATGGTGAGCGTCTTGTTCGAAAAACCGTCACCTGGATCGTTATCGACCGTGACCGTACCCGAATAGGCGTTGCCACAGAGCTTGCTGATCGCGTCGAAGAACGCATCCTGGGTCGGGATAGAGGGAGCGCTCTCTTGCGCAAAACCGGAGACGAGCAAGAGATTGGAGAGTAGGGCGAGTACGATGGATTTCATGGTAATGGATTATACTGCGTCGTGGGCTGAAGGTCAGAATACATTACTTCGAATCCCGGTTTGCTAAACGACCTTGAGCCGCTTAACATTTCCCGAACTTTTTCGTACAGGAGCACCACCCCTTGGCAGGATCCAGTCTGTTCACACTGCTAGATGACATCGCAACCCTGCTTGACGATGTCGCTGTCCTGACCAAAGTCGCCGCCAAGAAAACAGCCGGTGTGCTCGGCGACGATCTTGCGCTGAATGCGGAGCAGGTTACGGGTATCCGCGCAGAGCGCGAACTTCCCGTTGTCTGGGCCGTTTTCAAGGGTTCGGCGATCAACAAGGCGATTATGGTGCCGATCGCCTTGCTTCTCAGTGCTTTTGTCCCATGGATCATTATTCCCTTACTCATGTTGGGCGGCGCGTTTCTCTGTTTCGAGGGATTCGAAAAAGTCTCGCATCGCTACTTGCATGCGTCGGAAGAGGAAGAAGAACACAAAAAGCGCCTCGAGGCAGTAGCTGACGCGAGCGTGGATATGGTTGCGTTTGAGAAGAGTCGGATTCGTGGAGCGATTCGTACTGATGCGATTCTGTCGGCTGAGATTATTGTCATCGTGCTCGGTACTGTGCAAGACGCCGATCTGATCACGAGAATTGCAGTTTTGACCTTGCTCGCTGCTGTAATAACGGTAGGCGTGTACGGCCTCGTTGCGGGTATTGTCAAAATGGATGATCTTGGTTTGCATCTGATGGCAAAGCGCGAAGAAACGCGCCTGGCGCGTTTTCAGCGCTGGTTCGGTGCGTGGGTATTGCGAATGGCACCCAAACTGATGAGCACACTCTCCATCGTCGGTACGGCCGCCATGTTCCTGGTCGGCGGCGGCATCCTTGTGCATGGCCTGCCGATTCTCGCGGAGGGCTTACACATCGTCGAAGCCTGGGCACACAGCTTGCCGGCTGCCAGCGGGATTGCGGGTGTTATTGCAGCGATGCTCTACAACGGCCTGTTCGGATTCATCGCCGGTGGCGTGCTGGTAGGCATCTATCTCGGCTTCAAAAGGTTTTTACCGAGTCGTGCCGCGGCTCAATAGGGATACGATGAATTCAGTATTTCAGTGCATAATTTTGTCCTCCATACTGGCTGCCTCAACGTTGGTGTTTGCCGCGTATCCTGACAATCCAAAAAACGGTCAGGTCTACGAGTCCGAAATCACGATCGAGGTGTGGAATGCGAGGACGGCAGAATGGGTCGCACCAGAAACGTTTTGGTTAAGATACGCACAGCGCGGTAAGGGAAAATTCTGGGGGAGAGCCTCGTCCTACCCGACATTTTCGACTGTGAATGAATTCGATACGATTCTTATTGAGCTGGACAAGGGCGTGTGTCTGATGGAGTTTTTTCACCAGCGATGGCGCAGGGCTCAAGATGTGCGGCGCTGGGACACAGCATTCAATCATTTCGGTGGGTGCCCCTACGTTTTTGACTGACGGCGATGACCGTTTCCCCCTGCTAATAGAACGACTCAGCTTGAATCGGGCTCAGTGCAATAGCGTGCGTGCTAGATTTGCCGCGACTATTGATTTGCGAGAGTACTGAGTGAATCCCCTGATCGTCACAATCGTATCGTTTTTCATTCTTGGTGCACCGTCACTTGATGCCAGCCCGGAGGGCGACAATGCATCGACGCATCGACTGCTCATCTTTGGCGCAAGCGGGCGCCTCGGTGGGTATATCGTCGAAGAGGCGCTATTGCGTGGCCACCACGTCACTGCGGTGAGTCGCGACGCTACGCGACTGGAGAGCTTCAAGGGCCGAGTCAACGTAGAGAGTGCCGATATTCTCGACCACATCAGGCTGGCTTACCTGATCGGGCAGCATGATGCGGTGATCGTCTCTGTAGGTGGTACGCCGCGCGATAGCGACCCGTCAAACTACATCGTGCCGCGGGCCGCGCAAAGCCTGGTCGAGGTGATGGAGTCGATGGAAGCGAAAGGTACACGGTTACTATTCGTCGGCAATCTGTACACCCTGAAATATGAAGACGATAAGACACTCCTGGAGCTGGGCCGTGTAGACGAATCGCACCAAAATTTCGCGATGTTCTACGGACACCAGCTGGCACTCGATATTTTCCGGCAGAGCAGCAACGTCGATTGGACGGTCGCGTCTCCTCCAAACGGTCTGCGGCTAAAAGGCCGGACTGGAATGGTTCGCTGGGGCGGTGAACAATTACTTCGCGACGACGACGGAGCGCCTTCGACAATCTCTCCTGAGGATTTCGCATATGCCGTGCTCGAGGAGCTTCAGCAGGGTAATTACATTCGAAAACTATTCAACGTTGCTCGCTAGCTATTTGTCAGATGTGCTTCGATTGTTCGTGAAGGGCCTCCAATCCCGGTCAATACCGCGATGACAACTCGTGGCCGCTAAGCCGGGCGGCGTGAATTCTTGACCATATACGGGTATGCTTGCAGCACATTGCGAAGCCAATAGTACGCACAAAAGGCGCAATCGAAATTGGGGGCCGGGTAGTGCGAAAAGTCATCGGAACATTCAGTTTTTCTCTGTTTCTGGGAACGTTGATCGGACTCTCCAGCGTACCTTCTGTTGGCGCGTTCATTACTACGCTAACGGGACTACTGGGCATTGTGCTCGGTCTACGTGGTTCATCAACTGTGACGAATGGCGGGGAGCCTGAGGCCGAGGAAAGTGCAAGCAGATCGGTCGTCGCTGTCATGAGCGCGCGGGTCAAGACTGCGCGCGTGGATTTTACGGTATTAGGTTCTTTCGGGATTGCGGCATTAGTCGGAGTGTTTCTCGGCTTGTACGTTCGAACTGCCCAACCGTGGCACCCGTCTCCGGCTGAGTTGCATAGCGAATGGGCAAGTGTAGAGCTACCAAAAGAAACTGTTGGTCAGCTGATTGTCTACCAGACGCTCGGACTCCTTCCGAATGGTTGGTCGCAAGCGTCGAGTGCGCTGGACTTGTCTATCCGTTCACCTGTTCTGTTTTCTGTCGATGTTGACGAGCTGGAGAAAATGGATCCTGACAATTTTGGTGATGTTGTGGCATTGGGAGATGCCTGGTCGACCCAGGGAGGGCTGTGGCGGCGCTTTCACGATGCGATTGCGAAAGTTGAATTATCTGCGGATGCTCAAATGGAGGCCTACCGAGCTGTATGGTTAGCAAGTTCGGAATAGTCTGGAGAGTCTTGCTGCTGTTGCCACTTTGCGGGGCGCTGCATGCGGATGAAATCGTCGATCGCCATGGCGATTCAATCGTCAAAATTCATGTTACGCATCCGCTCGGAAAAGAGGTCGCGGCGACTGGTTTCGTATTTGGTCGCAATGACCAGGTCGTGACGTCACTGCATGTCGTTGCTGGCGCGAAACGCATCCAGATAAAGGTTCCGTCCAATGGGCGACTGATCAGCGCCGAAATTACTCGAGTCCTTCGAGATCAAGACCTTGCCATGTTGCGACTGAAAGAGCCGACAAAGGCATCTCCGCTCGAAGTAAGCAAAAAAACCCCGAGCGTGAGAGACGAGCTTACATGTATTGGGTATCCGTTTAACATTCGAGTGGCCGATCCAACATTTCTGAAAGTTCGATCCACCGGTGGTCGACTGCGTGATTCTATCCCAACTGCAGTGCGAAATGATCTCGAGAAGATCGGATTCCCGAGTACGGATACCCCAGTCTTCAATCTGGATGGTCACCTCCTGCCAGGCCATTCAGGTGCGCCGATATTTGATTCAAACGGAATGTTGGTGGCAATTGCGAACGGTGGCCTGGCAGTAGGCGCAGCGTCGCGTAGCTGGGCTGTTAATGCTGGTTATCTTGAGGCGTTGCTAAATTCAAAGGCAACGATACCGGACCAGTCAGTTGCCAACACCGAACTATTCGCCGAGGAAGTAGCTCCCACCACTCAGCGAGAATTTGTGGTGGCCGACGGCGGTGATGAACGGTTACTGCTGATTCGCACAGCCTCATTTAGTCAGATGCTCTCGACCACAGATGATCAACGCGGACTTCGTCAAATTGCAAGCATGTTTCCGTTCGATCCTAGCAGCCAGGAATTCGATATCTACCGAGAGTCTGAGAGCGGCGCTACGTTGGTTGTACCCTCAGGTTACTCGGCACCTCGTTGGCAAAACGGAATCTGGATTACAGACAGCGAAGATCACCTGGTGTCTTTCTATTTTCAAATCAACAAAGTTTCGAATCCGGACGAGACACAATTGAAGTCGTCCCAGTTTGAACATACGACGGTTCAATTTGATAACCCAATGTATTGGTCTCTAGATCCAAACTGGACCTACCCGACTGCTCGTCCGACCCTTCAGGGAATGGAAGTTCGGCGCTTGGCCTACGTCCAGTTTCTCCCTACACAGTTCGGCCCGCAGCAAACCAAGCAAATGATAGTCACTCATTCGTTGCGTGGTGACGTCATGCTTAGTGCCGCGGCAAAACTAAACGATCAGAGCGCTTTGTTTGGTTATTCTCAACAGCCTGCGCGCATTTGGTTAGCTGGAGCGAGCTCAGCATTCCTGACGACGCTATCTGAGTAGGCTAGGGAGGATCATACAACTTCACATCAATGTCCAATGACGTTCACTATGTTTTGGTCCACGGCACTTACGGTAACGGCTTCATCCAAACCGCATTATGGTCCCTGGCGCCAAGGAAGTATCGGCCACGCGAGGTTGAGTGGCCGGCGCTATCAGAGCGGCTTGAGGAATGTGGGGCTACAGTTCATTCGTTCGTTTGGTCAGGCCGAAACGACCATCGAGCGCGAATGCGTGCGGGAGTGGCGTTGCGGCAGCTACTCCGGGAACTCGCCAACAACGCGGATCGATTGTACGTTCTGGCGCATAGCCATGGCGGCAATGTACTCCTCTATGCGTTAGACGACGCAGAACTCGAGCAAGAAATCGACGGTATGGTGTTCATGGCAACACCGTTTCTGCACTTTCATCGGCACAATTTCTCGTTCTCATATATTCGGGAAGTGATGGTGCTTCTCACTTCGTTTACCACTCTAATTCCGGCCATGATTTTCCGAGCTTTGCGCGAGGTATTCCCATGGAAGTTTATGGACGAATTGTCGCCAGTATCTATAGGAGTTCTTGTGTTACTGGCTGTTTTGGGCTTTGGTTTTTGGCGATGGGCTGTCCGCACGATTGATTACTATTGGCGGCCGACGACTGAATCGAAACGTATCTGTCGTGAATTTCAGCCTAAGCCACCCAACCCGAATGTCGAGGTCCTCATCGTCAGGCACACCGGTGACGAAGCCAGTCTTTTTCTGAATGGGGGATCCTTGGTGGAATTGCTGATGTCGACGATTTGGAAGATATCTCAGTCAATTCTATATCCAATAAAGCTGATTCCTTTCTGGTTGTTTTCCAGCGAGAAGCGAACCAAGAAGGTGTTTGTCGTATCTGCCATTCTGATTGCTGCGGCCCTTCTGATATCGCCAGCGACATCAATCAAAGTCGCCTACATTGGATTACTCATACTTTTTCTTGCCGTACTCGCAATTGGCACAATTCACGTCTTGTTGGCCTTCGGTATCTTGGTGCTGAATGTGATTCGATTCGGGTGGTACGGAATTTCGGCGTCCGCTTTCGTACGCGTAAGTTCAGAAGCTACTCCAATAGGACGTTGGCCGGTCGAACTCTGTGCGTCTCAGGGCGGAGGGCTTGCACACAGCGAGGCGTACCAGGACCCACAGGTCGTAGACCGGATTATCGTTTGGTTAAGGGGTGAGTCGAGTGATCGTTCTTGATGCAAGACACCAGTCCGAGATGAAATAACTACGGACAGGAGTTTGCAATCAGCGTAAACGTTGGCTTGTTACTCCATGAAACAACGAAGCTTGAGTCCCTAGCATCTACGCGAAGTACGAGTCCTGCAGATGACACCCAGCGAGGAATGGCAGGATGTTGAGAAGAAGCTTGCAACCGCCAGGCTCGCCATAAATCGGTGGCGTGCTTAGCTTAGCGGTTTCCTAGATGGCACTTGCGCAAAACTGATGCTGCCTATTTGGGAAAAGCCTCGAGCAGGTTTGCAACGCTGGCTTTGATTGATGGTTCAGGATCCTGGCGGTCACTAGCGGTTACGGTTTTTTCCGCCCACCCGTGCCAAACGGGTTGCTTCGTCTTACCATCAAATACATCGACACCCAGCGTTCCCCTGGTGTAGTTGTGTGCGGAGACCTCGCGGACATAGTAGTGACTGCCACGAACGTGCCAACCCCATGTGCCGTAGTAAGGAGCAGGGTAGGAGTCAATTGAGATTTCCTGACGTGTTCCTACCGTGAAGGCCACAACGAAGTCCGCTCCGTTACGCTCATCGATGAAGTGGTAGCCCTTGGCCTCCAACCCAGAAAGGATTTCGTTCTGAATCTTCGACACTGTTAACGGGCTGATTGGTTGGCCGGTATCGTTACCTGCAGAAATATAGGGAGTATCGTCAATCCAGGAAAAGGTCCGATACTCTCCGAAATTGTTTGTCTCATCGTAGTGAGCGCCGGTAGAGATAGTCGCGCATCCAACAGCGAAGGACATCAGCATGCTGAGCGTCGTGACTCGGCACAATGACTTGCGACCTGTGAAATAGGAGATCATGACGAAGCGTCCATATGTTGCCTGTATATAGGCAATCTTGAACTTCGTCAGGCACGGTGAGAATAGGTATTTATCGCGACACCCCGCCGGTCTGTCGTCATTTGGCTTGCAGTCCGCGCTGGTATCCGTAGCATCAGGGCCTAGGTTCTCTGGGTAGCCCGGTCCTACATGCAACTAGCGCCTTTTCAGTATCACAACGACGTTTGCACGCATCTCAAACGCAACGAGCCAGGCCTGTGGCAGTGGTTTGTTTCGGACAATTTTTCGACGGCCGATGCTGAGCACAGCAAACTCGAGCTGCTCAAGTCTTGCTACAGGATGGGCGCTGAAAGCCATGCGGACCTGTATCAGATTGCGCGCGAGGTCGCGGAGCGACTGGAAATTGACTTCCCAATCACGTTGTACCAGGCACAGTCGGCCGGTGCGTCGCCGAACGCTGCATTGTACTTTTTCGATGATGAACTCTGCGTCGTGCTTAGCGGCGCGATCGACGAGCTTCTGGACGCGGCAGAGCTTCGATCGCTGTTCGGCCACGAGTTTTCGCACCACAGGCTATACACCGCGAACAATGGCGAGTTTTTCGCGGCGTCACGGCTCTTGATGTGGTGTGCGCAACAGCCGGACTGCCACGAGGCCTATGTCGAAACAGCGCGGCGTTTCCAGCTGCAGACTGAGTTGTACGCAGATAAAGGTGGGGCGTTTGTTTGCGAAAACGCGACATCGGCGATGTCGAGCCTGATCAAGGTCAGCACGGGCTTGAAAACGGTTGCGGTTGACGACTATGTCGAACAGGCACAGGAAGTTCTCAGCAAGGATGACACGGGTTCTGATGGCCTGACGCACCCCGAGATTTATCTGCGCGTCAAAGCGCTTCACGATGGCATGAACGATCCAGCCGACTACAGCAGGCTGGTGCGTGGCAAGCTCGATTCGGGCCGTCTCGATATTCTCGACCAGCGCGAGCTTGCGACGCTGACGCACAATATCGTACAGACGATTGGTTACGACGAACGTTTTCGCAGCGATGAGCACACCGTGCTCATGCGTGAGTATTACCCGAGCTTCAAATGGGACAAGATTCAACGCTCCGTACAAGTGTTGCGTGCACCGGTAGCGGATGCGAGCGAGCTAACACATTCATACCTTGCTTATCTGCTACTGGATCTCGCAACTGCGGATCGTGACGACAGCTATCCATTGCTGGGGCCTATGCTCCATTTCGCCGAGTCACTCGGAGTTCACAAGATTTTAGAAGCGACGGCTCGAAAGGAGCTCAAGCTTCGCAAGTCGGACACGGACAAGGCAATGCGAAATGCAGAACCTGCCGAGGAAGAGGCCGACAGGGATGGATGAAAGCCATGACAACGAGGAGTTAGGCAAGCCTTTCCTTGCCTACCTCGGTGAATTACGTGAGCTCGGGGAGGTCGGCAGTGACGACGTCGTAGGGCTCATGGCGCCGCTCATCGAGCAGGTGATTGCGACCCATGAGCAAAACATGGTGGCGCCGCTTAATGGTATTGACGCACTGCGCGTCTCGCTCGGGCACTTGTGGTATATCAATGCCGATGCCAGCGCTCCGGAATCCAATCGCGAGGCCATCCGCGGCCAGGTGTCGAAGAAGCTGCGCAACCGGCTGGAAGTAACGCGGCAGGTTGAATCGGTCGAATCTGACTTCGCTGTCGTAGAAGACCAGAGTGTCGCCGAGCGGGGCAGTGCGGCGCGCAAGGCGTTTTATCCGGATTACGTCGCCTGGGAGCAGCTGTTTCACCACCATGACGCCCTGACCGACACGTACGTTTTGGGTCTTGTCATGGGCAGCCTGGTCACAGGGCTGGACCTGACCAATCCTGATGAGCTGCAACAGTTTGTGGCCGCTCGCAACAATCTTTGCGCGTTAAATAGTCGAATCTCGCCGATTATTGCGCAGCTCATTGAACGCATGACCGAGCTGGATCGTTCGGAACGTCCCCAGGACCTGGCGACGGTCGCGGAGATGCTGATCCAGTATCGCTACCAGGAGCTCGAGGAAGACATCGAGCTCGAGATGCCTGCGGATGGCGGCGGGTCACGGCGTGACGTGTTGCTGGCACGTCTGCGCAGTCGACTGTTCGAAGTCAGTCGCCGCAATCGATTGCTGTATTTCCGGGAGACGGGCAGCAACGCCAACCTGACAGAAGGCTCCGTGCCGCATGTGCTCGATGTGGAGTCGATACGAACACAGCAGCTGCTATTCACCAACGAAGACCTGTGCCGCACGCTCGAGTCCGATGCGCCTATGCGACTGGATCGCTGGCTGCGGCTCGAAGATTACCCGTTCCTGTCTTCGTCGCTGGATCGCATACGTCTGCAGGCGAACCGTGATGCCCGTGAGTACGGCTTCTCACAGCTGCGGCTTGTGACCGCCTTCTTACGTTGGCACAACCTGAAGGACGCACCCGAGGAACGCATCAATTCGCCGCTGATTCTGATCCCGGCGTCCATTCGCAAGAAGAAGGGCGTGAAGGATCATTTTGAGCTGAGTACGCAGGCGGCCGAGGCTGAGATCAATCCAGCACTGCGGCATTATCTTAACGAGTTGTACGGTATTCGCTTGCCCGAGAAAATTGACGCCAGTAATTTCAAAGAGATCGAAGCATTGGGCGAGGCGTTGCAGAAGCAGCTGGCCCAGTCTGATAGCAGTGTCGAACTCGACCTGGTCAAGACACCGCGTATCCAGCTCATCAAGCGCCGAGTGACCCGGCGTCTCGATCGTTACCGGCGTCGCATCCGCGCCACCGGGCGCGGGCTCAAAAGCTACTCGGGAATTTCCTACAGCTATTCCGGCCAGCGCCATGAGCCGCTTGGTGTGCAAATCTTTGCGCGCGATATTCGGCCCGCCAACGCGCCGAGTCGTGAGTTCGTCGAGAATGACGTCAAACCGAGAATCATCGAACGCATGGTGGCGGACGCGTCCGCCACCATCGAAAGGGACTTTTACAGCCTCGACAAAGGCGATGAGAAAGGGCCGCGGCAATGGGAGATCGATCTGTGTGCGGTCACGCTGGCCAACTTCAGCTACCGCAAGATGACGCTTGTGCGTGACTACACGGAGCTCCTCACAGACCAAACTGCTGACGGCGTCAATTTCGAGCGCCTCTTCAGCGAGGCGACGCGGCCCGTGTTTGATCCGCTCGAGTTGCCGCCATTAGAGGAGCGCTACAACGTATTGCCCGCAGACCCGAGCCAGCGCGATGCTGTACTTCGCGCTCGCGCGGAAGAAAGCTATGTCATCCAGGGGCCACCCGGAACGGGTAAGTCACAGACGATCACCAACCTGATAGTCGACTACGTAGCTCGTGGCAAGTCAGTGTTGTTCGTTTGCGAGAAGCGCGTGGCGCTCGATGTTGTTTTTCATCGTCTGCTACAGGTCGGGCTGGGTGACGCGTGTTGCCTGATTCACGATGTTCGTGAAGATAAAAAGCCGTTCATCATGGCGCTCAAGGACCGCTACGAGAAAGCGGTTGCGGCGACGCCTAGCGAAGATCTCGGAGAACGCCGTCAACAATGGCTGGATGAACTTACGAGTGAAATAAAGTCTCTCGAAAAGTTTTCGGCGGCAATGATCGAATCTGGCGACGACGGGCAGACTCCGCTTCGGCATGTAATCGGCCAGTGGATTGAAGGTGGCGCGCAACGCTCGCCATTAAATCGGCGAAACAGCTTGCAGCTTCCTGAGTGGGAACAGTTTGCCGATGTTCGTAAGAGTACCGAGCCATTGCGTGAGGCATTGAGTCGCGGTGGCTATAATGGGGTGCTCGCCCGTTCTCCGGTTCGCTACCTTCGAGCAGATATCGCTGAGTCTGACGATTATATTGATTTTATCGAAGAAGCCGCCCGACGGTCGTTATCGGGACTGACTGATGCCGAGACCGCGTTGTCAGCGATTGACGATATGGCCGGGCGCACCGGGTTAAGTTGGGGTGCGATCCACGAGGTCGCGACGTTCTGCCGACAATTGTTGGGACTCGCTGAGTCGGAACGCCTCGATGTGCTTGATATCGATAGCCCGGGTACCGTGCGACTACAAAAGCAGTTCGCCAAGCTGGAGCAACGCGAGCAGGCGCACGAGGTGGCGGCACGTGATGCGACGGGCTGGGACTTGTTGAAGTGTGTCGAGGACGTCAATGAGTTAGTTGAAATTGCGCACCGTAAGGAGGGCAGGTTTTTCGCTTTCCTGAGCAGCGGTTGGAGACATGCCAAGCGTTTCGTGCGCGACAACTATGACGGCCTCTCGAATTCAGTGTATCAATCGCTCTCGTTGCTGGACACGGCTCAGGGCACGCAAGCGGCTGTTCGCGAAACCACTGCAGAGATCGCTACAGACCTTGGTCTCGATGACATACAGACCTGCAGGGCGCTGTTGCATGACGTTTGGAACAAAGGCGCTAAATTACCGGCGCTAAAACGCGACCTCGTAAAAGTCTGCGTTACCGAGGCGGATGCTGGCAAGAAAGTGTTAAAGCTCGTCCGGCTTGCAGGCCACCTTAGACGTGCTGACGACGAAATCACGAACTTGCTATGTGAATACGAAGATGAAGACGTTGCGACCTTGTCGTCCACACTCACTAGGCTATCCGAACAAGCGGAGGCCTGTGACGAATTTGCCGATGAGCTTCGCGTGCTGGACAAGATGGACCCGGCGGCCGCCAGAGCGTTGCGCCGCTTCGACCTGAACTTCGACGACCTCGAACTCGCCGTTCTCGACGAGACTATCCACCGTCGCCTGCGCAAGACTCGAGGCATCCTTCGATTCGATGCAATAAAATTGCAGGGCATGGTCGACAAACTGGTTGACCTGACGTCACAGGGCAGAGAGCTAAACAGCGAACTCGCTCTGGACGTTTGCGCAAAAATCTTCCATGAACACCTCGTGCGCGCCAACACATCAATGGCGAAGACCACGCAGGAAGAAAAGGACTGGCGACGGGCGTACACGCGCGGTCGCAAGCTGCTCGAGCGTGAGTTTGAAAAAACGCGTGCGTATCGCTCGGTACGTGAGCTATTTGCGGCAGACTCGGGCCCGGTGCTAAGAGATCTCCGTCCGGTCTGGCTTATGAGTCCATTGAGCGTTGCAGACGCGTTGCCGCTGAACGAAGACTTGTTTAACGTGGTCATCTTCGACGAGGCCAGCCAGATCCCGTTAGAGGACGCCATTCCAACCGTGAGCCGGTCACGACAGATTATTGTTGTTGGCGACGAGATGCAGCTGCCGCCAACAACATTTTTCTCCGGAAAGACCTCCACCGACGATGAAGACGAGTCGCATCTGCCGGACGTGGTGCAGTTTGACCTCAACGCGGACAGCTTCCTGAACAGAGCCGGTGGAGCGTTGCCCGGGACTTTATTGAACTGGCACTACCGTAGTCGGCACGAGAGCCTGATCGGTTTCTGCAACCGCGCGTTCTATGCCGGCGAGCTTAAGACGATTCCAACACCAGGTGTGTTGGTGAGGCGCGAGCCGACTGTCATCGACAGCCTTGAAGACATCGAGGTCGAACAATCACAGGTATTCGACCAGCCGATCACGTTTCACAAGCTATCCGACAGCCCCTACGAATCGCAACGCAACACCGGTGAGGCCAGCTACATTGCAGGGCTCGTGCGTATGGTCCTGTCTGAGCAGTCGGACATGACGGTCGGGATCGTGGCGTTCTCCCAGGCACAGCAAGGCGAGATTGAATCGGCGCTCTCCAGACTGGGGATGCAGGACAAAGAGTTCGGTAACCGTCTGGAACAGGAGGAAAGCCGGGAGGAGGAAGGGCAGTTTGTTGGTTTGTTCGTTAAGAATCTCGAGAACGTCCAGGGTGACGAACGCGACATCATCATTCTGAGCGTTTGTTACGGTCCTGATCCGAATGGACGTATGCGGATGAATTTCGGCCCGATCAACCAGAATGGCGGCCACAAGCGCCTCAACGTCATATTCTCGCGCGCCAAGCAACATATGGTGGTCGTGTCATCGATCGATCCTGGTCAGATCACGAACACCTACAACGAAGGCGCGAACGCGCTTCGCCAGTACCTTCGCTATGCCCAGGCCGTATCAGAGGGCGACAGAGACGGCATGACGTCAGCGCTCCTGGAGTACGGCCAGCCGCAGCAGTCGCTCGACACGAGTTCGAGTGCACGGGCATTGCAATCGCAGATCAGAGAGGCACTGGAGCAGCTTGGCTTCGAGGTTGAGGCCGACTACGGCCAGTCCGATCTGCGTTGCCACCTGGCCGTGCGCCGCAGGGGCGAAGTCAACTTCGAACTTGCAGTCCTGATTGATGACCGTACGCACTATGACAATCCGGACATACACTCACGCTATACGACCAACGCTGGCATCCTGCGTGCTTTCGGATGGAAAGTCGCCAAGGTGTTGGGTAAGGATTGGTACACCGACAAGGACAAGGTCATCACCGAGATTACTGCGGTGATGCCGCCGGCCGACTCATGATCGTTCCGGATTATTGGGCGGAGGCCAGGGAGCGCGTCGTCGTTGATGGCAAGACCCGTACCTACAAACGGATGGGCTGGTCCAATGACTCCGACGAAGATGCTCACCGCAAAGCAAAGGAGCGACTGGCAGAAGCCATCGCGGATGCCCATCGAGGGGAGAACGTTCGCCGGGTTGATCGTAACGTTCCCTATAACGGCGCGGAAGGATTGCCGATCCGCGAGGAGATCATCAGTCGGCGAGGGGATTCGGTCATCACCCGAAACGCTTATGGTGCCGCCTGCCTCAATACGCCCGACGTCATGTTCGCGGACGTTGATGTCGATGAGCCGTCGACCCTCTTGTACTCATGGACGGCGTTCGGTCTGTTTGTCGCCGCTGCGTTTTTGACGCGTAGCAATTGTGATTGTGACTCCGAGCCATACTTTGTGGCGATCATACTCGCGGGCATATTCCTGTCTGGGTTGTTCGGTAGTTGGATCGGTCGAGTGGTCAGTTTTTTTGGAACAGATCGATTCGAAGCGGCACTCGCAAAGATTGAGGCGTTCGCCGAGAAGAACCGGCGCTGGATATTGCGTGTCTACCGGACGCCAAACGGATACCGAGTGCTGGCCATGCATAACACCTTCGACCCAGTGAGTGGGACTGCACAGGACTTTATGAAATCGATCGGCGGCGATCCTCTTTATGCGCTCATGTGTCGAAATCAGAACTGTTTCAGGGCCAGATTGAGCCCGAAGCCGTGGCGGATTGGTGTCCGGCAGCATATGCGGCCGCGACCCGGCGTCTGGCCAATCGCCGAAGAACGAATGAGCGAGCGCCGTCGTTGGGTGAGAATGTACGAAAAAGAATCCGCCGGCTTTGCGGCGTGCCGATACGAAAAGACCTTCGGTAGTGGCATACCATCACGCAAGTGCGAGGAGGTGCGGCGGTTGCATGATGATTTGTGTAGAGCAGACTCGGACCTGCCAATCGCATGATTGTTTATCGGTAGCAACTCATGAATTCGGTAAATTGCTTATGAAATGTCCGTGGTGCGGAACGAAAATCGAATCCGAACATCAGATAAAGGAGCGCTGGGTGAGAGGTAGCAAGTCCGGTCAGGGTTTCTATCGGTGCCCGCGCTGCGCCAAGAGCCTGGTGCATCGTTACGAGATCAATTTGTCGGTAATCGTGGCTCTCTTCCTGGTTGGTGCTGCGTCCACATTTATCCCGATTGTAGTAGAGGTTATCTTCAAAAGCGTGTTTGGCTTCGGAGAAGACCTGTCCGGAGTCGCAGGGCTTGCGTTCTGCGCGTCATTGATAGGCGCGCTTTGGTACTTTTCTTTTCAGCCAGTGGACGTAAAACCTGAATGAGGTAGGATGGTCGACCGCCATTGACCGAATGCAGACGTTATTGGCTGGAAAAACTTCACAAAGGGATTACCAAGATGGCGACATGTCCAAAATGCTCCGGCACTGAAATGCGCCACACACTTGTTTCCGGCTCATTGCCAGCTAACAGCTGTTATCGCTGCAAAGGCGTTTTGGTTTCCCTTGTTGCGTACCGTGACTGGCGAGAACGATCGGGAATTGCGGAACGACCGAACGACAGCTCAGTTTCGAAGGCCGAGGTTCTTGATACCAAAGACGCTATTCTTTGCGGCAAGTGCCAGAATGTGATGACCAAATTCAAGGTCTCGGTCGACGCGGAAAACAGAATTGACTATTGCTCAAGTTGTGATGAAGTCTGGCTGGACGGTGGCGAGTGGGAACTGATCGAAGCACTTGTCGGTGCTGGCGAACTTTCAAACATCACAACTCAGCCATGGCAGTATCGACTGATGACAGACTCTGTGGAGAAAATGGAGTCGGATCGACTCAAGCAAGACTTTGGCGAGAACTTCGACAAGATAATTGAACTGGCCAAAATTCTAGACGGTCATCCGGCGAGGCTTGAGATTTTGGCTTACCTGTCGAGTAAGTCACGATAGGAGCATGCTGGATCCGCGCGCTCGAGTGTGCGGTCACCCTCACGACTCCAGGCGAAACAGGAATTCCTGCATTCCGTTTCCGAGCAGACGTGCACGGTCGATCACGAAACGGCCCATGCCTTTACCCAGGTCTTCAGGCGAATAGCGCGGCGCGGGAATCGTCCTGGAGGTGGGGCTGAGATCAATGAGTTCGGCTTCCTCGGTCGGGACAATGCGGCCGGGGGACACCTGCATGTCGCGATCGGCGTAGAAGACCAACGCATGGGCGAGGGCGCCGGGGCGCGCATGCTCCCCGATCGCTGTCAAAAGCGCGGACAACGCATTGAGTGTCAAGTAGTTCGGCAGGTCCCAGCAATACGCGACATCGATGGCGTCATCAGAGAGTCTGTTCGGCAGTAAGGACTCAGCCACGCTGGTGAGCTGAGAGCCAGGCTCGGCGCCGTTCAGACGATCAATGCCGCCAAAGTGCGCGAGATCCGCAATTTCCACGCGGCAGCGTGATCGACCAAGAAGGGCCAGCATCGGTGTTGATGCGGCGCCAAGGTCGAGCACGACATGTCGCTTGTTTGCATCCAGTCCGGCAACGAGATCGTGAAACAGCGGAGCGTGAAACGCCGCCGTCGGTCCCGCCGTCGCACCGGCGCGGGCCCGGCGCAGGGAAGCGGCCATTTCAGTTACGCGCTCTTCGCCGGCGCAGTGACGTTTGCGCTGGAATCCTTCGCCGGTTTGTCTCGTGCGGCCTTGGGAGCGGCGGCAATGTCAGATTTTCTCTGCGGAGCTGGTTTGTCTGCATTGCTTGTCGTCGTAATACCGAGTGCGTTTTCTACCGCTTTCGGGTCCATCTCGATGGAACCTCTGAAATGTGCGCCTTCAACGATGCTGACTTTGGGTGCAATGATGTTGCCCTGGACGCGGGCGTTTGCGTGCACGCTGACGCACTCGGTTGCGTACAGGTCTCCCGTAGTTTCACCGTCAACCGCGATTGACTTCGCATACACACCTGCTTTCACCTTGCCTTCCTTGCCGATGGTCAAGGCGCTGTTCTTGAGTTCGACAGTCCCACTCACGTCACCTTCAATGCGCAGATCTTCATCGCCGCTCAGGTCGCCGTTGATTCGGATCGAACGACCGATAACGGCCGCATCATTGCTACTGCCGGCGACTTTGGATGTGAGGGAACCGAACACTTTGTTCGATTCGGCACGGCTCGCCTGCTGCGGCTCGCTGGTATCGTCATCTTTCTTCATTCGCTCAAACATATCGCTCTCCATAATGTTTCTGGGTTCCAGTAATTATCATGTGGTTTGGGTGCCAACAAGTGTCTCCAAATTGCGACGCCCGATACCATATGAACAATATTCGGTCATTGCTGCTGTACAATACGGCCGTTCGCGTGGAGGAGAGCATGATGAAAAAGTACATAGTGTTACTGCTGGTTTTGATCGGGTCTTCGGCTTGTTCAGGACCAGAAGATGTTCTTGAGAATGCTGGCGAAATAATCGCGCCAGATCAGTTGTCTGGATGTGTCACGCGCAATGCGGATGGCAGCTGCGACAAAGCGGTCTGTGTTGCGGATGAGGAGTCTGACTGCAAGTCATTCGTCAAAGCTTGTAAGAAACACGAGCATATCGCCGACGTTAGAGATGGTCACGACACT
>JAHZJK010000035.1 GCA_022600955.1 Gammaproteobacteria bacterium
AGGCCAAATACCTCAACTGGATAGTATTGATTTTGCCTTTGTATCTTGCTGTCACAATCGGCGTTCCAAAAATCCGCGTCCCGGCTGCAACTGAATGCTAGTCAGACCTGGTGATGAGAGGTATCACGAATTGGTCGACTACCGTTGCCCAATATCCGTTGGGGCTGATTTTTAAAATTGCCTGAAACTACACCTCATCTCCGTGCGTACCGAGTTGGTACGCACGGAATGCTACTACATCTTGTATGGGAAGGCGAGAAAACCACTATATTTAGACGGTTTTCGCAAATTCGTCCAAAAACTGGGACTAAGCTGTGCAGAACAGGTAGCCTTCAATGCGATAACAACAAGGGGTGTGTAGATAGATGACAGATTTGAGCTTGGTGGATGGCCGGTCACGGCATCAGAAAATCGGCGTTGTCCTCGGACCCGCATTGTTTTTATTGATGATAATTAGCGGTGCGCCCGATGGTCTGACAGTGGCGGGCTGGTCAACCGCATCGGTAGGCGTATGGATGGCCGTTTGGTGGGCGACCGAAGCCGTACCGATCGCCATAACGGCCTTGTTGCCACTCGTTGCGTTTCCCATGCTGGGTATTGCATCTATTCAGGACACGTCTGCGCCCTATGCCAACAAGGTCATTTACCTGTTTCTTGGTGGCTTTATCGTCGCCTTCGCGATGCAACGCTGGAACCTGCACCGCCGCATCGCGCTGACGGTTCTGCAATACGCTGGCGGCAACGGCCGTTCGCTGGTTGGTGGCTTCATGCTGTCGAGTGCATTGCTCTCAATGTGGGTAATGAACACCTCAACCACCATGATGTTGCTGCCGATCGCCGTGTCGATCATCACTGTCATTCACAACACCGTGACCGAGATGGACCCCAAGCAGAAACAGGATTTTCAGTATTCCCTGTTGCTCGGTGTGGCGTATGGCGCAACGATCGGCGGCATGGCGACACTTGTTGGTACGGCCCCCAATGCGATGTTCGCTGCATTTATGCTCGACAACTACGGTGAGGAAATTGATTTCGCCAGCTGGATGATGGTCGGCCTGCCGTTGTCTGCAATGATGCTGCCGCTCGCGTGGCTCGCACTCACTCGATGGGTATTCAAAGTCGATTTCATTACCTCAGGCGAAGGACGCGCAGCGCTGCGTAATATGAAGCGGGAGATGGGCTCTATCACGGTGCCGGAAAAACGCGTCGCTGTGATTTTCCTGCTCATGGCACTCACGTGGATCTTTCGTCCGTTGCTCACCAATGTTCCCGCGCTCTCCGCGCTGGATGATTCGCTGATCGCAATGGCCGGCGCAATACTGTTGTTCCTGGTACCGAGCGGTGACAAGACCGATCCATTGCTACTGCGCTGGAAATACGCCGAGCAATTGCCGTGGGGTGTTCTCATATTGTTCGGCGGCGGACTGACGCTCGCGGGAGCCGTCTCTCGTACCGGCCTCGCAGAATGGCTGGGTGGCAGCCTGCAAGCAGTCGGCGCACTGCCGCTCATCGCGATCGTGATCCTCGCCGCTGCCATGATCATTTTCCTCACAGAGCTCACCAGCAATATTGCGACTACGGCAACCTTCCTGCCTGTTGTCGGTGCCATTGCGATAGAAGCAGGTTACAACCCGATCGCACTGGCAGTACCCGTCACGCTGGCTGCCAGCTGCGCATTCATGCTGCCGGTAGCAACCCCGCCAAATGCCATCGTGTTCGGCTCCGGCATGTTAACCATTCCCAAAATGACGAGAGCTGGACTCGTACTCAATCTTATAGGTATCGTGCTCGTCTCAACGGTCGCCTACTACCTGGCGCCGATGTTTCTTGGCAATTAGGGGGACGCTGTATTGTCTGCGGAATATGAAGTCAGCAAGAAAAACAAGGTACGGCAGCTTCGCGAGAAAGCTGCCTACGACAAGACGACTGTGCATGGGATTCTCGATTCTGCGCTCATCGCGAGTGTTGCTTTTGTCGAGGACGGCGTACCGGTCGTCGTACCGATGTTATATGGCCGCGAAGGGGAAACTATTTTTCTGCATGGTGCCCGCAAGGCACGCATAATCAAATTGCTCGACCAGAATTCAACGGCATGCCTGAACATTACGCATGTTGACGCAATGGTCTATGCGCGCTCAGCGTTTAATTCATCGATGAATTACCGATCCGCGACAGTGTTCGGCACACCGCGTCTCGTCGAAGACTGGGACGCCAAGCTGCACGCGATGCGGATAATCTCGGAATGCACTATGCCGGGGCGATGGGACGAATTGCGGGCGCCGCACGACAAGGAGGTCAAAATGACAGGGGTTATCGCCCTCGAAATAGAGTCAGCCTCCGCGAAGGTCTCGGACAAACCTGTGCCTGGCGACGAAGATGAGGATTACGATATTCCCATCTGGGCGGGCATCCTGCCTCTGGAATCAACCTTCACCAGGATTATTGGCGACGATCGGATTCTGGACGGCGTTGAAGCGTCAGAAGCTGTTCTCTCAATGCAAGGCAAGACGCTCTAAAGCAGATCACCGGAATTCTCCGCCTCAAGGCGCAGCAGTGCTTCCTTGGTATTCAGCCCTCCGCCGAATCCCGTGAGGTCTCCACTGCTGCCGATAACGCGGTGGCACGGCACGATGATCGGGATCGGATTGCGGCCATTCGCCGCCCCGACAGCTCGCACAGCCTTCGGCCTGCCAATCTGCTTTGCTATGGCCCCGTAGGAGGTCGTCTCTCCATACGGGATCGTCTGCAGTGCGTCGAGTACGCTTACCTGAAACTCGGTGCCACTCAACTGCAATGGCAACTCAAACTCTGTGCGCTCGCCACGAAAATACTCTGACAGCTGACGGCAAACTTCGGCAAACGGCTGTTCGTTGTAGATCCAGTCCGGCTCCGGGTCACGTCGCATCGACCCCTCCGGAAAACCGATCGCAGTAAGCGCGTCGGCCTCCCCGGCAAGCAGGAGTTCTCCTATCGGTGTATCGAAATGGCAGTAATACATGATTCAACCTCCGGGGCTATCGCCGTAGCTCCATAATAGTAATGCGGCGTATGCCCGCCAGGGGCGCCACTGTTCTGCACGTTGTTTAAGTTCGGCAGGCTTCAATCGATCTTGCCCGGGCGCATCGAATGCGCGCAGCAGCCCCAGGTCCGCGTGAGGAAACGCATCCGGGTGCTTCAATGCGCGCATCGCAACATAGTCGGCGGTCCATTCGCCGATCCCTTTGATGTCAATCATGGCGCGCCGAAACTCCTGCGCATCCTGGTCTGGCTCAAAACTGAGCTGCCCCTCACAAATCGCCTTTGCGACACGTCGGATCGTTGCCGCACGGCTGCGTATGACACCGATATCGCCGAGTCTCGCTCTCAGCATCTTTTCCGGCGCCGGAAAAAGAACTGACGGCGCCTCCGCTCCCTCCAGTCCTGCTACGCTGACCGCGATTCGGTCGCCGTATCGTTTCGCCACGCGACCCGCCAGCGTAGTCGCCGCAGCAACAGAAATCTGCTGACCCAGAATGGCGCGAACCGTCAACTCGAATCCGTCCCACGCGCCAGGCACACGAATCCCGCGCCCCTTCCTGAGCAATGTCGCCAGGCATTTGTCTTTGCGCAAAACCGCAGCCACGTCTTTTGGAGATGCGTCAAGATCAAACATGCCGCGCACTCGTTGCACCAGCGGCAATAGCGCGCGCGTCTCGGCTCCGTGAAGCGTCAGCGATAGAACTCCCTCGTTTCCGGTCACATCAATGACACAGTGTTCGCCATTGACTACGGCACTGCGCAAATAGCGATCACCATGGACAACCTCCACCCCGGGAATGGCACGCATAGCAAAAAACGCCAGAAGCTGCTGCATGTCGAAAGGTTGTCTGTAGGGCAACTGTACGGTCAGACCTGCAGCCAGTTTTGCAACGACCTGCTTCTTGCGTAGCTCACGCGGGCTTCGCCCCCAGGTCTTTCGAAAAGCATCGTTAAATCGACGCGTACTACCGAATCCGGAAGCGATCGCGATGTCCGACATGGACAGGGCCGTCTGGTCGACCAGGCGTTTGGCGAAATGCAGACGCTGGGTATGTGCAACGGCCAATGGGCCTGCGCCCAGGTGTTTGGAAAACAAACGGCGCAGGTGGCGGCCCGTAACACCTAGCCGGTCGGCGAGACTTTCAACGTCGCCCTCGTCCAGAGCGCCCTCGGCAATCAGCCGCAAGCCTCGCTGCACTGTGGTTGATGTTCCCGCCCAGGCAGGCGTGCCGGGTGCGCACTCGGGGCGGCAGCGAAGGCAAGGCCGAAAGCCGGCCTCGCCCGCCGCGGCTGCGGTTGGGTAGAACGAGATGTTTTCGCTCTTGGGCGAATTGGCAGGGCAAACGGGGCGGCAATAGATGCCTGTCGTTTTGACAGCAACATAAAAACGCCCGTCAAAACGCGCGTCCCGCGAGAGTCTCGCTTTTTCGTAAATATCGTTTTGCAGCATGTCCAATCCAAAAGCCCTGAGCGCAGTATACGCTCAGGGCCTGGCTAAACTAGCCAGAATCGGACCTCAATGCTGCACTGGATCAGGCCGCGCTGCGTGTCTCGTCGCGCTGCGCCAACCAGCTGGCCAGATTGTCTGATCCACCGATGTGCTTGCCATCGATAAAGACCTGCGGATAGGTGATTGAATGCGAAACCGCTCGCAACGTCTGATCCGTGTAGTCACGATTCAGCAACAATTCCTCGAATTCAATGCCTGCGTCGTTCAGAAGGCCTTTCGCACGGACACAAAACGGGCAGCCGTCACGAGTAAAGACGGCGACGTCGTGTGGCAATGCACCTTCAGGATCAAGGTACTTCAACATCGTGTCGGCGTCGGAGACACCGTACGGATCGCCCGGCTGTTCCGGTTCGATGAACATTTTCTTGACAATGCCATCTCGAACCAGCATCGAATAGCGCCAGGAACGCCTGCCGAAACCGAGGTCCTCTTTGCCAACGAGCAGACCCATCTTGTCAGAAAACTCGCCATTGCCGTCGGGCAAAAACGTTACGCGTTCCGCGTGCTGACTACGCTTCCATTCGTTCATGACAAACGCATCGTTCACGGAGACGCAAATGATGTCATCAACACCGTTCGCCCGGAATTGCGGTGCGAGCTGGTTGTAGCGCGGCACATGCGATGACGAACAGGTTGGCGTGAATGCGCCCGGCAATGAAAAAAGTACGACAGTTTTGCCTTTAAACAGGTCTGCTGAAGTGACATCCACCCATTCGTGCTCACGGCGAGTACGAAACGTGACGTCAGGAATCGCCTGACCTTCCAGATTTTTAAACATCTTGTTCTCCAGATTGTAAATTTTGTGTTCTATCTTGCGTTCTAGGCCAGCATGCTGCGAAGCATCCAGGCGTTCTTTTCATGTATCTGCATCCGCTGGGTCAGCAGGTCTGCACTGGGTTCGTCATTAGCATCTGCAGCGACTGGAAAGATCTTGCGAGCGGTCCGCACGATAGCTTCCTGGCCGATGACAAGCTGCCGGATCATGTCGTCGGCGGACTCGTTGCCTTCTGCTTCCTGTACCGAGGTAAGCTCGGCAAACTCGGAGTACGAACCTGGCGCTTTGACGCCAAGTGCGCGTATGCGCTCGGCGATTTCGTCGACGGCTGTTGCCAGTTCGATGTACTGGCCTTCAAACATCAGGTGCAGCGTATTAAACATCGGCCCTTCGACATTCCAGTGGTAGTTATGCGTCTTTAAGTACAGCGAGTAACTGTCGGCCAGCAAATGTGCAAGCCCGGCGGCAATAGCCTCACGTTTTTCAGTATCGATTCCCAGGTTGAGCTCCATGACGTGCTCCAGTTCTATTTGATGAAATCCAGTTTAGAGTAAAATTATTAATAAATAAAATGGGTTATTTCTATCGTTATATGCTATTTTATCGATGATGCGATTGCCAACACTAAAGCAACTGAAGTATTTCCAGAAGCTCTGTGAGGAACAGCATTTCGGGCGCGCCGCCGAGGCGTGTTTCGTTTCACAGTCTGCCTTTAGCAACGCCATTCGAGAGCTCGAGGCCAATCTCGACGCTGAGCTCGTCGACCGAACCAATCGCAATGTCACGATCACAGCGAAAGGACAGGATGTTGCAACCCAGGCGCGCCTGGTGCTGCGCGATGTTGAGAGTCTGGTCGATATTGCTCGCGGCGACCCTGCTCCACTCACCGGAGAGCTGCGACTTGGCGTGATTCCGACTATCGCGCCTTTTGTACTGCCGGCGGCGTTGCCGAAACTGCGGCGCGAGTACCCTGAGCTTGAGCTATTGCTAATCGAGGACCAGACACAGCGAATTTATGAGCGCCTAATGCAGGGCGAGCTCGACGTGCTGATGCTCGCATTGCCCTGGCAAATGCAGGGCGTTGAGGAATACGCACTATTCAAAGACCGGTTTTGCCTTGCCTGTCGAAACGGCACTGAGCGCGTCGACCCGCAAAACTATCGATTCAATCGACTCGACGCCGACAGCGTGTTATTGCTCGAAGACGGTCATTGTCTGCGGGATCACGCTCTGGCCGCCTGCAAAATTCGCAATACGCAGAAAGTACGGCGCTTCGGCGCCAGCAGCCTGCTCACGCTGATAGAGATGGTTGATGCCGATCTCGGCATCACGTTTCTGCCGGAAATGGCGCAAGGCTCGGCGCTTCTGAAGAACACGCGCGTACAGCTTCACGCCATGGGCGACAGTAGCTATCGCACCATTGGCCTCGTGTGGCGCAAGGGCAGCCGTCGAAAAGACGAATTCAGGCTACTCGGCGAATTCCTGCGCGATAACCATTAACTCAGCAATGAGTTGGCCGCGATCCAGACGCCATAGCCTGCCGTAACAAGCGTTATGAGCGCTGTACCCGCTGCGCCGATAAAACGTCCGGGATGGCCCATGTTGTCATGCTTCAGCCCGATCGCGTGCGCGATTCTGGCAACGATCATCAAGTCACCGACGATATAGAGAAAAATACCGGAACCGCCGTTTAGCTCTATCGCTGCAAAAACGAGCAGGAACAGCGGCACGTATTCCAGAAAATTCTGGTGCGTGCGCACCCGCTCCGCGAGTTCCATATTATTGGGCTCGCCGAACAACACAGAAATGCCGCTCTTGCCGCGAAAACTGCCGGCTCTGAAGCTCAGCACAAGTGCGAAAATGGCGAAAATACTCACGTACAATAGCGTTATGGGAATGGGCATGGGAAATCCTCCGACAGCACGAGGCACCAATTGTACTCGCTTCTGTCATAAGTCGGAGCACAACAAGAATCAGGGATTTGAATGATCAGGAATTTGAAGCGGCAGATCACGTACGCACTGGCGGCAACACTCTTCATGCTCGCGCCCGCAACGGCGGAGGAAACGATACGGCATGAACTGAAACTCAAAAAAGTCGGTTTGCTCGCCGTGGAACTGCCCTCAAGCTGGGGCTCCAAACCCAAGATGACCAATAGAGATGGTCTTATCAACGTTAGTTTCGGGCCTATGGGGACTCGACGGGAACCGGTTTTTCTGGTTTCCATGGACCTCGCTGTGGCCGTTGATGACCTTTCGAAAGAGCAGGTGGAAGGCGTTGCGAAGGGCGTCCTCGAGAATTATCGCGGCGTCGCACTGGAAGCCGAAATACCGATTGTTCTTGTAGAGGGTGAGTCGTCTTTCGGCTATTACTTCACGCTCACCGACAAGGAAAAAAAGCCGCGTGAGTACCAATACCTCACTCTTGCCGTCGTCTACACCAACCGAATGATCGTCACGAGCTACTTCCTGGCAAACGATGGCGCACCCGATTTCGGTGCGGACGCGTTGCACATGATGCGGACTACCCGGTTCTTGCCCGTGCCTAAGAAAGACTAGCCCGGTGCAACTGGATCACCTGCGACTGACACACCTTCCCTGTGAGTACTGACGCCATGAGAACTGTCTTCCTGATTGCGCTATTGGCCGCCGCGATATCAGCCTGTACCTATTCGGACTCACAACGCATCGCCAGCGCCAATATCCCGAGCCTCACAGTGCTTTCGATCGAGTCTCTTCGCAATCGCCAATACGGTTCCAGCATAACAATCGAAGAACAGGTTTTGTCGCAGGCACACAAGTCGTACCTGACATCCTATGATTCTGATGGGTTGCGAGTTTACGCACGACTCGATATTCCCGGTATGCCAATGCCCGCAGGTGGCTATCCGGCCGTTCTTTTTATTCACGGCTGGGTCGGTATCGGCGATGCACCATCGATGGACTTTTACTACGGAGAAAACAGTAACTACGGCGAAATGATTGATGCCTACGTCGCAGCTGGATTTGTTGTTATGACACCAGGCTGGCGTGGGCACGGGACTGTTGATGGTGTACCGGCTGATGGCATCTCGTTCATGCAGGCCTGGGATAATGGCAGCTACCTCAGCCCGGCATTCTATGCAATTGATGTCCTGAACCTGCTCGATAGTTTGTCGAGTATTAGCGAGATTGACCTCGATAACATTAACCTCGTTGCACACTCGCAGGGCGGCGACGTTGCATTGCTGACACTCGCCGCTGCTGGCGAGGGCTCGAAAGTGAACAACAGTATTTCTGCGGCATCGATATGGTCCGGAAACATCCCCTCCCGCTTTACACAACTCGAAACGTTCTGGCCGATGCAGACAACAACAGAGGCTTTCATGTCGGGCGACGGCTCCTGGAACGGGACACCGGTCGGCGCTGCAGGACAGATCAATGAGCACTTCGTGTTTGGGTATCCCGCAGACTGGATTGGCACGATCTCTGTCGAAGACTGGTCCTGGCAAAATGACACATGGTCTGTTGCGGACGTGCCTGATGCTATCAACGTCAAGCTGCAACAGATGTACGACGCGATCAATTCGCATGTCGATGATATTGACGATGCGAGCTTCCGACTCAGGCGTTCCGACGGCCCGGGATTCTCAATCCAGCACGACGCACGCGTAAGCACCGCTATTCGCAATATCGATGCTTTTGACAAAGAACACTATCTGACAGAAGCGCTTGCCCTGCACTATTCCGACCGCGACTTTTATTCCTTCCCGGACTGGAATACAGACCTGTGCGGCAGGGTCAATGCCAACGGCGGTCGCTGTTTCCATTTCGAGTACCCTGAAAACACCCATTCGCTGCGCGTCAGCGAACATCAGTGGTTTTCATCCGACACCGCGGTTGCGGGTTTTTCCTATGCAATTCAGCGGGATATCGCATTTTTTCGCGGTGAAGACCCGGCCGAAACGCGTTACCCCTAGGATTTTCTTATCGACACCAAAGCCCTGATTCGGCAAAATGTACTTCGAATGCAAAACTTGCGTATGGACCCGCTCCAATGACGGAAAAAGCCCGGACCGCCGCGCCTTTGCGCCGCGAACACATGCCGACCGATTACTCGATTTCGCTTGCGAAATACACGGGACGAGGTACGCCTGAGGAGCAGCGCATACCTGACAATTTTGGTCCGAATCAGTCGATGCGTGGTTTCGAAGAAACCTACCAGAACATCATCGACTACATTGTCCGTATCACCTACAAGATATGGGAAGACCGCGACGTCGAATACATCGCGGATACCTATGCCGCCAATTCCGAGGTATTCGACGATTACGGTCTGCAACACGGCTGTCAAAAGATCATCTCCGACACGCATCACACAACCAGCGCGTTCACTGACATTCAGCTAATCGCCGATGAAGTGGTCTGGGCAGGCGACGATGAAATCGGCTATCACACGTCGCACCGTACGCTCATCCGCGGGACCAATGACGGCGAAAGCAAATACGGTCCGGCAACAAACAAGCCTGTCGATGTATTGGTCATCGCCAATTGCGTGGCGCTTGAAAACGAAATTTTTCTGGAACATGTTCTCTACAACAACTCGAGCATGCTGCAACAGCTTGGCCATGACCTCACAGAACTAGTACCAAAACTTGCTGCAGACCCCTTCCCTGGCTGGCCTCGTACTGACAAGACCTGGGACGCGCTTAGAAACTCAACCAGACCTGTCCGACCGATTTCAATCGCGCAGCCGATTGCGGGCTTTGATGTAGACCGATTTGCACGATCCACAATCGATGCGCTTTGGAACCAGCGCAATAGCGAACACCTGTCAGCAGCCTACGCTCCCGACTTTCCATTTGACGGCCCGACTGACCGCAAGTTTTCCGGCATCGTCTCCTACCAGGCACTCCTCAACTCAGTTCTGACTGCATTTCCCGATCTTGAAGTGCAAGTCGATGAGGTCTACTGGATGGGCAATGATGCCGACGGCTACCTCACGTCAGAACGCTGGAGCGCGCAAGGTACTCATTCAGGCGACGGCGTGTACGGCGAACCTACGGGCAAGCCCGTGCAAATCTGGGGAATCACCCAACACCATATCGTCAACGGCAGAATCGTGCGGGAGTGGCTACTCTTTAACGAACTGGACCTGATGATGCAGATCGCGAAGTGAGGACATAAGTGACCGATATCCAGAAAAGCAAAGCACTGGTTTTGGAGTATTTTGCAGCACTCCAAACCGCGACTGTGGGCAAAACAGCAACCGCCATTGAGCATTTTATCGGCGCTGACTATCACTTCCGCGGTGTGCATCCTTTTAACGAACTGGACAGCGCAACGAGGGTAGCCGAAATCGTTTGGGAACCGCTGCACACAGCCATGGCGCAACTGCAGCGGCGCCAGGACATTTTCTTTGCCGGACCAAACCTGATCGACGACACCATGTGGGTCACGAGCATGGGCAAGTTCATGGGCCTGTTCGACGAAGACTGGCTCGGCATCCCATCCACCGGCAAAATCGCATTTGTGCCTTACTGCGAGTTTCATCGCATTCAGGGTGGCAAGATCGCAGAATCCGCACTGTGGGTGGACATTGTCAGCGTCATGCACCAGGCCGGCATTCGACCGCTGCCAATGCAGACCGGCGCCGATATCATCAATCCGGGGCCAGAAACCGCGGACGGTGTATTGCTGAACGCCCAGGACGACAGCGAATCGCAAAAGACACTAAACCTGATCATGGAGATGTGTAACGACCTGGTTGGCGACGGCATGGAATCAGCGGGGGGCATGCTCAGAAAGACATGGCACGAAGACATGACGTGGTTCGGGCCGGCAGGCATTGGCGCGACGTACACAGTGGACCGTTACCAGCAGCAGCATCAAGGCCCATTTGCAGACGGGCTCGACAGCGTCGTGTTTAACGGCCATGTACTGGAGCACGCCGAAGGCAACTACGGCGGCTGGTTCGGCTGGCCAAATCTCAAGATCAAGCAGGGTGGTGGTTTCCTCGGTCTACCCGAGTCAGCAACTCCGACGGAAATGCGCGTCGTCGATATTTACCGCCGCGCAGACGACAAGCTGGCCGAAAACTGGATCTTCATTGATTTCCTGCATTACATGAAGCTAATGGGTGTCGATGTGCTCGAACGCTGCCGCACGATTGCTCGACGATAAGCCCAAACGACTCAGATCATCGAGTTGAGCACCCAGAGCAATGCGATGCAGGCGAAAAAGAACACAATAAGCCCATAGCTGGCTTTGTCGATTCGACCAGACACCACGTACCAGCCATCCTGCATCAGGGGCCGGCCCTCCTCTTCGTACTTCTTGATCTGGCCCTTGACCGTGTAGGGGTCGTACTCTGCCTGGAACCCACCCAATACGATGCTCGCGATCCAGCCAACCGCCACGCTTATGCCACCGCCCAACGCGCAATACCATGGCCAGGCGACGTCCATGTAGTACTCAACATAGGCCAGAGAAAGAAAACCCGCCGTAACACCGATGAGCAAGCCTCGCTCATTGGTGTGTTTGGAGAAGAATCCGAGTCCAAACATCGCGAGCTTGGCGCCAACAAAAAACGACCCGATCTTACTAAGGATCTCAATAACTGAACCGCCACTCTTGGTGAACATGATCGCGGGCACAACCATCACTACAGCCCACATAAAAGTAAACCATCGAGACGCGGCCAGGTAGTGCTCGGGCGACTCGCCTTGCTTGAAAAATTTCTCGTAGAAGTCGATCGTCGTCACTGTCGCCATGGAATTCAAACTCGAATCGAGACTCGACATTGAGGCTGCGACGATTGCGGCTGTCACGATTCCCATCAATCCGGGAAAGCCCATCCCGGCAACGAAATCCAGGACGATCAGATTGGTGTTTTCAAACGGCTTGCCGTCATAGTAGCCGTAGAACAAAATTCCAAGGCCGAAAAACAGGAAGAAAACGAAAAACGCAACGTAACCCATCATGATATAGGCCTTCTTCGCATCGCCAATTGATTTCGCTGCGAGTGTTCTTTGGACCATCATCTGATTTACTCCGTAGACGACAACGTGATAAA
Source organism: Gammaproteobacteria bacterium (assembly GCA_022600955.1). Taxonomy (GTDB): domain Bacteria; phylum Pseudomonadota; class Gammaproteobacteria; order Steroidobacterales; family Woeseiaceae; genus UBA1847. Next base: position 12,357 of record JAHZJK010000035.1, read on the forward strand.
TCGACATCGCAACAATGCCTGTCCATATTGTCCCCACCTTGGCCGGATCAAGCGTCGTTTCAAAAGGGTTGGTTTTCCCGATTTCCTTGAGTGACTGCAACGTGCCGTGCAGACCATCCGGCAGCTCGTTAATCAACAGGAATGCCGTAATGAACGCGCCGAGAAACAGGATCCCGGTCTGAATGACATCGGTCCAGATTACGGCTGAGATACCGCCCAGCATCGTATATGTAACAGCGACAACAGCGACGATCATGATCGCGTTGACGACATCGATGCCGGTAATAAACTCGAGAACGAGTGCAGTGGTATAGAGCATGATGCCCGAATACGCGATATTGCCAAACAAGAACACGCCGGACATCACGGTACGCGATGTCAGCCCGAAGCGCTGCTCAAGATAGTCAAAGATCGAAGCACAGCCACTGTTGTAGAAGAATGGCAGGAACAACGTAATAACAATGAAGATTGCGATCGGGTAGTTGATATGAATGAAGATGACTGAGAAGCCGTCGGCATACGACCAGGCTGGCCCACCGAGAAACGTCAACGCGCCGATGTAAGTCGCGATTACCGACACGCCGATGGCCCACCAAGGAGTGGTTCTTCGCCCGACGTAATAATCTTCGGCAGTGTGGACACGCTTACTCAGAAAGAACCCAAGGACCAGGTTGCCGAGGATATAGACCAGCAAGATTGTCCAATTCAGCGTACCGAAGTTATTCATATTCGCTTACCTTGATGTTGTCTATCAACGGGCGCAGATAATTCTCGTACTTTTTCCACGCTGCAATCCTGTCCTTGTAGATTGGTTGCCTGACCTGGCTCGCACTCGGCGTTTTCACGAGGCGCTTGGTCTTGTGGTATTCGAGAACCTCTTCTTCAAACGGCAGATCCAGAAACTCGAGCATGCGGCGGCTTTGTGTCTCGATATCCGCCACCGTGTCTTCGTATTTCATATCGAGAATGCGACCTGGAAACATCTCATGCCAGCTCTGCATGAAGCGCCAATAGCGCGTGTAGTACTTGCCCAACGCTTCGAGACTGTGTGCATAGGTCTGCTTCTCATCGAATGGCATTCGATGTATGGAAAAACAGTTGGCGATTGGGTCGCGATGGCAGTGAACAAATCTGGCATCTGGAAGCGCTAGTCCCAATAGACCAATATACTGGAAATTGAGCGGCGTCTTGTCGACCACGTATTGAGCGGCAAGGTTCTCCTCCGAGTGCCGCGCCAGGTAGCTTTCGCCAAGCTCAGCGTACTGCTCGGCAGTGAGCAACTTCATATTGTCGGGAAACTTCTCATGCACAAGACCCCGGACTGTGTGCGCGGTGTCGTAAGCGAAACTCAGCTCACCGGCTCCGGCGACAGCCGTGTGGCTGGCAAGAATCTGCTCCGTCAGGCTGGTCCCGGAACGCGGCATGCCGAGAACAAACACCGGTCGTGAATCAGCAAAGCCTGGGCGCGCCCCGAGGCGTTGTATTGAAGAACGAGCACTTTCAACGATCGACTCGATATAATGCGCCGTCTCCTCGTCGTCGTAGGGCGTGTTTTCTGCCTTGATACGATTTGCCGCAGCGAGGTTCCTGAACGCCTCGTCATATTCTTCACGTTGTTCATGCGCACGATACAAACCAAAACCGAGGTACATTCGCGAATTGTCATTCAGGTCCGTACGTTCATTAAGCGCGCGCATCGCGTCGAATTCTGCATCCGTACCTTGCCTTCCGCGGATCTGCGACAGGTAGTAATGCGCAACTGTCATCTCGGGAGTTGCTTCAATTGCAGCCTTGAAGCTCGTCACGGCACCGGCGCGATCCCCCATCTGCTCACAAAGTACGCCTTGAACCAGGAGCGCCTCTGGATTATCAGGCTCCAGGTCTAGCGCCTGCTGCAGTGTTTCCTCGGCATCATCGGGAAGGTCCATGTCTCTTTGCACGCGCGCCATGTTAATTAGCGCAGCGACGTAGGTCGGACTCAGAGCGGTCGCCTTTTTGTAGTCGGCTAGTGCGTCTTCATAGCGTGCTTCTGAGAGATAGATATCTCCGCGATTGTTGTACGCCTGCGCCAGGTCCGGAGCCAGCTCCAGTGCACGACCAACCGCCTTCAATGCTGGCTTTTGCTGGTCCGTCTCGTTTAGCGCGGCTGCCAGGTTGCTCCAACACTCTGCGAAGTCACGATGCAACTGCAGGGCTTTCTCATAACTCCGGATCGCTTGTTTCGGCTTGTCGATTGCGCGCAGGACATTGCCAAGATTATTGTGAACATCTGGGTTGCCTGGGTCGATCCGTATCGATTCGTTGAAGTGCTGCGCCGCCTTTTCAGCGTTGCCCTGATCTTTGTAAGCCAGCCCAATATTGGTATGAGATTGAGGGTTGTCGGGCACCTGTTGCAGCGCCCTTGAAATGTAGTCAACCGCTTCAACAGAACGGAACGCGTTGACGCACAGCATTCCCATCAGGTTGAGCGCGTGAATATTGTGGCTGTCCTCCTCAAGCACCTGGAGGTAGGCTTCCTCGGCCCGACCGAGGTCGCCAGACTGTTGTGCCTGGTACCCCAATTCGAGCATCTGCAGTAGTTCATCGCGCATATTGTTGTCTTTATAGGCACGTCGCTTTCAATGAAGAAAGCCTCGCACAGGGCGAGGCTTTCAACAACCGGGCTGGATCTATCCGTACCGGCGAATCTGCTCCGGAGCGTCAGAAGTTATAGGACAACCGAAGACCCCAGGTGCGCGGATTGTTGAAGTCAGCAACCGCGCGACCCTGACTGAACTGGTCACCGCCCACTTGAACGATCTCGTCAGTAGCATTCAGAACATAGCCTTGTATGGACAGTGGCGTGCTCTCCGAATACCAGGTTGCGCGCAGATCCGTGGTCAAGAACGCGTCCTGCTTCGTAAAGAAATACTCGATGTTCGTGGTCTTGTAATCATCCGAGGCATACAAGTAAATACCCGGAATAATTCGCCCATTCGCGCCAAGATCGAACTCATACGATGCGTCCAGAGATAGCGTAAATCCGGGGGAGAACCTCGCGTCCTTGCCATCCAGAACGTAGACCTGCGAGCAATTCTGATCGCAAGGCGTTGCACCAATCTCGATGTCCCCACCCGCGTGGAATACGCGGTTCAACACCGAACGTCCGAAGTCCATGAGTTGTGACTTGTTCAATGCCAAGCCTGCATTGAGCTGCAACTTATCAGTTGCCGCCCAGGTAAGCTCTGCTTCAAGCCCCATGGCCTCCATCGTTCCACCTACCGAGCCGACGGCGACAATAGTCTGGCCCTGAGCGACGAAAGACGACGTCGTGAGCCCTTCGTAATCATTGAAGAATGCCGCCATGTTCAGGCGCACTGTCCCATCATCCGATGTTGACTTCAGGCCGACCTCGTAGGACATGACTTCATTCGGTTTGGTCAGCGCGGTGCTGCCGCCACCTTCGATCGCACCGGCAATGTAGCCGGTCGCCATCGAACCGTAGACCATCATGTTGTCGGTGAGATCATGCTGCAGCGCGATCTTCCAGTCAGTGTGAGATTTTTCACCGGTCTGCGCACCATCGATTGTCTGCTGCGTTGTAACAAACTCTGGCCAGTCTGCGAATCGGCTGCCTGGGTCGGCGTCATGTGCTGCAAGATAACCCGCAGCGTAACCATGCACGGATGGGCCCCAGTCAACGTACCTGTTGGAGAATTTGCGTTCGTCTTTCGAACGTCGCAATCCGACCGTTGCTCGTGTGGTGTCAGAGAACGAGTATTCCGCTTGCCCGTAAATTGCTGTCGACTTGGTTCCGCCATTGCCCTGGTAGAGCCAGTGTCCCCAAGTGACGTTTTGAGGATCGGTGGTATCAGTGTAGCCCCATACAAACTCACTGCTGGTATCGCCATCACCCGAGTCATCGTAGAGGAAGAAACCAAGTGTCCATTGCAGCGCGCCGTCGCTATTGGAATTCAGGTTGATATCCGCCTGCACCGCCTTTGAGTTTACGCGCTGACCAGCCGCCAAGCCGCAGGTTGGCCCACCCCAACACTGATCCCAATAACCTGTACCGGTCGATGTGCCCGGCGTCGCGCCTGGGTTGTTTGCCTGCCAGGTCGACGTACTGTCAGAAAAATCGGAGTCAGTGAGTCGGAATTCCTCGTAGTCAAAAATACCGACATTCGCGCGTAATGCTGCAAATCCGATATCCCAGTTAACTAATGCACTGAAAGAGGTTTCGTCGATCTTACGTAGCGGCTTGAAGTCGCTCGCAAATTTGTAGACGTCTGGATTGACGCTTGCAGAAGCATCTATGCCAAACGTACCTGCCTGGTTACGCCCGCCACTGATCGGCCAGGAGTCGTCTTCCGTACCGGGCAAACGTCCTTGTCGAAGTTGCATGACACCATTGACACCATCAGTCTCGCCGGTGACAGGATTAATCGGAATACCGAGAATAACGCCGGCGTAGTCGGCGTTACCGTTCGACTCGTCTTTCCAGTAAGTTGCAGAAAACGTCACATCGAAAGTATCCGATGGTGCGAAACCCACCTGCAAGCGCGCGTACGTATTGTCTTCATCGCGCATGCCATAGGAGGAGTTGAAGGTGTTTTCGATGATTGGATCACGCTGCTTGTGGCTGGCCGTCAGGCGCATGGCAACTACATCACTGAAGGGCATATTAACGAAGCCTTCGAACTGCCCAAGCGAATAGTCGCCGCCCGTTATAGACATACCGTAGTCAAACTGAGATGCATCGGGCTTCTTCGCGATTACGTTTACAAGGCCACCGAACGTGTTGCGTCCGAACAGGGTTCCCTGTGGTCCTCGCAGAACTTCAACCCGTTCAATATCCAGGAAGCTCGACAAGCCCTGGCCGGCTCGCGGCCGGTACAGCCCGTCGACGTAGACCGGCACCGCAATGTCATTCGTGCCCGCAGCACCGGCGCCGCGCATGATGATCGTAGGGTCAGCACCAACATACCGAACCTTGAGGCCCGGCACAGTCTTTTCGATGTCGACAATGTTGACCAATTGCAGGTCTTTGATCATATCGCCCGAAATTGCCGTGACCGCAATAGCCAGGTCCTGGACGCTGCTTTCGCGCTTGGTCGCAGTAACTACAATCTCTTCAATCGGCTGCTGCGCCATGGCGATTGGCGTGGCGAGTGCGGCCGCAACTGCTGTTGCGACGGCCGAGCGCGTTATTTTCGGCGAATTTGCTTGCTTCTGGAGCTTCATTGATCGTTTCCCCCCTGCGGATTGATCAAAAATGAATCGTGGCCCTTTTTGGGTCCTACGTAGATTCCAGTATCAAATATACGTGGTTTTGTACTTCGAATGCAAACCTTGATGCAGGACACACACTTACAGCGCCATTGTGCAGTCTGAAAACGGTTCAATTTCGCCGCAATACCCTGCTGGTATTAGCAATGTGCCCTCTGGCTGACGCCCGCTTAACTGTGACTTCGCAGTACACGCGAAGGCCGAAAATACCGTCAGGCAGTCGTCGGAACGTCGACATCCACAACGACGCGGTGCAACCGCTGGTTGATGACGAACGGCGGCGTATATTTCCGGGTTATGGGAGCGTGCCTGTTTTCGCCACATCGAATACCGGAATTGGTCGCATAGATCGGCCACATGTTTTTGAGTTCAAGTTCCGCAACTACACGATCGTCAACCAGTAACAACGCAATTCCGGAAGATTCGCCAGTCTTGCGAATACTCAGTCCACATTCGTGTACGCCCGGCCTGATGCGTTCTTTGGCCGCAACCTGGTACATCTCATTACGCGTATAGACGTAGCCGAAATTCAGGATACCGTCGTCAATAAACCATTCGTAACCACAACTGCTGTCACCAGAGGCCAGAATGACGCCGCGCGCTACTGATTCATCGAATGTAATCCGGGCAACGAAGCTGGTTTCATAGCTATAGATATCCGGTGCACTCAGGCGATCGAGCCGGGTCATGCCCGGATAAAAAACATAGGTCGCGCGTGGCGGTGGTACTGCGTTCTGATACAGGCTCAATGAGTCGTCAGCCAGCGGCAGGACGTCGTAGCGTTCGGCTTCCGCCTGCCACAGGTCTACCAATTGCTGTAGCCGCTGCGGCTCCTTATTAGCGAGGTTGTGCGCCTCCGAGAAATCCTGCGCCGCGTGGTACAACTCCCAGTTGTCCTCGCCAAAGTCGTCTCCTCGCGTATGACGAGCTACCGCTTTCCAGCCATCATGCCAAATGGCTCGATCACCCATGGTCTCGTAGTACTGCACAGTCTTCTTCGTTTTCGCATCTGGAACGTCGAACGAATACGCGAAACTTGTGCCCTGCAAAGGCAATGGAGCGGCGCCGCGAAACTGCTGCGGCAATTTCGCGCCGCTCATTGTCAAAAGCGTCGGCACCAGGTCAATCACGTGGTGATACTGCGGATTAATAATGTCGGATGGTATTTCGCCATTTGGCCAGCTAACGATCAGCGGTGAGCGTATGCCACCCTCATAGGTGTCTGACTTGTACCATTTCAACGGCGTATTGCTTACCTGTGCCCAGCCGCGAGCCGCACCGCAATACGACGCATCACTTCCCAACAGGTCGAGATGCTCAATCGAGTCTTCCAGGGTCGGTCGACCAAGATAGGCATCGCGGCGAACATCTACACTTCCGTAAACAGGCCCGCCAGGTGCGGCGCCGTTATCCGACAGGACGACGACAATCGTGTCGTCGAATATGTTTTCTGATTTAAGAAACTCGATCAGTCGGTCGATCTGACTGTCGGTGTGCTCCATGAATGCTGCATAAACCTCCTGACTGCGCAAGGCAAGCTGACGCTCTTTCGGACCCAGGCTAGCCCATTCAGGAACGTCGGGATTCAATGGCAGCGTAGTCCCCTCTGGCACGATGCCGGTCTCGATCTGCCGTTTGAATCGTCGCCTTCGCGTAACCTCCCAGCCATCATCGTAGCGACCATGATGCCGGCTAATATCATCCTGTGGCGCGTGTAACGGAAAGTGCATTGCACCGAAAGCCAGATACATGAAAAATGGATTGTCGGGCGCTGCTGCAAGATGATCCGAAACATACGCAATCGAACGTTCGACGAGATCCGCGCTCAGGTGGTAGTCATCGGTTTTGTCGGGATAGGCCGGCGACGTGTTTTCAAACATCTCGGGATGCCAGTGATCCATGGCGTTGCCATGAAACCCATACCATCGATCGAATCCGCGGTGCGAGGGCCAGCGGTGGAACGGGCCGGTCCCATTCTGATCATCCAGTGATGACAAATGCCACTTCCCCAGTGCAAACGTCGAATAGTCATTGGCTTTGTACATCTCTGCGAGCGTCATTGCGTCCTGTCGAATCCAGCCATGATAGCCAGGATGATCTGCCCGGCCCCACTCGGCAATATTGCCGACGCCAACTGCATGCGCGTTGCGCCCCGTGAGCAGGCAGGCCCGGGTTGGTGCGCAAAGCGCTGTCACATGAAAGTTATTGAAGCGGACACCTTTTCTGGCCAGGCCGTCTATCGCCGGTGTACTCAGCTCGGATCCATAGCAGCCGAGGTCAGCAAAACCGACATCGTCCAGCACAACGACAACGACGTTTGGTTTGCGCTCGAGCTTACGTGGCCGCCAATCGGCGTCCGTCACTGGCGATGCTTCTTTCGGGCGCGCTGTGCCCGGCACAATCACCCCGCCAGCGGTAACGGCTGCACTGGCTTTGAGAAAATTTCGTCTCGAGATCGTCATTGAAAAGTTCTCCTGTTATGCGATTGCGAATGCCACCAACATGAAAAAAGGCGCCTCGATTTCTCGAGGCGCCTTCTGATCCACTAGTCGAGCTTGAGTATGGACACTCTAGAACTCGTAGCGCAAGCCCACACCCCAAACTCGCGGATTAGAGTAGTTGGCCTGGATAGATGCGGTCGGGTCAGCCGCCTGCGATGGCGAGAAGACAACAGCGCGAGTCAGCACGGCTTCATCCTCGAGATTGAGAACAAAGAACTCTAGCTCAATACCTTTGTCAATCTGCGCCCACGTGACACGCAGGTCCGTGCGCGTAAACGCACCCTGGTCAGAGCCTGGCACATTCATATCAAATGCCCAGTAGTCGCCACTGTATTCCGTCTGCAGCATTGGAGTCAGCGTGCTGGAATTGCTCAGATTAAACGTACGACCAATTTGCAGAGATGCCGTCACGCCAGCATTCAGCGCAGGCTCCCAACCCTTCAGGGACAATTGTGGTGAGGCACCGGTCGCACCCAGTTCTCCAGGTGTACGCGTGACATCCTGACGTCCTTCGAAGTTACCGAGCCCAGGAACCTGAGCGACGAAATACTCACCGAACTCAGAGTCCTGAATGGACAGCGTACCGTTCACGAACAGATCGTCAATCGGATACCACTGCATCTCGACCTCCAGACCCGTCGCATCAACTTCACCGCCGTTCTCCGTAAACTCGGAGGCGATACAGGTTGTCAGGTCGTTCGGGTCGATACAGGCAGAAACAAAGGACTGCGCGTGCATATCGCGATACTGGTTGTGGTAAAGCGCCGTGTTCAACAACATCTTGCCGTCGAGCAATGTCGTCTTGTAGCCAACCTCGTATGCAATCACGGTCTCTGGATCAAATACGGCAGGCGCACCTTGTGCCACCTGGGCAGAGCCGTTTACACCGCCAACGCGATAGCCCGTTGAAGCCGTAGCATAGCCCATTGAGTCATCGCCAAGATCGTATTCAAAGCCGGCTTTCCAGGTGACCTCACTGTCATCGAACTTCGTTGCTGATGAAAGCTCGCGCTCGTCTTTGTTGTAACGCGCGCCGAGAATCAACCGAGCTTCGTCATTGAACGTGTAGGTTGCCTGACCGAATACAGCACTCGAGTCACTAACAAACTTGTCGCGGTTCGTACCGTACGGTAAATACTGGCCGTTCGACGTAAACCCGAAGCCGTTGTCGTTTTCCGATGTGTAGTAATAAAATCCGGCAATCCAGTCAAACGCGCCCGAGTCTTCGAGTGATGACAACTGCACTTCAATAGACGTGCTATCCAACTCCTGGTCGCGCCCTGCAAAGCCCTGGCTTAGCCCGGTGTTGCCACCATGACTGCCACCAGAGTAGTCAAAGTCGGAAACGTTCTGTCCCTCGAGCTGGGTGTGCGCACCAATCAACTTGAGATTTGCGAAGTTAAGATCACTATTCAGCGTAACGCTGAATGAATCGGTCTCGAGCAAAGAGCGAGACGGCGAGTTGCGCGTAACACTGTACGGATCTTCAACCAGCGCCAGTGCGCCCGGAGTCGCCTCGGGTGCCGGTATAGGATTCGTTGTGCCGTTGTTCGGGCTACCCGGGTAGAAACAGTTTCCGAGTACGAACGTTGAGCTCGCTGAATTGCCGGTCGACGTCGTAGGATCAAGGTCGTTGATGTAACAGCCGATTTGTGTGTAACCCCAAATTGCAGTGCTATTGACGTCTTTTTCACCGTGGGAGTAACGAATCACAGCGGATGTGTTATCGCTAATATCCCATTTTGCAGTTGCCCGATACATTTGACTGTTCTGATTGCGCAGATCGTCAGATGGTCCTTCGACATGGTTGTTTGTGATGTAGCCGTCGTGCTTCTCAGAACCGACTGCAAAGCGCAGCGCAAACGTGTCTGAAACAGGCAGGTTAAGAACGCCCTCGAAGAAGCTGCGATTGTAGTCGCCCAATTCCGCCTTCACATGACCAGCAACATCGTCAAAGTCAGGCTCATTGGTGTAGACGTTAATCGCGCCGGCAAATGTATTGCGTCCGTAGAGCGTGCCTTGCGGGCCACGCAATACTTCGATTCGGCTCACATCCAGATAGTTGGCCAGTACCGCCGTCGAATTGGCAGCGTAGATACCGTCTTCAAAAAAGCCAACTACCGACTCTGCGGTTGGACCGACGTTATTTGTACGCGCGCCGCGAATCGCGGGACGCGCCTCGTTTCCGGAAGATCCGAAAACAAACCCGGGTACGACAGCACTTAGTCGAGACGGATCATCAATTCCGGCCCTGTCCAGCATTCTTCCGGTCAGCGCCGTGACGGATACGGAAACATCCTGAACGCTCTCGGAGCGCCGCTCCGCAGTAACGATGATTTCTTCAATTTGCGCTTGTGCAACCGGCGCAACCAGAAACGAGACACCTGCAATAGCAAGCGATGGCAATACAGCAGTCATGAACTGCGATTTTTTAATACTCACGAAACCCCCTCCAACAAGTCGGATGGCCGCAGGAACGCCCTTTCGGCCATACGTAGAAACCGTAGCGTGGAGTTTGCAGGATAATGTACTTCGAATGCAAGAAAATTAAGGAATAACGAGTTATATGAACTATTTTTTGTTTTGATTCAATTGGTTAACTCTATTTTTTCCTTGCATTCGCAGCTAAGTTATTGACCATCTGCCGAAAGAACGCGGCATCTCGATCCGCCGCAAGCTCGCGCACAGGCCCGTCGAAAAAGTGATTGTCGGTTGCATAGCTATGCAACGAATAAGCCTTCCCGGTGCGTGCGAGTGCTTCTCCCAGCAACGCCGCATTGGCATGTGGGGTGGTCGTGTCGTGCTGTGCGTGCTGGATAACTATGGCGCTTTCGATGTTTTCGAATTGCCCGGCCAGCGCCTCGACAGACGCCGTGGACCAGAATGAAGCCGCCTTGACGACCTTCGTAGCGAGGAGAACCCGCATCGAGACTGCACCACCCATCGAATGCGACCACATGAACACATTGCCCTGATCGACGTCATCGATGTCACCGAGCAGCTCTAGCAGCGCAATTACGTCTGCAGCATAGAGTTCGACCGACTCCATGTTCTGACCTTCGATCTGCTCGAATCCTTCTGAGCTGTTGTGGCCACGGTAGTCGGGAATAACGACGAGAAAACCACGAGAGGCGAAGAGCTCCGGCACTGACCGATAATAGTCACCGGGCCGCGAGTCGTTGCCGTCGGCTGTGATCCCGTATTCTCTGGGGTCCGGAACATAACCGTGATTGGCTATGACAACCGGAAAGCCGTCAACAGGTGCGTCACTCCTGGGCACCGCGATCATCGCATGTAATTTGAGCCCGTCATTGCGATACGACACCAGATTCGCAGTAAAACTGGCACCAGCGCTGAGCGGTCGCTCGAAGCTCAGCGATTCAGCGGCGCCGTCCGAACACGCCAGGAATCCAACAAGCGTGAATGCGAGACATGCATGGCGAATCAAATCAGCGCCTGGAATAGATACAGAAACACGAATGTCAGCACAAAGAAGACGAGCAACAGGTAACTGACCTTATCGACCTTACCGGGTACCAGGTACCAGCCATCTTCTTTCTCCGGCAGACCCTCCTCCCTGAACTTCCTCTGCTGTCCTTTGATTGAGTACTCCGACCACTCGGTCTGCTTGCCATCGATCAGCCGACTCGCGATTAGTGACACAACGATGTTCACAGCACCACCGAACAGGCAGTACCAGGGCCAGGCGATGTCGGTCTGTGTCGCGAGGTACCAGATCATGACGAAGCCGACAGCAACGCCGACCAGCAGCCCTTTTTCGGTCGTCTGTTTCGAGAAGAAGCCAAGGCCATACATACTGAGCTTGGCGCCGACAAAATATGAACCGATCTTGCTCAGGGTCTGCAGTACCGAGCCCTCGAAAGACGAGTAGACGATTGCCGGAATAATGATCAGGACTGCCCAGAAGACCGTAAATGCCCGTGACACGGTCAGGTAGTGCTCGGGCGATTCACCCTTCTTAAAATACTTCTCGTAAAAATCCACGGTGGATATCGTTGCGAGCGAATTGAACGATGAGTCCAGCGAGGACATGGACGCTGCGACGATGGCTGCCGCAATGATGCCCATAAGACCTGGCATGCCATAGTCGGCCGCAAAACTCAGAATGATTGTATTGCCGTTTTCGAACTCCTGCCCGCCGTAGTAACCGTAGAACAGAATGCCGAGAAAGAAGAACAGAAAGTAGATAAAAAAGGCGACGAAACCCATCAGCAGAAAAGATTTCTTGGCATCGCCAATACTCTTCGCGGCAAGCGTTCGCTGCACCATCATCTGGTTAGCCCCATACACTGTGATATGAAAAATCGACATCGCGATAACGCCGGACCAGACCGTTGCCTCCACAGTGAGGTCGAATGAGAAGTTTAGCGGATTGGTTTTCCCCTCCGCCTTGAGGTCGGCGAGCACCTCGCCAATGGGTGCGGGCATGCTGGTAAGTAACGCGAACAGAATAATGCCTGCGCCGACAAACAATACCCCTGCCTGGATCACATCAGTCCAGATGACGGCCGTGATGCCGCCCATCATCGTGTAAATGAGCGCCACAACCGTAACGATAACGATCGCCATTTTGACGTCGACGCCGGTAATGAAGTTGATGACAAGGGACGTCGCGTAGAGGATAGCCGCAGACGTCAACGCCTGTGAAATGAGGAACACGCTTGAGATCACGATTCGCGAAGACGGGCCAAAGCGCCGCTCCATGTAATCGTAAATCGACGCAACACCGCTGTTGAAGAAAAATGGCAGGAACAATGTGATCACAAAAAATACGACGATCGGGTAGTTCAAGTGAATCGCGATAACCGCGAGGCTTTCCGAATACGACCACGCCGGGCCACCGAGAAACGAAAGCGCACTAACATAGGTTGCAATGACCGATATACCGATCGCCCACCATGGTGTTGTCCGGCGACCGAGATAGAAGTCCTCCGCCGTATTGACACGTTTACTCAGGACCCAACCCAGCAACAGGTTTCCAAGAATATAGACGATCAGGATTGACCAGTTGAGCGCACCGAATTCTGCCATTGCAATTCCCCCTTGATTTACTGCGCGGTCCAGCCGCCATCCACTTTCAAACTGTGCCCCGTGACCATTCCTGCACCCGGTGACGCCAGGTACATGACCGCCGCTACGACATCTTCGATCGTCCCCAGCTTGCCCATCGGAATCTTGCCCAGGACAAATTCTCGAAACTCCGGATCATCAAGCATTGGCCTGGTGAGCGGGGTTTCTATAAACGTCGGAGCGACGGAATTTACACGTATACCCTGCGGCGCAAGCTCTACCGCCATCGCCTTGGTCAGACCCTCTATCGCGTGTTTGGTCATGCAATAGACGGACCTGTTTGGTGACCCTACATGCCCCATCTGAGATGACATATGGATGATGCAGCCTTTCGTTCGTGATGCCAGCATCGAGCGAGTGGCGGCCCTGGCAACGCGAAATGCTGCGCGCACGTTCAGGTCCAGCACAAAGTCGAGCGACTCGTCGTCAACCTCTGCAAAAGCCTGCGGCCGATTGCCCCCTGCGTTGTTCACGAGAATACTGAGACCCTCGAGAGCTTCTATTTTTGTCAGCAAGTCATTGCTGGTGACGTCACCCCGCAACGCTTCTATTCGTCCGGATGCATGCGCAGCAACCGCCTCGAGTTCGGACTCAGATCGCGCTACGGCGACTACCCTGGCACCCGCTTCGGCCAGCGCCTCGGCACATCCACGCCCAAGCCCTCGTCCTGCCCCTGTTACGAGGGCCAGCTCTCCGTTAAGCTGCATGGTCATTCAAATCTCCGCGTTGCATGCGAATGCAATACTGCCTAGTATCAACGCCAATTGGAAGCTGACCTGTGGAGGGAAGTGGTGGCCAAGCGCTTAAAACTAGCAAAAGAAAACAGCGAACGATCACCCAGAAAGCGCGCCACGTCTTACGATGTCGCAGAACTTGCTGGCGTTTCTCAGTCGGCTGTTTCTCGTGTTTTCCAGGACGGCGCGAGTGCGTCAAAAGACATGCGAGATCGTGTCTTGTCCGCCGCGAACAAACTCGGCTACAGACCTAATGCGATTGCACGCGGCCTGATTACACAGCGCTCGAATATGGTTGCCGTTGTCATTTCCCGGCAAACCAATCTTTACTATCCCGAGGTGTTGGTGCAACTCACACAGCGCTTCTCTGAGCACGGAATTCGGGTCCTGCTGTTCACGCTCGACCACGAACGCGACATCGACGGTGTGCTGGAGCAAGTCCTGCAGTACCAGGTCGACGGTGTGGTTACAGCGGCAATCCTCAGCGAAGCGCAACTCGAAACTATCGAAAACGCGAGCATCCCGGTGATTTTCTACAACCGGACCCTGCCAGAGCGACTGGTCAACTCTGTTCGTTGCGATCAGGAAGAAGGTGAACGTTGGCTGGTGGGTCAACTCGTTGCAGCCGGGCACAAGACGTTCGCCATCGTTTCCGGCCCGGAAGACTCTTCCGTAAGCATGGAACGGACCCGGGGCGCATTGCAGAAACTCAAGGAACTGAATATCAAGGACGTGCTGATCGTCAACGGCGATTACGGTTACGCCAGCGGTCGCGCTGCGTTTGCAGAAATCCAGCAGAAAATGAAGACTCTTCCGGACGCAGTAATTGCGGCTAACGACGTCATGGCGATCGGATGCGTTGATGAGGCACGGGAGACTAACTACCTGCGGGTACCTGAAGATATCTCGATTGTCGGCTTCGACGGCGTTGGACCTGCACGCTACGCTGCCTACGATCTCAGCACAGTTCGCCAGCCCGTTGGTCGCATGAGTGAGGCGGCGGTTTCGATGCTGATCGAACGCATTGAGAATCCCGGGCTGTCGCCCGAAAAACGAGTATTTTCCGGCGACAGGATCCTCGGCGGTTCAGCGATTCTCGCGGACGGTGAAAAATAAGTGTGATGGACTATGGCGGCTGAACATCTACTGCTGCTGCCAGGCATGATGTGCGACGAACGTTTGTGGGAGTCCCAGATTCGGGACCTGCCGCAGGCAATACAAGTACCGTCACTTGCTGGCTTTGAAAATTTTCCCGATATGGCGTCAAGCATTCTTGATAGCGCTCCTGAGCACTTCGGCATTGCCGGTTTATCGATGGGCGGAATACTCGCTTTTGAATTGTGGCGGCAAGCGCCTGAGCGAATCACGCACCTTGCACTAATTGATACGAATCCGTTTGCCGATACACCTGATCGCAAGTCGCTAAGGCTGCAACAAATAGAGACCGTGTTGAACGGCGGCCTGCGCGAACTCGCGGTAGAACAGCTGAAACCGCTGTATCTCGCGGAATCTCACAAGAACAATGACGAGTTGTTGGGCGCGATCCTGGACATGGCAATTGATCTCGGGCCCGAAGTGTTTCGCACCCAGTCGATTGCGTTGCGCGATCGCACAGACAGCGTTGCGACGCTGGCCGACATCGACTGCCCCGTGAGCGTCATTTGCGGTGCCGAGGATACGCTTTGCCCGGTTGACTACCATGAGTACATGGCCGAGCGAATCTCAGGCGCGACGCTCGTCGTCATCAATGACTGCGGACATCTTGCGTCAATGGAGCAGCCCGATATTGTCACATCAGAGCTGCATCGACTATTCAGTGCTCCTCAAAAATCAGGAAACATGCATGCAATCCAGTAACCAGAGAATTCTGACCACCCATGTCGGCAGCTTGCCACGCTCGGCAGCCGTAACGGACGTCGTATTCGCCCAGGAGAAAGGTGAGTTACCCAGCGATGCCAAACAAGTCATTCGAGGTGCTGTTGATGAGGTTGTCGCCAGGCAAGTATCAAACGGCGTCGATGTAGTCAGCGACGGCGAAATGAGCAAGATTAGCTATGCCACCTATATCAAGGACCGTATATCCGGATTTGACGGCGACAGTGAACGGCAACCGCCAAGCGATCTCGAAGAATTTCCGGGTTTTTTGAAGCGCCAGGCGCAATCCGGCGGAACACCGACCTACAGACGTCCCTGTTGCGTTGGTGAGATTCAAGTCAAGGACATGGGGCCCGTCAAAGAGGACATCAACAACCTGTTATCTGCGAATGCGAGACATGAGCCCGTGCAGAGTTTTATGAATGCGGCGTCGCCGGGTGTCATCGCGCTGTTTCAGCCAAACAAGCACTACGCATCGCATGCAGAGTATCTTGCAGCACTGGCGGAAACCATGGCGCATGAATACCGGGCCATTGTGGATGCTGGCATCGTCTTGCAGCTGGACTCTCCGGATCTCGGTCTTGGAAGACATATGCTGTTTAAAGACAAGAGTGATGAGGAGTACCAGGCGCAGGCAGCGTTGCATGTCGACGCACTGAATCACGCGCTGCAAGGTATCCCGAAGGATATGGTTCGGCTGCATGTTTGCTGGGGCAACTACGAAGGGCCACACCATCACGACGCGCCGATGGATCTTGTCCTGCCAATCGCCCTGCGCGCCAATGTTGGAGCACTGCTATTCGAGTCTTCGAACCCACGCCACGCACACGAATGGGAGGTATTCGCCAATGCGGAACTACCCGATGACCTGATCCTCGTACCCGGCGTAATCGATTCAACGACGAATTTTGTCGAACACCCGAAACTCGTTGCAGAACGCATCTGCCGCTTCGCTGACATTGTCGGCAGAGAGAGAGTCATTGCGGGCAGCGACTGCGGGTTTTCCACATTTGCCGGTTTTGGTGCCGTTGATCAGGATATCGTCTACGCCAAATTGAAGAGCATGGCCGATGGCGCCAGCATTGCCAGCAAGGAGCTTTGGAGATAGCGATGAGCAAGACCTGCAAGAACTTTCGCAAGCGCCTCAGAGCGGGTGACGAGATGATGGGGACGTTTCAGAAGACACCATCCGCAATTGTTTCTGAGTTGCTGACGTATACCGCACTCGACCTGGTTTGTATCGATACCGAACATGCGCCGTTCGGCCGACTGGAAACGGATGGTTGCGTCGCGGCACTCCGCGCAGCAGGCAAACCGAGCATTGTTCGTATTGCTGATCAGTCTGCGAGAGAAGTTCGCAATGCGCTTGACTGCGGTGCGACCGGTGTTCTCGTGCCACACGTCGTCTCGGCAAAACAGGCAAAACGGGTGGTCGAGAGAGCGCATTTCGGAGAAGGCGGACGAGGGTTTGCGGGCTCAACGCGCGCATCGGCGTATACGACGAAAAGAATGCCGGACCACCTGGCAGACAGCGCCAGCGAAACCACCGTCATCGTTCAGATTGAGGACCTGGCTGCACTTGAAAATGTGTCTGAGATTGCGGCGGTCAAAGGTGTCGACGCAATTTTTGTGGGTCGCGCAGACCTGGCGGTAGCAATGAATTGCTCAGCGATGGATAACGAAGTCATCGACGCCGTGAAGCGAATCTGCAACCAGGCGAGAGACGTTGATGCGGTCGTTGGTATGTTTACACCGGATGTTGCAGAAATTCCGATGTGGCGGGAGCATGGCACGAGTTTCTACCTGCTGGGCTCGGATCAAAGCATGATTCTGAGCGGCGCCAGGTCACTGCAAGCATTGATCAAGAGCTGATTCGGTAGAACTCGGCAGCACTCCCGGAAAACAAGCGGTCTTGCTCGCGAGCAGAGTACGACGCTGCAATATGCTCATAGGCGCCCCAGATTTCGTCCCACGTCTTGTGCAGCTTGTCGACCGGAAAATTTGACCCGAACATGCAGCGATCTGCGCCGAAAATTTCGATGCAGGAATCGACAATGGATTGAATACTGTCAACGCGCCACTGATGGTCAAACATGCTCAGTCCTGAGATCTTGCAATACACATCCGGATAGCTTGCAAGTCGACGAAGACCGTCACGCCAGCTTGCGAGCCCCGAAGTCGACTGGTCCCAGGGAGAGCCACAATGACACAGCGCGACGCGTAAGCCTGGAATCGAATTCAGAACATCAGCAACGCTGTCCACCTGGCGAGGAATCATTTGCAGATCAAAGCTCAGGTCTCGTTCGCGCAAAGAAGCCAGGTTCTCGATCCAGGTAGCATTCTTTAACAGCGTATCGCTGCCTGTACTCGCGTCTTCGACTGAAGAACGCCCGACTATATGCCGGATGCCGCGAACTCGTCCGATTGATTGTTGCTGATCCAGTATGTGCTGTGCATTTTCAGAGGAAAGATCGCAGTACGCGATCAGCGCTGTTGGTAGCCCGGATGTGCGAGCCGAGTCATCGAGCCACGTGGACTCTGTGACCTCGTCGCCATCCGCCACACCCACTTGTATGTGGACAGAACCATCGAGCTGATAGGCAGACGCATCCTCGCGAAGTTCGTCCGCGAGATAGTTTCGTTGAATGGGTGCCGGATCTCCAAAGAACCGAACAACGCCCTTTTCCTCAAGCCATGGATAACGGCAAGCGTCGAGGTCCCACAAGTGGTGGTGAGCATCGATTATGCGACGAGAATCTTGCACGACTACAGTAACTGCGCCATCACGCCCAGGCTATCGAATACGGTCCACTCGATCGCAATGCGACCATCGACGATACGCTGGTGTGTGACACCCATAATGTACACGGGCTTGCCGGACGCGGAAATACCCAGGTAGTCGCCCTGATGTGTGCCGCAAACGGCCCATCGGGAGGCCACATGATGGACACCCGGTGCGGCAGGCTGCGTGCAGACATGATCTACGCTTGCGCCACCAATATCGAAGGCGTTCCGCAATCGCGAGTAGTGCGAGGTGATTGAATTTCGCCCGGATATCGTTTCAACAGGCGACCGATGCATCACCGCGTAAGGCGCGTACGCCGACTCAAGTACGTCCGCATCGCCCGTTACCCAATTGGCGCGCAACAGGCTCTGTGGGTCAACGTCGCCACTGGTTTCGAAATTATTGCTCGTAGCCGCCGTCGTCAGTCTTCGGGATTCATCCTCAAACCAGGACAATAGTTCTTCAGGTCTCGCTTCAGCAACGATGGTCGCCGACGCCCTGGCATCGAAGCCCAGCTGGCGCACCAGCGCGAGATTGTCCCGGGCCAGCCACTCCAGCGTAATAATCCCTTCCTCAACAACACAGTCGGCCATGTTCATGATTCGAACCTGCTTTCCGGTTGCAGGGCCAAAAACAGTCTGACCGGTGTTCGTCATGGGGCTTACCACCCGGTGCGACGAGTATCCCTTGTGAGCATCGCCCTTGCCGATTACGTCGTCGCCGAGAAGAAGTCGGTCGGGGAAGGCCGCCAGCATCGATCGGGTCCCGTCAATCATTGCGCTGGCGCCGCGAGTAATGCCATCGAGGCTATATACAACGGTTTCCGGGGCATAGTACTGATCGATCAGCTCTACCTGCTGTTCTTCCCAAATCTCGAAAGTAATCCCCAGGATATAGTCGACCAGGCTGTCCTCAGCGCCGTACGCACCCGTGTTTGTCGATGTCATTAGTGCAAGTTCCTTCAATCAATCCAAATCGTGGGCGCGAATTGTACTTCGAATGCATTGTGCTTTGCTAATTAAATCCCAATGGATCAGCGATATCTTAATCTCACGCCTTATCAGTATTGAATTTGGTTTGCATTCGAAGTACATTCGTGTTCGTTCAATGTGCCATAGAAGCACGAAATGAGGCCCCACCCTATGGATCAAGCTGCGCTCAAAGACAACTCGCTCAAGGAACTGCTCGACGAGCGCCTGGTTCGTTACGTCGATCTGAAACCCTGCACGACTGCGTTTATAGATACCCGCACTCCGGGGCGCCAGCAAAAAGAGAATTTCACGATCATCGGGCCCGGCGTTGCCGAAAACCCGGACCAGCATGTGCATATCGAAGAGCCACACGGTTTCAATATCGGTGGCGCGCGACAGCCGCCAGGATGCATTAACTCTCAACACAGTCACGAAACTGCTGAAGTTTTTATTATTCACGCGGGTACCTGGGCGTTCTATCTCGGCCCGAACTGTGAGGATGGTGAAGTGGTTCTCGGTCCGGGTGACTCTATTTCTATTCCTGTAAACGTATTCCGCGGATTCAAGAACGTCGGCGAGGACGTTGGCTATATGTTTGCAGTTCTCGGTGGCGACGACCCAGGCCATGTTACCTGGGCACCGGACGTTTTTGATTCTGCGCAGAAGTACGGCTTGATCCTCCTGGAGGACGGCAGCCTCGTCGACACTACGAAAGGCGAATCCATCCCCGAAGGCAAGAAAGCCATGGCCGCAACGACGCCGGAGGATGCGGAGCAACTGCGCACACTAACGGCGGACGATATTGCCAAATGCGTGGTATTGCATAACGACCTGCACGCTCAGGAATCAGCATCACTGACCCCTTGCGGCATCAATGAATACCCGATTATCGGCGCCGAATCGCCCGATGAGGGCCTCGTTGCCGGAAAGATGAACTGGCCTCACGGCTTTCACGTACGGCATATGTCGGTCGACCCGGGCTTCGAGTCGAAACAGCACTCGCGGCACGAGGAAGAAGTCATCTTTGTGCACGACGGCACACTGACTGTTTGTTTTGAAGAGGGCGAAGTTGCGCTCGTGTCGGGTGACGTGCTTACCGTACCGGTGGGCAAGCCGCGGTCTTTCTGTAATCGCAACGACGACATCGCCGAAGCTTATGTTGTTCGTGGTGGCGACCATCCCTCGCCGCCAACACTCCTAAACACCAGAGGTTAGAAACGTGATTAAACTCATCAAGGCCGGCATCGATGCTGACGTTGCCGCCGATATGGACGCCAAGGTCAAAACGACGGTTGAGGGCATACTCAAAGACATAGACGATCGGGGCGACTCAGCTGTCCGTGAACTTTCGGACAAGTTCGACAAGTGGTCGCCTGAGAGCTTTCGCCTGAGCGACGAAGAGATTGCAGCCGCCGTCGCGAGACTGCCGCAGCAGACGATTGACGACATCAAGTTTGCGCAGACGCAAATCCGCAAGTTTGCCGAGATACAACGCGCGTCAATGAAGGATGTCGAAGAGGAAACCTACCCGGGTGTATTTCTCGGTCACAAGAACATCCCGGTGAATAGCGTCGGTTGTTACATTCCGGGTGGCAAATACCCAATGGTCGCAAGCGCGCATATGAGTGTTCTGACGGCAAAGGTTGCCGGCGTGAAACGCGTTATCGCCTGCGCGCCACCGCATGGTGGCGGGCCGAATGATGCGATCGTGGCAGCGATGCATTTCGCCGGAGCGGATGAAATCTATTGCCTCGGTGGTGTTCAGGCCGTTGGCGCCATGGCATTGGGAACGGAAACCATAGACTCGGTCGACATGCTTGTCGGTCCGGGCAACGCATTTGTCGCAGAGGCCAAGCGACAGTTGTACGGCCGCGTCGGCATTGACCTCTTCGCCGGACCTACCGAGACCCTGGTAATCGCTGACGACACCTGCGACGGCGAAATGTGTGCGACCGATCTGCTTGGCCAGGCAGAACATGGCATTAACTCCCCTGCTGTCCTATTGACCAATTCGCAGAAAATTGTGGACGACACCCTGGTAGAGATTGAAAAGCAACTACAAACGCTTGCGACGGCTGAGACTGCGGGCCAGGCCTGGCGTGATTATGGGCAGATTATTCTGTGCGACACCGAGGAAGAAATGGTCGAAGAGGCCGATCGGCTTGCGAGCGAGCATGTCCAGGTAATGACCCGGGATCCGAACTACTTCCTGGAGAACATGACGAACTACGGTGCATTGTTTCTGGGCAAGGAAACGAACGTTTCTTACGGTGACAAGGTTATCGGCACTAACCACACGTTGCCGACCAAAAAGGCCGCGAGATATACGGGTGGCCTGTGGGTAGGCAAGTTCATCAAGACCTGTACGTATCAGCGCGTGACTGAAGAAGCGACGGCGACGATTGGCGAGTACTGCTCACGCCTTTGTGAACTCGAGGGCTTTGCCGGGCATAAGGCGCAGGCCGATATCCGTGTTGCCCGCTACAAGGACAAAGAACGGGCCGCGTAAGGTTCAGGATTCGGCGTCGAGCTTTTCCCAACCCTCACCGTTGAAGGGATCGACGCCGAGTTGCTGCATGACGGACGGAAAATCGACCATTACCCAATTGTCGACGATCTTGCCATCCTGCACTTTCCAGAAATCCATGTAGCGAATCTCGACACGCTTTCCGGTGGGCGGAATGCCCATAAATTCACCGCTGTGTATCGCTTCCTGTCGGCCAAACGCAGCGCACCATTCACCCTGAGTGATACGCGCTTCATCGATACAGACCTTGTCTGAAAACGCGGCCTGAAATGGTCGCTGCCAGTTGTCCTGGAACTCCCGCAAGCCATTCTTGGTTCCGCAGCCCGCATTGCCCATCCAGCGAAACGACTCGCTAAAAAACCGGCTCATGTTGTCGATGTCGTGATCATTCAGGCCATCGACCATGTTGTCGATAGTGTCGCTGGTCTGCTGACTTTTGCTGAGGTCGTTGTTCTTTGTCAGTGTCGCTTGCTCGGGTCGGGATCCGCTCACTTTGTCGCTCCGGTTTTCTCTCTCATACGTTCGAGAACATCAACACCAAGTTGATTCCACACGTCGAGTAAATCAATAAGTACCCAGTTCTCACGCAGCATGCCGTTCTCGCAACGCCAGATATCGAGACTCGAAAAGAGCAATTCCTGACCCGCAGGAGATATGCCCATCCAGCCATCGCCGGTCACTGTCGCTTTCATCGCAGGCCAGCCACAGAACACGACGTAGTCGCCATCTGCAAAGTAACAGTCCCAGGAATTATCCTTGCCACCTGTCCTGTTTGGCATCGCTTTGAGAAACGGTATCTGATGCCATTGGCGGAATCCGGAGATGCGGCGATTTGAGCCGATTCCTGCCGGGCCGTACCAGTTCATTTTCGGGTGCCAGTACTTGTCGAGCTGCATGGCGTCTGCCCCGCCTTCAGCAAAGCGAGACAGGCCGTCCACCATAGCCTGTACCAATGCGAAGCTTTCTGCCGTTTGTGCATCATCGGCACCGTCTACGATCCCATCTTGCGTCGCCGGACCCGGTACATGCATGTCGACGCCCAGACTCGGCGCCATTGGCCAGGCACCTGCCTGCATCATGAGTGCCGGAATATCCCACAACAACTTCATTTCGACGATCTGGTTGCCCTCGATCCTGAAGAATTCGATGTAGCGCATCGTCACCAGGTGTCCGGTGGGTGGTATGTCCAACCAGGGCCGTTCGAAAACACCCGTGTAGTAGCCACCGCTGCCAATCCATGTCTCATCGTCCTGCAGGCCGCCAACGACGACGTAATCACGCCGCTCGAGATCCGGTATCGCTGTCAGCAACGGAGCATATCCTTGCTCAAACAAACTCCCAGGGCCCTGCAGATCGCCGATAGGATGCGCGAGCCTCGCGGCACAACCGGCACCGCACAATGAGGCCAATTGCTCGCGCAAAAGCGACGCATCGCAGTCGTACAGCATCGTACGAAAGCGCTTGAAAAGAGTTTTGGCTGCGGCAACGGATTCGCTCATGCGAAGTTTCCCTGGCGAGTAAAATAGTGACGAGTGAATATATATTGCATTCGAAGTCAATTCCAATACTATAGTGCGCCTCATGACCGATCACACACTGAATTCCGCGAAAAGCCTCGTTCGATCGTTCAATACGGCGTTCGATGCAAGCGAAGACCATGCGCTGACCGATCTGCTGGACAGCCGGACAACAAAAGACTATTCATGGCGCGGCGTACACCCGTTTCACGAACAAGATGGTGCTGCTGCGACAGTCGACTCGTTCTGGGCGCCGCTACGGCATTCTTTTTCGTCGATGCAACGGCGAGAAGACATTTTTTTCGCCGGCCGCAACATTGTCGACGGCGAGTCATCCGTCTGGGTTGCAGGGATGGGCCACATGATGGGCTTATTCGACAACGACTGGCTGAGTATTCCTGCCACCCGGAAAATGGCATTTCTGCGTTATGCGGAATTTCACCGGGTTGAGGGTGAGCTGATCGCCGAGTCGGCATTCTTTTGCGACATCCTTGGCATCATGCACCAGGCTGGCTGCTATCCCCTCAAGCAAGCCACCGGTGCGACGATCACTCAACCGGGACCGCGCACGCACGATGGAATTCTGCTCGACCCGCAAGATGCCAGTGAAAGCCGCAAGACGCTGGACCTGGTTAACCGCATGATCGACGACCTGACTCAGCTCAACATCTCAGGCAATGACCACTGTCCGCCCGAGACCCTGCAAAAGACCTGGCACGACGACATGATCTGGTACGGCCCAACCGGAATCGGTGCGACCTATACGATTCCGCGATACCAGGAACAACATCAGTATCCATTCAGGACTCAGCTTAAGGACAAGGTGTTTAACGGCCACGTGGCAAGATTTGCGGAAGGCAACTATGCCGGTTTTTTTGGCTGGCCGAACCTGACGAATACACCAACCGGTGGCTTCCTGGGTCTGCCCGCCAATGAGGTTCGAGCGGACATGCGGGTCGTCGATATTTACCGTCGAGACGGTGACAAGCTGGCCGAGAACTGGATCTTTATCGACCTGCCACACTGGATGTCGATGCAGGGAATAGACATCTTTCCAGACACTTCGGAGGACTAGCTCGCAACGACTTTGGGGGCGGCCGCTTCTGCTTCGCCACTTTCTGCCTGCGCTTCAAGCCAGGCATTCACAGCTCGGCAAAAACCGTTACTGGCGACGTTGATTTCAAAAATCGGTGCAAACTGCTTCAGTTTGTCAAAAACCGCGAACACGAGTTTCTGACAGAACGTGCGCTCCAGACCAACACTGTTTTCGTAGCGCTTCAGCAATTCATCGAGAGCATCGTTGATCTCAGCCTGTTCGCGATACTGGAAAAGTGCACACAGCTCATTGGCGAAGACTGCCACGTCCCGCACCTTCTCGTCATCGGACTTGGGCACTGCGAGTGCACCCGGCGGTACGCCGCGAATTGCTTCAATGATTGAGCGAGGCAAATTCCAGGTTTTGGCAACCGCCGCACCAACTTCAGAGTAACCGACGCCAAGCACACCACGTGCTGCGGCAGATTTGTCGAGCCCTTCGCGACGTTGCAGATCTTCGATGTCCTCATGTTCGTCCGCGAAATAGAAAATGACGAGATTTTCTCCGAGGTTTTGGCACATGCCACTAATGAAGGCCTCTTCCGCGCCCGGCAACTTGGCACGTTGCGCAAGGGCCCGTGCTATCAGCCCGCTCAAGAACGAGCGCGTCATTGAATCTTTTAGTATTGCTGAGTCGCTTTTCATATGGCCAAAGAACGCGAGGCTGTTTGCCGTCATGCGGACTTGCTCGACGCCCAGAAAAACGACCGCCTGCGAGACGCTTGTGATTTCAGTAGCGCGCGATCCGTAAAATGCGGAGTTAACGAGTTTGAGTAACTTGCCGGTCAATGCGAAGTCGCGAAGTACGACGTTCGCGAGCTTGTCTGCGTTTGCCTCTTTTTCATCGCCCGTCAGGCGGTTGATATCTGAGAGCGTGCGCGAGATTGACGGAAAGTCTCCGGTGCGTTGCATTCTGCGCAGGAGAAAATCGATGGTACTGTGGCTTGAGCCCTCGGTGTTCGCTTTGCCAGCCAGGCCGGTTTCTTCGAGAAACAGATCGAATGCCTCAGACATCGTCGAACAGTCGGCATAACGGCCCTCGCGGCTCTTCTCCATCGCGCCGGCGAGGAATCTCGCAAACGCATTGCCGTGTGGCAGCGCTTTCACTGGTTCGAAGTTCATTGCGCCGCTCTTGATCTGGTCGCGGATCTGCTCGAGTTTTGTTCCCTGCATCGCAACCATGCCAGTCACCAGTTCATAGAAAGTGCTGCCCAAAGCAAAGACGTCCGTCCACGGACCGATAGGGTCACTGCTGAAATGCTCGGGTGCCATGTAACGCAATGTGCCGGATGCAAACTCCTTGGGTTCGCGCGCGATACTGACGTATTGCGCCAAGCCGAAGTCCATTACACGCGGCACGTTGTCCGCATCGATAAGCACATTCCTTGGGCTAAGATCCAGGTGCAGAATCTCTGCGGCGTGAGCTGTGCTGAGTGCTTTGAGAATTGCGGCGATCATCGGCACAGCGTCCTCGATCGACATTGCACCTCTGCTCTTGAGCACCTCGGAAAGTGGCTGCCCTTCGACGTACTCGAAAATCAGGTATGGGCCTGCCATACACTCCCCGGCGTCGTAGATTGGCACGATATTGGGATGCTTAAGCTTGCTTGAAATGCGCGCTTCGAGCGACGTGCCATCCGCGTCAACCATGTTCAGCGCGGCATCGCCCGCCGTTAGAACCTTAACGGCGACCAGGCGATCCAGCGTTGGATCACGGCCTAGATACACAGACCCCTGCGAACCGCGGCCTATGCGCTTTGTGACCTCGTAACGCCCAATCTTCGCTTCCATATCAGCCCGACGCAGAAAAACTCATTCCTGCTGGTTTTAGCGGCAGATGATAGGAAATCCTTAGGATGAACTATGTTCAGCGATCCGGCCGATGATCTGCGGCCAGAGCTCGACCGGGAGGTTATGCCCCATACCGTCGATAATCTCGAGATCAGCCTCGTTGACGTGCGCCGCAATGTCTTCGCCGCCCGGGAGCGGGATCAGCGGATCTTCCCGCCCGTGAATCACCAGTGTCGGAGTTCTGATAGTGCGCAAACGACTGCGGCGATCGCCATCTTGAACGATCGCAGCCACGTGGCGCTTGAAGCCGGACGGAAAGAAGCTGCGATCAAAACTCATTGCGGTCATTTCGCGCCGGGTATCTGCGTCAATTGGGTAGGCTGGGCTGCCGATCAATTCGAGCGAGCGCATGTTGTGGGCGATCACCGCCTCCCGACCCTGATCCTTCGGGCGCGAGAGAAACAAATGGCGAGCCACTTTCGAATCAGCACCTGGCAGGGAACGATGACCGCTCGTGGACATCAGGCAAGTGAGTGTATTGACCCGCTGCGGATGCGTCGCGGCCATGTTCTGCGCGATCATCCCGCCCATGGAAGCGCCAACCACATGCGCTGACTCAACCTCTAATGCGTCCAGCAAGCCCACCGCATCGTTCGCCATGTCAGGCAACGTGTACGGGACACGAATTGGTAATCGCAACAAACTGCGAAGCATCAGCGATCCGATGCCCGGGGTCGTCTCGCCATCAAACTTGGTGGAAAAACCGGTATCCCTGTTGTCGTAACGAATTACCCGGTAGCCCCTGGACGCAAGCTCGGTGCAGAATTGTTCCGGCCACGCGACCATTTGCATGCCGAGCCCCATGATCAGAAGCAATGTCGGATCTGAAGTCTTGCCAAATGACTCGTATTCGATCGCAATGTTGTTTGCACTAGCTTGTGGCATCAGTTCTCAATGTACTTAATGAATCGTCGTTGTCTAGTCTAATGGCACGGCATCGATCACAAAACACCGCCCAACAAGGAAAACCAGTTTATTATTCATCTGGGCGACGACTTTCGGCCAGTTACAGCCGTCAATAAATTCAACTACGCCGCATAAAACCATTCTACAGGCGAACTCTGTTGCGACGGTCCAAACAGAAAATGAAGGACTCTGCGATCCGTGCCATTTGTCGACTTTCTGGAAGCATGCACAAGCATCGGGGACATCATCAATGCGCTTCGAGGCAGCCCTTCGACAACAACCGACGGTGGGTCGGCAGTTTCTGTCTGGTGGCTGCATGGAGAAACGATTAGAGCCCCGTTCTCTGCTGTCGAGTGATCGATATTCAGTCGAATTGCGAACATCCCGAGCAGAAACTGTGTTGGCGGCTGAACATGGGGTATGCCCTGTTTGACCGTCCAGTTCTTCCAGCTTTGTCTACAGAATTTTCGCTTGACGGGAACGCTCAGGTCGCGATGTGAGGCTACGCCCCAGTTTGAATCCGCAGACTTATCGAAATACGTACAAAGCGTCGCGACGTAGTTACCGGCGATCAGTTTCCTGCACTCAAGATGATCTCTAATTGTTCCGGCTAGATCCCGACACCAGCTGTGATCGAGCAGCCGCCTGTCACCTGCTCTGGTGGTTGAACTTGATTCGAGGTATGACTTGATGTCGTTCAGGCTTTCGACACTCATTACATCTGCAAGGCAAATGTAGCCGCGCGAATCAAACGCATTGCTAAATACACTCATATGTCCGGGTAATGCTCTCGATCTCCACCATCGGACCTTCGTCTCAACACCAGAAGAATAGTCGCCAGCACGATTGTTACGGATGCCCAGAGTCCGAAAATTGGTTTGTAGTTCGAAAGAACCAGGGCGAGTGAGACGGTTCCGACGGAAAAGCCCAGAAGCACGATACCTTTGCTCGCCCGCCGATAGTCGAACCTGGACAGAAAGGCGACTGATGCCAAAAGCGTTGCAAAGAGCACCGCATACAGAAGTTCACTACTACTGTACCGCTTAGTGATAACCATCGTACCCATTACAAGGATAAACGAGGCGGCCGCAACGGCCGCACGAAGATTAGATACCCGCGTTTCTATTAATTGCCCGCGAGTGTTTCGTGTCTGCATCTGGAAAGAATCCGCCGTTTACTTCGCAGGCTCATGGAATTCAATGACATTGCCGTCAGGATCACGAACAAAGAAAAAGTGAGTCCCATCCGGGAGATCGACGGTTTCCGTTATCGGAATGTCGTTGTCTGCAAGATGGTTTTTGACTGATTCCCTGTCGGTAATTTCCAACGCAATATGTGTGAAGCCGGTGTGTTTCTCCTCAACGTCCGAG
This sequence comes from Gammaproteobacteria bacterium, assembly GCA_022600955.1. Classification (GTDB taxonomy): domain Bacteria; phylum Pseudomonadota; class Gammaproteobacteria; order Steroidobacterales; family Woeseiaceae; genus UBA1847. The sequence goes on from JAHZJK010000035.1 coordinate 40,848, forward strand.
AGAATGTTCTTCTCCGACGCATCAGGTGAGGCATTGAGAATAAAGTTAATATTGACTCCTGACGGGTGCTCCACCACCGCCACGGGTTCTGGTCCGATTGGACCAACGATAAACTCAAAACCGAGTTTTTCGTAGAACGCACGCGCGACGTCCAGGCTTCTCACGCGGAGGCCAACATGGTTTATTCGTGTCACTTCTTTCAATGGATCGCTCCCACTGTTTCGCAATCAAGAGTATATACATTACCACTTGAGAGACGAAGTTCGGTCAGTTGCAGGCATTGAAACGACCTCATCCATCCCCCCATAGTTCGTTCGTCTCTCGGTCATATTCGTCCCAAAACTCCTTAGCTAACGAGCTCTTCCCCGAAATGAAATAGAACCACGGAAGTCCTGCACTCTTAAGCATTCGTTCGTCGGGCTCGTACCGATCTAGCTCACCATTGTTCACGACATCTCTCTTGCAAGAGCCTAAGAAACACGCACACCTTGCGGAGCGGACTATTGTCTTAGCTCCTGCAATTGCTTTGTCAAAGCTATCGTAGGTACGCCCAGATTCGTCTACGCGATCGCCAATCTTTGCCCAGTGAGAACAAAACTTTTTAGGACATGTGTCGGGGTCAGGTTTCTTGTTGGGATCGAACATTTTCGTCGGCGAAGGTCGAAACTTCTAATAACCGCTTTTAGTCGGTAACAGTCGCCTTGTAGTTTAGCATCGGACAAGCCGCTTGCGGCCAGACGTCGAGTCGGGCTGTACTGGGTTAACGGCAACAATTGGCTACTTGGCCAACCGGACGGCTGCTGTCGGCCGCGATCCGTCACTTCGTGCCGGATTCGGCGCCTTGGTCACCAAATGGAAAACGTCGAGTGAAACACACGCTATGTACCTAGATTCAGGCTCTGTTCGGTCCGTCTCAAGTAAGGTGCTCCATGCTCTTCAAGGTGGCGTCTCGCTTTAACAATAAGGCTCTCTGGCAACTGCGTCGCTCTATGCGACAAGGGATCGAGCTTTAGGCCGGATGCGGTCGCATCCAATTGTTCCGCTTCCGACTCGCTATACTTGGCAACGATAAAATACGCCCACGCGTACATCGGAAGCACTATCGTGTGGCGTCGTGCCATATCTAACGCATAGTCACGATACGCTTGGACACCAGTGCGATCAAACAGCCGATCGGCCAGATCTATTACTTGGTAGTAGGGGAAGACTGTTCGATTATCCAAGTACGGGCGGTTGTTCATCGCTTGCTGAAGGTAGTGGATAGACTCGTCGTGGCGGCCTTCGAAGGCCGCAAGCACCGCATAGGTCAAGTCTTCGTCGAAGCGAAACCCAAGTTGGCTGGCGGTATTGCCTTCCTCGCGCCGAATTTCCATGAGCGCTGGCTCGCGCGCTTCCATTGCGGCGCGCAGATGACCGGCTCGTCCCAAAATGGAGGCGCTGAGCGCATAGTACGGCAGATATTCTTCCAGGTAGTAAAGACGCGCAGCTTCGTTGAAGATGTCAAACGCTCCTTCGAAATCGCTGCCAAGCAATGCACTCATTGCCCTCGCCATCTTCTCGTAGCGCGGCTCGACCGATTCATGCCGCTTTTTATCGGGCAGCCCGCGTGGCGTAGAAATTAACTCGTCCCACCCAAGCCCTCTGCCATCTTCCTGCACGAAGCCTGGAACGACCGTAGCTCCCTCCGGACCGCTTCGGGGCCATCTTTCGCTGCGTATGTACCTCGGCGGTCGATCGAATCTGAACCTAGCCATACCCTCTGCTAGTTCAGCTCCGGGAAGCCTGTCCAACGTTCCGGCCAGCAGCAGGTAGCGCGGCGCAAGCTTGATGTTGCCACGATCGCCGGAGACACTAGTAGACGCCGACTTTCGCAACTCGGATGCATCGATCCAGTTCACGATGTCTTCAGTCGAAGCCGACGCCATGCGGTGTCCAACGAGTGCGCCTGACCACAGCTGTGCGGCTTGTCGTCGTGATGATTGCATTGCATGATCGAAAATGCTCCAGGCAACATCCGATTTATCCTGAATATGCAGAATCTGTTGGAGGTCGCGAACCGCATAATTGCTGCCATAGCGGCGAACCCGCGCCGCGGTCCAGGACTCTGCGGCCTCGAGATCACCAACGATGAGCGACAGCCGATTACCTGCGCTGAAGCTGCTATCGGCGCCAGTGCCACTGCTGGCTGCTATTTCCAACAATGGCATGGCTTCATGGTATCGACCGATCCAGTAGAGCATGCTGCCAGCCAATTCGGCATGATTGGATCGGGCAATTGCGTCGTCCGGTGCCCGGCTTTTGAATCGGGGGTAGGACAGATAGACCTCCTGCGCAGCCTCGAAGTCGCCGTTTCTCCTCAGTGCACGGCCGAGGGCGTAGTACGCGCTCCAGTCAGTGCTCCCGCCTTCGACTTGCGCGCGCAGTTCCCGTATCTCGGCATCTTCATTGCCACTTAGGCGGGCGAGTTCGATCTCGAATCTTTTACGCCGCGGATTGCCAACAAACCGATGTTCATGCGTCGCAAATAGCTCCTTTCCCGCAAGATGTTTTGTTGGGGAATCTTCTTCCAGCTGTTCGGCACGCGCCTTCACGCAATAGAATAACGTCCATGTGTACGCGATACACCTCTCCAGAATATCCTCTGGCACCCCACCCGACCATCCAACGTAAAACCATGCCTGGCTCATCGGCCACTCGAAATAGCGAATCGGGTCCTCGCGATTGAGTACGAAAGCCTTCCCGCGCTCTGAGTATCTGCCGAGGCCCAATTGTCGTATCGACGCGTCGTAACGAAGAGCAGCCTCTGCAGCGTCTTTCGTCATCTGGCCGGTCCACGCCAGTCCGTTTAGGAACTCAGTTGCAGTCTGTTTCCTCAGCGTCTGTAGCTCGACGCCGCTGGCCTCACGCACTAGTTTGTCGAGCGCTCTAGCTTTTTGCAGTGCAACCGAGGGATGCCCTGCGAGAAAGACATTGAATTCGGCGATCTTGCGAAGTGCAGCATCTGGCAGGTGCTTGATTGACAAATCGAATTCGACACGAGTTATCTGATTTGCGACAGCCGAAGCCTTGCCGAGGTCGATGATGTCAAGTTCTGAAACATCCAGATAGCTTTCCGGTCTCCCGGCCCTCGCGGCAACTTCTTTCAAGTCCACCGCGTCTATGTGACGCCAAACGAGTCGCGTCAGCTCCAACTCGTCTGGATACTCCCCTGTTACCGCCGCCCGATTGGCGATGAGTTGTAGAGTCGTGACGTCGTTCGGCAACAGCAGGTCAAGGCCGAACTTGACCGCTGCAGTCGTGAACACTGGGCGAATGCTCGTATCTCGGAGCGCACGATCTATGAATGGCGCCCAGATCGGCGCATGTTCAACAAAATCGTCGATAATCCGCCTTTCCCTCTCGTCGCCGTAAGTCGATTCGAGCCAGATCAACTCCCGCCATGCCATAAAGTCGAGCGGCGACGTTTCCATTTTCTCGACCGCATTACGAAGCTTGGGAAGGTCTCCGTTCAGCAGGGCGAGAAAAGCCAACTCATATGACGTTTTTGGCTCGCCGAGCGCCTCAATTGCGGCCGGTCGACGACCGAGATATGCGTATGCCCGTGCTAGAAAGTACCGCTTGCCTGGGTATTCATCCGGCAACCTTGCAAGCTGCACGAGCGAACGCTCAAACAACCCGTATCGGACTTCGTTGAAGTCCCCGTGCGGATGAAGCATACCGATCAGCTGCAAGTAAGCAGCTGAGTGCAGAGGTGATTTCGCTGACTCAGCAATCAGCTCTTCCAGAGATTTGGGGAAAGGCAAGTCCTGCATCGAAGCCGGTGGCGATTTCTTGACAACTCGCGCCTTCTTGCCCGATACGAGTTCGACGATCTCTCCGAGAATGCCTTGGACAACAACAGACGGTGGCTTGACATCACTAAACTCCAGGCCCGACCATGTCTTCGTGCGCTGAATCGTTCTGCTTGGACCGTCGAGTACGGAGATAACCAGGTCAAATCGCCCGGATCTATCATGATTTGCGTGTACCTCGAGGATTTCTCTCGGAGAGAGCGACCTGACGAGGTGCTCGATAACTTCATCGGGGTACGTCGACCGGTGCGATCCGAGTACGCGAAATACGTGAGTAGGATTAGGAATTTGAAGTTTGCTTTCACGGATAAGACGGTCGGCAATCAACCGTGTGATAAGCGATCGACCAATTGGGTCGAAAGAATTCTCGCCGCCCTGGGTCGGAAGAACCAGAAGATCAAATTCGGTCTTGCGAATCGCACGCATGGCCATTTGTTGATCCAGCTCTAACCATGAAGAGTCTGGCAACGATACATCTAGTTCCGTTGCGCCCACCGCTTGCGTTAGGGTAAGCGCGACCAACGTAAGCGCCAGACTCTTGTTTATCATGTAAGGACTTTCCATCGTGCAAATGAGGATCGAGCCAGTTTAATCAATTAGCCAACCGTTTGAATGTGAACTAATTGGCATTTGTCATATGCTGTGACATGACTCATGTGCAAGCGACATCACAAACGTACAACGGAATCCTTCGCGATCGGAATCTATAGCTTATCGCTCGGGTGATTCGTCAAGGCAATCAAGCGCGCCGTTTAGAAATGGCCTGTATTTTACCCATTGCTGCGAACTACCTTGATAGACTTTCTGCCGAACCTGCAAGTTGGAAGCAGTAGCCACACCTCTTCTATTATCTTGCGGCGATAAACACGCCTTCTCCCAGTCCAGGTCAAGATAGTCGATCAGTTTTTGAGTCTCGTCTTGCTGGTTGATAGTAAGCAAGTCGTAGTCAACCTCATAGAAATCGCTAGTTAACGACATGGCCCAAAACCTCATGAGGTCCTCATAGAGCGAATAATACTCAACAACATCACTCAGAGCGTAGCAGTAGCCGACTGATTCGTTCTTGAAATATTGCCTATAGTTCGACCAACATACCGCTGCAGGGTTTCTTTTGACATGCACTATTTTGGCTTCAGGAATAGCAGCAATCAGTAAACCCAAGTAACAAAAATTATGCTGCATCTTGTCTGTAACTATCGGACGCTCGTTAGAAACCGCTTCCAATTTTTTCAGGTAGTTGTCTCTGAATTCAAGTATTGCATTTGCGTCAACTTCCGATAATCCGCGTGCAATAGAATCGCCAAAACGAGCAGCGAAATCCAACTCACCTGCACCTGTAACCTGTGAATGCGATGAGATTATTTGCTCAACCAGAGTTGTTCCTGAACGAGGCATCCCTACTATGAAAACCGGTGTCGGCCTATTTGATAAACTTTCAAATTCAACTGAGCTATCGGCGATACGGGGATAGCTGGCTTTAAGTTCTTTGAAGAGCTCGATATCCTGACTGATATCGTAGTTCAAGAGTTTATTGCGCAGCGCATTGCCTTCTTGGTAATAGTTTAACGCACTCTCGACATCTCCCAGGTCCTCAAAAGCCTTCGCCAGGCCAAAACACAAATGGCAGCGTTGTTCTTCGGAACAGCCGTGATCCGAATACAGTTCCTGCATCTGCAAGAACTGCTCATCGCGCGTATCAAATGTCTTCATCGAAGCGAGGTTTCGGTGGGCTTCGGCATAGTTAGGTGCTAGCGCTATAGCTTGCCTGTAGCTTGCTTCTGCGCCTTCTAATCTACCCATTTCCTGAAGCGTGATTCCCATATTGTAATGGGCTTCGGCGAAGTCCGGCTGCACCGTTATCGCCTGCCTGTGGATTGCTTCGGCCTCTTCCAGTCTGCCCAGCTCCTTGAGTGTATTGCCCAAGTTGCTATGCGAACCGGCAAACGCCGGCTTCAGCGCAATCGCTTGCCTGTAGCTGACTTCAGCCTCTTCCAGTCTGCCCAGCTCTTTGAGTGTATTGCCCAGGTTGTAGTGAGCCAGGTCGAAGTCAGGATTCAATCTTATCGCTTGCGTGTAGCTTGCTTCGGCCTCCTCCAATCTGCCCAGTTCTTGCAACGTAACACCCATGTTGCTGTGAGCTTCAGCAAAATCCGGTTTCAGTGCTATCGCTTGACCCAAGCTTGCTGCGGCCTCTTCCAGTCGACCGAGTTCCTTGAGCTTGATACCCAAATTGCTATGAGCATCGGCATCCTCAGGCACCAATTGCACAGCTTTTCGAGCAGCATTCAATGCTTCAGCTCTCTTACCTTTCTTACCAAGCAAAGCTCCCAAGACTTTCCAGGCAAATTGATTTTCGGGAAACTTTTGAGTCATGGACATTGCCAGTTTCTCAGCATCGGCATGCTGTCCGTTTTCGTAAAGCGCCAGAAGGCTATTGGTTTCTGCCTGAGCCGAGCTCCCTGGCGGAGCTTTCCTGGCTTTAGCCGATGCCACCTTTTGTTTAAACGCACGAAGTTTATTCTTCGCTAAACCCTTTTTGGTCCCTTTCTTAAGGGCGAGCTTCGCTCTGTCAAACTGCCGCTCTGCAATAAGGGCCTCAATGTAGCTCTGCCAAAACCGCTCAACATACGGATTAACATCAATGGCAATTTCGAATAATGGCAGCGCGACGTCAGGCTGGTTCATAGCAACCGCTATTAGCCCCAAATTATGATTTGCGTCAGGGTGCTTAGGCTGAACCTGCAAGATGGTCTGATACAGACGCTCAGCTTGCTGAAGATCACCTGCGTTATGCGCAGCAACTCCCTGTTGCAGCATTTGGTCGATAGTCAGTTCCATTGATCTTTTCTACCGATCAGTCTTCGGAGAACAACCACAGCATCCCCTGGCGAAACGAAGATGGCGGCGCAGACATGTGGCTGTGTCCAGCGAGACTCGTTGTTTTGAGCTGCCACGGCCTGTCCTCAACGTCCGACCAGTGGTCAATCCACTCCAGTGCGGGAACGCGAAATCTTGGATCGTCATTTGTCCCGCTTGCGACAAACAGCCTTGATCGTTCATCAGTCGATTCAGGGTCGCTATACTTCTTTAGGAAAAAGGGCAAA